>NZ_CP123872.1:0-1200000 GCF_031598375.1 Temperatibacter marinus
ATGCGTGTCTTACTCATAGAAGATGATCCAACGGTCACCAGATCAATAGAGCTGATGCTGGCATCAGAAGGGTTTAATGTATACAGCACAGACATGGGCGAGGAAGGCCTTGATCTTGGAAAGTTGTATGACTACGATATCATCCTTTTAGATCTTAACCTTCCCGATATGCATGGGTATGATGTTTTGCGCCAGCTTCGGGCATCAAAAATTGAAACCCCTATCTTGATCCTCTCAGGCCTGACTGAAATGGAAAATAAGGTCAAAGGTCTCGGATTTGGGGCCGATGATTATCTCACCAAACCTTTCCACAAAGAGGAACTCGTTGCGAGAATTCAGGCTATTGTTCGGCGCTCTAAAGGGCATGCGCAGTCTATCATCACGACAGGTCAGCTGTCGGTAAATCTGGACCAGAAAACTGTAGAAGTGAATAAGAAACGTGTCCATCTTACTGGGAAAGAGTATGCGATGATCGAGCTCTTTTCTCTTAGAAAAGGTACGACGTTAACAAAAGAAATGTTTCTCAATCATTTATATGGGGGCATTGACGAACCTGAGTTAAAGATTATTGACGTTTTCATCTGTAAATTGCGAAAGAAAATTGCAACAGCTGCAGGCGGTGCTAATTATATCGAGACTGTGTGGGGACGAGGATATGTCCTGCGGGAACCTGAGGCTGCAGAATAAATTGTCACCAATATGGATCCAATATGGATAAAGACAAAGTGTCATTGATGGTAAAGGCCTGAGGAATTCAGGCCTTTTTTTTGGCTGTAATTTTTTAGAAGCTCAAACCCAGTTACTTCGAAGGGCCGTATTCAGCACAGTCCCCTTTATGGTCTGTATCCATGCCACTGACGATCTTCCAATTTTTCCCTTTAGGTTTTGCTAAAATAAATGTGTTCACACCGCATCCCACCAACTTTCCATTAAAATGAATTGTAAAGGGTGCCCAAACTGTTGCCAGGTTTCCAAATTGTGTGACCTTAAGGTCAAAGATTTTTTCATCCGCAGCCCCCTGATCCAATGTCCCGACCCACTCACTCCAACGGGGCAAAGCATCTCCCTTCACTTCGCCTTTTGAGGTGACACGGCGCAGGCTCGCACCCTCCACCCAATGTGAAAGCAGGGCCTCTTTATCCCCTGCGCGCATTGCATCAAACAAAGCCTCGATGACTTTTTGCGGCGATGTTTCTTGTTCCTCTACCGCAGAGACTTGAAGTGCTACTATGCATGTGGCTAAAATGAATGCGATTGTGTATTTCATAACTTTTCTCCCTCAAACCATGAGAGCAAGACAAGCAAGAAAAGTCTAGTAAGAAATTCGTTTACTAAGCATTGAGGTCTGCAGCTGTGTATCTCTTTATAACAAAAATTTCATAGAGTAACACTTTGAGTATCTTATAGAATAATTCCACTCTTTTGCTCATTTTGTTTTTACTAAAAACCGCAGAGCCCTTATAGTTAAAGCTTATGAAAAAAAGCATCAAGGCCATCACCTTCCTCTTTATAACGATTCTAGTCTTAAGCCTAGTGATTGCTATATTATCTATTGATCATGTCATAGATAATAAGGCAACCACTGCACACTTCTTTTATAACAACTGCAAAAAGATATGGTCTCATAGGGGATACACCCAAAATACTGATCAAAATTCAATCGAGGCTATGCAAGCAGCGATTGATCTCAGCGCACCTGGGCTAGAGATCGATGTTTTTTTTGATAAAGATCATAATGAATTTATTGTCTCACATGACTATCCATACAACCTTAAAAATGGAGAGATATTAAAATTAGAAACAGTCCTTCAAAAATTCGGAAACTCGATTTATTATTGGTTAGATTTTAAAAACTTAAGTCAAATGTCCAAAACTGAAGCCTTGGAGGCCCTAGAAGGGTTAACAAAACTTGATAAGGCATACCAGCTGAAGACTAGGACCTTGTTGGAATCTAAAAATACTCGTAATTTGTCTTTCTTTACGCAATCGAACTTCCCTACCAGTTACTGGTTTACGCATTCTCCTGATGCAAGCGTCTTTAGATTTTGGATTGATACTTACAAAGCTAAAATTAAATATCTCTATGGTGATTTTTCTGCTATTTCTATGGACTATAGACAGTATTCAACGCGGCTTAAAAATGCCCTAGGTGAAATCCCAATTTTACTATGGACAGTCAATGACAGTCCTCTTCTATCAACTTATTTAAACGATAGATCAGTAAAAATAATTCTCACTGATGAACAATTTTTTGATATAAATAAATGTAGCCTTTAAAGTTAGGCAAGAGATTCAAAGGGATGAAGAATGAACTATAAATTACTCATTTTACCCCTCACAATACTGACTTATTGTATTCTAATCAATCTTGCTAAATTTGATGCCTCAATTGTAAAAGGCCTCATTCACATCGCTTTTCAATCTTGTTTATTGCTAGGCCTATTCACTCTTGTAAAAAGAAAAGGGATTAGACTAACTCTTGCTTTAGTATTGAGTGCGGAACTGTTTACACAACTCACGTATCAGTCCTCCCTCTCGGTAAGCCTCATCATGAGTCTCTTAAACACATCTCTTGGTGAAGTCATCTCATTCATCAGCTACAACAGCCTTCAAATTCTTACGATTGGGCTGTTTCTATTCAGCATCACCGCAGCCCCATCCCAGCAACGTCAATCAATCTCATATCTCTTAACCTTTGTTGGCATTCTCTATGTTTTTATGCCTCTAGGTATCTCTAGCAACAACCTCTTCTCATCAGACCATTATAAAAGCTATCTAAAGACAGGGATGGCACGAGGGTTTTCGGAAAGATATACTAAAATTGAATATGCCATCCATGAGGATATTGGGGGTAGACTGCCAGCGATTAAATCAATTCGCGGCATTATGGATAGCCTCGTCTTATTTTCCCGCCAAGTCAACATCGAAAGCAGCTGGAGCCACGTCACATCCTCTCGCAATGGTAAGGATTTATTGGTCATAGGTATCGGTGAAGCACTTAGAGCTGATAATTTAGGGATTTATGGGTATTCTAGACAGACAACACCTCTCTTATCGCAACGCATAAATACACTTGATTTATTCAAAAATACATATGCGGCCGGAACAAATACATGGAGTTCTATTCCTGCAATCTTAACAAAAATGAATCAGACACCCGATCTCTCAAAATCTATTATCAATCTGGCAAAAGATGCCGGGTATACAACTTACTGGATCTCAAATCATGCCAAGGTAAGCCGCTGGGATTTTTCAGTGTCTGCTCTGGCGGGTCAAGCCGACCATTCTTTCTTTTTTTCCACAGATGAAGGCGGGGAAGTCTACGATGAGGCGTTGTTAAAGACGCTAAAGACCATGCTTGTAAAGAGGGACGATAAATCCCTTTTTATCTTACACTTTTATGGGTCACATATGTCATTTGAAGATCGCTACCCTAAGAATTTCTCTAAATTCAGAGGCGAAAACTCGTCTTTAGACCGCTATGATAACTCAATTCTATATACTGATTATGTTCAGGATAAGATCATAGACTTGGTGGCCGCAGAAAAAGGAAAATATCTATTCTTTGCAGACCACGGACTTACCTCACCAGAGGGTAAAATACCTTTGAGGCATGATGTCAGAAAAAGCCCAGATCCGAATTCATTAAAAGTACCGTTTTTTACATTTCCAAAAGAAGAGTTTTTAACAAGCCTTCATGAAAAAGAGGCTATTTCCCTTTATTATTTTGAATGTATTTTCTCGAGATGGGCGGCTATTACTGCCCCTGACCTACAGGCGAACAAACATTGTGAAACCAAGAGCGGCGATCAAGATATCCAGTTTCTTGATTCCAACCTGAAACTTCATACGATCTCCTCGCAAAAGAAGTCACACTAGGCTGTTTTTTTCTTCACCTTCTGATCATGTTTTCGAACAAAATCTTTAAAGCGCGGACAAATGTCCTCTCTCCAGCGTCGACCATTAAAGATACCATAGTGTCCGACTTTGGGGGCAAGGTAATAGTCTTTTAATTCATGCGGCAGTGACGTTGAAATATCCAAAGCAGCCTTCGTCTGTCCCTGACCAGAAATATCATCTAGCTCCCCTTCTATAGCAAGAATAGCTGTCTCGTTGATTGCTTCTGGTTTAATGGTCCGCCCCTTTGAAACCCACTTTCCATCGGGTAAAAGGTGACGCTGAAATACAATATCAATCGTCTGCAAATAGAATTCTGCAGTCATGTCCATCACTGCCCGATATTCTTCGTAAAAAGCCCTCGTTTTATTTGCGCTCTCTCCGTCGCCGGTGACCAGTTTCTCAAACATTTCATTATGCTTATCCACATGATCACCTAGATTCATTGTCATAAAGCCTGCGAGTTGCAGAAATCCAGGGTAAACTTTTCTCATCATTCCAGGATTTGGTGCTGGAACCATCGTGATAACGTTATTTTCAAACCAACTATAGGGGCGATCTTGCGCCAACTGATTTACCTCTGTCGGGCTTTTTCTTGTATCGATCGGGCCACCCATCAGTGTCATTGAGGCAGGCGTACACGGATGATCTTCTTCACTCATAAGAGCAAGAGCAGCATAAACAGGCACACAAGGCTGACAAACGGCTAATATATGTGTGTTCGGTCCTAAATCCTCTAACCAATCAACAATATAATCAACATAATCGTCTAAATCGAAACTGCCCTCCGTCATGGGAATTTTTCGGGCATCGCGCCAATCTGTGATATAAACATCATGATCTGGCAAAAGAGCTTCAACTGTTCCCCGTAATAAAGTGGCATAATGTCCAGACATGGGAGCGACAATCAATACCCGAGGATCACTGCAATGAGTTTTCCTCTTAAAATGTTTAAGTTGCCCAAACGGGCGACGGCTAACAATTTGCTCTTCTACCTCAATGGTCTGCCCCTCAATAATCGTTGAAGTCAGGCCGAATTTAGGCTTGCCGTATCGTCGCGTTAACTGTTCGAGAATATCAAAGCTTGCAGAGGCAAAACGCCCTGCCGGTGTATGAGATACAGGATTAGTCGGGTTAGAATAAAACTTCTGTCCCTGTGTTGCCATATAGCGCATTGGCGCAAAAGCCATCTGTTGCATTTCATAAAATGTGTATAGCATGATAAACTTTCTGATACTAAGAACTTGAGATAGAACGCTCTGCTGGGAAATTAATTGTAATTTTTGTCCCTTCACCCATTTCACTGTCCAGTTCAATGGTGCCTTCATGTTCATTCACAAAGGAAGCAACAATCGCAAGGCCCAGTCCTGTTCCTTCGTGGGAACGACTTAAAGCGCCTGAGGCTCTCATAAAGGGCGTGAAAATGTCTTCATGCTCTTCTGAAGGGATGCCAATACCGGTATCCTCAACATAGACCGAGCACCCACCGTCCTCTCGGATATGTGCTTCTAAATGGACTTTTCCTGATTCAGGTGTAAATTTTATGGCATTGGAAAGGATATTGATGACGGACTGCTTAATGCGCAGCCGATCCCCATGCAACAGAGGGAGGTCGTTAGGGATCTTACTGGTAAGTTTTAAACTCTTAGACGCGGCTTGCCCACTCATCAGAGAAACGCTTTCATTCAGTAAATCTGTAAAGGCAAAGTCTTCAGGTTCCATCTGCATTTGGCCCGCTTCAATTTTCGCCAAATCCAAGACTTCACCAAGCAACGCTCCTAAATGTTCACTGCTGTCCTTAATATCATTCAAATAAGATTTATAGCGGTCATTTCCAATGGGACCAAACATCTCGTCACTCATAATACTAGAAAAACCAATAATCGCATTCAACGGCGTTCTTAATTCGTGGGAGACATTAGCAAGGAAAGCTGATTTAGCACGGTTTGCCTTCTCCGCCTCTTCTTTCGTTGCTATCAATTCCATGGTGATTTTACGACCATTCTGCACTTCTTTTTCGAGTTCCCAAGTCCTTTTACGAAGGGTATCTTCAGACGAAGCCAGCGCTTTGTTCGTTGCTCGCATATTGTCCAACATTGCTTGTGACTTATCAAAAGCATTATTCAGAGATTGTGCAAGAATACCGATTTCATCTTCGCGATGATTTTCTGCAATTGGGATTCGGCGCTCACCGGGCTGCTCGGGGTCAATTAAACTCACCTGTCCAACCATCTGCGAGAGAGGTTTCGTCAGAGACGCATAAAAGACAAAATACAAAAGCCCCACAAGGAGAAAATTGCGGATAAACCCTGACAGAAAAATTGTCATCACGCGGGAGAAAAAGGGCTGCATACCGAGGGCTTTATCAACGACCACTTCTAATCGGCCTGGCTTATCAGAGAAAGTGTTTTCAACTTCAAGGTCACGAGAGAATGTGATCATATCCGTTACAAAAGAGCGGGCTATCCTAAGAGTTGTGCTGTTCTTACTGAGTTCTTGGTCTGTTGAAACATCTCTATAGGACGCAAGAATTTCATTATTCTCATCAATAATCCGGGCTTCCCGAATGAAAGGATAAATGACAAGCCCTTCTACCATTTCTTCCGCCAACTCAGGATCAAGAATCATTACAACACGAGAAGAAGATTTAGAGTGCACCAGCATAATCTCTTCTACAGAACGAGAGAGCTCATCCCCTTCTTGCAAATAATCCCAATAAACCTGGAGGCAGGAAAGCAAAATTCCAACAGAAAAGGCGATGAGAACTGCTGTCCTTGCCATCTTAAAAGATAATCTTTTCTGCCAATCCGACTTCAAATAAACCTCCCCAAGCCAACTATTCGAGACAACGTCGTGAATAGTAACAGTTAATTCTTTATTAAGTGTAAACGAAGACTACTGTCATTTCCTCTTTCTGACCAGTGAAATATTAGGGAATGATGCTTTTGCGCTGCAAAAAAGACATCCGATATTAACAGTAAACTTTTACCACTTTCCAACATTCCCCATAGATGCCCAAGGTTCTTTGGGAGGCAGCCTTTCCCCTTGCTGTAATAACTCTATGGAAATATTATCAGGGGACCTAACAAATGCCATATGACCATCGCGGGGTGGACGGTTAATTGTGACACCCGCATCCATCAGGCGCTGACATGTCTCATAAATATTTTCAACATGATAGGCTAAATGCCCAAAGTTTCGACCTTCATCATAGACTTCGGGATCCCAGTTGTATGTAAGTTCAACCTGAGAAGATTCGTCGCCTTCAGCAGCTAAAAATACAAGGGTAAAACGACCGGCCGGCACCTCTTTACGATTCACCTCTGTGAGGCCGAGTTTTTTACAATAAAAATCTAGAGACTCATCTAAGTCTGAGACACGAACCATTGTGTGTAAATATTTCATAAAATTCCCTATGTGAAGATTTGCTTCATCAATCGCTCTAAGGCGACCTGATCAACGTTATTAAAGGACCCTAAATCTGTAGAATCCACATCAAATACAGCCAATAATTTGCCCTTTTGATCAAGAACAGGCACGACTATTTCAGACTGACTCCGACTATCACACGCAATATGATTTGGATGCGCATGAACGTCATCTACAATTTGCGTTTCCTTTTCCTGCGCTGCAAGACCACAAACTCCCCGGCCAAATGCAATTCTAAGACAGCCTAGGGTACCCTGATAGGGGCCGACAATTAATTCATCCTCTTTCAGCGGGTCGACAATGTAAAATCCGGTCCAAAAATATGTTTCAGGAAAGGCCTGAGAAAGTAGACAGCTAATAGTGGCCATTTGGGCTATTCTATTTTCCTCACCGTCAAGAACTGCAAGGATTTGGCCTTCAACCTCAGTGTAAATCTGTTCTTTTCGTGTATCTTCTAATTTCATATTAAGCGTCACTTATTCTTTTTATAAATTCACTATCACCATCAAAGTGTACTCGACCTGTTTCAAGTTCAGCACCCATTTTCTCGTAGAAAGTAATGGCAATTTCGTTGAAATCAAGGGCTGACCATTCCATGGCGATACAGTTTTTATGCTGAGCAAATCTAGATATCTCCTGCATGAAGGAAAACCCTGCACCCTTCCCTCTTGCCTTTTGTTGAATATACACATCTTCGATATAGAGTACAGGCTTCCCTCTGAAACTTGAAAATTTTATCGCAAGCAAGGCGTAGCCTACTATGTGACCATCTCGTTCAGCAACCAATCCATAACCGATTGGGTGAGGTGAAAAAAGGATACTCTCTAAATCTTGAACCGATGCAACAACAGCATCAGGCCGCCTTTCATGCGTTGCTAATTCTTTGATAAGAGCTAAAACAATCGTGAGATCTTTCTTTTCAACAGGTCTAAAAAACATGCTTTTTCTTTTCATTGATTAGGGAATAGCCTATATAGCATAGGATCTCTCTATAAAGGGAAAAGAAGAATTTAGCACTATGAAAAAAGTTATCATTGGCATTGGCGGCGCAAGCGGCTCTCTTTACGGCATTCGTCTTCTAGAAGTCCTTAAACCTATTGAGGAAATAGAAACACATCTGGTTATGTCAAAAACTGGCCGGATGAATATTGGACTAGAAACCGAATATACCGTTATAGAGGTAGAAGGCTTAGCAGACTTTGTGCATAAAAACTCAAATGTCGGAGCCTCGATTGCTAGTGGGAGCTTTAAGACAGACTGCATGATTGTCGCAGCGTGTTCCATGAAAAACCTATCCGGCATTGTTCATAGCTTTGCAGATGATTTACTAACTCGCGCTGCTGATGTAATTCTCAAAGAAAACAGACAGCTCATTCTGATGCCTCGTGAAACACCCTTACATGCTGGTCACTGTGAACTGTTACTTAAGGCAACACAAATTGGGGCTCTCGTAGCACCGCCCATGCCTGCTCTTTATACGAAACCACAAACAATTGATGAGATGATTAACCATACCGTTGGCCGTATCTTAGACTTGGCACATATTGATAGTGGCCTTGTGGATCGGTGGCCTGGGGCAGAAAACCTTTAGATTTACATATTTCCAAAGTCACCTTTTTCTATCCGAGTAAATCAGTGGCCACTTCTTTAAAGGGTCTAGGATCTTGTAAAGAGTCAGCTGTGACTGGCACACGGGCAGCGATCAGCTTTTTCGACTGCATGAATTCCGCCATTGATGAAATACAGTCTGCGGCTATCATCCGCCCCTCTTTCAGATAAAAGAAAGCAAGCTTGCCTTCCTCTCGGCTTCCACGCTCAATGATTTCATCGTAGCCTTGGTTTAAACCAACCATCTGAAGTTTCAACTCATATTGATCAGACCAGAACCAAGGTTGTGCGTTATAAGATACGTCGTGACCACATATATGCTGTATGGCTACTTTTGCTTGATCCACAGCATTTTGAACAGATTCAAGGCGCATGTGACGATCATAAAAAGGATTATGGTGCCATGTGACATCCCCGACGGCGTATATATCCGAATCTGATGTTTGGCATTGGGCATTGACCACAATCCCTGCTTGGTTTGTCTCTAACCCCGCCGCATCAGCGAGTTCGCTATTGGCGATTAATCCAATTCCAATAATAACAAGATCAGCTTCCAAGCGTGCCCCGTCCTGTGTCACCACTGAACGTATGCAGTCATCCCCTTCAAAAGCAGTCGCAATTTTATTCAATTGAATGTCGACACCCTTTGAAGAATGAACAGCGTGATAAAACTCAGAGACAGTGGGCGCAGTAACACGTTTAAGCAATCGATCCTCTGCCTCAAGCAGTGTAACAGACTTCTCTGCGCCGCGCGCAACCGCTGCGATCTCAAGACCAATATAGCCGCCGCCGATAATGACGATCTTTTCTGCTTTATCCCATGAAGCATGCATTGCATCAATATCTGCAATCTTTCTAACATAGTGAAGACCTGTTTTATCGCACCCTGGCACTTCAAGCTGACGCGCATGGCCGCCTGTTGCTAAAATCAAAGAGCCGTAAGGAATGGTTGAGCCATCCGCAAGCAAGACTGACTTTGCCTCCCTATCAATCTTTTCAGCGCGACAGTTCAATTTGAGATCTACATTCATATCTTCGTAGAGTTTTTGACGATTTATGACGAGACGTTCTCGTGTCATCTCCCCTTTCAAGTAGGCTTTCGAAAGGGGTGGTCGTTGATACGGCAGTTCATTCTCATCCGAGATAAGAACGATAGATCCATCAAATTTTTGCTGTTTTAAACTCGTCACCAGCTGCGCCGCCGCGTGACCTCCACCAATTATAACGATATCAGCCATAATAATCCCCACTTAAATAATTCTACCACCGCAATATAGGGCGGACTGTAAAAAAAACACTGACAATTATCAAGATCCATAACAAAAGAAAGGCCCGCCAAATTCATAGCGAGCCTTGCCTCTTTAAATTTAAACCATGAACCTATTTGCCCGGCAAGACATAACTTGCAGAGGCTCCGGGCCCAAGCGGCAAGTCTAATCCTATCCATGTCATGGTCATGAGAAGGCCGAGAACCAACATCCAGATAGAATAAGGAATCATCATGGCCGTCAAACTGCCGAGACCAAACTCAGGTTTCCAGCGCTGACAGAAAGCAAGAATTAGAGGGAAATAAAACATCAATGGTGTGATGATATTTGTAGCACCGTCTCCCATTCTGTAGGCTGCAGTCGCCATTTCAGGGCTTACCCCAAGCAACATAAACATTGGGACCATCACGGGAGCCAGTATGGCCCATTTAGCACTGGCAGATCCTACAAAGATATTAATCATGGCCGCAATCAGAATCATGAGCCCAATCAACACAGGCATCGGCAGATCTGTCGATCCCAGAAATTCTGCACCGTTGATCGCTAAAATTATTCCCATATTCGACCAATTGAACATTACAACAAAATGTGCTGCTGTAAAGACGATGACAAGATAATAGGCCATGTCCTTCATAGAATCTGCCATCATAGTCACAACATCACGGTGATCCTTCACCGTTCCAACAGCCGAGCCATAGGCCCACCCTGCAAGCAGAAACATGACAAAAAAGCCTGCTACCAACGACTTATAGAAGGGAGAAAGTTGTGCAGTCGCAACTGCAGACTCATCAATCAGAGGTGTGCCTGGTCCAAGAGTAATATAAACCCAAAAAGCAATGACGGCGAGAACAGCAAGTCCCGCTCTCTTTAGACCCTTTCTCTGCTGTTCAGAAAGTCTGCCCTGATCTTCTGCACTAATATCAATTGTGCTTTCTTTTGCATTAAATTTACCGAGGCGCGGTTCGACAATTTTATCTGTCACATACCAAATAATCGGTAGAAAAACAAAAGTCATCGCCATGATGAAATACCAGTTACCTGCAATATTTGCATCCCATGTTGGCACCAATAGCTCAACGGCTGATTCTGTTATTCCAAACAGCAGTGCGTCTAGTTGACCTGGCAACAAATTCGCTGAAAAACCACCAGACACCCCTGCAAATGCCGCTGCAATGCCCGCAATTGGATGGCGGCCAGCTGAGGCGAATAATATGCCGGCAAGAGGAATGAGTACCACATAAGCGGCATCTGCCGCCAAGTTCGCAATCATGGCAACCAAAGCAACCACTGGGGTGAGAAGCATTTTGGGTGCTGAAGCGACCCCTGCGCGCATTGCACTGGAGAAAAGCCCTGTGCGCTCTGCGACACCTGCTCCCAGCATCACAATCAACACATATCCCAAAGGATGAAAGTGAGTCATAGTTTTTGGCATATCTACAAAGAGCTTTTCAATATTTTCTGCAGACAACAAACTGCTGACAGCAATCACCGTCGCATTGCCCGCAGAATCCTTAATCGTAGGATGCAAAGCAGAAACGCCCATCGACGATAATAGGACAGAGGCAATAACGAGAAAGAGAATAAGCCATAAAAAGAGAAAGACAGGATCAGGTAATCTGTTACCCGTGCGCTCAATCCATCCTAAAATTCCGCTATTCAGTTCTTTTGGTTGATGATCAGACATATATTCCTCCCTAGAATAATGGCAGTATAGTATGGCGAAAAATCAAGAATGCAAGGAAGCCTTATAAAAACAAAGCAAAGACCTAAGAATAAAGCAAAAATAGGGAAAATGGTGCGGCCAAGAAGACTCGAACTTCCACGGGATACAATCCCACAGCGACCTCAACGCTGCGCGTCTACCAATTCCGCCATGGCCGCGAAATGGTGTGCGGCGATAAATAGCGAAAGCCCTTTAAAGACGCAAGCCTTTTTTTGAAATAATATTTAAACTTGTAATTGAGACATCATGCGAGTGATTGAAACCCCAACTCTATCTCCGACTATCATGATTTCACCGCGCGCAATTAATTCTTCATTCGCATAGATCCAGCACTCATCTTCATGGCGCGCATCTAAGTCAATCACTGCGCCGCGACCCATCTTAAGAAGCTGACGGACAGGCATAATTGATTTACCAAGGGTAACGGTAATTTCAACGGTGACTCGATTAACAGCTTGTGTAGCCATAACATCCTACTTCTTAATTTCTTTGGTGACCTTACACTAAGCCATTCAGATAAAAAGGTAAAGAGGGTTTCTATTGACCTAAATTCTAGAACATATATATAGCCTGTATAGAGGAAAAAGGATCTTGCGATGGCCCTTGAATGGAAAATAAGTGATCAGACTGTTGACTATCCATATGCGATGAACGCGATGGAAGAGCGCGCAGCTGCAATCTTCACGAACTCCGCAGAGGAGCAAGTTTGGTTGCTTGAACATGAACCGCTCTATACAGCTGGAACCAGCGCTGATCCTTCTGATCTTTTAGACCCTGATCGTTTCCCAGTTTACGATGCTGGACGTGGCGGTCAATATACATACCACGGGCCCGGTCAACGCGTAGTATACTTCATGCTCAATTTGAATGAGCGCGGTAAAGATCTTCGAAAGTTTATTTGGAATTTGGAAGAGGTTATTATACAAACCCTTGATGCCTTCCAAGTGAAGGGGGAACGTCGTGATGGGCGTGTGGGGATCTGGGTAAAGCGTGATAACGGTCGAGAAGATAAAATTGCTGCCATTGGTGTTCGTGTTAGAAAATGGGTAACCTTTCACGGAATCGCTATAAATGTAGATCCTGATCTCTCACATTTTAATGGTATAGTTCCCTGCGGCATTGAAAGTCACGGCGTTACAAGCTTGCATGATCTTGGGCATATTTTGACCCTTGAAGATGTCGATGTCATTCTAAAAGAAAAATTTGAAACCATTATGGGGATGAGCCCTAGGCCAATGATGGAAATCCACCAAGCTGTGCCCGCGGATAGTATGTCCCCGATCGTGCGCAGCGAAAATGATGATATCCTCACAACAAACCCTGTTTTTCAGCTCTAGGTTAGCGTTTAAACCCAAAGAGGCTCGCGCCTTTAGGGGCGATAGTCATATGTCTATTTGTAGCCACACAGAGAATAAGTCCAACAGCGATCATATACGTTAACATTGCAGAGCCCCCATAAGACACCAAGGGGAGAGGCACCCCGACAACTGGCATCAATCCCATAACCATTCCGACATTAATTAACGTATATAAGAAAAGTGTGAACCCAAGCCCTGACGCCAGCAAGCGACCATAATGGTTTCTACACCCCACTCCTATGAGGACACCATAGCTAAACACAAGCATATAGAGAGCAAGAAGAACGGCTCCTCCAACCAAGCCGAATTCTTCAACTTGGGCTGTAAAAATAAAATCTGTCCTCATCTCGGGCAAAAACTTGAGATGGCTTTGAGTTCCTTGAAGAAACCCTTTGCCAGACATTCCACCAGAACCAATGGCGATTTTAGACTGAATAATTTGGTATCCCGCCCCATAAGGGTCTGATTCAGGATTCATAAATGTGATGACTCGACTTTTCTGATAATCTTTCAGTGCAGACCATGCAATTGGGGTCGCAACAAGGGCTAAGACAGCCCCTACAATAAAGAGCCAACGCGGTACACCGGCTAAAAAAATCACGACAATACCACCCGCCAAAATCATTAAACTTGTCCCCAAATCAGGTTGCCGAAGAACAAGCAAGATTGGCAGGGCCACAAGAAAGACTGGAATGATGAGGCTTTTTAATGATTTCACTTTATTAAAATCAATGCCGTGGAAATACCGTGCCATTGCCATCACAACAGCAACTTTCATTAACTCCGAAGGCTGAAGGCGCATAAAGCCGAGATCTAACCAGCGTTGTCCGCCCATGCCTGTGTGTCCTATAAATTCAACGACAACAAGTAAAATAAGACCAAAGAACCAGGCAGGATAAGACAGAGACATCCATACACGGATATCTGTTGTGGCAATGACAATCATTACGGCAAAAGATAGGGCAAACCTTTGAATATGAGCCGCCGCATAGGGTTCATAAGTACCACCAGAGACAGAATAGAGCATCGCCACACCCACTGAAGCTAACCCACAGACAAGCAAGACGATGAACCAATTCAGGCCGATTAGCCGTTGCCACCACGTCTTGTCATTGTGTCGCGGAGCAAACATACCGGTTTTACCCATCAAGTCCCTCCTCTTTTTCTCTTGCCAGTCGCTTCGCCACCTCTTCAGGTGTGAAATTACCTGTCTCAGTTAATTTATAGAGTATTTCACGGCCGATCGGAGCTGCGACAGAGCCGCCACCGCCTCCATGCTGGACAAGGACAGAAACAATATACTCAGGATTATCAAAAGGAGCATATCCTACAAAAAGAGCATGGTCCCGAGATTTCCAGGCAAGATCTTCATTCTTCACGACGCCATCTTTTCTCTCTGCCTTCGAGATGGTTCTAACTTGAGACGTTCCTGTCTTGCCTGCAATCTTTTGAGTGTCTCTTGGATTCCGGAAGTCATGGGCAGTGCCCCCGCTCTTCATGACATCATGCATTCCGTTTCGCATTAATTCTAGATGTAAAGGGTTCGCATCAAGGGTCGCTGTACCAGATAAATGATCTGCACCTATAGTATCTTGGATTAACTTTGGAAATATCGCTTTGCCTGTCGCTAAACGAGCGGTCATAACCGCTAATTCTAAAGGTGTCGCTGTGAAGGCTCCTTGACCAATAGAAGCATTCAGGGTTTCCCCTTGATACCAATTTACGCCTAATGCCGATTCTTTCCATGCCTTTGTAGGAACCAGACCTTTGGAAACGCCATCAAGCCCAATGTCGTAGGATGTTCCTAGGCCAAACCTTTCGCACACAACAGCCAGATCATCAATGTCCAATTTTTCTGCAAGTTCATAATAATAAACATCACAACTTTTGGCGATTGACTGAAGTAAATTTACACGCCCATGACCTTTATCTTCCCAACAGTGATAAGTGCGGTCCCCGTAAGTGTGTTTACCCGTGCATCTGACTGTTGTCTCTTCAGTGATTAAGCCTTTTTCAAGAGCCGCGAGCGCAACAAGCATTTTTATTGTCGATCCAGGAGGGAATTTTCCAGCGAGAGCTTTATTCAACAAAGGTTTTCTTGGATCTTTTAAAATTGCATTCCAGTTTTCCTGGCTAATCCCAGAATTAAAATCATTGGGATCATAAGAGGGCGTCGATGCCATGGAAAGAATTTCGCCTGATTCAGCTTTCATTACCACTGCACCTGCAGCTTGTTCGCCCAATTTTTCAGCAACAAACTGTTGAAGTTCCATATCCAAGGTCAATTGAATGGGATGCCCCTCTTCAGCATCCTGGCGCGGATCTAGTTCGCGGATTTCCCGCCCAACTGCATTGACCTCAACGCGTCGCGCACCTGCCCGACCTCTCAGGCTATCTTCATAACGCCGTTCAATGCCGTCGCGCCCTAATTTGAAACCTGGCAGTTGATACAAAGGATCTTTCCCAATGTCTTCGGGTCGGGGACTGCCCACATAGCCAACAATATGCGCCGCAAGGTGACTATAAGGGTAATCTCGTGTCATACCAGAATCTGGAAACACCCCCTCTAGACCTGGAATTTCCACATTAACACGCGCAAAATCATGCCACTCAAGGCCTTTGGCAATTGTAACGGGAACAAAGTTTCTCTGCCGCTTTATTGTCCGCTCTATACGGGAAATCTGATTTTTCGAGAGTGGAAGAATGCGATTAATTTTCTGCAACGTCCTTGATACATTTTGAGTTTGTTCTGGCACAAGGTATACACGGAAATCCTGTTTATTAGTTGCTACCTTCTTTCCATAACGATCCAGAATTTCTCCCCGTTTGGGAGCAATAAGGCGCAAGGAGATCCGATTATTATCAGCTTTAAGCTTATAGCTCTTTCCCTGGATGACAGAAAGATAATAGAGCCGAGCCCCAAGGCCAGCCATAAATGCACCTTGCAATCCAGCAAGCAAGAAAGCTCGTCTGGAATATTTTTGATATCGCTGCCCTTCTCTTGCCACGCTTCACTCACCTAAGCCAAAATTGTTCTACGGATACGCCCCAATAGCAAACCAATGATAGCATAGGAAAAAATTGTGAGCAAAAATTGAAAAAGAATGGGTTCAACAGCTGTCACGCGGCCGGACACAATACTTGTCAACGCCCAGGAAAGGGTGAATAAGCCTGCCGCAAGGACAGCGAAGACTGCCCAATAAATCAAACGGCTTCTGCCTTTATAATATTTGATCTGATTAATCACAAAAAGGCGGGCCAGCACAAGAATTAGAAGATTCAAGCCCATAGGGACATTCAGCCACAAATCTAACATTAATCCAATGATAGCGCAGGCACCATAGGGCATCATCAGAGGACGCGTAGAAGTCCAGTAAAATACACACATTAATGCGAAATGAGGCATCATTAAATTTGATACTCCCGTCCCAACCGGCAAAAGCATTAAAGCAGATAAGAAAAGCGAAACCATCAAAGGCACATAGCCTTTAGCACCAAAAGAAGAAATATTTAGTTTGACTTTAGCCATCCTCTTCCTCCTGTTTTAGCCCGTCTCCTTGAGGTTCTCCTTGATTCAAAAGAGAAGCGTAATTTAAGACACGGACATGATCAATCTTATTAAAAAGACCTGTCGGCTTCATCAATACTGTATTCTCTGAAACTTCAACCACTTGGGCCAGAGGTAAATTAGCAGGAAAAAGTCCCCCATGACCGGAAGTGACAACAAGATCTCCTACTTTCACCTGAACCCCCTCAGGAAGAAAGGCAAGTCGGAGTAGATCGTTATTCAACCCTTCGGCAATGGCGACAGCACCTGACGGAGAGTGAAGAACCGGTATTCGACTATTTATATCTGTGACCAGCAAAACTCGGGCCGTCCATCGACTGGTAGATTGCACCCGTCCAACAACACCGCGATCGTCCACAACAGGCTGGTGCATACGCACGCCGTCCACTTGCCCTGCGCCAATAAGGAAGTTCCTTTGAAAAGCGCCGCCCCCAATTCCGATAACGCGCGCAGTCGCAGCTATGGGCACTTCGCGACCCGGCACTTTTAACATACGGTGGAGCTGCTCATTTTCGCGCATGAATTGTTCAGCTGCCAATCGCCAGCGTCTTAACTCCACATTCTCGGACTTCAGTCGTTCATTCTCTTGGTAAATGTCAGAAGCCCCTGCTACACGTTCTAATCCATCTTGAAGGGCTCTAACGGGGCGCTCAAAAAAGACCAGTACTGGGTAGATCAGATCAGTCGCATAACTACGCATAACAGAAGGTAAACGGCTTCCACTTGCGTCAAAAACCATCAGAACAAGGGCCAGCAAAATATAAAGATAAGCGGTAAATCGATTACGCTTTCCTTTTCTACTTGTTCCGCCTAGTGGATTTGATCCTTGCGCTATCACAGCAAACCAGGTCCCCTCTTAAATTTCCCTTCGCATCATCCCATAGACTGGGCAGAGCACATAAAAAAGGCGTCGATTTCCTCGACACCTTCTTTTTTCTTAGTAACTATCAGACAAGACAGCATGAAGTCCTGGGTCTTCCATGGCGCGCCCCGTTCCAATCGCAACACATGTTAAGGCTTCTTCTGCAACGGCAACAGGCAATCCTGTCGCATTCCGTAAAACTGAATCTAGATCACCAAGCAGCCCCCCGCCGCCTGTAATCACAATACCGCGGTCGACGATATCTGCAGCCAGCTCTGGTGCTGTTTGCTCAAGTGCCACTTTAACACCTTCAATGATAGCTGAAACGGGCTCAGACAATGCCTCTGCGACTTGCGCCTGATTGATTTCCATTTCTTTTGGAACACCATTCATTAAATCACGGCCTTTAATGACCATTGAATTACCAACGCCGTCTTCTGGTGTCATTGCTGTGCCAATTTCTTTTTTAATCCGTTCAGCTGTAGCTTCGCCGATCAATAGATTGTGATTTCGTCTAATATAAGCAATCAAAGATTCGTCCATCTTATCACCGCCAACTCGAACAGAAGTGGCATAAACGATCCCTGCAAGCGAGAGAACCGCAACTTCTGTTGTTCCCCCACCGATATCAACAACCATGGAACCAGCTGGCTCAGTAACAGGCAGACCAGCACCGATCGCTGCTGCCATCGGTTCGTCAATTAAATAGACCTTTCTTGCCCCTGCTTGTTCGGCAGATTCCTGAATGGCCTTCCGCTCTACAGCTGTAGACCCTGAGGGCACACAAATCACAACTTCTGGGCTGGCGAATGAACTGTTATGCACTTTGTGAATAAAGTGTTTAATCATATGCTCGGCCACTTGGAAATCAGCAATGACACCGTCTCTTAGAGGACGAATAGCCTGAATATTTCCAGGTGTCCGACCTAGCATCAATTTTGCTTCATCCCCGACAGCATAGGGGCGAGCCCTTCCATCTTCTAATTTCATTGCGACAACTGAAGGTTCATTCAGCACGATGCCGCGACCTTTCACATAGACAAGTGTATTGGCGGTACCTAAATCGATCGCCATATCACTTGAAAACATCCCCAAAAGCTTAGAGAGCATTGAGCATCCTTTTGTTAAGTGTTACTGTTTCGCCTACTACAATAGACGAATCCCTTTAGAATTCTTATGCGGCTTTTAAGCGCTGCGTGCAAGTCATCTTACCAATTTTTAGGGCAGAAATATGATTTTTTTGTCCAATTATCCAGCACCATGAGGTGGAGACAGCAATTCTTTCAATTCTTTACTCGAAATTGGTTTAGAGAAAAAGTACCCTTGCGCTAATTCACAGCCCAAGGAAGTGAGATAATCACAGATCTCTTTTGTCTCGACCCCTTCCGCAACAACCGTCAGATCCATGGTCGCAGCAATTTTAATGACAGATTCTACGATGACCTTATTTGCAGCCTTTTCGGTAAGATCCCGCACAAAAGATTGATCAATTTTCACCACATCTACCGGCAACATCTGTAGGTAGCTGAGCGAAGAATACCCTGTCCCAAAATCATCAATGTTAATCCGATACCCTTGACGCCTCAGGGTCTTTAAAATCTCAAAAGAATGTGTTTCGTTCGTCTTGAGCATTGCGCTTTCTGTTAACTCAAATTCAAACCGAGAAGCTGATAGGCCTGAATGCAGAATTGGCCGATTAATAGAATCAAGACAGTTCTCTCTTTCCAATTGAAGTGGCGACATATTTATAGCAATCGAAAAAGGCTCATCCTTTTTGAAATTTAGGACTTTAAGCATTTCAATGGAATCTAGCAGAACATAGTCACCAATTCTATCGATCAAGCCTGCTTCTTCTGCCAGAGGGATAAATTCTATTGGAGAAATAAAACCAAGATCAGGATGCTCCCATCGGATCAAAGCTTCTGCACCACAATATTTTTGCGTGGCAAGATGAACTTTGGGCTGATAAACCACGTAAAGTTCATTTCTGTCTAATGCCCCCCTTAAGTCACGCTCTAACCTTGCTGCGCGCTCAACTTTCTCTTCAATCGCTTTATCGAAAATGCAAAAGTTATTTTTGCCACTATTTTTAACTTCATACATGGCAGCATCAGCGCGCTTCTGAAGTCCATCAAGGCTCTTGCCGTGGTCAGGGTATAGACTGATGCCAATACTTGCGGACATATAGATCTCATTGCCTGCGATCAAGACACAGTCAGAGATTTTATTTTGAATGAACTTCGCCTTCTCTACGAGCAATGGCTGAGACCCGACGGAGGGCACAATAATAATGAATTCATCTCCGCTGACACGGGCGACCACATCAGTGTCTGCTAAGTGCGCCACTAATCGATCCGCAATTTCACACAGCAGTTCATCCCCTAGCTTGTGCCCTAATGTATCATTAATTTCTTTAAATCGATCGAGATCTATAAAGAAGAAGGCTACTTGTTCTCCTGCTGAGGCCGCCCCTTGTATGATTTCTTCAGCCACCTTGGTTAATCGGCGTCGGTTGGGCAATCGCGTCAAGTGATCAAGATTGGCATCTATATAAAGCTGTTCCTGAGCCTCTTCAAGTGCTTGTGTCCTTTCAATCACACGACTTTCTAAGCTGTTATTCAAGTCTGAGAGTTCTTGCTTATTCGCTTCAAGCAATCCAATTGTTTCCTGTAATTGTAACCAATTCAGAAAATTCTTTCGACGATATCTTTCAGAGGTAATAGCTAGGATCACCGCCATCATCGTGATCAAAATGATTTCAACGAGATAGATTGTTGTCGGCTCTTCATATAAGTAAAAAAGCGCTATATTCACCACAATGAGCGGCGCGACCAGTATCGTCAGTACATCCATTTCATTAAACTGCATTTTAATGGACATAAAGATACACAGCAATCCATACGCTAGAACACCATTTTCATTTTCAATATCTAAGATAGTCAGCGTAATGATGACATAGTAAATGACAGCGCCAGCGAGCCATGTCATCGCTTTAATCGGTATGAATTGTTTCTTTAGATAAATAAGCAAAAACACCTGAAAACCAAGAGCGATATAATAAGCTACATTATAAGCCTCTTGGTTGGGTTCAAAGGGCATGCCGACATAATCAAATAGAAGGGAAAAAAATGCCAGCATGAAAATTGTAATATGCCCAAAGCATAGAAACTTAAAAGACTCCTTAAGGGAGGTATCTTTATAGTGTTGGCTATAGCGTTCGGGCAGTGCTTTGAAAATCATAGAGTGGCTCTAAGTCAATATACCTAAGGATAAATTACTACTCATAACTCTAAGTTTTAAAAGGGTATATTGAAACTCACTCCAGTTCAAAGGATTTCACGCGTCAGTCGCAAATCCTTCCCTTTTGCTATTTTATGATTAATTTCAGACGAAAAAAAGCGCCCTCCCCTAGGGGAGAGCGCTTCATTCATCAGTATGAAAGAGAGTTTACTCTTCACCAGCCTCGACAGCTTCAGCTGTAGGACCGCTATCCTGACCACGTGCTTCTTCGTTACGATCAACGAGTTCGATAACAGCCATAGGGGCTTTATCGCCAGCACGGAAACCAGCTTTCAATACACGTGTATATCCGCCTGGACGCTCAGCATAACGCGAAGCAAGCTCATCAAACATTTTACCAACTAGCTCTTCGTTTTGAAGGCGTGCAATAGCAAGACGGCGATTTGCAAGGCCACCCTTCTTTGCAAGTGTAACAAGCTTTTCAACAATAGGGGCAAGGTCTTTAGCTTTCGGCAGAGTTGTGATGATCTGCTCATGCTTAATAAGAGCTTGCGCCATATTTTGGAACATAGCTTTACGGTGGCTAGAGGTACGATTAAGTTTACGACCTGATTTGCGATGACGCATGGTTTTTACTCCAATTTGCCTATTGGGCCTTACTGATTACAAGAAGCAGTACCCATAGGTGTCCCCTTCTCTTTTGGGGAGGTTTTTTACAAAGCCCTCTGAAACAGATGTCCGTCTTCAGAGGGCAGGTTTAATTAAAATTCGTTTTCAAGCTTTTTAGCCAGTTCTTCGATATTCTCTGGCGGCCATGCTTGTAGTTCCATACCCAAACGAAGACCCATAGAAGCAAGAACTTCTTTAATCTCATTAAGAGATTTACGGCCAAAGTTAGGTGTGCGAAGCATTTCAGCTTCAGTTTTCTGAACCAAATCACCAATGTAAACGATGTTATCGTTTTTCAGGCAATTTGCAGAACGAACAGAAAGCTCAAGCTCTTCAACTTTACGAAGCAATTGACGATTGATCGCTGGCTCTTCATCTTCTTCATCAGCCTTCGTATCCTCAGGCTCATCAAAGTTAACAAAAACACCGAGCTGGTCTTGAAGAATACGTGCTGAGAAAGCAAGTGCATCTTCAGGTGTCACCGTTCCGTCTGTTTCAATAACCATAGAAAGCTTGTCATAATCCATCACGTCACCTTCACGTGTTGCATCAACATTATAGCTTACTTTTGTCACTGGGCTGTAGAGTGCATCAACAGGAATAAGACCAATTGGTGCATCTTCAGGGCGATTATGCTCCGCAGCAACATAGCCTTTTCCAGATGAAACAGTTAATTCCATATTCAATGTTGCACCTTCATCAAGGTGACAAAGAACCATTTCTTTATCAAGAACTTCGACATCAGCAACTTCGCTAATCTGAGAAGCTAATACTTCTCCTGGACCCGAAGCTGTCAAGTGAAGACGCTTTGATGTTTCAGACATAACACGAACAGGTAATTTCTTAACCTGAAGGACAATGTCAGTCACATCTTCGCGGACACCTGGAACAGATGAGAATTCATGAAGAACACCTTCAATGTGGATACTTGTGACAGCACCACCTTGTAGAGATGATAGAAGAACACGACGCAGGGCATTACCCAAAGTCTGTCCATAACCACGCTCTAGCGGTTCTACAACAATTTTCGCCCTGCGTAATGGATCTGAGCCTGGCTCAATTACAAGGTTGCTTGGTTTGATAAGTTCTTGCCAGTTTTTCTGGATCACGATTGAACCCCTCGCCTCTTAGGGCCCCGCTCTTTCCTACATTGAATGACGGGGCTGAATTTAACAAATATACGGCTTGGTACTCGTACTACACTATAATTATACGCGGCGCTGCTTTGGTGGGCGGCAACCGTTGTGAGGGATTGAAGTTACATCACGGATCGATGTGATTGTAAAACCAATAGCCTGCAATGCACGAAGTGCACTCTCACGTCCAGAGCCTGGACCTTTAACTTCTACATCCAAAGTCTTCATGCCGTGATCCAATGCTTTCTTACCAGCATCTTCAGCAGCAACCTGCGCAGCATATGGAGTAGATTTACGTGAACCACGGAAACCCATCATGCCTGCAGAAGACCATGAAATTGCGTTACCCTGTACATCTGTAATGGTAACCATTGTGTTGTTGAATGAAGCATTCACGTGCGCAACACCATTTGTGATGTTTTTGCGTGCGGAGCGTTTTACACGTCCTGTATCTTTAGCCATCTCTATCAGACCTTTCTAACTTAACTTGAGCCCTAAACAGCGTTAATTATTTCTTCTTACCAGCAATAGCCACGGCCTTACCCTTACGTGTACGTGCGTTTGTAGACGTACGCTGACCACGAACAGGGAGCTTGGCGCGGTGACGAAGACCACGGTAAGTTTTTAAATCCATCAAACGTTTGATGTTCATTGCTACTTCACGACGAAGATCACCTTCAACATTGAAGTTAGCATCAATTTCTTCACGAATTCCGATCACTTCTGCATCAGAAAGTTCGTGTACGCGACGCTCACGAGGAAATCCTAGTTTCGCGCAAATCTTTTTAGATGATGTCAGTCCAATACCGTGGATATATGTCAAAGCAATTTCCACGCGCTTATTGGAAGGAATATTTACACCAGCAATACGTGCCATTTTTATAGTCCTATCTACTCTTGTGTCTCCATTATCTTCCGTCAAAATCAAGAGATGATTCTCTCTCATACTGACCAGATCGGAGGCCTCTTTGTTTCATTTAATTCAATGCCTTACCCTATAATACATCTGGGGCACGACAAAAAAGCATAACCGTCACCGGAAATGCTAACGTACGGGGCATATAGGATAATCCCCCGCGCGTCAACCTTTCAGTGAAAGTTTTTTATGCGGATAATACCGCGTCAATTGATGCAGTCACTGAATCGATGTCTTCCATCCCATCCACTTTCTGCAAAATTTCTTTTTCAACATAGTAAGGCAACACAGGGGCAGTCTCATCATAGTAAGCATCTAGACGCTTCGCTACTGTCTCTGCATTGTCATCAGCACGCCGTTTAAATTCTGTTCCATCACAATAATCGCAAACACCTTCAATGCGGGGTTTGAGATTACGATCATGGTATCCCTCTCCGCAATTCGCACACGTATAGCGACCAGAGATTCGGTCAACAAGAGCCACATCATCCACTTCAATTTGAATGACATGATCAAGATGCAATCCTTCCTCACTCAGCATCACATCCAAAGCTTCCGCTTGAGCGATCGTGCGCGGGAAACCATCCAGAATGAAGCCGTTCTTACAGTCTGCCTCTTTTATGCGGTCTGCGATAATACCAATAACAATATCATCAGATACCAGTTGACCGTTTTCCATACGATCTTTTGCTTGTTGGCCGTAATGAGTCCCATTTGCGACAGCCGCACGAAGCATATCACCTGTAGAAAGCTGGACTAGGCCACGCTTCTTTTCAATCCGCTGCGCTTGAGTTCCTTTACCTGCACCAGGCGGGCCAAATAAGATCAAAATCATTAGCGACGCCCTCTCTTGCCTTTAAGCTTAGTCTTTTTAATTAAGCTATCATATTGCTGTGCAAACAAGTGCGATTGAATTTGTGTCACAGTATCCATAGTAACATTCACCACAATCAAGATACTTGTTCCGCCGAGATAGAAAGTCACAGCGGACTGAGAAATAATGATTTCAGGCACAATACATATCAGAGAAAGATATGCAGATCCGATGACCGTTAAGCGGGTAAGGACATAATCAAGATATTCAGCTGTCCGAGCACCAGGGCGAATTCCAGGAATAAACCCATTGTGTTTCTTCAAATTATCCGCAGTTTCTTCAGGGTTAAACTGAATTGCTGTGTAGAAGAAACAGAAGAAAACAATCATCACGACATAGAAAGCAATGTATAAAGGTTTCCCAGGTCCCATATTGGCAGTAATGAAAGTAATCCACTCAGGTGCGTCCTGACCAGCATAGAAGCCAGCGACAGTCATTGGCATCAATAAAAGCGAGCTCGCAAAAATTGGAGGAATAACACCCGCAACGTTCAATTTCATTGGCAGGTGAGAGTTATTTTCTTGCATAGCGCCACCGTGGGCTTGCGCACGCTTGGGATATTGAATGCGAATCTTACGCTGTGCACTTTCGCAGAAAACGACAAACCATATCATAGCAGCAACACCAACTAGGATCGCGAGAAGCACAGGCAATGACATAGCATTTGTACGGTTCAATTCAAATGCTTGAGCGAATACGCCAGGAAGTTCTGCAACAATACCAGCAAAAATAATCAGTGAAATACCATTACCAATACCACGCTGTGTAATTTGCTCGCCTAGCCAAACAAGGAACATGGTTCCACCAACAAGGGTTACAACAGTAGTGAACTCAAAGAACATACCATTTGGATATAAAACGACACCCGCTTGGCTTTCTAGTCCCGCAGCAAGAGCGTAGGCTTGGAAAATAGTGAGGATAACAGTACCGTATCGTGTGAATTGATTGATTTTTTGACGGCCACGCTCGCCTTCCTTCTTCAACTCAGAAAGGCTTGGAACCATAGAAGTCATCAACTGCATTATAATAGACGCAGAAATGTAGGGCATGATGTTTAACGCAATGATCGACATGCGTGACAAGCCACCTCCAGAAAAGAGGTTGATCATGTCGATGAAGCCACCCTTCATATTGTCAAACATGCTTGAAAGTGCCCCCTGGTCGATACCAGGTAGAGGGATATACGTACAGATACGATAAACGATCAATGCACCAAGGGCGAACAAAATCCTTTGTTTAAGTTCGTCCGCCTTCGAAAAGTTGGACCAGCTAAGGTTTGCAGCCAGTTGTTCTGCAGCAGATGCCATTTTAGTTATTCTCCAGCCCTAAAAGGATATCCTCTTATTGAAGTCAAGGATGTCCGTATAATAATTCTTATCATTTCAGGTGGCTATTAAGCCCCATAGTTTCAAGTATAAAAGTGATAAACAAATTCACTCTACTTGAAAAGCAAGAAATTGCCGAAGGACGTACCTGTCCTCCGACAATCAATTTTTTGTGCAATTAGTCGATTAAGCGACTGTTACTTTACCGCCAGCTTTTTCAACTGCTTCAACAGCAGCTTTAGAAGCACCAGTAACTGTAATGTCAACTTTTGCAGTCAATTCACCTTTCGCCAATAGACGAATACCGTCGATGACTTTACCGACAACACCAGCATCAACAAGGATCTCAGAAGTAATAGGCTTCTTCGCATCCACTTTGCCAGCATCAATCGCTTTTTGAAGGCGACCAAGGTTAACAACCTCGAACTGTTTTTTATTCAAAGATGTAAAACCACGCTTTGGAAGGCGACGGTAGATAGGCATTTGACCGCCCTCAAAACCATTAATCGCAACACCAGAGCGAGCTTTTTGACCTTTGTGTCCAGATCCAGCAGTTTTACCTTTGCCAGATCCAATACCACGACCAACGCGCATACGGCCTTTTACAGAACCGTCTTGTGCTTTTAATTCGTTCAGTTTCATGTTTTTTCTCCTGAACTACTATTCTTCGATGCGAACCATATGGCGAACTTTATGGATCATACCGCGGATTGCAGGTGTGTCCTCAAGTTCACGAGTACGGTTCATCTTGTTAAGTCCAAGACCAACAAGCGTTCTACGCTGAGAGTCTTCACGACGGATCGGTGAACCGATCTGTGTCACTTTGATTGTTTTAGCTTTAGCCATGGTGATTACTCCTCAACAGCTGAGTCATCGTCGGAACGAACGACAACGTCACCGCGACGTGCAACAATGTCGGCAACTTTCTTACCACGCATTGCTGCAACAGAGCGTGGAGACTTCTGACGCTTAAGAGCGTCAAATGTTGCACGAACCATGTTGTAAGGGTTAGAGCTACCAATAGATTTAGCAACAACGTCCTGTACACCAAGTGCTTCAAATACCGCACGTGTTGGACCACCAGCAATGATACCAGTACCCGCAACAGCTGAGCGTACATGTACGCGACCAGCGCCGTGACGGCCAGCAATATCATGGTGCATTGTACGACCTTCACGAAGGGGTACACGGATCATGTTCTTCTTGGCAGCTTCAGTAGCTTTCCGGATAGCTTCAGGAACTTCCTTTGCTTTACCGTTACCGAAACCTACACGGCCACGCTGATCACCTACTACTACAAGAGCAGCAAAACCAAAGCGACGACCACCTTTTACGACCTTGGCCACACGGTTAATGTGAACAAGCTTTTCTGTTAATTCGCTTTCTTCGCGTTTACGTTCTGGGCGAGCCATAATGATGTCCTTTCCTATAACTTCTACTTAGAACACCAAGCCGCCTGCACGCGCTGCTTCAGCCAATGCTTTGACACGGCCGTGGTATACGAAACCACCGCGATCAAAAACAACTGATTCAACGCCTGCCGCTTTGGCACGCTCAGCAATTAATTTACCAACATTCGTCGCTGCATCGGCATTAGAGCCTGCAGCAGAACGAAGATCCTTATCCAGCGTAGAAGCTGCAGCAAGTGTAGTACCCTTAACATCATCGATGATTTGAGCATACATATGCTGGTTGGTACGGTGGATAGAAAGACGAGGACGCCCGTTAGACACTTTTTTAAGTTGTGTACGGTTACGCTGACGACGTCTTTCAAACATTTTAATAGTATTTGCCATGTCTGCCACCTATTACTTCTTCTTACCTTCTTTTCGGAAGATATATTCACCTTCGTACTTAACACCTTTACCTTTGTAAGGCTCAGGCTTGCGGTATTCACGAATTTTAGCAGCTGTTTCACCAACCTGCTGTTTATTAATACCAGAAATCAAAACAGTTGTTTGATCTGGCGTCTCAATTTTAATTCCCTCTGGAACTGGAAATTCCACATCGTGAGAGAAACCAAGCTGCAAGTTCAATGTAGAACCTTTAGCTTGCGCACGATAACCAACACCGTTGATTTCGAGTTTTTTCGAGAAACCGCTAGTAACACCTTCGAAAATGTTAGCAACGAGAGTACGCTGCATGCCCCACATAGAGCGAGCACGCTTTGAGTTATTGACAGGTGTAATAGCAATTGAATTATCTTCCTGAGTAACATTTACTTCAGGAACAAAAGTCATTGCCAATTCACCTTTAGGGCCTTTAGCCGTCAGGTCGGTACCGTTCATAGTCACAGTAACTCCAGACGGGATTGCCACAGGCTTTTTACCGATACGAGACATTGTATCTTTCCCTTCCTATACTAGACTTAGAATACGGTACAAAGTACTTCACCGCCTACATTGCCGTCACGTGCTTCTGCATCAGACAGAACACCTTTAGGTGTAGAAACGATTGAAATACCAAGACCATTGTGTACGCGCGGTAGATCGTTCACAGAAGAGTAAACGCGACGACCAGGCTTAGATACACGGTTAATTGTAGAGATAACGCTAGCGCCATCCACATACTTAAGTTGAATTTTCAGCTCAGCTTTGTTGTTCTCAAACTCAGCATAATCATACCCAAGTATGTAGCCTTCACGCTCAAGCACATCCAGAACACGCTGGCGAGCACGTGAAGAAGGAGTTTTAACTTCCGACTTACCTGCCATAATACCATTGCGGATACGGGTTAGCATATCGCCGATTGGATCGGTCATAGACATATTCTAATCCCTCCTTACCAGCTAGATTTCGTAATACCTGGGATCTTGGCAGCAGAGCCAAGTTCACGCAGAGCAATACGAGACATTTTAAATTTACGGTATACACCGCGCGGACGACCTGTAACTTCACAGCGGTTACGAACACGTGTTGCAGCCCCGTTACGAGGAAGAGCAGCAAGTTGCATACTCGCCATCCAACGCTCATCTTCAGGAAGCTCGCGGTTCATTACGATCGCTTTTAGCGCAGCACGCTTAGCAGCATACTTTTTTGCAAGACGCTTACGACGCTCATTCTTCACGATTGAGGATACTTTAGCCATTTCTAATCTCCTTCACCGTTATTTCTTGAACGGCATGTTAAAACCGCTAAGAAGCTCGCGCGCTTCATCATCAGTTTTAGCAGTCGTACAAATAATGATATCCATTCCGCGGATCTCATCTACATCATCGTAGTTGATTTCTGGGAATACGATTTGTTCTTTAATGCCCATAGCGTAGTTACCGCTGCCATCAAATGACTTAGGATTTACACCCTGAAAGTCACGAATACGTGGCATAGCAATTGTCACTAGACGGTCAAGGAATTCATACATACGCTCACCGCGTAGTGTAACCTTAACACCAATAGGCATACCTTCACGCAGTTTAAAGCCCGCTACAGACTTACGTGCGCGTGTTACCATAGCTTTTTGACCTGAGATTTTTGTAATCTCTGTCTGAGCTTTAGCAACTTTTTTCTTGTCGTTAACAGCCTCGCCAACACCAACATTGATAACAATTTTATCAAGGCCAGGGATCTGCATAGGATTGTTATATCCGAACTTTTCTTGCAAAGAAGCACGGATTGTCTCAGCGTACATTGTACGTAGACGTGGTTGTGCATTAGCCATCGATCAGCTCTCCAGATTTCTTCGCAAAGCGTACTTTCTTTCCATCCTCAGAACGGAAACCAACGCGTGTAGGAGCACCATCCTTAGGATCTTCGATCATAAGGTTAGAAAGCTGAATTGCAGCTTCTTTAGTCTCGATACCACCTGCATTAGTCTGAGACGGACGGTTGTGTTTCTTAATTAGGTTTACACCTGAAACAACAGCACGTCCTTCCGACGTAATCATTTTTGTGATTTCGCCGCGCTTGCCTTTGTCTTTTCCAGCAATCACAACGACTTTGTCACCTGTTTTAAGTTTCGCAGCCATTATAATACCTCCGGAGCAAGAGAGATGATTTTCATGTGTTTCTTAGCGCGTAGTTCACGAACTACAGGCCCAAAAATACGTGTGCCGATAGGTTCGTGGCTTTTATTCACCAGAACTGCGGCATTGCGATCAAAACGGATTGTTGATCCATCTTGACGGCGTACTTCTTTAGCAGTGCGTACGATCACAGCGCGATGCACGTCACCTTTTTTAACACGACCCCGTGGGATCGCCTCTTTCACTGAGACAACAATAATGTCGCCTACTCCGGCAGTTTTGCGCTTGGAACCGCCAAGCACTTTAATGCACTGCACCCTCTTGGCGCCAGAGTTGTCCGCCACATCGAGGTTGGTTTGCATTTGAATCATAGGTTTTACCCTTTACTAATTAAAGACAAAACAAAGGTAAGGCCCTTAGGCCTCACCAGTGATTACTGTCCATGTTTTCAATTTCGAGATAGGACGACATTCTTGTATTCTAACAATATCGCCAACCGCTATTTGGTTACTCTCGTCATGAGCGTGGTACTTCTTAGAGCGTTTAATAATTTTGTCAAGAAGAGGATGTCTAAAACGACGTTCTACTTTAACAACAATAGTTTTCTCACCCTTGTTTGAAACAACAGTACCCTGCAGGATGCGTTTTGGCATGATTATTACTCCTTACGCTTCTGCGTTTTCAGCAAGGATCGTATTGATTCGCGCGATTTCACGACGAATAAAACGAACACGAGCTGTATTTTCAAGTTGACCAGCAGCAGCCTGGAAACGCAGATTTAACTGCTCTTTTTTCAGACTGACAAGCTCCTCGCGGAGCTCATCTTTGCTTTTGGTACGAAGATCAGCAGCTTTCATGGCTATCTTCTCCTAGTTCATACGTTGAACGATACGGCACTGAACGGCCAGCTTAGCTGCTGCTCGTTCAAATGCACCACGTGCAACTTCTTCAGAAATGCCGTCAATTTCGAACATGATGCGGCCAGGTTTAACCTTCGCACACCAATAATCAACAGACCCTTTACCTTTACCCATACGCACTTCAGCAGGCTTGCTGGTTACAGGGGTATCAGGGAAAATACGGATCCATACTTTACCTTGACGTTTCATGTGACGCGTCATCGCACGGCGAGCCGCCTCGATTTGACGCGCGGTCACGCGGCCTGGCGTCATCGCCTTAAGACCAAATTGACCAAAGTTCAATGCTGTTCCGCCCTTGGCATTGCCATGGATACGGCCCTTTTGAGCCTTACGGAACTTAGTACGTTTTGGTTGCAACATATCAGTCGCTCCTCAGTCTTATCGACGACCAGGGCCACTAGCCTGCGCATCTTTGATGCGACGCTCGTGAGCACTTGGATCGTGTTCCATGATATCACCTTTGTAGACCCATACTTTGATACCAGTGATACCATAAGCAGTAAGGGCTTCAGAGGTGCCGTAATCGATGTCCGAACGCAGTGTGTGCAGAGGCACACGACCTTCGCGGTACCATTCTGTACGAGCGATATCAGCACCACCCAAACGACCAGAACAGTTAATACGAATGCCACCAACACCGAGACGCATTGCAGAACCAACAGCACGCTTCATTGCGCGGCGGAAAGCCACACGACGCTCTAGCTGTTGTGCAATTCCGTCAGCGATCAATTTCGCATCAATCTCAGGCTTGCGAACCTCAACAATGTTTAGGCTCACTTCAGCTTCTGTCATTTTTGCTACCTTGGCACGGTACTTCTCAATGTCAGCACCTTTCTTACCAATGATAACGCCAGGACGTGCTGTAAAGATTGTTACACGACATTTTTTCGCAGGACGTTCGATAACAACGCGAGATACACCAGCTTGCGGAAGTTCTTTGAAAATCATTTCACGGATTTTCATGTCTTCATGCAACATGCTGCCATATTCTTCGCCTTCAGCGTACCAACGAGACTCCCAGGTGCGGTTAACACCTAGACGGAGACCTACTGGACTTACTTTCTGACCCATCTTAGTTCTCCTCTACTTCGCGTACAACAATACGCAGACGGCTAAATGGCTTCAGGATTTTACCTGTACGACCACGAGCACGCGCACGGAAACGCTTCATTGTAAGAGCCTTACCAACACTAGCTTCCGCTACGATGAGGCTATCTACATCAAGGTTATGATTGTTCTCAGCATTTGCAATTGCACTTTCGAGAACTTTCTTTACATCGATTGCCGCTTTTTTGTGGCTGAATGTTAAAGCAGCAAGAGCCTTTTCAACTTTCATTCCACGAATCTGCTGAGCAACCAGGTTCAATTTTTGTGGTGAACCGCGAAGCATGGTTGCGGTTGCCAGCGCTTCGTTGTCGGCTACGCGACGAGCATTAGCTTGCTTACCCATGTTTATTTCCTCTTCGCTTTCTTGTCCGCAGCGTGACCCCAATAGGTACGCGTTGGAGCAAATTCACCAAGCTTATGGCCAACCATATCGTCAGTTACGTAAACTGGGATAAATTTTTGACCGTTATAAACGTTAAATGTGATGCCTACAAAGTTCGGCAAAATTGTCGAACGACGAGACCAAGTTTTAATCACATCACCGCCTTGAGCTGATTCCACCTTCTTCATGAGGTGCAAGTCAACAAAAGGACCTTTCCATACAGAACGAGCCATCTAAGTGCCCTCCTATCGCTTCTTGCGTTCATGACGAGAACGCAGAATATACTGATCTGTGCTCTTGTTTGAACGTGTGCGTTTACCTTTTGTCGGTTTACCCCAAGGAGTAACCGGATCACGACCACCAGAGGTACGACCCTCACCACCACCATGTGGGTGATCAACCGGGTTCATCGCCACACCACGAACTGATGGACGACGACCTTTCCAGCGATTGCGGCCCGCTTTGGACAGCTTCTGGTTTTGGTTGTCAGGGTTGGATACTGCACCTACAGTTGCCATGCACTCACCGCGAACAATACGCATTTCGCCAGAAGAAAGGCGAACCTGCGCGTAGCCACGATCACGACCTACAAGCTGTACGTATGCACCCGCAGAACGTGCGATCTGTCCACCTTTACCGGCTTTCATCTCAACGTTATGTACGATTGTACCGACAGGCATGTTTGCCAAAGGCATTGCATTACCAGGTTTGATATCGACTTTCTCACCAGCGACAACTTTGTCACCCACAGCAAGACGCTGAGGCGCAAGGATGTATGCCAGTTCGCCATCTTCATATTTGATGAGAGCGATGAAAGCTGTACGGTTAGGATCATATTCAATGCGCTCAACGGTTGCCGAAACATCCCATTTAGTACGTTTGAAATCGATCATACGGTATGCACGCTTGGCACCACCACCACGACGACGCGAAGTGATACGACCAGTGTTATTGCGGCCACCAGATTTTGTGAGACCTTCGGTCAGCTTCTTTACTGGCTTACCCTTATAGAGCTCTGAACGATCAATAAGAACAAGACCACGCTGGCCTGGAGTCATCGGTTTATATTGTTTAAGTGCCATTGTCTTAAACTCCCGATGTCACGTCAATGCTGCTACCTTCAGCAAGTTTAACCATCGCTTTTTTATATTCAGCGCGCTGACCACGGATCCCGCGGAAGCGTTTGATTTTACCTTGCTGACGCACAGTATTAACTGACTTAACTGTTACATCAAAGATGCTCTCAACAGCAGCCTTAATTTCAGGCTTAGTTGCATCGATCGCTACTTTAAATGTATATGTGTTATTTTCCTGTCCCAATGTTGCTTTTTCAGTAATCACTGGGGCTTTGATGATGTCATAGTGCTTTGCTACGTTGCTCATGACAGACGCTCCTCAAGCTTCTCGACGGCAGCTTTTGTCAAAACAAGAACTTCACGACGAAGAATGTCGTAGACGTTCGCGCCTTGGCTCGGCAACACATCGATCAATGGAATGTTAGAGGCAGCCTGCAGGAAGTTAGCGTTAACGTCTGCACCATCAATGATGAGAGCAGATGTAACACCTAGCTTAGAAAGCTTTTCCTTAAGTGCTTTTGTTTTACCTTCAGCCAGCTCAGCATTATCAACAATGATAAGCTTTTCTTCAGCTACTTTAGAAGAAAGAGCAGACTTAAGACCCATTGTACGGATCTTTTTAGGTAGATCGTGGCCATGATCGCGCGGGATCGGGCCAAAAGCACGACCACCACCAACAAAGATGTTAGAGCGACGAGAACCATGACGGGCTCCACCACCACCTTTTTGGTTGCCAAATTTCTTACCTGTACGAGCAATATCACTGCGGAATTTCACAGCGTGTGTACCCGCACGGCGTTTAGCCAACTGCCAGTTTACAACGCGGTGCAGAATGTCTGCACGCACATCAACACCAAATACGGCATCATTCAATTCGATGTCACCGCTTTTCTTGGCATCCAAGGTCAGTACCTGTTGTTTCATGACCTTATTCCTCACTTGCTTCAGCAGTTTCAACTGCAGCTTCTTCAGCTGGAGCTTCCGCTACTGGTGCTTCTTTTACACGAACAGCTGCAGGGAAAGGAAGACCTTCTGGTGCTGCTTTCTTAACAGCATCATTAAGGAGCAACCAAGAGCCTTTAGCGCCTGGTACGCCGCCTTTAACAAGGATCAAACCTTCTTCTGCGCGTGCTTCGACTACGACTAAGTTCTGAACAGTAACGCGCTCATCACCATAATGACCAGCCATCTTCTTGCCTTTAAATACACGACCTGGGTCTTGACACTGACCTGTAGAACCGTGTGAACGGTGTGAAATAGATACACCGTGTGAAGCACGAAGACCACCAAAGTTGTGACGCTTCATCGCACCAGCAAAACCTTTACCTTTTGAAGTGCCCACTACGTCAACGTGTTGGCCAGCGACAAAATGATCTGCTGTGATTTCTGCGCCCACTTCAACGAGGGCATCGCTTGGTACGCGGAATTCGCATACCTTACGCTTAGGAGCTACTTCAGCTTTAGCAAAGTGGCCGCGAGCAGCTTTAGAAGTGTTCTTAACTTTCGCAGAACCGGCACCCAACTGAACAGCTGTGTAACCATCTTTTTCTTCTGTACGCTGTGCAACAACTTCAACTGAGTCCAACTGAAGAACTGTTACTGGAACGTGCTGACCCTGGTCGTTAAAGACGCGAGTCATGCCTACTTTTTTTACAATAAGACCTGTACGCATTGTTCTGCTCCTACTGCAACTTGATCTCAACATCAACGCCAGCTGACAAGTCAAGCTTCATCAAAGCATCGACAGTCTGTGGTGTTGGATCAACGATGTCCAATAGACGCTTGTGCGTACGCATTTCGAACTGCTCACGAGATTTTTTGTTTACGTGTGGACCACGTAGAACTGTGAACTTTTCGATCTTGGTCGGCATTGGGATCGGCCCGCGTACCTGTGCTCCGGTACGCTTGGCTGTTGAAGCGATCTCATTTGTGGCCTGGTCCAGGACACGGTGGTCGAACGCTTTCAACCGAATACGAATATTTTGTGTTGTCATTTTATTTCAACTTTCAAAAGAGGTGCCCCAGACCATCCGGGGCACTTAATGACGAGTAACGAATTACTCGAGAATTTCAGCTACAACGCCAGCACCTACAGTACGACCACCCTCACGGATAGCGAAACGTAGACCTTCGTCCATAGCAATCGGTGCAATCAGGGTAACTTTGAAAGATACGTTATCCCCTGGCATTACCATTTCTGTACCTTCTGGCAACTCAACACTACCTGTTACGTCAGTTGTACGGAAGTAGAACTGTGGACGGTAGTTTGCAAAGAATGGTGTGTGACGACCACCCTCTTCTTTTGTCAGAACGTATGTTTCTGCTTTAAATGTTGTATGCGGCTGGATTGAACCAACGTGTGCTAGAACCTGACCACGCTCAACGTCGTCACGGGCAACACCACGAAGAAGCGCACCAATGTTATCGCCTGCTTCACCTTGATCAAGCAACTTACGGAACATCTCAACACCTGTAACCGTTGTTTTTGTTGTATCTTTGATACCAACGATTTCAATCTCTTCACCAACTTTAACGATACCGCGCTCAACACGACCTGTACATACTGTACCACGACCTGAAATCGAGAACACATCCTCAACAGGCATCAAGAAAGCACCATCAACAGCACGCTCTGGCTGTGGAATATACTCATCAACAGCTGCCATCAGCTCAAGAATCTTATCGTTACCAATTGCAGCATCACGGCCCTCAAGAGCAGCAAGCGCTGAACCAGCAATAATCGGAATATCATCACCAGGGAACTCATACTCTGAAAGAAGCTCACGAACTTCCATCTCAACAAGTTCTAGAAGCTCTTCGTCATCAACCTGATCAACTTTGTTCAAGAAAACAACAAGCGCTGGAACACCAACCTGACGCGCTAGCAAAATGTGCTCACGTGTTTGTGGCATTGGGCCGTCCGCTGCGTTTACAACAAGAATACCACCATCCATCTGAGCAGCACCCGTGATCATGTTCTTCACATAATCTGCGTGACCTGGACAGTCAACGTGCGCATAGTGGCGGTTCTCTGTCTCATACTCAACGTGGGCTGTAGAAATCGTAATCCCACGCTCACGCTCTTCTGGAGCTTTATCAATATTTGCAAAATCAACTGCATCAGACATCCCAGCATCAGCCAATACTTTGGTGATCGCAGCTGTAAGCGTTGTCTTACCATGGTCAACGTGACCAATTGTACCAACGTTACAGTGCGGCTTGGTACGTTCAAACTTTTCCTTAGACATTGTCTAAATCCTTTTCAATCTCGGCCCCTCTTTGCGAGGGGTCCATAACTTGGTTTGTTGTTTATTAATTAACCAGCCAACTTGGTCTTAATTTCTTCAGCCACGTTGTTTGGTACTTCTGCATAATGATCAAATTGCATAGAGAACTGAGCACGACCCTGTGTGAATGAACGAAGATCATTCACATAACCGAACATGTTATCTAGCGGAACCATTGCATTTACGACAGTAGCCGGACCACGAGTTTCAGAACCCTGGATCTGACCACGACGCTTATTCACGTCACCAATTACATCGCCCATATACTCATCAGGAGTAACAACTTCGACTTTCATAATTGGCTCTAGAATTTTAATACCTGCCTCTTTCGCAGCCTGACGAGCAGCACCACGACCAGCAAGTTCAAATGCCATCACAGACGAATCGACGTCGTGATAAGCACCATCCACAAGACGCACAGTAAAGTCGACGATCGGGAAACCAATCAACGCACCAGATACTGCGATATCTTTAATTCCTGTTTCAACACCAGGAATATATTCTTTAGGGATGTTACCACCCTTAATCTCATCGATAAACTCGAAGCCAGAACCCGGCTCAGCAGGAGAAACAACCATTTTCACGCGACCAAACTGACCAGAACCACCAGACTGTTTCTTGTGGGTGTAGTCAATTTCAACTTCACGCGCAAAACGCTCACGGTAAGCAACTTCAGGCGCCCCTACGTTACACTCAACTTTGAATTCACGCTTCATACGGTCAACCAAGATATCAAGGTGTAGCTCACCCATACCTGAAATAACCGTCTGACCTGATTCTTCATCAGAACGCACACGGAAAGATGGATCCTCAGCAGCCAAACGGCCAAGAGCAATACCCATTTTTTCCTGATCAGCTTTTGTCTTAGGCTCTACCGCAACAGAAATAACCGGATCCGGGAATTCCATACGCTCAAGGATAACCTGAGCCTTAAGATCACAAAGTGTATCCCCTGTTGTTGTTTGCTTCAGACCCGCAAGAGCAATAATATCACCCGCACGCGCTTCTTTAAGATCTTCACGGTTGTTCGAGTGCATTTCTAGCATACGACCAACTTTTTCTTTACGTGTCTTAACAGAGTTCGCAACCTGCATCCCTGTTGTTAGAACACCAGAATAGATACGACAGAATGTTAAAGTACCAACAAATGGGTCGTTCATAATCTTAAAGGCAAGAGCCGAGAAAGGCTCGTCATCAGAAGATGGACGTGTCATTTCAATCTCATGGTTATCAGGATCAACACCGTTAATCGCTGCAACGTCAAGAGGTGACGGCATGAAATCAACCACAGCATCAAGAAGAGGCTGAACACCTTTGTTTTTGAATGCTGTACCGTTCAATACAGGAACGAAAAGAGATTCTTGCGTCCCTTTACGGATCGCAGACTTCAACTCTTCTTCGCTAATTTCTTCACCCTCGAGGTATTTCTCCATAAGCGCGTCATCAGCCTCAAGTGCAGTCTCAACCATCTCTTCACGAGCTGCAGTCGCTTCATCAAGAAGGTCTGCACGAATGTCGTGATACTCATAGGACGCACCAAGATCTTCACCAACCCAAAGAACTTCTTTGAATTTGATCAGATCAATTAGGCCTTCATAAGCAGATTCTGCACCAATAGGAAGCTGAACCACACAAGGTGTAGAACCAAGACGTTCGCGGATCATATCCACACAACGACCAAAGTTAGCACCCATACGGTCCATCTTGTTGACAAAACACATACGCGGAACGTCGTATTTATCAGCCTGGCGCCATACTGTTTCTGACTGAGGCTCAACGCCAGCAACAGAGTCAAATACAGCTACCGCACCATCAAGAACACGCAAAGAACGCTCAACTTCAATTGTGAAGTCAACGTGACCAGGTGTATCAATGATGTTAATGCGGTGATCATTCCAGAAACAAGTTGTCGCAGCAGAGGTAATTGTAATACCACGCTCCTGCTCTTGCTCCATCCAATCCATAGTGGCGCCACCATCGTGAACTTCACCAATTTTGTGCGAACGACCTGTATAGTACAGAATTCGTTCTGTTGTAGTAGTTTTACCAGCATCAATGTGTGCCATGATACCAATGTTACGATAGCGCTCAAGCGGCGTTCTACGTGCCATGTTACTAATTCCTTATTACCAACGGTAGTGTGAGAATGCTTTGTTCGCTTCAGCCATCTTGTGCGTATCTTCACGCTTCTTGATCGCTGCACCACGATTGTTGCATGCATCCATTAGCTCACCAGAGAGACGAGCAACCATTGTTGTCTCGTTACGCTTACGTGCTGCTGCAATCAACCAGCGAATAGCCAATGCCTGTGAACGCTCAGCGCGAACTTCACAAGGAACCTGATACGTTGCACCACCAACACGGCGAGAGCGAACCTCTACAGCAGGTTTAACATTGTCTAGAGCTTCGTGGAACATAGCCATAGGCTCAGTTTTAGCTTTTTCTTCCATAACATCCAGTGCACCGTATACGATACGCTCTGCAACTGACTTTTTACCGTCAATCATTAGGGAATTCATAAATTTTGTAAGTACGACGTCACCATGTTTTGGATCTGGCAGTACCTGACGCTTCTCAGCGGAGTGTCTACGTGACATATCTCAAATCCTCTTCTATTACTTAGGACGTTTTGTACCGTATTTAGAACGGCTCTTACGACGATCTGCAACGCCCTGTGTATCCAGAACACCACGCAGAATATGATAACGAACACCAGGCAAATCTTTCACTCGACCACCACGGATAAGCACAACAGAGTGCTCCTGGAGGTTGTGACCTTCACCTGGAATGTATGATGTCACCTCAAATCCATTTGAGAGGCGAACACGAGCAACTTTACGCAGCGCCGAGTTAGGCTTTTTAGGTGTAGTTGTGTACACACGTGTACATACACCGCGTTTCTGCGGACACGCTTCAAGCGCAGGTACGATATTACGTACTGGCTTGTCTTTTCTTGGCTTACGAACCAATTGGTTAATGGTAGGCATTTATATTCCTTTGCCGTTTTTCTCTTTCACCATTGCTACAAAAGGCTGCCTTCTTTTCTGCTGATAAGGCGTTTTAACAGCAAAAAAACCTATACTGCGACTCGATTAGAGACCAGTAAGGCAGCCCGATTACTAAATTTTCCGTCCTAAAAGCCCGAATTCCAAGCGTTTCGCTGGTATAGCGACCACCATTGGCGGACCTTTTGGGATGCGGCTATCTACTATGAAACGCCCAAGAGGTCAAGGGCAAAAGAAAGTGCGTAATTTTATTGCGTATCCTGTCGCAAAACTGAGCAATTAAAACAAAAAAAGAGCGTTTTGACTTTTTAGGCTCAGAAACAAAAAGAATCATTCTTTTGATGAGTATTAAAACAAAAAGGCCCGACAAAAGTCAGGCCTTTTCACATGATTAATTTATAAGGTCCATCGGCTTATGCTTCTGAACTTGCCTCAGAATCACCGCCGGAAAAAGCAGCTTCTGCTTCCGCAACATGGTCTGCAACAACTTCTTCCGTTTCCATCGCCTCTAACGCTTCTTTATCACGCTTAGCGGCTTCCACACGAAGACGGTTCATCACAGACCCCGTTCCTGCAGGGATCAGACGACCAACAATCACATTCTCTTTCAGACCGATCAGCTTATCGCGTTTACCAGCAACAGCTGCTTCTGTTAGAACACGTGTTGTTTCCTGGAATGAGGCGGCAGAAATAAAGCTTCGCGTTTGCAAGCTTGCTTTCGTAATACCAAGTAGAATTGGCTCACCCTTAGCAGGAAGACGTCCTTGCTCTGCAAGTTTCTCATTGATTTCACGGAACTCTTCACGGTCAACCTGTTCCCCAGGAAGCAATGTAGATTCACCAGATGCGTTCACTTCAATTTTCTGAAGCATCTGACGAACAATCACTTCAATATGCTTATCGTTAATCTTCACACCTTGAAGACGGTAAACATCTTGAACTTCCTGAACAAGGTAATTAGCAAGAGCCTCAACACCGAGAACACCAAGAATGTCATGGGGTGCAGGATTTCCATCGATCAGATACTCACCTTTTTGGATGAAATCACCTTCAGCAATAGTAATGTGCTTCCCTTTTGGTACAAGATATTCTACAGGCTCCGCATCCTCTTCGCGCGGGCGAATAGTAATACGACGTTTGTTTTTATAATCTCGACCAAATTCAACATATCCGTCGATTTCAGCGATAACAGCACAATCCTTCGGACGACGTGCCTCAAACAACTCAGCCACACGTGGAAGACCACCTGTAATATCTTTTGTTTTTGCACTCTCGCGAGGAATACGAGCAATCACATCACCCGCTGCTACCTGAGCACCATCTTCGACAGAAAGAATCGCATCAACAGAAAGGAAATAGCGCGCTTCAGAACCATTGGCTAACTGAACAACTTCATCATTTTCATTCCGTAAAGTAATACGAGGACGAAGATCAGACCCTTTTGGTGCCATACGCCAGTCAGAGACGACGCGAGACGCAATCCCTGTACCTTCGTCGACAACTTCCTGAATAGAGACGCCTTCTACAAGATCAACAAGGCGTGCAATACCATTCTGCTCCGAGATGATTGGCATTGTATACGCGTCCCACTCGGCAAGCTTTTCACCGTTAACGACACTATCGCCTTCATCTTTCATCAAGTGTGACCCATAAGGCAGACGGTGACGAGCACGTTCGCGCCCTTCGTCGTCTTTAACCACAACTTCAAGGTTACGTGACATCACAACCTTGCGGCCTCTTGAGTCAGTCACGACATTTCTGTTTTCAATGGTAATGGCACCATCTGCAGATGATTCAATTGTTGATTCAGCATTTACAGTCGCTGCACCCCCGATGTGGAATGTACGCATTGTCAACTGTGTACCCGGCTCACCAATCGATTGAGCTGCAATAACACCAACGGCTTCACCGTGGTTAACTGGTGTACCGCGAGCAAGATCACGACCATAACAAGTCGCACAGACTCCACCGCGGCTTTCACAAGTGAGGACAGAACGAACTTTCACTTCCGAGTGACCCGCTGTTTCAATCGCGTCTGATTCAACTTCACCAAGAAGCGTTGCTGCTTCAAACAAAATCTCACCAGAAACTGGATCTTTCACATCTTCAGCGAGACTTCGGCCAAGGATTCTCTCAGAAAGTGGTACAAGGACGTCACCGCTCTCTGAAACTTCGCGTGCCATAATACCGCCTTCAGTTCCGCAATCTTCCTCAACGATTACACAATCCTGAGAAACATCAACCAAACGACGTGTCAAATAACCAGAGTTCGCTGTTTTCAACGCCGTATCAGCAAGACCTTTACGGGCACCGTGAGAGGAGTTGAAATATTCGATCACGGATAGACCTTCTTTAAAGTTTGAGATAATTGGAGTTTCAATAATCTCACCAGAAGGTTTCGCCATGAGGCCACGCATACCAGCCAGCTGCTTCATCTGTGCCGCACTACCACGAGCGCCAGAGTTCGCCATCATGAATACTGAGTTGATGTCATTTTCACGGCCCGTTTCGTCGACCGTTACTTTTTCCATTTCTGCCATCATGGCATCAGCCACCTTATCTGTACACTGAGCCCAAGCATCAACAACTTTGTTGTACTTTTCACCCTGTGTAATCAGACCGTCCTGATATTGCTCTTCATATTCTTTAACGAGAGACCTTGTTTCTTCAACAAGATTTATTTTCGCTTCTGGAATAATCATGTCATCTTTACCGAAGGAAATACCCGCATGACACGCACGCTTAAAGCCTTCAGACATGATAGCATCAGCAAAGAGAACAGAGGCCTTCTGACCGCAGTGGCGATAAACAACGTCAATGACTTCAGAAATTTCTTTCTTGCCAAGGCGACGGTTCACAAGTGAGAAAGGCACTTTAGCATGCTTAGGCATGTGAGACGCTAAGATCAAACGACCTGGAGTAGTTTCAACACGCTCAAATACAGTTTCACCTGCAGCATTCACGCTTTCGAAATTCGCCACGATGTTAGAGTGAAGTGTTACCACTTTCTCGTCTAAGGCATATTGAATCTCATCAGCACTTGCGAAAGCTTTTCCTTCACCAAGATCACCTTTACGCGCCATTGTCATATAGTAGATACCCAAAACCATATCCTGTGAAGGCACGATAATCGGCTTACCATTGGCTGGCGACAGAATGTTGTTTGTAGACATCATCAAGACACGAGCTTCTAGCTGTGCTTCGATAGACAATGGGACGTGAACGGCCATCTGGTCACCATCAAAGTCAGCGTTAAAGGCAGAACAAACAAGAGGGTGAAGATTAATCGCTTTACCTTCAATAAGTTTCGGCTCAAACGCCTGAATACCAAGACGGTGAAGTGTTGGCGCACGGTTCAAGAGAACTGGGTGCTCACGGATCACTTGCTCAAGGACATCCCAAACTTCGCGACGTTGCTTTTCAACAAGTTTCTTCGCAGCCTTAATCGTTGTCGCTATACCAAGCTTATCAAGGCGTGAGTATATGAAAGGCTTAAATAGCTCGAGCGCCATTTTCTTTGGCAGCCCACACTCATGTAGCTTCAATTCAGGGCCTGTCACAATTACAGAACGACCTGAGTAATCAACACGCTTACCGAGAAGGTTTTGACGGAAACGACCCTGTTTCCCTTTCAACATATCTGAAAGAGATTTTAGAGGACGTTTATTCGCACCCGTAATAGTACGACCACGGCGACCGTTATCAAAGAGAGCATCCACAGATTCCTGAAGCATTCTCTTCTCGTTACGAATGATGATATCTGGTGCTCTTAGTTCGATCAGGCGCTTCAGACGATTGTTACGGTTGATCACACGACGGTAAAGGTCGTTCAAATCAGATGTCGCAAAACGACCACCATCCAGAGGCACAAGAGGACGCAGTTCTGGCGGAATAACCGGCACAACTGTTAAAATCATCCATTCAGGACGGTTGCCAGACTCAAGGAAAGCCTCAACAACTTTCAAGCGTTTGATAATTTTTTTCGGCTTAAGTTCAGATTTAGTCTCTGCAAGCTCTTTCAGCAAATCTTCCCGCTCTGATTCAAGATCAATACTCTCAAGAAGTTTGCGAATTGCTTCAGCACCAATACCAGCCTGGAAAGAATCTTCACCATACTCATCTTGTGCACGGTAGTAATCTTCTTCACTGAGAAGCTGGAACTGCTTAAGCGTTGTCAAGCCTGGCTCAATGACCACATAATATTCAAAGTATAAAACACGCTCAAGATCTTTGAGGGTCATATCGAGAAGCAAACCAATCCGGCTAGGGAGAGATTTAAGGAACCAAATGTGTGCAACAGGTGCTGCAAGCTCAATATGGCCCATACGCTCACGACGTACTTTTGATTGTGTAACTTCAACACCACATTTTTCACAAATGATGCCGCGGTATTTCATCCGCTTATATTTTCCGCAAAGACATTCATAATCTTTGACTGGACCAAAAATACGCGCACAGAATAAACCATCTTTTTCTGGTTTAAATGTACGATAATTGATGGTCTCAGGTTTCTTGATCTCACCAAACGACCAAGAGCGAATACGCTCTGGTGATGCAATCGAGATCTTAATCTGATCAAATGAATCCGATTTCTGGTTCGGATTGAAATATTTCATAACTTCCTGGTTCATTTTCGGCGTCTTTCTAATTAAAGCCTAAACCATGCCTGCCACCCACACTGTGGATGGGCGGGGCAGATCTCAGATCCGCCCCTGGCGCCCTTCTTATTCTTCGCTATTCAAAAGCTCGACATCGAGACCAAGTGAACGGATTTCTTTCACAAGTACGTTGAAAGATTCCGGAATACCTGCTTCGAATGTATCATCACCTTTGACAATCGCTTCATACACTTTGGTACGACCTTGAACATCATCTGATTTGACGGTCAACATCTCTTGAAGTGTATAGGCAGCACCATAAGCTTGAAGTGCCCATACCTCCATCTCACCAAAGCGCTGTCCACCAAACTGCGCCTTACCACCCAGCGGCTGCTGTGTAACAAGAGAGTATGGTCCGATAGAACGCGCGTGGATCTTATCATCCACAAGGTGATGCAATTTCAGCATATAAATGTAACCAACTGTCACTTTTCGGTCGAACTTTTCACCAGTACGGCCATCGTAAAGATAGACCTGCCCGGATTTATCCAACCCAGCCATTTCTAGCAGGTCACAAATATCGGCCTCAACAGCCCCGTCAAATACCGGCGTCCCCATTGGAACACCATTTGTCAGGTTGCCAGCAAGTTCGAGCATCTCAGCTTCATCAAGATCAGATACATCTGACTGATATTGATCTTCGCCGTAAACGGCCTTGAACTTGTCATGGAACGCATCGATTGCCATACCTTCATGCTTATAAGCGTCAAGCATCTGGTCGATCTGACGGCCAAGACCACGTGAAGCCCACCCAAGGTGCGTTTCAAGAATCTGACCAACGTTCATCCGCGATGGTACACCCAGAGGGTTCAAACACACATCAACTGGCGTTCCATCCTCAAGGTAAGGCATGTCTTCTTGTGGTAGAATGCGAGAAATCACACCCTTGTTACCATGACGACCCGCCATTTTATCACCTGGCTGAAGTTTACGCTTAACAGCAACGAAGACTTTAACCATCTTCAGAACGCCTGGAAGCAATTCATCACCGCGTTGAAGTTTTTCAATCTTTTCATCAAAACGCTTCTGAAGACTTTCACGACTTTCGTCGAACTGACCCTTCATCGCTTCGATATCATTCATTGCAACTTCATCATCAACGGCAATATCCCACCACTGAATGTTTGGCATTGCGTCAAGAGCTTCCTCTGTAACCACTGATCCTTTTTTCAGATCGCGATTTCCAGATGTTACTTCACGACCAACCAAGAGAGGTTTAAGACGGCCATAGATGTTACGCTCAAGAATAGCGCGCTCATCTTCACGGTCTTTTGTCAGGCGTTCAATTTCTTCTCGCTCAATTGTCATTGCGCGCTCATCTTTATCCACACCATGGCGGTTAAACACGCGAACCTCAACAACTGTACCGGCTACTCCAGGAGGCAAACGCATTGATGTATCACGAACATCAGACGCTTTTTCACCAAAGATTGCACGAAGAAGCTTTTCTTCAGGAGTCATTGGGCTTTCGCCTTTTGGAGTAATCTTACCTACCAAAATATCTCCAGGATGAACTTCCGCACCGATATAAACGATACCTGCTTCATCTAGACTTCTAAGACCTTCTTCACCCACGTTAGGAATATCACGAGTGATTTCCTCTGGGCCAAGCTTCGTATCACGAGCCATAACTTCAAATTCTTCAATATGAATTGAAGTGAAGACATCTTCCTTAACGATACGCTCTGAAATCAGGATTGAATCCTCGTAGTTGTAACCATTCCATGGCATGAAGGCCACTAGAGCGTTACGACCCAAAGCCAATTCACCCATATCTGTTGACGGACCATCACAGATGATGTCGCCAGCGTCAATCTTGTCACCCACTTTTACAAGAGGCTTCTGATTGATACAGGTATTTTGATTTGATCTCTGGAATTTACGAAGTGTATAAATATCGACACCAGATTTAGAAGCATCCGTCTCTTCTGTCGCACGAATAACAATACGTGTTGCATCAACTTGCTCAACGACACCAGGGCGTTTCGCAGCGATTGCAGCACCACTATCTCGAGCAACAACAGCTTCCATTCCTGTCCCAACAAAGGGTGCTTCAGCGCGCACAAGTGGCACGGCCTGACGCTGCATATTCGAGCCCATCAAGGCACGGTTAGCATCATCATTTTCCAAGAAAGGAATCATTGATGCCGCAACAGATACGAGCTGCTTTGGAGACACATCCATCAGATCAATGTCGTCAGGACGTTTCATAACAAATTCGCCCGCTTCACGACATGATACAAGATCATTCTCAAATGAATCGTCAGCTGTAAGAGGTGCATTCGCCTGCGCAACAGAATATTTACTTTCTTCCATTGCGGACAAGTAAACAACATCCCCAGTGACTTTACCCTTAACAACCTTGCGGAATGGACTTTCAATAAATCCATATTTATTGACCTGTGCATAGGTCGCAAGAGAGTTGATCAGGCCAATATTCGGCCCCTCTGGCGTTTCAATCGGACAAATCCGGCCGTAATGGGTCGGATGCACATCACGCACCTCAAAACCAGCCCGTTCGCGCGTTAGACCACCAGGGCCAAGCGCTGATAGACGACGCTTATGCGTAATCTCTGAGAGTGGGTTCGTTTGATCCATAAACTGAGACAGCTGAGAAGAACCAAAGAATTCACGAACACTTGCAACAACAGGCTTCGCGTTAATCAGGTCATGCGGCATGACAGTATCAATGTCTACAGAAGACATACGCTCACGAATTGCACGCTCCATACGTAGCAAGCCGATGCGGTACTGATTTTCCATCAATTCACCAACAGAGCGCACCCGACGGTTACCCAAATGGTCAATATCATCAATTTCACCGCGACCGTCTTTTAGATCCACAAGTGTCTTAAGCGTGCGCAGAATATCTTCACGGCGAAGAACACCGATATCATCATCACACTCAACGTTAAGACGCATGTTCATCTTCACACGACCAACCGCAGAAAGATCATAGCGCTCTTCATCGAAGAACAAGCTATAGAATAACGCATCAGCCGTTTCTTTTGTTGGCGGCTCACCTGGACGCATCACTTTATAAATCTCTGCCAAAGCACCGTCTTCAGTCTCAACCTTATCAGCTGCGAGTGTGTTACGGATATAAGGACCGACATTAACATTATCAATATCAAGAACATTGATCTCATCAATACCTACAGATTTAAGTTTCTCGAGAATTTCCTCGCCAAGCTCTTGCCCGGCCTCAACGTGAATACGACCCGTCTTTTCATCGATCATATCTTCAGCAGCATATTTGCCAAATACATGCTCTTCAGGAACAAGGATGGCTTCAACGCCGTCTTTTTCAAGCTTCTTAGCAAGGCGCGGTGTAATTTTCTTACCCGCAGGGGCAACAACTTCGCCACTATCCGCATTCACAAGATCGAACAAAGGCTTTTGACCGCGCCAAGAAGTCGCGTCAAAGGCAACGCGCCATCCATCAGCCGTTAAGCGATAGTTCAATGAATTATAGAAATAGTTGAGAATGTCCTCTGAAGACAAGCCAAGAGCATAGAGCAATGAGGTCGCAGGCAATTTGCGGCGACGGTCAATGCGTACGTTCAAAATGTCTTTTGGATCGAATTCAAAATCCAACCAAGAGCCACGGTAAGGAATGACACGTGCAGCAAATAAATATTTACCAGACGCGTGCGTTTTACCACGGTCATGATCGAAAAAGACACCAGGTGATCGGTGCATCTGAGACACGATAACTCGCTCAGTACCGTTAACAACGAATGTACCATTATCCGTCATCATCGGCAGGTCGCCCATGTAGACATCCTGTTCTTTAATATCAAGAACAGATTTCGCCTCTGTGTCTGGATCAATTTCAAAAACAATCAACCGAAGTGTGACACGAAGAGGAGCAGCATAGGTAATATCCCGCTGCATACATTCTTCAACATCATATTTCGGTGCCTCGATCTCATAACGAACATATTCCAGAGACGCCGTCCCTGCAAAGTCGTTGATCGGGAATACAGATTTTAATACTTTTTCCAGATCAGAATTTTTACGTTCCTCTTCTGTTGCACCAGGCTTGAAAAAGTTATCATAAGAGTGACGCTGTACCTCAATTAGATTAGGCATCTGTGTCACTGCGGAAATGCGACCGAAGTCCTTCCGCACGCGTTTACGACCAGTAAAAGTAGCGGTCATTTATCGCCCTCACGCTGCTTACTGTCATCCCCAGGTCTGCCAATCAGATCCCAGCCGACAAATTTAGAGCATATTAAGCCTGCCATCACTGTCCCCGTTTTCAAGCGGATACACTGGCAAGCTAAATATACTCTATGCGGAAATTAGGCCATGCCCTCTTTCCTTATGTGTTAAGTGTGTGTGACTTAACGCACTTTTATGCTTCTGTAAACAAGGAAACTCGAATCTCTAAAATTAATCCTGTTATCAGAAGCCAAAAGGCCGAGCGCAACTAAGCCCTCGACCTCTCAGTAAGATGTAACAAGAATTACTTAAGCTCAACTTTAGCGCCAGCTTCTTCAAGTTTCTTCTTGATTTCTTCAGCTTCGTCTTTAGAAGCAGCTTCTTTAACAGTTTTAGGCGCGCCTTCAACCAATTCTTTAGCTTCTTTAAGACCAAGACCTGTGATCGCACGTACTTCTTTAATTACGTTGATCTTCTTAGCACCAGCTTCAGCAAGGACAACGTCAAATTCGTCCTTCTCAGCAGCAGCTTCTTCACCACCACCAGCAGCAACAGCAGCAACTGCAACAGGTGCAGCAGCAGAAACGCCCCACTTGTCTTCTAGTAGCTTTGATAGTTCAGCAGCTTCCATTACTGTAAGTGCAGATAGTTCTTCAACCAATTTATCTAGATCAGCCATTGATCGTACTCCAATTTATAAGCCTGTATGTTTATTTCATAGACAGGGCATTTATCAGTTTCACATTTAATTTGCTCAAGCGGCCAAAGCCACAGGAGATATTTTATAGCTTATTAAGCTGCGTCTTTTTCGCCATAAGCGCTGAATACACGTGCCAACTGACCAGCTGGAGCTGCAGTAACTGCCGCCACTTTTTGTGCTGGTGCAGAAAGAACACCGATAAGCTTGCCGCGAAGCTCGTCCAGAGAAGGCATTGTTGCAAGAGCTTGTACGCCCGCAACATCCAACACTGTAGAACCCATACCACCGCCGATGATGCGAAGTTTTTCATTATTCTTCGCAAATTCAGCAATAGCTTTCGCAGGAGCTACAACATCGTCAGCATAGCCAACAGCTGTAGGGCCTGTGAAAAGGTCAGCAAGACCTTCATATTCAGTATCTTTAAGCGCAAGACGAGTCAGCCTGTTTTTGGTTACCTTCAGAGTAGCACCAACTTCACGCATTTGAGCGCGTAGAGCAGTGATCTCTGCTACGGTAAGACCGTCGTAGTGAACGACAACAACTGATTCAGCATTTGCAAAAACTTCGTTTAGCTCGCCGATCAACTCTTGTTTTTCGTTTCTTTCCACGTCTCGTCTCCAATAAGGATAATCAGACAAATGTCTTCAAATCCGATTGAGTTCAATGCTTGCCACAATTAGCAAACACATTCTCTGTCCTTGAATTTCGGGAATACATTCGTTCAAAGGATTGGGAACCCAATCTAGTGAAACCGCTACCCCGTCTCATACTGGCACCAGCAAGATTGCGACGTCTTGCTTTAACATTAAGCCCTGATGGTCACTTACTAGAAACCCACATCACAGCACCAATAATCTTGGACAGTACTGACCAAACAAAACATCCGTTTGATCAAGTTGCCTCGCTAGTACCAGACCAGCGAAGCAAAATCAATACACTATTACGCTTCTAGTGTTGAAACGTCAATTTTAAGGCCTGGCCCCATTGTAGAAGAAAGAGCAACACGCTTAACGTATGTACCTTTCGCTCCAGATGGCTTAGCTTTAATTACTGCGTTTACAAAAGTTTTTACGTTCTCAGCAATAGCAGCTTCTTCAAAGCTTACTTTACCAACACCGCCGTGGATGATACCTGCTTTTTCAACACGATACTCAACCTGACCCGCTTTAGCAGCTTCAACAGCAGCTTTAACGTCCATTGTCACTGTACCAAGTTTTGGGTTAGGCATCAGGCCTTTTGGTCCAAGGACTTTACCTAGGCGACCAACAACAGCCATCATATCCGGTGTAGCAATCACACGCTCGAACGGCATGTCACCACCCTGAATACGTTCCATTAGGTCTTCAGCACCGACAACATCAGCACCAGCAGCTGTTGCTTCTTCAGCCTTAGGGCCGCGAGCAAACACTGCAACGCGAAGTGTTTTACCAGTACCATGAGGTAGGCTAACAACACCGCGAACCATCTGGTCAGCGTGACGTGGGTCAACACCCAAGTTCATAGAAACTTCTACAGTCTCATCAAATTTTACAGCAGAACGAGCTTTCAACTCTTTAACAGCTTCGTCAATTGTGAAAAGCTGATCCTGAGAAATGCCGTCGTTCATTTTTTGAATGCGCTTAGCGATTTTTGCCATGATACTAGTCCTTCACTTCAATGCCCATAGAGCGAGCAGAACCTTCGATAATCAGCATAGCTGCTTCGATGTCATTCGCACTAAGGTCAACCATTTTAGCTTCTGCAATTTCGCGAACTTGATCACGTGATACAGAACCCGCTACCTCACGTCCAGGATGATTAGACGCAGACTTAAGGCCAGCTGCTTTCTTAATGAAATAGCTTGCTGGTGGTGTTTTTGTTTCAAAAGTGAAAGAGCGATCAGCATAGACAGTAATGATGGTTGGAATTGGCATTCCAGGTTCCATCTTCTGTGTCTTTGCGTTAAACGCCTTACAGAATTCCATAATATTAATACCGCGCTGACCCAGTGCCGGACCGATTGGTGGCGATGGGTTGGCCTGTCCAGCAGGCACCTGCAGCTTTAGAAAACCGTCGATTTTCTTAGCCATTTGACTATCCTTTCAATGTTATAGAAACAAACCCATAAGCTTGCTTCTTTATAAAAGTGCGTGGTGCGGTCTGAATGGCAGACCTCCCACACTACTCACACGCTGCATGCAGCGCGTAAATTCCAATAGACTACGTGACTTTCTCCACCTGAACATAATCCAACTCAACTGGGGTCGCACGACCAAAGATTGAGACAGAAACTTTCAAGCGAGCCTTGTCTTCGTCAACTTCTTCAATAGATCCGTTAAAGCTTGTAAACGGACCATCAACAACCTTCACTTCTTCACCAACTTCAAAGGTAATATTTGGACGTGGACGATCCACCCCTTCTTCGACTTGATTCAGAATGCGCGCCGCTTCAGCATTGCTGATCGGCTGCGGGCGGTTTTGGTTTCCAAGGAATCCTGTTACTTTGGACTGATCTTTAACAAGGTGATAGGTATCATCTGTCATGATCATTTTGATCAATACGTAGCCAGGGAAGAATTTCTTTTCAGACGCAACCTTTTTACCTTTGCGCACCTCAAAAACTTCTTCAGTTGGGACAATCACGTCATCAACAAGAGAATCCAGCTCTTTGCGAACTGCTTCAGCCTTAATTGCTTCCGCTACTTTCTTCTCATAGCCAGAGTAAGCATGAATGATATACCACCGTGCATTAGCCACAATAAATCCCCTAGAACCCAAGCAGAGCAGATACTGCACTACCGAGAATTGTATCAATAAGTACAAAGAAACTAGCCATAATAACCACCATGATGAATACCATCACAGAGCTTGTGTTTGTTTGCTTAGCAGATGGCCAAGCAACCTTAGAGCCTTCTTGACGGACCTGACGCACGAATTCGCCGGGTGATGTCTTTTTGCCTTCAGCCATATCTTTGTCCTTAACCAAACTGATTTTCATCAGCATTTTATCATTTATTGGCAGGGGCGGAGGGACTCGAACCCACGACACCCGGTTTTGGAGACCGGTGCTCTACCAACTGAGCTACACCCCTATATAAATAGGTGACGATTACAAATGTGCAACCGTCAGACGCGCGGTATAGGGAACTGAAGCGTTTCATGCAAGTCTTTTCTGCATATCCTGTTAATAAAAAACGACAATCCCTCCGGACAGCTATCTTTCCCTTAACATCACATCAGTCTCACCGCTTTTCTGCGCAACAATCTTTCTTCTAGACTTTACGCAAAAAAAAGAGGCGAGCTTAAAAGCTCGCCTCATTCTTTAGATTCGATTACTCGAGAATTTCAGCTACAACGCCAGCACCTACAGTACGACCACCCTCACGGATAGCGAAACGTAGACCTTCGTCCATAGCAATCGGTGCAATCAGGGTAACTTTGAAAGATACGTTATCCCCTGGCATTACCATTTCTGTACCTTCTGGCAACTCAACACTACCTGTTACGTCAGTTGTACGGAAGTAGAACTGTGGACGGTAGTTTGCAAAGAATGGTGTGTGACGACCACCCTCTTCTTTTGTCAGAACGTATGTTTCTGCTTTAAATGTTGTATGCGGCTGGATTGAACCAACGTGTGCTAGAACCTGACCACGCTCAACGTCGTCACGGGCAACACCACGAAGAAGCGCACCAATGTTATCGCCTGCTTCACCTTGATCAAGCAACTTACGGAACATCTCAACACCTGTAACCGTTGTTTTTGTTGTATCTTTGATACCAACGATTTCAATCTCTTCACCAACTTTAACGATACCGCGCTCAACACGACCTGTACATACTGTACCACGACCTGAAATCGAGAACACATCCTCAACAGGCATCAAGAAAGCACCATCAACAGCACGCTCTGGCTGTGGAATATACTCATCAACAGCTGCCATCAGCTCAAGAATCTTATCGTTACCAATTGCAGCATCACGGCCCTCAAGAGCAGCAAGCGCTGAACCAGCAATAATCGGAATATCATCACCAGGGAACTCATACTCTGAAAGAAGCTCACGAACTTCCATCTCAACAAGTTCTAGAAGCTCTTCGTCATCAACCTGATCAACTTTGTTCAAGAAAACAACAAGCGCTGGAACACCAACCTGACGCGCTAGCAAAATGTGCTCACGTGTTTGTGGCATTGGGCCGTCCGCTGCGTTTACAACAAGAATACCACCATCCATCTGAGCAGCACCCGTGATCATGTTCTTCACATAATCTGCGTGACCTGGACAGTCAACGTGCGCATAGTGGCGGTTCTCTGTCTCATACTCAACGTGGGCTGTAGAAATCGTAATCCCACGCTCACGCTCTTCTGGAGCTTTATCAATATTTGCAAAATCAACTGCATCAGACATCCCAGCATCAGCCAATACTTTGGTGATCGCAGCTGTAAGCGTTGTCTTACCATGGTCAACGTGACCAATTGTACCAACGTTACAGTGCGGCTTGGTACGTTCAAACTTTTCCTTAGACATTGTCTAAATCCTTTTCAAACTTCACACAGTCCCTGCGCCTAGCATGGGCAGTGTCTTGTTAGCTCTTGATCACCAGCCAACATAGCTGTTGATCAGTTAAATCTGGAGCGGGTGAAGGGAATCGAACCCTCGTCGTAAGATTGGAAATCTTCTGCTCTACCATTGAGCTACACCCGCATTATACTCAGTACATTGCCACTAAAACGCCGTAAACGTAGGAGCAACAACAAACCCTTCCAGTGGTAAGCCTCATTTAATAATGAGCCAAGAGGAAGGAAAATAGTGGTGGAGGGGACTGGATTCGAACCAGTGTACTCTAAGAGGCCGGATTTACAGTCCGGTGCATTTAACCGCTCTGCCACCCCTCCACTATTTTCTGGCAGTTGAAAAGCTTTCAAACTGCCCACACTTTTCAGTGCGACGGTGAGCGCAATATGCGTATTATTTTGCCCGTGTCAATACGAAGTTGAAAGAAATGCGCATTTTTTTTACCCCGCCTTCTTCACATTGAGAATGACGAATGGGTTTTTCCCCGCTATAAGCATCTCAAATTGGCTTAATTTCTAGCCTTCTTAAAGGGTTTAATTCTATGGCACGCAAACCATCACGCACTGAAAAGAAATTACTGAAACAGGGTAAAAAACCGTCAAAACCACCTAAAGCATCAAGCAAAAGCACGGCATCAAAGAATCAACCTCAACAAGGACGGCCTCAAAAACCGAAAACTGTATCTGCCAAGCTTCCCCATCTAAAAAAAGGAAGCTATTTCATCTTTGGTAGAAACGCTATTGAAGCTGCACTTAAGAATGAGGACAGAGATTGCTTGCGATTGATCGGTATTGAGAAGGCCTTAGTAAAGGCCGAACACCTGATGGCCATTCGTCCAGGATTGCGTGTTGACGGCGTCAAGAGCACAGACCTTTTTAAGGAACATGTCCCTGCTGATAGCCCACATCAAGGTATCCTTCTAGAGGTCTTACCCCTTCGAGAAAAGTCAATTGAAGATTTTAACGAAGCGGGCGATCGCCAGCTTATGCTTATCCTAGATCAAGTCACAGATCCCCAAAACGTCGGAGCGTGCTTGCGTGCAGGTGCGGCCCTCGGCGCTCATGCCCTCATCACACCTGATAGAAATTGCCCTCTGGAGAATGGCACCATTGCGCGCACCTCAGCTGGTGGCCTTGAAAGCCTCCCGTGGTTAAGAATTGGTAATTTAGCGGCAACTCTCGACGATTTAAAAGATAAGGGCTTTTGGGTTGTGGGATTAGACGGGGACACGGACACATCTTTAAGAGAGATAGATTCGAACGGAAAAATCGCTCTAGTGATGGGTAATGAAGGGCGTGGCATGCGAGACCTGACACGCAAACAGTGTGATATCATTGCAAAAATTCCTATGACGGGCCGCGTTGAAAGCTTAAATGTTGCTACAGCAGCCGCCATTGCACTGTATGAATTAGGACAGACCTCATGATAGGAATTGAAGAGATCGCACGGAAATTACAGATGGAACCGCACCCTGAAGGGGGGTTTTACAAGCGAACCTACTGCAGTGATGTGAAACTTGAAGGGGGCAAGCGTGGCACTGCTAGTGCAATCTACTTCATCCTTCCTTCAGGCCTTCAAAGCCGTTGGCATACAACTGATGGTGACGAACTTTGGTTCTGGCATGCAGGCAGCCCCCTCGACCTTCTGGTCGCTAACGCCGAAGGAAAAGCTTCTAAAACCATTAAACTTGGCAACGACTTCATGGGGAATGAGGTTCTACAATTTACTGTTCCGGCTCGGCACTGGCAAGCTGCTCGTTGTGCTGGGCAAAATGCCAATGATTGGACATTGGTCAGTTGTGTTGTAAGCCCCGAGTTTCAATTTGAAGGGTTTGTCATGGCAGAAGAAGGCTGGACACCTTCACTATAATTTAGCCACCCTCATACCCTAAAATACGATCTATAATTGCTTTAAACAATTATTAAGTGACTTTCTTCTATTCTGCTTCCTTTCAGTATTGTGTAAAGGAAGACATGATGAAGCAGGTTTTATTTATATCGAAGACAATAAGTCAGTCGGTCTCATGGGCTGCCACCGCGACAATCGCTCTGATTTCCATATTGGCGAGCCTCAGTTACCCAAGTCACGCTGAAGGGGCTGGCACGACAGATAAGACGGATGCTATTTTATTCCTCTCTGCTCATAAACAGTCCTATTTCATCCTTCCCTCTTTGAACATATCCCTTCTGAGCGAGAATTCTGCAAGTGGGAGAGTCCTTCAAGAGGCTGCTAGAGAATATATGTCCCTTAAAAAATATAACTGGCCAGTTGAGAGTTATAGAGGGAAAGCACGAATTTTGAGGCAGAGTTTCAACAGATTCCAAAAAAACCTGACTAAGCAGAGATCACCTCTGCACTACTTAGACTATCCTATGGAATATACCTCCCTTTTCACTTTTCAAAAAAGCCAATATGCATCTTCTCGTTCAGAATACATCCAAAAACTAGGTCAAGTATTGACCAACCTTGAAATGGGCCCCCATAGCCCCTCAAGCGTATCTGGGTTTTCATCTTTTATTCATAGCCAAATCGCTTTATTTAAAGGGAATTATGAAGAATCTTATCGTATGATCGAGGATGCTGTGAGTGAAGCTCCTCACCTTTTACACTCAGGAGATATCTACCTTCAAAGGATATCCTTAGCTTTACTCACTCAAAATTTACTAAAGGCAGAAGCTTTAGCAAATGCTCTTCCAGCAAATACCATCTTGCCATTCTATATTAATTATATGTTTGGAGAAGCTTATTACATTTATGAGAATATTGATCAGAGTCTAGCTTGGATAAAAAAAGGTCGAGATGCTTATTCAGCAGAAGGATGCAGGATTGAGCCGCGTTTCACCTATTTCCTTCAAACATCAGGGCAATCGAATTTATTGTTAGGTCATGACAGCCCCTTAGTAAATCCTTTTGCTTCCTTCAAAGATTCTCTTGCCTTTCACCGAATTCCTCGCATGCCTTCTGAGCATGTCTCCCTTTTTAAAAAAGGCATGGCGGTCGCCGCCATAACATTTGATGACAGCGGCACTGCAGCCTGTGTTCAGTCGGCTTTTGACCCTTCAGTATCTCATTTAAGTCAGTATATAAATTTTGCCGCAAAAAGATCTCTTCTGGCCACTGAACGCGCTTTATCCCCTCAGCCATGGACCTATGGGTTTACACTTCGGTATGAATTGAGACCTCGATGAAAAAAAACCACCGGCAAGCCGGTGGTTTTTATTTTTGGCACAATCTGCAGGCTAATTGTTGCTTTGTTTAGTTTTTTCAACAATCATCCCTAGTAATTTATTCAACACAACATCCTCTTGAGTTTGAACGATTGGAGATGTAATCGTCCAGTCAGGTTTAACACCGTCATTTTTTAGCTCACCTGATGGTCTGACAATATGTGCTTTCGGGAAGCCAACAGAAATTTTTGTTTCTGGAAGGGTAAAGGTTTCCATAGCCCCATATGTAGTAGCCATATCAGATGTCTTTTCCCCAACTATTATACCAAACTTATAATCTTGAACTATTGATGCAAACGTGACGGCATTCGAAAATGAGTGTCTATTGACTAAAACATATACTTCACCCTTGTATAAGTCCCCCTCTCTGGGTTTCACGTTCGAAAAATCTAGGTTAAAAAAATCTCCATAGGGCGTTTTATTATAATGCTTAGCGTATCGATAGGAGATGCTATTTTTATCAACAGGTCTACCATCAAGTCTCTTTTGATTTGCTATGTCGGCTTCATGACTTGATTTAACTTTAAACGAGGAGTTGAACTTGAAAGACCTATCTGCAAACCAAGCAATAATCGGATCGCTAAAAGAAACATCCCCACCAGGGTTTAAGCGTAAATCTATGATAAGTTTTTTAGCCTTTTTCGTGAAAGTATTTTCAAACGCTTTATCTAAAAACTCTATGAAGTATTTAGAATTCCAAAGTTGAGATGGGTTTTCTGCATTATAAAACGGTCCAGGTCGAAAATATCCAACGCTATCAGTCAGCATCTTCACGACACGGTCTGTCGGGCTTAAAGTGAAAAAGCTACGATTCTCTGGGGTATCTAATTTTGCTAAGCTTTTTATAGAGGCTTTATAAATGTGGCCTGTTTGTGATTTTAGTATTAAATCAAAGCTATTAATTTCACCGTATTCCAACCAAAGATATTTAGGAAAAGAGAATTCCAAAATAGAGTCGGCAATATATTGAGTATCCGCAGAAATGTGTTTTGATAACTTTGCTAAATAAGATGATATAGCTTTGCTGTTTACGGATAGAATTTCGTCACCAATTTTTATATATTTGTTTTCTGAATAATTTTCAGAAACATAAGTTTTACCTTCTATTATTCGGGGAAATATAGGAAATATTTTGCCTCCTGCTTGACGATATTCTTGATATTCCACTTCTGGAAAATCAATTCTCGCATGAGCAACTTTCCCAAAAGCTACAAATTTCTGAAACAACACCTTAGCCTCAAGCCTACTCATGGGCTTATTTAAATCAGACTTAATACTGCTAAAAAAATTGTCATATGCGGTTTTATTTGTGTGAGCATATAAATCGATATGGGCGTTTTTAAGCCTTTGATACAATGCATCAAAATCAGATTGTAACTGTGTAACTGTTAACATCTGATGAGAAGGATTCTCATCAGCATGAGTATGTTTTGTTGTAATTATAAATAGTATTATTAAGCATAGACATGTATTTTTTATAAATTGCATTTTGTTGTTCCTTCGCTGTATTTTAAGGCTATCCTTTAAACAATTTTATATTTTACAACCATGTTCTTAACTTCCTATATTCCTGACAAAATCCTGACAGGAATAAAGGCTTGTTATTGAATACCTTTTTTAGGTACCTTGTTTCTATGTCGGATAGTAAAACAGATATTTTTTATAATCATCATTCATTCGTACTGGGAAAATGGACCATTTTTCCAACCACAGGCCATATGCAATCACCAGAGAGCTCAGTAACTGTTGAACCCAAAGTTATGGGACTGTTACTGCTGTTAATTGAATCAGAAGGAGCTGTATTGTCGCGCACAGAAATAGAGCAAACTTTATGGCCTGATGTCATTGTAAATGAAGATACTGTAGCAAGAACAGTATCTCGTTTGCGCCGTGCCCTTGATGATGATGCTAAAAACCCTATCTATATCGAAACGTTGCCCAAAAGGGGTTATAGGATAATATCTTCTGTAGAGATACCAGTATCAGCTAAAAGTCCTTGGCTGAATAATTCTCTGAAACTGGCTATCGTAAGTTTCAGCATCGTCTTGGTTATCTCCATGATTTATATTTCAGGCGGCTCTGGTGAAGCCCCACTTGAAGACAAGACAGCGATACAAAGAATGGCTTTGAGGGCAGATGATTTGTATATGCGATTTACCCAGCAAGAGAATGAAGCAGCTATTGCTCTTTATGAAAAAATATTAGCGATGGATAGTGAACATATAATGGCCCGTGCAGGGCTTGCTAATGCTTTGGTTCAACGTGTCATAAGGTGGCCAAATGGTCTAAAAGGCGCCAACAGTGTTCAAGAATCCCTCGATCGTAATTTCTATCAAACTTCTGAGGCTATTGTCACTTTGAAACGAGCAGAAGCTCTAGCAAAGAGGGCTGTGCGCCTTGACCCCAATAATGCTGATGCCCTAAAATCACTAGGACTTACTTATTCAACAATGAATCGATTGGTAGAAGCTAAAAATATGTATGCTCGTGCAATAAAAATTGATGATAAAGCTTGGGAAGCAATGATAAACCTGAGCGAAATTCATGACATACAAGGTAATAATACTGCAAGCCTAGAGATGTTAGAGCGAGCATTTAAAACAATGGATGATGTGTATGATATCGAACCGCAACGAGTTGGGCCTTGGCAAGCTGCATTAGGAATTTTAATTGGTCATAAAAAAGAAAAGACTGGTGCTGTTCATGAAGCTGAGATTTGGTATCGACGTACGCTCCAAATTTCGCCCTTTGAACCAGAAGCGACAAAACGCCTAGCAGCTATTCTGAGAAATTCTGGGGATCGTGAGCAGGCTAATCAATTATGTACTGTTTTGAAGCAAAAAATTACAGGCATTACTGAGTGTTAGATATTAATAAAATCCCAATGTTGATAGAAAAAAACCACCGGCAAGCCGGTGGTTTTTTTTTGGTCCCATCATATTAGTCAGGGAGGAAAGACAGGACCGTCGTTATGGCTCTTTAAGCCGCGCGCTTTCTGAACTCAATTGCGCCGTAGATGAACCCGCCGGAGATCAAAAGACCGACCCAGAATTTCACCTGAGAGAAAGCATAAGCATACATATTTGATACTTTGAAGCTATCGATCGAGGCAAGCATTGCAGCTGCACTTTCTTCGTTATCAATATCCAAGTGGATGCTTCCATTTTCAGCATGCATAATCTGTGCTGTATACTCGACCCCTTCAGCAAACCCTACGGCGACATGCTGAGCGAAAGCTTCGATAAACTGTGTGCTTTCAAACATTGTCGCTTCAAGAATAGCAAGGACAACGATAGGCACGACTGCATACATGAAAGGCATCCGGTTGGAAAAAGATGATACAAAGATCAACCATCCAAAAATCGGCGCTGTCCACAAGAATACCAACAGTAGACTTGGGATTACCACAAACCAACTCTCAATGATCTGTCCCACAGGCCAGAATACTGAGATAGGAGCCCCTTGAATTCCAAAGAAGATTGTTAAAACAATTGCGGTAAACAACTGCAAGACAATTGCAGCGGCGAAAAAGATACCCATAGCCATCAACGTAGAGGTAAAGAACTTGACCAAAACTTCTGTGGCGTCTGAGACAGGCATCGACTTCCAGAATAAGATAGACTTATCACGACGATCTTCATACAGAGTCCCAAGAAGAGAGAAGAACATCACAAATGGAAGAGCAATCCAAAGGGCTGCAGAGGAAATAAGGAACATGAAAGAAAGGATATATCCTATTGCTTCCTTGCCATTCTCTCCAAGATTGTCCCACTTTTCACTGGCTTCACCCATGGTGAACTCATCAAATCTAATAGGTTCGTTCCCTAAAATAAGGGAGATAAGCGATGTGCCTGCAATGATGGCTATAATCACAAGAGGCGTATATAAATAGCCCCCTTTACCATCTAGGAATTCGCGCTTAATAAGGGCTGATATTTTTTGTGTTGTTGTCATTACCCTACTCCTTTCCAACTGTTTGACTGTCGCCAACTGTCGCGACAAAGATATCTGCAAGTCCCAGGCGGCGTGTTTCGCCTAATGCGTTGAGAGCTTCACGGTCTGCCCCTTTGTATATAAAGGTTTTCTTTCCGAATGTGGCACCGCGACTCACGGGCTTCATACTCTCAGCATCCGCTTCCTTGCCTTTATCAACCATCAACTCAATATAGCTACTAGAGAGTGTATCCATCTCTTCATTCAAAACGATTTGACCGTCTCTGATGAAAATTACATCTGAGAGAATATGCTCAATCTCTTCCACATTATGTGTTGTGATTAAAATTGTTCTTTCCTCGTCAAAATATTCTTCCAGAAGGTCACTATAAAAATTCTTTCTGAAGATGATATCAAGGCCAAGTGTGGGTTCATCTAAAACCAAGACTTTTGCATCAATGCTCATGACAACAGCCAAATGCACCTGGACAGTCATCCCTTTAGACAAAGCCTTTATCTTGCGGTCCATTGGCACTGTTGTGCGTTTCAGATAGTCTTCAGCTTTGGAGCGATCGAATTTAGGATGTACGCCTTCAACATATTCTAAGACTTCGCTCACTTTCATCCATTTCGGGAGTGTGGCAACGTCCGCTATGAAGCAAACATCCTGCATTAAGGCATCTCTATCTTTCTTTGGATCTAGGCCAAGAACTGACAATTCACCTTCACAAGCAGAGAGGCCCAAAATTGCATTCAGCAACGTTGTCTTACCAGCGCCATTAGCACCGATAACGCCGACAATGCGGCCCTCAGGCACATCAAAGCTTACCCCTTTTAAGGCATGGAAAGAACCAAAGCTTTTTGACAAATTTCTAGCTGTAATTACTGGTTGTGTCATTAGTGCCCCCTCTTCGCATTTGCACCATCAAGAAGAACTTTCACATCAAGGCCTAGACGTGAAATTGTCTCTACGATGCGCGGCCACTCTTCTTTAATAAATTTTTCTTGTTCGTTGACCAATAGTTTTTCACGAGCACCATCGACAACATACATGCCGAGACCGCGTTTCTTTTCAATAAGACCTTCCATAACCAACTCCTGATAAGCTTTCGATGCTGTAATTGGGTTAATCTGCATTTCTACTGCAATATTTCTAACTGAGGGTAGGTTTTCACCTTCACCGATAGCGCCTTCCACGATAGCAGCCGCGACTTTATCGCGGAGCTGTCGGTAGATGGGCTGATCATCTGTCCATTCCGGCTTCATGTGTTTCTCCCTTAGGTTATGATACTGTTACTAGGAAAGCAGACTGGTTCGCAGAAGAGCGCACTGCAGGGGTTCTTTCTGCTGCACGACGAGAGCGCCTAATCTCGCGGCGGATATGTCTGTATTTATTTCTGTACATTGTAGTGTCCTCGCTTATTTGGTTGTGGCTTATATCATTATTGTTTTGCCACTTTGTTATTATTGGGATCTGCCACTTTAGTGATCTTTTGATCCAGTTAAAAGAGGGAGCCAGATTTGCTTCTGTCGTACAAGCCTTGTGGCTCCCCTTTTTTAGTTCACATTCAGAAGAGATTTGATTTCTTCCTCATGCAGTCCGACCCTTTTGGGTTCTTTATATTGGGCGGTGTGGTTTTCCACTATCTCGCCAGTTTCGTCCTCGCTGTCGTCACTCGGGCCTTATGACCTCTCTTGTAACTTGGGGCTTCTTCACCCTCTTATTCATTGCCGCGTCGGTTTTTCTGAGAACCTGATTTATATCTGTTTTAGTGCTCTACCGCGTCGGTGTATTAGTTATGTAGTACACTACTTCGATAATGTCAACGCTCCTTTTAGAAAAAAATGCACTCCTGCGATCATAAAAACTATTAACTTTATGTTTTTATTGTATTATTTAAATTATATTGATTTAGTATTTTTATATAACAGGTGTCCTATTAGTGTATTACTGCGACTAATAAGGTGTATTACCTCGTCAATATCATGTCTATTTGTGCCGTGATTCGGCCCTAGCAATAGAAGAAAGACACAATACAGCCACCTTATCAGCTATTCAACTTGCAAGCCGCAACAGAAAAGAGGACTGACACTGACTGTCAATCCTCCATTGGTATTCAATACACACTTTTACCTAATCTAGATTATTGTCTCGCCTTAGGCATTGGCTTTCGAGGCATCCTCTCATCCCGCATGGCGGCATTATAAATAAAGGCTGCCATAATTACAGAGGCCTGCTTCAGATCTGCTTCCTCAACATGATCAATCACATCAATCTGCGTATGATGAAGACGTGAACCGTAATCCAAAGGATCTTGAATGAACTGATAGCCCGGTAACCCTATCATTTGAAAAGACAGATGATCAGTCCCTGAGGTTCTATTTAATGTCACTGTCTTCGCGTCCAAATCTTTAAATGGCGCTAACCATTGTTTAAAGATCGCCGCCGCAGCGCTGTTATGTTCCGCATAAATGCCGCGAATTTTACCCGATCCATTATCAAGATTATAATAGACGGAAAATTTCTCATGAGCCTTTTTCACGCTTGGAGCTGCCTTAAAGTCACGCTGGAAAGTCGGTGCCATTCTTTTACGGCTTTCCACATCAGCTTTAGGGAAATCAGCATAGTGTTTAAAGACATGCTCTAGCGACCCATAGAGGCCTTGCTCTTCTCCACTCCATAAACCTACTCTGATGGTCCGCTTTGGTTTGATATTCAAGGCTTTCAGAATACGGATGGCCTCCATCACAACTGCAACACCCGCGCCGTTATCTACGGCACCGTCTCCCATAAACCAACTATCTAAATGTGCACCAGCCATAACGATTTCAGATTTCTTTCGACCAGACCCTGGAATTTCTGCAATGGTGTTATATCCATTCGGGTCTGCATCGTAGAAGGTCGCCCCTACATTCATCTTAATCTTTACCGGTTCTCCGTTTTCAAGGCGGCGTAGAATTCGATTATAGCTTTCTGCGGACAACATCACTTGTGGGATTTCTGGGGTAAAGCCTTTCCTAAGATTATAAGCCGTTGCATTAATAAGAGCAGCATCTCGCCAACTGCCGTTCACAGAGGCCAAAGCCCCCTCCTTCTTAAGAAAAGCATCAATCTTTCCAGCCTTATTGATCATGCTTGCAAACATATCAATGGGGAATAATTCTTCCCCTACCTTATTAGGGACTTTAAAGGCTGTCATTTCATCTAGTCGATCTTCAGAGAGTCGTTCTTTCATTTTCTCACGAGGATCTCTGATTTTTTTCTTACTACTTATTGCAACAATCTTGCCTTTCAGCTTCCCCTCATATTTCTTCAGATTTGCTAAATTACTGGTGTTTATATGAATGACTTCAGCTTCAATTTCCCCCTGCGTTCCAGGATGCCAGCTCACAGGGATTCCTTGAAGACTGACAACTTTTGGCGCTGTCATGGCAATAGAAACATGCTCAAATGTCCAACCCCTTCCAAAATCAAACGGTTCAAGATGGGCATTTTTCAATCCCCACTCTTGAAGCTTAGCCAGAGTCCAATCGTTGGCTTCCCGCATGGCAGGGCTCCCTGTGAGGCGACTGCCAATCTTATCGGTAAGATGTGTTAACGTTTTCATGACTTGAGAGTTGACAAATCCTTCATGCCGAATGGCTGTCATCACTTCTAAATCAATTTTTTCCGCTGAATTAACTGTCCCTGTCACTGAAGCTGCGACCAGAGCAGTCAGCATAAATTTCTTAAACATAACCTCTCCCACTGATATATTTTCAATTCATAGAATACTCTAAATTCTTATCATAGAAAATCAATTCTATGAATAGGAAATTGGATATAACACTAGCCTCACCTTCCCGTCGTTGTTTTGGATGAAAAATCATCTAAACTTAACTTGATTGCGATACTGACCCGCCCTATCCTCTTTTTAGAAAATTCACGGGGAGATAAAGATGTATTCGAAAATCAAAAATGGTCTTATGACAAGTATTGCCCTCAGCATTGCGCTACCTGCTGTTGCACTGGAGGCCCCTAACAAGACTATTTCAACAACAGTCAAAAGCCCAACTAAAGATAAAAATTGGCAAGTGAAGAAACCAAATTTTTCTGTTAAAGCCACAAAAGCCACTCTTGATGTAACGGAAGGGACATGGATGAGTTTGGATGTGAGTCCTGACGGTAAAATGATCGCCTTTGATCTTTTGGGCGATATTTATCTGATGCCGATAGAAGGCGGGAAAGCTCGAAATATTTCTTCTGGGATGCAGTGGGATATGCAACCACGTTTTAGTCCAGATGGCAAAAGAATAGCCTTTACAAGTGATCGTGCAGGTGGGGACAATATATGGACAATGAATTTAGAGGGAAAAAACCTCTATCAAATTACCAAAGAGAAATTCACGCTCCTAAACAACCCTACTTGGTCTAAAGATGGCAACTACATCGCAGCGCGCAAACATTTTACAACCTCGCGGTCTCTAGGAACCGGCGAAATTTGGATGTATCATATAGAAGGTGGGAATGGATTGCCTGTTGTGAAACGACCAAACAAGGCCTATCAAAAAGAACTCGGTGAACCTATGTTTTCCGCCGATGGTGAAAAAATCTATTATACCCAGAACGTAACATCTGGAAACCGTTTCATCTACTCACAAGATACCAACAAGGAAATTTTCAACATCAAGGCTGTGGATCTTTCAACTGGAGATATCGAAACAGTTGCTGGAGGGGCTGGCGGTGCTGTCCGTGCGACACCAAGTCCTGATGGGAAATATCTTGCTTTTATCAGACGTGTCCGCGCTGATAGTCGCTTGTTTATAAGAGACCTTGAAACTGGAGAAGAGCGTATGATCCATGACACTATGGATCAGGACATGCAAGAAACATGGGCTGTTCAGGGCGTCTATCCCAATATGGATTGGACCCCGGATGGACAGTCTCTCATTTTTTGGGCAAAGGGAAAAATTCAACGAATTAATGTGGTCAGCGGTGTCGTAAAAACCATTCCTTTCCGCGTTAAGGACGAACGCACACTCTATCCAGCCCCGCAGTATAAAGTTGATGTGGCTCCGGAGAGCTTTAAGACAAAAATGGTCCGCTTTGCAACGCCGTCGCCTGATGGCCGATATGTCGTCTTCGAAAGCCTTGGCAAGTTATGGCTTCAAGGACCAGACGGCAAAACAAAAAGACTTACGAAAGATAAAGGCACTCATCACGAAATGCATCCCGTCTGGAGCAATGATGGGGCAGCTGTTTACTTCTCGACTTGGGATGACACAGACCTTGGGCAGATAAGAGGTATTAAAGCTCGGGGTGGGAAATCAAAAATTCTATCAAAGAAAGCGGGACGCTATGCAGACCTCTCTGTCTCAAAAGACGGAAAAACCCTTTATTTCAAAAAGCAAGGACGCTCTGCCCTCCTGACTGCCGCAGGGACACTTAACTCGGGCCTTTATTCTATGGCTGCAAAAGGCGGAGAAATGACAAAAATCATATCCTCGGGCAGTCATCCTCATGAGGGACCCAATGGTCGAGTTTATTTTACCAGTCGCGGGCACCTAAAATCTGTCACTAAAGGCGGGTTTGATATACGTACCCACGCTAGCGCACAATATGCTAACAGATTTATCCTCTCGCCTGATGGAACCCATGTAAGCTGGATTGCCAACTATCATACCTATGTGGCCCCTCTGCCCAAAACTGGTGCAAAAATTACTTTAGGGACACAGACAAGCGGTATCCCTATCGCAAGAATATCAAAGGACGGTGCACTCTATCAAGGATGGGACTCTTCTGGAAAAAAAATCCACTGGTCCATAGGCGCAACACTAAAATCTGCGAAGGTGGAGGAGGCCTTTAAAAAAGATTTCATTGCCCCTTCTGATGGGCGTGATCTCTCCATGCAAGTGACCACAGACAAACCTTCCACTTTATTGGCGATTAAAGGGGCTCGCTTAATAACCATGGATGCTACCAAGTCCGTCATCGAAGACGGCACTGTTCTTGTCCAGGGCAATCGAATTGTTGCGATTGGTGAAACCGGGTCCATTGAAATTCCAGCAGGCGCTAAAACCGTTGATGCACGCGGGAAAACAATCATTCCCGGAATTATTGATATTCACGCACACGGGCCCTACGGCACAGGCGATACCATTCCTCAACAAAACTGGGACGTTCAGGGTCATCTGGCTTTAGGTGTAACCACCGTCCATAATCCATCAAGTGTTGCAAAGCTTGCCTTTGCCGCAGCTGAATATCAAAAGGCTGGTCAAATTGTTGCCCCCCGCATTTATTCAACGGCCGAGATTATATATGGTGCCAAATCTAGTTATTGGGTTAATATTAATGGCATGGAAGATGCTCTTGCAGCAGTCAGGCGATTAAAAGCTCAAGGCGCCATTTCTGTCAAAAATTATAACCAGCCAAGGCGTAATCAGCGCCAGCAGGTTGTAGAAGCAGCACGCCGTGAAGGCATGATGGTTGTTGCTGAAGGGGGATCTCTCTATCATATGGATATGAATATGATTGCTGATGGCAACACAGGGATTGAACACAACATCCCTGTCCAAGATGCCTACGAAGATGTCTATCAATATTGGTCGCAGAGTAATGTGGGCTATACACCCACTGTGAACGTTGGTTTCGGTGCTATGCAGGGCGAAACCTATTTTTATCAACATAGTGATGTTTGGAAGCACCCAATTCTTTCTAACTTTGTTCCGCCTAAAATGCTTCAAGCAGCCTCTGTAAGACGCCTTGCCGGTCCCGATTCTGATTACGGTTTCTTTCAACAAGTCAAAGTCGCCAAGGAACTGATGAAACGGGGTGTGACAGTTAACATTGGTGCCCATGGTCAGAGAGAAGGTCTCGGCAGTCACTGGGATATGTGGCAATATAAATTAGGCGGGATGACCGAGATGGAAGTTCTGCAAACCGCGACTATTAATCCGGCACGCTATATGGGGATGGAAGATGACTTAGGGTCACTTGAAAAGGGAAAACTTGCTGATTTATTAATCTTAGACGCCAATCCCCTTGAGGATATTTTCAATACAGACAATATTCATCGAATTATGTTGAATGGGCGTCTTTATGATACGAACCTCAATGAAACCATCACAGGTAACCATAAACAGCGCCCTTTCTATTGGCAGGGCAAAGCTGAAAGCGAGATAAGATAAAATGATCAAAATAAAGGGGCGTGACAGCCCCTTTATTTTATTGAAAGGAAATCACAAATGTTTGGTTATAAATCCATCCCTTTTGGGGATCATTTTCGTCGAGATAATATAAAAACTTCTTCACTGCACGCCTGGCATTAATCTCTAATATCTTTACGCCTGGATCGGATTTTGTGGCAACGGTACAGGTGACAAGACCAGTCGGATCTATTACCATTGAAGTCGTGACAGAGCCGGGCTTATATTGATAGCGTTTCTTTTTGGGAATAAGGGCATCTTCCATATAGGCAGGCTTTAATGAGGCGCCAATTAAGGGATTATGGCCCCAATATTTTTTCGAGGCTAGCATACTATAGACAATACCTGAATAATTCTTAGATTGTAGCTCTTGCAAAAGCTGTGCATATCTAGGTTCAACAGGGCAGTTCTTTTCCTTATAAAAGCCTATGCCCTTTTCCAGTTGTTCACTGGCTTGCTTCAATCGCTTTTTCCGAATTAAGAGCTCTGCTTCAATATAAAGTGTATGCGGTTCAACTTTTGTGGCCTTGCTACGATGGACTTTCAAGCCCCATAGCGCATAGTCCGTTCGGCCTGTAAGATAGGCAGTTTGGTAAAAATATTCAAAGTAAGTTGGCCATACAGCCACAATAGGAGATTTCTTTTCAAGCAATCCCTTTAGTGTTGCAAAGGCGCTGTCATAGTCTCTATTCTTAATATCAATAACGGCCGTTATATAGACTAAAAAATCTTGGCTCAATCTATCCAGTTTTTTTATCCGATTATATTTTTCAACGAGCTTGTTTAGCTTGCCTGTCTGACGATCCTCAACCTTTTGAAGTCGCTTTGCTTCCTTCTGGATAAATTTTTGAATGTCCTGAGAATAGTCTTTGATAGCCAGTCGTCTCCCCTGCTGTCGTGCAAGATATCGCTCTTTTCTAAGTTGTGCTAAAGTTCGCTGCCTCTTGGTCGTGCGCGTTTTATAATAATGCGTTTGATTTGAGGCTTTCACATATTCTGATACTAACTTCTTAAATCGATCTTTACCTTTCAGGGTCCCTTGTGCAGGGATGGTAAAAATCAGTGCTAGGAAACTAATCCACAACAAAATTTTCATAAAATGATCCAATAAAAAAATTAATAATTTATCTTAAAAAATAAAATACGGCTCTATTCTTCCAGTAATTGGTCTGACCTTTGCTCTGAAACAGTCTCAACGGTCTTTAACGCACGCAGCATCACATTTTTCCGGGTATCTAATTTCGCTACATGATTCTGGGCTGCATCCAGGCTTTTTGAAATACTCTGAACTTGATCGCCGTATTTTTCAAACTCGCGCTTCACAGCACCAAGAACATCCCAAACATCATTGGCTCTATCCTGAAGCACCAACTGCCTAAAGCCCATACGGAAGGTTGACAGCATGACTTGTAAATTTGTTGGCCCTGCGATGGTGACATTGAATTCGCGTTGTAAGCGTTCAAATAATCCAGGACGGCGGAGTATTTCTGCGTACAGACCTTCAGTTGGGACAAAAAGAATAGCCCACTCAGTTGTAGAGGGCGGATTGATATATTTACTACTAATATCCTTAGCTGAACGGATTATAGCCCGCTCCAAATCCTCAGAAGCTTTTTTAAGTGCATTCGTATCCCCTGCTTCTGCAGCATCAAGCAAGCGATCATAATCTTCGCGGTGAAATTTAGCATCCACGGGCAAATAAACATCTTTTTCCATGCCGGGGACTTTAATGCCAAATTCTACCCGCTCACCGCCACTTGGTTTGCCGCAATCATAATTGGTCACGAATTGATCATTGCCAAGGAAATCTTCAATGAGCATGGATAATTGGACTTCGCCGTATCCGCCTCGGGACTTCACGTTGGTGAGGACGCGCTTCAAGCTACCCACATCTGAAGCGAGAACTTGCATTTCACCAAGCCCCTTGTGAACACTCTCAAGGCGTTCCGAAACAGTTTTAAAGCTCTCTGTTAAGCGCTTTTCTAACGCTGATTGCAGCTGCTCATCAACAGTTTTGCGCATGTCATCCAGCTTCTTACTATTTTCTTCACGAAGCTGTTTCATATTCTTATCTAGGCCATCTCTGAACTTAAGCTGCTGCTCCCCTTGATCGGCGCCTAATTTCCGAATGGTTTCAGCAAGCAAATTCAATCGTTCTTCTTGGCTTTTACCCAAAGCATCAAGGCGAGCATTCACTTCTGTGCGCTGTTCTTTATTGAGCTTTTGGTTTTCTTCTCGGAAGTCTTTATTGAGATATTGCAGTCCCTTCATCAGTTCTTCCATCCGCATCTCAAGCTTTATCAGGGATTGAACTTGAGAAGTATCGCCGGCTTTTGAGTGTGTCTCATTATGTTTTAATTTTAAGAGAATGAACGCTGCAAGAAGACATGCAAGGCCTGAAAGGCCGACACTGAAATATGATATGACATCCATAAAAAATCCCCTCTGGATAGATCGTAAAATACATAGCACACAAGAACAAAAAGGAAACGCATTATTTCCATAAAAAAAAGCCCGGCGAACCGGGCTTGATCATTTCTATTCTATGGAAACAACTACTGAAGCTTCAGAGGGACCATGACTTTGCTGCCCTCTCGGGTCTGCACGTAAAGGACAATACTTTTCTTATCATCTTCACGAAGTTCTTCAATGCGACTTTCCACCTCAGATGGAAGCTCGACATCTCTGAACTGCACCTTCAGGATTGTCATCCCTGCCGATAATCCTGCTTTGCGCGCCGCTGAACGGGGATCTACACGCAAGATTAAGACACCTTCTGCTCCTTCACCGAGACGGAAGCGACGTTTTAACTCACCATTTAATTTAGCAAGCTGCATGCCTTCAACACTTGTTGGCGTTTCCTCGTCTTCCTCACTGTCGCGCTGACCCACAATATCTACAGCTTCTTCTGATTTCAATTCACCTGTATTGACATCTAAAGTCATCTTTTTGAACTCTTCGCCTTCACGACGTAAGATTTCCATCTTCACCGTTTTCCCAACAGGGGTCGCTGCAACGAGGCGCGGAAGATTATCTTTCTCTGTAACTTTTCTTCCGTCCCAAGAAACAATGATGTCTTCTACTTTCACACCAGCTTTATCTGACGGTGCATCTTTAACAACTTCAGAAACCACTGCACCATTGACTGTGTCTAAACCCATGGCTTCAGCGAGATCTTTATCCAAAGCTCTGATAGAGACGCCCAACCATCCACGGCGCGTTTTACCATATTCTTTCAACTGCCCGATGACACGCTGGGCATCACTTGCAGGAATTGAAAAGCCAATGCCGATGTTGCCGCCTGTTGTGGAAATGATAACTGTGTTAACACCAACAACATCACCGTTCATATTAAAGAGAGGCCCACCACTGTTTCCTCTATTGATCGGAGCATCCGTTTGAAGGTAGTTATCATAGGTGCTTTCTCTTGTATTGGACAGACGACGCGCTTTACCAGAAATAATGCCTGCTGTTACAGTGCCGCCAAACCCATAAGGATTTCCAATAGCCAATGCCCAATCACCAACGCGAACACTGTCACTATCGCCCCATTTCACAAAAGGGAATTTTTCATCAGATTCTATTTTAAGTAGGGCCAGATCTACCTCTTCAGCACGGCCCCTGATCACAGCTTTATATTCTTTGCCATCGACCATTCGTATCGTTATTTCTGAAGCGTCTTTTACAACATGATTATTGGTGACCACATATCCGTCTGCGCTTATGATGAAACCAGATCCTAAAGAGCGAGATTCTCTTGGCTCAGAATCAAAATACCGATCCTTAAATCTTTCAAGCATTTCATTATCAAGCCAATCATTGCCTTTAGGCATACGCGGATTTCTTGTCTGCTTTCTTTTAATCACTGTCGAGATGTTAACCACAGCGGGTTGAAGTTTCTCGACCAGATCAGCAAAGCTGTCAGGAGCACCACGAACAGTCGCTTGCGCTTGCAAGGCCGCTGTTGCAATCAATGAAATGACCAACAGGAAACCCAATGATAATTTTACCATCCAATTCTGTTGTTTTTGAATTGTAATCGCTTTTGCTTTTGCATGTTGTTTATAACGATTATTCACTAATAACTCCTATTTTATTTTACTTCTTTGCAGTCGTTGCAAAGCCCCTCCCTTAGTGAAGGCCTAACCATAGTCACCTGGCTGCATAAATAAGCAGTACACCAATCCCTGCCAAGGTCAAGCCCAGGGCCCGCCTCTTTGCGTCAGAGTGTTCAAGAAGCGCGACAAGACGCTCTATCATACTGCGTGAGAGTAGAGAATAGGCCACGCCCTCAATAAAAAGAGCGAGGCCTAAGGCTGTTATCAAAAGATCCCAGTTCAAGGAAAGTCTCTATTATTTCTTCACTTTGCCACCGCTCATCAGCAGTTTAAAAAATTCACTATCCGGTGACAGGACAAGCGTTGTATCTGACTTTCCGAGTGCTTTTTTATAGGTCTGCATTGTGCGATAGAATTCAAAGAAATCCTCATCTTTACCGAAAGCTTCAGCGAAAACTCGCACAGCATAGGCATCCGCCTCACCTCGAGTGATCGATGCTGTTCTGCGCGCATCAGCACGAATCACCGCAGCTTCACGGTCCGCATTCGCGCGGATCGTCACCGCTTCAGATTGACCAAGAGCTCGCTGCTCACGGGCAATACGCTCCCGCTCAGTTTTCATCTGCTGGAAGATTTTTTCGCGGTTGTTTGTTGGTACTTCAACCTGTTTAAGTCGAACATCGATGATTTCAAGACCAACTTCTTTCGCATTTTCGTTAGTAACAACAGCAATACGGTCCATGATTTCTGCCCGCTTATTGGTGACAATATCAGGCATTGTATTCTCAGCAATCACCTTCTGCAAACTTGACATCAAGATCCGCTCAAGAAGAGCAGAACGTCCCTGGTCTGAACGCGCTGTTTGGTATGCTTTGAGTGGATCCACAATTTTGAACCGTGCAAAACTATCCACAATCAACCGGTTTTGATCCGCAGCAACAACTTCAGTTTCCGCTGCATCAAGATTAAGCATGCGTCGCTCTAGACGTACAACTTCTTCAACAAATGGCAGTTTAAAATGAAGCCCTGCATTCATCTCCAGCCTGTTCATCTGACCAAGACGGAGCACAATCGCTTGTTGTGTCTCATTTACCACAAATAAAGACGCCGACCCGACGAAGAGAAGAACCACAAGCAGAATTAGACTTATAATTGATTTGGTTTTCATCTTAATTCTCCTTCTTTTTCTTCAATTCATTCAACGGAAGATAAGGGACAACACCAGATCCATTCTTTCCGCCTTCAACGATGATTTTATCCATCCCTGCAAGAATTTCTTCCATCGTCTCAAGATAAATCCGTTTACGTGTGACATTTTTGGCTTTGACATATTCATTATAAACCGACAAGAAACGTGCCGCTTCACCATCTGCACGGGCTTTCACTTCCGCTTTGTAGGCTTCCGCTTGCTGAGTTAACTGTGACGCCTCACCATTCGCTTGAGGAATAATCTCATTCTTATAAGCATCCGCTAAGTTCACAGCTCTCTCCCGGTCAGCGGTCGCACGCTGAACATCGCGGAAAGCTTCGACAACTTCGTCAGGGGGGTTCGATGCAGAGATTTGAACCCGTCGGATTGAAATGCCAGAAGCATATCCATCAAGCGTTTCCTGCACTTTGGTTTGCACTTGGCGCTCGATACTATCCCGCAACCGCGTGATAATGTCTTCGATCTTGTTTTGGCCGACAACTTCACGCATGGCTGATTTAGACACATCCGCTACAGCTTGCTCTGGATTCTTCAGGTTAAACAAAAATTTATCTGCTTCACGTATATTCCAAACAACAGAAAATTTCACATCAACAATACTGTTATCGCCAGTCAACATCAAACTACTGTCCAACGAAGATCCACGTGAGTAGCGCTGATTTCGAGTTCCATTATTAGAATCACTTCCAATCTGGTTCGATCGCTCTTGGGTAACATTCACCTTGATGACAGATTCAACTGGATAAGGCAGATGCCAGTGAGGCCCTTCACCCGTTGTCTTTATATACTGACCAAAACGGAGAACTACGCCCTGCTCGTCCGGTTTCACGCTGTAATAGCCACTGGCTAACCACAGCCCTAAGATCACAAGCAGTATTAAACCGATACTGCCAAAGCCGCCCGGCAAGGCTTGCTTCAGCTGCTCTTGTCCTTTTTTGATTACTTCATCGATATTTGGTGGCTGGTTACCGCCCCCAGGACCACGGCCGCCGCCGTTGCCCCATGGGTTATTACCCCCACCATTATTTCCGTTCCAAGACATATATTCTCTCCGGTATTGTTTTCCCCGCTGCTTGCTTTATATGTTGACGCAAGCAATCACTACTGAAAATGATTTCAATAGCACTCAGTAATGATATATAAGGCCGAAGCCGCTATACATCAATCTTAACCACGCAAGTTTTTTGCATTTTTTGATAAAAAGTCCTCATGATAGAAAAACAAACCATTGAAACAGCCATCCTTGAGTTAAATATCCTGTCACATGCTGCCTTAAATGCCATCATTGTGGACGGCGGCTCAGTCGGCATTATTATCGATTTAGCCCAATATAATGGCCGCCAATCGCCAGAATCAGTGCGAGAGGCTATTGAAGAGCAGATTAGTAAATTTGACGGAGTGACCTCAGTATCGGTCGTTTTAACCCAAGAACGTCAAAGCCCGTCTAGCCACTCAAAGAGTGCAGGCCTAAAACCTGCGCCTGATTTTTCAACACCCAAGGCCAAACCTGCCCCAAAACCCTCTGCAGGTGGTCTCAAGGGCGTGCGCCATATTATTGCTGTTGCCAGTGGCAAAGGCGGTGTTGGAAAATCAACCACCGCCATAAATTTAGCCTTGGCTCTTTCTAACCTTGGCCATAATGTCGGTTTACTGGATGCCGATATTTTTGGACCCAGCTTACCGAAACTTTTGAATATTAATCCAGGCAGGCCGCCCATTATCGACGGTGTTATTCAGCCCATTGAAACTGAAAATATGAAAACCATGTCAATAGGATATATGGTCGGCGATGATCAGCCTATTGTCTGGCGCGGCCCAAAAGTAATGGGCGCAATCAATCAACTTTTTAAAGATGTTGACTGGTCTGGAACCGACATATTGATTTTGGATTTACCTCCCGGCACAGGAGATGTGCAACTCTCTATTGCTCAGCAAGTAAAACTATCTGGCTCAGTGATTGTTTCAACCCCTCAAGATTTAGCCCTTCTTGATGCTAGAAAAGGCATGAAGATGTTTGAAATGGTTGATATCCCTATCATAGGCCTCATTGAGAATATGAGTCATTTTGTTTGTCCAAAGTGCGGTCAAGAAAGCCATATTTTTGGTCACGGTGGTGCTGCAGAAACAGCGCGTGAATACGGCGCAGATCTGCTGGGACAAATTCCTTTGCATATGAGCCTTAGGACTGATGATATTAATGCTGATCGACAACCTCTGATTATGACAAGGGATGAATCAAGTTTATCTCGCGATGAAAAGAGTATTTTTGAAAGCTATATGGCCGTTGCCGCTGCCTTAGAACAAAAACTCAGCTAATCTAAGTGCGAACGTAATCAATAAAACTATAGGCCGGCGTTCCAGCGCTGGCTGCCACGTCAATACGTGTCACTTCTGACCAGTCACCTGCGTCAACTTCGGGAAACCATGTATCTGCATTATCCACGGAAAGATCAACTTTAGTTAAGTAGAGGCGATGAGCCTTTGTCAGGGCCTGCTTGTATATTTCGCCCCCTCCAATAATCATAATTTCATCTTGCTTGAAAAGATGAGCATAAGCAGCTTCTAGACTTGAGACAACTGTGACCCCCTTGTGCTGCCACTGGTTATTGCGTGTGATAACCACATTCTCACGCCCCGGTAAAGGCCGCCCAATTGACTCAAACGTTTTTCTGCCCATGACAATCGGCTTACCAAGTGTGATTGCCTTAAATCGTTTCAAGTCCTCAGAGATATGCCAAAGCAATTCATTATTTCCGCCAATTGCCCAATTGGAATCAGCTGCTACGATCACTGAAATTTTCATTTTCGGTCCTAAAATATATTAGAGTAAATCAGAATTATCATCTTCATCTTGAGCTTCGCTCAGCGGTAAGGTTACCATGAAAGTAGTGCCAATATTGACTTCACTTTCTACTGTAATACGCCCTTTCATCCGAGTCACAAGTTCTTGGCAGATGGCAAGGCCCAGACCTGTCCCCCCAAATTCACGGGCAACACCGTGGTCAACCTGAGAAAAGCGTTGGAAGAGAGCATCGATACTTTCTGCCGGAATGCCAATGCCTGTATCTTGAACTTTAATTTGCCAGTAAGGTTGCTTCATATAATCATCAAGTAAGATAGCTTCCACAACAATCTTACCTGCTGGCGTAAATTTTACTGCATTGGAAAGAAGATTGATCAATATCTGTCTAATCCGATTGTCATCGGCAAAAATATCGCGTGGCAGATTAGGATCAAGTGACAAAGAAAGCTCTAAATTTTTCTCATCAGCAAGCGGTTGAATAAGGGCGACCACCTTTTTAAACATGATATCAAGCATAACATTTGTCGGTGAAATGGTAAGCTTTCCAGCCTCCAACTTGGCTAAATCAAGAATGTCGTTAATCATAGCTAACAAGTGACTGCCACTTTGATGAATATTATCCGCATAATCAATATAGCGGGGTTCGGTTATAGACCCTAAACTTTCTGACTTAATAATCTCAGCAAAGCCTAATACAGAGTTGAGCGGTGTTCGCAATTCATGAGACATTGTGGCTAAAAATTCCGATTTCGCCTTGTTCGACTCTTCAGCATTATACTTTGCAAGTGCCAATTCATTATTTAAGTGCTGGAGCTTAGAGTTTCTACTTTCCAATTCTTCATGGGCTAAACGGAGCGCTTCCGTTCGCCGGCTAATCATTCCTTGAATTCGCGCCGTCCTTCTATTTTGCATAATCAGAATTGTGAGAAAGAGGGCTACCAGTACGATCGACATGGTCGCCGTGGTCATGACACTGTTATAATCCGACTGGTATGCTGATGCTTTCGGCTTAACGACTAAACGCCAATGTTGCTCGCCAACCTGCATAGAACCAACATATTCCAAAGCTGATTCGGGTAAATCTGTTGCAGTTAAGAAATCTGTTTTATTGTCATTGGCCCCCAGATATAGATCATCAATTTCCAAAATGAGATCGCTAAAAGCTTCTATAGAAAAAAGTGAATTCAATATATCTTCAAGAAAAACTAAATTTCCTACAAACGCTACATCACCATTTTTAGATCTGGCGGGTACAAGCACAATATATGCATGTTTCTTGAACTCAAACCCTCCAAAGGAGTTTAAAATAGGTAAAACTTTTGCACTATTATTCACTTCTAAGGCAACCAAATAGGGGCGTAATTCCTCAATCGACCCCATATCAAAATTGACCAAATTTCCCCACTTTAAGTTGTTAGCGATTTGGGATTCCACAAGAAAATATTCTTTTGATTCACTAAAAGCTGTATCTTGGACCAAAGCATTCCCTTGAAGAACTTTAACAAAATTCTTAGCATCTGGACTATCTTGCCTGTCTAAGAATGCTTCAACTGCAGCCCCTGACAACCGACGCCCTTTTACAAGCAAACTTCGCTTCAAAGAGGCCCCCGTATTGCTTGGCATCATGAATTCGGCATATTTCTTTTGATCTATGGTGTTGAGAGATTGGCTTATTATGCCCAGCCTGACGGTATTATTTATAACATCCTGGAAACGGAGTTGAACACGATCGATGAGCAAGCTGGCATCATGCTCAAAAACATCTTGAACCTTTTCTTTTTCATTCTGAATCGATGCAGAAATCATGTACCAACAAAAACCAAACCCCAGAAGGCAAATGATTGTCGCTCTATATATTCCTGCATAATTTCTCATGTAATCCGTCTATTTCTGAAAGTCTTTACCTGTCACCTAAATCCATGTCTCGATCAGACTGCAACAGGTGCTTTAATATGCGGATGACTTTCATACCCCTCTATTCGGATATCATCATATGTAAAATCAAACAAATCATCAACCTCTGGATTGAGATGCAAGGTTGGCAGCGCAAAGGGGTCTCGCGTTAACTGTAGATCTGCTTGCTCAATATGATTGCTGTAGAGGTGGGCATCTCCTAATGTGTGAACGAAATCACCCACTTGAAGGCCACAAGCTTGTGCCATCATATGGGTCAAGAGGGCATAGCTTGCAATATTGAAGGGCACCCCCAAAAAGACATCCGCACTTCTCTGATAGAGCTGACAACTCAGTTTACCATCAGCTACATAAAACTGAAAAAGACAATGACAAGGAGGCAAAGCCATACTGTCTACGTCTGCCACATTCCATGCAGAAATAATGAGTCGTCGACTATCTGGAGTATTTTTAATTTGATCAATAAGGTTAGCCAGTTGATCGATGGTGGTGCCATCTCCAGCAGGCCAGCTGCGCCACTGATAGCCATAGACAGGACCTAAGTCGCCTTTTTCATCCGCCCAGTCATCCCAGATACTCACGCCATTATCTTTTAAATATTTTATATTTGTATCCCCTGCCATAAACCAAAGCAATTCATGAATGATCGAACGCAAGTGTAATTTTTTAGTAGTAACGAGAGGGAAACCTTGGTTTAAATCAAAGCGCATCTGATGACCAAACACAGAGTATGTGCCTGTACCTGTACGGTCGCTTTTAAAGGTTCCCTCTTCCCGAATGCGGCGCAAAAGGTCAAGATATTGCTGCATGACGAACTCCTAAGTCTCTACTGAATTTAACAGGCATAAAAACAGAATAGGCCCCCACTGGCCAGCCTTTTTTGAGACTCTTTAAAAATTTTAATATTCCCGAGCTTACTCTTCTTGAAACTTAAATTGACAAAAGACTTTAAAATATTCCTCATCGGGCTTATATAGAGGCTGTCAGCTTGCTGACTATGGCGATAAAGGACGCAGTGAGTAACTATTGCGGACCCGGGGGCGGTACCCGGCGCCTCCACCAATAAGCGCTCTCTAAATAGAGTGTTTATTATTGGGGGCGAAATAGGATCGACGTGTAACGAAAAGTGTTAGTCTTTCGCTCAGGATGGTACCGCTGTAATGGACCAATTTTACATAAATGCTAACGACAATGACGTCGAGTTTGCAGTAGCTGCGTAATGCGGTGAATGTGAACAACATTTATTAAATTCCTGACCCTCGACAGGTCAGGTGGGGGCTGGTCCACCTAGCAACAGAACGGACCATATTTTAACTACAATTTGTCGAGCAACGACTCCATTGCCGCCACAGAGTCACCTTCTTTAGGGGGTGTTTTCTTCTGAGCAGCCTCCATATTTGAGGCTTCTCCATGAGAAGTTTTAGGACTCCCATGAGGGGACTCAAGAGTCTTTTTAGCGATTAAATGCTTATCTAATACTTTATACAATTCTTCATTATTAATGGGCTTAGAAATGAAGTCACTCATGCCTTTTTGAAGGAAAGATTCCCGTGCGCCTTTAATTGTATTTGCCGTGATAGCAATGATTGGTAAACTTTCAAACTCATGAGAAAGTTCTCGAATTTTCCCTTGCGCTTCATCACCGTTCATGCCTGGCATATTAATATCCATTAGGATTAGATCCACAGGCTTTTCTTTGCCCTTAAGAACTTCCTCCATATAATCGAGTGCAAGCAAACCTGTTTCAAGTTCAAAATAATCTGATACTCTCTGACCAACTAATTTGCCCATGAGGAGCCGATTAATCTTATTATCATCCACAATCATCACTGTCGCATGATAATGATCTTGAGTGGCCTGTAACGATTTTGTCTGCGCTGTAATGGACGTAACATTCTCGGCATGACCGAGGGGTAAACGCATAGAAAGGTCGAATGTGGTCCCCTCGCCCACTTCGCTCTCGACATTCACATGGATTTTCATCAGGCGACTAATTTCTTTGACAATGGCGAGGCCAAGGCCAGTTCCCGCATGAGAGGCGTCTCGCTGAGCCTCATCAATTTGCTCATATCGCCTAAACAAGCGACTGATTTGATCATCCGGTATGCCAATACCTGTGTCTTTGATCTTAACATTCAAACTAACTGTTTCATTTCCCTGGGGCACAACAATGGCCTGAATAGTAATCCCGCCTGACTTGGTAAACTTAATTGCATTATTTATTAAATTCATCAAAATTTGAGAGAATAACTTCCGATCAAATTTCAAAATCGTCTCTTTATCTCCTACAAAATCGAGATGGATATAGAGTTCCTTTTGATTGGCAATCGCTTTGTGAGCATTTAGGACATCATTTAAAAAGGCGTAACAGTTATAATCTGATATCTCTAACGTTGTCTTATTGTTTTCAAGGCGGGATAAATCTAAAATCTCATTAACCAAGGTTAAAAGAGATTCAGCCGACTGAAGAGAAATACCTAAATAGTTTTCATCGTCAGAGTGACCAAATTTATCTCTGGCAAGTTCCAAAAACCCAATTAGACCTGTCAGAGGCGTCCGAATTTCATGACTCATCGTACTTAAAAAATTGGATTTATTCTCACTAACCTGCTCCGCTTGATACCGCATAGCCTGCAAGTGCCCCTCCCGCAAAGCAAGCATGGAGGCCATATGCTCCAGTTCTTTACTAATCAGAGCCAATTCATCACTGCCAGAAACAGACCGATTCCCCGTATGGGTAGACTTGCCGATTTCACGAGCCATAGATAAAAGTGTGTGCACGCGTTCATGGATTTTATAGTGCATGAGGACCATATATAGCAGCCCAAAGAAAACAAGGCTTGCAAACACAATCATCAGTGTAGAAAAAGTCACTGCTAAGCTCTGCTCTGCAGAAGCCTCTGTATTTAATAACAAAATTATTGTATTCGTATGAGGCCCTTCTGAATTGAAATATTTCAGCCCTGCATATCCCACTAAGTTCGAAGTTCCTGGCTCTCTTTCAAAATAAACAAGCCCCGTATTTCTAGCGCGTAAATTTTGCCTCTCATCAACTTGGAACGGTAATTCATTAATCCCAAGTCCCACGAGGAAAGTCTCAGATGAATATTTCACAACGTTATTAGCGTCGACAATCAAGATGTTTTTAATAGATTCAAAGTCATCTTGAGCCGCCATAACCAAGTCTTGATTGACAGCGCCCACATTGTCAGTACTCAAGAGATTAATATAGCGTCCCTGAACCGTTGTTAATTTTCTTGAGAAACTCACTTCTGCATTACGGATGGCTTCTTCATATCCAATCGGAAGAGCCACAAAATAGTAACTAGCCAAGACAATGACAGCGACAAGGATAAAGCCAAAGGGCAAAAAAATCCGCAGTGAGATATTATTTAACAACGTTTATCCTAACATTAAGGGTACTTACCGCATACTATAAGTTCAATCCATTGGCTTTCAATCAAAAAAACGCCTGATCAAATATCTCATAGTCAAAAAGTAGTAAAAAGCGTATAGTCAAATGAAAGATGGAGATCTATCGTGTTCAAACCTATTTGTAGCCTTATTGCTCTTACGCTTGTTACCTCTTCTCTGGAGGCGCAAGATATAAGAATTGCCGTCCCCATCATGGGAGATCATTTTGAAGAAGATAAGAAAGGTCGTAGTGATCTTATCTTGGAAGCTATATTTAAGGCCTGTTCTCTCTCTTATTCAACAACTCAATTTTCGTGGCCGCAGCACTGGCAAGAATATGAAAACTCAGACGATTATGACGCTGCAGCCATCGTATGGGATAATGCTGGGCTAGCTGGTTTTACAACACAACCCTATATCCACTCTCAAAACGGCGTAATCTCGCTCACGTCAAAAGACATGGACATTGCTACATTTGATGATTTGAAGAACAAGCGTGTCATGGCCTTCACAGGAGCGTCAAACATGTTTCCACGTCTGGCTATGAATTATGCGCACTTTAAGAAATATCTTGAGATCACCACGAGCAACATGGCTTATAAAAGTTTGGTGATGAATGATGCGGACGTTTATGTTACCGACCCGTTGATCTTCATAAAAGAATACTCAAAACAGATCAATCGATCCAAAGGCACATATGGATCTGAAACTTGGCCTGAAATGCGCTTTCATAATATTTTGCCGGTTTACGGAGATGTTATGATTTTCAAAAAGAAAGCCATGCGCGATAAATTTAACGAATGTTATACTCTTGCTCGAGAGACGAAGGTACTTGAGCACGCACATGACTTAATGAATAAGCCGCTAGAGCTCTTTCGCTAAAGAGAAGCCCGTTGCAGGATCTTGAGCGGATCTCTGCAGCCAGTTTTCTTGAGCATATTCAGTACAAGCATCCACATAATGAATGGCATAAGCATGGCGTGAGCGATTTGATCTATTCGCGCCAGAGAGATGCGGAAACTGTCCATGCAACACAACCACAGACCCAGCCTTGACCGCGAGCGGCACTTTTTTGTCTTCAGGCCAGTCTCTATCATCCAGCACATCAAAGTGTGTCTGCCCTGCTTTGACCCAATAACGTGAGCGAGGCAGAGTCTCCGTATGGACTGCAGGTATCCCCCAAAGACATCCATTTTCTAAAGTGGCATCTTCAAGGGCCACCCAGATTCCTATTACAGACTGGGGCGTGGTCCACAAAAAGGGCGCATCTTGGTGGCATGTTACTTCTCCTCCAATATTTGGCTGCTTGCAAATATACATGCTCTGCATCAGAACAGGAGCCCTCATGCCCAATCCAGAGAGAAGACTTTCTAGCTTCCCTTGTCGAGAGAAGGTGGAAAAAACTTGATCTTTATCGTGAAGAGCATGGCCAACTTTGTTAACAGCTTTATTAAGAGGCACCACAAGATTTCCTTTTTCATCAACGGCCTCTTCTTCCAAGAAGAGTGAAATTTTATCTGCGGACTGCAACAAATATTGATCACTCACTTGATTCCGGTCTATGGTTGAAAAAATAGAATCAATAGAAGCCGGATCTGTCTCTTCAATAATGCTCTCCATTCTATCCATTAAATTTTTACATTCTCCCACACTAAAAAAATCCTCTAACACTAAAACGCCATTTTTTTTGTATGCCTCCTCCATCTCTTGAGAGGGTGATTGAAATTCGGATGCTTTAAATCTGAAAGATTGCTTCATGGATAACACGCCTATCTACTTTTAATTTTTTCAAATTGTGGCCCTGACAGACCAAAATCAAAAAAAATGATAATTCTCTTCAACTTTCCAGAAATGCATATTATACCTTCCATAGGAAATGATAAATTCGGCACTGTAGGAAGCACTAATATTATGCATATTGACTATGATGGCAAGGTCCAAACCGCCCTGCGCGATGTGGTAAAGAGCGTAATGAGCGACGTGGTTAAAGACGGCCTTGATGGAGATCATCATTTTTACATCACCTTCAAGACGCAACAAGAAGGCGTTGAAATTCCTGACCATCTTACTACGGAATATCCAGAAGAGATGACAATCGTCATTCAGCATAAATTCTGGGGACTAAAAGTGACTGACGAACGACTAGAAGTCGGCTTATATTTTAATCGTGCGCCCGAAATGCTTTATATTCCATTTGTTGCCATCACAGCTTTCATGGATCCGAGTGTTCAATTTGCCCTGCAATTTCATGATAATCTAGAGGATGAGGACCATGACGGATTGATGGATGCTGAAACCCTCGAAGAAGCAGAAGCAATCATTGCCGCTGAAGAGGCTAAGGTTCAGGCATCCGCTGCAGACGATAATTCACCCGCCGGTGAAGACAAAGGCGGTGATAATGTTGTGACTTTAGATTTCAGTCGCAAAAAATAGAATTTATCTCAGACAAACTCACTCATTTCAAGAGTGAACTATCTTTATCATTTAGGATAACAAGGGGTTTAATCCGATGAGTGACTTTACATATAGTAAACTTTTTCAATTAGGTGAAGATAAGACAGAATATCGTAAGATTACGTCTGACTATGTCTCCACGATCGAAGTAGACGGCAAAAAGATCCTAAAAGTTGAAAATGAAGGACTGCGCCTTCTATCAAAAGTTGCCATGGGCGATATTGCTCACCTTCTCAGAGCGTCTCACTTAGAGCAGTTGGCGAGCATTCTTGAAGACCCCGAAGCATCTGATAACGACCGCTTTGTTGCAAAAGAACTATTAAAAAACGCAAATATTGCTGCTGGTCGTGTCTTACCAAGTTGTCAAGATACGGGCACTGCAATTGTTGTCGGAAAAAAGGGCCAATATGTGTGGACTGACGGGGATGATGGTTCACCTCTTTCGCAAGGGGTGGTAGATACCTATACAGGTACCAACCTTAGATATTCTCAACTGGCTCCCTTATCCATGTTTGAAGAAGTGAATACGCGGAACAACGCCCCTGTACAGCTTGACCTTTATACAGACAAAGGAAATGAATATAATTTCTTATTCATGGCAAAGGGAGGCGGTTCTGCTAATAAAACCTTCCTCTACCAACTCACTCCTGCAATGCTTAGAGAAGATAAGCTTCTTGAATTTTTAGACGAAAAAATTCAATCACTAGGGACTGCGGCCTGCCCCCCCTATCATTTAGCAGTTGTGATTGGTGGATTGTCTGCTGAGCTTAATTTAGCGACAGCCAAGAAGGCCTCGGCTAGAGACCTAGACGCCCTTCCAACCCAAGGTGATCGATCAGGGCGAGCCTTCCGTGATATAGAAATGGAAGAGAAAATCCATAAAATGACTCAAGGTATGGGGCTTGGCGCTCAGTTTGGCGGGAAATATTTTTGCCACGATGTGCGCGTAGTCCGCCTACCCAGACATGGAGCATCCTTGCCTGTGGGTATCGCAGTTTCTTGCTCAGCAGATCGTCAGGCAAAAGCCAAAATCACCGAGGAAGGAATATTCATAGAAGCCCTTGAAACAGACCCCGCAACCTACATGCCTGAGATTGAAGAAGACGCTCTGTCGACAGAAGTTGTGAAGGTTGATCTCAATCGTTCAATGGATGAGATTAGAGCACAATTGACAGAGTATCCTATTAAAACGCGCCTGAGTTTAAGTGGCACCATCATTGTTGCACGAGATTTAGCCCATGCTAAAATTCAAAAGATGATTGAAGACGGCGCTGAGATGCCAGAATATTTCAAAAATCATATTATTTACTATGCTGGACCAGCAAAGACACCTGATGGGTATGCCTCAGGATCCTTTGGACCTACAACAGCAGGCCGCATGGATAGTTATGTGGGCCCATTCCAAAAACTTGGCGGCAGCATGATTTCCCTTGCCAAGGGTAATAGAAGCAAACAAGTGACCGACGCCTGCAACGAATATGGTGGATTCTATCTGGGATCTATAGGTGGGCCTGCAGCCATTCTTGCTCAAAACAATATTAAGAAGGTTGAAGTTCACGACTTCGAAGATTTCGGAATGGAAGCTGTCTGGAAAATCGATGTGGAAGATTTCCCCGCTTTTATCGTCGTTGATGACAAAGGCAATGACTTTTTTAAAGCCTTGTAAGATAACTTTTACACAAATAGTTAGACTAAAAAAGGAGGCATGCCCTCCTTTTTTTTTGTTTTTCACGAGAGTTAGTTTTCATACCAGTCTGTTTGAAGCACAACAAAATCATTACTATCGAGCTGGCTAGAGTCGACATCATCTAAGATAAATAAAATCTGTCCATTATCATCTTTAATAAGAGTATCGCCGTCGTCAGACTCGAGGGTAAGATCCTCATAGGTTAAATCAATCAACCCAATTAAATCTTCACCGTCGGTGAAATCAAAAACTAAATCAGCATCCCCTTTCTCACTGACACCCTCACCCAAAGCTGTAATGAAGGTATCGCCGCCTGTCCCTCCTGTGAGGCTATCTTGACCAGCCCCCCCAGCAAGCATATCTGCACCGCCCTGACCCTCTAGAACATTATCTTGATCACCACCTTTAATACGGTCATCCTCATCTGTACCGATCACATTTTCGATATCAACTTCTTCAGGGATAAAAAGGGTAGCGGTTTTATTTCCAACAAAATCACCAAACTGATAATAGTTAACAGTTGTATTCACGTCGGACCACTGGCTTCCAGAAAGATCAATATTAACGCCGCTCAGTTGATTCACGAAATCAATGGTATCCACACCACCAGTATCCCATAAAGTCATATAATACTGCTCGGTGCCATCAAAGGTATACGTGGTATTCTCGGGATTAACCTCTGATTCACCATAAATATATTGAAGCGCAAGAATATCATAATACATAAGCGTCGTAGGATATAAATCTGCGACTGCTCGCGAACCAAATTCAACGGAATCTGTGTAGGACATCACTGTATATTCAACACTGTCGAAATTTGGATCAATAGCGATCCCAGCGCCTTCCTCTTCGAAGGAGTGTTTCAAGCCCAATGCATGTCCAAGTTCGTGCAACATTACAAAGCCTAAATACGGTCTCTCTGGATCAGAACTCAGGTTTTCCGAGAAGAGCCAGATATCCCCGTCATAAAGCCACCCATTAGGTAAATAGGCCCATGCTGCGGCATCTGTTCCTGTTTTACCAGACCAGCCAATTCGAATATCCCCAGCAGAACCTGGACTTGTTTCTGTAGAAGCGATATCTGCCACTTGAACAAAATCAATATTAGTATAATTTTCAACCATATCAATTATATCAAGGAAGATCGCTTTTTGTGCCGTTGTTAATTCTGAAAAATTAACATCGGGCTCATCCCCTCCTTCATCAGGGGAGTCACTGCCACTGTAGCCACCAGAGCGCCTTGAAAAATTGCCTTCAGAGCTGAAAGACCATGTTAAAGTTGTTTGTGTTCCATCTTGGTCTTGTTGATAGCGTGTCCCGTATAACAAACTATCAACCCGATCATCTCCTGATCGCCCGATGGAATCCACATAAGGAATAGACTCTTTATTCGTAGGCCCTAAAGGTAGGTCTGTGTCAAAGTCATTCGACACATCATCCACCGAGAGAGAATATGTGCCAGAGGCCCAGCCCCCTGCGGAAATATAATAAATGCCGCTCTCTGTCGGTTGGAAGAGAAAACTCACCTCATAATCTCCACTGGAACCATCAGGGCTAAATCCGCCGTCATCATTATAGACTGTGGGCAGAGCATTGCCGTCAGAATCATAGACTGCTCGCACATAGGGGTCTACAAGACTGCCCCCGCCGCTTGCTTCGCCTGTCATATCAACCTGATAAATTGATCCTGCTTCTAGAAAAACACCGTACCAATCCTCATCAGCAGATGAGGCGATAGTCCCAGTCACAGTTTCTCCCACTGCTATTGAACCCGTTGTGTCTACTGATTCAGGAAGGTCAAGAGCTCCTTCTGAAGCGGACTGAAGAGATGTCACAGTCCCGATGGAAATTGTATAGTCACCAACTGCTGTCTCTGTTCCCACTGTTCTGAGATAATAGGTCCCGGCTGACTCGACGGTTGCATTAATGGAAAGGAGACCGTTTGCACTCAAATCCCCCGATGAAATTTCATTTCCATCTGCGTCCGATAAAAAGAGCAGAATGTCGCCTTTAGTTGCGGCATCAACAAGGTCGCCTGACAGTTTAATAGAGTATTGTCCTGCGCTTAAATCTACTTTGAACCAATCTTCATCCCCTGCTACAGAGATCACACTGGCAATATCTTCGGATGCTGACACGACAGTCGCAGCAAGTCGAGAATCTGAAACATCAAGACTTGAGCTATCATCATCAAGGACCACTACGCCTCCAGCGTCAGAAGAAACAGGGATTGTTGACTGTTCAGTCAAGGTAATTTCAAAAGCGAAACTTGCTTCTACCTCTGAATCGTCAAGCCAATTAAAGGTGAGCGACTTTTCATATTCATTGGGGGCAAAAGTAACAGAGCCTTCGGTGCCATCACTGAGGCGGTAAGCGACTGTAGCCGTTTCTGAGTAGCGGGCAGAGAGACTAATCACCACAGAAGATGTCTCAGCCGATTCCTGAACAACAACTGAAGAGACACTCGCTATTGGAAGCTCATCACTGCCTGCAGGAATTGTCATGATCACATCAACGCCTGCTATAGTAGGGTCAATTGAATTTCCATTCTCATCCACAAAGGTCATATCAGGGTCAACGATTAACCCTGCAAGGCTTTCTGGGTCAGCTAATTGGGTTGAAGTGAAAACCAGCTGCCCCGCTCCGTTAATGATAAATTCTTGATCTAAGTTTTCTGTCGTAATACCCGAAAGGTCTAAGACTGCTTCCTCAGACAGCGTAATCACATCCAAGTCATCAATACGAGTGATGATGGTCTCTAATGCCATTGTTCCCTGCCCGATAGAGATTGAAATACCTCCTTCGCTGGAGATAGAGCTAATGCCTGATACATCACTATCATCGGTCAAATTCAGCGTCACTGCCTCTGAAAAGCTCAGGCTTTCTACATCGGTGATTGTCTTCTCAGAAAGGTCAAACGTTCCGCCTGTCTGTGTCATCACTACAAGGGAAGAGGTACCATCACCCGCCAGTCTAGAAAACCCTTCGAACTGACTATCAGTAAGAGTGACCGCTGAGTTCAGCCAAAGTGTTTCAAGGCTTTCCAAGGCGATGGATGTTATATCCACCTCTCCGTAAATGACGAGAGTGTCAGTACCGCTTTCTCCGCTTATAGCCTCACCGGAAACAGCATCAGATGTTGCCTGATCGTTTAAGTCACTCAAGTCAAGTAAGCTTGAAAGGTCTGTCGATTGCCCACTTGGGGACGTGATAGACTCCTGACCGTACTGGTCCGCAGATGTTACCCCTATAAGAACAATCACATCATTGCCAGATCCAGCATTAACAGTATCAGCGCCAGACCCAGGCAAGATAAGATCTGAGCCAGCTCCGGACGTGATCACATCATCTCCGCCTTCACCGCGAATGATATCCGAAGCTGATCCTGTGGTAATTTGATCCGCCCCTTCTCTTCCCAATACCGTCAAGACAGTTGTGCTAGATTCTTGAGAGAGTACGAGACCGTCACTGCTGTCTCTTGCAGTAAACGTACCGACGGGATCTTCAGTAAAATCTGGTTCAACTGGTGGCGGGGCTGGATCAACACCTGTGTCAGTATTGACAGGTGTCGACCCACTTCCACTACCACATGCTGCTAGAAACGTTGCTGGCAAAAGAGAAAGTAAGTTTTTCTTAGACGACTTTTTGACTTTAAACTGGTGAAAATAAGAATGTATAGATCTATTGATTGACATTAAGACTTCCTAGAGTTGGGACCATGATTGATGTGAAAGCTCTCTGTATATTTCCTTAAGGCATGGCTTCGCCCGACCATGCTTCTACTATTTCATACCATTCTACCCGATTTATATGTACCGAAACTGAACGAACTGACTCTCTTATGCGTTTTGGAGATTGGGTTCCCAAAATTGGAATCATCTTAGATCCATGCATCATGAGAAATTTCAGAGCCACATGCCAAGCCTCAACATTTTCACGCTCAGCTATCGATTGTAAGATCTTAAAAACGCGCACTGCTTTTTCACCTGATTCTTCTGCAGCATCAGCAGAGGTAAGCGCACCGCCCCCTAAAGGAGACCAAGCTAATACTGCGGCATCAATTTCTTGAGCAAAATCTGTTACCCCATTAAAGAAGGCATCCATATTAGCAGGAGACACTTCTGGCTGCACGGAAACTAAAGGAATTTTTAACCATGATTTTAGAGCGCGCATCTGGTCGGCACTATAATTGGACACACCCGCTGCTTTAATCTTACCTTGCTCATATAGGGTGTTTAATGCCTCTGCAACGTCTTGCCATGGGGTCTGTAAATCGGGCCGATGAATTTGATAAAGGTCAATCACATCAACGCCTAAACGTGTCAGGGATCTTTCACATGCCTCGATCAGATAGCCTTTTTCGCTTCGATAAGGTCCCGGAAGATAGACACCCCCTTTTGTTGCTACAATCATCTGGTCGCGTAGTGCAGGGCTCCCTCTTAGAACATCGCCTTGTAATGTTTCAGCATCACCAAATCCTTGGGTACCATCGTAGCCATAGACGTCTGCATTATCCATTAGGGTGATACCCACATCTAAAGCAGTTTCTATTTTTTCTTGAGCTATTTTTACAGTTGATCCTGCGAAACGCCAAAACCCAAAAGCTAAGGGCCCTGCACCGAGTTCTATACCCGGCAAATATACTTGGCTCATGCCTATTCCTCTTCATACTACTCTTAAAGAGCGCTCCCCCGAGCATTCTCAAAACGCAATTACTTTAGCATTTTGATTTAAAATACAAGATACTGAAAAACATGCACGAGAAATGTTTGAATTTTACGTATTTTTTTACATACTAAACTCATGCTTGATCTAAAAAAAACCAAACTAGAGAAACATTCCGTGACCATTTCTGGTCATAGAACAAGTATTTCTTTGGAAAGTGGGTTTTGGGCCCAGTTTCGCAGGATCGCAGAAACAGAAGAGATTTCTCTCAATGAACTCATTAGACAGCTGGACGAGGCCCGAACAGGAAGCTTGTCAGGTGCCATGCGCGTCTATGTCTTAGAACAATTAGAAAAAGAAATATCCGGCGACTAATGGTCGCTCCCAACGACAGGGTCCGCGCTACCCTCTTCTGAGACCGCACTATCCTCTTTTGATACAGGGGCGTCTCTTAGTTGCTGTTTCATTGCTTCTAAATAGATCTTCTGTTTTTGCCTTAGGGAGGGCAAGATTGCTTGGAAAACCATCATCACGGGAGAAAGACCTTTAGTCTGTGAGAGGACCTCACGAATTTTACTTCGACGGTCCTGTTGAACCCGATCCAAAACAAAAGCGTCAAGAATTTGACTGTTCACCCTGACTACAGGCCTTGCAAGAGATCCTGACGCGCTGCCTTCTAAGGTGACGGTTTCGGGCAACGCCCCAAATTTAACTTTACCTGCCATAGTTGTTGTTAATGCAGCTAAGTTGACTTGACCACTCCCGCTAAGAGTTCCCCACCCCCCCGTTATTGACGCCTCTTCAAGAAGAGCCACCCCGCCGTCGACGATCATGGACGTTTTCAACCGCTCAAAATCAGTATTTCCTAACATATGCCATTGTTTAGACTTTGAAAGATACTGTGCATACTCTGCCTCTGTTCTCGCTGCCCAACTTAAAGCACCCAAATCAAAGCCAGACACTTCCCCTTGTGTCGCTGCAAAGTTTATAGACCCTTTAAGGCTTGAAACTAAAGCATGAGGAGAAGATCCACTGCCTTTTAAAGACACATTCAAGTCAAGGGTTGTCCCGATAAATGGTGAGGCATTTTGAAAACTAGAGACAGTCTCAAATGTTGGATCTTTGACTGTGACGTCAAACGCTCTTTCCTTTTTGTTTATTTGATAGAGGAACGTCGCTTCAACATAATCATCCAACCCAACTCTTTCTGCTTTAAAATCAACAATCGCAAGCTCTGCCTTCGTCAGGTTATGCTGAACAGACTGTTCGACCTTGAAAGAAAGAGTATCAAATCTCTGCCCAAAGAGCCTCACATTTTTAGCAGTAACTGCTGCATACCCTTTTAAAAATGGCAAGGTGATTTCTGTGAAAGGTTTAGCAGAAAATTCTCCCCCATCCTCAGCGCTAAACCCGACAGGATAGACGTCCAATCGATCGAAGTTCAATGTCAAATTATACTGAGCCTGTCCTGACTGCGGAACCATCACATCGCCTTCACCAGATAGCTCATAAGAGGCAGCCGCTGCTTTTAAATTCATAATGGATAGTGTATTGTTCTGGTATAGAAAATCAGTAGAAAGGGATGAGACACTGGCCTCTATGAAAGGTAAAGCCTCTCCCCATTTACGGCCAAAGAATTGAGTCGGTTTAAAGGCCCCTATGTTTAATTGCCCTGAGAGCTGATCTGCTTCTTTAGAATAGGTGATATCAACAGGAACATCAGAAATATGACCAACCGCAGCGCCGGAAACCACGGCTCCCTTTTTGTTCAAATTTAGGCTTAAATTTGCTGCGACCCCTGCATGCAATCCTTGAAGACGCAGCCCTGATAATTGCTGTCTTATATCAGTCTGCTTCCACTTCCCTTCGAGGGAATAATCAAGAAAGGAAGTGCCCCCGATCACGTCCCCTGTCAAGGTAAGGTCGCCTTCTGTGGATGATATATTGAGTGCTAGTGAAGCTTTATCATAATCACCGGTCAACGAGGCAGAAAAGGATAAATTTTCCCCGGTGTAATCGGCTCCTGGAATGAAGATCTGTCCAAATAACGGCGCAAGAGGCATATATGTTTTTACGAAGGATGGTTTGAGGTTGCTGGATTGAAAGTGCACGTCCACAGGCGCTTTCTTCTCTCCGGAGATATCGATTAATCCTGCAAGGCTTACCTGACCCTCGCCCTCTATATCCATAGATAACCGGTCGATTTTAATCTGAGATTGTTGACGCTCAGCAATAACCTTCACCTTTTCATACTTGCGCCCTTCAAAATATAATCTGTCTGTTTTAAAATTGAATGAATGAGGTAAAAGACCGAGTCTTTTTTCCAGCCCAATCTTTTCCGTAAAAAGGGTCGTCATGTAAGGGTCAAAATTAAGCGAGTCTAAGCTGATATCAAGATGCTGAAGTGTTTTTTCTTGTCTATCTCCTGAAGCGTGCCCCTTAAATTTTGTTGCATCAAGTAAACCGTTAACATCCGAGAGCTGCCAAGAATTTTTAGCAACTTCAAGAGCTGTGTTATAGATTTCAAAGGTGGCTAATCGCCCTGCTTCAACTTGCTCTATACCTTCGACACCAATCCATCCAAAAAATGATTTGGCATCAGCCGACTGCAGCGAGAGATTCCCTTTGAAATTTTCATCTACGAGATGATAATGACCATCTAAAGATAAATCTGTAACTCCTGGCAATAAAGCTTTAAAGGCAGTGATCTCAATCTGGTCACCCGAAAGAACAAGTTGCATCGAAAGCTGTTTCAATGTTTCTTCTTCTCCTTGAAGGCCTTGCACAAGGACATCAAGAGACACTGATTTAAGCGCGTGATTTAGCTGCTCTTCAACTGAAAGTGAAAACCCACTGAGCATGGGGAGATCTATGACACCAAACTTTACCTGTCCAGACAATCCCTTGTTCGCAGAATACTCAAAAGAAGCTGATCCAGGCGTATCAATAAGGGAGAAAGCAAAGCTTTTCGCGCGAAATATATCTGCTTCTTGTTCAACCCTTAAATCAAAATCAAATGGGACAGATGCCCCGGCTAAAGTGGCACTTTGTGCTGTGACATCCAAAAGATTATTCACTGCCGTATCAAGCCGGTCTCCTTTAAAGGATATGCGCCCTAATAAGGGGTGAAATTGATTGTTAACTCGACCAGAAAAAAGCAGCCGCCCGCCAGGAAGCCCGGCTTCAAGACGCGCAGACATATTGCCCATTGTACCTACAGGCTGAAACTTCGCTGCCAGCGTTATGGGAACATCGTTTGTTAAAATGAGAGCTGTGATCGTTTTACTATTGGTGTCTTCTCTCTCTTCAAACGTAAGAGACCTGATTGCAATTTGCTGAACATAATTTGAGAGCGTAACAAAGCTAATGGTGCTGTTTGAGATTTTCAAGCGTCCAAGTGCTGGACTAATAAAAGATTGTTCCCCAACAGTTTCTTCAACATCGCCGAGCGTCCATTTCCCGTTTTCCTGTTCTTGCACAGATACTTTTGCACCGGTTAACGTCATATCAACTGGAATAATGTCACCCTGTAATAAGGGGACAGGCGCAAGAAGCATATCAATAGCCTTCACATTCCCAACCACCTCAACTTTAACATCATTGGCCGTTATTCTTGGATAAGGCAATAAAGTCGCTTGAATATCCCCAGATAATGTAACCCGGCTACCAAGCTGTTCTTGCATAAGATTTTCAATAACGTCTCGGTAACTATTCCAATTGATTAGGCTCGGCAGCAATAAAGCCCCTGCTATTGCGAGTACAATGGTCATACCAATGATATGTCTAATTCTAACTTTCAAATCATGCCCCGCTCTATTTTATCCTGTCATACAATCGTATTTATATGGCTTTTTCAAGTCAGATAGATCATTGTCTCAAAATTATATTTTGCAGCCTTTAGTTATTTCAGTAAAGTGCTCTTATTGAAATAAGGATGAGAAGCCGCCTCTATGGTTAACGTCTACAAAAAATTAAGCCGCCGTATCAGAGCAAACCTCTATGGAAAAGGGCAATCTGAACAATGGCTCCTCATGGGTCTTGCCACTTTTATAGGAATAGTCGCTGGATACGGGGCAATTGGCTTTTATCTTGGTATTGATCATCTCATTCACTTTGTTTTTGGCGGCAGTGAAAAAAACCTAGCAACGATCGCTCGTGAGTTGCCCTGGTGGCATATCATTGGGGCCCTGGTCTTAGGGGGGTTAATCATTGGCCAGCTTTTACGTTTTCTTCCAGAAAAGCGCAGCAGCGGCGTTCCTCATGTCATTGAAGCTGTAGCACTGAAAAATGGCCATATCCCATTCAGGCAAGGCCTGCTTTCTGCAGGCATAACAATTACAAGCCTTGGTTTCGGTGCTTCTGCGGGACGTGAAGGACCTGTCGTTCATTTAGGGGCAACGCTTTCGAGCGGGTTAGTGCGCTGGTTAAATCTTTCACCTGCCCTTATGAGAACTTTACTTGGGTGTGGTGTTGCCGCAGCCGTTGCCGCGAGCTTTAATGCCCCCATCGCTGGCGTCTTCTTTGCCCTAGAAGTGATCATTGGTCACTATGCTTTGCATGTCTTCACCCCCATAGTCATCTCTGCAATCATTGGCACCATCATTAGTCGGATTCATCTAGGCGACTTCCCAGCCTTCAGTCTGCCCGATTATACAATATCTAGTTTTGCTGAAATTCCTGCCTTCTTTATTCTTGGAATCGTATGCAGTGTCATAGCAATTTGTTTTATGATGGCAATGGATAAAGCGGATAAGTTAAGGCAGCGTCAAGACACCATAATACCCTATTGGATTCAACCTGCCATTGGCGGCCTTCTGGTCGGGTCCATTGCCCTTTTATATCCTGAAGTTCTCAGCGTAGGATATGAGGCCACATCGAATGCTCTAATGGGAAGCTACGATCTCAAATTCCTAGTTGCTCTCTTAGCGGCAAAAATCATTGCGACAGTTATCACACTCGCAACTCGATTCGGCGGCGGAATTTTTTCTCCTTCTCTCTTCATAGGAGCGATGACCGGCGGTGCATTTGGTCTGATTGCTGCTAGTCTTTCTCCAGTGGCTGCCAGCGATCCCGGTGTATACGCCATTGTCGGCATGGGCGCTGTTGCTTCTTCGGTCTTGGGGGCTCCCATTTCTACGATGTTGATTGTCTTTGAAATTACCGGAGACTACAGCGTGACCATTGCTGTAATGATCGCGTCGAGTGTTGCAAGCATGTTTACAGGCATGTTTTATAATAAGAGTTTCTTCTTCATGCAGTTGGCAAATAAAGGTGTCCATCTAGAGTCCGGTCGTGCCAGTTATGTGCTGAAATCCCAAAAAGTGAAAGATCATTATAGCCGTGATTTTTTCACAATCCGTCACACAGATAGCCTTGAGAATGCTCGGGACCTTTTGATTGCTCAGGAAGGTGGAAAATTGATCGTTACAGGGCAGGATGGTTTGCTCAAAGGATTGGTTTCTTTTAATCAAATTCCCTTGTCTTCATCGGAAATTGAAGAAGCAAAAGACAAAACTATAGGGGATGTTTGTGATGATGATCCAGTCGTTGTCTATGGAGATGATCCTCTGGAATTGGCCCTCCAATTAATGGAGGGCAGCCAAGAGAATATTTTGCCCGTTCTTGAAACGATTGAGACGCCTGTTCTTATCGGTATTATCCACCAAAGTGATGTTATACAGGAATATAATAAAGCCTTGCTGGAAAGCCAAGGACAGGATAGATAAACAATAGTCTTAACCCCCTCAAGGAAATATGAATGCCTACAGATCCTTTCGATTTGGATGATTTGAGCCCCGTTGGAACTTCTTCTCAGGCCTCAGAGAGCAGCCAAGAACCTCTTTATCTTACCGAGCTGAATGAGGCGCAGAAAGAAGCTGTGTTAACTCTTGAAGGTCCAGTTTTGATGTTAGCAGGTGCAGGAACCGGCAAAACGAAAGCCTTGACTTCACGGCTAGCTCATATCGTTCATACAAGAACAGCAGCCCCCTGGAATATTTTATCTGTTACATTCACAAATAAGGCTGCACGAGAGATGCAGGACCGCGTTGCTGTGGCTCTCGGTCAGTCCGTTGAAGGACTTTGGTTTGGAACATTTCATTCAATCTGTAATAAAATTCTAAGGCGACATGCAGAACTTGTAGGTCTGCAACCCAACTTCACAATCTTAGACACAGATGACCAAATCCGTCTTCTCAAGCAATTGATCAAAGCGGAAGGCATCGATGACAAAAAATGGCCTGCTCGTCAAATGGCTGGATTAATTGATCGCTGGAAGAATAAAGCGATCATGGCTGACAAATTACCAAGCAGTGAAGGCTCTGCTTTTGCAAATGGACTTGGTGGTAAGATTTACAGTCTTTATCAAGAACGCCTCAAAATTCTAAATGCTGTTGATTTCGGTGATTTAATTTTATTAAACATTCACCTCTTTCAAACCCATCCGGATATCCTCTCTCGCTATCATAGTCAATTTCGCTATCTTCTTGTCGATGAGTATCAAGATACAAATGTTGCTCAATATCTTTGGTTAAGACTGTTAGCTCAGAAAAGCAAAAACATCTGCTGTGTGGGTGATGATGATCAATCCATTTATGGGTGGCGAGGTGCAGAAGTAGGAAATATTTTAAGGTTTTCTGAAGATTTTCCAGGAGCAAAGGTTGTTAGACTTGAACAAAACTATCGATCTACAGGCCATATTCTAGCTGCCGCAAGTAAATTAATTGCTGGCAATGAAAACCGTTTAGGCAAGACTTTATGGACCGCAGGCGGGGACGGCGATCCTATCAAAGTGCGCGGTGTCTGGGATGCTCCAGAAGAAGCACGCACAATCGGCGATGAGGTAGAGTCTCTTCAGCGGAAACATGTGGCCCTAAACGAGATCGCCATTCTGGTCAGAGCAGGCTTTCAAACTCGTGAATTTGAGGAACGTATGCTGACCTTAGGCCTCCCATATCGAATAATTGGAGGACCGAGATTTTATGAGCGTGCCGAGATTAGAGATGCCTTAGCTTATCTTCGTGTAGTTGCACAGCCTGATGATGACTTAGCCTTTGAGAGGATTGTTAACACTCCGAAACGAGGCATTGGTCAAACAAGTGTTCAAAAAGTTCATGAGATGGCCCGTGAACTTGGGACCAGTGTAAGCTATGCCGTCCGTCATGCCGTGTCAAAGGACCGTATCCGAGGCAAAGCGAAAACAAACCTCGTTAGGCTTATGGATGATTTTGATCGATGGCGCGGTCTCTCGCGAACCCTGTCTCATACTGACTTAGCCGAGACAATTTTAGATGAGAGTGGCTACACTGAAATGTGGCAAAATGACAAGGCCCCTGATGCGCCTGGTCGCTTAGAGAATTTAAAAGAACTCATCAATGCTATGGGGGAATTTGATAGTCTCGCCGGCTTCCTTGAGCATATTGGCCTTGTGATGGAAAATGATGAGCGGGCAGGAGAAGATAAAGTAACCATCATGACATTGCACGCTTCCAAAGGCCTAGAGTTTGAACATGTTTTTCTGCCTGGATGGGAAGAAGGTGTCTTCCCTAGTCAGCGGTCTTTGGATGAGACAGGCTTAAAAGGATTAGAAGAAGAGAGACGCCTTGCCTATGTTGGGATCACACGTGCCCGCGAGCAAGCTTATGTTTTCTATGCTGCAAATCGTCAAATCTTTGGGCAATGGACCAATTGTGTTCCAAGTCGCTTCATTGAAGAGCTACCAGAAGAACATATTGAACTGGATGCTGCACAAGGCCTCTATGGATCTAAGCAATCAAGCGGGTACGAGGCCTATTCTCAGCGGAACAGCTGGCAAGAGGATGACTGGCAAAGCTCGGGGGCGACAAATAGATCAGGAGAAACGACTCCTTATGTTTGGGGGCAAACAAAATCAAAGGACAATCGCTCGGATTACGGGGATAAATTTGGTCCTGGATGGAAGCGCGCTCAAAAACTCAATGAGGGTAAAAAATTCTTAGACTTAACACCCGCCAGTCAAATCAGAGCAAAAAAGAAACAAACGTCCCAGAAAAAAACCGTCAGCCGTTATGCAATTGGAGAACGTGTTTTCCATGATAAATTCGGAGGGGGAATTATTGAGGATATTGAAGGCGACAAACTCCTTGTAAACTTTGATCATGCAGGCGAAAAACGCATCATTGATCGGTTTGTAAAACCTGCATAAAAGAGAAAGGCCCGTGGCATGACCGCACCACACCCAGAACAGACTCTTGTTTTTACAGCCAGTTCTATCGTGACGCTAGAACAAGCTGGCGCGCTTGAGACAGCCTTGGAACTGTTGAGCGAAGAGCAAGGGTTTTTACCACCCCTTCTCACCTATTACGAAATAAACAACGGCAAAGCATGGCAACTTGATATTTATTTTGAACAGGTAGTCGATCACCTATTACTGGATTCTTTGAAAGAGAGAGCACGCTTTTCTGAAATCATCTTTACGATCTCTGAGGTAGAAGATAAGGATTGGGTCAGTGAAACTCAAAAAGGCCTTGCGCCAGTGATTGCAGGACAATTTTTCGTCTACGGCAGTCACGATTCGGACAAAATACCCGATAATAAAATCCCTCTCCTTGTGGATGCCTCTCAAGCATTTGGAACGGGGCATCATGAAACTACATGCGGTTGCTTAGAGTTGATTAATCACTTGGCCTCTGATCAAGCACCTGAGCATATTTTAGACGTCGGGACAGGAACTGGATTACTGGCCCTTGCGGCTCAACGTCTTTGGCCTCAAGCAAAAACACTAGCCAGCGACATTGACCCGATCGCGATTGAAGTGACTGAGCGTACATTGGCTGATAATAATACTGTCTCAACTCCTTTGAACACTGCCGGTATATCAACACTTGTCGCAATAGGCTTAGACCATCCTTCTTTCGAAAAGGCAGGCCCCTTTAATCTCGTTATTGCTAATATTCTCGCTGCGCCCTTAATTGATTTAGCCGCTGATATTGCCGCAGTAACCGCACAGGAAGGATATGTTATTTTATCCGGCCTCCTGATTGAACAACAAAAAAATGTCCTCGCGGCATATAGCGCGCAAGGACTTAGGGAAGTGTGCAGAAAAGAGAAGGCCGATTGGGTTGCACTTTTACTTAAAAAGTAAAGGGGAGGGAGAAAGCAACCCTGCCTTCAAAAATCCTAAGTCATATTCCATAAGGAATACTCCCTAGGAAATACCGTTATGCTGCAGCTACAGCACCGCCTAGGTTTGCTGGGCGTGAAATCTTAATCTTGCTAAAGAATGCTTGAACGTCGGCGTCAAATTCGTCTTTAGGAAGCGGTTTCATTTGACCTGCAGATTCCATCAGTTCGAAGAAAGTGAAACCTTTTTTGCTTGATAGGTCTTTGATGTTTTGTGTTTGGTTATTCATGTCTAGCTCCTCGCCAGTTGTAAATTAATCGATCAGTTTCTTTTGAACTTGATCTGCTGTCCGTTGCGTTGAAGACTATATGGCGTGAAAAAAGAAAAAAGAGTAGAGATAAAAATGCAAAGTAGCTATGCATAAAATGCATATCAAAATACTTCACGCTTGCATGGCAGGAATATTACAGCAAACTCTCTAACAAACAGAAAAATGCCGCTGGTGAAATATAATTCCAAAATTCTAGGATTTTATATAATCAAGCCATTCTTGCTCAGACATCGTTGTGACATCGAGAGCTTGAGCTTTTTTTAATTTCGATCCTGCCCCAGGTCCCGCTACTAAAATATCTGTCTTTTTAGAGACAGAGCCCGAAACCTTTGCGCCCAGTGATTCTGCTTTTGCTTTTGCTTCACTTCGACTCATTTCAGTTAATGTTCCTGTAAAGACAACAATTTTTCCTGATACAGCGCTACCTTCGGCAACAGCTTCGACAGGCTTAATCGTCAAAGATGTTAGCAAGTCATTATAAGCCTCTAGATTATGATCTTCTCTAAAGAACTGAATAAGTGTTTCGGCAACTTTTGTTCCGATGCCATCAATAGCAAGTAACTCTGAAAGGGCTTTCTCATCTGCTGTTCCACACGCCGTCATATGGTCTCTGAAATTTTCAGCTGTCTCATAATTGCGCGCTAGTAATTTTGCATTCTGTTGGCCCACATGGCGTATGCCCAGTCCAAAAAGAAAGCGATGAAAGTCAATTTCTCGCCTTTCTTCAATCGCTGCAAAAAGGTTACCAACAGATTGTTCTCCCCAGCCTTCCCAGTGGGCAAGTGTTGAACCTTTATCCTCATCAGTTTGCGCGAGGCGGAAAATATCAGCCGGTGTTTTAATCCACCCTTTGGCAAAAAACTGTTCAACTTGTTTATCGCCCATGCCATCAATATCAAAAGCAGTTCGCGAGACAAAATGCTTTAATCGCTCAATGGTCTGTGCTGGACAGACTAACCCCCCAGTACAGCGAATAACCACATCATCGCCTTCAGCTGAGGCCAAAGAGTCGCATTCGGGGCATTTATCAGGAAAAACAAAGCTGTCATAGTCTTGGTCTAAAGACTTTACTTCAACAATTTGAGGAATCACATCTCCTGCCCGTTGAATTACAACTGTATCACCCACTCTAACACCGAGGCGCTCTATCTCATCCTTATTATGAAGCGTGGCATTTGAGACCATCACACCTCCAACGTTAACGGGTTCAAGCTTTGCAACAGGGGTTAAAGCCCCTGTCCTGCCAACTTGAATATCAATGGCGTTGACGATGGTTACAGCTTGCTCGGCAGGAAATTTATGTGCGATAGCCCAGCGCGGAGCCCGCGCAATCATACCGAGACGCGCTTGCCAATCCAATCGGTTAACCTTGTAAACAACGCCATCAATATCATAATCAAGTCCAGAGCGCGCCTCTGCAATTTCATGATAATGCGCGAGGACCTCTTCCACACTATCACACGCTTTAAATAAGGGGTTTGTCGAAAATCCCCAGGCTTTAAATTGATCAATTGCTTGCTGCTGTGTCTGTGCAATGGGTGCACTCAGATCCCCCCATGCATAGGCGAAAAACTTTAAAGGCCTTGATTTTGTTATAGACACATCCAGCTGTCTCAAAGACCCTGCCGCTGCATTACGTGGATTAGCAAAAACTTTCTTATCGGACAATTCTTGACTTTTGTTCAACGCAAAGAATTCTTCCTTGCCCATATAGACTTCCCCTCGTACCTCAAGGACCTCAGGCCAGTTCCCTCCTGAGAGTTCACTGGGAATATCAGCTATCGTCAGAGCATTTTGAGTAACATTCTCACCGATGGCCCCATCCCCTCGAGTAACAGCTTGCACCAACCGTCCTTGCTCATATCTGACTGCAAGAGACAGTCCATCAATTTTAGGCTCAGCCGTTAGGACAACTGGAGCGCCAGCAAGAAGATCTTTATCCTTGGCAAGGAATCGTTTGATACGGTCGACAAAATCCTGAACATCTTCGCCATTAAATGCATTCTCTAAGGAAAGCATTGGGACTTTATGTTCAGCCTTTTCAAATTTACTTTGTACAGACGCCCCTACTCGTTTACTTGGACTATCAGATCGAACAAGCTCAGGAAACCGCTGTTCTAACTCACTATTGCGTTTTCGAAGAGCATCATACTCGGCATCACTGACTGTCGGTGCATCATTTTGATGATAAGCAACATCATGAATTTTCACCTCTTGAGCTAAGCGCGCCAATTCTAATCGTGCCTCTGAACGTGTTAAATGAGAAACAGGAATAGAGGAATTATCAAAAAGAGACATAACATCTTCCTATGTGGGATTACCCAGTCATTGCCAGGAGTTTATCTGCTGCCGCACGTGCTTCAGGCGTTATTTCAGCCCCTGCCAACATGCGAGCTATTTCGTCTGTGCGTTCTGACTCCGGTAACTTGTAAACCGAGGTTCTCGTCTGTTCTTCTCCCTCAATGACGGAGACAGCTTTGCTAATCTTCATATGACTATGACCCCGAGCCGCGACCTGCGGAGAATGCGTCACGACTAAGACTTGGGCCTCGCCAGCTAGTCTGCGCAACCTTTCGCCAACGGCATCAGCCGTCGCGCCCCCTATACCACGGTCAACTTCATCGAAAATCATAACTGGCGCGCTGCCAGAACGGGCAAGAACAACTTTTAAGGCCAAGATCACTCTTGCCATTTCACCGCCAGACGCAACTTTCACCAGTGGACCAAAATCTGCCCCAGGATTGGCCGACATTTCAAACCACACCCGATCTCCCCCATGGGCAGACCATTCCTCCTGAGGCAGAGAGTGAACTGCCACTCGAAAGCGAGCCTTTTCAAGCTTCATCGGAGGCAACTCTGCCATGACTGAATCTGACAATTTAGTTGCGACCTGATGACGTGCTTCATGCAGAGATTTAACTGCTGTTGCGAAGGCACCCAGAGCTTGATCTAAGGTGGCCTCTGCGTCTTTTACCAATTGATCTCCACTATCAACAGCTTTAAGGCGATGATGCAACCGCTCAGACAGAACAGCCAAATCATCAACTTGACAATTATGCTTGCGAGCCAGAGCTCTCAAATCAAATAAGCGCTCTTCCGTTTCTTCTAATTGAAGTGGATCATAGTCCATACTACTCTGAATGCGATCCAGATCTTGGGCCCCAGCACTCAATTCAATTGAAGCCCTCTCTAGCGATGATATGACTGTTTCTAAAAGCGCTTGCGCTTCAGCATCCATGCGACCCATTTTCCGAAGAATACCATTCAAATGATCCTCTACGCCTTTATTGCCTGAAAGAATGGAAACCATATCCTTTAATTCACCAGACAATCGTTCCCCTTGCATCATTATAGCACGTTTATCAGCAAGATCTCTTTCTTCACCAGCTTGGGGTTGAATTTTATCTATCTCACTGACAGCATGACGCAACCATTCTTCATCATCTCGTGCATTAGAATAATCTTCCTTGGCTTGTCTCAGAGCATCTTTTGCTTGCTCGTAGGCGAGATGAGATGCCTTTACAGAATCCAAGAGAGGCTGATGCTGGCCGTATAAATCGAGCAAATCCCTATGAGCCGCAGCATGCAATAAGCCTCGATCATCATGTTGACCATGAATTTCCACTAGAAGCTCACCGATATGTTTAAGGAGTTGTTGTGTAACAGGCTGATCATTTATCCAAGCTCTAGACTTTCCGTCTTTAGATAGATGTCTTTTCAGGATGATTTCACCCTCAGGATTTTCAAATCCATTCTCAATCAATAGCTGGCACGCAGTATGTGATGACTTTATGTCGAAGGCTGCTGTCACAGCCCCATCCTGACATCCAGATCGTACAAGAGCTCTATCAGCGCGCATTCCTAGAGCAAGACCAAGAGAGTCTAACAGGATGGATTTACCGGCACCTGTTTCACCAGTTAAAACATTTAAACCCGTAGACAAGGACAGGTTTAAACGATCGATTAAGACTATATCACGAATGCTGAGGCTTGCCAGCATCGCACTCCCCCTTCAATCAAAGTCACCAAATTAAAATGGCCACAGTTTTGACAACCAGGATCCAGAACTCATTTCTGGGCTTAATTTCTTATTCTTCAATAGAGCATAGCTATAGCGATACCATTTTGATCCGTTATAGTTGTATCCAAGGACAGCGGCAGCACTTTGAGCCTCTGGCTGAATACCCAAAGCTAAATTAACTTCTACAAGACGATGTAAGGCCTCAGGTGTGTGTGAGGACTTCTGATATTTTTCTATAACATTTCTAAATCGAATTGCTGCCGATAGATATTCTTTGCTACGCATATAATAGCGGCCAACTTCCATTTCTTTACCTGCTAAGTGATCGTCTGTAAGCTCAAGTTTCTGTTTTGCATCATAGGCATATTCACTATCAGGATAACGACGGATCAATTCAACGAAGGCATTACGCGCACGCATTGTATAATCTTGATCTCGGCCTACATCAGCAATTTGCTCATAAAAGCAAAGCGCTTTGATATAGTAAGCATAAGGGGCTGAGCTATTTCCTGGGTGGAGTTGTAAAAAGCGATCAATAGCATTGATAGCATCATCATATCGCTTGGCTTGATAGTAAGCAGCGGCAGCCATCACCTGTGCACGCCGTGCCCAAACGCTATATGGATGCTGTCTCTCTACTTCATCAAAAGCGGCTGCAGCAAACATGTAACGGCCTTTTTCATAGTATTCTTTACCTAGATTATACAGCACATTTACGTCACGGGCGACATATGTATCATCCACTTCAGAGTTACTACACGCAGCCAGCGTTAACACGAACAAAGCTACGATTCCTGATTTAACCGATTTAACACTCATTTGAGCGAACTCTCCCAAAAGCTTAATTAAAGTCTTTCAATATTCGTTTTAGTTGTTATACTCGCATATGTTGCAACCATACAAATATTAATTTTATCCAACTATTCATATTTGTCTTGGTCTAGCACATCGTTTACTGCTCTGCTAGCACGTAAAACAGAAAAACGAGAATTCAGGCTTTTTCTGTAAATATTCATCACAAGCAGGGCGCTCAAACTACTGTTATTTGGCAACTTGGGCAGAATAAGGGCAGCAAAGGGGTGGACATGATAGATAAGATAGAAAAGCGCAAGGCAGAGGCCGTTGATTTCCATGTGGGGGAACGAATCAAAATACGCCGTCGTTTCATCGGTCTCAGTCAAAAAGATATTGCGGCCAAACTAGATGTTTCATATCAGCAATTTCAGAAGTATGAACGTGGACTCAATAGACTTTCTGCGGGTAAACTTTATAAGATTGCTGGTCTGATGCGAGTCCCAATCAACTGGTTTTTTGAAGGCCTTCCTGATCCGAGTGAAATATATGGCCAAAAGATTACACTAGACGATCAATTTCCGCGACTGCAAGATATCCACAACAAGGAAGTACAAAATAGTATTCGTGAATTGATTGACGCCATTGCGACTTCGAAGGAAAGCAATTCAATCTCATAAAAAAAGGCAGGGAACCCTGCCTTATTTTTTTCTCTATGGAACCTCTGTCAATTCTATCTTTAAGAGAGTGACATATGGCTACACATCGCGAACCAGAGCCTCATAATCATTCATCAGATTCTGAACTTCTTGACCAACCACAAAATCATAGCCTGCCACATGGGACAGAGGGGTGACTTCTGCGGCAGTCCCTGTGAGGAATGCTTGTTCGAAGTCCGCCATTTCTTCAGGCTTAATATTGCGCTCAACAACCGTGAGGCCTCTTTTTTGCGCAAGTCCCATCACTGTTCTCCGTGTTATACCGTCTAAAACACATTTCAGAGAAGGAGTATGGATTTCTGATCCCTTAATAAAGAATATGTTCGCGCCAGTAGCCTCGCCAACATAACCTTCCCAATCAAGAAGCAGCGCATCATCATAGCCTTTCAATTCAGCAGCTTCTTTAGAGAGGCATGAAATAGGATAATTCGCTGCCGACTTCGCAAGAATAGGAGCTGTTTCAGGATTAGGGCGTCGATAATTTGACATACAGAGACGCAACCCCTTCAGCTTGGCTTCTGGGGCAAAATATGACGGCCATTCCCAGCTGGCAATAGCAACATGAACTTTCGTCAATTTCGTATTGATACCCATTTGTTCAGAGCCACGCCAAACCACAGGTCTTTGGTATGCATCCACAAGACCATTCTTAATGAGATTATCTTTACAAGCCTGATTGATGACTTCACGACTATAAGGAATATCCATGCCAATAATATCTGCCGATTTAAATAACCGATTTGTATGGGCTTCCAATTCAAAAATTTGACCACTATAGGCCCTTTGTCCTTCAAAAACTGATGTGGCATAATGAAGGGCGTGGGTTAAGATATGCACATTAGCTTCACGCCATTGTACCATTTCCCCGTCCATCCATATCCAACCATCGCGATCATCAAAAGAAGCTGACATTTTTTCTCTCCACTTGGTGCCCTCGAAACAAGACCTAGCACCTATTGCACCCTTAACTCCGTGTATTTCATAGTTTCTATTACCGAGTCAAAAACTTCTTGAAAGGGGTAGCAATTTAGGGATAATATGTCAACATTACTGTCCTATTTGTGGCGAATGAGAGGAATATTTCATGAGTGAATGGAAGGCAAGTTTAGCCCAACCAAGTCTTTTCTTAAGGGAAGAAGAAGTCAGACGGGGAATCGAGTTGCTTTATTTTGCTTATCGTGACTTTACGGAAGGCGCTGATGAGATTTTGGCCGACATGAGCATGGGACGCGCGCATCATCGAGTCCTTTATTTTGTGGGCCGCAATCCTGGCACGAATGTCTCAGGATTACTGGACTTGCTTAGGATTACAAAACAAAGCCTCTCACGGGTACTAAACCAATTGATCGAAGAGGGGTATATTGAGCAAATCCAAGGGGTCAAAGATCGCAGGCAGCGCCTCTTATATCTTACCGAGAAAGGCATTGGGTTTGAGCAAAATCTATTCAAAGCCCAGAAAGACCGTATTGCTCAAGCTTACCGAGCCGCAGGTGTTGAAGCAGTTTCAGGCTATTGGGATGTCCTTCTCAATATTGTTCGAGAAGAAAATCGCGAGAAAGTCTTGAAACGCATAAAATAAATTCTAGACATACACCCATATGCACTGAATATATCCGTAACAACGAAGGAAAATTATCATGTCGATCACAGAGACTGATTTAGAACAGGCGCGAGTAGCATGGGGAAATGCTCTTGTTGCAATTTCAAAGGCCTATGAAGCTGATGGCATTGATGCTGCACGCACGACAGCAAGCGATGTACTTGATGCAGCCTATGGGTATACCATGGGTCCCGTTCTCTTTAAGCCAACTCTAGCTAGCGGTGCACAAACTTTTCGCCCGACACGGGAAGGAGCGCTCTCCTATTTCGTAGGTCACAATAAGATGTTTCCTCTTGATAGCGGATTTGGCATTAAAGGATGGCGGAGTTGCATAAGTGAAACGTCAGCCAGTTTCATTGACGGGGATGTGGCCATGTGGATGGGATGGATTTCTCTCACTGATAAAGAGGGCCAAATCACAAAGGTTGATAAAAGCTGGGGATACAAAAAAGATTCTGACGGAACGCTCAGAATTGTATTGCATCATTCTTCTCTGCCTTACCAGCCTTAAGGTTTATAGGATTCAACATCAGACAATTTATGAGGGCTTGGCAAAAACAGGCCCTCTCCTTTTGCGACGACCTCGCCTAAATCATCCGTCATAACCGATGAAGCCCAAATTTTCTTGCCCTCAATTTTGTCTATCTTGCCCTGTGCTTTTACAAAACCACTCAATACTGGCTTTGTTATTGTCGTTGTAAACTTAACAGTGAAAACAAAAACATTAGGCTCAATAGAATTCGCTGCAAAAAAAGCGCTATCATCTAACAATTTGAAATAAACCGAACCGTGTAAAGAGTTTGCTGCATGGAAATAATCTTGCCTAACAGCCAATCCTACCTCAGAGCAGCCTTTAGAGATTGTAACGGAAGGCGGGAAAAATTCATTAATTGGAGCTGCATGATACATGTTCGCTAATGACTTATAATGACTTTCCAGATCCATAGGGTGCCTTTATCTGTCTCCTAAAGAGAGAAGTCGACAGTTTCTACTTGATTTTTTTTACCAAAGCTGGCTGCCTTTTCAAGGTCGCCCCGCTTACCAATAACTTTATTATATTGTGTCGAAAAATCTTTCCTAAAAATGTCAGACTTTACAGTAAAGCGATGCCCGGTTATGGGTTTATCGCTCTCAAGATAAATATAAAGATAATCGCCATCGACCTCACCGCCGAGAGGCGTGAATGTAACTTTTAAATCAGCAACTGTGACCTCAAAGTCTTCATTCATATAGAGCGCCATCCGCGCGATACCTAGCTCTGTAAAGAGGGTTTCTGATTTATTTTCTGCCATGCGAGCAAGCACTCGCTGCGCATCATGAAAGTGAACTTTATGTGTCACCTGCATCACGCCATCTTGCTCCCAGACCAATGTCGTAACGCAGGTCTTCAATCGATGGGCGTGGGCTGCGCCGAAGGAAAGAGAGGCCGCGGTAAGAACCGCGACCAATCCATTTATAAAGACTTTAAACGATGTCACGTTATCATCTCTTAGTTTGTCTGAGTGAGAGGGACTTGCTTAGTTTCTTCAGCAGCAGCCTTCTCTTTTTTCAATTTTTCCAAAGCATCTTTCATCAAATTTTTACGTGAACGCTTATACTTATAGAGTTCAAGACGTGATTTAGAAATCGCTTGAGGGAAGCTATTGTTTTTATAGTCCACATCTGCTGTCTGATGCTTATCGTCGAGCGTGACTTTTGCCAAAGCTTTATTAAAGATAAACATCTTAGAGACTTTGTCAGAATCATAGCGCCATATTTCAGCAGGAATCATCATTTCAGATGTTGTTCCATCCACATAGTGGAACGTAACCGGCAACGGTGAAGGAATCCCTCCCTTGTTGGCAAAATCAACAAAGTAGATATATGGGTTTTCCTTAAGTGCCCGCTCATAAGTCGCCTTATCACGCCCTTTGAGTTTCTCAAGGAATGAATTATATTTATTGCGATCTTTATTGGTCACTAAGAACTGATCATTCTTATTATAAAAGTCAAGAAGCTCAGGTTTATCTTGAATATAAAGCTTTCCGACATCCTGACGGTTTCTTGATTGCTGGACAGGTTCCGGACGCTGTGCATTCCACTCTTTGCGTTTAAAATCAAATTCAACTTCAGGGTTTTGAGTGGAGATGCGATATTCGCGAACATCATTGATCGCCACATCGACATGATCTGTTGTGAAGAACCAGCCTCTCCAGAACCAATCAAGATCTACGCCTGATGCATCTTCCATAGTACGAAAGAAATCAGCTGGTGTTGGGCGCTTAAACTTCCAGCGATTAGAATATTCTCTAAAGGCATGGTCAAAAAGCTCACGGCCCATGACAGTTTCGCGGAGTACGATAAGCGCAGAGGCAGGTTTTGAGTATGCATTTGGTCCAAAAGCAATCACACTGTCAGATTGTGTCATAATCGGCACCTGGTAATCAGATTTCATATAGGTATCGATATAATCGAGTATATTCACTTCGTTTCCAAAAGCAGGGTAATTCTCTTCCCACTCTATCTCAGTGATATACTCAAGGAATGTGTTCAAACCTTCATCCATCCACGTCCAGCGTCGCTCGTCAGAATTGACAACCATCGGGAAGTAAATGTGGCCAATTTCATGGATAATCACACCAATAAGGCCGTATTTTGCCCGACGAGTATATGTGCGATCTTCAAGCTTTTCCTCGTCCGTTGGGCGATACCCATTGAAAGTTATCATCGGATATTCCATACCGCCGCCGGCCCATGTATTCACAGATTGAGCGGTTGGATAAGGGTAAGGAAATGACATTTTTGAATAAACATCCATTGTATGAGCCACAGCATGCGACGAATACATATTCCATATAGGCATTGCTTCCTGTGGGTAGAAAGACATAACATGTACATCAGGATATTCAGCATCCGTTTGCTGTTGTTTGTGATTCATCGCATCCCAAACATACTTCCGCGAAGAGGACCAAGCAAAATCACGAACATTCTTGGCCGAGATCTTCCACGTAACTGACTTGTCAGTGCCTTCCTTTTCATTCTCTAGTGCTTCTTCTGGAGTTACAATATACATTGGCTTTGTCGCCTTTTTAGACTCCTCAAAGCGCTGATATTGTTCTTTTGTTAGAACATTTTTTGCATTCGTCAGCACGCCTGTCGATGACACTACATGGTCTGCTGGAACGGTAATCTCGACGTCATAATCACCAAATTCAAGAGCAAACTCACCGCGCCCTAGAAATTGCTTATTTTGCCAACCGGTATAGTCCGTAAAGGCTGAAAGGCGTGGGAACCACTGAGCCATGAAATAGATATAAGTGTCATTTTTCTCAAAGTGTTCGAAACCGTTACGCCCGCCCACAACCGCTTCTTGAATGATGTTATAATCCCAATCAATTGAGAAGCTGATAGTCTGACCTTTTTTGAGCGCCTTTGGCAGGTCAATCCGCATCTGTGTATCATTAATTACGTAAGGAAGATCTTTCCCTCCGGACTTGACCGCTCGGATTTTCTGACCAAAATCGATATCGTTCTTCATATAATGTGCGTCTAGGGCGCCATAAGACAAACGATCTCTTGATGAGGTTGATGTTCTGTTTTGAATACTATCTTTATTAAAACGATTCTGATCAAGCTGTATCCAAATATATCGTAAATTCAACGGTGAATTATTTGTATATTTAATTGTCTCAGATCCAATGATGCGACGATTTTTCTCGTCCAATGTGACCTTAATTTTGTAGTCCGCACGCTGTTGCCAATACATCGGCCCTGGTGCGCCACTTGCATCACGGTAAACGTTCGGCGAAGGAAGGTCTTTTGTTAATTGTTTAAAACGTTTTGCACCGCTTCCAGTGTCAGCCACAGCTGAGAGAGTAAGTGAAACTCCTACAACCACTGTAAGCAATGCTTTAGCAACTATATTGTGCATTAGATAGCCCCATCAATTCTTGTTGATTTTGAAAGGCCAAAGCATAGTGTCATGCAGTCATAATGCAAGGGAAAAGGCAGATTTTCCTAGGGGATAAACTAAAGATTATTCACTGGCATATTTAGATCGCATATAAGCAGTAGAGTCCGCTATCATCTCTTCGATCACTTCAAGATCAACATCCTCTAATTTATTAATATATAAGCAGGATTTGGAATGTTTATGCTTTCCTAAGTGAGATAGCTGATCTTTATAATCAGAAAAACCATTCATAATATATAGAGTGGTATTTGCTTTACGCGGTGAAAATCCAGTCAGACACCAATCCCCTTCCCGGCCTGATGCATATTTATAATGATAGGACCCAAAGCCAACAATACTATCTCCCCACATGGTAGCTGGCTGTCCGGTAATCCTCTCAAAGAGCGGCAACAGTTTCAGAGAATCTTCTCTGCGCCTCTTATTTTCAAGCCCTTCAATAAAGGTCAGCACATCCGCATCATTCTTTTGGGTTTGATTGTCATTCTTGCTCATTAGCTCTCCCCTTCAGTTGAAGAAGAGAGCATAGCATGAATTCTATTCGCCTGCTAGAAGCACAGCGTCGCCGCCAGATGCGGTAGTATCAACACAGCAGTGTCTTTCTCTTGAGAAATTATAGAAAGAACGCCAATCTGTGATCAACGGTACAAGTTTACCAGGTCGATTTGCCAAGGCTTTTCGATAGTCTTGTAGTTTTGAGCGATCCTGACAAACACAGGCGACCGCATCAATCCCCTCAACTTTAGAAAGTAAGGATATATCTGTCTTTGCCTTTATAATTTCTAAGGCAAACTGATCGGCCAACCCAATAAGGCGGCCATATACTGCATCGCTTGGATTAATAAGTACAACTCTGTTTCCGAGATAGAGCGCAGTAATCATTTGTTGAATTTGAGCTGTTGTTTCTAGCCCTAAACACAAAATTGTACCACGGTCCACACGCCTAAGGTCATTGGTCTCACCTACTGGAGAGGTCATGACATGCGCATCAACAACCTGACTCTTAAGCGCAGAAAGAGCATAATCAGCTGAATTTTGCCAATCCGTCAATTCTTTGCTGGTAACCTCGGCCAGAGTTGAGCGTATATCTGCGAGAGAGCCGATCGATTTTTGGGCAACTGAAGTCAAGGCGAACTCTAACTGTTCCCTAGTTACGTAGGCCGCATCGCGCCCTTTTTCAGGCAGGCCAACATCACTCCAATATTTCTGGAATACATCAAGATATTCCGGCCCTCCTGCTTTAGGCCCTGTACCAGAAAGGCCTTCACCGCCAAAGGGCTGAGATCCTACAATCGCACCAATTTGGTTTCTATTAATATAGAGGTTGCCGACAGTGGCCTTCATTTGAACTTCCGATATTCGATCATCAATCCGCGTATGAAGCCCCAGTGTCAGTCCATAGCCACAGGCATTGATAGAGGATAAGACAGTATAAAAATCTTGAGCTTTGAAAGTAGCAACATGAAGGACAGGGCCAAAAATCTCTTTCTCCAATTCCTCAATTCCAGATACTTTAACCACTGTTGGAGGAATAAAATAACCATCTTTTGGGGCTTGAAGTTGCTTTACAACTTGTCCCTTCTTTGTCCGCATAGCCAAATATGATTGAATGCCTTCATATGCTGTCTGATCAATCACAGGGCCAACATCTGTTGTTATCTCCCACGGATTCCCCATAGACAATTCCTCCATAGCACCATAGAGCATCGAGAAAAATCTATCCGCTACATCTTCTTGTACATAAAGCATACGAAGCGCAGAACACCGCTGCCCTGCACTTTGAAAACTGCTGGCAATAATATCACGCACTGCTTGTTCCGGCAGGGCCGTGCTATCAACAATCATCGCATTCAATCCGCCAGTTTCAGCAACAAGCGGTGCAGAGGGTTCACATGAATCAGCCATCACACTATTGATCAGTTGGGCTGTAGCTGTAGAGCCTGTAAAGCAAACGCCTGAGATTTTCTCATTTCCTGTGATAGCCGCCCCTATGGTGCGACCATACCCTGGTAGCAACTGAAGAACATCCCGAGGTATCCCTGCTTGATGTAACAATTTTACGGCAAGATACGCTACAGTTGTTGTTTGTTCTGCAGGTTTCGCAATCACCGTATTCCCAGTCACTAGCGCCGCAGCAATTTGCCCTGTAAAGATTGCCAAGGGAAAATTCCAAGGAGAGATGCATGTAATAACGCCCCTTGGTAACTTTTGTGGATTAGAGGCTTGCCTCATTTCGACAGCATAATATCTCAAGAAGTCGACAGCTTCGCGAAGTTCTGCCACACCATCAACAAGCGACTTACCTGCTTCGCGTGTCAGAATGGCGAAAATTTCACTGGCATGGTCTTCATATAGATCTGCAGCCTTCAGTAAGGCCGTGACACGGCTTTCAATCGAACTACGTGACCAATCTGGAAATGCCTCTGTCGCTGCCTTAAGAGCGGCTTGGACTTGTGTTTCAGATGTATGAGCAACTGTTGCGACAGTATCGTTAGGAATTCCGGGATTCACGATGGTGACTTCAGCCCCATTCTCCAGACTGGTATCCTGTATAAGAGGGGCCACCTGCCACACTTTTTCTAAGTAAGCACCACGCCCTTCTTCCATAGATTGAAGCTGGAGCACGTCCGTGTGATCAAACCCTTTAGAATTCAATCGTTCGTTACCAAACAAGTCTTTAGGCATTGCAATGACACGAGAAGCAGGATTTTGCGCTTTTATTAATGGATCCTGTGCCACTTCTGTGGGATGGATTGCGTGATCAACAATCTGATTCACAAAACTACTATTCGCGCCGTTTTCAAGCAATCGTCTTACAAGATACGCCAATAAATCACGGTGCACACCCACAGGGGCATAAATACGACACCGTGTTTGTTGATTATGCATTAAGACACCATGCAAACTCTCGCCCATACCGTGTAGGCGTTGGAATTCGAACGAGTCTTTGTTCAAATTTTTTGCGAACTCCATCACAGCAGAAACTGTATGGGCATTATGGCTCGCAAATTGAGGATAAATCCTATCTGTCATCGACAAAAGTTTTTTAGCACAGGCCATGTAGGAGATATCTGTATTTTCCTTGCGGGTGTATACTGGAAACCCTTCAAGACCAAAGACCTGAGCTCGCTTAACTTCTGCATCCCAGTAAGCCCCTTTAACAAGACGCACCATAATTTTGCAATCAAGTTTGCTGGCTAGTTGATAGAGATATTCAAGAACGAATGGGGCTCTCTTACTATATGCCTGAACGACAATGCCAAAGCCATCCCAACCTCTCAAGGACTCGCTTTTTAAAACATGTGTAATCAAATCAAGTGAAATATCTAGCCGGTCCACCTCTTCTGCATCAATGTTAAAGCCCATATTATGGGATTTAGCTAACTCGGCAAGCTCTAGAATTTTGGGCGTTAATTCCTTGACCACTCGCGTTTTATTAATTTGCTCATAGCGAGGATGCAGTGCTGAGATTTTGATAGATATCCCCGGATTTTCCCTAACTCCTTGCTTGCAAGCAGATGCGATTTTCTCTATCGCCTCTTTATACGACTGAAAATATTTCTTTGCATCTGCAGCCGTATGCGCGGCTTCTCCCAACATATCATAGCTGTAGGTAAAACCCTTTTTCTCATAATGAGCGGCTTCTTTCATCGCAGCTTTAATATCTTGCCCCAGAACAAATTGACGTCCCAATTCCTTCATCACTTGCTTGACGGCCTGACGAATGACAGGCATGCCCATTCGTTTAACCATGCCTTTAAGTGTTTTTGTAACGGCTTTGGATCCATCTTTGAGAACAGCGCTTGTCACTTGAAGCCCCATGGTCGAGGCATTAACCAGAGCAGAAATACTTTGACCAGCATGATGAGACCATTCACCGGACATGATTTTATCTTCAATCAAGGCATCCATTGTCTGGCTATCGGGTACACGTAACAAAGCCTCTGCCAAGCACATCAGTGCAAGACCTTCCTTCGTTGAAAGTCCATATTCAGCAAGGAATGCTTCCATTAAACTCGGCGTAGTTGTCTCGCGAACGTCAGTGACCAATTGCGCACCTTCAGCTGCAATAATGTTTCGTTCTTCCGCAGAGAAGTCAGCGGCTTGCGATAAACTCTCTATCGCAGCATTCTCATCCCACAGCATATGTTTACGAATATCTTGACGATATATTTCTAGATCAGACTCTAACGACATTGGCCCCTCCAAAAATCCAAATTATTGCGGAGCTTATATTGAGATTTTTTGTTTTTGCAAATTTTTTTATCCCTCAGAAATATGGCAATATTTTCATATACTTAAGAGAAGTTTTCGCAAAAGATAAAAAGATCATGCTGTGTATTTTAATAAAGTCGGAAAAAGACTCGAAATTTTAACCAAACTAAGACGATGTCGATGAATCTCCTGAAGGATGATTTCATTGAGATCTCTTCATAATAATTCTTTGATCTCTTCCTAATAATTCTATAATGCGTCAATTTGCACTAAGAGGGGAAATGTCTCAATTGTTCCTAGAATTTATTCTTTAACAATAGTATGAAAAAACCATGATAAACGATCTTACTTCCATGCAACGCGGCCTCTATGAATACTGGTTATCGCTACCACGTTTAGAACAGTCTTTGTTGCCTCACAAAAGTGCTCTAAGATCTTCTGAGCTCATTCCAATGCTTGAAAACATTGGAATGGCTGAATTTATTTGCGATTATAATTTACAAGTCCGTCATGTCGGCAGTGGTGTAGATGAAAAATTCTATGAAACCATGCAATATCAAAATGCTTTTGATTTCACGCACGAAAACGCCCATGATTTTATTAATTCACACTGGCAAAGGGTTTTTACCACCCCCTGTGCGACCCAGATGATCATTGCCAGTCGCCCTGTCGGTCAGAATGCTTTTGAGTTGATAAGTTTTCACCTTCCCTTGCTGAATTCTGAAGGCGTTGCCGCTCATGTTATCTCTATTTTTGAACGCGGAGAAACCCTTGATCATCTAGAACCCAATACACAGGGGCTCATTTATAAAGAAGATATCCTAGATTTTATTTACATGGATTTAGGGGCGGGTATACCCAACAACGTTTGAGAAGATGAAAAAAGGCGACCTTTCGGCCGCCTTTTTTGCATGAGACTATCTATTGACCCTTACCGGTCCAGTGGCCCGGCTGGTAAATGTGTCAGGAAATAGTTCGTTCTTAAGGTCGTCAGATGATATCTAGTATTTTTCCCGCGGTAAATACCATGAGCGCGGTTAGGATAACTCATAAAATCAAACTGAATATTATGCTCTATCAATTTATTAATCAGACGTTCTGTGCCTTGATAATGGACATTATCATCGCCTGTACCATGCACCACTAGCAACTTTCCTTTTAACAGATGGGCATAATTTACAGCCACAGATTTTTCATAAAAGGCTGCATCTTCAGGCAAGATACCACTATAGCGTTCTTGATAAATGGTATCATAAAGCCTGGTATCAGGCACAGGCGCTTGCGAGACACCCACTTTGAAGGTGTCACCATGCCTAAAGAGCGCGTGCAACGTAGAAGTGCCGCCCCCTGAGTGACCCCAAATACCAATACGATCTGCATCCATATAGGGGCGCTCTGCAAGCATTGCATTCACACCTGCAGCTTGATCGTTCACATTGGTTAACCCTAATGTTCTATAGATAGACTTTCGCCACGCCCGCCCTTTTGGAAGGGGAGTCCCTCTATTATCAAGGGTGGCAACGATATACCCCCTCTGGGTCATCATAATATCCCAAGCCATGTTTCTGCCCCACCGATCCGTTGACGTCGCTCCAGCTGGTTCACCGTAAACATAGAAAATCACAGGGTATTTTTTTGAAGCGTCAAAGTCATGAGGATATCTCATAAATCCAGGCAATACATGACCCTCTTTTGTTGTGACAGAGAACAACTCTGTTTTACCTTTGGCGAGTTTATCGTAAGTTTCCTGTAATTTGTTATTGTCAACGTAGGTCCGGACAACTTTATGGTCCGGCAAACTTACAAGAGTTTTCACATTCGCTTTATTACGGTTATTATAATCATGAAAGGCCCATTTTCCATCATGAGAGATCGAATAGCTATGATAGCCTTTCCTCTCTTCTGGGGTGAGTTTCTCTGCTGGTGATTGACCATCTAAAGCCAATCTATAGAGCGACCGCCGCTGAACATCATCAGGGCTAGCATAAAAGTAGAGATACCCCCCAACTGTGTCAACGCGTCGAATGCTTATGACATCATACTCTGGTTTTGAAATATCTTGGGTTGTAGTACCATCACGAGACACACGCAGAACCTGACGAAATCCATTTTTTTCAGTGACCCAAAGAAATTCTTTGCCCTCATTAAGCCATTTAAAATCTGTTACAGGATCCAGAAAGGCCTCATCTTTTTCAACGAGAACAGTCTTTGGTTGCCCGCTGTCTGCATTCACCATCAATAGATTTATTGTGTTTTGACGACGATTGAGCTGCTGAACTACAAGTTCATCACTGTTCCCAGCCCATTCCATATAAGCCAGATAGTTATTTCTTTTATCGCCCTCTATACTCATCCATGTGGTTTCGCCGCCCGCAACGGACACCACGCCAAGCTTTGCAGCAGAATTTGTTTCTCCCACCTTTGGATAACTGAACGTCGTTAATGTTGGATAATTATCTTTAGCATCCGTATTATTGATCATCGTAAAGTCGCGTACACCGCTTGCATCAAGTTGCCAGTATGCAATCTTTTTTCCATCCGGTGACCAACGGAATCCATCACGTAGTCCAAATTCTTCTTCATAAACCCAGTCAAAAGTACCATTAATAATGGTCTCGGATCCATCTTTGGTCAGACGTGTTTTCCGTCCTGTGTCAACGTCTTCCACATAAATGTCATGAATTTTAGCACCTGTTTTTTGGACATAGGCCACTTTGCTGCCATCAGGTGAAAATTTAGCAAACATAAGGCTTGATGCAGGAAACTCTTGGCCGACTTGCGCCAGTCGCTTGGTCTCCATATCAAGAATCCAATAATCCCCTTGGGTATGATAGCGCCAAACTTGTTTTCTATTATTATATATAAGAGCTTTCTTACCATCATCTGACCATGCAAATCCTGAGATATCTAAAGGTTTGTCTCTGCCCTCAGGGATTAGATCTTTTGCGGAAAGTAAAATTGTCTGCTCACCGGATTCCGCATTGTAGAGGACAACATCTCTACCCCCATCAATCTCACTACTTTTTTGGATGAGTGTATACCCTCGGCCATCCTTAAGCCAGTTTGCCCCTCCAAACCAATCACCTCTAAAATCAGATGTTTCGAAAATCCGCTTCAAGGAAACCTGCTCATCCTCGGATAATGGCTTTGTCTCTACGGTTTCATGATGACAAGCCGCTGTAGATAGAATTAAACTGCTTGCTAGTGTCACTTTAAGTGCAATGGTTTTCAAATTGATCATTGTAAAACCCCCTCCTTTGGAATTCTTCTGCTCTAGTGTCTACAACACCCCCTAAAGAACCGCAACGATATTTACTGGCTTATCTTACCTCCTTCTGGGTGAATTTTTATTCCCTCATTGCCTACAGACGGAGTGCATATAGAGGTAAAAATTACCGTGTAATTTTTTGCAAAATAAAAAATATAAACTAAAATCTATGCATAATTATTCATGAAATTATTCTTGGTTTATGAAGAATAATCATTTAAATACATGTTTTAATTATATTATTTCTAAACACCCCTCTCATTCTCTCGCTATTGTTTCTAAAATTTAATTTCGGAAATTTTTTGCAAATATAAATTTTATGTGATATCGACACCCTTAGTGAATGAATACAGAGTCACTCTGTGGGACGTTTAGGGAAAATTCATATAGTACTGAGGGAACAGCGGCAAGCTGAGTAAACGCATGAATGCAGAGCAAAAAAAATACAGAACATCACTGGATGCGCCATGGTGGAAAGGCGCTGCCATTTATCATATCTATCCTCGATCATTTATGGATAGCAACAATGATGGCACGGGCGATTTACAAGGCATTATTAGTAAATTAGATTATATTGCTTCCCTCGCTGTCGATGCGATTTGGCTCTCCCCAATATTCAAGTCTCCACAAAAGGATTTCGGTTATGATGTTTCTGATTACCGAGATATAGATCCATTATTTGGTACCTTAGAAGATTTCGATAAACTACTGAGCGAATCCCACAAACGGGGATTAAAGGTCATTGTCGATCAGGTCTATTCTCATACCTCAGATCAGCACCCTTGGTTTGAAGAAAGTAGCGCCTCTCGAGACAACCCAAAATCGGATTGGTATGTCTGGGCGGATCCCAAGCCCTGCGGATCTCCTCCAACAAATTGGCAATCGGTCTTTGGCGGCCCCAGCTGGCAGTGGAGCAGCAGAAGACGACAATATTATTTGCATAACTTCCTGACGGAACAGCCTGATTTGAATCTCCACACTCCAGAAGTTCAGGATGAAATTCTGGATATCGCTCGCTTTTGGTTAAATCGCGGTGTCGATGGGTTTAGAATGGACGCTCTCAATTTCAGCATGCACGATCTTGAGATGCGTGATAATCCTGCTGAAACAGAGTTTGAGCGGGAACCCACGCGTCCCTTTGATTATCAAAGGCAAGAATATAATCAATCGCACCCTGATATTCCGCGCTTCCTGGAAAAGGTCCGGCAGCTTTTTGATCAATATCCCGGCAGCTTTACCGTTGCTGAGGTCGGCGGCAAAAAAGCTTTAGAAGAAATGAAAGACTATACGGCAGAGGATAAACGTCTTCATTCAGCCTATAGTTTTGACTATCTTTACGCTGAAAACCTGACCGCTGAGCGTGTGAAACAGTCGATTGAAAATTGGCCACAAAACCCTCAAACCGGCTGGCCTTCGTGGGCCTATTCAAATCATGATGCACCGCGTGCTCTGAGTCGCTGGAAGGGGGACTGCCCTGCTGATGAGTTTAACCGGCTAATGCTTTTAACACTCATCGCTATGCGTGGTAACATCTTCCTCTATCAAGGGGAAGAACTGGGTATGTTACAAGGCCATGTTCCCTATGAGAAACTGCAAGATCCGGAAGCCATCGCTAATTATCCTGAAACCCTAGGCCGAGACGGCGCTCGCACGCCGATACCTTGGTGCTCCAGATCGATTAACGCTGGATTTAACAAAGGCACAGAGCCATGGTTGCCCATCGATCCTCGACATTTTGAGACCAGCGTGGATAAATTAGAAGCTGACAAGACATCAGCCCTTCATTTCACACGCGCTCTTCTCAAGTGTCGTAAAGACTCAGAAGCCTTAAGGCTCGGCCAGATGAATTTTCTAAAGGCTGAAGACGACCTTCTTCTTTTTACACGTCAGTATCAGGATGAACTCATTCTATGCGGTTTTAACCTAGGCTGCAAAACGTTGGACCTTGCGTCTATAGTTGACACAAAACCCTGTGAAATGCTCGCTGCTGCGAATCTTGATCAGACACTAACCTCTGTGCCTAACACCTTAAAAGGTCATAGCGGGTTTATTGTCAGATACCTTTAAATCTTTAGATTATAACCTTAAGTTTTTCTAACCTATTACCTTAGAAAACACGTAAGTGTGATTAGATTATTTTTGTGTTATATATTAGGTAGACCTTGTATTACGAGAATTGATTTCTAAATACAGCCTATTGCAACATGAGTGTGACGATGAGAGATTATATAAGATCAATTAAAAGACGTGACCCCGCAGCTCGCTCTGCGCTGGAGATCCTTTTATTGTACCCTTCATCTCAATCAATATTTTTTCACCGCATTGCCCATTTACTCTATAAAATTGGCTTATTCTTTTTTGCACGATTGGTCTCTCAATTGTCACGCTTCCTTACAGGAATTGAGATCCATCCCGGCGCTCAAATTGGTAAGAATTTCTTTATTGATCACGGCATGGGAGTTGTGATCGGTGAAACCACGATCATCGGCGATGATGTCATGCTCTATCACGGGGTCACCCTCGGAGGGGTCGCGCCTGATAAAGAAAGTCGTGTGAAAAGACATCCTACCCTTTTGGATGGCGTCGTTGTCGGCGCTGGTGCAAAAGTCTTGGGAAATATTACCATTGGTCACCAAGCCCGTATCGGCGGGAATGCCGTTGTCACAAGAGATGTATCTGCAGAGCTCACTGTCATCGGAAATCCTGCGAAACCAATTCAAACCCTATCTGTAAAAAGGGGAGGATTTATTGCATATGGAACGCCATGCGATAATGTTGCAGATGATCCAGACGAACTGTTGAATTGCATGCGCCGCGAAATCGGCGAACTCAGAGAAAGACTGGCTGATTTGGAAGGCCAAGACGATCTTGAAAAGCAAAAGACACGAGCATCCAAGTAAAAGCCTTTTTCCCCAAATTTTTCTCCACTCTCTTGACCCTGATCAAGAACCCAGCACGCACTCTTCTATACTTATGGCCTCAATGGATCAGTAAGGGATGACTGAAAACAGCCAATGGCTGTGCTTTAGGAGACTAAAATGAAAACCCTAGTTAAAACAGTTTCTGCCTTAGCTATATTAACGGCACTCTTACCATCTGCCACCTTACCCCTCTATGCTGAAGAGGGTGATTGGCTAGTGCGCCTGCGGACAATCAAAGTGTCGCCTGATGCGTCTGCGACGACAAATATCGGCGGCTCAGCAGCGATTGATGATGCGACAACAATTGAATTAGATTTCACCTATTTCATTACAAATAACATTGCTGCTGAACTTATTCTTGCATCGACAAAACATCACCCAGATGCTGTTTCGACTGCTTTAGGCGATGTTAATTTAGGTGCTGTACGTGTCTTACCGCCGACCCTAACGCTTCAATATCACTTTTCTCCAGAAGCTAAATTTAGTCCTTACATTGGGGCCGGGCTAAACTATACAACATTTTTCGACGTTGAAGCGAATGGTAAAGTGGCGACAGATATTAGCTACAGCGATAGCTTTGGTATCGCGCTTCAAGCTGGTTTTGACTTTAAAGTTTCTGATGACTGGTTTCTGAATCTGGATGTCAAAAAAATTTGGATCAATACAGATCTTAAAATTAATGGCGGCGCTGTAACGGCTGATGTCGATATCAACCCAACCGTCTTTGGTATTGGGATTGGGAAAAAATTCTAAGAATAAAGCCCTAATAAAATATGAAGTACTTGACTAATGTCAAAGAGCTATCGAACGATCCTTTCTATTTTCCGCCTTGAGGGCTCCCCTAATACTCATAGACATGGTCATTCCCTTACCAGGTCAGGGGCCCTCAAAGGGTTATTCGTTCGCGAATAACCCTTTTTCATTCGTCCGCACTCTCAGGGCGAGCCACGGGCATTAACACCAAAGTGTGAGCTCTGGTTTTAAAGCCTTTGCATTATGGTCACGTAAAGCGAGACGATTTAATTGCTATTTGTCTCCAGTTTCTTAGAGCCAAATGCCTGCAATCATAACAAGAAGCAAAAACGGGGTCAGATATTTAATGATCCAATGGAGTATGGAGAACAAGGGGCCTTCCTCAATATTAAATCCACGACGTAGATTTTCTTTCCGCACACCCCATCCGACCAACAAAGTAAAAGCTAGTCCCCCGAGAGGGAGGTATATGTTATTGATCCCCTCACGTAATAACTCAAACATATTCAATTCTGCTGTCGCTTCAAACATTTCTAGAGGGTAATAATCATACATAGGACCAAAACTTAGGATGGTCATGAAGCTAAGGACAAAGGCTATGCCTGCAACGATAAACGCACCTGTGATCCGTCTTAATCCGGCCTCCTCTAGGCGTGCCACAACTGGCGCCATCATGGAAATGCTACTGGTCAGAGCCGCGACAGTCAGCATTAAGAAAAAGAATGTTGCAACAGCATCACCCGCAGGGAGTTTAGCAAATAACAACGGCAAGGTCATAAAGATCAATCCCGGGCCTGCATCCGGTGTAACATCACTGGCGAAGACTAAAGGGAAAATAACCAAGCCAGCGATTATAGCCACCATAAGGTCCATGAGCACAATCCAAGAAACAGCCTTGGGTAAGTGAATGTCTTTCCCCATATACGCCCCATACATCATGAGACTGCAGATCCCCACAGATAGGGTGAAAAAGGCTTGCCCCACTGCAGCCATAAACACCCCTGTGGTTAAGCTGAAGCTGTCCATACCAAAAAGAAAATTCAGAGCCGCTTTCGCATTCCCTATGCTCATAGAATAGAGGGCCAAACCAATCAATAAGACAAACAGGCTAGGCATGAGATAGCGACCAGCATTCTCGATCCCTTTGGTAATATTCAGGGAAACAATCGTCAGCGTGGCGCCGAGAAAAAGAATAGTCCACAGCATTGATAAATTCATATTGATCTTAAAGCCATTATCTAAGGCACTGATCGCTGACGGCTGCATGCTTGAAAAGCCTTCCGAAAAAGCATAATAACCAAAATAGGCAGCCTGACCTGCGATAACGGCGTAAAAACTTAAAACCAAAATATTGACAGCCAAACCTGACCATCCAAATAAACTCCAAGGCCCCTTCCCTGTATTTTCTACTTTAACACGCGCAAGAGCCGTTGGCGGACTCGCTTGCCCCATTCTACCCAGCACCAGTTCACAAATCATGGCTGGGGCCGCCAAAACCAGCAAGGCGACGAGATAGATGGCTATGAACCCACTGCCCCCACTTTGACCCGCAACAAAAGGAAAAGCCCATATATTTCCTAAGCCAACAGCAGCACCTGCTGTAACCATTAAAAAAGCGAATCGTGATGTGAACTGTGTTTGCATAAAGCCTCCCCTCAATGCCAAAAGAGAAGAGTGTACTGATTTTCTGTCAGAAGAAAACTAGAAATGAAATTGAACTAGCGTGGCCAGCGCTCTGAGCTTGTTAAGGGCCTGCATATCCCAGCCCATGATTGTTTCTCTATTCTCGCAACATATAATTGCTTTGGGGTCCCCCTGGTCGTCACGAATAATAAAATCCATGAGTGAGACGATGCCATATTCATCAAAATATCCATTGTTGAATTCTTTTGTGACCCTGTAGCTAACCGCATCATTGGCAATAATGCCGCTATCCTCACAGATTGCACGGAAATATGCAGGATATTTTTCCGCAGTTAAGACCACGCCCGTCACATCTCTTAAGGAAAGCCGATCATAAGAGTGAACACATGTGATGGCTTGCTGGTCGGTATCATACTGCCAGAACGACGTTAGGTCAGCCCCGCTCAACGCTGCAGAATCCAGGCAGACAGCTCTCAGTATCTCTGCCTTCTCTGCTGGAGAAAAACTTTCTTTATTTGCAAATTTTTCCAGTAGGTCATTTATATATTTCACATGAATAATCTTTATTATAACTGTTTATATTTATACTTTAATAACAATGAATACTCTCTCACTTTACTTCATAAATTTTAAAAAGCAATGTTTGCAATCATCCATAGCTCACGCTATGCATTATCCAAAGAGATAGGCGGGAGAAAATTAGATGACCATTCAATATAAACGAAGAGATTTTAGTCTGTTATTGCTAACGCTCTTTGCTTTCACTCCTGCAGTTTGGGCTGATACGGGAACCGCATCAGCTGGCTTTCTCGATTCGATCGTGTTTGGCATCACCCAATTTGTGAACAGTTTGAATAGTTTCGTCTTTGCTAAAGTTTCTCTCTTTGGGACAGAGGTCAATTGGATTGTTCTGGTCTTGATGACCCCTATGCTTTTCCTAACCTTCTACTTAGGATTTATAAATCTCCGAAGCTTTGGTATTGCGAGCAAAATTATCAGAGGGCATTACCATGACAAAGAAGCTCCAGGTGAGGTCACCCAGTTTCAAGCTTTATCTACTGCGTTGTCGGGCACTGTCGGGCTGGGCAATATAACTGGGGTAGCGATGGCAATCTACCTTGGCGGGCCCGGAGCAACATTCTGGATGATTATTATCGGCTTTTTTGCCATGACCTTAAAATTCTCAGAGGTTACACTCGCTGTTAAATACCGAGAGATTGAGCCAGACGGCACAGTCAATGGCGGTCCCATGTATTACCTTAAAAACAGCATGAAAGATAAAGGTATATTCTTGAAGAGATTAGGCCTCATCCTAGCCTGGACATATGCAATTCTTGCAATCCCTAGTTTACTTCAAATTGCCCAAGTCAATCAATCCTATGCCCTCATGGACTATGTTGTTGGATTTGAAAGTGAGACTGCTCCGTGGGTATTTGGTGTTGTCATCGCAAGCTTAACCGCACTAGTAATCATGGGGGGGATTAAATCGATCGCGGGTGTCACCAGCCGGTTAGTCCCTTTGATGTGTGGTATTTACCTTCTGGCCGCTGTTTTTATTCTGCTGACTCATTTTTCTGAAATACCCGCTGCAATCGGCATTATCATTCAAGGAGCATTCAATCCTGATGCAGCTTACGGCGGAATTATCGGTGTTCTTGTTATAGGAATGAAACGCGCAGTATACTCAACGGAAGCTGGTCTTGGTTCTGCAACCATTGCCCATGCAGCAGCGAAAACCAGAGAGCCCGTATCAGAAGGTATGGTTGCTCTCATGGAGCCTTTCATTGATACTGTTGTTGTTTGCTCTATGACAGCTCTTGTCATTATTATTTCTGGCGCTTACATCCCAGATGGATCAGCCGTCTCAGATTTCCAAATCACATCAAAAGCCTTTGGGAGTAAAATTAGCTGGTTCCCTTATATCCTTGCTTTTGCAGCGTTGCTTTTTGCTTTTTCAACAATCATAAGCTGGGGCTATTACACAAGTAAGATTTGGGGATTTGTCTTCGGTAAAGGGACAACCAGTATGGGCCTTTTCAAATTCGTCTTTTGCCTTTCTCTCATTCCTGGGGCTGCCTTAAAACCACAAACCGTCATTGATCTTATGGATGCCATGTTCTTTCTGATGGCTCTGCCAAATGTCATAGGTATCTTCATCATGGCACCCCTACTAAAGGCCGAGTTATCAAACTATCTGACCCGCCTTAGAAACGGCGATATCAAGGAGACGCGTGATGTATAAATTCCTGCTCTTAGTCTGCCTGATATTCAGCAGCCCTTCTCAAGCGAACGATTTAAAAGCAACAGATGCCCTTCTGGACGATCTCCATCGCTATGCCGCTACCGGCGACTGGGATCAGTATTTTCCTCTCTTTGGAAAAAATGCCATTTTCATTGGAACTGATGCAAAAGAATATTGGACACTTGAAGAATTCGAAGCATTTGCCCGCAAGTATAGCGGCTGGGTCTACACTCCTCAAAGCCGCCAAACTCAATTCAATCAGGATAATACTGTTGCTTGGTTCCATGAGATTGTGCTGAGTGAAAAATACGGTACAGCTCGAGGCACTGGGACGTTGTTAAAAACGGCCAAGGGATGGAAAATTAGTCAATACACTTTGACCTTTCCAATCCCAAATGACATAGCAAAATCGGTAACAGAACAGATTAAAAGCTTCGAAAAAAAAGAGAAATAAGACGACAATACGTCAGCGACAAGCCTGAACAATAACAAAAAGACTCTTCTAAAACTTCTAATTGGTCGCCTTTGATTTAGGTTTTCTTTGGGGCGCCCATTTTAGCTGCCATCTTATACACCAGTTCTGGAAATAGTCTCTTAACCCATAGGGCTTTCATCTCACTGCCGCGACCAACAGGAATCTCCTTTTTCTGGCTTTCAAAACCATTTACAATCACACGTGCCGCTTGGTCAGCAGGCATGCCATTCTCAATAACAGCGTCTTTTTGTCCAAAACGACTGCCATCGCCGCTCACGCTATTTTCTGCAATTGAGGTTTTAATAAACCCGGGGATAACACATGAAACAATAATATTTTGATCCACTGTTTCAGCTCTCAGTGCGTCAAAAAAGCCCATCATTGCGTGTTTAGCGGCACAATATCCTGTTCTGTAAGGAACTCCAACCTTTCCGGCGATTGAAGAGGTCACAGCCAGATGTCCCTGCCCTTGCTTCATCATGAGAGGCAGGACTTGCTTGGTTAGAGCAATTTGACCAAAAACATCAACTTCAAACAATTTTCTATATGTGTCCATGTCAGTGTCAATTGCTTTGGACCGCTGCGAAATGCCCGCGTTATTAAACAATAAATCCACACGACCAAAGAAACTAAACGCAGCCTGAACTTTTTTGTCCATCCCATCAAAGTCTGTCACATCTAGAGGGAGAATCACATAATCATCGGGCCGCCCTGTTTGATTGATCAATGCCTCTCTGACTCGGTTTAATTCCTCCTCTCGTCGAGCGGAGAGAATAATTTTTGCCCCTCGTTGAGCATATTCAAGTGAAACAGCCTCTCCGATGCCTGAAGATGCCCCTGTGATCCATACAATTTTATGTCCCATTTTTCTTATTCCCCTTAATCACCCTCTTCACTGAGAGCCTTAGTCGTTCCACGTGAATTTTGGCTTTCGCTTTGCCATAAAGGCGTCCACGCCCTCTTTGTAATCAGATGAGGTATGTGCATCGGTAAACCATTTTGATGTGGTGTCATCATCATCCGCTTGACCATCGAGGATGCGTTGAATGGATTTTTTAATCCCTCTGAGTGAATATTGAGAGACTGGAACCATTGATGCCGCAAAAGCTTTGACGGCGAGTTCCAGATCCTCCACTTGAACAACCTCATCGACAAGCCCCATCCTAAGCGCCTCTTCCGCACTGAAAATCCCAGCGGTAAAAAGGATCTTTTTTGCATGGGATGGCCCGACAAGATCCACAAGATGCTTTGTGTCATTCAAAGGATAAATCAGTCCTAATTTTGCAGGCGTAATCCCAAACTTAGATCGTAAACTAGCGATCCTAAAATCACAGTGGATACTCAAGCCGCAGCCAGCTCCAATACAAGGACCATCAATCATAGCAATTGTTGGCTTCTTAAGACGTGCTAACCTTCTTTGTCCCTCTCTAATACCAACTCTCTGGCGTTCACGAAGATCAGCATCAAGGGCAATGTCTGCAAATTCAGAAATATCAGCACCTGCACAGAAACTCCCTTCTGTGGATGACATAACCACAACAACACGTACTTCAGGATTATTCTCAAGGGCCGCTATATAGGCAGGCATATGATCCCATGTTTCCATATTGATAGCATTTTTCTTGTGAGGGCGATTCAAAACAAGAGTACCAATGCCTGCATCAACAGTAAGATACAAAGGGTTAGATTGATCGAAAAAGTCTGATGTCCATTCACTCACGGTAAAATCCTATATTTGGTACAAGCTGGTGAACCCTTCAGGGAACCGCACTAAATATTCCTCTAAAGTTGGTAAATGGAGATGATCTCTATCATTTTCAGTTGTAGCAAGAACAACACGTGCAACACGACAATCTCTCTCAATTTGGTCTTTCAGCTCTTCTAATCCGTTAAATTTCTTCTCTTCACGGATAAAGCTGACCAATTCAACTCGGGCATGTTTATTATAAATATCCCCATCAAAATCAAACAGATGCACTTCAAGTAAGACATCCCGTTTATCAAATGTGGGCCGCTGACCAATATTTGCCACCCCCTCGTAAACTTGACTATCATTTTCCAATAGTACGCGAACAGCATACACTCCCATGAGTGGCTGTTGGCTTTCACCAAGTTCAATATTAGCAGTAGGAAATCCTATGGTTCTTCCTCGCTGATCGCCCTTAATAATCTTTCCATTGATCGACCACCAGTGCCCCAGAAGAGCCGCAGCCTTGCGGGCTTCGCCTGCAAGCAGAGCTTTCCTAACAAGTGTTGAAGAACATATTTCTCCCGCATACCCCTCAATGCCAGCAACCACTGGTTTAATAACAGTATGTCCAAAACCTTCCATTTCCCCCATATAAGACAGAACGTTATTGCCGCCGCCTCGCATTTTCCCGAACCGATAATCATAGCCAACAAATATATGCTTAGCATCTAAGCCTTGGATGAGTATGTCCGTGACAAAATCCTGAGCTGTCATGGAAGCTAATTCTTTATCAAAAGGAAGGATAACTAGGAAATCAACACCAAAATGCTCGAGCAATTGAATACGCTCTCTAAAAGGTGTGAGTCGAAAAGGGGGACGATCCGGTGCGAAAAAAGAAACTGGATGAGGCTCTGTAACAACTAAAGCAAGAGGTACATTCATTTGCTTAGCTAGACGGCCTGCTTCCCCTATGACAACACGATGACCTCTGTGAAATCCATCAAAATTACCAAGGGCAACAACGCACCCTTTCATAGATTTTTCAACTTCATTTATATGTCTGTATAATTTCATCTGTGGGACAAACCTATTCATAGCGTTGATATGCTCATCGTTTTAATATAGAGCCCATTTTGCGTCTGATAACCTTTTTCTTCATCATTTGCTATATAAATTCCATCTCAGGAATGATTCGAGCCTCTGGGGAAAATGGATTATCAAAAACGCAAAAGTTGAAAATACGCAGAAAATAGTGATTTTTAATGCATTAATCATAAAATATTAACTATTTAACCCAATTATCCTTTTAAGCAATTGCAAGTGATTACCCAATAAGGTAACCAAGGTATTGAACTATCAGGTTAAACTTGCTAGCTTGAATTCTAGGGGATGCAGGAGAGAGATGGAAATGTCTTTTTGGTATTCTCAAGTATCTGATTAACTGAATAAAAACAGGGATTACAAAATGGCTGTTGATAAGAATATGCCGGTTTTGATTGTCGATGATTACAAGACAATGCTTAGAATTGTACGCAACCTTCTCAAACAATTGGGTTTCAATAATGTCGATGAAGCGACAGATGGTGCTCAGGCTTTAGAAAAGGCGCGAGGTAAATCATATGGTCTAATCATTTCTGATTGGAACATGGAGCCTATGACTGGATATGAACTTTTAAAAGAAGTTCGTGCAGACTCAGTTCTTAAGGACACTCCATTTATTATGGTAACTGCAGAATCAAAAACGGATAACGTAATTGCAGCGAAGAAAGCTGGCGTAAATAACTATATCGTTAAGCCATTTAACGCTGCGACGCTGCAAACGAAACTTGCTGCGGTCCTTGGGGATTTCTAATATGAACTCGGATGATCTTCCGAAACAGATAGAATTGCTTGTCGATAATCTGCGCAAAGAGAAAGGCTCTTCACAGCTTTCTCTTGCAGATATGGCATCCGTAACTGAAATACTGATAGCTACAATGCAAGCCTTTTTCCGCAATGTCGATACGTCAATTTATCGAGAATGCAGGGCTCTATCTGATTACATTTCTAATGCAAGAAATGAGATTGCTGCACTCCAACCTGGTGATTTGGAGGATACTCAAATCCCTCGCGCTGGAATGGAGTTGGACGCTATTGTTCAGGCCACTGAAGAAGCAACCAATACGATCATGCAATCTGCTGAAGACATCATGGGCGCAGACCCAAGCGATATGGATGCCTATCAGGCGACTGTCAATGATTCAGTCATGAATATTTTTGAGGCCTGTTCGTTCCAAGACATTACTGGACAACGCATTTCTAAAGTCGTTCATACCCTCTCGCACATTGAAAGCCGCATCCTTGATCTAAAAGATCTACTCGGTGTGACGGACGACGATATCGTAAAAGCTCAAGGAGAAGACACTCGCTCAGAAGAAGAAAAACTTCTCTCCGGTCCCGCACTTGACGGTGAAGGTATTGATCAAACAGCTGTGGACGATCTTATGGGAACTGGCACACCTGCTGCGGCCCCTGCTGCAGAAGTTGCACCAGAACCAGAGCCAGAGCCAGAGTCAAAACCAGAGCCAGAGTCAAAACCAGAGCCAGAGTCAAAACCAGAGCCAGAACCTGCTCCTAAGCCAAAACCTAAAGCTGCGGCCAAACCCAAGCCAAAGGCAAAAGCCAAACCAAAGGTGGAAGCTCCGAAACCAGTTAATCCAAAAGTCTTGGATAACATGTTTGAGGAAGATTTTGATCCTATTGCCGAGCTTGAAGCCAAAGAAAAAACTAAAGAAGCTGCTCAAGAAGATGATAAGTCTGATGACGAACAGATGGATGATCTCAAGAAAAAAGGCGCCGATGTCAGTCAAGATGATATTGATGCCCTCTTTGGATAACGAAACATTATTGAGTAAGAAGCCAGCATTTCTGCTGGCTTTTTTTATGTCTTATCTCTTCTTATTCTCTGTGGGTGATGACGACAGCATATGACACAAACCGCCAAATCAATCACTGTCATATACCTGACGTATACAAAAACCCTGATCTCCCATAGTTTTCGGTCACCAAAAAAAATAAAAGGACCCGAGTTATGACACAGTTTGAAGCAACATCTGATACAGCAACACTAGCCCTTAAGACTATTGAATTTAACGTTCAAGACGAAGACAATTCAATCAAAGCGGTCGCCTCGACCCTCAATGGAAAAGAATATATCTATTTTAATGATATCCTCATTCATGAAAGTAGAAATATTGGATTCAGCAGTAAGTATGCCTATGAAGCAGGCGGAAGTTTATATGAATTTCGCTTTATAATGACTCTCAGGTCTGTTGAATTTCTAACCCTTAAAAATGACTGTCTTATCTATAGTGAGACAATCTCCCTTCGGAGGCAGCAAAAATGGGGCTTCATTATCGGCGTTGCTGCCGGCATCTTAGGGGCTGCTCTTGGATATTCACTCGCTTCGGGGTTGCTCTAATGCTCATCAATGAGACAAAAATTAGAAGTCTAAGGTCTGATCGAGGATGGACACAACAAAATCTGGCAGATGCCTGTCAGGTGAGTCTTCGAACAATCCAAAGAGTGGAGAGGACCGGAAGTGCATCGCTTGATACATTGAAGGGGCTTTGCGCTGTCTTTGAGGTAGAGCAAGATTTTCTCTATCCGAAAGGGGCTACTAAAGACAGCCTGCATACATTTTCTTACCTTGGACTATCAAGCCTCTTATCGGGTTTAATAGGCGGCCTTGTCGGCGCCCTACTAATGTATTTCGCTTTAACAATCTCAAGCTAAAACCTTAAATGAGCCATTAAAGCTGTAGGAAAAACATCGTCCGCCGGCAATCCTTGGATTGCTGGCCAGTGAACTCTTTCTGCCATCGCTGAAAAGCTTTTTCTATGAATACCCGTTGTTATGAGAAGGCTTTTATGGCCTAAACGTTGTGCACCTGCGATGTCTGTTAACAAACTATCCCCGATAACCAAGACTTCATGCGGAAGAATCTGTTCCTCCATGCCTGCTAATTTGGCACAGTCTTGAAAGGCCCCTTCACTAGGTTTGCCAAACCACAAAGTTTCACCGCCTTGACCTTCATAAACCTCAGCAATTGAGCCAGCACAGAGCCATAGTTTATGGCCAAAGTGCACGACCCGGTCAGGATTGGCACAAAGGAAGGGAACCTTGTTTCTTAAAGCAATTTCCAGAGTGGCATCATGGGCTTCTACTGTAGAGTGATCAAGGCCAGAAGCAAAGATCAAATCAGCCTTCTGGATGTCCTCTGTCACTGTGACGGGCAGCCCTTCGACAGCTTGATGGTCCATAGAAGGCCCCATATGGTAAAGGCTTTTCCCTTGATAATGTTCGCGCACATAGGCTCTTGCCTGGGCGCCGCTCGACATAATGTTATCTTGAAGAGCAATCGGTAAGCCCTTGTCATTCAGTTGTTCCCTAATAAGAGAGGCTGGTTTTGGCGCGTTGGTCAAAAAGACTGTTTCAATTGCTTCCCTTCGCACCCCTTCTATGGCAGCAACAGCTTCTGGGAAAAGCTCTACGCCGTTATGCATAACCCCCCAAAGATCACAGATCACAAGTTTAATACCCTCAAGGTTTGGCTTGAGATGATCCCAGACAGGTACATAGGCCATTATAAATAATCGTCCATTTCTGAGGCTGCGACAGGTTCAGAGAATAAATAGCCTTGTGCAAATTCAACGTTATTATCAAGAGCATGAAGCACCATAGCTTCCCGTTCGACACGAGATGCAATCAAGGCAATGTTATTTCGTCGCAAATAGGTCACATATTCCGACAAGTCATTTTCAGAAAATTCTGTCTCAAGAATTTTACTGTCAATTTTTATATAACGGACAAATTTCTGCTGTAGATCTTTAATATCAAGATCTACTGTATTTACTTGATCTAAAGAAAAGCCAAACCCTTTGCGGCCCATAGACGCCATCATAGAGAGAACATCATCCGGAAGCGCTTCGTAATCTTCTTTTGAAAGTTCAAAGACTAATCGATGGCTGAATTCTTCATTCATCGTCATATAATCAACAAATTGCGGGAAGAACTCTTTATCTTGAAGGGAAGATAGAGATAGATTGGTAAAAAATTTGAGATTTTGTTTTCTTTTACCCATCTTTCGAATGAGCTGAATAAGTCTGAACAGAAGCAAATTATCTAATGTTCCAGAAAGTCCAGCACTGTCTGCTAATTTTATATAGTGTCGAGGTAATATAATATTACCTTCTTCATCCCTGACACGAGAAAAACACTCAAAGAATGTTGCTTTGCGAGAAGGAAGCCCCACAATAGGCTGCAAGTATAAATCAACACGATTTTCACTCAGACCGCTGCGCATAACATCAAGCAGCTGGCTTTCTTTCTTAATAAGGCGGATTTTACGCTTTTTATAGCTTCTCTTTGCTCGTCCTTCGCCCTTTCCTGCGCCCTGGCCATCCTTATGATCAATCACGGCATCAAGAGCCCCTGAAGCTGTTGGCGCATCTCGTATATCGCCGCGCCCCCCTGAGAGTTCATCATCAAAAATTTCACTTTCTGAAAGTTCGATGATCTCTTCCTCTTCATCCTCAATTTCAGGTTGAGCATCTGGTAGATCTGCAATATTTACAACCTCCGGTGCCGTCTTAGAATCTTTATGATTCACTGCCAAGTTAGCTGCGGCAACAGGATCAATCTCCTTACTTCCGCGCGCAGACTGTGTCGTTCCAACCTCAGCACTCGCTGTCGCCGACCCGTCCTGGGCTGCCCCCTCAGAGCGCATATTTTCAGGCTTTTTCGGGAGGGCACCGGGTTTAGCTGCTGATTTTGCAGCACCTTTAGATGGGTTTTTAGAAAGTTGTTTTTCCTTCTTAACGAATTGCACAAGCAACGTTTGCAGCATTTTCAACTCTTCAACCATTTTAGAGCTGTCACCGTCGCCGCTTTTCTCAATCAACTCATCAATTTTTGCTTCGAATTTAAACTGATTAAATTCAATCGCTTCAACTTTGGCGTCCAGCGCCTTTTTCTCTCTGTGTGAGAGATAAATGCGCGTTCCTTGGGATAGCCCCACATAGAAAACAAAACCTAAGCCAAGGGCCGCATTTGAAGAAAGCCCCATATAGGTTGGACCAGCCAAAACAACTGCAAAGGCGATTATCACATAGGAAAAAAACAATCCAACTTGAAGAAATACTGACATAAATAGACTTTTCACTCCCTTAAAGTCCGAAGATCATCTTTGCGTAGTTTAGTAAACAAGCAAGAATAATCAACAGTTCTATTGATACCTTAATTCAAAAAAAATGACAAATATTTCAAATATTTTAACGATTTGGAATTGATTTCATACTCTACAGTCTCCATATTCCTTTAGAACTAATTTTCAAACTATGGGAGAGAGACATGTCTCTAGAAGATCTAACATCACAAATCCGCGACCGCGTGGGCAATCATTCACCTATTGAAGCTATCATTAAATTCGATTTTGACGAAGACGGCGTTGTTCGTATTGACGGTAAAGTGTCCCCAACTGTCGTGGATAACGAAAACTCTGAAGCCGATTGCACGATTAAAACAACATTAGAAACTTTTGCTGCCATTGCAAAAGGAGAACAGAACCCACAGATGGCCTTTATGATGGGTAAATTACGTGTTGAAGGCGACATGAGCCTCGCTATGCAACTTGGGTCAATCTTAGGATAACTCCTAGATTTCATAAAATAACAGTGAGCTCGCATATGACATCCAACTTTGACAAATATCGAAACCTCGTTCTAGGTGCCAGCCTATTTGTCATGGCAATATTAGTTGGCTCACTCCTCTTCCTCAATATGAGTGGAGGTGATGTTACGGGCCTTTCCAGAGAAGGCAGTTTGCAGAAAACTGATTTAGCCGGTCTGAACTACCCTGCTGATAAACCGGGATTTCTAGCTTGTGATGAACAAGTCTGCCCTGGCTCAGTTGCTGACGCACCGCTGATGGCCTTCGAAGCCCCTTCAAAAGCTGTGCGAGATGCCTTAGTGAATTTGATTGATAGCAACCCTCGATTAGACATTCGTCATTTAGACTTTGTCGATAATCAATATGACATCACTGTGAAGGTGAAAGGAAAAACATTCCCTGATCTTTTGACGGTAAAAATTGTCGAGGTGGCAAATAATCCCAATAGAACATATGTGGCTTTTTACAGTAGAACCATTGTTGGATCACCGTCGTCTGCAGACGATATGGAACGCGTTTTAGATCTCAGAAGGTCCATCACCGATATAGTCTCAAGATAATCGTTTATGCTAGCTGAGGGGCAGGCGTCCCTGCTAAGGCTTGTGATAATTGGTCAGGAATTGCTTGCGTTACCTTTTGTGTGAATGTCAGCGCACTTTGGGACTGTCCAGCTTGTTGCCCAAGTTGTTGAGCTGTCATTTGACTTTGACTGGCTTCCTGAGCGGCTGCAAAAGTAGCATTTATTGTTCTCACACGATCCACACTCTCTTTTGCGCGACTATACGCTGATAGAGCCGACGGGGCTTGCCCATTTGCCGTCACAAAATCATTTGCCTCTGAAGATGAGCCTGATAGGCGGATAGTTGCCTCTACTTTTTGTGTGGCTTCTTGCAGAGCAAACATTACATCACTTGAAAGCATGCCAGATCCTGGGGAAGCCCGTCCTTTACTTGGATCGTTGAAGGGGCTTGCAGCACCTTGCTTCTGTTGCTGTTCTCGCATAAATTGGGTAACGAAAGATTCAGCTTTAAAGTCAGAGTTTTCTGCTTCTGATGCCGTTTTGGCTTCTGATCTGGAGACAGCATTACGGGCTGGCCCAGAAAGTGATCTGGACTTAGCAGATTCCGCCGGCGACAGCGGTTTTATAACCAAGCCTGAAGTCGTCATCATTGCACCCGTAATTTACCCAAGATTATTCTAGTGATTTTTACTACAAAAATCAAGGAAAACTGCACTTTATATAAAGCTGATAAGCCGGAGGGGACTTGAACCCTAGATAATTCATGATTCGTGAACTTTATACTAGGATGTAGGGTCATCCTATGCTATCGCTGCAAACCATGGGATTCGAATAGTACACTGGTGAAACCATAGGGTTTAAACCGGTATTATGACAACTAGTATAGTGATTAGTGGGACTTAAGATGGATAATAATACACTTTCAATTTATGTGCATGAGCTGCGCAACCAGTTTACCAACCTTCAAGCGAGCTTTGATCTGTTCAATCAGTCCATTGCAGCAAAAAATGGCCAGGGCATTCTTTATACAGGCGGCATGATCCTTTTTCCTGCCTCGCAAATTGTCTCTATCCTATGGCCTACACGGGCCCGCTCGCGGGGGCGCGGTGAAGCTTTAAGAAAAGTTTTCCAACTCGAAGAAAAGCATGTTTTAAATGACCGTCGTCTTAGCGAAATTAATGAACATTCTGATACAAAGACTGAAGAGTGGATTGCCAAAACTAAAGGGCAGCAAATCGTTTTTGATTTTGTAGGACCTCGCGCTGAACTAGACACAATTGAGCCATCAGAAAATGGTGAGCTTGTCTCTGACGAAAATATCTATCGTGCCTATGATCCAGACACACGTGTCTATTATTATCGTGGCGTTGCCTATAACATGAATGCCATTGCTACAGCTCTAGCTGATGTTTCTGGTCGTGTTAACAACGTTTATGCTCAGATGTTTCCTGAGCAAGTGAAACGTGAACAAGAATTTGTCGCTGCACAAAGAAAAGCAATTGAAGAAGCCGAGGCTGCACAGCAAGCTGCTGACTCTGCAAAAAAGTAAACCAGATTGCTTATTGATTAAAGCAAGCGAGATGGGTATTCTCATCTCGCAGTCATAATTCTGACCATATTTAGGATGATACTAGAATGATGAAAAATACAGCCAGCATAATTCTGACATCAGCTCTGCTCTTGAGCAGCGCAGTGACTTCTCAAGATCAAGCGCAGCAACGTCCTCTTCACTGTGGCCCTGCACCGCAAGATTTCCCTGTCATCCCTAATGCTGAAACAGCAACAACAAAGCAAGTTGTTGAAGCTCGTAAAAACATCTTGGCTTATTCTCAAAAAATTGATGTCTACTTCACCTGCATGGAGCAACGAACACAGTATATCAAAGCCTATATGTCGAAAGACCAGCTAAGCCGCTATGAGAATGATATGACGGATCTAAATAACAAATTGCGGGATGCTCAGATCGAAATGAACAGAGTAATTCGAGCCCTCAGAAGTCGGCGCTAAAAGCGATATTTTTTCTAATTTTAAAGGCAGCTTTATCGCTGCCTTTTTTCTTTCTCTCTTGACAGATATCCCCTCTACTTCCATCATCATTTTCAAGTTAGAGGAAGGGATATCATGCTTAAAAATCGTTCTGTTTATAATAGTGAAGATTTACCAATATTTCGCGACAGTGTCCGTAAATTTTACGAAGCAGAGGCTGTTCCTCATCGAGACAGATGGAGCGATCAAGGTAAGGTTGATCGAGGCTTTTGGAACAAATTAGGCGAAGCAGGCATGCTTTGCCCACAACTCCCTGAAGAGTATGGTGGCTTAAATGTTGACTACAGATATTGCTGCGTCATCAATGAAGAGCAAGCCTATACACGCGCCGGCGGTGCAGCCATCGCTGTACATAGCGATATTGTTGCTCCCTATATACTCGAGTATGGGGATGAAGCTCTCAAACAAAAATGGCTCCCTAAAATGGTCAGTGGTGACGCTGTCGGTGCAATCGCAATGACTGAACCAGGAACGGGAAGTGATCTTCAAGGGATCAAGACCACCGCCGTAAAAGACGGGGATCATTTCATCATTAACGGCTCAAAGACATTCATCTCCAATGGTCAAAATTGTGATTTTGTTCTGACTGTCTGCAAAACCACGGAAGAAGGCGGCGCTCAGGGCAGCAGTATCATTCTCATTGAAGCGGATCGTGAAGGATTTAAGAGAGGTCGGAACCTTGAAAAAATCGGCATGCACTCTTCAGATACATCAGAACTATTCTTTGATGATGTCAAAGTCCCTGTGACCAATTTAATTGGGTATGAAAATGCTGGCTTTATGTATTTAATGCAGCAATTACCTCAAGAACGCTTATCCATTGCCATGATAGCCATGGCCTCCAGCCAGAGAGCTTTTGATATCACTCTTGCCTATACCAAAGAGCGACATGCTTTTGGAAAGCCCATCGTAAAATTTCAAAATACACGGTTTGAGTTGGCTGAAATGAAGACAGAACTTGAAGTGGGATGGGCCTTTGTAGATCAGTGTTTAGAAAAGCACATTAAGGGGGAATTAGACGCCCCTACAGCGGCGATGTCTAAACTTTGGACTACCGAATTACAAAGTCGTTTAGTCGACCGCTGCGTCCAGCTTCACGGTGGGTATGGCTTTATGAAAGAATATGAAATTGCCCAACACTATACAGATAGTCGTGTTCAACGCATTTATGGCGGAACAAGTGAAATTATGAAGGAATTGATTGGACGAACTCTCTAGACTTTGCTAAACGGCCTGCAAGTGTTTGGTCCCTAATATAAGAGGTAATCCTATGGCTCGCATGCGTGTAACTTTAAAATCAGAGCTGGCTCATGGCGAGTTTTACTGGGTGACCACTGTCAATGCTGACAGTGAGGATGAAGCGCTTGTGGCGGCTGAAAATCTATTCATGTCAGAAATGGAACGCCTTGACGAATGGGAATTTTCTGACTTTAACGTAGAGACGGACTAACGCCTACATCTCTTTCTCACAGTCACTGTCTCGAGAAGCCCATTCATCCAGCGCATCAAGAGAACGGCCTAATTTTTCCGCCTCAGTCGATTTTTTAAGAAAAGCAAAATATCGGCTTGTATAGTCTTCTTCCCTCATCAGAATACTATAGGATATTTTCGTCTGACAGTTGCCTAAAGCTTCTAATTCAACGGTCCAATTACTTCTGAATGTTTGGCTTACAATATAACTTCTATAAAATCGTTGCGGTGTAATTGTCTCCGTCGTCTCAGTGCCACTCCATCGCCTAAAATCACGCTTCCAGAAAAGTAATCGAGAGCTTTCCACTTCGTAGGGTTGACCGCTAAGAGGGGCGTGATCAACCAACTCAACGACCCAGTTATCCCGAAGATCAGGCTGTACAATATAGGGCCATATGTCCTTTGGTTTCAAAGTAAGTGTGCGGTCTACCTTGACCAGAAGATTTCCCCCTGAGATGACCATAAAGCCTCTTAAAATCGCAAGAACAACAAGAATAATCAGACCGATTGCAACGGTTTTATGAAATCCATTATAGCCTTTTAGAAATTGCATCTGCAGCCTTTCCCAATTTGAGTGGTAATCCGTGTAAAGCTATCTTATAACCATGTTTCAAAAAAAACGGGAGAGGAAAAATGCACACATACCCCATCACACTTATCGCAGCGTCATTCTTAGGACTGATTCTTCTGTACCTTTCAATTAATGTTGTTCGGTTACGATGGAGCGAGAAAGTATCACTTGGTGGCTCTGCAAAAGAGAACCCAAGGCTATTCAAGGCTGTTAGAGCTCATTCAAATTTCATAGAATATGTTCCTACAGTACTGATTATTCTCGGATTGCTTGAAAGCAAGAAAGCATCGACGTCTCTTTTAATAACCATCTCTGTTCTCTTGGTCATAGGACGGCTCTTGCATCTTTTTGGCCTGCAGAAGAAAAGAGAAGTTAATAACTTTCGCATCGTTGGCTCACTTGCAACTTTCATGTCCTTATTGATAGCTTGTTTAGGGGGCGTATATATTGCCTTTTTTGCAGCTTAATTTCTTGTAAAAACAATTGATAAATGCCCTTGACCTCTTGGGCACTATCTCCCATAAGGCCCTCATGAAAGACCAAATTCTTAGACATCCCCCTTTCGTCCTCTTAGACGATAGTCAACCGGCTCAGACAGCGGGGATGTCTTCGTTATTTCATTCTCCAGATCGCCTCATTATTGCCCAGAGTGTTGCTGACATTGATGCCGCCCTAAAGGAGATCGATTCAGCGCTTGCTACAGGGTTTCATGTCGCTGGATATATCGCCTATGAAGCCGCTGCCGCCTTTGAGGAGAAACTCTCTCATATAGCAGATCAATCAACGGCACCCCTTATCTGGATGATGGTCACAAAGCATCGAGAATTACTGCCTCAAAAGGAAATAGAGGATCTCTTAAAAGAAAGTGATCTTGAAAGTAAAAAAACATATTCTCTCCAAATTGCAGAGAATTCAAACGAAGATCAAACCTATCTTTCTGCACTAAAGAAAGTGAGTGACTATATTCATGCTGGTGACGTTTATCAAATCAACTACACCTTTCCTCTTGAAATCACCTTAAAAGGGGATCGCCTTGCCCTCTATCGGGCATTGAGACAATCTCAACCAGTCCCTTACGGAGCCTATATTGATACTGGTGAGCTGTCAGTCCTCTCCTTTTCTCCTGAATTGTTTGTGGCCCGTCGAGACAATCAACTGTCCAGTCGACCTATGAAGGGAACCATCAGACGCGGTAAGACCTTGGAAGAAGATCAACATCTTCAAAACTCACTAATTTCAGACGAAAAGTCTCAAGCTGAAAATTTAATGATCGTAGATCTCATCAGAAATGACTTTAGCCGAATTGCCAAACCTCACTCTGTTTCAGTTCCAAAACTTTTCGAGACAGAAGTATACAAGACGGTTATACAAATGACTTCCGAAGTTCAGGCTGATGTTGATAAATCTCTAACTCCGTCAAGCATGATTAAAGCGTTATTTCCCTGTGGTTCTGTAACTGGCGCTCCAAAAGTTAGAGCCATGGAAATTATTCATGAATTAGAGAACGGCCCTCGGAATGTTTATTGCGGTGCAATTGGCCACTTCTCACCTGCTTCCGGAAAAAGCCCTTTGGATTGGACACTCAATGTTCCTATTCGCACGCTTACACTGGATAAGACAGGTAAGGGTAGTTTTCACATTGGCAGTGGCGTCGTTGCCGATAGCGCTGCAGAGCAAGAGTATGAAGAATGTTTGCTTAAAGGTAAATTTTTAACTGAACTGCATGCTTCCCGTCAACACGCTCCCGCTCTTTTTGAGACAATGGGCTTTGATTCGCACAGTTTAAGTCAAGCAGATCAAGATGAAAATATGCCTCGCAGCTCATTCATTATGAATTTTGATCTTCATATGAGGCGACTACATAAAAGCGCCACTTACTTTGGTTATCCCTATGACAAAGCGACCATTGATGCTCAGCTGGATATGCATCTTAAGGCCATACCGCTTTCTTCAGGCATCCACCGTATCAAACTGATCATGGACTTTTCAGGAAAGATATCTATTCAATCATCCGTGCTCGATAAAGAGACTAATCCCAATTTAGAGCCCAATTCTTCTCGGGGAAAAATTGCCTTTGCTTCGCACAATCTATACTCCGGTGATTATTATCTCTATCATAAAACAACCCGCCGGGATCAGTATGATCGTGACTTCGAGCAAGCTCAAAAGCTTGGATTAGAAGATATTATCTATCTCAATGAACGGGGAGAAGTCTGTGAAGGTGCCATTAGTTCTCTCTTCATCAAAGCGTCTAAATCGGATACAATATTACTTACGCCTGCTTTAACGTCAGGATTATTACCAGGAATATTACGCGCTTCTCTTATAGCAAATGGTCTCGCTGAAGAGGCCACCTTAACCAAAAAGCAAATAGAAGACGCTGACCAGATTTTTATTGGCAATAGCCTCCGCGGATTGCGGCGTGTCAAGATTTGCACTGCATCAAATGGAATGGTTTAAACTCATGGAAAGCCTCGCTCTATGTCATTGGTAAAACTCCATACGGCGCTAGTTAAGGATACGCCCTATATCGGCGTAGAAGACGGCACCCATCCTATCGTGTGGGCTTTAGGGGCTCTTGAAGATTTTATCGACCTCCCTGCAGAAGAAAGTGTGAAATTCATTAAAGCTCATGCCGTCTCTCTGCCAAAGCATGCAAGACCTTGCGCAATATTCACCCCTTCTTCCCGTATATTTTGTGTCGGTAAAAATTATGCAAAACATGCACAAGAAATGGGAGGGAAATTGCCTAGCGCCCCTGATATATTCCTGCGTTTTCAAGAAAGCTTTGTGACATCCAATGCTCCTCTTAAGAAACCTGCAAAAAGTGAGGCCTATGACTTTGAAGGTGAGCTCGCCGTCATTATTGGTAAAAAAGGCCGTGCAATCCCTGAAGCCTTGGCTTTGCAGCATGTATTTGGCTATTCTATTGCCATGGATGGCACAGCACGTGACTGGCAAAAACGTACTAGCCAATTTTCTTTAGGAAAGAATTGGGAACAGTCAGGCAGCATTGCATCTTTCCTTTTGCTGCAGTCAAAGGCTGTTACACCTCCGTCGTTTTCTCTAAAGACTGAACTCAATTCTGAAATCATGCAGCAAGGGACAACAGATGACATGATCTTTTCAATCCCAGCCCTGATCGCCACTCTTAGCGAAGTTACGACTCTTCACCCTGGCGATATACTCTTAACGGGCACTCCGGACGGAGTCGGTGCAGGCAGGCACCCACAGATTTTCTTAAAAAATGGAGACCGTCTCAATATTATTATAGAAAAAATTGGGACCTTAAAAAACACTGTCTCTGAATAATTTTAACCTAACCCACTGATGTATCTCATTTAAATTTCTAATTTCCTCACCTAAGGCTTGCCAAAAAGTAAACAAAATCTAAACATATTTCTTCGTTTTGTTAACTTACTCTTTAACCATTTTTAGTATCTTCAATCTTGTCGAGAGATCGACATGTAGTTTTGAGTATGTGAAGGCCTAGTAGGGCGCACCCCTATTCCTCCTCCCCCTAGTGTAGCTTGCAATGGCAAGATTACCGCGTGTTGCTAGGCCCAAGCACATTCCCCCTAGTTTAGAGTTTTAAAGAACGACCACTTGCCCAGCGGTCGTTCTTTTTTTACTAAAGTTTAGATCAGCCCCGCCAGATAGAATCAGTTCAACTGATCCTCACGGGCGTAGAAATTCTCTTAAAATAGAAAAATACATCAGAGAATCGATGATTTTCTTTCCTCTTCTTATAGTGATTCGGTTCATAATGTTTTCAATTGATCGAAATAGCGCTCAAAAATAAACCAAAGTAAAAGATTTTTTTAATATTTTAAAAACGCTCATCTATTTTTGAAATTGGACAAAAAGAGGCAAAAATAAGGCACAGTAACCCCAATATAAAAGGAAAATTTCAACACCTTGAATTTGCTACATAGTTACAGAGTACAAAGCGACTACATCCCGTATGATCATCAAGGCAAAACTAAATTATGCATAGATCTTAAGGATTTATAATGAAAGTTTTCTCATTCATGAAGTATAAAGATATCCCGTAAAAACATTTTTTTTTCTGAAAATTACAAAAAACTACTTGGCAACACATCAAATGTTTGGATTATAGAAGATGAGCCGAATGTCGGACTCTAATAACTCTAATTCTAGTTCTCAATGCGATTACAGAGTTAGTTGTGTGTTGTAACTTTTTTTTGCGGTTGCCTAAGGGCGTATGTCTCATTAAAAAGACACTCAGCATCCAGACATTTCATATTCATTAGTGAATTATTAAATGTCAGTTATAAGGATGAGATATCGCAATACCATATAATGGATTGCATAATCGGACCATTGGGGAGAGTGGTACGAAGGGATATAGTGGATATTATTATATTCTGGATTCTCTTTCCCAGTGATTAAAAAGGGTATGACCACCGTGGTTTTCTCTATTTAACAGGCGTTAAATGGGAAGCTATGGTCATGCAAGGTAAACTAAGCTGCTTTAGCAGCGTAAACCCAAGTGGGCAGAAAATGGATATGGCTACAGTAAAGAAATTAGCTATCTCAACGGCAACTGCTGCTTCTATTCTTTTTGCAGGCGCGTCAGCTGTTTCAGCACAAGACGACGCCCGTATTAAGCAGGTCGTTAAGGAAGTATCAGAGTCTAAGAAGGTTGCACAGGCTACTCAGTCTCAAATTGAAAAGCTTGATAACAAAACTCAGTCACTGATTTCTCAGTATAAGCAAACACTCAAAGCAATTGCAGGTCTAGAAGCGTTTAATGCGCAGCAAAGACGGACAATTGATTTGCAGAAAAAAGAAATCACTAAGCTTCAGACATCTATCTCTGGCGTTGCAAGCATTAAGAACCAAATTCCGGGTCTAATGGAAGAAATGATTGGTAACTTGGAAGAGTTTATCGCTCAGGACATTCCATTTGAAATGGAAGCACGTCAAAACCGTCTCCAAGAGCTTAAAGATGTTCTTGTTGATCCAGGATTTGAAGATCCTGAGCGTTTCCGTGTTATTTTGGAAGCTTATAAAACAGAAGCTGGCTACGGTAGCTCAATCAACGCATGGAGCGGTGAGCTTGATGGTCGCACAGTGAACTTTGCACGAGTTGGTCGCATTGGTTATTACTATCAGACCAAAGATGGTAAAGAAGCTGGTGCCTATGTTGATGGATCATGGCAGAAGCTTGATGCACAAGCGAACTCCCAAATTCGTAACCTTATGAAAATGGCTCGTAAGCAAGCACCATTCGATGTTCTTGCTCTACCAATCATAGCTCCACAGGAGAAATAAGAATGAAAAAGATTCTTTCGGCTGCTGTCGCATTCGTATTGGGCTTCTCTGCAGTATCTGCACAGGACACCGGTACAGATCTTGATACACTCCTGAATAAAGTTCGTAATGGTAGTGTGACGGATACTTCTAAGTACAAGCAACGGGTGAATGCATTCCGGACAAAGCAAGTTCAGCAGCAAGCTGAATTGAACCGTTCTAATGCAGAAAAATCACGCCTTGAAAAAGAAAGTGATCGTCTGACAAAGCAACGTCAAGACTTAGACGCAGAAATTGCGCGCCTTGAAGACCTGCTTGATAAAGAAAAAGGGAAACTTGGGGAGCTGTTTGGTGTTCTACAGCAGGCGTCTTCTGATGCGAAGGCGACCCTTGAGAACTCTCATATTTCTGTTGAGTTTCCAAATCGTTTGAACGAAATCAATGCTCTTGTTGATAAAGCAAAAGATACAGCTCAATTGCCGACACCTGACGAAATTCGCACATGGCCTTCTGCTATGATGATTGAAATGGTTCAGTCTGGTAAGAACGTAAAATTCAATCAGAATGTGCGTCTTGCTGATGGTAATGAAACAAACCTCGACATCGTTCGGATCGGTGACTTTGGTTTCATAGGCGGTGGTCGCTTCTTCGTTCTTGCTGATGGCGGTATTGTTGAGGAGCTTCCTCGCCAGCCTTCCCTCGTGCTTGATACGGTTGCGCCTTACCAAGCGGCTTCATCTGGCCTTGTCTCTCTTGGCATTGACCCCACACGCGGTGTCATTATGGGTATGGAAGTAGACAAAGCAACTCTAGAAGATCAGTTAAAAGCTGGTGGCCCTACAGGGTATCTAATTCTAGCGCTTGGTGCTGTTGGTGTTCTTCTTTCTGTCGTTCAGTTTGTTTATCTCTTTGTTGTGAAAGCAAAAGTGAAATCACAGATTAAAAACTCTACACCGAACCCGAACAACCCACTGGGTCGTGTTCTTCAGGTGTATGCTGACAATCCAAATGTAGATGTTGAAACACTTGAGTTGAAACTTGACGAAGCAATTCTGAAAGAAACACCAGCTCTTGAGCGTTTCCTAACTCTCATTAAATTGATTTCTGCTGTAGCACCTTTGTTTGGTCTACTGGGTACAGTGACAGGGATGATCGCGACTTTCCAAGCGATTACACTCTTCGGTACTGGTGATCCAACAATGATGGCTGCTGGTATTTCTATGGCGCTTGTGACAACTGTGGAAGGTCTAGTGGTTGCTATTCCTACTCTGTTGCTTCACAGCTTCGTGGCTGGTGCTTCTAAGACTGTTATCCACATTCTTGAAGAGCAGTCTGCAGGTATCATTGCGGTACATGCTGAGAAAGGTAACAGCTAATGCTTCTACTTAGTAATTCACTTGATGCCATTGCTGCGTTCATCAATCAGGGCGGCAACGTCCTGTACATGATCATGGCTGTGACATTCATCATGTGGGTGCTGATTGTAGAGCGTATGTGGTATTTTACTTTTGAATATCGCAAGCAAAAAGCTCGTGTTATCGATGCTTGGGAATCTCGCTCTGAACGCCAATCATGGTATGCGCACAAAATTCGCATTGCCATGATCAGCGAAACTTCAGATGACTTAAACACAGGAGTGACTATGATTAAAACTCTTGTGGCCCTCTGCCCTCTTGTGGGTCTGCTGGGTACAGTGACAGGGATGATCGAAGTGTTCGAAGTTATGGCAACACAAGGGTCTTCAAACGCCCGTGCTATGGCTGCTGGTGTATCAAAAGCCACCATTCCAACAATGGCTGGAATGGTCGCTGCCCTCTCGGGTATCTTCTTGAGCACCTATATCGAACGTAAAGCAAAACGCGAGTCTGAAAAGCTTGAAGATCAGCTGACCATGGACCACTAATCCTTAAGGAAGAATTTAATGCGTAAGTTTGCAAAAAATGAAGATGAAGCAGAAGTAAACATGACCCCGATGCTCGACATCGTGTTCATTATGCTTATCTTCTTTATCGTGACTGCTTCTTTCGTAAAGGAAAGTGGAATCGATGTGAATAAGCCTCCTGCGAATAACAGTCCTCCACCAGACAACGAGCAAGACGACGACAAACGTGCGATTGCCTTCATTGTCGATGGAAGTCAGCAAATTCGTCATGATTTCAAACGTGTGGCTCTGGGTTCTGTCCAGGCTATCATTAAGAAAAACAGCGTTGAGCGTCCAAAAGCGCCTGTTGTTATTCAAATGATGAGCGGTGCCCAAACTGGTATCGCCATGGAAATCTATGATGTTGCTCAAGAGATTGGTATTCCAAGAGAGCAGATTATTCTGATGAAAAAATAATACTCCTTGGTGGGGGTCCCTGATCCCCACCACATACACCGAATGACTATACCTATATTTCGCCATATTTTGGCCCTATAATAAAAAATGGGAAAGTCTTCAAAGTGCAGAGATGGAGAGCCAACGGCTCTTTAAGAGATCGAGCCAAAAGGCTATTGGAGAGTAAGAATGCGTGACCATTCGCAAAAAGATGAAGATACCGAAATTAACATGACCCCGATGCTTGACATCGTTTTCATCATGTTGATTTTCTTTATCGTTACCGCCGTTTTCGTAAAAGAAGCTGGTGTTGACGTAACTAAACCGGAAGCAGCTACTGGTGAGCTGCAGCCACAGGTTTCAATCCTGATCGCTGTTACGGATAAAAATGATATCATTATTAACCGTAAACCAACCAAGATTGATAGTGTTCGTGCTGCTGTGAAAAAACTTCATTCAGAGAACCCCCGTGGTACTGTTAATATCCAAGCCGATGTTAGATCTGACGCCACAATCGTAATGGACCTTTATGATGCCATTAAAGATGCTGGTGTTGAGACCATCGCTATTTCTACGGAGGCGAAATAAATGATAGCTCGTTATGCATCATCGCTCATCGCTGCAGTTGCCGTCACATTCGGTCTGTTTATGCTGATGCAGTTTTTGGTTGCGGATCCTGATTTGGACCTTAAAGAAACCAAGAAACGTAAATCCATCAATGTAATTCAGGATATTAAAGATCAACCTCCACAGCGTAAAGAACGCGTTCTGGAGAAACCACCAGAGCCTGAAATTATTGAGCCTGAGATTGATATACCCAAAGTAGCGAATGTAAAGCCTACGAATATCAGCCTTGCGCCGCCTCCTTCTGCTGCAACGGGCCGTGCTGGTCTAGGTAACATTAATCTTGGTGCTGGCGCTGACGGGGATTACCTTCCACTTGCTATGCAACAGCCTGTTTATCCGAACCGTGCGCTTGAGCGTGGTATTGAGGGATACTGTGTTGTACGCCTGACTGTGAATGAAGACGGAACTGTCGATTCAAATTCAATCGAGCTTGTAGAAGAAGAGCCTAAGAATGTATTCTTCCGTGCAAGCCGTAAAGCCGCAGCTAAGTTCAAATACAAGCCACGTGTAGTGAATGGTAAAGGTCAGAAAGTGACTGGCGTTATTTACAAATTCTCATTCAACTTGGCTGAAGACTAAGGCAACTGGAGTTAACTATGTTCAATACATTTGCAAAATTTGCGAAACCAGCCATTAAAGCCTCAGTCATTGGTGCTGTTTTGGCCGCGACCCCTCTTGTGGAAGCGATCCCAGGTTTGAGCACAAAGGCTTTTGCACAAAATATCTGTGCTGACGGGAAGCCTTTCAAATCTTCACGTAAAAATATCACCATGAGCAAGCGGACATATCGCAAGTATGAAAAGGTTCTCGAAATCTTTGATCAATCAGGTGAGCTACGTAAGCAGATTGATATGCTAAAGTCTCAGGCAAAAGAAGCGGAAGCTTTGGCTGCGACGAAGACTAAGCCTGAAGAAGCAACTGAAGCTGCGACCCTTCGCTCGCAAGCACAGACGTTCCTTAGTCAAGTTCCTGCTCTTGAGAATCAAACAAAATCTATGGCAAGAGACGCTGAAAGTCTTATCAAGGATGCGCTAAATTCTAGCCGCACACCGGATTATGATCGTGCGTCAATGCTTCAGCTTTACTCTCAAATTAACTTTGAGCGCGGCGATACAAAAGCAGCAATCAAAAATCTTGAAGATTTTCTTAGCTACGAAGCTGTTTTCAGAGAAACACGTTTGCACGGCATTACCTACAGTGTTGCTCAGCTAAACTATTCTGAAGAGCAATATGATCGTGCGCTAGACTATCTAAATGATTGGTTCAAACTTTCTGACACTGTTTGTCATAAAGTGACAACAACACAGAATACCTTCATTGCACAGCTTTACTATGTCACTAAAGACTATAATAAAGCGATTAGCTACATGCAGCGTGCAATTGATGAAGCTGAAGCTAATCCTGAAACAGATTCTAAGGAACAATGGTATCAGCTGCTTGCAAGCTCATACTACGAGCTTGGCAATGTTAACCGCTACCGCGATATGCTAGAGATTATGGTCGTTAAATGGTCGAAGCCAGAATATTATAAGCGCCTCGCCAGTGTCCACCAGGAACTGGGTGAAGATACAGTTTCTTACTCTCTATTTGAGGCTATTTATGAAATGGGTTGGATGGATAACAAACCGAATGAGATCAAAATGGTCGCTCAAATTCAGTTTGCCCGTGAATCGTCTATTAAAGCAGCTTGGATTATCGAATCTGCATTGAGAGATGGTCGCATGAAGTCTGATACAGATAACACGCGTCTTCTTGCTCAGGCCTATATGTCATCTTATGAGTTTGAAAAGGCTGTACCGCCGCTGACAAAAGTTGCTGATGAGCTCCAAGATCCAGAGCTGTACCTACAAGTCGCAGGTATGGAATATGGTAATGGTAACTCTGCAAACGCTGTGCGTATGTTCGATAAAGCTTTGGCTCTATACAAAAAGAAGAAGAAACCATCACGTTCTAAGATCGACAGCGCAACGCTTGGTAAAGGGGCAGCTCTTCTGGATCAGAAAAAAGTTATGGACGCCTGTCGGGTCTTCCAAAAACTGGGCCGTGAGTCGAAAAACAGACGTATAAAACGTCAGGTTTCAAGCTTTAAGAAAGCTATTGAAGCAGACATCGCCCGTGAAGATATGTTCTCTGGCAATGATACAAAGCGTAAATGTAAATAACATTTTCGTATTATAGAATTGAAAAAGCGGTGCCTTAGGGTGCCGCTTTTTTTTGATCTCGTTGGCCATCTCTTCCAATGATTATTTGCATAATAAAAGAATAAATTGAATTCATCCTGTATAAGTAGGATTATTGATTATGTTATGTTATTACTTAATAATCCATATGCAGAAAAGGAGAGAGAAATGAGACAAACCACACGATATACAGGAGCTTTAGTAGTTAGTGGTAGTGTGACATTTAGCCTGTTTATGCTAATGTCTGGATTGGTAGCGCAAGATGATCTTCATCTTGATCCCATTAAGCCGCCTAAAATTCCTAATGTCATTCAAATGGATAAAGAGGTCGAGCCCAAACCGAAAGGACCAACGACGGTAGAGCCAATACCTCCCGTAACTGTCCCTCCCACTTATGAACCCCCGTTGACAGGTGATCAAGAGAACAATATTTTCATACCCAAGCAACCAGAACTGTCTCCTCCCACTTCAACATCAGATGTTGATTATAGCTTTGTGAGTGAAGGCGAGATGACCTTACTTGCATCGACCCGTCCAAACTATCCTATTAGCGCACAGGAGAAGGGGATTGAGGGGTATTGTGAGATTAGTTTGACAGTCAACGCAGATGGCACTGTGGACCCTACTAGTATTCGCTTTGTGGACGGTGACCCTGGCAAAGTCTTTTTTAAGGCAAGTCGCAAAGCAGCTCTTAAGTTTCGTTATCAACCACGGGTGAGACAGGGTGTCGCTCTGACAGTAGAGAATGTCGTCTACCGCTTTTGGTTCAAACTACCCAAGGAATAGACTTGAGTGAGAACGAACAACCCTAGATAAATTCAAAGGCCCCTACCACCCCTGCGGGCCTTTCTTACACGTTACACGCCGTCAAGAAAACGTTTCACGATACGCTGGACCATGTCTGGTTTTTCAGCATGAAGCCAATGCCCTGCTCCGCCCACAGTTCGGACTGATGCTTTAGGGAAGAGGGATAAAACTCTTTCGCGGTGTTCTGGTAAAACATAATCACTTTCACCGCCACGTACAAAAAGAGTATCGCCATTGTAGGGTGTACCGCTATTGCCCGCTACGATCTGCTGGTAATGAGTTTCAATGGCGTCCAAATTTAATCTCAGGTCCCAGCGCCCTTCAGAATTTCGGCGCCAATTGGTCGCTAGAAAAGATAAAACAGCTGGTTCTTTTTCATAAGAGCTTAAAATCTTTATCACATCATCTCGTGACGAGATTTCTGTCTCGGTTACCTTACGCATCCCTTTCAGTATCTGGGTGTGATGATGATCATAAGCAACTGGGGCAATATCAAGCACACAAAGTTTATTGACTCTGTGACTGTTATTCAACGCAACTTGCATTGAGGTTTTACCCCCCATTGAATGTCCGACAAAATGGGCTGATTCAATCTCGAGCTTATTCATCATACCGATTACATCGCCAGCCATCTTGTCGTACCCCATCTCGGGGGTGTGCGGGCTTTTCCCGTGATTCCGAAGATCAAAGCCATATACTCTATAATTTTCTGATAGTGCCCGCGCAAGGCCCCCTTGGTTATCGTTGGAGCCAAATAATCCATGCAAGAGGATTACTGGTTCCCCTTCACCGCGTTCCCTATAAAATAAGTCCATATCTAATTCGCTAACCTTTTAAACTCTTTAACAAGAAGAGAGAATGTCTTATGACGAGGATCTATCATCTCAAAGTGCCCTGAAAGCGGGGCTTCTATCACCGTGTGTGCTATCATTTTCTCCTTCAGTACTTCTACATAGCGCAAAGCGACAGGCGTCCAAGTCTTATCATATTTTCCAATGAAAATAGTCTGGGGTACTGTTTGTAGTGGATTTAAGGCCGTGTCAGCCATTTTGTAGGCTTCGGCCTTGTCCTTTGGGCTTCCCCCCATTAATTTCGTAGCAGCATTGCCACAGGTTTGTTCTTTACTAAGATAGGATAAGTCTGCTGCAGGGGCCATAGCAAGCACGGCTTTTGGTTTAATCTTCGCTTCACGGCCATACCACAGAGCCAAATGACCACCAGCTGAATGGCCTGATACAACAACCCGACTTAAATCTAATCTATGGGGGCCAGCCAGTTTATCTAGCGCTTTACCCGAAGTTAAAATATCGTCAAAAGTCCCCGGGAACCCTCCTCCTTCATGTCCTATCCTTCTGAATTCAACTGACCAGACAGCAAACCCTGCGTCTGAGAGATGTTTCGTCAAATTTCTCGTATGCTTTATATCATATTCAGCATACCAACAGCCGCCGTGAATAAACATAATAACAGGAAAGCCATTTTCAGGGACTGGTGTCTTAGGCATCCACAGCTCACCAAATTGAGGCGCCCCGCCCCCGTAGAATATGGTGTGATCTGGGATCGGAGCAGGGAAATTTCCTAAGGCCTGCGCAGTCATGATTTCTGGTTTCTGATCCTCTGCATAAACGGCTCCAAATAAAGTCATGAGGATACATAAAAGAAAATAAAGAAAAAGCTTCATCCTTACCCCCTGGCTTGAGCATGACCCATAGGCCCTGCACCTTTGCCTAAATTCGGCGCCTGTTCAATTGCTCGACTTACAAAGTTGTTCGCACGCTCACAGGCTTCATAAAGAGGCATTTCTTGCGCTAGAGAGACCGCTAACGCGCTTGCTAGCGTACAGCCTGTGCCATGTGTATTCCGTGAAGGAAGACGGTCTGCCTCAAAGGAAAACCGGCTGTCTTGTGAAATATAAAAATTTCGAACGATGTCTAATTCTTCTTGCAAGTGACCTCCCTTAGCAACAACAGCTTTTGTGCCAGCCAAGAGTAACGCTTCTGCTGCGGTAATCAGATCTTCTTCAGAAACAATAGTCCGTCCAGTTAGGGTTTCAAGTTCGGGAACATTCGGCGTCACAAGCGTGGCCCTGGGTAGCAACAGTTCCTTATAAAGGGCAATGCCATCATGGTTGAGCAGTTGAGCGCCACTAGTAGCGACCATAACAGGATCCACGATCAAATCACCTGTATACTGAAAATCTTCGAGAGCCCTATCGACAGCTTTTATAATTTCTGCAGAATAAAGCATACCTGTTTTAATTACGTCGGTTCCAATATCTTCTAGAACAGATTTTATTTGCTCATAAACCATTTTAGGTGGGATAGAATGTATATCGGATACCCCTAGGGTATTCTGCGCTGTCACACATGTCACTGCTGTTGATGCATACCCCCCTAACATTGTAACGGTTTTGATGTCCGCCTGAATGCCTGCGCCACCGCCGCTATCAGATCCTGCTATAATTAAGACCCGCCCATTCATGATACTTCAGCTTTCCGCTCTGCTCTCAGACCAGGTTGATCCATAAGAGCATGATCATGCAGCCCTTGAATTAACTTAAGGGCCTGTTTCGTTTCGCTTACATCATGAACTCTCACAATTTGCACTCCTTGCTCAAAAGCTTTAAGTGCCGAAGCAAGAGAGCCGGGCATTCGATCTTTTGCCTGCTCAACTCCTGTGACTGCGCCGATAAATCTTTTGCGGCTAGCCCCCAGTAAAACTGGAGAGCCTAAACTGTGAAAAAGACTCAAGCTATTCATCAAAGCCATATTATCTTCAACAACCCGTTTGCCAAAACCAATACCCGGATCAAGGATTATTCTGTCTTTTGAGATTCCGGCCTGAAGGCATACCTCTCGTCTTTCAGCTAGATAATCATAGACATCCAAAACCACATCATCATAGATATGCTGCTGCTTGCTTTCTCCTTTTGAGTGCATCAAAATTACAGGTGCTGTGCTTTGGGCAGCTACCGCAAGGCTTTCAGGATCATATGTTAAGGCTGAAACATCATTGATGATTGTCGCACCGGCTTTTAAGGCTTCTTCCATTACAAAACTATGGCGCGTGTCTATCGACAAAGGCACGCCTTCTTTTGCCAAAGCAAGGATGACAGGGATAACACGTTCAGCTTCATCTCCTTCCCAGACAGGCGCGGCGCCAGGGCGAGTACTTTCTCCCCCAATATCAATAATATCAGCGCCTTCGGCTATCATACGGCGAGCACGAACAATTGCATGCTCTGGATCTATAAAATCACCCCCATCAGAAAAACTGTCTGGTGTCACATTCAGCACACCCATAATCAAAGGGGAGAGGAAAGAGAGGTCTTTTGTCACGTCCTCAAGCTTTAGCGAAGAGCGAGGTGACCTAAGGTGAGAAAGTTGTGTATTTATTTGCTCTCTTATGCTGTCAGACACATGTAAGGTGTCGACTTCTTCCCAAAGCAAATATTCATCGAAAACTCGATGAGCAGGGGTCTCTGGTGTACGAATTATCACCCGTACTGATCGAAAACCGAGGCCCGTGGATCCAAGACGCAAGGACCGTTCATCACCCCAAATAGGTAAAGAAGGGACAAGGTAAACCCTTGCCCCTTCCGGTAGATGTTTCAGATCATTTGTCTGCACGTTTATTCAGCCTTATCGCCTTCAGTTGACACTGCATCGGCGTCATTCTGATCATCTTTTGGCTCAGCTGTCTGAGGACCCGTCGTGGGCGCAGAGACCGTTGTCGCTGGCTTTGGTGCTTCAGGCTCTTTCCGTTCAACTTTGCCTGTTTTAATGAGAACTTTAAGCTCATCCCCCGTCAGAGTTTCATACTCGAGGAGAGCTTCGCCGATTTGATTCAGCTGTTCTCTGCCCTCTGTAAGGATTGTACGAGCACGCTCATAGCCTTCTTCAACAAATCTTTTAATCTCAGCATCAATCAATTTGGCTGTTTCATCAGACATGTTTTGTGACTGTGCAACAGAATGGCCAAGGAATACCTCTTGCTGATTTTCAGTATAAAGAACAGGGCCAAGCTTCTCTGACATACCCCACTGGGTCACCATCTTTCTTGCAAGATCTGTTGCGGCTTGAATGTCTCCGGAGGCACCCGAAGAAACCTCTTCTTCGCCAAAACAAATCTCTTCAGCCACACGGCCACCCATAGCCATAGCCAACTGATCATGCATTTTTCCTCTTGAGAAAGAATATTGATCCCGTTCTGGCAAACTCATGACCATACCAAGTGCACGACCACGCGGAATGATGGTCGCTTTATGAATAGGGTCAAGATGCTTGCACATCAAAGAAACAAGCGCATGACCCGCTTCATGATAGGCCGTCATCTTTTTCTCATCATCTGTCATCACCATAGATCGGCGTTCCGATCCCATCATGATCTTATCTTTTGCATCATCAAATTCTTTATTAGAAACGACTTTCTTGTTGCGACGTGCAGCCATCAATGCCGCTTCGTTTACAAGGTTCGCAAGATCAGCTCCAGAAAAACCTGGTGTTCCTCTTGCAATCACTGTTAGTTCAACATCCGGAGCGAGAGGCACTTTGGCTGAATGGACTTGCAAAATTTTCTCGCGACCATTTTTATCAGGGTTTGGTACAACAACTTGACGATCAAAACGTCCGGGGCGAAGCAAAGCAGGATCTAGAACATCTGGACGGTTTGTTGCCGCCAAAATGATAATGCCTTCATTCGCCTCAAAACCATCCATCTCAACAAGGAGTTGGTTTAACGTCTGTTCTCGCTCGTCATTACCACCGCCGAGACCAGCACCTCTGTGACGGCCGACTGCATCAATTTCGTCAATGAAGATGATGCACGGCGCATTCTTTTTGGCCTGTTCAAACATATCCCGAACACGGCTCGCACCAACACCAACAAACATTTCAACAAAATCTGATCCAGATATTGTAAAGAAAGGCACATTCGCCTCTCCTGCAATTGCACGGGCTAGCAATGTTTTACCGGTTCCTGGAGGGCCCACAAGCAGCGCCCCTTTTGGAATCTTTCCGCCAAGCTTAGTAAAGCGCCCAGGATCTCTGAGGAAATCAACGACCTCTTCCAGCTCTTCTTTAGCTTCTTCAATGCCGGCGACATCTTCAAATGTTTTCCGCTCTGTTTGTTCATTCAAAAGACGGGCTTTAGATTTACCAAAGCCCATGGCACCACCGCCACCGCCTTTGCCTTGCATCTGGCGCATCATGTAAATCCAGAATCCAATAATCAGGATGAATGGCAGCCACGATAAAATTGTCCCAAGCAACATGCCACTATCTTGCTTTTCAACAACCACTTTGACGTTCTTTTCTACGAGAAAATCCGCCAGATTCAAATCAAACGCCATTTTTGTTGTTTTAAATTGTTCACCGCTAGTAAACTTACCAACAACATCTTGTCCTGTTATCTTAACTTCGGAAACAGTCCCCGCCGCGACTGCATTTTTAAAGTCAGAAAAGGGTATGGTCTCAATATTCGCATCGGTATTGCTAAAGCCGTTATAAAGCGCACCTAGCAACATAATGATCACGACCCAAACCAGTAAATTTTTCATAAAACTGTTCACTCTTCTTTTCCTTTAAAGGAATCTACTTGTTCTTATTATTTTAACGCGTTGCAACAGACTTGTCACACACAGATAAGAGAAAGATAAGCTTTCTATTTATAAATACAAGGTCCTGCAAGGCGTTTATGAAAATATTGGGTGATATTTTAGGGACCTAGGGATGCTCCTAGCGAAAAAGGCCCACTATACCTACATTTTATCGCGACTCGGTCCATAGCGCTTGCATCTAAACCAAGGGTATAAACACCTAGAATTTCACCTGCCGCATTTCTATAGGTCGGTAAAATCAGCCGAACTTCGAAAGGGATATGATCCAAACGCTGGCTTACGAACTCGCAAACTGATGCCCATCCCTCTTTTCCCAAAGGACCCACACTGATTTCTTCGCAGAAAGGATCAAAGCTCAGCTCCCAGCTTCCCCCATAGTGATGGGTCCGCTTTGCGGTTTTCTTTAATAACGTTTTCTCTTCAGGGTAGACAAGGATTAGGTCTGGGCCAGCACAGCGAAACACAACACCGTCCAAAGTTGCCGCCTTAAAATCACCCTCACGCATTTGTGCCTTAAGCGTCAAGAGTTTCTGATAGCGCGGCGCATAGTCCTTACCGGAAATACTTTTTATTATTTCTGTAAGACTGCGTTCAACAATCTCTTCAGGGGCCTTATGAAGACCAGCGCTATTTATTGTCACATAACAATACTCCGTAGCGTTAACCCAAGTTGTTAGCCATTCGGAAACATAATAATCGAGAGCGGATTGAGCCTTTTGCATCGATTGAGCTGTGTTAACAAGACGTTGAGCAGAGAAACCCTCGTGAGGCGGGGTCTTTAAAAAGTTACGGATTTGCACCCGGTCGAATGAAATATTCTCATTACTGGGGTCTTTGATCCACGTCACATTTTTAGAAAGAAGATAAGATTCCAAATCTGATTTCGGTGTATTCAAGAAGGGCCGAAGCAGGTTGAGACTTGGATCTAAACTGGTCACTTTCTGCATCGCTTGAAGTCCCTTAATTCCACTACCTCTAGCAAGTCTGAGAAGAAAGGTCTCTGCTTGATCATCCCTATGGTGTGCGACAAGCAGATTCCCAATCTTTTCAGACAGGCACCACTGTTTCATCAAGGCATATCGTGCTTCGCGGGCTTGAGACTGGATATTAGAAAGTGGTTTTTCCCCAGTCCATTTTAGAACTGAGTAAGGAATGTCATGACTTTGCATTATTTTGGCGACAGAATGCGCTTCTCTGGTTGACTCTGCCCTAAGGCCATGATCAACGATGAGAGCGTGAACTGTATAGTCAAGGTCTTTGAGCGACAAGATCAAGGCCAAGCTATCTGCACCTCCAGACACGCCTACGGCCAAACAATTGGATTTACTCAACTGTAAATCCTGGAAAGAGGCTGAAAAATCTTCAAGCTGAGACATGTCAATCGACTACTGGCACTTTGCCTGTTTATAAAATCTATCTGCTCTCGCCCTTAAACGCGCAGAGACTTTTTTGTCCATACCATTGAACTCGGCCAGAATAGCACAAATTTGACCGGACTCTTCGCCTAATTTGACGAGAACATCGGCAAGATCTACAAGGGCGTCCGGATATTTAGTACTATTTGGGTAGGTTTCTATAATCGCGAGAAACTCTCCCGCTGCGAGAGGTATTTTATTTTGTCGTTGATAAACACGGCCCAACCAATAGCGCGCATTTGAAAGAAGAGAGGACGACGGATTGGCCTCAATAAACTGTTTCAATGCAACCTCCCCATTAGGTAGGTCTTGCTTATGAATGAAGGAAAAAGCAAAGTCATATTGTTGTTTATCTGTGCCTTCCGGCAAGGTGATCGCTGTGCTTACACCCTCATTTACAAGTGCTTCTGGTGCCCGATTTGTTGGGGTTGTAGCTTCGACTGTTGATGAAGATTCTATAGCTGTAGAATCTACATTGGTCGCGTTCTGTTCAGACTGACCTGCATCCTCGGTAGGAACTTCTGTCGCAGGGGCCGCTTTTAAAGCTTGAAGCTGGAAAGCCATTTCCTGCCTTAACCCATCAATCTCCGTAGAAAATTGTCGCTGACGTTCTTCCATTTCCTCTAGGCGCCCGGTCAGGGCCCTAAGCTGACGCTCAAGAGACGTCATCTTGGCAGACATATCAGCAATGATAATGCGCATCTTTTTGCCGTCACCATCGGCAGCTCGCTTAAGATCAATCTTTAGCTGTTGGACAAGTAGATCGAGATTCGTGATTTTTGCATTCAATTCTTTTCGGCTCTGAGCATGAGCGTCCCCAACCGAAAAAATGGTTCCTGAAACAAGCAAAACAACTGCAAGAAAAATACGCATATAACTCTCTACCCTATTGCTATTCATGAATCTGCCCCGCCCAGAATGCCATAAGGGGTCCGGAGCGGGGCAGTTAAATTCTTAGTCTTTGGCAGTGATTATCTAATCACCAAAACACCGCGACGGTTTTTAGACCACACACCTTCACCAGTCCCAACTTCTACTGGACGTTCTTTACCGTAGCTGATTGTTGTCAGACGATCCGCAGAGACATCAAGGGCAAGAAGGTAGTTCTTAACAGCGATCGCACGACGCTCACCAAGTGCTAAGTTATACTCACGTGTTCCGCGCTCATCACAGTGACCTTCAATCGCAACACTAACATCCCCATAATGATTTAACCATTCAGCTTGTCTTTGAAGAATACGACGAGCAGCATCCGTTAGTTCATCGCTATCATAGGCGAACAAGACACGATCAGCGCCAGCATACATCTCAATCCCTTTGGCATCTTTAGAATACCATGTCTCAAGCTCTCTTTGCTCTGCAAGTTGAGTTTCCGTCATTTGCGGATTGTTAACCCCAGAAATATTTTCACCGTTATTTGACTGAACATCGACCTGTTGATTTTCAGTGGATTTATTCATATCACTGGAATCATTAGAGCATGCTGCTACCATGAGTGTTGCTGCTGCCACTGCTACAACTTTAAGTCTTGTGCGATTAAATGTCATTCTTTGTCCTCCAAATAAGGGTATTGCCCCGGAATGGTATCATTATAATGTGCAAAGTAAGCCTTTCGCTTTAAAAGCTTAGCTAATTGCGATTCACTATAACCACGCATTTCACCAAAGACAAGCACCAGATTGCCCTTAAAACAATGTTTTTTATAACGATTTAGTGATTTATAGCAACTGAACGACAAAAGTATGACAATCTCATAAAATTTTAATGATTTTATCGCACTTACCATCCTCTGAAAGATAGAAACTGTTGAATCTGCCCCAGAGGCGCTTATATGATGAGAATAGTTGAAAAAGGATCTATTTATGACACAAGCACTCATGCTCAAAAACAGAGGTCTTCTCAAGCTGACTGGCGAGGAGAGAAAGAGCTTTTTGCAAGGTCTTGTCACATCTGACATGGACCGTCTTACACCGCAATCACCGCTTTATGCTGCTTTTCTAACCCCTCAAGGAAAATATCTTTTTGATTTCATCCTCTACGAGCTAGACGACGCGATCCTAGTTGATTGTGAACTCTCACGGGCCGAAGATCTTTGGAAACGCTTAATGATGTTTAAATTACGGGCAAAGGTGGAGATTGGGAACCTTTCTGATGAATCAAGAATTTGGGCTTTGTGGGGGGACGATGACATCCCCTATCCTACTTTCACTGATCCAAGGCACTGGAAATTAGGCCGCCGCGGGATTATTCCTAAAGGCATCAACTTAACGCTTGGCGATGAAATCGCTCACAGCCTTGATCCTCTCAAAGCGGAAGATTATGAAGTTGAGCGCTTAACACTGGGCATTCCTGAAGGCAGTCAGGACCAGGAAGTTGATAAATATTTCTGGCTAGAATGCCGAGCAGAAGCGAATAACGGCGTCAGTTTCACCAAAGGATGTTACATTGGACAAGAACAAACGACACGCATGAAACACCGAACAACCATCAAGAAAAGTTTATTGCCCGTTAAACATCCAGGTTCAGTCGAGGCAAATATGGAAATCGTGACTGAAACAGGGAAAAATGCTGGTACCATGAAAAGTGTTGCACGACAAAGCGGCCTTGCCTATGTGCGCTTAAAATACAAAGAGGAGTCCTTAATTTGTAATGGCGTCCCCATCATCCTACTCTAACGGGGCACTGCTCTCTCTTATTAAACAACTAAAGAAAATTACGATTGACGTTTTTCTTGTCCAGTATAGGGCGGTGGGTTGAGACGCCGTCTATCTGGTCCAGTATAGCTATCAGATGTAATAAATTTCTTCTGAACTGAAATCACCTGTTCCATCTGTTTCAGAACAACTGCACCAGTTATATCGCCAATCATCAAGGCACTTGCACCAGCATTCCGGGCTTCTAAGGCTCTCTCCTTAGTTACCTCACCATCTAAATGTAAAATGATATCCGCCCTAGCCATCGGAGAATTTGTCATACGTACAAAACGAGTAAAATCAATGCCACCATGGGGCTCAAGGTTTGAGGCTAAGAAAAACATATTAACACGGCCGCCAGAAGAAGCCATCGCGTTAAGCGCTTCGCTGCTTGTCGATGCATAAGCGATGCGTTTGATGCCCTCAGACCGCAGGCTATTTGAAATGCCTTGGGCAACCTGCTGATTTGGTAGCGCAAGGACAACATTCAATTCGGATAAACTTTTTTTGCTCAATTTACACCTCTCGAGAGAAAAACAAGTTTACAATCTCACCTTAAATTACACAAGAAATTCATATAATTGTCCAGCGAAAAGGATAGGCCTATCCCCACAAGCCTACCCTTTCATTATTCTTTAAAATTTTACGCATCTGCCGCTGTCTCTGAATCAACACTCAGTGTAACAGCAGGCTCGCTCTCGACCTTAACATCTTCGGCCGGTGCTGCTTTCTGCTGACGCGACGCTGCTAGCTGAACTGCAGCATCCAACTCTATTTGATTACATAGACCCAAAGCCACAGGATCCTTTGCAGAAATATTAGAAATATTCCAGTGTGTTTTTTCACGAATGGCTAGAATTGTTGGCTTCGTTGTACCTACCAGGCGACTAATCTGCAGGTCTGTCAACTCTGGATGATTCCGTACGAGCCAAGCAATCGCATCAGGCTTGTCACCCCGCTTAGAGAGCGGTGTATAACGTGGCCCTTTAGTTCTTTGACGCGGAGCAATATCAGCGACAGAAAGAACAAGGGCTGCAGATGGATCCGCTTGACAGCGGTTAATCTCATCCCAAGTCAATTGACCATTGTTGATTGGATCTTGGCCAACCATATTTATCGCGACAGTGCCATCGGCAATGCCCTGAACCTCTAGTTCATGAATAGAACAAAAATCAGAGATTTGTTTAAATGTCAGTGCCGTATTATCTACGAGCCATACTGCTGTAGCCATTGGCATAAGTGGCTGAGTCATCCTCTTTCCCCTTTAAATACAGGTGTCTTCCCAGCAGACCACCCTTTGGGTGAAACCTGCCCCTAAGCTTTATTGAGTTGTAAGCTGAGGGAGAAGACTAATCTTCATGCAAGGACACTAGCACTCAAAGTTGCGCCTGTCACTTGGAATCTGATCAGAGATAAAATTTACACTGTGAGGATAATTTTCCCCTGGTGCTCACTTGTTTCCATGAGGGCGTGAGCATCTTCTGCCTGATCAAGTGGAAAGGTCTTATAGATCTGAGGGACACAGGATTTATTTTCAAGGAGAGGCCAGACCTTTTCATGTAAGGATTGTGCTATTGCCCCTTTGAACTCTTTATCCCTTGCTCTGAGGGTACTGCCTGTTAAGGTTAATCTTTTCAGCATCACTGGCAGCATATTCAAAGTTAGATTTGGGCCTTTTAAAAAAGCAATAGAGACATGGCGCCCCTCAGGAGCCATACATTGGATATTTCTATCAATATAATCACCACCAACCATATCTAATACGACATTCACCCCTGCAGAACGGGCCTCCGAAATGATTTGCACATAGTCCTCAGTTCGATAGTTTATAACTAAATCTGCCCCCAGATTCTTGCAAAATTCAGTCTTATCATCAGAACCTGCCGTTGCTATCACATCTGAGCCAAAGGCCTTGGCTAATTGGATAGCCGTTGATCCAATACCTGATGAGCCGCCGTGCACCAAAAGCGTATCACTATTTTCTAAACCTGCTCGATCAAAGAGATTAGACCAAACAGTAAAATAGGTCTCAGGCAGTGCTGCTGCTTCAATAAAATCTAGACCTGATGGAATCGGAAGAACACATTCGGCATATGCAAGGCCATATTCCGCATATCCTCCGCCCGTGAGCAGGGCACAAACACGCTGACCAATGGCTATATTTTTTACACCGTGACCAACACTTTCAACAATGCCTGCCACCTCAAGGCCAGGAATATCGCTTGCACCAGGAGGCGGCGGATAAAAGCCCTGTCGCTGAACTATATCAGGCCTATTAACGCCAGCAGCCTTCACTGCAATCAACACTTCCCCTGAACTAGGGGAAGGCTTAGGGCGTTCTACAGCACTGAGCACCTCAGGCCCACCGGGTTTAGATATCTCAATAGCACGCATTTACATCTCCCTATTTATAGATATAAACTGCCAAGTCTTGACTGAACATGCAAGGAGAAGCGCAATGGATATGGATGATTTGCCATTAAGGAAATCTGATGAGCTCGAAGCCCTAGAAAAACAGGACCTTTCCACCCATGGAGTTGAGGAGCTTGTGGATCGCATTGAGCGATTACATCTAGAGGTTAAACGAGCCGAAGCTGAGAAGGCCTTGAGAGGGGATAGCCTCTCTGCAGCAGAAGCCCTCTTCAAATAAAAAGGTCATCCGTCGAATATGTTGAATTTTAGTTTATTTTTCAAACTAGTTTTGATATACACGATGAATATGAGTCACACTCATCATACCAACCCCAGATAATTGGAAATGTGGAGCTCTCATCATGAGTGAAGACATAGCAGATAAAACGGTTAAACAGGCACAGGCTGATCTTGATTTCATTAAAGGAATTGTCGCAGAACATAATCCTAGCTTGAAAATTGCTGGCATCTTATATGGTTACGCTGGGCTTATCTATGGCATTCAATGTTTGCTCACATGGCTTGCTTTCTTGGGCCTATATGAATATTCAGGCCTCACAGCGCTCACGATTTCTATTTTACCGACCATCATATATATTGCCATATGCATTTATTATGCACGCATAGACACTCCCTCCCTCAATGAAGTTGGAACAGCGTCACGAGCTGTGGGCTCTATGTTTGCCGGCATCGGCATGGCTAACACTGTGATGGCTGTTATTATTGGGTGGATGACCTATGCAAGACAGGATGTCTCTTTATGGATGTTATTCCCAATTGTGATCTGTGCTTTCCAAGGGTCGGCATGGTTTACAGCAGCGATGATCCTAAGATATACATGGATGTATCTTGTCACTGCTGGTTGGTTCATTACCGCCCTTGCCATGGGCATATTCATTGATAATGGCACGACATATTTCCTTGTTTTGGGGGCAGCCATGATTGGTCTCATGGGGCTCTCCGGACTGAAAATGGCTCGGTCAGGGAAATAATCCTTATGAGCACGCCTGAGCTTCAAATCAATAAAATTAACGAGATCATACATGGCCGCATACGGTTGGGTATTATGGTATACCTTGCCAATGCGGACACAGCGTCCTTTGTGGAACTGAAGACTTCACTTGAAGTAACCCAAGGAAATTTATCCGTTAATATTCGAAAGCTAGAAGAAGCTAGCTATATAAAAGTTGAAAAATCTTTTGCTGGGCGAAAGCCTCTAACAACATGCCGGATCACACACATGGGTCGTGAGGCCTTGTCTATCTATCTTGACACACTTAAATCTGTCTTATCCAATGTTGAATAAAAAAACCGCAAGCTTTCACTTGCGGCATAAAATTTTATAAAAAGAGGCGTCTATGCAGCATCTACTTCCAGAGCGGTATGCACGGCATCAGACTTACCATTTCGTATTTCAATCTGGCGCGGCTTTTTATGCTCAGGAATGATGCGCTTTAAGTTGACCACAAGAAGGCCATTTTCATAGGCCGCATCTCCTACCTTTATGCTTTCGGCCAAATTAAATTGGCGATCAAATGCTCGCTTGGCTATTCCACGATGTAGGTAAGATCTTTCAGAGTTTTCAGGAAGGGATTCACTTCGGATAATTAATCTATTTTCCTCGACCGTAACAACAAGCTCTTCGGGTGAGAAACCAGCGACAGCCATTGAGATCTGATAGTCATCTTCAGAAATTTTCTCAATATTGTAGGGAGGATAGCTACTGCCACCGTCTTCGGCAAAAGCTGTATCTAACATTCTATTTAAGTGATCAAATCCGATTGAACTTTTCATCAAGGGACTTAGGTCAAATCTACGCATTATCATTCTCCTTCTTAAGCGAGGTGTCCCTGACAGCTATGGTCAGTGCGTTTGGACAAAGCATATCTTCCATTTTGGACAGATATTAGGTTTCATACAGCCCCATCATTGGCGACTGTATATTTCATGTAAGAAGGGTGAAAAGAAAAACAAGAGGCAGTCGATCATTTTTCAAAAATCATAAAAATAATCAAACTTCTCTTTATAGAGTTAACTCAATTCCTAGAGAGGGAGTTTATACCCCACAGGTACTTTTCCAACGATAGCTGACGTCACTGGCCCTGTTTCTATAAGATCTGCTGCATACGACTTCACTTTTGCGAGATCAACTGATTCAACATTACTGATCATTTCTTCGATGGGAATGACCCGATCAAAAAACAGTATTTGACGCCCAATCTGTTCAATTCGGCTTGTTGTCGCTTCAATGGCCATAAGTAAACCAGCCTTTAACTGAGCCTTAGCAACATCAAGTTCTTCGCTGGTCATATTCATACTCATGTCTTTCATTTGGTCCAAGGTTACCTGCACCATTTCTGGCACCAGATCAGGAGAAGTCCCGCCATAAACTCCAAAAAGACCATGATCAGAAAAGCAATTGGCAAAGCAATAAATACTATAGGCAAGGCCCCTATTCTCTCTTACTTCTTGAAAGAGACGAGAAGACATGCCCCCACCAAGAGCCATAGAATAAACCTGCAATGCATAATAGTCATCATGATGAAACCCTACTGCTGGAAAACCAAGCGTTACATGACTTTGCTCTAATGCTTTGTCATCAAGGATTGACTTACCTTGATACATAGCAGGTTCGAAGCCCTGATCCTGCCCCTGTGGTAGAGATGAAAATTCTTTCTCAGCAAGGGCGACAAGCTCTGCATGATCCACCTTGCCTGCAGCAGCCAGCACCATATTTTGTGCCGTATAGTGACTTTGCATGAAGCCTTTTAGAGTTGTGCTATTGAAACTGCGAACATTTTCTGGCTGGCCGAGAATGGTCCGGCCTAGCGCTTGATCTGGATAAGCGACCTCTTGCATCAAATCAAAAACAAGATCATCAGGTGTGTCCAAAGCTTGACCAATTTCCTGGATCACAACATCCTGTTCGCGCAAGATTTCTTTATCACAAAGTTTACTATTCTGAATTATATCAGCAAGCATATCTACAGCTAGAGGTAAATCTTCTTTAAGGACGCGTGCATAATAAGTAGTATAATCACGCGTAGTATAGGCGTTCATATGTCCGCCTACGCGCTCAATTTCATAAGCAATATCCCGCGCCGATCGACGCTCCGTCCCTTTAAACAGCATATGCTCTAAAAAATGTGTTATCCCATTTAAAGATGGCTCTTCATACCGAGAGCCAACATTAACCCACACGCCAACAGAAGCTGTTTCCACACTTCTTCGGTATTCAGAAACCACGCGAAGGCCATTAGATAATGTTGTCACTTCAATTGTCATAGAGACTATTTACTTTCTCGAAATTTTTGCATCATTTCTCTAAGTGCAGGCCCATTATTTTCGATAACCCCATATCCTTCATCACGGTCCATTAAATCAGCCATTTTTGCTGGTAGCTCAGGATCTGTACCCGTAGCATTTTCTACAGCATCACCAAATTTAGCCGGGTGTGCTGTGGCTAGGATCACGATGGGTGCGTTGCTATCTTGCAGACAAACTCGCGAGGCCCCTACACCAACAGCTGTATGAGGGTCAATAAGTTCTCCAGTCTCGCAAAGCATCTCTTTCATTAAATCAGATGTTTCTTCATCCGTAATTTGCCTGGCATCAAAAAGCTCTCTAAATGCTTCAAGCTCTGAGTCCTCCAAATCGAAATACCCTAAATCAGAGAATTGGGTTAAGCGCTCTGCAACATCCTTACCTTTCCGGCCTGTCAATTCAAAAAGTAGCCGCTCGAAATTTGATGACACTTGAATATCCATAGACGGTGAGAGGGTAGGTTTTACTTGGCCTTTTGCATATCTTCCAGTTTGGAGTGTCTTTGCTAAAATATCATTGCTATTGGTAGCGATAATTAACTTCTCGATTGGCAAACCCATTTTGTGGGCAACAAACCCAGCAAATATATCACCAAAATTTCCTGTTGGGACGACAAAACTGACCTTCCGGTGCGGGGCACCTAGGCTCACTGCTGTGGTGAAGTAATAGACAACCTGTGCCATAACCCGCGCCCAGTTGATGCTATTCACTGCTGTCAGATTAATATTATCACGGAAAGTAAGGTCGTTAAAACTTTCTTTGACAAGTGCTTGGCAATCATCAAACGTCCCTTTAACCGCTAGGTTGATAACGTTTGGTTCAATCACAGTTGTCATCTGCCGACGCTGGACTTCTGAAACACGGCCCTCTGGATGTAGCATGAAAATAGAGACCGTATCACGGCCGCGTGTCGCTTCAATTGCTGCAGAGCCTGTATCGCCTGAAGTTGCTCCTAAAATACAAATCTCACGATTTTGGCGGGCCGTGAAAATATCAAAAAGGCGACCCAGCATTTGCAACGCAAAGTCTTTAAAAGCAAGCGTTGGTCCATGAAACAACTCTAAGAGATATTCGTTATGAGACAGTTGTTTGACTGGCGCCACGGCTGCATGAGCAAATTGAGGACCATATGTCTCTTCTGCAACAGTCCGCAATTCTGACTCTGACAAAGAACCTTCGACAAAGGGGTATAAAACTTTCACTGCGACTTCCGCATAGCTTAATCCTGCTAAGTTCGCAATGTCATCAGCTTCTAGGATTGGCCAGTATTCTGGTACATAAAGACCGCCATCTCGCGCAAGTCCTGCGAGTGTTACATCTTCGAAACTTAAGCGGTCATCGCTCTCTTGACCGCGGGTAGAAATATACTTCATTTTACAGACCTATTCATTCAAACTGAGGCCATCTTTAGCAGGATTTCCAAGGGATACAAGGTTTTCCATACTCTTCGGTCTTATTTATTATTTTCTTGCGCAAGCTCACGACCTCGCTGAAGCCCAAAGCCAACAAAGACTGCAATGAGCGCTGCTGCAATGCCAAACCATGTAAAGGCATATTCTCTATGGCGATTTGGCAACTTAATCGCCATTTGGCCTTGTAAGGGAAAGGCCGTCTCGTCCCCATTTAAAATGAGCCTAACATCAGCACAAGAGAGATTATTGTTAACAAATGGTGCACACATCTCATCAAGATTGGCCACATACCAAAAATTATTCACCGCATCATTATCAGGTTGAAAGGGTAATGCTGTTACTGACTTTCGGATGTAACCTCTCACAGAGATAGGTCCCGTGGGCCATTTCAACTGAGTGATATCATATTCAAAGGGAACCCAGCCGTAATTTACAAGCAGGACCTTGCCTGTATTATCTTTAAGAGGCTTATAGAGGTGATACCCTGCCTCGCCCTTTTTATTTGTGAGAAAATGCCTATAAGGGGGGACCTCGACTAATTCTCCAGACCATTTTACATGTCTGAACTCATTGTCTATTAGAGCCCCCCTCAAATCACTTACATCGATAGCCGGCAAGGAAAATCGCTCATTCACCTTCTGAATTCTTGCTTGTTTTGGCCCGACCTTTACTGCTTGCCAAGTACCTAAAGAAAAAAGAACTGCCAGGCCTAGAAGGGTACAGATCGAAAGAGCGAGAGAAGGACGGAATTTTTGCATTTATTCAGACTCTTGATTAGAATCAAGGGCGCCTTCGCGCGCATCGTTTTGAAACTGCATCGCTACGATCCATCCTTTTAAGACGCGTAGGGACCAAATAGAACCAAAGATCGTGACCAACGGCCAAACAATTAAGTGGATCCAGAAGGGAACCCCGATTTTAAATTCCAGCCAAAGGGCGCCTAAAGTCACAACAAACCCCATGATGAAGATGGCAAAAACAGCTGGACCATCGGCAGGATCTGCTGCCTTTAAGTCGAAGCCACATATTGCACACTCTTCTGTAAGGGAGAGCGTCAGGGGCGAAGCATAAAGCTTGCCTTCGCCGCAGTTAGGACAAACACAGTTTAGGCCAGCCTGAACAGGCGAAACCGACCGTGATTGCTCACGATCGGTTTCTGTATTCTGAGTATGCTGATCTTGCATCTCTATAACTCCGCAGGGGTATTAAGCGCCCCAGATATATATCGCAAAGAAGAGGAACAACCAAACCACATCGACAAAATGCCAATACCAAGCAGCGGCTTCAAAGCCAAAGTGATGCTCTGGTTTAAAGTGACCTTTATACACACGCGCCAGGCAAACAATCAGGAAGATTGTTCCAACAAGAACGTGGAAGCCATGGAAACCAGTCGCCATGTAGAAGGAGGCTGAATAGACATTGCCTGAGAATTCAAATGCAGCATGGCCATATTCGTAAGCCTGAACACAAGTGAATAATGCGCCAAGGCCAACGGTCAACCACAATCCTTGTTTAAGGGATTTGCGATCATCTTCGATCAGGGCATGATGCGCCCATGTCACAGTCGTTCCAGACAGAAGAAGGATAACTGTATTCAAGAAAGGCAAGTGCCATGGATCAAAAGTCTCAATACCTTTTGGAGGCCAAACAGCTTCATTTGTGAAAACATCCCAGAAATAAGGCGCTTCTTGACCCGCAATTTGCCAGAGATAATTTGCATCCCCATTATTCAACGATGTTGTCGCTTCCACATGGGGGTATAGGGCGAAATTAAAGAAGGCCCAGAACCATGCAACGAAGAACATAACCTCTGAAGCAATAAAGAGAATCATTCCATATCTATGGTGTAACTGTACGACAGGAGTGTGATCGCCACTTTCAGCTTCGTTCACAACATCTTTCCACCAAGTATACATGGTATATAGAACCATGATAAACCCACCAAAGAACATCCAATTCGCGAATGACGCACCCTGAACACCAAATAAGGTAGAATCAGGCTTCATTGAAAAGACTGCACCCACTGTTAAGAACATAACAGCCACAGACATCAAGAATGGCCATGGACTTGGATTTACTAAGTGGTAGTCATGTTTTACTTCTTGACCCGCCATGTTGACTTCTCCTAATACGCGGCACTATCTGCTGGGAGATTTCCAAAGATAGCTAACCTAAACTTTATATAGGGGCAGGCTTAGCGCACTCAGCCCTCTATTTCAATTAATTTTCTTCATTTTCTACAACTTCTTCATCATCTTTCATAACAAAGAAAGTGTAGGACAAGGTAATTTCAGTCACATCTCGCAAATTGATATCTTCATTCATCTCAGGTGCAACAAAGTATAGGACCGGCATATCAATCCTCTCCCCCGGTTTAAGCACTTGCTCAGTAAAGCAGAAACAATCAATTTTTTGAAAATACTCGCCAGCCTTATGAGGTGTTACGTTAAACGTTGCTGTCCCTTTGATCGTGCGATTCGTCGGATTGTAAGCCTCATAGAGCGCAATGCGTTTCTCACCAACATACGAGTCCTGGATATTTTGCTTCGGCTTGAACTCCCAAGGCATATCTCTGTGATTATTAGCCACAAAGCGAACTTTGATTTTACGGTCTATGACGTCGACTTCAACATCATCTGCAATTTGGGTCGTCCCACCGTATCCGGTAATCCTGCAAAAGAGCTCATACAAAGGAACTGCCGCATACGACATGCCGACCATGCCTAGAACGACAACCACAATTGCTGTCGCAACACGGTTATTTTTCTGATCGTTATTTTGCATTAAACTATCCTGCTCTAGGGAGTCACTTGATCCAAACGATAGATGGTAACTACTGTGATTAGAAAGACTAACCCAACAAGCGCCAACCCAAGAGCTTTATTGCGTTTCTTCATGTTTTCAGTCACTTCAACTTGCTGAGTTGGAAATTCTTCAGAATTGTTACTCATGATATCCATCCTAAAATAATGCGCTCTAGAGCGAGCGTTGCAAACACTGCAAAAAGGTAAAAGATTGAAAAGAGAAACAATCTCTTTTCAGCGCCCTCGCGTTTCATAGAAATACATAAGGCATAGTAGACAAAAATCAAACCTAGCATCGCTGTAACCACACCATAAGCCAGCCCAGCAAATCCCATGAAATAGGGAAGGACAGCAAAGGGAGCCAGCAACAACGAGTAGACTATGATATTATTCCGTGTTGCCTGATCGCCGTGTACAACTGGCATCATAGGCACTTTAACACGTTCATAGTCATTCGAGATAAAGAGTGACAGTGCAAAAAAATGTGGTGGCGTCCAGATAAAAATAATACCGAACAAAACCAATGATTCTAATGTGACACTATCGGTCACAGCAGCCCATCCAATCATAGGAGGAAAAGCCCCTGCTGCACCGCCAATTACAATATTTTGCGGCGTACGGCGCTTCAGCCAAATGGTATATATGACCACATAAAAGAAAATGGTTAGGGCAAGAAGCACTGCAGACGTGACATTAATGAGGATCCCCATCAAGAAGACTGATCCGAAAGAGAGGATCATTCCATATGTTTTCGCATGGTCCGCAGAAACTTTTCCCGCAGGAACTGGCCGTCCTTTTGTCCGATCCATATCCTGATCAATATCCGCATCATACCACATATTTAGAGCGCCGGAAGCACCGGCCCCAATAGCGATCAGGAGAACAGACACAAAGGCCATAATCGGATGCATGTCGCCGGGAGCAGCGATAACTCCGACAAAGGCAGTAAAGATTACGAGAGACATTACTCTTGGCTTCAGCAGCTGAAAGTAATCATTCACATCAGCATTTGCAGACTGTGTATTATGCTCGCTCATTCTCTATCCTATACGCGTTATGAGTTCGTCAGGACACCTGTCCCAAATTTGCTTCAGCCCCCTGCCCTGAAAATAGGACAGAGGGCTGGTTATTTATACCCTTAGGGCCATTCCAGATAAGATCTTACTTAATCTTTGGCAGTTCGTTGAACTGATGAAAAGGTGGAGGGGACGTCAATGTCCACTCAAGAGTTGTCGCTCCTTCACCCCATGGATTGTCTGCCACATCCTTCTTACGTACAAAGAGTGTATACGCGAAGACAAGGATGAACATAACAACACCAACAAGGGTAATCGCATAGCCAATTGATGAAACCATATTCCAATATGCTTGCGCATCAGTATAGTCAACATAACGGCGCGGCATTCCCTGTAAACCTAGGAAATGTTGCGGGAAGAAAATAGTATTCACGCCAATAAATGTGATCCAGAATTGAATCTTACCAGCCCACTCAGGATATTGCTTTCCAGACATTTTGCCCATCCAGTAATATAACCCTGTGAAGATGGCAAAAACAGCACCAAGTGAGAGAACATAGTGGAAGTGAGCCACAACATAATAAGTATCATGAAGAACAACATCAGCACCAGCATTTGACAATACAACGCCCGTCACGCCCCCTACAGTGAAGAGGAAGATAAAGGCAATCGCATAAAGCATCGGTGTATTGAAGGTGATAGAGCCTCCCCACATTGTTGCAATCCACGAGAAAATCTTAACCCCCGTGGGAACCGCGATAATCATTGTTGCAACAACAAAGTATGCCTTCGTATCAACATCCAGCCCTACAGTATACATATGGTGAGCCCAAACGATAAACCCGATGAAGCCAATCGCTGCCATGGCATAGGCCATCGCAAGATATCCAAACACAGGCTTCTTTGAGAAGGTTGAGACTACATGAGAAACAATACCAAAGGCAGGCAGAATCATGATGTAAACTTCAGGGTGTCCAAAGAACCAGAATAAATGCTGGAATAAAATTGGGTCACCGCCCCCTGCTGGATCGAAGAATGTTGTGCCGAAGTTACGGTCTGTTAGCAACATTGTAATGGCCCCAGCAAGTACAGGAAGAGACAGAACAAGAAGGAATGCAGTAATCAGAATTGACCATGCAAACAAAGGCATCTTGTGAATTGTCATTCCAGGCGCGCGCATATTAAAGATTGTCGTAATATAGTTGATCGCCCCCATGATCGAAGACGCTCCTGCCACGTGCAGTGACAATATCGCTAGATCCATTGAAGGTCCTGTGTGTCCCGAGGTTGAAAGCGGCGCATAGGCCGTCCAACCGCCACCAAAACCATTCATTCCAGCCGTCCCTTCGACAACAGTTGAAAGCAGCAACAAGATGAAGGCTGGAGGCATTAACCAGAATGATACGTTATTCATTCTTGGGAAAGCCATATCAGGCGCACCAATCATCAAGGGAACAAAATAGTTACCAAAACCACCGATCAGAGCTGGCATGACCATAAAGAAGACCATGATCAAGCCGTGACCTGTCGTTAAGACGTTAAAAAGATGTTTCGCTTCTTCAACTGTCACACCAAATAATTGTGGGAGAACAGTCACGCCTGGCTCAGCCAATTCCCAGCGCATAAGGCCAGACATTGTAAAGCCAATCAGGCCTGCGAAAAAGGCAAACCAAAGATACATTACACCGATATCTTTATGGTTTGTTGAATAAAGCCAGCGACGCCAGCCTGTAGGATCTGCATGAGCCATTGCTCTTGTCCTTTCCTCTACTCTAGCGACCAAGCGCTGTTGTTGCTTTGACAGGGCCTTCAGCATACAAACCTTTTGCATGCTCAACCCACTTGGCGAAATCTTCTTTGCTTACAACTTGTACAGCAATTGGCATATAGGCGTGGTCTTTACCGCAAAGCTCAGAGCACTGTCCGTAGAAGACACCGATTTTATCAACCTTAACCCAAGTCGCATTCAAACGACCAGGAACAGCATCCAGCTTTACGCCGAAACGAGGGACTGTCCAAGAATGGATCACGTCGCTAGCTGTTAAGTTGATTTTAATCGCTGTATTCACAGGAATAACCAATCGTGTATTGGTATCTAGTAAGCGTGCATTTAATGTAGCCGCGAAGCCAAGATGATCTGTAATTTCTTCTTCTGCCTGTGCTTTCGCATTCGGATCAAAAGAACCTTCAGGATTATTTTCAAATGCTGCATTAGGCACAATTACAGAAGTGAACTCAATGCCCGAATGATCAGGATAATTATAGGTCCAGTTCCACTGATTACCTGTCACGTTAATCGCAAACTCAGTTTCAGGAACGACGTCTTGAAAATAGAGAAGTTTGATTGACGGCACTGCGATAGCAGCAAGGATCAGAACAGGAACGGCAGTCCACACAACTTCAAGAAGGGTATTGTGGGTAAATGTCGCCGATTCAGGATTACGCTTTGCATTATAGCGCAAAGCTATCCAAACCAAGAGCAAGAATACAAAAATTGTAATCAGGGTGATGATGATAAGCAGCAGCCAGTGGAAATCAAACATTTCTGCAGCCTGCTGATTTGCAGGCTCAGGAAGCCAAATTCCTTTTTCTACAGGTTTCCCCACAGTCTCAGCTAATGCAGAAAATGACAATCCACTCAGGACTGACAAAAATGCAGCAAGCCTTTTAATAAGCATAATATACTTTCCTTTTCATACGCCACTAAGTCAATTTCCGCTCAAAGACCAGAAGAACGTCTCTTCTGAAAACGATGGAATTCTTGACCCGTAGGACAAAATATCTGACAAAAACAAGCATGCCTAAGCATCGACTTTCTTTGTCGACATTGGCCCCGTTATACCAAAGGTTCAGAAAGGCTCAAGGTTTCATTGCTTGTTTTTGCATATTTTTTTTAAGAAATATCTTTTTTGCATATAAAATCCGCTCTCATATTAATGTTTTTTTCGCGGAAACACTTGAATAATTGAGATTATGGATAAGATTTAAGTAAAAAGATGTAACACTTGATTTTTTCTGCTAGCAAGACAACTATAAAATAAGAAATGACCAAACACTTTCAATAAAGGGCCAATTTATGGAAAAGCTTCCTAACAATCCATTTTTCGAACAGAATCAGTTGGATCAAAATCAGGCGCAAGACGTTGTTGATTCCACTCTTCATGGAATGGATGATGGGGAACTTTATCTACAATCCTCTGTCTCAGAATCCTTTTCGTTTGATGATGGACGACTAAAGGCTGCCTCCTATGACCAATCACAGGGATTTGGACTCAGAGCTGTTAAAGACGATTCCACTGGCTTTGCCCACGCCAGCGAATTATCAAACGAGGCGATCAAGAGAGCTTCGTCCACAGTAGGCGCAATTAAGTCTGGACAAACGGGAACAATGGCAACACATCCCGTCAGAACAAATCGCCTCGTATACAGCCCCGAAAACCCTCTGGACGGTATGGATTTTTCTCGCAAAATCGCTCTTCTTGAAGAGATAGATCGCTACACAAGATCAAAGGATCCTCGAATTGCCCAAGTGAGTGCTTCACTGAATGCCTCTCACAGTCATATACAAATCATGCGGGCCGGAGGCTTCTCAGTAGGCGACATTCGCCCCCTTGTTCGGCTAAATATACAAGTTGTGTTGAAGTCGGGGGAACGTCAAGAAGTCGGGTATGAAGGATGCGGCGGCCGATATAACTATGATCAGCTGTTTGATGAAAGTCTATGGCAAGCTCAGGTCCATGAAGCAATCAGACAAGCCGAAGTGAATTTAGAAAGTGTTGCCGCCCCAGCGGGAGAGATGACAGTCGTCTTAGGACCGGGCTGGCCCGGTGTCCTTCTTCACGAAGCGGTAGGTCACGGCCTTGAAGGAGATTTCAATCGAAAAGGGACCAGTGCGTTTGCTGGCCTGATGGGCGAGAGAGTGGCTGCCAAAGGTGTGACAGTGGTTGACGACGGTACCATGGACAACCGAAGAGGCAGTCTTTCAATCGATGATGAGGGCACACCTACAGAGCGTACAACTCTTATCGAAGACGGAATTCTAACTGGCTATATGCAGGATCGACTTAACGCACGACTTATGGGCGGAGCCTCAACAGGCAACGGCAGGCGTCAAAGCTATGCACATGCCCCAATGCCTCGAATGACCAACACTTTCATGCTCGCTGGTGATAAAGACCCAGCTGAAATTCTGGCTTCTGTTGAGGACGGGCTTTACGCGGTCAATTTTGGCGGCGGGCAGGTAGACATTACAAACGGAAAATTTGTCTTTAGTTGTACAGAAGCATACCGAGTCAAAGGGGGTAAAATTGCCGAACCTGTAAAAGGCGCAACGCTCATCGGAAGTGGTCCAGAAAGCTTGAAACATATTTCTATGATTGGCAATGACCTCAAATTAGATAACGGTGTTGGCATGTGCGGAAAAGGCGGACAAACAGTCCCCGCTGGTGTGGGACAACCTACAATGAGGATCGAAGGCTTGACCGTCGGCGGCACAGGATAACATCTTTCAAAAGACATAACTTGAATAATAGCCTAAAAACGCTTATATTTGTCAGATACTATAAGAGCGACAAAACAGCTCATACACGACAGACGATAAATGGAGGCCAAAATGGCTCGTATTCTTTGCCGAATAATCGGCTCAGCCTTATGCTTTATAGGCATCATAGGCATGTTAACCCCTATTCCCTTTGGTATAATATTCTTTGTTATTGGCTTGATGTTCCTCGTGCCAAGCACGCCCTCTGCAGCCAGACTTGTTCAAAAAGCTCGGAAGCAGTTTGGCCTTTTTGATAAATCAATGTCTTTTGCGACAAACAAAATGCCATACCCTTACAGACGCATTCTACGCCGTACAGAAATCGATCCAATTGAGTAGTTGGTAGAATGAGAGCAAAAAAAAGCCAGTGAATTTCACTGGCTTTGAAATTGAATATCTATAAACTCTATTCTTCCGGTTTATATAATCCTTTGTAAGAGTTGTCATCATCAACAACCAATAAGAACTTCACATCTTTGTGGCGCATATCTTCGTCTGCTTTGTAGACAATCTCACTTGAAGTTACAGTTTCAAAATGACTACTCATAACCTGATGAGCGGTCACTTCTTCAATACGACGTGTAACACGCAAAGCAACAGCAAGCTGATCTTTCGTCACAACCCCAATAGGTTTAGACTCTTCGTTCACGACGACGGCCACACCGTGTGCACCCCCAGCCATTTCAGACGCAAGTTCAAGCAGAACGATTGACGGGCTTACAATTGGTACTGATTTCACAGCCATCAAATCTGAGACTGTATTGAGAAGCTTCTTACCAAGCGAGCCGCCTGGGTGAAAGCGTGCAAATTCTGTAGCGCCAAAATTCCTAAGCTGCATCAAAGCGAGAGCAAGAGCATCCCCGATCGCACTTGTCACCGTAATCGACGTCGTTGGCACTAAATTTTGAGGACATGCCTCTTCATCCACATGAATATCAATCACAACATCAGAAATGGAGGCTAGCGATGAATTTGGTTTTCCTGTGATTGCAAGTACTTTATTACCAAACTTTTTCAAATGAGGAACCAGCTGGATAATTTCTTGCGTTTCACCAGAATAAGAGATCAACATCAACGTGTCTTTAGGGGTAATCATCCCTAGATCCCCATGACTAGCCTCAGCAGGATGCAAGAAGAAAGAAGGCGTTCCGGTAGACGCCATTGTCGCAGACACTTTTCTGCCCACGTGCCCTGATTTTCCCATACCGATAATGATCACATGCCCCTTGGTCTGCATGATCATTCTGAGAGCTGCACGATAAGTATCTCTTGAAAATATTTTGGAAAGCTTATCTAAAGCTTGGCTTTGCTGAACAAAGGCATCCGCAACATGATCTAAGGTATCATTAAGGTCACTGCGCAATCCATTAGGAATTTCAAGGATATTATCAGGTAAACTTTTATCCATAAGTAAGTCTCAACTAAGAAGTATAAAAAGTACTCTTCCACTATTCCGATTTAATGAGCGGAATATTACAGTAAAATTGTTCTTGTGCAATGCATTATTCTAATTTTATTTAATAAATAAGATTACTATCTCTCTGAAAAGGTTATTTATTTACATGCCTCCTCACCTAAAGCATAAGGAAAACCATAGGTTTTGTTTGCTTTGAAACTATGTGGTTCATAAAAACAACACTTTGACAAAATTCTTAAGATCAATTCTTATGGTTGAAGAATTCGTTCTTGAAGAATTGAAATAATAGTTCGAGCTGTTTCACGCCGTTTACAATAATAATCTCCAGGCAGCAGACACTGCCTTTTTAGTCGTGAAATGAAAGAGTGATATTCTTTCATCGGCTCTCTAAGGACTGGTGCCGCCATAAATTCGTCGAAGGAAAGTGTTTCATTTGTCTGAGCCAAGTCCTGATATATAGCCGTCCCAAAGAGATACGTGGGCACTTTCTCTCTTAGAGCGACTAGCCCAACAGTACTGTTGATTGTTAGACATGCCGTCGCTCTAGACAAAATGGCCTCCAGATCGACTTCAAAGCCATACAGAATAAACGCCTCAACATGATGCTCTTGAGCCAGCTTCTTAATAAGTGCAGCATAATGCTTGAAGCCCCGATCCATTGGATGATGCTTCAAAAGAAGAAGATCTCCGTCCTGCCTTGACGCTGCAAATTTACCGATAAGGAATGAAATATATTCTTCGACTGAGTCAAAAGGAGAATGGTAAATAATTTGGGAATCAACAGAAACTTGCAGAGGCGCAAAAAAGAGACGCCCTTGATGAGACACAAGTTGCCGCATAATTTTATTATCATTTGTCTTGACCGTTAGTTTCCTAACCCCAGCCCAGACCCACTTACACATCTCACCAAACCCTGCTCCTGGTCTATGATGGATATAGCCCTTAAACAGCCCCTGAAAATAAAAAAACATATGATAATAAATAATCCCCCAAAATGTGCGCCGAGCAAAAGTCGGCACAACAGATATTGGCTTAGGGTCTTGGTCGTGATGACAGGCTACCTCTCCAGAAACGAGCATAGGCGAGTTGCCGTTATTCCCCCCCCACTCCGCTGTGATGAATCCAGGTCTCACATATCCTTCTTCTAAACACAGGACTGGTATAGATTTTTTTTCCCCAACAAGTCTCGCTACTTGATGATAATGCCGGCTTTCTCCGTATAGAATAATTCCATCAATTGCCCTATCCTCGATATATTGACGGAGATAGGCTTGCCATTCTTCAGCTGCGCCGCGAAAACAGACGATATAATCACCGCGAGCATAGCAGCGATCTCCAGGATTAAAAGCAATCCTATGTGCCACATGACCCTGGGCATTAATCTCATCAGCGAGATCTTCAAAGAAAGGACCAAGAGGGCCCTGAAGGAGAAGAATGTTTTTTTTCTCAGTCATTATTTTAGCAAAGCCTCCGTCAAATAAAGGCCCTTTCGAAGGTAGCTCCTTAGCCTGCTCCAAAAGCCTCTGACTTCGACTGCATTATTCTTACGCTTAGCGCTTTTTATCTCGCCCAGCAAAGCCTCAGGGCTACTCCGTGCTCCAGAAGGCCAACTCACGTATGTAGGATAAACTATGTATGCAGCATAGATTATGTCTTCCAGTGTAAGTGTGCGCCCTCTTCTGTCTGTTTGCAGATGGTCAACCGTCAGCCCCCAGCCGGCGTAAAAAGGCATCCCATAACACTGAACTTCTTTGCCCATCATCATAGCCTCTAATCCAGAGCCTGAGGTCATGACATGCACACTATCGGCAATCTGTATACAGTCCTGAATATCAACATCATCTACGACAGCATCTGCACATTTCTCAAGTGTTTTTCTACACACTTTTCCCGCTCTATTGCCCCCTAGAACATCAGGGTGAGCTTTATAGATAATATAGTCATTGGGATTATTTTTTCTGACAGTCTGAAGCAGAGATGCGTTATCCTTGATCTTGGGAGAGCCTGCAGCAAGAGAAGCATCTCCTTCTACTTGGCCCGTAACCAAAATAATAGACTTTCCTTGATTATCAAATGTCTTTGTAAGTTTTTTACCGACGTTATATTTACTCAGTCTCCCAGCTTTCATCTTTGCAATAAAAGCGGTTGCACGGGCACGGTCTTCCACAGAGAAGTCATGATTAGAGAGAAAATTTTCAAGCGCACTGGGACTAGAGGCGTCATAATACATTCCAATTTTATCAAGAACTAACGAAGCGGGACGGCGTAAATCACTGCCCAAACCAATAGATCTTAAAAAACCATCCTCAATACGCCAAATATCAAGAAAATCTGGAAAATGATGCCTAAATTCTTGAAATTTCTGCCCCCAAACCAAGAGCGCATCTCCAGGCTTATAGGCAAAATTCAGAACATGGCCGCGCTTAATCCAAACGATGTCAGCGTCAGAACCTTGGATAAAATCTCCGATAAACCCTTTCTTCCATAACGAAAAATCAGCTGCAATCACACGCCGCGCCTTTAGACGCGGCATTTGTTTGTCAGCAATGAGATAATCCAAGATTTGTTCCAGTGAACATCTTTTCTTTGAATAGGGACATACATAAATAGGATATACAATAAAAGCAGCAGCGAATAATTCTTCAAGTGTCACCGTTTCTGATCGACGCGGACAGTTTAGTCGATCATACGTAAGCCCCCAACCCGCATAGAATGGCATGCCGAAACAATGAACTGGTTTCTTGCATAACAATGCCTCAAATCCCATTTGAGACGTGACGGTATAGACATGATCAACCTGGTTGATAAGAGTTAAAGGAGGCACATGATCCGTAGAGATATAGTGATCCATATCCTTCAAAGTTTTCAGCTGATTTAAATAGCCCTTCTTTTTGCCTAGGACAACATCAGGATGAGTTTTGATAATAAAGAGAGCGGACGGGTGATTTTCCTTAGCTGACCTGACCATTTCCTCAAAACTATTTTCATCCGCGAGGCCATATTCTATGCCTTTATCCCCAAACGTCTGATCGACCAATAAGATGATCTCTTTCTGGCTTTCTTTCGCTTTTAAGATCGAGAGCTGTGTCTCCTCAGAAAGGTCATTAGACGCATGATTATATTTTGTAATTTTCCATTGTCGTATGCGGTGCATGGCCCTTTCCGACTGGGCTTTTAAAGTCTCATCGAACCAATGACGGTCTTTAAGCAGGTTTTCTAAATCACTGGGTTTTCTAGCGTCATAGTAAATTCCCGTTTGATCCATAATGAGTGAAATGCGTCGGTCATCAATTTCTGGATGCGAAAGATAACTTATAAACCCATCTTCAAGGCGTATATAAGGCAGTCCTTTTTGGCGGGCCAGTGCACGCGCACGTCTCGTATTATCTTTTTGACCCCATCCTACAATAACATCCCCATCCTCTGACCCAGCCTTGGAAAAGTCTTTAAAGAGAGGCATCTCGAGTGCTGCCCTGATCATGGGATCTTTTTTGATACCGCGCGACTTTGTAAAAGCCCGAGCCATTTACACGGCCTCCATCAGCGCCTGGACAGTCTTTAAGTCTTCAGGTGTGTCAACCCCGTGCGGAATTGGATCAGCATAAATGCCTACTTGGATGGTCATGCCCAGCCCTAAGGCTCTGAGTTGTTCTAATTTTTCTAGCGCTTCAAGAGAATTAACAGGTGCTTTTGTTAAGACCTTTAGGCTCGAATGTCGATATCCATAAATACCCACATGACGCAAATATGGAGACTCACCTTGTTCGCTCACTTCGGTATCCCGATCGAAAGGAATTGGAGCCCTTGAAAAGTAAAGTGCTCTATTTTGATCATCAAGAACTGCTTTCACGACATTTGGGTTTGCCACATCTTTGGGCGATGCTATTGGCACCACTATCGTGGTCATCTGAGCCAAAGGATTCTCAGAAAAAAGATCATATGTTTTCTGAACTAACTCAAGAGGAATTAACGGCTCGTCGCCCTGAATGTTGATGATAATCTCATCGTCCTCAAGGCCTATTTTCGCTGCAGCTTCTGCAATTCTATCTGTACCAGATTGGTGACTTGGACTTGTCTTCACTGCCTGTCCACCTGCTTGAATAACTGCTGATTCTATTCGGTCATCATCACAGGCCACCCAGACATTGTCAGCACCGGCAACTTTTCTTGCCTGCTCTAAGACATGCACAATCATCGGCTTACCAGCAATGTCAGCCAGAGGTTTGCCTGGTAAACGGGTAGAATCATAGCGAGAGGGAATGATAATTTTCATAGAATTCTTACTGCTTCTGCTCAGCCTTGTTAATAAGATCCAGTGGTTTCAACTTGTTCAAGCTCAGGATATATTCCGCAGCCTCACGAACAGCCCCTTTGCCCCCTGATTTCTTGGTAACAAACTGGCTGATGCTTTTAATCTCGTCCACAGCATTTGAAGGTGCCAAAGGCATCCCAACTGCTAGCATCACTTGGTAATCCACCAAATCATCGCCCATAAAAGCAACACGATCCATCGCAATCTCATTTTGACGGCAGAGTTGATCGAGAGCCGCCTTTTTGTCCTGACATCCCAAAAGAGCGAAATCTAAATTGAGGTCTTCTACCCGCTTTCTCAAGGGTGCACTGTCCCTGCCTGAGATTATACCAATCTTCAGTCCTGCTTGTTGCAACAGTTTCAATCCTAAGCCATCATGGGCATGAAAGACTTTATAATTCTCACCTTCAGCCCCGTATACCAATGCACCACTGGTCAACACACCATCAGCATCAAATACAGCCATTTCTATTGTCATCTACTTATCCCGTCTTCACATGATCAAAGGATTTAACAAGGTCATCAATCGCTTTGACTTGTGACAGGTATGGTTTTAATTGATTTAAAGGCAGAGCACAGGGACCATCACATTTCGCATGATCAGGGTCAGGGTGAGCCTCAAGAAACAATCCTGCAATTCCAAGAGACATGCCAGCGCGGGAAAGAGCAACAACCTGATCGCGTCGGCCATCCGCACTATCAGACCGCCCTCCTGGTCTCTGTAGGGCATGTGTCACATCAAATACAACAGGGGCATAGCGCCTCATTTCATCCATTGCTAGCATATCAACGACAAGATTATTATACCCGAATTGACTGCCTCTTTCGCAGAGCATTGTTCTTTCATTCCCAGCTTCAGCCAACTTATTTTGGATATGTTGCATTTCTCTTGCCGTTAAAAATTGTGGCTTTTTCACATTGATTGGTTTCTGGGTTTCTGCGGCGGCAACCACCAAATCGGTTTGCCGCGCTAAAAAAGCAGGAATTTGAACGATATCCAACACTTCCGCCGCAGGCTTAGCGTGCCATGGTTCATGGATATCAGAAACAATAGGCACATCAAACGTCTCTTTTATTTCTGATAGAATTTTTAAACCTTCCTCAAGTCCTGGACCGCGAAAACTCGAGATAGATGATCTATTTGCCTTGTCAAAAGAGGCCTTAAAGACATAGGGTATGCCTAATTCTGTAGTGACTGTTTTATACGTTTCGGCAATTTCCATTGCCAAATCGCGACTTTCCAAAACATTCATCCCGCCCAACAAAACAAAGGGTTTATCATTGGCCATAGAAATTTCATGAGTAATATCAACAGTATGCATACATATCCCCGACAATAGTGTTGTTTAACTTTAGACAAAGTCAGCCCATAAGAAAAGAGAATTTCTTTTGACATTGAAAATGATTATTGTACATTTGTCCAATAATTGAATAATCAGCATATGAGAAACCGATGAAACTCCCCAAATCAGGCCGTGATGCAACTGAAATATTAGACACCTTAAATGCCTTAAAAACAAAGGATGTTGACTGGAAAGGCGGTAAGTGTTTCGCCTATGTCTATGATGCAGGCCCTGAAGCCATGGATCTATTAAAAAATAGTTTTAATTTATTCATGACAGAAAACGGTCTAGATCCCAGCTCTTTTCCCAGCTGCCTGGAGTTAGAAAGAGATGTCATTGCCGCAGCCTTAGATTTACAAGAAGCTCCTGAGACGGCAGCAGGTAGCTTCACAAGCGGTGGCACCGAAAGCATTCTACTCTCTGTCAAAACAGCGCGAGACTATTACCGTAGCATCCGCCCTGAAATCACCTCCCCTGAAATCATCTTGCCAGAAACAGCTCATCCTGCTTTCTACAAAGCTTTTAAATATTTTGACATTAAACCAGTACAAACCAAGGTAGATCCAACAAGCTACGAAGCAATCCCAAGCGAAATTGAGAAGGCAATCACAGAAAATACAATCATGATTGTGGCTTCTGCGCCCAGTTACGGTATGGGCATCATGGACCCAATTCCTGCCATTGCTGCCATAGCGAAAAAGCATCACCTTCTGTGTCATGTGGATAGCTGTGTCGGCGGAATGTATATGCCTTTTGCGAAGAAGCATGGGTATGAGATGTATGACTTCAACCTAAGTGTTGACGGGGTCACTCAGCTGTCAATGGACTTCCATAAATGGGGCTACGCTGCCAAAGGAGCCAGCGCAATCTTATATAAAGATAGTGCCTTAAGGCGTCACCAAATCTTCGCCTGGTCGGGATGGATGGGGTATACTGTTGTTAATCCCACTGTCATGTCCACAAAATCTGGCGGCCCTGTTGCTGCCTGCTGGGCAATCCTTAACCATATTGGCGAAGAAGGCTATATGGACTTGGTCGGGAAAACTCAAGCGGCCAGTGAAAAAATTCGCGCGGCTATAAAGGATATCGAAGGTTTACGTCTTCTCGGAAATCCTAAGGGAAACCTTTTTGCTTTTACAGCTGAAGATTTTGATATATTCGCCTTATCTGAAGCTATGAAGACCTATGGATGGTATATTCAACCCCAATTTGGTTTCAATACAGTTCCTGCAAACATTCACCTTTCTGTCGGCGCATCAAACGCGCCTCATGTGGATGATTTAATTCATGACCTTAGAAAATGTGTCACAGACTTACGCTCAAACGGTACGCCGCCCCTAATGAACGAACTGCCTGCACAATTGTTAGAGATGTTCGAAAATGCAGGCCCTGAATTATTTGATCTATTGGGATCCACGCTCGGAACAGATGGATCTGACTTACCTGACAATATGAGGGAAATAAATAATTTGATGAATCTGATGCCAAGTCAATACCGAGATCAATTGCTTGTCGAATATATGAATAGATTATACGTTAGATAAAATGAATACATCAGAAACACCCTCCCAATCAGAACAAAAGGCATCTAAGCTTCATCCGCACAGGTGGCGACTAGGTGTCGTTCTTATGTTCTCTGTCTTTGTTGCCTACCTTGATCGCCAAAATATCACATTTGCAATCCCTTTAATGGCAGAGGAATTTGGCTGGACCATAGAAGAAACCCGCGATTATGGAGCAATGATGATTAGCTTATTCTATATAGGCTATGGTCTTTCTAATATTTTCCTTACCCCCTTTGCAGCTCGATTTGGACCCCGACAAAGCTTAATCCTTATCATTATTCTTTGGTCCCTTTTGACTGCCGCAGGGGCTTGGCTCAGCCAATTCATGATGCTGTTTGCAGCCAGTCGTGTCGCCCTAGGCCTAACGGAAGGAGTGCATTTCCCCCTCATGAATCAAATGACTCACCAATGGTTTCCCCTTTCTGAAAGAAGCAAGGCGAATGGCCTATGGGTAGCAGGCCTTTATTTAGCGATCGTTTCTGGCCCTTTAATCATTGTGCCTACAATGGTTGAATATGGCTGGAAAGTCATCTTTATTGGCATGGCGCTTCTTAGTTTGATTTTCTTGCTTCCCTTGGTCGTCAAATATGTCCATAACACGCCCAACAAACAAGCAATTAGGACGGAAAAAGTTTCTCTTGGGCCCACGCTAAAGACAATAAAAAGACCAGAGTTTTTATTGCTATTTTCAGTCACAATCATCCACAATATCCTGACAAGTGGCATGGTCAATTGGCTGCCAACCTATCTTACAACGACGTTGAATGTTGATTTCGAAGATTTGCAGTGGCTCACAACATTACCTTATATTCCCGGCATATTAGCGTTGGGAATTTTTGCCTATTTCGGCGATAGGTTTAATAATAGAATTCTCCTCGCGTCTATAGGCTATTTATTTGCAGGGGCCTTTATCTATCTTATGTTTACATCTTCGGATACGCATAGTGCTATTGGCTATTATACACTGGCTTCACTAATGGTCTGCGCCTTTACATGTGCTGAATTTGCAATCTTACAGCGCATTGTCAATGCCAATCATATTGCTGCTGTGGCTGGCATTCATAACGGTGGGGCCATGCTGATTGGCGGTGGGATCGGCCCTTTTGTAGTCTCTCAAGTAATTACTGATACGCCTCAAAATATTCACCCTGCTGCCTTGCTTTTTTTCGGATTAAGTGTTGTTATTTCACTGATCCTCATGCTGCTATATCGTCGGCTTCGCTATTAAGGATAAGACTATGGACTCTGCACGTGTGACCTCTAAAGGAGAGGCAAAGAAACAATATATTCTGGATAAAGCTCTTGACGTGATAGCCAAGGAAGGTATTAAAGGGACAACACACAGACTAGTCGCCAAAGAAGCTGATGTGCCGCCCTCGTTAACTACCTATTATTTCGTCAGTATTGATGACCTCATTCTCCAAGCCATTAATCGCTTTGTAGAGCGTGTTAGACCCGAACAAATTCAAATCGCGCACTCTTTAATTAATCAAATCCACCAAGATCAAGAAAACGACCTTTCCCCAAGGGAGATAGCGTTAGGTATCAGCCATCGCATTTTCACCTATATGGTAAAGCAACTCAAAGAACGACCTACTGGCCTTGCCGTCGAGGTAGCCCTTCTGTATCAGAGTCATCTTAACCAAGACCTTGCCCTTAAAGCCGGAGACTATCGCCGCGCGCTCATTTCAGATGCTGAACAAGTGATGCAGGCCTTGAAGGCAAAAACACCGGCCCTTGATGCCCGTTTGATGATGGGAACCGTTTTAAGACTAGAGTATGAGAGTTTGAATACAGACCAAGGGCCGAGCGAGCAAAGTTTAAAGGAACAATTAGATCGTCTGATCCTGGCATTAATCGCGTAAATATTAGAAAGAAGTCTTATGGTAAAAAATGCTTTAAAAATTACAGGGCTCCTCCTCGGCATAGTGATTACTCTTACTCTCTATAACTTTTTCACGATTGATACTCCTAAAGTCAGCAGCAAAGCACCTGCCCTTTCCCTTGATGCGTCTCTGGCTCATGAAGTTTTGGCTAGGGCTATTCGTTTCCCTACAGTGAGCTACAATGACCGCACCAAAATGGATCGTAAAACCTTTGCTTCGTATCTTGCCTTTTTATACACAGAGTTTCCCACAGTCTTTTCAGAACTAGACGTGGATATAGTAGCAGAGATGAGTCTGCTCTTAACTTGGAAAGGCTCTAATGTATCTCTTAAGCCAGCCATGTTCATCGCCCATCATGATGTGGTGCCAATCAATCCAGAAACAGAGGAAGAATGGAAATACCCACCCTTTAGCGGGACCATAGCTGATGGATACATTTGGGGGCGCGGTGCTATAGATGATAAAGGCAACATGATTGCCCTGCTCTATGCCTTAGAAGAGCTTGTTAAAACAGGCTTCGAACCAGAACGCAGTTTATATTTTGGCTTTGGCCATGATGAAGAAATCGGCGGCAAAAAAGGGGCTGGATCCATTGCTGCACTACTCAAAAAGCGCGGCAAGAAAATGGCCTTCATACTAGATGAAGGCGGGGCAGTCGCTGATCCTGACTTGTTAAAAGAATTAGGCGTAAAAGTGCCTACTGCAATGGTCGCCATTGCTGAGAAGGGATATTTAGATGTGCTGGTGGAAGCAAGAGGACCTGCAGGTCATAGCTCAAAACCTAAACCAGACACTTCTCTCGTTAAACTTTCTCGGGCACTCCTAAAGTTGGAAGATAATCAGCCGCCGCTTGATAACCGTTACGTTATCGGAACAATAGAACCTTTACTGCCCTATATGACCAAAGGCAATCAATATCTTCTCTCAAATATCTGGCTCTTTGGTCCTTTGGTTAATCAACAGCTTGCTCAGTCCGCTGAGATGGCTGCAAGCATGCATAGAACAGTCGTACCAACCATCGCTCGTGCAGGAATTAAAAGCAATGTCATCCCACCCCTTGCTCGTGCTACTGTCAATCTAAGACTGTTTCCTGGTGAAACACCTGAACAGGTACTCAAAGATCTTGTCACCATTATTGACGACCCTGATGTCAGTATTTCCATACTCAGAGGACATGTAGCCAGCCCAATTAAACCAGCAAGCGGTAAAGAGTGGGATCTCTTGTATCAATCAATCAAAGAGATGGATCCCGCCCTTCCGATCACAAGTTTTCTTGACTTTGGCGGGACAGACCTCAAAAACTATTATGATGTTTCAGACCGCCAATTTCGGTTTGCTTTCCACCCTCTCAACAGAGACATCCTTGATGGTATGCACGGTGTGAACGAGAAAATGCCCGTAAAAAGCTATGCAAAAAATGTAGAGTTTTTCTATAGAATACTATCTAATGCAGCAGAGGCGAATTGGCTGTCTGAAATTGAGTGATATATAAAGACCTATTCTGGGGAGAATAACATGAAAAAAACTGGTGCTTGGCTTGTCCGCTATGCTCTTGAACAAATTGGCGCACGGCACACTTTTGGTATCCCCGGTGTACACACCACCGAGATCTATGATGAGCTGAACAACAGCAATCAAATCAAGCCGATGCTGGTTACCCATGAAGCGGGTGCCTCCTTTATGGCTGATGCGATCTCTAGAACTTCTGATAGTGTAGGGGTTTGCGTTGTTGTGCCAGCTGCAGGGCTTACTCACGCTATGAGCGGCATCGGAGAAGCTTATTTAGATGGCATCCCGATGATTGTTATCTCTGGTGGCACGCGTACCGATACAGGGCATGAATATCAATTACATCAAATGGATCAGCAGGCCTTAATGGCTCCCTTGACGAAAGGCACTTTCAGAGCAGAAACTCAAGATGAAATTGTTCCTAAAATTTTTGAAGCCTATGACTTATCTATTTCAGGAGAACCAGGCCCTGTCTATGTGGAAATCCCGGTAAATCTGCAACTCTTGAAGGGGGAAGTTTCCGCTCTTCCTGAATATAGTAAACTAGAACGCCTAGGGGCTGCCGTTGATAAATCCTCAATTGAAGCTGCCGCAGAAAAATTAGCGCAAGCGAAGAAACCCGGTATTTTTCTCGGATGGGGCGCAAAGACAGCCCGCGAAACAATCATGGAAATTTCTGAGCAATTGAATGCGCCCGTTTGTAGCAGTTTACAAGGCCTGGGGGTTTATCCTCACTCTCATAAAAATTGGGCTGGCATGGGCTTTGGGCCTGCAGCTGTCCCTGCTGCTCGTGATGCTTTTGAAGACTGCGACGTGATGCTAGCCATTGGTGTACGTTTTGGAGAAATCGCCACAGGGTCATTCAGTTCTATCCCACCTGAAGACCTCATTCACATTGATATCAATCCAGACGCAATTGGGGCAAATTATCCCGCGACAATTGGTATTGAAGGAGACAGCGCTGAAGCAGCTCCCCTATTACTGGCAGCGCTAAAAGATAAAAAAATTACAAACCAAACATCACCCTCGGCCACTATCCATGCCGGAAGAGAAAAATATCGAGCTGCTTGGGCCAAACATGACAGCAAAGATCGCGTTAATCCTCAGGTTTTCTTTGATGCCCTCGATACTCATTTGCAAAAGGACGGCATGGTCGTTGTTGATGACGGGAACCATACTTTCCTCACTGCTGAGCTGATGCCCATCAGGGATGAGCGACGCTTTATTAGTCCGACAGATTTCAATTGCATGGGATATTGTGTGCCTGCGACAAATGCTGCTAAGCTTGAAAACCGAGAAAAACAAGTTGTTGGTATCGTAGGCGACGGAGCCTTCCTGATGACGGGTATGGAAGCTCTGACCGCCACAGCAAACGGCCTTGGAGTTGTCTATTTTATTTTTGCCGACGGTGAATTGTCGCAAATTGCTCAGGCTCAAGAAATTCCTTACAATAGAAAAACATGCACGGTTCTACCTGAACTAAATCACGAGGGTATGGCTCTGGCAGTGCATGCAGGATATGTGGCAATCGATTGTAATGACGACTGCGATAAAGGCATTCTAAAAGCCTTAGAAATTGCTGCTGGAGACAGACCTGTACTTGTTCGAGTTAATATTGACTATAGCAAACGAACAGCCTTTACAGAAGGCGCTGTCAAAGCCAATATCGACCGTTTTGACACCATGACGAAATTACGAATGGTTGGGCGTGCTGTAGGCCGCAAAATTACAGGATAGGGTCATCAAGATAATGGATTTAACCGTAGAACAGCAAAAGATTCTTTCTGGCGGTGAAGGGCCTGTCTTAGCGAAATGTCTTCAAACATTAGTGACCTATGGGCGCGCCTTTAATGCTGCCCGGCTTGTCCCAATAAAAAGTGCTCACTTAACAGGCTCTTTCAGGATCAGCAGTTTTAATGGCTACTATCAATTATTAGAAAAAATAGCAGACGCTGGACTTAAGGTGAAAGTACCAACGACCTTAAATCCACATCCAGGGTTTGATTTCGCTCTCCAGAATAGGCTTGTCTTCAAAGGGCAGAAACATCATGAAACTCTCATGGATCGGATTGGGGTCACCCCAAATTATAGCTGTGTCTGTTATTTTGATGCCAACGTTCCAGATTTTGGCGACACTCTTGGCTGGGCAGAATCGTCCGCAATTATCTATGCGAACAGCGTTATTGGGGCGCGAAGCAATCGCAACTCTGTCATGGTAGATATCTGTTTAGCTTTGACGGGCGTTGCCCCAGAATTTGGCTTTTTGCTTCAGGAGAACAGGGGCGGCGATCTTTTGATCCATTTAGACATCGAAACAATGGATGCGCCTGCCTTAGGATATCTTCTTGGAAAAGTCTGCGTTGAACGCACTCCAGTCATCGATAGTACATATAAATTTTCAGCCATCGAATTAAAAAATATGGGCGCAGCTATGGCCTCGAGTGGCGGAGTTAGTCTCTTTCATATTGTCGGCCAAACACCAGAAGCCCCAACTTTAGAAGCGGCCTTTCAAGCGCAGGAGCCTCGTGAAATACTCACCATTACACAAAATGACATCAACGAAGTACGGGCTTCTCATCGGGTTCAAAAAGAAAGTAAAGCCGTCGCCTTTGGCTGTCCCCAAATGACCTTAGAAGAAGCTAATCATGTGGCTGAATATTTTGTAGGAAAGAAAGTTAAAAAAGCGACGCTCTTTCATCTTATGCCTGACGCCTATGATCGCTTTGCGCAGTCCTATCTCGGAATAGAAGTGAAGAAAGCAGGAGTGAAAATTTACAACCACTGCCCCCTTGCTGGCATGAGTCTTAGAATTGGCATTGGGAAACAGCAAGTTCTGACCAATAGTGCGAAATTATACTATTATCTCGACGGAACGAAATACGGAGATCTAGACGATCTTCTCAAAATCTGCGGGGTGGTAGACAGATGACAACTCTTCCTGGAAAAATAATTATCAATGGCAGCGCTTCTGGGAAAGCCATCGTCACCCAGCAGCCAATAAATTTTACAGGCGCAATGTGCAACGCACAAAATTTACTCCCGGGCAAAAAGGCTGTCATCTACGATCAGCACCACGACCTTTACAAGGCCTCAACTGAAGGTAAAATTCTTGTTTTTCCAAGCTGCATAGGGTCAACCCACACAGGCCTTGTTCTTCTGGATCTTGTGAGCGAGGGCATCGGGCCTGCGGGCATGATTGTACAAAGCGCAGATAGCCTGCTTGTCTCGGGCATTGTTCTCGCTGACGTTTGGTTTGAGAAAACAATCCCAATCATCGAATATTCTGGAAGTGATTTATTTGACCATATTCAATCAGGCCAGCGCTTGACTCTTGAGGATAAAACCGGAAACATCCTCATAGACAATTCTATTCTATAGCAACGTTGACTTCTTACCATTCTGAAAGTCAGCACCTCTTCAGAAACTCAAAGGCTTGACTTATTCTTCTTTATTGTGAAACGTCACCATAGATAACGGGGGGTTATCAAATTAAATTATTCTACAAATTATAGCATGAGGAATTTATTTCGCTCAGTGTGTAATATTTTCTAAATGACTAAGACTAATGAGGTACAAATCGACAGGAGGAGTTTGAAATGACTTCAATAAAATGGAAATGTAAAAACAATATACTACTCAACCTTTTAATCGCTTCCCTGCTGCTACTGATCTCAGTCGGTACGCAAGCTGCAGATGATATGGAAGGCCGATTAAATGCTCTTTCAGAGGCTTTAGAAAGAAAACGACAAGAACTTCACATACCAGGGATGGCGCTTGCTATTATCAAAGATGACAAAATAATCCTTGCAAAAGGATTTGGTTACAGAGATCTGGCTGGTAAGGTCGCAGTGACACCTGATACAAATTTTGCAATAGGCTCAACCAGTAAGGCTTTCGCCTCAACCCTTGTTGCCCTTCTCGCAGATGAAGGAAAAATGGGATGGGACGAGAAAGTCTCAACCTATATGGAGTGGTTTAAGCCAAACCTAAACGAAGCAACTGGCGAACTTACACTACGTGATATGCTTTCCCATCGAAGTGGCCTTTCTCGTAATGATATCTTATGGGCGAGTGGGGTTGTGGGCCGTGAAGCAATCCTAAGAGAGTCTTTGGATGCAGAACCCCTTGATGAATTTAGAAAAAAATTCAACTATAACAATGTATTATACTTAGCGGCTGGCGTAGCTTCTGCAAAAGCGTCCGGTGAAAAAGACTGGGACAGCCTTTTAGAAAAACGCCTATTAAAGCCACTTCACATGAAAAGCTCTACATCTCGAAATGCGGAAGCCTCTAATATGTCGAAAGGCTATCGCTGGATTGCTGCGACGAAAACATTCGAAGCTTTAGAGAAGAAAAATCTCGATAACATTTCACCCGCAGGAGGCATTCATTCTAATGTTTTGGATATGGCTAACTGGGTTAGATTTAACCTAGGGAAAGGCAAATTTGATGGAAAACAGCTTCTCTCGTCTAAACAGTTTGATGACCTTTGGGGGGCCGCCATTTCGATGGCGCCAGGCATGGATTATGGCTTAGGATGGTTCATCCGTGATTGGCAAGGGAAGAAAGTCATCGAGCATGGTGGTAACATTCAAGGCTATGCTGCACAAGTCGCACTTATGCCTGAAGAAAACCTTGGTTTTGTCTTATTAACGAATGTAACAGCAACACCTCTTCAGCAGGGATCAATGGAAATTGTATGGGATGGTCTCTTTAGTGAAGAGAAGACCCAAGAGGAAGAAGGAAAAGTTGACTACACCCCATATATTGGCGACTATATCGCGAACTTTGGGCCTTTCAGAGATGCTACATTCGCTGTACAAGTCACTCCCGAAGGTGCCCTTGCCGTTGATGTTCCGGGCCAACGTTTATATGCTCTAAAAGATCCTGACGCCAAAGGAAAATGGTATTTCCAACTCACAAACACAATTGCTGTTTCCTTTAGTGAAGTGGAAAAGGGTAAGGCCAAGATGATGCGCATGCATCAAGGCGGCATGGACTTTGAAATTCCGCGCAAAGGAGTCTCTGCAAAAGCAGAAGTGGATCTCGCAGAATTTTCTCCGCTCCTCGGAGATTACAAGCATCCTGCCTTACCAAGACCAATCAAAGCCCTAATCAAAAACAATCGCTTAGCCATCGATGTTCCTGGCGAGATGGTTTATGAATTGCATCTACCAGATGACAAAGGCCACCGCGCTTTTAGAATTAATAAGATGCTCTCTGCTAAATTCGACACCGACGAACAGGGGGCTGGCAAAACTTTAAGCATTTATCGAGGAGATAATAAAGCACTCTCAGCAGAAGTCGATCGCTCAACGCAGCAAAAAAGCGACCCTCTTCCATCAAAGGAAGACATTTTAGCCCTGATGAAGACGAAAGAAAAAATTGCCGCCTTCAAAAAGGCAGGAAGCACTTCAATCACAGCAAATGTTATGATGAAGCAAGCTGGCGTAAAAGGCGAAATGCTGATGAAAGTAGAGGGCGATAGTCGCTATCATCAAAGTCTTAATTTTGGGCAATATGGACAAATTACAACAGTCCTAAATGGTGATTTTGCAGCAACCAAAGGTCTTCAGCCTTATACAGAATTTAATGGAAACCTTTTAGAACAAGCTAAAAATGAACACCCATATGCGGGTATTGATTTAGTCGCGAGTTATGACAGCTTTAAAGTTAAAGAAAAAAGAGAGATGGATGGTAAAGCCGTCTATTTAGTTGAATTGACTGAAGAGGGATTGCCTGCAACCACCATAGCCGTGGATGTTGAAACTGGCGATATTGTTAAGCGCCGAGGCGGTATGATCCTTGAGAACATCGGCATTATTCCAATCGTTACTACATACAGCGATTTCAGAGAGGTTAATGGATATCGTCAACCATACAAGGTGAATGTTTTTAATCCAATGAGTGGCAATATGCTGATCGAGATTACTTCGATGAAAACCAATCAAACCTTTGATAAATCACTCTTTACACTCTCACAATAGTTTTGTAGAGAAATCTTAAGGTCTAAAGAGGTGCTTCGGCGCCTCTTTTTTTTATAGAAAAAGCCGCCCTATGCCTTACAAATAACTGACCGATATAGTTCAGCATAACTTGCTCTGCATCTGTCCTGTTTTTCTGTGTTCCAATTAACACATTCAGCCATAAACCATCGGCTAAAGCTGTTAAAGTATCAGCAATGCCTTTCGCTTCCATATTTTCATACTCACCCTTAACAATGAGGTCTTCAATAAGGGAAACAAGGAGTGCTGTGCGCTCTTCCATTTTCTCACGGCAAATTTTTTGATAGGTAGGTCTCGCTTTCACTTCCCCCCAAAATCCAAACCAAACGGCCATTTTATCACGGCTCATGATATGAGGGAGATAATCCGCCCTAATCAGGGCAGCCAATCTTTGTGCCGGTTCGTTCACCGACTTCTCTAGCGCTTCTCGCCAAGCACATTCATATTCATCTTGTATATAGAGAAGTGTTTCTCGCAGTAAATTATCCTTCGTTTCAAAATGAAGATTAATTAAGCCCTGACTCAGCCCAGCAAGCGTTGCAACGTCCGAAAGAGTGGTATCATTCAGCCCTTTTTTTGCAATGCATGTGATGGTCGCTTCGATCAATTGACGTCTACGATATCCTTTTGACGCTCTCCGTCTTATTCTAGCTTTATTGTCTTCAGACATAATCACCTCTTGCTCAACCAATAGATAAAAATCATTGTAAAGTATAGAGTTAAATATATTTACTGAATGTCTATTCATTAAAAAGTAGACATTGCATGCTGTTATTGGCATCTTTCCACTATAAAGAAGCGAGTCTTTGATTCATTTAACTCAGCAAGTTAGAGACCGTGAGCGATAATAGGAATAGTAAGTCATGAAAAAGTATGATGCCATCGTTATAGGGGCTGGGCATAACGGCCTCACCAATGCAGCTTTCCTCGCAAAAGCTGGCCTTGATGTCCTGATGCTCGAGAAAAATGATTATATCGGCGGTGCTGCTGTCAGTCGCAATTTGCACGAAGACTGGGTCTATTCAAACTGTTCTTATGTTTGTTCTCTCTTTCGGCCGGAAATTTACCGTGCCCTAGACCTAGGGCGTCACGGCCTTCAAATTATCAACATCGGCGGCGGAGCAACATTGATGGAAAATGGCGACTTTCTAGGAGCCTACGAAGATCATGAAGTATTCCGCCGTGAAATTGCGCGTCATAGTCCAAATGATGTAGATGCTTATGACCGTTTTAATGTGGACATGGCTAAATGGTGTCGTTTTATTCGTCCTTTTCTTTTGAGAACGCCTCCAGACCCGACAAGTTTCAGACCCCGCGATATTCAGGAACTAGTTTATTTGGCAAAACAGTTTTATGGCTTAGGTGAAAAAGATTGTCATGATTTTATGCGATTTTTCACCATCTCTGTAGCAGACTACCTGGATCAATATTTTGAAAGCGATGTTCTAAAAGCACATATCGCAGGATCGGGGATTATTGGGACTGGACTAGGTCCAAAATCTCCAGGTTCAGCATATGTCATGCTACATCATTATATGGGTGATATGGACGGCAGTGTAGGATCATGGGGTTTTGCACGTGGTGGAATGGGGTCCATATCAAAAGCTCTTGCGAGCAGTTTTCAGTCTCACGGCGGAGAAATGCGCACGAAAGCAGGCGTTAATCAGATCCTTGTAAAGAATAATAAAGTTAAGGGCGTCGTCCTAGACAGTGGGGAAGAAATATATGCGGATAAAGTTGTCTCTAACTTGGATGCGAAACGCACTTTTCTCACTTTGATGGATCCAAAAGATGCCGGTGAAAAAGTTGTTCGTTATGCAGAGAATTTTAAGATAAGAGGCTCTAGCGGAAAGCTTAACATTGCCCTTGATGGCCCTATCAAATTTGACGCTTTACCAGAAAATAGCCCTTTGGTGAATGGATTTGTCCATGTGACAGACAGTATGGATAGAATGGAGCGAGCCTACGATGATTGGAAAAACGGATCATGGTCGCGGGATCCTTATCTCGATATGCTTTTACCGACTTTCGCTGATCCTACCATGGCCCCTCCTGGTAAACACTTCATGAGTGTTTTTGTCCAATATTGCCCCCCTCACCTATTAGATGATCAAGACCAGGAAGTCGAATGGTGTGATAATAAGGTGAGTGAATTTGGTGACTGTGTCCTCAATCAAATTAGCAAATATTCTTCGAATTTTCGGGATTTGGTTCGCCATGTGGAAGTCCGCACGCCTCGGGAAATCGAAAATGAAATCGGCTTAACTCAAGGGAATATTTTTCAGGGGGAATTGACCTTGGACCAGCTCCTCTTCAACCGGCCTTTTCCTGGTTATGCTCAATATCGTGGTCCTGTCAAAGGCATGTATATGTGTGGTTCTTCAACACACCCAGGCGGAGGGGTGATGGCAGCGCCTGGTGCGAATGCTGCACGAGAAATCCTAAGAGACATGAAAGCACAAAATACTGTACCTTTAGATGACGGTGACGATTAAAAACTGGAATGGATGATGACAGAACAACAAACATATGATGCCATTCTAATTGGCGCAGGACACAATGGTCTTATCTGCGCGAGCTATTTGGCAAAAGCTGGCAAAAAGGTCCTTGTTCTTGAAGCTCAAGAGCAAGTTGGCGGTGCCGCCAGAAGTGAAAAATTGAATGGGCAATACACCCTCTCGCCATGTGCTCAATTCCTCGGTCCCTTAGAGCCCAAAATAGAAAAAGATTTTGGTCTTTCGATGAACAAGAACCGCACGGTTCACGATAGTCTATTCATGACGGAAAATGCTGATCCAATCTCCATCAGAGATGGAAATCTTTCTGGGGATTTAAGCGCAAAAGACCTAAAAGAATGGCCAGCCTATCACAAGCAAGTTTGTGAATATGCTTCTGTCTTAAAAGTTTTATTAACTCATGCCCCTATAGATTTATTCAACGCTGATTGGGAAGATAAAAAAACTGCCTTAAAACTAGGATGGAAACTTAGGTTCGGTCTTGGTAAAGACGGAATGCGTGAATTCCTTCGGATTGCTGGCATGAACATATATGATTGGCTTGATGAGCGCTTTGAAAGCCCCGAGTTGAAAGGCGCAATCGCCTTCGATGCCTGTCTTGGTCACTTCGCGGCTCCTCGCTCGATTGGCACCGTCTATACCTATCTTTACCGACAAGCCACGACTGCGTCAATTGGCACATTGAAGGGGGGAATGAACCGCTTCTTCACTCTGCTTTCAGAGCAATCAAAAAAGCTTGGTGTTGACATTCAAACAAAGAGTGCTGTGTCTAATGTCATAGTGGAAAAGGCTAAAGCGAAAGGCGTGACTCTTGTGGACGGGCGACAGTTCTTCGCGCCAGTGATCATCTCCAACGCGGACCCAAAGACGACCGTATTGGATATTGTGGGACCGCGTCATTTTGAGGCTGACTTTGTCAAGGGAATTGATAACATCAGAATGCAAGGCACTACAGCGAAATTACACCTTCTTTTGGAAAATTGCCCTGACTTTAACGGGCTAGATCAGTCATCCTTAACCAACAGACTGGTCCTAACAGATACGATCCGGAATGTAGAAAGAGCCTTTGATCCTATTAAATATGGGTCAATAGCAAAAAAGCCATTAATGGAAGTCCATATACCAACTTTAAGTGACCCTTCTCTAGCGCCCAAAGGGCATCATATCTTAAGTGCTACCATTTCTTATGTTCCCTATAAGCTGAAAGGGGGATGGCATGCAGAGGCAAAAATGAATCTTCGAAAAGCATGCATCGACCATCTGGCCCTCTACGCCCCAGACATTCATCGCTCAATAATTCATGCAGAGCTATATACGCCTGTTGATATTGAGAAAAAATTCGGCTTAAAAGGAGGGCACTGGCATCACGGAGAGATGGCTTTGGATCAACTCATGATGATGCGCCCCACTCCAGGTGCAGCTCAATATAGCCTTCCTCTTGATGGTCTATATCTTTGTGGAGCAGGCGCACATCCTGGCGGTAGCATCACAGGATTGCCTGGAAAATTAGCCGCAGAAGTGGTTCTATCAGACCTTTCAAAAGGAGAGTTGTCATGACCCTTCCCGTCTCAAAAAATCATTATAAAGAAGGTGCCCGCAAAACCCCTTTTTATGACCGACAAAAAGAATGGGATCGTGTGAACAAATGGCACCGTTGGGCTGATTATACAGTCCCTGATTATCTTGAAAGTGTCTCCAAAGAATATTTTTCCATACGCAATAGTGCGAGCCTCTTTGACCTCACACCAATGGCAAAATATTCCATTAAAGGGCCTGATGCTCTTGACTTCTTAAACCGCATGATGGTCCGGGATATGACTAAGATTAAAACAGGGCGGGTTGCTTATTCTGTCTGGTGTGATGATCAAGGACAGGTAATAGACGATGGAACTATTTTTCGGTTTGCTGAAGATCACTATCTCCTTTGTGCTCAAGAGAGGCAACTAGAAGTATTAAAGCGAAATGCAATTGGTTTTGATGTCACTTTTCAAGAAGAAACCGATGCAATTGCCGCCCTTGCCTTTCAAGGACCTGTCACTTGTCGAATTCTTAAAAATATGGGCCTTGCTGATATCGAAACATTAAAACCCTTTGATCTAAGGTTCTTCGATTTTGGCGGTGAACAGTTGATGATTAGCAGAACAGGCTATACTGGTGAACTTGGTTATGAAATGATGATTACGCCGCAGAAAGCCCTTGCCCTTTGGGATGCCATCATGACAGCCGGTAAAGACTATACCGTCCGCCCAATAGGCACAGATGCGCTAGAAATTGCCCGTGTTGAAGCAGGCTTTCTTATGGCAGGCGTTGACTTTGCATGTGCCCATGAGACAATCCGTCCTGGCCATACGCGCAGCCCCTATGAGTTAGATCTTGGTTGGCTTGTGAACCTAGATAAAGAAGCTGTCTTCAATGGCCGTAGAGCCTTGATGAGAGAGAAAAAAGAAGGCAGTCGATATAGATTTGTCAAACTTGATGTTGAGGGCAATAAAACCGCGTGCAACGCCTATCTCTTTGACAAGCTGGATGGCAAAACAATCGGCGCCGTGAGCAGTACAACTTGGGGACCAAGCGCGAAAAAGAATATTGCTTTTGGGTATGTAGACATGCCTTACGGCAAGGCTGGAGACACCATTTGGGCGGAAATTTTTTATCAAAAAGAGCTAAAGTGGAACCGCGTTTGGGCCAAATGTGAAGTCGTGGACAAACCTTTTTGGGATCCCGCGCGACGGCGCCAAACACCTCCTGCAGATTGGTGAGGAAACAAAGAGTATAAAATGAAGGTCCAGGAAAAACGAGCATCAATGGGGGATTATGCGTCTCGTCCCCGCAGGGCAGATGGCAGCCAACCTGGCTGGTCACTACCCCGTCGTGCCTATAAAGACCCTGCGATCTATGAACAAGAAAAAGAAGCAATATTTTACAATAGTTGGATCTTTGCAGGTCATGTGAATGACATCCCAGGGGTGGGCGATTATTTTCTTTATACCCTTCTTGACGAAACAGCCATCATTGTCCGTAGCAGCGAAAATGTCATTGAAGCCTTTTACAATGTTTGCCGGCACAGAGGGTCAATTCTCTGCAAAGAAAGTAAGGGTTCAGTAAAAGGATTCACCTGTCCCTATCATGCCTGGACTTACAAGCTTGACGGCAAGCTCATGACAAAACGGAGCATGGGGCAAGACTTTTCCCCTGAAGATTTTTCGCTTCATCCCTGTGCAATTGAAATCATTGATGGCCTTATATTTGTTAATTTCAGTCCCACACCCAACAAGCTAGACCGTGCTAGAGAGGAATTAAAAGGCCCTCTCACACTCTTTGACTTTGAAGCAACAAAAGTCGCAGTTCATCGGAGCTATCCTATCGCAGCGAATTGGAAAGTAACGCTAGAAAATTATCAAGAATGTTACCACTGTACTCCGTCGCACCCTGAATATGCCCAGATGCATACACTGACTGTTCCTGAGCATCAGTTCGACAACTATCAACAACCCATGTTAGACAAAATGGCAGCTTGTGGTTTGAAACACTATGAAATTGATCAGCAATGGGATCACCAAGAAACTGGGCAAGAGCAATATGGCTACTCGCGTTATGCACTCTTTGAAACTCATCAAACTGGCAGCCAGAGCGGAGAGCCCATAGCCCCTCTTCTCGGCTCCTTAAAAGGTTTTGACCATGGTGCCTCAGATTTAAATATCGGTCCCTTTACCTATTTCCTTATCTATAATGATCATGCTGTAATTTACGTTTTTACACCAACGGGACCTGACACTAGTCAATGTGATATTTACTGGTTAGTTCGGTCAGATGCGGAAGAAGGCTTTGATTACAAAATCGATGAGCTTACATGGCTCTGGCATGAAACTACCTTGGCCGACGAGCGTATTATTGTAGATAATCAGAAGGGGATTAACAGCCGCCTCTATAAACCAGGCCCGCTTTCTAAAATGGAATATTTAGTGGATCGTTTTTCTCATTGGTATCTGGATCAACTCCATAAAGATTAGGAAATATTTTTTCGTGTGCGAAAAATTCATTTCACTCATTGACGCATATCATGGGCCTGCCGTATTGGGCCTTTTATAAGGTGCAGCATACAACTGTGCTCGCACTACACTCGTGCCACAATAAAAAGCGCTGACAAAATTAGGGACAAAATTAGGGACAAAATTGGGGACAAGCAGATGAAACTATTACAATCATTGGCTCTTGCATTGACGTGTATAACGCTACCTGTAGGCGGAGTTGAGACAAATGACCACACCATTTCAGGGCAACTCGGGGGGTTTTATGACTTCAAACTCATTCATACGGACGGCGGCAAAGCAGATCCCAAAGAAATGTCCATAGCGAATGCAGCTGAAAAATTGAAGGACTATGATGTGATTTTCTTCGGAGAAAACCACAGACATCCAGGTAATCATCTAGCCCAAGCTCTGCTGTTCGAAGCCCTCTATCGTCAAAACCAAAATCTCACCCTCTCTATGGAACAGTTTAACCGTGACAAGCAGCCTGTTGTCGACGCTTACTTAAAGGGGGAAATTGGTGAATGGACTCTGAGAACAAAAGGAGAGGCTTGGGATAATTATTTAACCAGCTACAGGCCGTTGGTCGAATTCGCTAAAGAAAATAAATTACCGGTGATCGCTGCTGAAGTCCCAATTCCCATAGTTGTCTGTGTAGGCAAGGAAGGGCTTGAAATTCTTGATACACTCCCACAACCAGATCGCGGCTGGGCAGCTAAGACCCTTAACCTACAAACGGGGAGCGCTTATTTTAATAAATACATGAAATTCGCAATGGGCAGCAGCACCCACGGTAAACCCAAACACGGGAAGACGAGCCACGGAAAGATGGACCAAGGAGAAAAAAGCTCCAGTTCTGCAGTAGTTCATACACCACGAAAGCCTCATTCTACAGGATCATCACAGGCGAACTCCAAAACTCCCCGCAAGGCTAAAATAGGGAGCAAGGCTAAAATAGGTGGCAAGGCAAAATCTGCTTTTACTCGGGTAATGAATAGTTATGCAGGTCAAGTCTTAAGAGATGACACAATGGCAGAAAGTATTGCTCTGCACTTAAAAGAGAATGAGGGTAGACAAGTGATGCATCTGGATGGTGCCTTTCATTCTGATGACTTCATGGGCACGGTGGAACGGTTAAAACTTAGGATGCCTGAGCTTAAAATAGCAGTGATCGCCCCAAAGCAAATGAAAGATAAGATGTCTCTTACTCTAAACGAAAATGATGTAAAAGCTGGCACATTCATCCTCATGATCAACAGCACACCAAAAGGGACTTTAAAACCAGAGAATGAAAAAGCTTTTGTGAGCAGTGTCATAGCAAAAAGAAAGTCAAACCAGTGCCCTTATGGCAAGACAGACTAAGAGACCCAAGAATCATTGAGAGGCATTGAAAAGATTGCCTCTCTGTATCCATTTTCAAGAACAGCGAGATCCTAGTCAGTTTAGATTTCCTTTGAACTTTCTTTGTCAAAAGAAGCCATTAAAATTCAAATTCATTGTTAAGCATAACTATGAAAGAACGTATGAAGCCTTCTAAATAGCTATAGGGGTCTACATTGACGACCGCAGTGCCCACAATGGTATCATGTAACTGTTGCCCCATTCTATCCCCTTCCAAAGAAAACTCAACACGGTATACAGCACTATGATGCTGATAAAGCCCATCAACGTCCCGAACGGGTAGTACGCCCCCGGCGTCAGAGGCAAGTACGATCTCTTCCAAAATATCAGATGTAGAAATTCCCCGAGCGCTAACTGTGCCCTTCAGGACCGGGAAAGTCATGTTATCAGGATAAAAGAGCATCGATGCGGCCTTAGATATTTTGCTAAAATCAGTTTCATGAACATAACCAACAATTTTACTCCCTTTCTTACCAGAGATTACCCCAAGAGGCGTGTCTTTCTTGATCGCTTGTCCCTCTTTAATTATAGTCGGCCAATCCCTTACGTACCCAGTTATAGGCGCCGCAATTATTAGCCGGTCTAAAGCTTCTTTTATTATGCGCCTATTGGCATATAGTCGCCCCAATTTTTCTGTGATACTTTTCCTTTCAGCCTTAGCGTCTTCATCGTAAGCTATTGTTATTAATTGAGCTTTGATAGCCTTTTCTTCTGCAAAATTTGACTCTAGCTCAGCCTCCAAGTCATTGGATTTTATCCGAAGTAAAACATCCCCAGCCTCGACGGATTGTCCGTTCACCGCCGTTACAGCGATGACCTCACCGCTAGATGTGGCGTATATTCTACTCTCTTCAACAGCAATCAAAACAGCTGGAACATCGACTGTTGTTCTAAGAGGCAAGAGCAAAACACAGAGTAGCATCACTAGACAGAGTATTCCCTTCACTTTGGAAGAGTTTTTAAACTCCTGTCTCCTCTCATGCCAAACTGATATTTCCTTCCACACAGGCATACCGATAAACCAAGCCAATTCAACAACCGCGAGAAAGGTACCGATAATTTTTGGAAAAAGAAAATAAACAAGGATGGCAATTCCTAAAAAAAGGAAAAACCTATAAACCCATGTACCAAGCCCAAATACGATCAAAGCTTTTGACTTTTTCTGTTTAATTTCAACCAGACCTATAGCTCCTCGAAGCCAAGAACGTGCGGCTGCGAAAGACCGATCCTGAAGGTTGAGTGTATTCGTTGCATCTGCCAACAAATAATAGCCATCAAAGCGCATAAAAGGATTGAGGTTAATGAGTAAAGTCATCGCCAAAGCAAGCGTTGCTTGAATGAAAAAAGCACTACGCAGAGGGCCATCATCCAAGAGAAGCCAAAAAGAAATACTCACGATAGCCAAAAGGGCTTCTGCAAGGACTCCCCCTGCACTAATCATAAGTCTTTTGTGATGAGATTTTAATCGCCAAATTTCTCCTAGATCTGTGAAGAGAACAGGCCAGAGCACAATAAAGGCAACCCCAGTACTAGAAACTCTAAGTCCAAAGTGCTTAGCCGTCAGTCCATGACCAATCTCATGACAAATTTTGCTAAATCCCAAAGCTAGAAAACTCAAGACGAGACCTTCGGTGGTAAATAAATAGCTAAATGTTGCTGAGAAGCTATCCCACTGTCTGCTAAGACCTATTAAAGAGATACATCCAGTAAGGCATGCTATGAGAAGAAAAAATGGTGAGTAAAGAAAGGCTAATTTCCGATGCAAGGCTGAATATAATGCATCGGGAGAATATAAATGAATGCGTAGAAATAGATAATTGTGCAGAGCCCAATTGAGTTTACTTTTTTTAGGGGGCGCAAGCGATTTTAGATGACTGACTTCTTCATATGTCTGTGTCTTAATTAATTGATTTGTCGTGATGAACTCTATCATTTCTTCAATATCATCCATTTCTAGGGAAAGAGCAGCCCTGCCAGATACTTTTTCAAGCAATTGTTCTGGTGTCATTCGGCCCCAAAAGCGGAGCAAATTATATTCTACCCACCCTATCTGGAAAAATCGGTTTCGAATGGGATCATGTAACCGCCATTGAGGTGCGCCCATTGTATCGTAGCCAGCGTCAACTAAATCAATATTCTCCCGGATTTCAGGGAGGAATGCCATAGTTTGCAACACGTCTATAACGCAAGTTTCTGCCGGACCCAATAAAGAGGGCGGCGCATAGCTTGATATAAGAGAGGCATTCGATCACCATATAATCGCGCTGACCCTTTTAATCCCAATCGGGGCTGCAATTGTTGTTCTGCCTCAGACTTGCCAACAAAATCGGCTTTCAGTCGATAAGCAGCTATGCCATCTGGGGAGATCTCTGCTTGATAAGCGGCTGTTGCGAGCCTTGCCTGATAAGAATTCAACGGCGAAATGTGCAGCGTTAAGGAAAGATCAGCTCCCTTCTTTAGGGTGATGGCATCAGCAGCAGGCAACCAGGCGATCAATTCTACTTTATTGGGATTTGAGAGGAGCATTACCTGCTCACCAACAACCACAGGCTTGCCAAGCAAATCTTGAGGACTCGGAAATAGTACAACTCCATCGTGCGGTGCGCGCACTGTTAAATCTGTAAGTATCTGTTCAACATGATCAATTTCTGCTTCGTGCTGCAAGATCTTGGCTTCTAAACTCTTAATTTCGGCGCGGGATCTCTCATCAAAAAAACCCTGCTGCCTGACCCGCAGTAGATCAGCCTTTGTCACCTCAAGCGTCTTTACAAGAACGTTGTAACGGCTTGTATGCCGCGCCTCATCTAGAATGAATAATATATCATTTTTTTTAACGACCTGATTTGGAAAGACCTTTATCTCGCCGATCGGCACATCAGCCGTCGCTGTTATCGCTGTTGGATTGATCGCGCCAACTTCTGCAGAGACCACCACAGACTGACGAAAAGGAAAGAGAAGAATGATAAAAAATGCCACACAAGCCGTTACGACTTTCTTTGACTGCAATAGTTTCTTTAGAGTCATTTTTTGTGACACTTTTCGTTGTTGAAAAGCCCACAAGCAATGTCCATAAGATTGTATCAAGAGATCCAATAGCGCTCTTTCATGGTCACGCCAGTCTTTATCCCTAGTAAGGGTCAATATCCCAAGACACAGACCATCGCGGTCACATAATGGTAACAACAGAATATTGGGCGACAACCATTCCTTTGCTCTTTCCTGTAAAGTTTCTGGCAAGCTCTCACGCTCAAGACCAAAAGATGTTCCCGTGAGCAAATCTTCTTTAATGGTTAAAATATAATCATGCACAGCCGTCATAAACTGTAAAAAGGGCGTATTTTCTTCGATGTTTACAACACCTGAAGCACTTGCAAGACGAACCCCTTTCATAGGATCATTCAACCAAAGCATCCCGAGGGAATATGGCGACACCTCAAAAGTGCGATTTGTTATAACAAATCCAAGTGCTTCTATACTATCCGCTGCACGTGCTTCCTGCTCAATCACAACAAGAGAGGCAAGAATATTTTCAGACTTCTTCTGCACCTCTATTCCTTCCTATTTGCTGGCATTACCTTTAAAACACCACTCATTCCTGAAACGAGTGCTTTTGGAGGGTGAAGGATCTTCGCCCGAATTTCAAACGTTTGGCTGGCTGGGTCAATATAAGGATTTTTATACTGCAACCGTGCCTGAAACAGGCCCTCAATTTCATCAAGTTGAATGAAGACATCCATGCCGATGGATGCTTTTGTAAATAAATGAGACGGTAGAAAGGCTTTTATAAACAATTTAGAATTATTCACGAGGTCTAGCAAAGGGTCGCCGGGACTTGCCGTCTGAAAACGCCGAGAATATCTCTTAATGATCTGACCTGAAAAAGGTGCTTGTATGGAGCAATCCTTAACACGTAATTGACTTAATTCATACTGCCCTTCTGCCTGAGTAAGAGCTGCTTCAGCTAGCTGAATATTATACTCACTTCCAGAATCATACTCTAATAATTCCTGCTCTGTCTTAAGAGTTGCACGAGCAGAATCCCGCTCGCCTTTAGATATTTGAAGGCTCGCTAAAGGTTCCTCACATGAAAAAACAACAAGCGGATCCCCTTTCTTAAAGGGGGTTCCTAATTCTGAGGGATAGTGAACTATCGTCCCAGCATATTTTGATGAGAGTGTCGCTGATTGAGCTGCTTCAACGAGCGCCCTGACCGTATGATCTTGGGCTTGGGCTCCTGTCATGGGTAGAACAAGAAATCCCAAAAAAGAGCAAAAAAGAAGCTGCTGAAGACGCCCATTGATCAGAATATTCACTAAGATGGAAATAGGCCTTCTCTCTTCCAAGTCACTCAAATATCCACTACAGGTCTTTCGATTGCAGCGATGGGGGACTTTCAAAACCATAAAACCTCTCTTACTAAGCACATCTCAGTTCATTTGATAGCTAAACTCTTACCTTGTTAAAGCCATTAAGGACCAGCCAAAATACGTCAGACTGATCCTTTGTTGTTTAGTTTCACCGGCTAGCGGATTGTCTTACTTTTATTGGTGCAAGATCCTCTTGAGGCTTATCCAACATTTCACCGATTTGACTAGAAAGCGTAGTGAGATCATGCCCTAGTCCTTGCAGCTTATATCCTTCTCCAGATGAGATTTTCAATCGACTGTAGGCAGCGAGCATTTTTGAGTAAGCTTGATCACGCTTAATATTCGCTAGCAGATTATGTAATTGCGTTCTGATTACTGCCAACCCTGTGGACCTTGAAGCCAGCTTCATGCCCAGCTCATGATGTCTAATTTTGTTATTAACGTCAGCTATCTCAGCAGAAAGGATATAATCAGATTTTTTTATCTCAAATTGCTGAAGAGAAATATGCAGCTTGGCTAAACTTGCCATTGAGAGGCTTTGACGGCGAAGATTATCGACCTTCTCTTGAAGCTCCTTTGTCTCTTGTATGCTTCCTATCGAGAATAAATTCATGATATTGTATGAGAGATTGACCCCTGCTTGCAGCCAAGTATCATTGTAGAGATATTTATTGGAATTATAGCTCACTGAGCTATTCAACTTCAAGCTAGGGAACAGCTTTAATAGCCGTTGACGTGCCATCAATCGATTATTTTCAGCAATATAATCCTCTTCTCGCAATTCAGGTAAATTTAGAAGCGCTTGCATTTCTAATTCCTCTATGGTCTCCGATAATGTAGGAATTGGTATATCCATCTCCTCATCTTCTAGCGTGAATTCCAGTCCTGGCCGTAAATTCATGCGTGCTGCCAGAATGGTTTTCTTCTCTTTGAGGTCATGGCGAACAGACTTCAACTCTTGTATTGTGAGTAAGATACCTTGTTGATAATTTAGGTTATCAAGAGTATTGGACAATGTCTTCCTCTCAACCTTCTGAGCCGTTTTTAGAGCTTGCTCAGCTGTAATTAAAAGCTCATCAATTTTTGCCAACCACCGCTGTGTGGCTACAGCGGCCCAATAAGCTTCTGTGATTTCTGTAATGATGTTGTTAAAGACCTTGCGCTTTCTCTCCTGAGCAATCAGCACATCATTAGCAGATTGTTTGGCGCGTAAATAAGAAACACCAAAATCCAAGGCATCCCAGGAAAAAGTCAATCCAGATGATAATATATCTCGCTCTTGGGAAATGCTATTTGATGACCCAATACTGCCTGTGGTTAAATTTTCAGACACCCCGCCAGGATTGTTATTTCTCAATGTGTAGCCTGCATTCGACATCAACTGAGGTAACATTTCCTTTTTAACCAAGCCTAACTGGCCATGTGCTAAGGCTTTCTCCATCAACTTCAACTGATGATCAAGATTATATTTAAAGGCTCTCGCTATGACATCTTCCAACCGCAGAGGCCCTGTAATTTCCTCTTGTTGACTAAAAATATAGTGCAAATCAAAATCGACCCGCTTTTGAATGTCTGCCATTTTATTCGGCTCGGGTGAAACCGCACATGCAGACAGAAGAAAAAGTCCTGCAAGTGCCCCAAACTGTTTTAATTTCTTAATATTACACACCATGTGCATACTCCTAACTCGTAACAATAATTTAAAAAAAGCTCCCCAAAGCTTCTGCAGTTAAACAACCCTAGGCAACCTCTCGCTGATTTTTGTCCAGGATTAAATCGCGTTTGAACTCAAACTGGTTTGAACTCTGTAAAATTTGATCTGAGAATTTTAATCTTTCCCCTTGTAGAGTAACTAGCTCTTCTTGAGGGAAGATACTTTCTCTTTTGGTTTGGTCTTCAATTGTAGCCGTTGCGATAGCAACAATATGATCAACCTTTTGGAGATGACTGCTCTCCTGCTGTCGTAAAGCACCAGATAAAACATCAGATGTTTGACCTGCATCTTCCTCCAATCGCTTTTCCTTCATGCCAAGATAGACATCCCCATCTATTGTCGTGATTTTAATTTCTAGACGGTAGTTTTTCTCAGAAATCAGGTCCATTTGACCTTCAAATTTCACTTGTTGGATAATTTTTTCATAATCAGTGAGGCTCGCAACCCCGACGATAGAGAGAAGGCCTGTTTCCTGATCAAACGTGACTTCTATCCCGTCTGGGACATTCTCTATTATGAGCGCACCGACACGCCCGCCTCCATCAACGGAAAGCATGACTTCTGCTTTAATCAGGTCAACGGATTTGACCATATCGATTTTGTCGAACTGAATATCCGCAATTAAAAAGCGAGACAGCGAAGAAGGCTTATCCTCTTGATCAAATTGAATTTCAATCAGACCATTTTGAGCCAATTGATTTCCATAGCCATTGCTCTCTTGAACTAGTGAGAGATCGCTATGAAGGCTCTCAAGGTTAGCAGAATCGTGGTGCCAAAGATATGCTGACCGGTCTATAGGAGGAAGGTCATTCCACTTACTATAATCCTCGTAAAGATAGGTGTGCTCTTCTGCATCGACAGAATAACCATCACTGGATGTCTCTTCAATTAGATTGCCTAGAGCATCTTCAACTGAACCCGCAGCTATTGTGAGCTTACTATTTTGCTGCACTTCTTTCGGTTCGGGCGATAAAGTTGCCGTAAAGACATTTGGGTCATCAGTAGCCTTCAAATCACTTAAAGATCCTCCCTCAGTGTGAATATCGTCAAGAGAAAAGCCATAGGGGCGCTCATCAAAAGTAAAGGTAACCCGCGACTGATCCCCCTCTTTCAAATCAGTTTTTTCAAGAGCAATGACAACTGAAGGGCCTTGAGTATCAATAACAATATTATCTTGATGATGACTGCTGTTTCCAGCCTCATCAATTGCAGTCACATCAACAGCACAAGATCCGTCATCAAGTGAATGTTCTTCAGGTAAATCAACAGACCACCCACCTTCTTCATCTACAGTAACCTCACCTTCCTTTGAAGAATAGGTGATTCCATCAATGACTACATTCACATCGGTACCAATAGGTGCTTTGCCTGTCACAATAGGCGAGCGGTCTCTAGTGATTAACTCATCAACAGAGGGGTCGTTTGGTGCTGTGGTGTCTACTTTTATCTGCCCCTTAACAGCCGCTTCATTTCCGACTTTATCACGAGCAATCAGCTCAATTGAATGAACCCCATCCGATAACTTCTGATCTTCAGGGAGACGTAATCGCCAATTTCCATCTTTATCAATCACAACATCACCGTCAACAGAATGGTAGCTTTCCCCTTTGATCCTTATTGAAACTTCAGATCCAATTTCTGTCTTTCCGGTAATTAAAGGTGTGTTGTCGTTTGTCAATTGGTCAACAATTTCTAGACCTTCTGGAGGAATAGTATCCACCAGATATGTCAGGCTTTGAGCAACGTCATTATCATTTCCTGCCTGATCAAACACAGCGCCTTCTCTAACAAGAATTATCCCTTCACTTTCTTGAACATCTTGATCAGGCGTAAAACTCGCGTGATACACCAAAGGATTTAAGGGATCCTGAACAAGATTAGACAAAGACCCATGCTCTACAATTATGTCCGACAGTTCAAAGCCTGAAACAACTTCGTCGAAAGTAAAGGTTATCTCAGAGGTCTCCCCTTTTCCGATCAAATCATTCTCTACAGCGATTAAAACTGTAGGCTTTATGGAATCCACAATGAACGACTCTTGAGTGGTTTCTCGATTGCCTGCTTGATCAATTGCAGTGATATAAGTTGGAATAGTCCCGTCCGGTAATGCATGTTCTTCAGGAATAGTCAAAGACCAATTACCTAGATTATCAATCACAACCTGACCTGACTGTGACGTATAAGTCTTGCCGTCTACGGTTATGGACAAGGCTGTGCCTGGCTCTGTTGTGCCTGTTATAAGAGGGGTTGGGTCCTGTGTTATTTCCGTTTCCATTCGGGGTGCTGTCGGATCAAGCGTATCAATTGAATAGGTAGGGCCAAAAGAGTTACCATTTTGATTATTATTAGCATCCCAGACTGATCCTGCCTTCAACATGATCAGGTTGTCCGTCTCTTCCCTATGATTGTCCGGTGTAAAGATTGCAGTATAGACACGAGAATTTATCGGATCTTGTTGCAGGTTACTTAAGACGCCATTTTCAGCCAGCAAATCCTCAAGTGTAAGTCCCGTTACTTCTTCATCAAATGAAATAGTTACGATAGAACGTTCCCCAGAAGACAAACTCACATCGTCCATTGTAATCATCACACCAGGCCGGTCAGTGTCAATAGCATAAGACGCACTCGTCGCCTGAGCGTTGGTATTCCCCGAGGCATCTGTGACACTACTGGCCGCAACAGTGATGACATTAGACGTGTCTTCAACAGAGGCCGTCGGCGTCAATGTGGCTGTATACACCAGTGGGTTAGAGCCGTCCTGCACAAGGTTGGAGAGCGTGCCATTCTCGGCACTCACATCTGCGAGGGTGAAGCCAGTCACCGCTTCATCAAAGGTGAAGGTCACTGTTGTCGTCTCACCAATACTCAGAGATGTATCGTCCACCGTGATGGTTACACCAGGCCGGTCAGTGTCAACCGCATAAGACACACTCGTCGCCTGAGCGTTGGTATTCCCCGAGGCATCTGTGACACTACTGGCCGCAACAGTGATGACATTAGACGTGTCTTCAACAGAGGCCGTCGGCGTTAATGTGGCTGTATACACCAGTGGGTTAGAGCCGTCCTGCACAAGGTTGGAGAGCGTGCCATTCTCGGCACTCACATCTGCGAGGGTGAAGCCAGTCACCGCTTCATCAAAGGTGAAGGTCACTGTTGTCGTCTCACCAATACTCAGGGCAGTATCGTCCACCGTGATGGTTACACCAGGCCGGTCAGTGTCAATAGCATAAGACGCACTTGTCGCCTGAGCGTTGGTATTCCCCGAGGCATCTGTAACACTACTGGCCGCAACAGTGATGACATTAGACGTGTCTTCAACAGAGGCCGTCGGCGTTAATGTGGCTGTATACACCAGTGGGTTAGAGCCGTCCTGCACAAGGTTGGAGAGCGCACCATTCTCGGCACTCACATCTGCGAGGGTGAAGCCAGTCACCGCTTCATCAAAGGTGAAGGTCACTGTTGTCGTCTCACCAATACTCAGGGCAGTATCGTCCACCGTGATGGTTACATCAGGCCGGTCAGTGTCAACCGCATAAGACGCACTTGTCGCCTGAGCGTTGGTATTCCCCGAGGCATCTGTGACACTACTGGCCGCAACAGTGATGACATTAGACGTGTCTTCAACAGAGGCCGTCGGCGTTAATGTGGCTGTATACACCAGTGGGTTAGAGCCGTCCTGCACAAGGTTGGAGAGCGCACCATTCTCGGCACTCACATCTGCGAGGGTGAAGCCAGTCACCGCTTCATCAAAGGTGAAGGTCACTGTTGTCGTCTCACCAATACTCAGGGCAGTATCGTCCACCGTGATGGTTACATCAGGCCGGTCAGTGTCAACCGCATAAGACGCACTTGTCGCCTGAGCGTTGGTATTCCCCGAGGCATCTGTGACACTACTGGCCGCAACAGTGATGACATTAGACGTGTCTTCAACAGAGGCCGTCGGCGTCAATGTGGCTGTATACACCAGTGGGTTAGAGCCGTCCTGCACAAGGTTGGAGAGCGTGCCATTCTCGGCACTCACATCTGCGAGGGTGAAGCCAGTCACCGCTTCATCAAAGGTGAAGGTCACTGTTGTCGTCTCACCAATACTCAGAGATGTATCGTCCACCGTGATGGTTACACCAGGCCGGTCAGTGTCAACCGCATAAGACGCACTTGTCGCCTGAGCGTTGGCATTGCCCGAGGCATCTGTGACACTACTGGCCGCAACAGTGATGACATTAGACGTGTCTTCAACAGAGGCCGTCGGCGTTAATGTGGCTGTATACACCAGTGGGTTAGAGCCGTCCTGCACAAGGTTGGAGAGCGTGCCATTCTCGGCACTCACATCTGCGAGGGTGAAGCCAGTCACCGCTTCATCAAAGGTGAAGGTCACTGTTGTCGTCTCACCAATACTCAGAGATGTATCGTCCACCGTGATGGTTACACCAGGCCGGTCAGTGTCAACCGCATAAGACGCACTTGTCGCCTGAGCGTTGGCATTGCCCGAGGCATCTGTGACACTACTGGCCGCAACAGTGATGACATTAGACGTGTCTTCAACAGAGGCCGTCGGCGTTAATGTGGCTGTATACACCAGTGGGTTAGAGCCGTCCTGCACAAGGTTGGAGAGCGTTCCATTCTCGGCACTCACATCTGCGAGGGTGAAGCCGCTCACCGCTTCATCAAAGGTGAAGGTCACTGTTGTCGTCTCACCAATACTCAGAGATGTATCGTCCACCGTGATGGTTACACCAGGCCGGTCAGTGTCAACCGCATAAGACACACTCGTCGCCTGAGCGTTGGTATTCCCCGAGGCATCTGTAACACTACTGGCCGCAACAGTGATGACATTAGACGTGTCTTCAACAGAGGCCGTCGGCGTCAATGTGGCTGTATACACCAGTGGGTTAGATCCGTCCTGCACAAGGTTGGAGAGCGTGCCATTCTCGGCTGAGATGTCCCCTAGACTAAAGCCAGTCACCGCTTCATCAAAGGTGAAGGTCACCGTGGCTGTCTCACCGTCAGTAAGGGATGTATCGTCCACCGTGATGGTTACACCAGGCCGGTCAGTGTCAATAGCATAAGACGCACTCGTCGCCTGAGCGTTGGCATTGCCCGAGGCATCTGTAACACTACTGGCAGCAACAGTGATGACATTAGACGTGTCTTCAACAGAGGCCGTCGGCGTCAATGTGGCTGTATACACCAGTGGGTTAGAGCCGTCCTGCACAAGGTTGGAGAGCGTGCCATTCTCGGCTGAGATGTCCCCTAGACTAAAGCCAGTCACCGCTTCATCAAAGGTGAAGGTCACTGTGGCTGTCTCACCAATACTCAGGGCCGTATCGTCCACCGTGATGGTTACATCAGGCCGGTCAGTGTCAATAGCATAAGACGCACTTGTCGACTGAGCGTTTGTATTCCCCGAGGCATCTGTGACACTACTGGCCGCAACAGTGATCACGTTCGAGCTATCCTCTACCGATGCATTCGGTGTTAATGTGGCTGTATACACCAGTGGGTTAGAGCCATCCTGCACAAGGTTGGAGAGCGTGCCATTCTCGGCACTCACATCTGCGAGGGTGAAGCCAGTCACCGCTTCATCAAAGGTGAAGGTCACTGTGGCTGTCTCACCAATACTCAGGGCCGTATCGTCCACCGTGATGGTTACATCTGGAATGGATGTAGCAACCGTATAATTGTCACCAGAGGTTGCTTTATTGCCAATACCATCTTGATCCAGCACACCGCCTTCAGCAAGGGTAATCACATTACTACTATCATCTACATCCACATCTGGCGTAAAAGTAGCCGTATAAACCAGTGGATTTGATCCATCTTGCACCAAGTTAGACAGTGTTCCATTCTCTGCTGTTAGATCCCCCAGGAGAAAACCAGATATGGATTTATCAAAAGTGAAAGTGACCGTTGCAGTCTCTCCGGCCAAAAGGTTTTGGTCACTCATAGAGATGACCACTTTGGGTGTATTAATAACTTTAACTGTTGCAATCGCAGTATTTGAAACAGGCGTATCGCTGCTGTTCAAAAGAGTCACTGCAAAAGTCCGATCCCCTGAGGTGGGTTTAAAATTAGACTCAGGCTCATACTCTAACCGTTCGATCAGGGCACGAAGACCAGCTTCATCAAATTTATTCCCATCTACACGGACGATTGTTATACCTTCACTACCATCGTACTCAACCCGGTAGTCTACTCCATTATAACTGACAGTTCTTGAGGTTGCGACCTGAAGATCCGCGGGCATTTTGGAATCAAAAATATAAAGGCTTGGTCGACTTTGCCCTGCATTATAATCCGTGATCCCAGTGGTCTTGATGTCGACTTTGTAAATATCATGTTCCAAATTGAGTGAATATCCATCATCGGGATCTATCAGCGACACAGCTTCTCGGTCCACAGAGTTGGTTTCATAGTGCCCCGCAAAGTCAAGCATAGAAGTCCCTGCATCAAAATCTAACAGGCTAGACACTTCACGGAAATCATACTCATTTTGATCATTCTCAACAGTGGGAATAACACCAGGCGACTGACCATCATTTACATTATAGCCATCATTGATATCGGAGCCTTCATAAGTATCACGCAGTCCATCTCCGTCTGTGTCAGTCCACCCATGCGTTAGGGAAAGGCCTCCCTCAACACGATCCCCAATGCCATCCTCATCGCTATCCCCGTCCAAATAATCCGAAGACCCTCTACCATCTGTGTCATGCAATGTCGGGGGTGTAACAAGTATATGAGCATAGGCATCATCAAGACCGTCACCATCTGCATCAACTCCGCTCGGCGCAATATATCCCGCTGTGGACTGCCACTCTATATTATCTGTGATACCGTCATTATCACTGTCTAAGTCCAACGAGTTAATAACACCATCGAGATCATTATCGTCCGTGCCCTCAGTCACATCAAGGATACCGTCATTGTCATCGTCAATATCGACTGAATCTAAGACACCGTCTCCATCTGTATCAATACCTAAGGCAAATTGAGCCGTCACAGTAACTTGGTTTGAATTCCCATCAGCATCTGACACGGCCCCTGCAGGTACGGCAATAGTAAAGCCCGGTGAAGATACTTGTTGAGCACCAACACTCAACGGTGCAGCATTCGATGCTGTAAAGACCGCTCTATAGAGTAATGGATTATCTGGGTCTTGTTCTAAATCCGCGATTATCCCATTAGACACTTGAATATCCTCAATAGTAAATCCTGTAACAGGTTCATCAAAGGCGAAAGTAACCACTGTACTTTCTCCATAAGCTAAATCTGTTTTCTCAAGGGAAATAACCAGAGTTGGAACGCCTGTGTCGATGGTTTGCGAAGCGGCATTGCTCCTTTCAATTCCAGTATTGCTGTCCTCTTCTGTCACCTCTTGTGCCATCGCTTTCGTATGAGTGAGAAGAGCCGGTTCTGAAACTTTTCCACGCGCAGCATTTGGGAAAGAACTCATTTCCTCAAGAGCGACTGTTTGATGGGGTTCAACATACTCATCAACCGTGGCTGCCATAGCCCCGTCAAACATCAGGCGGGGCTCGAGGGCAATTTTTGATGATTCAGATTTTAACCTAGATTTCTTATTTTCGACAACAGACTTGCAATTATTTAACGTGACGGATTGGCTCACAGATCGCTCCTATATACTCAAAACACTCATGGTTGAAACTATCTACACTCGCGACCCCATCACTAGACAGTTCAATAAATTCAGATCACTTCTTATACCTCATTTTAGATATTTAGGTTTTAACAACGCTACCTTCAAGTTATTTTATACAATCAATAAGTGAAATATATATACTAATTTGAATCTTCATAATTAATCATCGAATTTCACTTATTAAATTATACCTATGGTATTATTTTTCTGATATAGTTTGTCAGTAAAACATAATAACTTCCAACTTCTTTTAGGGTTTAAGAGTTAAGACTTTATTACTATAAAATAATAAATTTATTATATAACAATGATTTAAACTATATTGGGGTTTTTGAGGATTTTAGAAAAACTCCTTAAGAGGGAATTACCTCTTTTGAAGGGCTTGCAAGTTTTTACACTTATAACGATATTTATTCATATCCTCTAAACCAATTCATGAAGGTTCTAATACGATTTGATTGCGCTAGTTCTTTTCTGCAAATAAAGCCCCACCCGCCTTGACAAAGGGTTGCATGGGAAACAGGCTGCACAAGAGCGCCCTTTTTCATGTCTTCACTCACAAATGGGCCATTCACTAAAGCGATTCCCTGGCCATCAATCGCCATCTCCAAGGCGACGGCCAATGTATCAACCTTCAAGTACATAGATTGCGTTTGAAACTCAACACCTGCACTCTCAAACCAAAGGTTCCAAGATTGATCCTCAGTCGATAATGAGATTAATGGAAACCCTTGCAGAGTATGAGGGGTTATTCCATGCCCCATTTGACTACGGAAGATAGGGCTACAAACCGGAAATAAAGTGCAATCAAAAAGAGGCACCCACTCATACTTCTTATGATCTAACGGCTTATCCAAATAGATGAGGCCCACATCAGCGGAAAGTTCGTTAAAAACATTATTATGGCCTGAGGTCGATAAATTTATTGGAATATCAGGATATTCCCTTAAAAATTTAGGCAAGCGCCGCGCAAGCCAACGAAGAGAGGCCGTAACATCGCTTTGTAAGACAAGGGGGCGCGCATGGGAATGCTGCTCTACAGCATGAACCCCTTCAATGAGGGAATCGAAGGCTGCGCGAACATAAGGGTAAAAAAGCCGACCTTCATCCGTAGAGATGATATTTCGGCCTTCCTGAGCAAAAAGGGACAGCCCTAGACCTTCCTCTATTTGTTTAATTTGATGACTAATAGCAGGATGTGTCAAACAGAGCTCTTCGGCTGCGTCTTTTACACTTTGGTGGCGAGTTGCGGCTTCAAAGCCTCTCAGTGCCTTTAGGGGGGGGATTTTCTTATGATTGATAATCTTCTGCATGAGCGGTCCAAACAAATTCGTAATATTCAATTTTTGCATTCAGAGAATTTACTATATCCATTTGATAGGCGAACCACTAATCCGCGTCAAATTCACGGATTAGTTACATTTGATTTATCATTTTTCAGGCTATAAATGCATAAAGGGACAGGCGAAACCTATCCCTTTTTATGAGCTAAGACGATCTTCCTCACTCTAACGTTAGGCGCTTCTAGTCCGCTTCCGGCCATTCAAGAATTTACCAAGTGCGGTATACCTAACAAGATAGTGGTAACTTAAGAACATAAGCGGTGTTGAGATGAGCAAAATCAGGATCACTTTTAATTCTGCCGCCAAGCTCCAGTGATAAAGTGCCACTTGTAAGGCCATAACAATGGGCAAATGAATGATATAGACCCAATAAGAAGCGTCAGCGATATAACGACGAACAGCGCTCTCTTTCTGCCAGAATTTTAAGGCAGCTCCAATCAGCGCAAAAGTCCAGAACCAAATTGACAGCGCATAACAGATCACATAGATCATTTTTTCTTGCTCAGGTAGCGGTGTTCCCCATGACGGTTGAACCCCGACAATCGAAAGCGCATACCCACTTAAGACTATAGCAATTGCGCCGTTTATCATCCAAACTTTCTCAAGCTTGAAAACGAGATTTGGGATTCTGTGCATATTCCAACCCACTAAGATTGCAGAGCCATAAGCAATCAAGGCCGTCGTGTTAGGGAACAGGCCATAATCTGGTGTTGGAATTCCAAACCAAGGAGCCCAATGCTGATGCGCCATAAAAGCAAGGCCAGTTGGGACTGCAAGAATGAAAGGCATGAAAGGGGTCGCAAGTAATCTGCCTTGAATTGCATCATATATGGCTGATAATGGGCGGCTAAGACCAACTAAATTCAAAAGAGCCCGCATACCAACCAAACCTGCATACAATAGGATTAACAAGTATAAAAACCACAAATGAGTCAGAGGAACATTATGAACAGAAAGTGGGGGCGGGGGCGGTGCATCGGCTGGAATTTCACCCCCATTCTGAACTGCAAAGCCCCACAGGAATATAGATATCACTGCTAAGAAGATGATCCACCAAAAAGCGCCGAATGGGACAACAATCCGCATCACTCTATTTTTAGCAAAGCCCTTCAGGCCTTCTCTTTCCATCAGCATTCGCCCAAAATACCCTGCTAACAAGAAAAAGAGGGTCATTCTGAAGATATGTAAAAACCATCCAGTGCCTGCTAAAAATTCACTTCGGCTTGGATCCATGATGAACCAAAATGGTTGATCTCCAGGCATGAAGGTTAAAATTGCATGGAAGACGACACCTAAGAGTAAAGCGGTACCTCTAAGGCCATCTAAAGCATGAATTCGTTGGGTCTCTATAGTAGACATCGTATTTATCCTCGCTGTCATAATTGTTAGTATTTTCTATGGCCTCGTTATCATTTTTTTTGCATTTAAGGCCTCGGACACAGATGACTTTCTGTGTCTTTCGAATCATATATACCAAAACTAGTTTAAAAAGTAAACTTGTTTGATGCTTCCAATTTCAGCCCTATTCACTCTTAGGGCTACTCTTCAAATAAGCTCCTCAACTAAGCCCTTCAATTTTTTAACTAGCCATCTGAAAAGGAGCGGCTTATAGTTTTCAGCAGGGAAACACCCTTCGCTCACACTGCGAAGAGAGGGAGAAAATTATGACATCAAGATCACCAAATAACAGGTCAGACTTAGACCGAAGACAATTTTTGAGTAGGCTAACATTTGCCCTTGGCGGTGCCGTTTCCATGTCGCTCACTTCGGCTGTTTCTGCAGGTATGTTCACAGCAACAAACTTAGATCCTGGTAAACTTCATATTTTCACCAAAGATCAACTAACCCTATTTGGAGATATGGCCCAGACCCTTATCCCAAGAACAGAGACACCAGGGGCGAGAGATGTGAATGCTCACTTTTTAGCTGATGAGCTCGTCGCAAACTGGATGACGAAAGAAGAGAGCGTACGCTTCATTTCTGCCTTTCAGCAACTCATGGACAGCATTCATAAGAAGTACGGCAAAACATTCTCTGCTTTATCTCAAAAGGATAAAACTACTGTCTTAGATCATCTCGGCAAAGAAATGAAAAAGAACAAAGGCTACCATGTTTATAGCGATATTCGCGAAATGACGATTTTTGGATATTACACCTCTGAGATTGGCGCCAGCGAAGAGTTAATCTTCGACCCAGTACCAGGGCCTTATCAAGGATGCGTGGATCTTTCCACCGTCGGCAAAACATACGCGCTATAAGGGGAAAATAACATGACAACAGAATTTGATGCAATTGTAGTAGGGTCTGGCATCTCCGGTGGTTGGGCCGCTAAAGAGTTGACAGAGAAAGGACTAAAAGTTCTTCTTCTTGACCGTGGCCGACATGTGAAACATAGCGAAGATTACCCCACTGAAGGTAAAGCGCCGTGGGAAATGCCCATGCGAGGACGGCTTTCTAAAGAAACTCTAGACAAAGACTATGAAATTCAGAAACAAACTTGGCTCAGCGAGGAAAACAAACATTTCTGGGTCAAGGATAGTGAGCATCCTTATGTGCAGGATAATGACAAGCGGTTTAACTGGCACCGCGGCTATCATCTTGGGGGGCGCTCATTAATCTGGGGAAAGCAGTGCTATCGTCTTTCCGATTTAGACTTTGAAGCCAACAAGAACGACGGACACGGAAGTGATTGGCCGATACGGTATAAAGACTTGTCTCCTTGGTATGATCATGTTGAACGCTTTGCCGGAATAAGTGGCTCAATGGAAGGATTGTCGCACTTACCAGACGGCGTTTTCCAGCCTCCGATGGACCTGAACTGTGCTGAAAAATTTGTTAAAGCTAACCTTGAAGAGGCTTATCCAGACCGAAAATTAATTATCGGCCGTGCCGCTCATCTGACGGAACCGACAGAAGAACAGATGGAACTGGGACGGGGACAATGTCAAAGTCGCAATCAGTGCGGACGTGGCTGTTCTTTTGGGGCCTATTTTTCTTCTCAATCTGCAACGCTGCCAGCGGCTCAACGTACGAACAATTTAACAATTGTTACGGATGCGATAGGACATAGCGTTATCTATGATCCTAAAACAAAAAAAGCATCTGGCGTGCGCGTGATTGACGCCAACACAAAGCAGGGCAGAGAGTATAGAGGCAAGCTTGTCTTCTTATGCGCTTCTGCTATTGGATCCACGCAAATCATGCTGAACTCTGTATCAGAAACCTTTCAAAATGGGATTGCGAATGGCAGTGGCGTGCTGGGTCATTATTTAATGGACCATGTTTTTCGGGCGGGTGCAGGGGGTCGTGTGCCTGGGTTTTTAGAAAAATATTATGTAGGGCGTCGTCCGAACGGAACCTATATTCCCCGCTTTAGAAATTTAGGATCAGATGACCAGTCAGATAAATTCCTAAGGGGTTATGGCTATCAAGGCGGTGCAGGCCGTGGTGGATGGTCTCGGGCTAATGACAGCACAGAAGTGGGCGTGGACCTTAAAAATAAACTGCAGCAACCAGGTGACTGGTGGTATGGCATGACCGGGTTTGGAGAAATGCTCCCAAGATATGAGAACCACATGCGGATTGATCGGAAAAACCTCGATCAGTGGGGCATGCCCATGGTGCATATTTCTTGTGAATTTAGCGAGAATGAACGCAATATGCTTGTTGATATGCGCGATGCCGGCATCGAAATGCTGAAAGCTGCAGGCCTTAAGGAAGTGCATGGCTGGATTGCAGATGACGTTGTTCCAGGACAGTGTATCCATGAAATGGGTACTGCGCGTATGGGGCATGATCCAAAAGACAGCATATTGAATGGCTTTAACCAAGCTCATGAGGTCTCTAATCTCTTTGTAACGGACGGGGCGAGTATGGCTTCTGCAGCCTGCCAAAATCCATCGCTCACCTATATGGCACTAACCGCCAGAGCCGCAGATTATGCAGTGACCCAATTGAAAGCAGGGAAGATTTAACTCTAAAAGACACATAATAAAAAAGGAGGCTTTTGCCTCCTTTTTTTTACTGTGAAACTCTGCTATTCGGCGAGGGGACGAACCCATATATTTCGATAACTCACCTTATTGCTGTGATCCTGCAGCATAAGAGAGGCAGCGCCGTGAGCCTTATAGAAGGGCGCCCCAATATAGACCGTCTCACCTTTTATTTCAGTGTGATTTTGAACCAGAACATTGTTATGCATCACTGTAACAAAGGCTGATGTTTTCAAAGACCCATCTTCATGAAACCGCGGAGCGGTATAGAAAATGTCATACACATTCCACTCTCCTGTTTTTGCGGTCGCATTCGCTAGAGGTATGGTTTGCTTATACACACTAGCCGCTTGACCATTTGAATAGGTACGGTTTTTATAGCTATTCAAAACTTGAACTTCATAGCGCTCTTGTAAAAAGACTCCACTATTGCCTTTATCTTGGCCCGTTCGATGATCTTCTCCCTCAGGGGATCGCCATTCGATATGAAGCTGTACGTCTTTGAACTTTAATTTTGTTTTGATGTCACCAGCCCCAGGACGAACAGTCATTACACCCTTCTCTATTGTCCAAGAAGCTGCGCTCCCGTCTGCTTTTGAAACCCATTGAGAGAGCGACTTGCCATCAAACAGAAGAATAGCGTCCGATGGGGGACTGCGATCAAGGGAACCCGACACTCGTTTTGGCTCCCCTTCCCAAACCTCAGTGTCTTCAGGTTTCATGTCTTGAGCACCATCCTCAAGCGCCACAGAAAGGGTTGCACTTAGACTGATTAATAACGTTCCAATAGTGAGTATTTTCATATTTTTACCTCTTAGTCCTCAGACTTTTTACGATCAAAATAGAAGATTAATCCAAAAACAGGCAAGAGCAAAAGCGGAACAATTGCAACAGACTGGAATGATTCCACTGAAGCAAATCGGATAACCGATTCAAGCTCTGCTCCTGAAAGGCCTGCTAATTTATCGATACCGCCAGCTGCTTCTGCTTTAGCGCTGTCAAAAATTGCCCCCATCTTTGGTAAGACGAACTGAATTGAAAGGCCGCCTGCAAAACCAGTGAGGCCAAGGGCCAAAGCCCCGCCTTTAGGAAAGCGTTCTGCCACAATCCCTAGCATTGTAGGCCACATGTAACACACACCAATTCCCCAGATAGTTGCAGCAGCAAAACCAGTGAAGGGCGTTGTCGCAATGGAGAGAAGATACAGACCAAGCCCTGCAAGAAGGCAACTTATAAACATAAGCCCAACAGACGATATTTTCTCGACCACTGGCCCTGCAAAATGTCGCATTACAAACATTAGCCCACTCACATAGACTAATAGTAGAATACCTTGCATACCGACGATATTGGAAAGTGTAATATTAACCCAAGAGCCGGGTGCAAGTTCTGCAGCAGCTGTTAAGAACATACAGGCCCAAAAGACCCAAAACAAAGGCCGCTTAAGCAATTCACTAAACATATCCCCATAACTCGCGCCAGAGGCGACGCGTTCTGTTACAGGAAAGGCTGATGTTGCAACCATCCATGCCAAAACAAGTGCCGGCATGACGAGAATGATCATGTTCAATTCCCATGGCAATTCAAAGTAGGAGATGGCAACACCGAGAAGTCCTCCAATGACAATCCCAGCAGGCCACCATGCATGGAGAATATTGAGACGATGGGTTTTCTCTTCAGGATAGAGAGCGGCAACCATCGGGTTAGAGGCAGCTTCAACCGCACCCCATCCAAGGCCCGTCAAGAGTAGACTAATTAAAACGACAGTATCTGCACCGCCGTCGTAAGGCATCATTGTCGCTGCAAACAATCCGACTGCACTAAGGATATAGGCGAGCGCAGACAAAAGAAGCATTCGTTTCATGCCAACCATGTCCACAAGGGCACTCCCTAACAATAAGGTTAAAGCAAAGCCTGTGAAGGTTGCGCCCATGGCGCTCCCTACGGCTGCAGCCGATGAAGCCAAATCAATCTTATCATAAATATCAGCCTGTAAATTCGGGGCAATATTAGCCCGAATTGCAAAGCCCAAGCCAATCATCAAGATTGATAAATTACCTACATAATATAATTTTTTTCTATTGATCACATCATCAGACATGTTGATCTCCCTCTTGCATGCGCCGTTTTAGACGCTTTGATCATAAGAAATGCCCAGACAGAAATGCTTCAGCCCTAGGATCTTCTCATCACATCAAGCAAAACGCTCCCCCGCTTGCTTTCCTTAGGATAAGAGCATATGTTTTTTAGAGATCTTGTCTAGTTCTAAAATTCTACGCCCTGTTTTGCCCCTCTGTTAGACGTATTCGAAGAAGAAAGCGACTTTATGGCTGATAAATATCCCCAACACCACACAATGCGGCAGAAAATAAAGCTGAAGATAAATACATGCATAAAGGCACGCATTTCAGCAAGCATTCTCTGCCTTGTGAGTGTTCTCTCCACTGTCAGCTATGCAGGTGATCCTTCTCTCCTTGAAAAAACAACAGACGATAAGGTCGTCTATCTCACATACGACGATGGACCTGAGAGTCTCTACACGCCTCATTTATTAGACGTCCTTAAAAAACACCAGGTCAAAGCAACCTTTTTTGTCACAGGGTTAAATGTTGAAACCTATCCCGATGTCGTCAAAAGAGCCTTTCAAGAAGGCCACATCATTGCCAATCATAGCTATGCACATAAATCTGCAAGGGATATGACAGGCGCTGAATTTAAACTGTCCATAGAGAAAACGGACAGTTTAATCCGTCACCTGACAGCTCAAAAGGATATTCTGTTTCGTGCCCCCTATCTTCATATTGCCGACTCGAATAAAAGCTATCTTTGCAAAAACAAGAGAAACAGCATGGATGCAACCATGGTTGGCAAGGACTGGGAAACCCAAGACCCTGATCAGATCATCGACAATCTCATGAAAGACCTTAAACCCGAGGCCGTTATTCTTTTACATGATGATGGCGGCGGCCCCAATGGCACCCGGATGGGAACTGTGGCTGCGACAGATAAATTAATCCCCCTTCTACGAGCAAAAGGGTATCGCTTTGGCACTGCTGAAACCATTACTCACTGGCAACTTAAAGCCTTGGACTGTCCCGAGAAATAGAAATTATATTTCGCGTAGACCTACTGATAGCCTTGTGCTTGGTTGCGCATCTCATCGGTTAGAGCGATCGCTTTTCTATTTTTAGTATCAAAGAACACACAAACACTCTCAAGAGTAGCGACTACAGCTTCAGTAGATTGGTTAATCATTTCATAACGCGTCGTTAACGATTTACCGCCTACTTTTATAAGTGAGGCTCTAATCTCTAGAAGGGTCCCTGCTGCTGCTTCGTCTTGATATTCGATTGTGTGCTTTACATCAACAAAACCAACCCCCTCTTTCTCGGCCTGTTCCCCATTCCAACTAAATAGTTTATTGAGCCAAAAATAAGATGCATCATCAAAGAAAGCCACATAGTGACGGGTTGTAAGATGTCCCATAACGTCACAGAGCCACGGATGAACTACTGCATTGAAAACAGGCGTTACCTTCATGCTGACTTCCTCAATTCTGTGGATTTATCAGCCCCACGCAAATCAAATGTATTTCTCGCCTCAGCAGCACTCTGTACACGAGCGCCCATATGCTCCAAAAGGCTATGAGCCTTTTCAACTAGCTGTGCATTGGACGCAAAAACGCCGCGCTCAAGGTATAAATTATCTTCAAGGCCAACTCTCACATTGCCGCCTAATAAAGCGGATTGGGCTACCATCGGCATTTCCATTGACCCAAGGGCAAAGGCTGACCAATTGCATCCAGAAGGCAGTTGATCGACCATGGTTTGGAAACTACGCGTATTTGCTTCCGCTGCCCATTTCACGCCTAAACATATCTGAAATAACGGTGGGCTATCAAGAAGTCCTCGGTCAAGCATATGCTTTGCGTAGGCAATATGGCCTAAGTCAAAAGTTTCAAGCTCAGGCTTCACACCAATTTCTTGTAATCTTTTAGCACCGATGTCTAACATATTCGGCGTAGAGACATAGACATAATCGCCTTCGGCATAATTGAACGAGCCACAATCTAGTGAACAAATCTCAGGCAAAAGGTCTTCCACATGTTCCATTCGGGCTAATTGACCTACAAGATCTGTATCCTCAGTGAATTTCAACGGGTCTTCTTCTGGACCTAAGTAGAGATCTCCGCCCATGCCAGTTGTTAAATTGATTATCACATCAGTATCGCTAGAGCGAATTCGATCCACAACTTCACGATAAAGCTCTAACTTTCTGCTTGCAGCCCCAGTTTCTGGGTCTCTTACATGGATATGAGCAATGGCCGCCCCCGCTTTTGCAGCTTCAATAGAGGCCTCTGCAATTTGCTTTGGTGTAATTGGTAGGTCTGGATGTTTTTCAGCGGTGTTTCCTGATCCTGTAACAGCACAACTAATAACGACATCTCTATTCATTGAAAACCTCTCCAGCGATATGGGAACGACAAGACGATATCTGAAAAAGACCCTGATGAATATCAGGCCCAGCAAGAAGCAGAAACAATAGAATGAAGATTGCAGATGCGATAAGCTAAGGTGAAAACTTTTAAAAGGATATCAGCGCTTAAATTTTCCTTCCCAGCCGGCTTATTTATTTAAGCAAGCGTCGTATCGCAATAATGATTAATAACACCTCTAGCATAACGAATGCTCTTAAAAAATCAAGGTTTCACAATGTAAATATCAAATTTCAGCCTCATCCCACAAAAAGACCAAAGACTTATGAGAAAGACGTGGGCAAGCCCACGCCCTTTTTTGCTGTCCTCACTCGGTCAAGCTTTAGGTGCTTCAACACGGCGGATGATTAGATGTGGTATTTTATCAGATGTATGCTCAATACCGACACCGTCCTTGGTCACAAGAGCTGTAACTCGCTGTCGATGAGAAGAGAAACTGTCAAACTGAACCACATCGACTGACTCATCGAATAGAAGAGTGATTTTATAGTGATTGTGGGCCATTTCATTCATAGCAATAATTGTCCCCGTAAAGGCTTGGCTTAAATAGTCCCCGGAGACACGAGACCCCTCAGAAAAGACAGGGCAGCTATCCTGCCTTTGACAAAAAGCAGATAAGCCATTCCAATCTTTATAGCCATTTTCGTGGGCAATGAGCTCAAGACATTGACTATGTGTAATGTCTGGATTTGTTATTATTAATTTTTGACGCAAGGCTTTTGCTTGCGCTTTGAAAGAGTGAAGAGTGTAAGTAGACATATTTTACCTCATGATGTCTCATGCAGGTTAAAAAACGGGGCTTGCATTCCGCTCACTGCATGGTCGTCATTCAGTAAACATTCAATTCAAGAAGATCTTCACCATAGCCTAAGCTTGCAAGCGGCAGGAGTCTTTTCCTATGGCCAAGCAGATACCCTTATTTTATGCACCTGTCAACTTTCTAAGGTGAACATAATTTCATCAAACCATTGACCTAACATTTGCTTCTAAAGATCATAATGAAACGTGGTTAGCAAAAACATACTATCGAATGCGTGTTGAATCGACTACACTAGATAAAGGCTTAAGAGGGCCGCAATCATAGGCGATAAAACAACCATGAAAAACACCGATTGGATCCATCTACACTCAGGAGATATTCCTAGAATGGAAGCTTGCTTTTCTGGTCAAGCCTATGCACCTCATCGTCATGATAATTATACGATTGCCTTGACAACTCACGGCGTGCAAAGTTTCAATTATCGACAGGAAAAAAGACACTCCATGGCCGGGGATGCCGTGATCCTCCATCCTGATGAAAAACATGACGGCATGGCTGGAACGGACACCTCTTTTGGATATAGAGCCCTTACGATAGACCCCGAAATGCTGCAAGATGCTCTAGATGGCCGCCCCTTACCCTTCATTCAAGAAGGCGTTGTCCGCAAGGGGGCAATCTTAGACATCACCCGTAACCTTTTAGGCGACCTAGAGCATGGCCTTTCTGTTCTAGAATTTGAAGGATTTGTATACGAGTTAGCGCAAGCCCTTGAGAAACAAGGGGATAAGAGCTCGCAAAAACATACGCCAAATATCCAAGCCCTAAAAATCATCAAAGACTATCTCGAAACGCACTTTTTAGAGGAGTTAACACTTGATCATATCGCTCAAGTCGCAGGCTATTCTAAATGGCATCTTGTGAGAGATTTTAAAACGCTCTTTGGCTCTAGTCCTTATCAATATATTGTTTATCTAAGATTATGCCTATCAAAAGAGCTTTTGCTCAAAGGTCAAAAGTTAGTCGATACTGCATTAGACTGTAAGTTTTCAGATCAAAGTCATTTTACAAAAAAATTCAAACAACGTTTTGGATTGACACCAAAACAATGGCTCACATTAATTCAACACCCTTCAGAGTAAAAGGTCTTCAACATTAGGGAAGTCATGCTTAGTAATCGGCGCAAGTGTTGCCCCTGTATGCTTAAAGTTTTTCGCTTCTATGAGAAGAACTAACGACAAATTAGGCGACGTTACTCTATGCTCAACACCGCGAGGGACTTTAAAGAGTTCTCCCTGATGAACAGCGACCTTTTTGTCACGAAAGTGAATGTAGATTTGGCCGCTGAAAACGATGAAAAGTTCATCCTCTGTATCATGACTGTGCCAAGGCACCTCTTGACCTTTTAGCTTAACAAGCATCACACGACTATCATTCACATCTGTCAAAATATGAGGGGCGTATAACTCTTTAATTAGGCTAAAACTCGCAGTTAAATTTTGGACAATATCCATAAGGCTCACTTTCATATATCGGTAAAGGAACTCTATCGACTATCTTGATATAGGTTTAGAACTAAATTGCTAACCCTCAAGATGCCATAATGACTGTTAGCAATTCCTTACTATTCTCGCCCCAATAAACCTTCTAATGTCGGCCAGAAATGAAGACATACACATCTATAAAAATCAGACAGCTCTTCAAAAAGGGAATAGTATCATGGTCACTTTCAAACAATGGGTTACGCGAAACCCTTTTCTAACGAGCAGCCTCTTAACCCTCGCTTCGGTCTTTCTTCTTTTCTTGGTAAAATTTGCCCTGCCTCAGGAGGGAACTTTATTTAATTGGCCTAGGCTTATTGTGTTGAATAGCATCTCTGTGGCTGTGGTCTACCTGCTCGCCCGGTTCGATTGGCTCCATGTATCCGGCTTAATGGAGCCCGTGAATAAATGGCACCCTCGGTGGCTTCTTCTCCCCCTACCCCTTCTTGCACTGGCACTATTAAGCCTAACAAGCGCCCAACTATCCCTTGCGGACTATAGTCCCATCAGGATAACAGCATGGCTGCTATCAAATTTCTCTACGGGCTTTTTTGAAGAAGTCTTACTCAGAGGCTTTGCTTTTCTTCTTCTCTGGAAAGCCTGGGGTCAGACTAAGAAAGGAATCTACAAGGCCGCTTTTGTACAAGCCCTTGTTTTTGGCCTAGCACATCTTGGTAATTTATATGACATGCCGGTCATAGATGTGATGGCCCAAGTGGTCTTTTCTACCTTAATTGGTTTTGGCTTTGCTGGATTAACATATCTGACCCGCTCACTTTGGCCTGCGATCATCATCCATATGCTTATAAATTGCGCTGGAACATTCAATGACTTTTTCCTTTCTAGACCACCTGAGCCTTTCAGCCCGGGGATCGCAGGCTATGCGGTTATCATTGTTTTGTTTATTCTTTTTGCTGCCCTTCCTGGTGTTGTCTATTTGAAAAGAGCCAAGATCCGAGTGAGTGGATCATGACCAGATTATCCCGACAACGCCCAAGGTAGCGATTGAGTAGTCCTATGAGAATTTAAACTATATCATATATATTTCAATATGTTATCAGGATCATATTGTTATATCTCCCCTGAAGTGTAAGATAAAGCCACTGTACACGACTAACTTTAGAAAAACTCAAAGGATAAAATCATGACCGATGAAAAACCAGTGTCAGAGGAAACTCCAAAGACGGAAAAAGAAGAAATCAACGTTAAATATATTGGACTAGGCCTTGTTGCGGGGGTCGTCTTTGGCAGCCTGCAAGGAAATGTTGGTTTGTGGATTGCGATCGGAATAAGTATCGGCGCAGCTCTCGCAGTAACTTACAAAAAAAAGTCGAGTAGTGAAGACTAGATGTGGGGAACCAAATCTAAGATTTAGTCTTTTATAAGTTCTTTTCGCACATTAGGCATGATCCGCCGGCTAACCGGCACCTTTGTTTTATCTTTAAGGGTCAAAACACCTGAGCCCGACGGATCGCGGATCAATTTATCGATAGCGTGTCTGTTAACGATCCAAGAGCGGTGCACTCTAATAAACAAGCTCCCTAACTCTTCGTGTAGGCCCGATATTGATTTTGATGCTAAAACGGTAGGCGCCCCTGACCGATATATTTCGGTATAATCGCTGGCTGCTTTACAGTGATTGATATGGGAAACTTGGATGATCACCACTTTCCCTTCTTGTGGGATTTGAATGTGAGCCGGTGCCTGCTGCTCTCTTTCTTCTTCAAGGGCCTGTTGTAAGTCAACAGCGCGTTGCTTATCTTCTTGGATCTGACGTTTTAATCGCTGTATTTTTTTTGTCTCTAAAACGAATAAAATCAAAATCAACGCCGAGACCAAATAAAAATAATAGATATCCAAAATTTTATAGGGCATCCCCAACACTGCGACAGCGAACAAGCAAAGCCCCCCCGCCATAATGCGTGCTGAAGCGTGTTGTCGAACTACCGGCATGCAAAAAAGCACGCCTAAACCACAAGCCGTTACAAAAACCATGAACGATTTATTATCAAAACCAGGCACAAAACCTATTGGCACTAAGAGAATAAAGAATGAGACTAAAGAAAAGAGTTTAATGCGCGCTGGCCAATATTCTTTTATCACATAGGAGATCAGGCTGAAGGCTGCAGCAAACCCGAAAAGTTGCACCAAAATTAGCCGCAAATCATGGTATATCCAGTCGTAATTTAAAATGCCCCGCGAAACTTCTGCAACCAAATGCCCCAATGCAAAAAGAGCAACAAGCGGTATAAATATTGATTTGGGCACGCCTTTTTCCGTCGCAGTTATCAGGCCAAAAAAGAGAACGCCTACCAATAAAACGCCGAGCGGAAGTAAAGCTGCTAAATGCCTACGCAGAAGAAAGTCAGAGGGATCACGCAAGCTACCAATGGCAATAAATTGAAGAGGTCGTTTCAATTCAAGAAGAGTTGCATGCGCTGATAAATCCATGATCAGCCTATTCTTCCCGGCTTTTAACCATTCATTTTTCAAATAAAATACTGCATCAATTTTTCCGGGCACTTCTCCCTGTGGGGTCGAAGATGGTCTGCCCGATTGTCCAACCAATTGATCTTCTATATAAAAACGCCCACTGGCTTTTCCTGAAAAAAACAATCCTATTGGCTCGACTCGATCAAGAAACTCTCGAGGAATGTTGATTGTGGTTTGCACCCATATACGTCGATTTTGAGGATTAATTTCTCCCCCAAAGACTTGACGACAGGTTGTTGAATTGAAATCGACTGCCTGAGCTGCCTCACCGCTGCCCTTACAGACCGTGACATCTTGATAGTCAATGAAATAGAGCGCGTCATTATAGCTCTGTCCTTCTACTTGAGCCAGCAAACCTTCACAGATCATCCCCAAAGAACTCAGCAGCGCAGCCATATATAGTATAAATCTAATCATGGAAATAAACCTAGCATTTTCAAAGTCTTCAAACAACTACCGTTCACCGGACAAAGCCTACCGCTTACAGAATACGGAGGGATTCAATCAACGTGTTATGCGATTAAGAGGTGATCTTGACGACAGACATAGGAGATAAAAAATGAAAACCATCATGCTAACCATCAGTTTGAGTTTGGGGCTTCAGCTAACTGCGATAGCGGAAGAAACCGTACCGAGTGAAACCGCGTTCGACTTTATCGCATCAGATGGCACCACGGCCCCTGCTTTTAAAGGTGAAATCTGGGTACCAGAGAATAGAACCGTGCCCAACAGCACTAAAATTCCTGTAAGATATATTCGATTTCCAGCCACTGGAGACACGAAAGGAAGTCCAATATTTTACTTAGCCGGGGGTCCAGGAGGATCCGGGATTCGCACAGTAAAACACCGCAGAACCAAAATGTTTATGGCCCTAAGAGCCTATGGGGATGTTATTGCAATCGATCAACGCGGTGCAGGGCGCTCTAAAGTGCATTCAGAATGCCAATCATCTATTACACTCCCCATTGATAAACGCCTTTCTGATCATGACTTCATTGGGTTCCATCAAAATGCCCTGAGGGAATGCATCGCACAGTGGCAAGATAAGAAAATTGATATCGCTGGATATAATACAATAGAAAATGCTGATGATTTAAACGATTTGAGGCGTCACTTTGGCGCGAAAAAAATGATCCTATGGGGCACATCTTATGGCAGTCACTTAGCCTTCGCTGCGCTAAAAAAATATGATGATGTTATAGAAAAAGTGATATTGTCTAGCGCCGAAGGACCAGATCAAACAGTGAAACGTCCGGCCGCAACCAATGCATGGTTTGATCGTCTTCAGACGGCAATTAATAGCCAGCCTGCAAGTAAAAAACTCTGGCCTGATGTGAAAGGACTTGTCACTCGGGTGCACCAAAAATTAGAAACCAATCCGTTGAACTTGACTTTGAAAATGAGGGATGGTTCTAAGTTCGACTATCTCTTTCAAAAAAGAGACATACAACAAATTGCCTCCTTTTTCATTTCCGATCCAACTTGGACAAGAAATTTGCTTGGCCTTTATTCAGACCTTGATCAAGGAAATGGGGAGAAAAGTGGTGAAATCATTGCTCGATTTTTTAATCCTGGGCGCCCGCTTAAGTTGGACTTAATGTCTACAATGATGGATATAGCCTCTGGCATTTCAATAGAGAGAAAGGCACGCATCAAAAAAGAACTCGAAACAGCCATTCTTGGCAGTTGGATGAATTTTTCGTGGCATTACGATGCTCTTTATCCTGAGTATGACCTTGGAAAACAGTTTAGAATGCCAACACAATCACGAACGCCTCTCCTATTGTTTAGCGGGACTTTAGATGGCAGAACTTATTTACAGCAACAACAGTCTACACTTGCTGAGATGCCCAACGCTGTCTCCATTATTGTAGAGAATGCAGGCCATAATCTTTTCATGTCTTCTCCGGAAATTCAAAAGACAATCAATTTGTTTTTGGAGAATAAACCAATAAAGAAAAAGACTATAACGATACCTTTGGTGTCCTTAACCTCACCGTAAGTAAAGTGATCACACTTTCAGACGATCATGCAAGACTAAAGCAGTCTTGCATGACTTTCCTCTCTAGCATGCAAATACTTTATTCGCCCCCCTCTACTTGCCCAGTACACCAGCCAAATGCATCAACAGTGTATCAGCCCACAGTGCATGAATAGTGCATCAACAGTGCGCCGGCGCACTGCCATTGATCTACTCTCTTTTCTCAGATGGAATTCACCTCCTTCTCGATATGCCCTTGAGGCCGTTTTTCAGACACCGGGCATTAAACTCTAAAACAATGTTCACTATTCTTCCTCTCTGTCTTATTTTTTATTCCATTATTTCCCCATGCTTTAGTTCTTCATCTTTCTCTTTTCAAAATGAGAAACATCGGAGGAGTTCACATTTTCTGTAACCTTTTGTTAAGGATCTTATGGTTAATTGAAATAGTTAAGACTACTGATCTGGGGGTTGGTATTAGAAAACTGTGTAATGAACACAGTTTGGATAGGTAAAGAATACCATTTTGAGCCACGTGCTCAGAATGACATAACTCCGTGTTATGTTATGAGCTGTACACCCCTGAGAGTCGTATAACCAGCGAACAGGACAGATAAAAATATGAGAAAGCAAGTCTTTTCTCAAGCATTGATATCTTACGTACAGACTTTGAAACATGCATAAAGTTACACTGAACTTAAAAACTCTTATGAGTTTAATATATTATTCGTCGTGGTTAACAAATAGCCCCGCCAATAAAAAATGACAGAAACAAAAGGAAAGAGATATGCGAAATCTTCTAATGCTAAGCTTAGTTGTCCCTATATTAGCAACGCTCAGTTTTAATGCCGCTTATGCAGAACTATCGGAAAAGCATGTACAGGTTGCTCTTAGATCAATTAAATTTATCACACCTAAAATTGGCTCTGGCGCTTCTGTTGCTGTTGTATACGCGGACGGCGATGCCGCTTCAAAGGCTACTGCCGAAAGCATAGCAGCCTTTATCAATTCTGGAAAAGCGGTCAGGAAAATTAAACTAAACGCAAAAGCTGTTTCTTCTTCTGGAGATTTATCAGGTACGCGCATCACCCTTTTCACAGATGGGGCAATGGCACAAGTTGATAGTGTTTCAGCTGCAGCTAAATCAAATAATTCTATTGGCGTTGCTTCTGACACGGCCTGCACACAAAGTGGTAAGTGTGTCTTAAGCATCCAAACAAAACCAAAAGTTCAAATCTTTCTTAATGCCGCAGCAGCAGGTGAAACAGGTGTAAGTTTTTCTAACGCCTTCATGATGCTCGTGAAGAAGCATTAATTTAATACTATTTTATCGGTTACAAAGGACAATATGATGACAATCCTAAAGAAAAAAATGCTTATCTCTAGCGCAAGCGCTGTGGCAATTTGCATAGCTACAGCAGCTCCTGCAGCAGCTCAAGACATAGACTATGGAACACTTGAAGAAATGTTTGGTCAGGCAGTGACCTTAGGGGCCACTGGCACACCTAAACTGGCTTCAGATGTGCCCGTAAACATGACAATCATCTCCGCTGAAGAAATTCGCCGCAGTGGTGCGCGCGATGTGCCGACAGTGCTGCGTCGTTATGCTGGCATTGATGTCCAAATGCTTGGGCCAACAGGCTCGATGGTCTCCATCCGCGGCAGAAACAATGATGGAATGCGCCTCCGTGTTTTAATTAATGGTCGCGACACATTCCGTCCTTATGAAGGCTCTACTCTTTGGTCATCTCTTCCTGTCTCAATGGAAGAAATTCGTCAAATTGAAGTAGGTCGAGGACCTTCTACATCACTCTACGGTGCGAATGCGGTGGCTGGCGTAATTAATATCATTACCTTTAGCCCCTTGCATGATAGCAAGAATGTTGCCACTGCACGTATCGGCGATAAAGGCGTGAAAGAGCTTTCAGCAGTAAGTACGATAAGTCTTGGTGATATGGGCGGCATCCGCTTATCAGGAGGCTATGCAGAATTGGATCGTTTTAATGGTCCTCTGAATGCATCAGAACAGCTGACCCGTCCTGAGACATTTGAGAACAAGCGGTTTTCTGGAGATGCCCTCTTTAACGTGACAGATACACTTAAAGTTGGTTTCGAAGCCACTTACTATGAAGGTGATGTCCTTGCTCAAACACCGCAAGGAGGATCTGTCGATGGATCAACAGAAGACAGTTCCTTCAAGCTTTATATGGCATTAGATAGTGACTTTGGTCGCTGGACATCAAGTGCTTTTAAAAACAGCAACACGGAAACTCGCGATTCTGTGATTGATATTGGTACAGGTCCTTTCGTCTTCTCTCAAGAGATCGAGGCCGAAACAAAATATTTTGATATCACGAATAGCCAATCGGTTGGCTCCAATACGACCCTGCGCTTCTCGGTAGGATACCGCGAAGATTCTGTAACACAGTTTGGCGGTAGTGCCATTGATAGGACTGGTGAGGTGGGTTATAAAACCACTTTTGCTTCAGCTCTAGCAGAACATGCTCTGTCTGATGCTACGACGATCACAGGCTCTCTCCGATACGACAGCCTTGATAGTTATAGCACTGCCAATAATTTTGCACTCACAAATTTCACGAATAGTGATTTTGGGACACTCAATGAAATTAGTGTCAATATTGGTGTGACCCACAAATTCTCTGAAACAGACACTGTGAAACTTATGTATGCTCGTGGATTTCAGTCCCCCAACTTATTTGAGCTTGGCGGTCAGGTGATTGACGTGGGGAATAGTGGTGTCTTTACAGGCATTGGGGCCCTAGGCGGACAACCTAATCTGAACTCTACAATTGATACGCAGTATGAAATTCAATATCTAAAATCTTTAGAGTCGCTGAATGGTAAGTTGAATGTTTCAGTCTTCTTGCGGGATGAAAAGGATCTAATTGGTGCTGCAATCACTGGAGAACTTTACTCGACGAATGAGCCAACTGTGCCTTTTTACGCCGGCACAACAAATGTTGGTGACGCAGAGACTTGGGGCCTAGAGATTGACCTTTCTGGAGAGACTGACAACGGCATCAGATGGGCGGCACGCTATGGCTATGCCAGCACAAGTGAAGATCTTGAGCAAACAGGCTTGGTTCTTTCTTCCCTCTATCCCTTTGTACCTCTTGGCTATGAGGATCGCAGCTCCAAGCATATTCTCACAGGCTTGATTGGCTATGAGAAAGACGCGTTCACAATTGATGCGATTGTCCAGTATAAGTCTGGCTTCACTTCGATTAAGGACTTTATCAACTTGCCTGCTTTTGGCCTTGACCCTTATGGATCAGTTGACGGTTTCTGGACAGCCAATTTGTCTGCGCGCTACCAGATCAATGAGAGTGTAAGCGTCTTTGCTTCAGGCGAGAACCTGCTGGAAAAAAGACATAACCAATCTGTAAATTCCACCATGATTGCAGAGCGTCGTGTCTGGGCAGGATTGACCATCGACTTTTAAGCCTTAGCGCACACAAAATAATGAAAGCCAGTTCTTTTGAGCTGGCTTTTTTTTATTAAGCCCCTAACCACTCTTTCAGAAAATATAGGGGGTGCTCATACAAAACCAACTCTTTGGGCTGGCTGAGAAAGGTAAAGCCTTCAAATGAGCGCAGGGCTAATTTTGAACAGAAGGGCCTATTTATAACTCCGCCACATACACAAGCGAAGGTTTATAAAATCCAATTCTAGAGTCAGCTTTTATAAGCACATCATAACGTGAGGCTCTTTCGATCATATGTCCAATCGTGTATTTTCTATCCTCTCGAGGCCCTTTTATGGGCAACATAAGTGTTTCAACATCTACAACTTTTCCATCAGGATAGTGAAGATAATATCGAACGAGGGCAGCACAGGCATTATCGTGAATTAGTTTTTGCACTTTCTCCACAAGGTCCATGACATCTACTGCATATTTTTCATATGGGTCTTCGTGGACCAGATCAATCTCAAGAACAGAATTTAAGTCCGATCCACTTAATCTGAAATTTACTCGTCCAGAGGGCAAATATTCGCAGACGCGAATTTTAGGGACTTCTTCACCAAGGTCTCTGAGGCCAATTTTTCTTCTCTCAGGCCAGTCTAAATTTTCATCAGAATATAGTTTAGTCCAGACATCCAGTAGCTTTTGATGCGACTTCATAAGCCTCTTATCGCCGAGAGAAAACCTTCCATCAATTTCAACAACCTGCTTCATTAAAGGGTTTCTTCCTCTGTCTCTGTGCGGAGAGAGTCCTTTTCAAGTTGAAAGCAGAGGCTATCAAGACGGTCCTGACCGAAAAATGGCTCCCCTTTATAGACAAATGTTGGGACGCCGCTATGGCCGCAAGCGTTGTGATCCTGATGATTATGAGATAATTCTGCCTCGTATAAAGATGTCTCTTTGACCGCCTTTTCCATAGCATAATAATCCAAACCGCTTTTAACTGTAGCAAGGGCCAACTTCCCTCCCTGATGCCAATCCTTAGTCCCCCCCCATATGAGAGACGACACTTCTTTTGCAAATTCAAGGCCTTTTCTTTGACGATTTGCTTCAATCCCTAGATAGATAAGGGTGTAGATATAGGGTTGCTCAGTCGCGATCTCAAAAGTTTCCATATTTTGGACAACAGGGTCAGGTGATGGCCATGCGTGTGGCATGTTCAATAACTCTGCTCGGCGTGTCCAATCCATAAGAATATAGTCAACCTTCTCACGATTAGCTGCTTTGAAAAAAGCTGGGTTTCTTAGCGCTTGAGGCAACACGGGGCGAAAATTAATATCCACATTATATCTGTTCTGAATTTCAATCGCACCTGGAACCGCTAGATAACTATAGGGGCTTCGAAATGAAAAATAAAAATCTATTACCTCAGGCATCCTATTCTCCTCTTAATGCTCAGATCACATATTCTTGGCGGCTAGGTCAGAAAAATCCTTCCGGCCATAAGCAAGAATGAATGCCGCTATAGGGCTAATAACCAAGGCGAGCAAAGCCATTGACTTTCCTATGGCCATATCGTCTTGAAAGAGGCCATCTGTGAACAACCCTATCAGTACTGGACCTAAGCCATATCCAAGAAGGTTTGCTGCTAAGACGGCAACAGCAGCGACCTGCCCCCTTAGGTGACTTGGGGTGATAATCTGTAGCCCGGCATAACAAACACCAATAGGCAAATTCAAGAATATGACTTGTGCACTAAGCATGAACCACATCAGCGAAATATTATCGGTCAGCGGAAAAATAAGTGACGGGATAAAGCTAAACAATAAAGCCAATAAAATGACAAGGATCGGCGCGTCCTTCCGACCACGTTTCCATAATTTATCAGAGGCCCATCCCCCAAGAAATAAACCCAATACGCCACCAACCAAGGTAATCCCCCCAAAGGTTTTACCGACTGTGCCAGGATCAATCTCATGAATTCTTCCCATAAATATCGCCAGAAACACGATCACGCCAAAACTAATTGCTAGCATCAATGAGGTGCCAATGATGATGGCATTATATGCCTTTGGTGCCTTTTTATACTGCTGTATCAAATCAGAAAAATTTAGTGTCTTCTTTGCTTTTTCTTGGACAGCGCCCTTTCGTAAAGGCTCTCTCAGTGCTGCCACCAAAAATGCGAGGAGGATCCCCGGCACCCCAACCATAAAGAATGCTTTTTGCCAGGCCTCTGCAACACTGAAACCCATAAAAGAAATCTCAGGCAGAGTATGTGCTAGATCGATAACATGCCCTCCTAAGATAAAAGCAAGGCCAGACCCTACAGGCAAACCCATTGAATAAACTGAGAGGGCCATGGATAATCTTTCACGTGGAAAGCTATCTGCTATCAAACTATTCGCTGCAGGTGCAAGCGTCGCTTCACCAACTCCCACGCCTATTCGGAATAAAAACAACTGCAAAAAGCTTTTAGAAAAAGCTGTTAAAGCTGTCATAATACTCCAGACGAACAATCCAAAAGCAATCAACCATTTCCGACTTTTTGTGTCAGCTATTTTTGCGAAAAACAACCCGAACGCCGCATAGAATAAAGCAAATGCATAGCCTGTAACCAATCCGAACTGGGTATCAGAAATAGCGAATGTCTGTTTTACTTCATTTCCAAGCAACCCAAGAATTTGGCGGTCTATGAAAGAAAATGTATACACTACCAACAATAGCGCAACAGTATACCAAGCATATGAAGCTTTCGGATAGCCGGAGGATAAATTATCAGATTTCTTTGGTTCCATTGTCATAAACTTCGCGTCCTTATGGCTTGTTAATTCACCATTTTCTCGTGATTTTTCCAATATGGCTCTCTGATTGTCACCTTTAAGACCTTGCCAGCAGAGGAGAGAGGAAATGCTTCTGTTCTATACTCAATAGACTTGGGGCATTTATATCCAGCAATTTTCTCTTTACAGAATTCTTGAAGCTCTTTTTCATCTACTTTTTGATCAGGAGACAGAATAACGATAGCATGCACTTGTTCACCCCATTGTTCATTGGGTATGCCGATCACAACAACATCATTCACTGCTGGATGAAGGGATAGGATACTTTCAACCTCAGAAGAAAATACATTCTCTCCGCCAGTAATGATCATATCTTTCACACGGTCCACTAAGAAAAGATATCCGCCCTCATCTAGATAGCCAGCATCGCCTGTTTTAACATACCCATCTATCAAAGTTTCTTGTGTGATTTCCGGCTTATTCAAATAGCCTAACATGACGTTGGGCCCTGAAACTTCCACTTCTCCCACTTGTCCTACATGAGCCAATTGACCGTTCTCTAGCCGAATGCGCACATTGGTACAAAACGTTGCCCGTCCTGCAGACCGCATACGTGGGTTTCCAATCTCATGATCTGACGGCATTGAGACTGTCGCGATAGGAGAAAGTTCCGTTTGCCCATAAGCCTGATATAGCTTGGTGTGCGGAAGACCTTCTATGGTCTTTAGGGCCACACTTTCTTGCATGGGCGATGCACCATAAATAAGCTTTTTTAAACTGCTCAAGTCGGCTTGATGAAAATCAGTATGCTCAATCATCATTTTAATCATCGTTGGCACTAAAATCGTGAATGTAACATTAGAATTCTGGATAGTATTTAAGACGGCAGCTGGGGTAAACGAGGGCACGAAGGTTTGAGCCGCACCAACAATTGTCGCCGCCATGCCAACGCCGCAGTCCGCCACATGAAACATCGGCGCTGCGTGCATAAAAATATCTGTGCTTTCAAGCTTTAGGTCCATGGCGATTGACATGCTACTGACAAAAAATCCATTATGAGACTGCATTACACCTTTAGGAAGCCCCGTCGTTCCTCCCGTATACATGATGTAAGCGACATCCTCTCCTCCTGTAGGGGTAGAGGGAATTGCCTCAAATTCTGACCATAATTTGATATAGGGCACAGCCCATTCTGGACACTCTTTTTGACCTATATGAATAAAATTTTTAATGTGTGGGCATTTATCTTTAAGAGCCCCAGCAATTTCAATAAAGGCATCATCAAAAACAAGTACTGTCGCATCACTATCTTCAAGTGCATACATATTCTCACTCAAAGACCACCGTATATTTAGCGGGACACAAATTGCCCCTAGCCAAGCTGGAATATACAGAAATTCAAAATAACAATCTGAATTCAACCCAAGGAGAGCTATTTTATCATTCTTTTGTACGCCCATGCGTCCCAGGCCTGCTGCTGCAGACGCGATACGGTCCTGAGTCTGTTGCCATGTTCTAGTTTCATGTTCACAGATTATTGCAGGTGAGTGCCCAAATGTTTGTGCATTTCTCTCAATAATGCGGCTAAGGCCAGTATATGTACTGTTCACTTTAAATATCCTATTGTCAGAACTTTTTTATGAATTGCACAACAAACTCTCAAAACTGAACAGAGATGTTGGTGATGGTATCAACGCTTAAATGAAGGCCGGCAAATCTTTTTCACATGCCGACCTTCCTCACTTAGAATTGAATTTTTGCCTGAAGCGTAATTGTGCGAGGCCGCATTACATTCGCTGTTCTAGACGGCGCTCCAAAACTTGAAAACGCAAGAGGCTGGTTAGCAGAATAGGTCACAATTGTCTCATTCTTGAGGTTTTTACCAAGAAGGAAAATACTCCATCCGTCATCAACATTTTCGATGCCAATTCGTGCATCAATGAGTTGATTAGACGGCTGAATCATACCACTATCCTGTGTGGCAGCTGGGTTAAAGCCACTTGTATGATTGATGTCCGCAGAAAGACTAAATTCTAGAGAATCTGAAATCATATCTCTATATTCTAAGCCAATATTTCCTTGGAATTTAGAATGGAATTGAGAGCGCAAACCTGAATAATCACATAACCCTGGGAAATCCCCTTCAGGGAGACCTTCTGGATTATCAAAAGAGCACTGTCCTGTGTGATAGTCCCCATATTTGAAATCATTATAGGCTGCTGCATAACGAGCTGTAATGGTTTCTGTCAGCGCAAGGCGGCCATCGACTTCAATCCCTTTTGAACTCGCGGTAGCCGCATTACCAACGTTAAATCCAAGTGTCCCATCATAAACTGACACTTGAAGATTTTCAAATGACTGATCATAGATCGCAAAATTGAGTTCGGCACGGCCATCCCAAAATCCAACCTTACCGCCAATTTCGTAGTTTTCAGCTTTTTCCGCCTCAAAATCAAAGGACTCTTCCATGGTATCATAATACCCTTGGTTATTCCCTCTAAAGTCAAAACCAGCTGATTTATACCCTATGGACCACGATGTATAAAGCAGCACATCATCGCTAGCATTCCATAATAATTTAACATCAGGACTAAACTTGCCCTCTGACAGCTCTCCGGCAACTTCATGTTCGATGACCTTAAAACCACCTGCATATACTAGATTGGCGATATTTCCAGCTGCTAGCTCTGACCCATCTGCATTTTGAACATCAAGCGTTCTTGCCCCTGTTTTTGATTCCTTCGTATAGCGACCACCAACCATCAACTGCACAGAATCAGAAAGCGTCCATGTTCCTTGGGCAAATACTGACCAACTATCTGTCTCAGTAGACGCCTCTCTGTGAGCACGTGTATCTGCTAAGAAAGCTCTAGCGCCACCCAAGGCAACCAGTAGCGAATCTGCTGTCACATTGATGTTATCATAAAAATCCAAATCACTTGTTTGATAAAACCCACCAATTACATAATCAAAATCTTCGCCCAACGGAGATTGGAAGCGAACTTCTTGGCTTAATTGATTATAGCGCTCATGCAGATCAAAACTAAAGATATCTACACTGGTAAAGTCGCAATCACATAATTCATCACTGCGGCTGTCTACATAGCCAGTTGTCGCCGTGAAAGTCCCTGCCTCTGTAGAATAAACTGCATTTAAGACATAACTATTCACAGAGTTGGCATCATATTCCTCACCTGTACTCATGACGTAATTTAATTGGTTATCAATATTTTCGCCGCCTGGTAATCCATATATCCCTGTCAAAACACCCAAGATTTGATTAAACCGCAATCCTGATCCAGCAAAAGAGCCTGCTCGGGCAGGCTCTTGCCCAACACTTTCATAAGGTTTACCGTCGCTATCAAATTCGCTGTGCTCAACTTTTAGGCCCACCACTAGATCATCAGAAACATCCCATTCCAGCTTGCCGCGAATTGAAAATTCATCTTTATTTCCAAGATCTTTATCTAAGAAATCATTATAAACATACCCACCTTCATCATTATACTTTACAGCCACACGTGCTCGCATCGTATCCGAAAGAGGCCCCGATAAAACTGCCGTAATAGCCTTAGAGCTGAATTCCATCTCATAATCGACAGCCACAAACCCTTCAACTTCGTCGGTTGGGGCAGCAGTCGTGATATTCAGCGCTCCTGCAATAGAATTTTTCCCAAATAAAATCGACTGTGGCCCCTTAAGCACTTCGACACGCTCTAAGTCATAAAAAGGTGCTTTTGACATCGGACCGCGACCAGTGTGAATGTTATCAACATACGTACCCACAGACTGCTCAAACCCTTGGTTTTGACCAGAATAAATCCCTCTCATTTGGATTGTATTAGCTGTACCCGCTTGAGTTATTTTGAAATTAGGCGTGTAGGATGACATTGAAACTAAATCTGTAATCCCCTTCTCTACCATCATTTTACTTGTGAGGGCAGATATTGAAATTGGAACATCTTGAAGGCCTTGCTCACGCTTTTGAGCAGTAATAACAATTTCCTCAAGCATTATCAGATCATCGTCTTGAGCTGACACTGCTGAAGCTTGCATACATAGCGCAACGCTCACTCCAGACATGAATAACATTTTCTTCCGCGAATTTAACATTTGAAATCTTCCCACTTTCCATTTCAAGATATATTTTCAAATCCACCAGAAACCCCACTTTCTAGTTTCAGGATTGAAAAACCGTCCCCATAACAGCTTATTCTTAAAACGTATCACTGATCACCTCGCTCAAAAGTCAACAAGTTGACAGGGGCGCAGTAAATACAAGGAAGTTTAATAAAATTATTAAATATCAATGAGTTAGATTCTAATAATTATTGAATCTAGTTAAAATTTCGACATCCTTTACATAGAGATGTCCACCTTTTGTAAAAATAGCCCCTTCTTTTTTTAGAGTTGAGAGCAACTTATTTGTACTTTGTCTTGAGACACCAATCATTCCCCCTAAAAACTCTTGATCTGTTTTAAAGTTTATCTTTATCCCAAGATCTGTTTCGACGCCAAACACATCCATTAAAGAGAGCAATCGACCGGCTAATCTCGCTTTCGGAGACTTAACGGCATATTCTTCAACATTTGAGAGGACAAGGCGTAAATACCCACATAGAACACGTACAACTTCAAGAGAATAATCAGGTTCTCTCTCCAGAGCTGTTCTGGCAACTTTTCCTTGCATCACAAGTAACCTTGTTGGTCCAACAGTTACCATATCATGAGGACTTTTCTTACCATCAAAAACACCAAGCAACCCAATGGCATTTCCTGGCACAAGCAGGGTAACTACATTTGACTTACCCTCAGCGCTTACTGAACATATTTTTACGATGCCTTCCAATATATAATAAATATTGTCGACAGGGTCATTTTGATGGACAAATTTGTGATCATTTTCCAGGTTCACTACATTACTATTTCTGAGTATCAACATTAAGCTTTTCTCAGGCAGACCGACAAAGGCGTTGTTTAAGGCGCGCATCCGTTTCTCTATTTCTACTTTTGTAGGAATAGAATTATTCATAATACTTTCCATCATTTGATACTCCTTCTTAACTTAGTATACTTAATCTTAGTGTTGTTTTGTCAACTAATTGACATATTTCCCAAAAAAACCACGCCACCTTATGAAAATATGAAAAGGGTCGATTTTACTTAAGGTAGGAAAACTATGACACTTCAGAGACTGCATTATGATGTTATCGTTGTCGGTTCAGGCATGGCTGGCGCTGCAGCAGCTAATCAAGCGATGAAAGAAGGCGCCCGCGTTTTGGTCGTCAGTAAAGACCCTCTGATTTGCTCAGATACAAAAATTTCTGAAGGTATTATTACTGTTAGAGAAAGTGGTTCAGAAAAAGACACCGTTGAAGAGCTTGCTAATAATATGCAAACTGGGGGAAGCGAGATAGGGGATACTAGCTTATCGCAAATCTTTGCTGAAAATTCTCAAGACGCGCACAAATGGTTATCAGATAACGGCCTCAGATCTAGAACGGATCCCAAAACTGGGAAGCCCATTGCTCTGGGAGTTCCCATGGGTGGTCATAGTCTTCCAAGATCTGTAGATCACGAAAATGGAGGACTTGACCATGCGCAAGCATTGCTCCACGCGCTTATCGCTGAAGGAAAGATTGATACTATTGAGGATGCGTGGTTTCTCGATCTCTACATAAGCAACCAGAAGAATAAGTCTATCTGTGGAGGACTTCTCTATCATGCCACAAAAGGAACTTTTATTTCTATTGTCGCGCCTTCAGTCATCATTGCCTGTGGGGGATTAAGCACTCTTTATTATCCTCATACAGATACGATGCGCGGTAACACAGGCGATTCTTTTGCCCTTGCTGCCCGGGCCGGAGCTCAACTTGTGGATATGGAGCATATTCAATTTATTCCCTTTGCCATAGCAACACCAGGTTCTTATCAAGGTCTTGTCATCGGGGAACCTGTCACCACAGGAATTTTAGGTGTCCTCAAAGATAAGGACGGTAATGAGATAGCAAACAATTTGATGACAATGACGAGAGCAGAAGCCAGTGCCATTATTGCCCAAGCTGTCGCCGCGGGGAAAGGTACAGAAAATGAGGGCTGTTACCTTGATCTAACTCCAAACATGATTGGTCAATCTGGGGCTCTCTTTAAACGAATTTACTCTGAAAAATTCCCGACTGTCTTAAAAACGGTTAAAAAAGCCCTTGGCCCGAAGGCTGCACGGATTGCAGAAGCATGGGAGGTAAGTCCCTCTGCTCATTATTGCATGGGGGGCATTAGGGTCACAAGCAGTACTGAAGTTTTAGACTCTGAACAAAAGGTTATCGAAGGTCTTTATGCAGCCGGTCAGGCTCTAGGTGGACTTCATGGGAGCAACCGGCTTGGCTCTACGTCCCTTTCAGAAGGAGCAATATTTGGTCAAATCTCAGGAAAGCGTGCTGCGCAACATCACCGCTCTTCTACTTCTAATGAGGATATCGATCAGCTTGAGAAAAAACATTATGATTTTTACTCCAGTAAATTAGGCCAACAGGGCGACACCGCTCCCATCCATGTTCAGCGTAACCTGCAAAGCCTTGCATGGACGGGCATTGGTCCTGCACGGGATAGTGCAAGCCTTAACAAGGTCCTTTCAGGACTAGAGACTGTCCGCGTATCAAATGAAAACTCTTCAATTCCGACTGATCATGTATGGAACCAATCTTTCATAGATTATGTTGAAACTCGCAATCTCAGTCTGTGTGCAGAAGTGATTGCATCCTCTGCTCTCGTCAGGACTAAATCAACTGGCGCCCATGTAAGGTTAGATGAGGATTCGTTTCCCTCTGATCCTATGAATTATGCCGTGACTAGCTTTTACCTTGACGGGAAAGTCTTCACGGCAAAGCTAGAGAGAGCTCTAAATCAAAGCGATTTCAAAGAAGCTCAAAGTCAATTGCACAATCAAAAAAGAGATCGACACTCACAGATTGCGCGGATGCCGCTTGAACAACAAGATCCTTTACTCTGCGATGTCTATAATAGCTTTTTAGGAGATGCACCATGAAGTTTACAATCACCAGAATAGATCCAAACAAGGATAGCCTTGACTATGAAGTTGATTTTTCTCCGCTTTCTCCAGATACAAAGCCGACGGCATTAGATGTCTTATTACAGGTTCAAGAAAACATATTCCCTGATCTCGCTTACCGGTATGGGTGTCGAAATGCCCTATGCGGTGTTTGCACCATCGAGGTTAACGGCAAACCCAAGTTAGCCTGCAAACATAAACTCCGAGAAAATGATCATATCACATCATTTTCGAGCTTGCCGACAATCCGCGATTTTGTCGTAAGACGGGATCTTGTCAACAAGCAGCTTCAGGGCCATCTTGAAAAAGACCAAGACAATGGCATAGTAAGCTCAGATCCAGCAGCAGTAGAAAAATTTGATTCTCTTAATCAATGTATAGAATGTTATGCTTGCTTGGATGGGTGTCCTCTCCATGAAAAAAATGAAGAAGGTGGTCATACAGAAGCGCTCCCTTATGGTAATCCGTATGCTTTCTTGAAAGCTCAGCAAGCCATTGTTGACCCTCAAGCCACATCCAAAAGCAAAGAGAAGGCACTTTCTTTTGCTACAGATCTAGGTCTCAATACCTGTATTGACTGTGACGGCTGCAAATGCGGCGTTGGAATTAATCTGATGCGTGAGGTGATTAATCCTTTGCTGGACGCTAAATCAGCTCAAGAAAAATAACATCATTTTTTCTAGGGGGCATCGAGCACCAAACACAAGCCCCCTATATATTTTTTTGTTTATTTGACATGCCAGGTTTGTCCGCCGAGGACGATGTCTTTAATAGATCTTTTCTTTTTCTGCCTTGCGTGGTCGATTTGGGCGTGGACAGCACGCTCATAAGAAAGGTCGACGCTTTCTTGATACAAGACGCCCATAGCCACAGGCTCTCCGTCTCCCGCTCCGAGTTCTGCCAGCAAGCGTGCGATCCCTATATGGCTTTCATCGTGGGTTAAAACATCCTCTTGTGTGATATTATTTTCGCCGATGGTGACCACTTTCAGGCTGAAGCTATCCATATCAAAGACAATGCCTTTGTTCCCTTCTTTCCCGAAGATCATCTTTTCCCCATGCTCCAGAAGCAACTGTTTGTCTTGGGCGGTTTTCTTATCCGTAATATCGGACCATGCATCATCATTATAGACGATACAATTTTGCAAGATCTCAACAAAAGCAGCGCCTTTATATTGGTGTGCGGCTTTGAAGACACCAGGCATATGTTTTTGGGCTGTATCCACTGTCCGTGCGACAAACTTAGCCCCGCAGCCAAGCGCAAAGTTAATCGGATTAAGGCTGGGATCCACAGACCCCATAGGAGTAGACGGGGTCTTAATCCCAACTTCTGAGGTGGGACTATATTGTCCTTTGGTCAGGCCATAAATCTTGTTGTTAAACAACAGAATATTCAGGTCCACATTCCGCCGCAGCGCATGCAGTGTATGGTTCCCCCCAATGGAAAGACCATCCCCGTCGCCTGTGATCAACCAAACATCAAGATCTGGATTTGCCAACTTAAGCCCGGTCGCTACCGCGGGGGCTCGACCATGAATGGTATGGAACCCATAGGTGTTCATATAGTAAGGGAACCGGCTCGAACAGCCAATGCCAGAGACAAAGACTGTATTCTCGAGCGTCGCGCCCATCTCAGGCAAGGTTCTCTGCATACATTTTAAAATCGCATAGTCTCCGCAACCCGGACACCATCTGACTTCTTGATCACTGGTAAAATCTTTAATGGTTAGTGGTGATTGATCTGTCATCGTCTCCCCTCCCCTATGCCTTCTCTGAGGCGAGATCGCGAATAGCGTTCAGCACTTCAGTAATTTTAAATGGTTGGCCCGATACCTTATTCAACGGCTGGGCATCAATAAAGAAACGATCGCGGATCACTGTTTTCAGTTGACCCGTATTCATTTCAGGGATCAGAACATGATCAAAGGATTTCAATAAAGCATCCGTATTCGACGGCATCGGATTCAGATGACGGAAGTGTACATGGCTCACATCCACTCCTTCTGACCGAGCAATCTTCACCGCTTCCTCAATCGGACCAAAGGTCGATCCCCATCCCACAACACCTATCCGAGCACCCGCGCTGCCCGTCGAAGGCTCTAAAGGCGGAATTTCCCGCGCAATACCCGCAACTTTCGCCGCTCTGACATCCGTCATCTTCTGGTGGTTCGCAGGGTCGTAAGAGATATGACCCGTATCATAGCTTTTCTCAATCCCGCCAATTCTGTGCATACATCCTGGCGTCCCCGGCTTCGCCCAGTTCCGTGCTAGCGAAAGATCATCCCGCTGATAAGGGTTAAACTCCCCGTCCTCTGGGGCCGACGCAAACGCCACCTCAAATGGCTCAAGCGCTTCCATATCCGGTAACTTCCAAGGCTCCGCAGCATTCGCAATAAAGCCATCCGACAGTAAAATAACCGGCGTCATATATTTGAGCGCAATCCGACATGCCTCAATGGCTGTCTCAAAGCAATCCGCAGGAGAGCGGGTCGCGAGCACCGGCAAAGGCGCATCCCCGTTCCGGCCGTATATGGCTTGGTACAAGTCAGACTGTTCCGTCTTGGTCGGTAACCCCGTTGATGGACCTCCGCGCTGGACATTCACAACAACCAAAGGCAATTCCGTAGAAATCGCTAACCCAAGCGCTTCCCCCTTAAGAGCAATCCCAGGGCCTGACGAAGATGTCACCCCCAGAGCCCCGCCAAAAGCAGCCCCCAAGGCCGCACAGACTGCCGCAATCTCATCCTCCGCCTGGAACGTCAGAATGCCAAGGTCTTTCAACGACGAAAGCGTATGTAAAACGGGAGAGGCCGGCGTAATCGGGTAAGACCCAAGAACAATATCCAATCCAGACAATTCTCCGCCCGCTGCCAAGCCCCAAGACAAAGCCTCAGAACCCGTCACCGTCTTATAAAGACCCGGCTCTTGCTTCACTGCACCAATGTGATACCGCTTTATACTGGTGGATAACTCAGCCGTTTCTCCATAAGCATGCCCCGCATTCAATGCCGCAATATTCGCTGCCGCAATCTCAGGCTTTTTAGCGAACTTCTTCTCAAGCCAATCCGTAACCGGCGCTCTGCTGCGGTCAAACATCCAAAGCATCAACCCCAGCATATACATATTCTTTGAACGCAGCGCATCCTTGTTCCCAAGGCCAAACTCTTTCACTGATTCAACCGTCTGCTTAGACGCATCCAACGTGATCAGCTGATAATCTTCAAGACAACCATCCTCAAGGGGATTCGTCTCATAACCCGCTTTTTGAAGATTCCTCTTGGTGAAACTGCCCGCATCAACAACCAACAAACCACCCCGCCGAAGATTATCCAAAGAGACCTTCAACGCCGCAGGGTTCATCGCAACCAAAACATCAGGCTCATCACCTATCGTCTTAATCGATTTAGCACCAAAATTAATTTGAAACGCAGACACCCCAAACGTCGTCCCAACAGGGGCGCGGATTTCCGCAGGGAAATCTGGAAATGTCGCTAAGTCTGAGCCCGAAAGCGCAGTAGAGTTCGTAAATTGGCTGCCGGTCAGCTGCATTCCGTCACCAGAATCACCTGCAAACCGAACCACCGCAGATTCTAAAATCTGGACGTCCGTTGTCATAGTATTTTCCTTGTCATACCTTTTTGGGTCATGTGAATAAACACAATGCCCGAGAGGCCTTTACAGAACCAGGCAACCTGTCCCGATCCCTTATTAAAGTTAAATTGACTGTGACCTGTGCTTGAATATAATTCTGTCAACTAGTTTACACCTCATATCCCCTCTTACCGTCACTGCTCAAGTGAGGCCATCAACAATGAAGGCGTCAAGAGGCCGAACATCTTTCACAGCAAAAACATCATCGAATATAGCCATAGAAGGACAGTATCCATCCTAAAAAATAAACATTCTTGAATTTAAAATAGACGATGCTTAGAAATATATGCATATATAATTCAAGCAGTTATTGAGAGTATTTTGTACATTTACGGGCTATCCACTTGGGATTAATTTTAGAAAGATTGTATGTTTACTGTTGTCATTAATGTCTACAATAGAGCCTCTCTCATTGAAGAAACCCTCCATTCAATTTTTAATCAAACACAGCCCGCGCAAGAAATTGTCGTTGTTAACGATGGATCAACTGACAATTCATTAGAGATCCTTGAAAAATATTCGGACAGAATAAAACTGTTTACAATTGAGAATGTGGGGTGTGGGACTTCGCGGAAAAAAGCCATTGAATATAGTGACCCTTCAATTCCCTGGATCACTTTTTGTGATAGTGATGATTTATGGAAACCAAATCACCTAGAGACCATAGCAGCCTTGATCACCGATACACCTGAAGCCAGCGTCGTCGCAACAGATTTTGATACATTTGGTAAGGACGAGAATAGAGGATATTTCCACCTACGATCCATCCCCAAAAAATGGTGGGCAGGCTATGCCTCGATGATTAAAGAAGATGTTTATCTTTTACCAGCGCCTTTTCTACCTCTTTTAGAGCATAATCCGCTTGTGATCACCACGATGGCTATAAAAAGGGACATCTATGAGAAATGCGGTGGCATTAATGAAAGCTTTTCGAGGTATCAAGCAGAAGATTCAGACCTAACGCGGCGCCTAGCCCTCGCCAATCACCCCTTTGTCCTTTCCCTAGCTCATACGGTTCGCCTCAGAAGAGACGGCAGCAATATGTCACAGAGCGCGGCGGGGAATTTTTTAGACAGAGCTCGAATTTCCATCTCTCATATGAATGAGGAGCTTATTCCTGATAAATATAGTCAAAAAACACACCTGTTTATTCAATCTTCCTTAGAAGAAGCAATACGCAGATTATATATCCAAGATGAACCGCAGAAATTCGAATTGGCTTATGAGGCCATAACCCCCTATCAAATAAAACGCTCAACTCGTTTTCGTATGAAAACGCGCGCTTTACCTGTCTGTCTCAGGAGGATGATCACGGCAGTCCTAAGTTAAGTGCTCAATAGCCTTTCTTATGAATTGCAGGATAGGGCATAGACTTTTTGGTCGAAAGCCTTCAGGCCAATTTCTGCTCGAATCTCATTTATGCGCTTCTCATTCTCGAGGTTGTTAAAAGTCGCTTTCTTTATCTCGCATGTGATATGAGTAGCATATCGTTGTGGCTTGCCGCTGTTCAGCTGTGCCCGGTCATACATTGAAGCATAATGCCCTCATTATCTGAAACTCCCTCTAAAATTACTTGAGCATATCAAAAAACGTTTTCAAGAAACTCTAAAAATTTATCAAGCTTAGGAGATGTCATTCTCTTTTGTTGATATAGTGCATAAAGCGTTCTTTCAGACTGCTCCCACTCGGGCAATACATGGCATAGTCTGCCGTCACCAATGGCATCATCAACTAAATAATCATACAAATTAGCGATGCCCATGCCGTCGAGAGCAGATTGTAATAATAGATTATAATTATTACTAGAATAGAGAGGTTTCGGATAGACTACCCTATGGCTGTTTGATCTTTGAAACTCCCATGACGAATTTTTAGATTCGTCGTTATAGCTTAACAAGTTTAAACCACTTAGGTCTAAAGGATCATTCAGTAGATCTATTGATTCCATATAAGACGGAGATGCCACAAGCTTGCGACCGTGAGACGCTACAACCATAGAAAACAGGGGAGAGGTCTCTGCCGCCTTTATAGAACGAATAGCAACATCATAGCCCTCAGCAGAAATATTACTCACATTGTCAGCGAGATTTAAGGACAGATTTATATCAGGGAACTGACTATGAAAAACGTGTAATCGAGGGGCGAGGAGACATTGCCCCACCGAAATTGGCGCAGTAACTTTAAGCAACCCGGAAGGGTTGGTCCCTCGCTGGTATAGGCGCGCTTCTAACTCTGACAGATCATTCAACATAACCTCAGAAGCATTTAGATATTCATTACCGCTATCAGTCAAACTCAATGTCCGAGTTGTACGGTGCATTAGCTTTACATTCAACACAGCCTCTAGCTGTTGCACAGCCTTACTCACTGAGGAGACAGTCATCCCCATTTTAGCGGCACCCTTCGTGAAAGAGCCTTGCGTTGCAACAGCATGAAACACTTTCATTAAGTGAAATTTATCGAGATCTCGTTTCATTATTATTTCTTTAATGGAAATTGTAATTGTCGATATATCTACATTATCACCTTATCAATAATAGTATACATAAATCCAATACATAACAATAAGCAGCAAGGATATCCTATGATGATTAGAGCCATACTTCAGTTTTTACTTTTTGCCACAGTTGTTTCAGGGATAACTGCGGCACATTCGACCCAGCTGAAATTCGAAGATATCGCCATAAATTTCTCCTTACCAGAGGGGTGGTCGCTCGGTGAGGTTACTGGCATTCAAAGGCGTGAGAACGGGAATTTCATTATATTTCATCGCGGTCAACACCAATTGCTAGAGTTCGATGAGAATTTCCAGTTTGTCCGAGAGATTGGGCATGGTCTATTTAAAAACCCTCACGGTCTAAGAATAGATAAGATGGGAAATGTTTGGACAACCGATACTGAAACACATGTGGTACTGAAGTTTTCCGAGACAGGCAAGGTAACAATGGTCCTAGGGAAAAATGGATTATCAGGCACAGGTTGGTTTGATCGCGATTACAATCTCACCTTATTCAACCAGCCCATGGATGTCGCTTTTGATCGAAAAGGCTATATCTATGTAGTCGACAAAGGGAATGATAGGATCGTCAAGTTAGATCAGAATGGCTTTATAGAAACGTCATGGGGTCAAAAGGGCACAGGCCGCAGTCAATTTAATTTCGCGCACTCTATTGTGATTGATTCTGAGGACAGGGTATATGTCGCTGACAGAGAGAATCAACGTATCCAAATTTTCGACTTAGAGGGCACTTATTTAAAGCAGTGGAAGAACGTTGGATATCCATACATGATCACTCTTTCAAAGGACAGTTTATGGATGACAGACGCAAGAGCCGAGCAGGTCAAGCAATTTGATATGAAAGGAAACTTGATTAGGCATCATCGCGGTATTCCTGGGCGAAACACAGGACAATATAGCGCAGTACACGGTATTTTTGTCGACAAGAAAAATCAAGTATGGGTTACTCAAATATTCAATTGGGCTGGCGTGAATCTCTTAAAATTCACACCCTGATAATCGAGGCAAATCAGGCTATAAAGATCATGGCCCATAGACGTAAAAAGTGTCTAAAAGATTTCAGTGGATGCTCACCCTTTTCCAGCCGGCACCACCTGCCCACGACGAGATGATGCGACAGGGTTATTCGCAAAAGGCGATATTTATTCTCGGATGCTACTCACATGTTCATGCCATATAAATTTTTCTAAAGTATGTCTCGTCGAAAGGCCTGATTAACAGGCCTTTAAAGCTTCTTCTAAAAGATCCAACCCTTCATGCAAGTGATGATCAGGAATGGTTAAAGGTGCAAGCAATCGGATTGTATTCCCAAAATAGCCACATGACAACAAGATCAAGCCTTTTTCGTGGGCCTTGGTTACCAGCTTGGTCGTGACTTCTGAGTCTGGCTCATGGCCACCTTTTTCTTTTACCATCTCAAAAGCGACCATTGCTCCAATACCGCGTACATCACCGATAGCTGGCAGGCACTTGTTTGCTTTAAAAGCATTTAATCGATCCACCATCACGTCGCCAATTGCCTGACTTCGCTTAATCAATCCTTCTTCTTCTATAGCCTCAATCGTCGCAAGGGATGCAGCGCAAGCAACTGGATTTCCGCCATAAGTGCCACCAAGACCACCTGGTAAAGTACTATCTAATACATATGACTTTGCAATAACACCCGAAATTGGGAAGCCGCCGCCCATGGCTTTTGCCACTGTCATAATGTCAGGCTCTGTTTCATAATGCTCTGTGGCAAACATCTTCCCTGTCCGCCCAAAACCAGTTTGAACTTCATCACAGATTAAGAGGATTCCATGTTCATCACAAATCTCTCTCAAAGCCTGCATGAACTCTTTAGGGGCCTGATAAAATCCACCTTCCCCTTGCACAGGCTCTAGAATAATCGCGGCCACGTCGTGGGCTTCAATATCGGATTTAAAGAGAGCCTTCACTCCATTCAAAGCATCTTTAACTGATATCCCGTGATGCGGAATTGGGAAAGGAGCATGAAACACATTCGATGCGCCTGTACCAGCACTTGCTCTATAGGGAACGATCTTTCCTGTTAGGGTACTCGTAAGAGCTGTCCGGCCGTGAAATGCCCCGCGAAATGCTATGACACCAGGGCGTTTTGTATGGACCCGAGCAATTTTAATCGCATTCTCAACCGCCTCAGCTCCCGTTGAAAAGAGAACTGATTTTGCTTCACGAATTGGAGCAAGAGCATTTAAGCGCTCACATAACTTTACATAAGGCTCGTAAGGAGAAACCTGAAAAGCTGTATGAGTGTAAAGATCGCATTGGTCTTTAGCCGCCTGAATAATTTTAGGATGACAGTGACCTGTATTGCATACGGCTATCCCCATAGCAAAATCAAGATATCGTTGACCATCAGCATCCCAGACTTCTGCATTTAAGGCTTTGCTCGCAAAAACACTCGTTGCTGAGGCCACACCTGGCGCAACTGCTGCTAATCTTCTCAAGCGTAAATCATTATTTTTGGTCATGATAGACCTCCTAATAAGCAATATTTAATTTCTGTATATTCATCTAATCCGTACCGGCTCCCTTCACGACCAACACCGCTTTCTTTGACACCGCCAAAAGGGGCAACCTCTGTTGAAATGATACCTTCATTGACGCCGACCATGCCGTATTCAAGAGCTTGCATGATACGAAAGGAACGACCCAAATCCTGAGTATAAAAATATGCCGCAAGTCCGTACGGCGTATCATTAGCCATCTGCACAGCTTCCTCTTCGGCATCAAATTTAAACACAGGGGCCACAGGGCCAAAAATTTCAGCTTGAGCTATGGCATTACTGTGATGGATATCCGTTAAGATTGTGGGAGAATAAAAATTACCGCACGCATTATGGCGTGCTCCCCCAAGGGCTACGTTTGCTCCTTGTTCCTTCGCGAGAGATACCAGTCCTTCAACTTTTTCGACAGCAGCTTCATCTATCAGAGGGCCAACTATTGTACCTTCTTCAGCCCCGTTCCCTACTGTAAATCCTGAAACGGCTTTGGTGAATTTAGAGATAAATTCATCGTAAACATCAGCCTGAACATAAAATCGATTTGCACAGACACACGTTTGTCCTGCATTTCTATATTTACTGATCAGAGCCCCTTCAACAGCCTTATCAATATTTGCATCGTTAAACACAATAAAAGGGGCATTGCCGCCGAGTTCTAAAGAAACCTTCTTCACAGTTCCAGCGCATTGTTTCATCAAAAGTTTGCCAACGGGTGTTGACCCTGTGAAGGAGAACTTCTTAATAACAGGATGCTCTGTTAAGACCTTCCCAACTGAGACAGGGTCAGTTGTTGGAATAATTTTCATTACACCCTTCGGAATTCCAGCTTCCAAAGCAAGTGCTTCTAATGCTAATGCAGATAAAGGAGTTGTCTCAGCAGGCTTGACAACGGCTGTACATCCAGCAGCCAGAGCCGGTGCTACTTTTCTGGTAATCATTGCGATCGGAAAATTCCAAGGCGTAATGGCACTGATAACGCCGATAGGTTGCTTTTGTACAATAATTTTCTTACCAGCAAGAGGAGATGGAATCACATCACCGTACATGCGTTTACCTTCTTCCGCGAACCACTCAATAAAGGAAGCGCCATACGCTACTTCGCCGCGAGCTTCTGCAAGAGGTTTACCACATTCAGCAGTAATGATCTGAGCCAGGCCTTCCGCATTTTCAAGAATGAGCCCATACCATTTTTGGAGTAGCTCTGCTCGGCCCTTAGCTGTCAAGTGCGACCATTGTTTAAAGGCACGTTCTGAATCAATAACTGCACTCTCAACAGAAGCCGCGTCATATTCTTTTACAGTCGTTATAACTCTATTTGTCGCTGGATTTAAAACAACGAGGCCTGTCCCGTGACTGATATAGTCAGTCACAAGCGAAAGATCGAGTGTCATCATATGCTCCTTAAATCAAGTTCTCGCTGGAACTTTTAATTTCCCAAGATTATCCAAAAATTTACTTCTATTCGCCATGCCTTCATGCGGGTAGCTATGAGAGGCATCACGAAAACTCTTTAAGGGTTGTCCGAGCCCCATCAGCCCTCTCTCGCGGCATCTTCGAACGCGATCAAAATCAACTTCAATAAGCATCACTTCTTCGGATCCTGCCGATTGATATAATATATCGCCATCAGGTCCAGCCATCATAGACCGCCCAAGCCCCTGCTCTCCTGTGCCATTCACATCAATAAAATAACATTGTTGCTGTGCTGCAGTTGCACGCACCATAGCCAACTCTACGTCCCTGTCACAACTATCCGTCAATGTTGGATGTAAGAGTACTTCGGCGCCTTCTGTTATCATGGCTCTTGATAATTCGGGGAACCACATATCATAGCAAATATATACACCAAATTTCCCATACCCTGGCACATCAAACACACAAATGTCTTGGCCTTCAGAGACGCCCTTTTCATAGGGATAGAAAGGATACATTTTCCGGTACCGATCAACAACCTCACCTGCAGGATTAATCACAGGCGTTGTATTGAAAATTTTTCCGTCCAGGTCTTCCATCAAGGAGCCACCTACAAGCCAAATATCAAGCTCCTTTGCAAGACGGCATAGCCTTTCTTCACAATCAGCCAGCCGCGGGGACGCCGTCGTTGCACCGGCGCCGCAAATGGCAAGTTCACTCAGAACAATCATCTGAATAAACGGATATCTCAACATGGTTTTTCTAATTTTGGAAACAACAGTATCCAAATTATTACCTGCGGCTAAATCGAGCTGCAAACCCGCAATTGTCATTTGTGTCATGCGGTTTTCTCCCCATCTAATTCTTTCGAATTTGAGTTATTTACTTTTGTTGTATGATCCACTTTTAAAGCGGGAATAAAGACGGCTACTGCACAAATTGCTAAACCTACTGATGCCGTATTTATTATAGCTGAAAAATCATTCTCACCGACAAGGTAAGCAGCAACCATCGGCCCTGATGCTAACCCCAGTTTTGAAATAAACCCTGCAAGGGCTCCCATTTGGCCGTGACCGTCAAAACTCGCTAAAAGCCCAAGCAGGTAAGGAATAACGAAAGCCCAGCCAATGCCTGTCACCGTATTCGCAATAAAATAGATTTTAGGATCCTCTGACCAATGGAACGCATAGGTAAAAATTGCTTGTAAAGTGAGTCCAATTAGGAGGGGCTTGAAGCGTCCATATTTAGAGCCAATGACAAAAACGAGCACAGCCCCAGATACACTTATAATATTGGCTAAAGAAAGCCAGTCAGAGATAGCACTCACCTCATAGCCATTCTCTTTTCCAAGCTCAATTGCATAATCTGCAATTCCCATATTTGATGCTTGAAACATAAAAATAGATAGCATTGCCAGCACTAAAGGAAAAATGATCAACCCCTTGTTCGTTCCACTCCCCGCAATTGCCTCTTGCTCAGATTTAACTTTGTAATCAGGAATGAAAGGGACCATCATCAGTGTGATAAGGCTGAAACATATTAGTGCTCCAAAAGCAGCGCCATGGCCAAAAGAAGAAACTAGTTTAGGAACAAAGTAAATACCCAAGCTACCGAAAGTATATTGCACGACAAGTAACATGCCATAGCCTTTGTCTGGGTCGTTGGTTCTTGCGATGACTCCAAGACCAATTCCCACTAAAAAGCCACCAATTGTACCATGGCCAAATCGGATATATTTCAACAAATTCGCGTCAGTGATTTGAAAGGATAATACATCAACAGCAATCATCAAAGGAAGGATGATGTAAGCCGTTTTTTTCCACTGAAAATATCGTATACCAAATGTTGCGATCAAAGCACCAAATGCTGCTCCGTATTTATTGGCGGCCGTAATGTAGCCCGCATCTTGGCGGCTAATACCTAAACCGTCCACAAAAGCTGATAAGAAAGCCCCTCCTAAGTTCACATAGAAAAGACCCGCAGTTGCTAAAAATGCTAGCATTATGGCTGCGAGTAAACTCTCCGAATTGACAGATTTCATTATGCATCCCCTTTACAAATTGGTCTGTGTCTATGAAATTCTGCAATCACATCTGCAAACCGGTAAACACCGCCGTCGCTAAAATAATAATAGATGTCCCCACTTGGTAGCAGCACAACTGTTTTGCCGCCATATCCCGACATAAAGGGCACCCATAGATCTGTGGAACACTTTAAATAGGCCCCAGCATTAAAGCCCCAAAAGCCATGTTTATATGTTTGAGACCTCGTGTCCGCACTCAGGCCCACCTTTCGGGGGGATCCCTGCATCGCAGCGATCAACATGTTCTGATCTAAATGATCATATAAAATCGAAGATTTAGAGTTCAAAGCTTTGGCAACTTTCATGATATCGCTACGCGTAAAAAACAATCCTGTTCCAGCAAAAGGGATTCGCCCTTCCATGCGTTCTACAGTCATCTTCTTCAGACCTAAGTCATCCCATATTGGTTGAAGCAAGTCTGTGTAATAATCAGCAGACGGGTTACCTGTCTTTTCTTGCCAAAAAGCTTGCATAGCGACACTCAATAACCCTGTATCCACTGTGCGATAAACAAATTTTTCACCAGGCGCCAGTTGCTTTACATAGCGGTTACAAGTGTCCTCAGTCTTTTCCTTAATTGTTGGCAGAAGTAACCAATCTGTAATCTTGTCTTCATCCCCATAAGTCGTTCCCTTCTTATAGTGGCCACTTTCCATATTAAGAAGATGTGAAAAGGTCACGCCGTGCCATCCCGATTGAGCACAAGAGGAAATATAGTCACTTACTAATGATTCTTTTGCTCCAGGAAAGAGCTTTTCTAAGCGCATTAAGGTAAGACCGGCCAAAATAGATTTTGCAATCGAATAAGACGGCAGGATCACATCTTCACAAGGCCGATTGACTTTGCATTCAGATACATAATGTGTGCCTTCAATGACGGCACCATATAGGATCATATCTTGCTTTTTAATGATCCCATCTTGTCTTAGAATTGCTTGATCATAGCCTTTGAGCTTAGAGATTGGCTTTACAGGTAAATCTTCGGCATAAACAGAAAAGGCCAAGAAGCAAAACAATAAAACAGTGAAAATCTTCATGATATCTCTCCGCAATCTATACCCAAAGCATTTAACTTGGTTTTTAAAGGGGATAATGCGGCTTCATATCGCTTCCATAAGTTGACAGAAGATTGATACATGGGCATGCGAACTTGCGCTGCACTGGCTGTTGCTGATGCAGATCGATTTTCATGAAAATTAATGCAGTTCTCTTCCCACTCGAGATCACAGTAAGCTAACAGCTTCTCAGTTTCTGCTCTCTGATCAGTCACCAAACTCTCATAAGAAATCTCATGAATTCGGCTCGGCAGCACAGAAGACCAATGGTCCATTAATTTTACGTAAGAGGCATAGTAAATTGCCAGATCCTCCATATCGTAACTAAAGGGGTATCCCATTCGAAACAGCGTTTTATAGATTGCGTAACAGCTGTCCATAGGGGCACGTTTTATATGGATGATTTTTGCGGTTGGCAGCGCTTTTGCAATCAAACCAATATAGAGGAAATTTGCAGGAGTTTTATCAATTAGGTTTGGTGATTTTTTCCGTCGGGAAGCTGTCAATTCATTGTAAAGCTGCGCCAATTTTGGGAAGTCAGCCTCCGTGGACCTCTTAACCAACTCATCTTTACTACTCACCTGCCCCGTTACCTGCATCATCGCAACAGCAAAATCATTAATCTCACCGATACTCTCAACCTTAGAATGGGAGGCTAGAATACGATCAACTAATGTCGACCCAGTTCTTGGCATACCAAGAATAAAAATTGGGCCGGCCCCCTCTTTCCTTTTAATGTCAGTACAAAAGTCTAAATTCATATGTTTTTTGAGACTATCCATAGTCTCAACATCAGACTGCACAGTATATTGCAACATTCCTTTACGCGCTTTTGTGCCTACCATCAGATGAGAGATAGACTGTGCATAATCTCCGACATCTTCATACTCTTTTGCCAAGGCAAAATGAACAGGAACCATTGCTTGTTGCTGGCTCGAGACTTTCAACGCAAGATCATTTAACTCTTCGAGATGGTTATTGTCTTTGGTTTGCTTTCGCAATGTAGCCCGATTGTAATAGGCATCATAATCATGAGGGTTCAAACTAATAACTTGATCTAGGCAAGCCTCAGCCTTCACCATATCCCCAGTAAAACTATAGGCTGTCGACAGATTATAATGCGCTTGTGGATCTTTAGGATTTAATTCAACGCTTTTGTTATACACTCTAAAAGCGGAATCATACTCGGCCAATTGCGTATAAAATTGTCCAACATACTGTAAAATTACTGCATTAGAGGCGGCTAAAGCCTCTATACTTTCTAACCGAATGAAGGCGTCACCTGGCCTTGAGAGATGAATAAGGGCTTCTATCTCTTGTAGACGCCCTACAGTATGGTTTTCATCCAAATGCAGAACTTCTTGCGCACATGAGAGAAGACCCGAGTAGTCTCCTTTCATCTGAGCAATACGGCCCCTTTGAACCCATCCATCTAAATGAGCAGGATAAGACGCTGTAAGGCTTACTGCCAATTTTTCAGCATCGCTGATCCGGCGCTCTTTTATGAGTCCGTTTATTTGTTGCATGATCGTCATGATTTTCATTTTCTTCCCCGCAAAGTATATCGGATTAAATTTGTTGATATAGTTTGCGATAAAAAAAGGTGAGAAGGAAGAATTACCTTCCCACCCTTCCTCACTTATTAGAAGCTATAGCGGACAGCCACACCAACAGTGCGCGGCAATGTGATTTCGCGTTTAGCACCATTACCGTAATAATTTTGCTGCGCTGAATGTCCCATATACGTCGCACTGAAATTTGCTGTAACGCCTTCTTCATTTGTGATGTTTTTCACAAATAGACTGACATCAAAAGGCTCTAGATCAAATGTAACATTACCATTCCAGACACCAAACCCTGCATGATAACGGCCATAGGTGGCGTGATCATTATTGATATAATTGTGAGACTTAGACTGAATATATCCGTCTAATCGGAATAGCGTTTCAACACCGCTAATCTCAGTCGTATAATTTGCTACAATATTAAACACGTGTTTTGGGGTTCCTGGCGTCCGGTCCCCAGCATGCGCAATTGAATAGGCCCCAGTAGGCGCAACAAAATCTTCTGTTAATGACGCATCAACAAACGCATAGCCTGCTGTCAGATTTAAATTTTCAGATAGCTGAGCTTCAACTTCAAGTTCGAGACCTTTGGTACTGGCTTTATCACCGTTTGCAACTGTAAAGAAACCCCAGTTTGCTGTTGCGGTATTTATTTGAGGATTGCTCCAATCCACATAAAATACACTCGCAGTATAGCGCAGAGTATCAGTCTGACCTTTAACACCAAACTCATAGTTCACAACACTGTCGCTCTCATAAGAAAGCCAAGCTGGGTCTTCGGCAAAGTTACCCGTTGTTGGTACTGATGCAGCACCGCCGCGGCGATAGCCCTCAGAAATCGTTCCGTAAACCATCATTTCATCAGAAACATCGTAAGATACATTCAGTTTAAAGAGAGCATCTTTTTTCCCAGATGATGTTTGCGTTCTTGCTGCTTGCCATGATGCTAGAGAGTCCCAAAATGGCAATTGTACAATTGCATCTGATTCAACATCGCTGTCAAAATAACGAATGCCAGCTGTCACATGCAAGTCTTCTGAAACATCATAGGTAAGCTCACCAAAAACGGCCTTTTCACTAACCTTTTGAACATCATCAAAAATAAAGTCATTATCGTTGGCATCATATCCAAACCCTTCAGACATCCATCCGAAATTTTCCATAGCCCAAGCGCTATAGCCCGCCAGAGTTGACGTTTGTCCTATGGACTTATCTTGATCTTGATAATAAGCACCAACAACATAATTAAGTGGCCCTTCATTATTTGACACTAGGCGCAATTCTTGAACAAAAGCCTTATCGCCAAAGCGACGATCCGCGCGCGCTAGAGGGCGGGGATGGTTATAATAAAGATTCGCGATCCAGCCTTTTTGAGCGTAAAATCCAGTATTTTCGCTGATGGCACTGCCGTCCACTTCATAGTATGAAGTAGAAGATGTCAATGTCGCAAACCCAAGGTCTACATTCACTTCTGCAGAAATGAGGTCGGTGGTCGCTTGGCTTGGCTCAAGTTGTACGGATCCAGCCTCATACTCACCGTATTGTTGCAGAGATCCGTATGCAGTATTATAGTAGCCCTCAGCCGTTGCACGACGCGCTGCTGCACTATCTTCTTGGTGAGAGTACATCAAGCTAATATCAACAGTTTCACTTAACTCAGCCAGAGCTGTAATCCTTAAGAAATCCACTTCAGAGCTATCGGCATCTTTGACTGATGTAAAGACCGCGTCTGTGCTTGAAAGACCGCCAGATGGTAAAACAGGCGCCATGTTCGAATCTAAAGCATAGACATTTGTATAATCAATAATACCTGCGTTATCGATATGACTTGCTACAGCACGAATAGCAAAACTGTCACTGAATGGAATATTAAGAACTAGATCACTCGACCAGTTCGCACCGCCGGAGCCATCAGATTTACTGATTTTACCTTGGACATACCCTGAGAATTCATCAAACTGAGGCTTTTTGGTAATATACCGCACGGCACCGCCCAAAGCTCCAGATCCGTATAAAGTACCCTGAGGCCCTCTAAGGACTTCAACGCGATCAAGGTCTACGAGCATCAAGTTTGTAAATATTGGAGTATCATTAATGTAAGTCGCTACAGTCGGTGCTGAAGAGGCAGCATAATCACCTCGCGCTGCCCCATCAACATTCAGACCTCGAATTCGAATGGAGTTTAAGGTCGCGGCATTGCGCGTTCCTCTATCAGGAGAAACGATACCGGGAATAGACCTTAGTAATTCCGTACTGTCTGTCATAATCGCTTTATCAATTGCATCGCCGCCGACTGCTGAGATATTGTATGGAATATCCTGAACACTCTGGCTTCTTCTTGTCGCGGTAACAACAATTTCTTCCAATGTAAATTCTTCATCTTGCGCGACCACCGCTGATCCGGCTGATAAAGTCATTGCCGTTGTTGACAAGAGCGCAACGCACATTCTTCTACTCTTTATTTGATTGCTAACAGACATATCTTTCTCCCAATTTATATTCATTGATAAAAATATGCTTCAATATATTTTTATAGTCAACTATAAAATTCTTCTTCACTGTTATATTTAAAAAACAAAAGGCATCATTTAGATGCCTAAATTTTACTAAATAATTGAAGTATATGCATTTATCTCACTCTAAAGTTTCCACCAAAAGAATAACATCGCGCCTCACGCCCTCCAACATTTCTTCCTGAGTTAAGGATTTCAAGTAAATGAATCCCAAAAAGTGATTCCGCTCCAACCGAGAGAGAACAGTGGAGAAATGTGCTGCATCCACCTTTTTCAATCTTCCATTTTCCATATATTTTATAAGTGTTTGTTGAAGAGCTTCAACGAGGTAATCAGCAATTGTATCAATGTAACGAGGACCAACTTCAGGGTCATTCGTTGTAGCAACATAGGCTACAACGTGCCCCCATAACTCACGGGATAAATAGTTAAGAGTATCTTGCATGTTACCGCAGATAATATCCCCTATCAAATCCGCAGGAGCATCTTGGTCAGCTCTTTGTACAAATTCAGCCAACCGACTCTGGGTCCCTTCCTCGCCACGTGCGACAAGAGCGAGCAAGAGCTCCCCTTTGGTCCCATAGTAATTGTAGACCGTTGCCGGTGATACCAAAGCCTCTTCAGCAATTTCATCAATCGTCGTCAGCTCAAATCCTTTATCTTCAAAGAGTTTGATAGCTGCTGCTTCTATGAGGGCACGACGTTGCTTTTTTTGTTTTTCTCTTAGACCTGACATAATAGACTCCACACTTGGTTTCTATAAATTTATACCCGACTATAAATTTATATCAAGCTTTATGTAATTGAAATCTATATGACCCTGAAAGATCATGGGCATGTCAGGTGTGATTAGTGAACATTCTACCAGCGTAAGGGATGAATAAAGCTTACCTATGGCCAGTTGTTATTTTTTCTTTCAACTTGTTATATCGCCCAAACTAAAAAAGATGCAGCCCTGAAATTTAATAGTAATTTATAGAGAAATAGGGCGGTCGGTACTGGTCTACACTCATTTTTTAAACTCAATGTCAATGAGTGGCAATATCCCACTGGATCTTGTGGATTCAATGTTTAATCCCAGCAAGAAACCATTAGAGCGCGTATACAGAAAATATTCGCCTCAACATATGGAAGCTCCGCTCAATTCTTTAGCCAAAAGTATGGATTTAGCAAATTCCTTTGCAAAACATGCAGGGGGAAATTCATGAAAAACGATCTAAACTATTGGAAAATATGGTAGTCGGTACTGGGCTACACTAATTCAATAAAATCAATATGTTACAAAATAGTGGGACACTTTTTCTTTCCATAGTGTTCTTATAGTTTCTTTTTAAGTGTCCCACAAAAAGATATAAAACTTAAACATCAAATTTAGAAATTAATGTATCAATAGCATGAACAAGAGCATTGTTCTTATTGGTATCCATGGCATCCCCATGAGGGCTAGAAAAGTCCCCTAAATCATTATCAAAATATCTGCCCGTTGCTTCAGAAAACTTATCACTGATCGCAGCCTCGACCAAAATTTCAGAACCAATAGACAACTCTTTACCTTGCATGCCGTATGCCTCTTTCACCATTTTACTGCCTAACAAAGACCCAGGATTTACAGATATGATAGCAGGGCCTCCCTTGCCTGTTTCTTCCGCCATACGGGCAGACCACATTGTAAGCGCAAGCTTGCTTTGGCCATAAGCCTGATTGTCAGATAAATCAGTCAACCCTTTTAAGGCATCTATATCGACAACCCACTGAGCTGCAGAAGATAAATTTATCACGCGCCCGCTATTAGGCATCATTGAAATAAGCTCTTTTGTCAGCATATAGGGTGCGATGGTATTCACCATAAACCTAACATCCAAGCCGCACTCTATTTTCGGTTTTGGTGTGCTAAATATGCCGGCATTATTGATAATCACGTCTAGCTTTTGATGATTAGCTTGAATTGCCGCAATCAGTTTATGAATATCAGCAACTATGGAAAGGTCTGCCTTGTAGGTCTCCAGTTTACCAACACCTTCCACCTTTGATAATTGAGTTAATGTGCTTTCAAGCTTTGATTGATTGCGCCCATGAATAAGAAGCGTATGTCCTCCAGCCGCTAATGATTTTGCTGTTTCAAACCCAATTCCATCTGTTGCACCTGTAAGTAAAATAATCTTTTTCATTGCTATTCTCCGCATTAAACTAATTTAAAGACACTTTATTCTATTTAATTTTAATATATAATAGACTATATTTCATTTCAGAATTCGGAAAATGGATATAATTATATGGATACTAAAGGCCTTAAACTATTTGTGTTAGCAGCTGAAAAGTTGAATATCAGCGCAGCTGGGAAGCAGTTAGGCATAGCCCCTGCTGTTGCAAGCGCTCGCCTGGCTAAATTAGAGCATCAAGTTGGTGCTGATCTATTACATCGATCAACACGTAAAGTTTCCTTATCCCTTGAAGGATCAGAATTCTTGCCGTTCGCAAAAGAAATATTAGCGCAAGAAGATGCAGCAAAAGCTGCTCTTGGTCATGGTAGCGCAGTGATCTCAGGTACACTAAAGTTTGCAGCTACAAGCACCTTTGCCCAGCTATACATCATGCCTATATTGCCAGAGTTCCTAGAGCTTTACCCAAGCATTAAGATGGATATGAAATTATCCGATACCAAAATGGATTTAATCGAAGGGGCGTACGATTTAGCGCTGAGAAATTATGCTATAGAGGACAGCACTCTCAAAGCTAGAAAGCTAGCAGGTGATAAGCGAATTTTATGTGCATCACCTAGCTATTTAAAAAAGCATGGAACACCTCAAGTTCCTAGCGATCTAGATAAACACCAACTCGTTTTACTGAATAGTAGTTCAAATAGAAAACTACTAACATCAAGCCCTAAAAGCGAAACATTCTACTTTCCGCCTAGCAGCCATCAAGCGCGCATTACATGTGACGATGGTGCCAGTATTAGAATTGCCACTAAATCAGGAGCTGGCATATCAATGAATTCACTTTGGAGTATACATCAAGACCTTAAAGATGGTTCTTTAATCAGAGTTCTGCCTGACTATGAAATATCCGACCAGTCTGCACTTTGGCTTGTATATCCTAAATCAAACGTACTAACAGCAAAAGTACGTGTGTTTATCGATTTCTTAGTCGAAAAAATCGGACGGTGCCCCTCATGGGAAGAATAATCTCCACCCTTCCATTATCTGTAATATACGAATACTGATTTAATAATTTAAGCATTTATATTGATTTTCAAAAATATATCATAATCGCAAATCAGATTAGATATGGAGAAATTCGATGAAAACAATGGCATTAAATGAATATGGGGCAGAAGCAAAATTCCAAAAGCTGGAAATTGAGACACCTACTGTGAAAGAAGGGCATGTGCAGGTAAGGATTGCGGCGAGCAGTGTGAATACTGTGGATACCATGATACGCCAAATGGGTACTGATTTACCACTATCACCTCAATTACCCGCGATTTTAGGAATGGATTTTGCTGGCATAGTTACAGCTATTAGCGATGATGTGAGTGGTTTTTCTATAGGTGACGAAGTGTATGGCTGCGCAGGCGGTCTAGCTGATTTACAAGGTTCATTAGCGGAATATATGGTCGTAGATGCTGACCTGATTGCTCATAAACCTAAAAGCCTAACAATGAAACAGGCAGCAGCCCTTCCACTCGTCGGCATTACTGCTTTTGAAGGCCTACAACGAGCAAATATCTCTCAACATCAAAAAGCATTGATTCATGGCGGTGCTGGTGGTGTTGGTCATGTTGCAGTTCAACTGGCAAAACACTGGGGCGCAGACGTTTATTCAACAATATCGGATGAGAAACAAGCCGACATCATTCAATCATATGGAGCAACACCAATCAACTATATAACCGAAGAAGTAGCCGATTATGTAGACCAGCATACTGGCGGTCATGGTTTTGATCTGATATTTGATAGTGTTGGCGGTGCAAATATGACGAATTCATTTGAAGCGGCCAGCCTTAATGCAAATATAGCGACAACCGTTGCTATGCTAGATATTGACCTCACGCCTGCCCATTTTAAAGGTCTGTCTATTCACGTGGTCTTTATGCTAATCCCCATGTTACATAACTATAAAAGGAAAGATCACGCTAACACCCTTCAGGAATTATCTACAATTATTGATGCAGGCGGCTTAATTCCTCTACTTGATGAAGAAAGCTTCCATTTTGATGCTGTAGACAAAGCATATGAACGCTTATCTAGCGGAAAAGCCATAGGTAAAGTTGTCATAGAAATTTAATCACGTACAAATCTTAACACTCAAAAACATGGGAACAAATGTGAACCCGAATTAGACTCACACATCTATGTAATATCAACGCTTTACAAGACTAAAAATGTCCCACCATTATAAAATCATGCGAAATTGGGACACTTTTTACTGCTAAGTCATTGAAATATATAGATGTAGAAAATTATGGTGGTCGGTACTGGATTCGAACCAGCGGCCTCTTCGATGTCAAAAAATGATATAGCTCAAAAAGTCCCTTTTTCTGAAAATAAGCCCTTGAGATCGCTCATATAAAAACAATCACTTACGGTTTCTGCAAAGGGGTTTTACAAACTGGCTTGCAAAACTGATAAAAGCCTTGGCAGCATCTCTGCCACTTTACCCTTAATGAAGTCAGCCAGATTTTCAGTCCCATCAATCCCAGACACTACTTCATCAGCCATAGCCCCGCAGCACACTCAAGCTACTAAAAGTTTTGTTTTCTTTAACTTACTGCATCTGAGTGACCAATTCGTAAAATTAAAAAGCTCAATAGGTTTTATGTTGCAACTGTCGTTCTGGCATTTTTTACAAACTCATCAGCGGCTTCTTTATTATCCAGTAAGCTATCCAGCGGAATAGGCACCTCTAGACCTTTTTGCAAACTAGGCTTTTCTTTCATGGCCTTTAACCAACGATCCAGATTATCCAAGCCCTCTCTGGACACGCCTGACCATTTATAGGTTCTCACCCAGCACCAATTTGCTATATCAGCAATCGAATAGTCATCCGCTAACCACTCACTTTCACCCAGCCTTGCGTCCAGCACTTCAAACAAGCGCCTACTTTCATTTTGATATCTATCGATGACAGGCTGAATTTTTTCGGGAAAATATCGATAAAATACATTTGCTTGTCCCATCATGGGGCCAATCCCTGACATTTGAAACATCAGCCACTGCGTCACCAACGATCTTCCCTTCGCATCAGCGGGCAGTAACTTTCCGCTTTTTTCAGCTAGATACAGCATTATCGCCCCAGATTCAAAGATTGGAAAATTCCCCGCTTCTGTATCTACAATCGCAGGGATTCGACCATTTGGGCAAATTTTTAAATAGTCAGGATTCTTCTGATCACCCGCCATAATATTAACGAGATGGGTGTTATACTCCAGCCCCAATTCTTCCAATGTACAGGATACTTTGTGGCCGTTTGGAGTTGGTGCTGTATAAAATTCAATCATGTTTGTAATCCCTGTTTGCAGTGCCTGAAACGGCTTCGGTTACATCTTTGACAAGTGAATGAAGGTCAAACCTTTCAGGCGGAAAGGTCACACCCAATCTAACAATGACCATATCCAATGACGGAATAATGATTACATATTGACCGTAATGGCCTTGCGCCCCATAGGCATCTTCTGGAACACCGTCCATCCAGTGCTGTTCTGATTTGGCATTCAGCCAGAACTGCGCCCCGTAAGCCCGCCGCTGCAAAGACGCTTTGGTAGGGGTTTTAGTATACTCTACCCAGCCTTTTGGTAAAACACGGATACCTTTATAAACCCCATCATTCAGATACAACAGGCCAAATCGCATCCAGTCACGCGGGGAGGCATACATCAATGCCCCCCCTGCGAAAGTTCCATCTGCGTCTGCCTGAAAGAAAGTGTTCGTCATACCTGCTTTTTCAAAAAGGTCTTGATGGGCCATTTTATAATAGGCCTGATCATCCCCCACTTGTTCACGCACATATTTTTGCAGCAAAACTGAATTAACGGTTTGATAATCCCAATAAGAACCAGGCTCCTTGTCGATATCCTGCTGAACAGCAAAGCCCGTCATATCCTGCACGCCAAACAACATTTTATTAAGCACATTACGAGGATCGCTTTCCATTTGCTCTTTATAGGCATGACCACTGGTCATTGATAAAAGATGATGCAACGTTAAAGCAGCCCTTGGGTCTGTATCTTGTGACCATTCTTTGAATATTTTAGGGGCATGAATATCAATATCTTGTTGCAGTGCCAATACGCCCACCAACGCACTGCTGGCACTTTTGGCCATAGACATACTGCGCAAAGGTGTCTCGCCAGTGAAACCCTTGGTGTATCGTTCAGCGATCAAATCCTCGCCCTGCCAAACAAGAACAGCGCGGGTGTTTTTTTGCTGATCATAACCCAAAGCAGTTTCCTGATATGCCTGATCGATTGCCTTATTCAACAGACTGTAATTAATGCCCTGCTTATCACGTGTGACAGTTGGCCAATCAACAGTTTTTCCAGTTATCTCTTGACTGCCTTCGCCATTATAGATTTTGTTAAAAAACTGCTGATCATTTGCTGAATGCAGAACAGAACACCCCAGCCCTTTTCTATAGGCCGATCGATTTTTATGCGAAAAAGGCCCGATTTGCAAATGGGTAGTCACCATTTTCTTCTCATGATCAATATAGGAACGGGTTAATTTCCGCTGAATTGCGCTTAGATCATGGTCAATAACATCTTGCTGGTCACGCTCCAACATTAATACATTCGTACATAATGTCTGCGATGACATACCACTGGCAATAGGCGCAATATCTAGAAAGAATTTATAGGCATAAGACCCAGCGCAAATTACTAAAATTACAAATACAAGCAGTAATTTCTTCCAAATGCCCATTTATTTCGCCCTTTTCCCGTCGTTATGAAAATTATGTTTGATGTATTGGCACATCTTATGCTAATACATATGTTGTGGCATAATTTATGTCAATATGGGAAAGGGAAATTCGAAAGGGAGATAGATGGGAAAACCATTTTTAACTCGGATGCTGGCGACAACAAGTGCGCTGGCAACTGGTTTGGTGCTTAATGCACCCGGTTCACTGGCACAAGATTCAGATCAATTGTTAGAAGAAATTGTTGTGACCGCAACAAAAAGAAAAACCACACTTCAAGACACACCTGTTGCGGTTTCAGTAACAAGTGCAAAAACAATTGAACAATCAAGAATTTTAGATTTGAAAGACCTTCAATCTGTTGTTCCTAGTTTGCGTGTTGCACAGCTGCAAACCTCAGGCAATACGAATTTCATTATTCGTGGATTTGGTAATGGGGCGAACAACCCTGGCATTGAGTCGTCTGTCGGTATGTTCATTGATGGTGTCTACAGATCTAGAACAATGGCACGTATTGGTGATTTACCAAAAATAGAACGGGTAGAAGTATTGCGCGGTCCTCAAAGTACCTTATTTGGCAAAAACGCCTCTGCTGGTGTCATTAATGTTGTGAGCGCAGCCCCGTCATTTGAGCCTGAAGGTTATGTGGAAGCGGGATATGGAAACTATAATAATTTCACCGCCAAAGCCTATTATACCAATGGTCTCTCAGATAATGTTGCCTTTAGTCTAAGCGCAAACCTTAACGTTCGTGATGGCTATACTGAGGCTGTTATTGACGGTGTTGAAGATATCAACAATCGGAACCGCAAGGGAATTAGAGGCCAACTATTATTCACACCTTCCGATAATACACAAATCCGCTTAATTGCCGATTACTCTGAGCTGGATGAAGTATGTTGCTCCATTGTCAATCTGCAAAATGAAGGGGCTGCAAATGTTCTTTATGCACTGGGCGCTCAGCTTGCCGATGATCAAGATCTTTTTGCTAATAAAGCCTACATGAATGTTACGCCGAGTAACAAGATTGATGATTATGGATTTTCTGCAAATGTCAGTCATGATTACGAGACTTTCAATCTAACATCTATTACTTCATATAGGAAAAATGAATCTGCCAATGATTATGATGCTGACTTCACCAGTTTACCTATCATTCAAAGACAAGAATTAGTCAACGTAGAGACATTCACGCAAGAAATTAGACTGACATCTACAGGGGATAATACCATTGACTGGATGATTGGTGGTTTCTTATTTAAAGATGAAGTATATTCTGAGGACGGCTTAGATTGGGGCGCGGCAACACGCAATTATGTTAATGCTCTCGCGGGTGGGCCTGCATTACTAGGCGTAGTAGAAGCCGCGAACGGCTTTGCTCCGAATACATTTTTCAGTCCTGGCGTCGCCGCGAGTGAATCATATACACAAGATAATACATCGATCTCATTTTTCGGGACCCTTGATTATCATGTCACTGAAAATTTCACAATTACAGGGGGGCTAAATTATACTCGCGATAAAAAAACGATCTCTGCGATCAATAACTTTATGGACCCATGGTTCTTCCTTGATATGACCACTGCGAATGGAACTGACATCCTTGCGAATGGTCAGATTATGGCTGCTTGGAATGATCCATCGAGCGCATTATATCAGGCCTTCCAAGGTGCCTTTGGTATTCCCCTTACTCAACAAACCCAAACATTGATTGCAAGTGGTGGCGCTGGGCCACTCGCGCAAGCTGGCTACTTACAAGGGTTTTTCCCTCAAGTTCAGCAAGGGGTTATTGGCTCGCTTCAAGGACTGCAATTTGTACCGCCGATGATTGATATTCCAAATAGTGTGGAAAGCGGCAAATCTGATGATGACGATCTAACATGGAATATCCGTGGTACCTATGAAATCAATGATAACATGACTGTTTATGTCGGTGCATCAACTGGTTTCAAATCTTCCTCATGGAACCTTTCTCGTGCCAGTGCCCCCTTCTACGCCGATGGTGCGGCCATGCAGGCTGCGGGCCTATTGAACCCTGGTATCAATGTTCTGGGTAATTCAATTGCTACATCCAGAAATTTTGGGACACGGTTCGCTAGTCCAGAGAAAGCTAAAGTCTATGAAATAGGCTTTAAATCACGGTTCGAACGCGGTGCCTTTAATTTAGCTATATTTGATCAAACGATTGAAGGCTTCCAGTCTAACCTTTTCCAAGGCAATGGTTTTGTTCTGGCTAATGCTGGTGAACAATCGACCAAAGGCTTTGAAGTTGATGCCACATGGTTGCCTGTTGATGCACTAACATTAACATTCGCGGCGACTTATCTGGATGCAAAATACGATTCATTCGAAAATGCACCGGGCCCAGACAACAGTGTTGTTGACCTTTCAAATGAAAGACCAGCTGGCATTCCTAAATGGGCATTATCAACCTCTGCAACTTATAACTTTGAATTAGGAGAAGCGGCGGGATTTGTTCGTGCCGATTGGCAATATGAAAGTAATGTCCTAATGGTTGATAATATCCTGGCGACCACAGGCGCGGAGCAACCCTTCCGCGAAATCAGCACATTCAACGCCAGCGCAGGACTATCATGGGAAAATGGCCTTTCTGTTCAGATATGGGCTCGCAATCTGTTTAATGACAAATATCTCATGTCAGCATTCCCGGGCGTCTTACAACCTGGTGTTATCAATGGATATAGAAACCCAACGAGAACCTTTGGATTCAATGTTCGCAAAGAATTCTAAAGACACATCTCTCAGGAGCCTTTTATCAGATGTTCCCTTCTAATTGTTTCGAGTATATCTGATAAGCTTCCACTCCTGAATCATGCGGATCTTCGGATCCGCATTTTTTTCTTACCAAAAAAAGAGACCCTATAATTTAGTGTCCCTTTTCCATAACAATCAATCCTACCATGAAAAATAAAACCTAAACCTCTGGAGATATTATGACTTTAGAGGTGTCTTAATCCACTGCAGATGAATCTCACCCAAATGGCCAAGAATTGGTTATAAAGGTCTCGTCGACACACCAAGGGTTTTGGGGAAGATGTTCGCTGACTCTCTTGAGCCATGGCCCAACAGTCGGATGGGCAAGCACAGGTAGATCCTTTACTAAACCGACTTGATAAAAAAACATCATCTGAGCATAGATTGCAAAATCAGCGAGCGATGGTTTATCTAATTTTCCTAAATAAGGGCCTGTGTCCAAATACTGAGTCAATTCCATAAACAAGCGCATTTGCATCGCTTCCAAGGGTTCACTGAGATCAAGCTGATTAACAATATGATGGATAAAAGGCGCCTGCCGCAGCAAATCCGGCCAAGACTTTTGGACTGTTTCTGATAACTCAGCGCCACTCGATACAATACTTGCCAGACGCCACGCACGCTTCTTAAAGCCCTCGTTCATTTCCCCGTCCAATGCTGGGCGAAAGACAATTCCAGGAATAAACTGCTCACTGATCCACTGATCAATTGCAAGAGCAATTTCACGGTCTTCGGCGTTGTCACTGACCAGCCGTCTTTCAGGATAAACCTCATCAAGCCATAAACCAATAGAAGACGAATCTAGGCGCCACTCATCTCCTATTTTCAATACAGGAACTTGTGATCCCTTTGTAAAGCCAATGGTTTTCTCGGGCTCAACAGGACTAACACCGACAAATTCAAATGATAACTTTTTATAATGTAAATAACAGGCAACTTTTCTGACAAAAGGACTCGTCGCATACCCATATAAAGTAATCGTCATTGTACTTCCATTTCTGCAGTTTCAATCTGTTTCAGCACAGAGCGAAACCCTCGCGCCGCTTGAGTTTCAAACTTTCGGTCAAGAAATAAGCGCCCGAGTAAAGGAACGGATACTCGTCCGATGGACGTCCAAGTAACTTTAGTACCCTCTGCACATTCGCTTAGGCAAATAGACCCAAGATCATGCTCGAATGGCAAAGGGCTCGTTTTTTCAATGAGATAATCTATTCTAAAGGGTCTTTCAAACTTTACAATCCGCTCTTCAAAACGAACCATACCCAAATCAATATATCTTAAGGCGCCCTCCCCATTCTTCTCCGAAACGCCTTCTTCAAGTAACTGAGCATCCTTTACACCACGGAAATTGCCGTAATTTCCATGAGCAGCCAGCATATTAAATACTGCATCAATATCTTTTTTAAGAATTTCTTCAATTTTAATATGAAACATCAGGCTCTTTCTTTTAGGTGTCTATAAACGGGATCAAATACTCTAACAATTCTTCTGGGGCTTCTTCAGGTGAAAAATGACCTACGCCTTCTAAAATTGCATGATTTTGATTAGTACTGCCTGGAATCTGTCTCATCAATACTTTATGCCCTCCCCGGGTTATGGGGTCTTTATTTCCAAATACAGTCAGTAAAGGTTTATGATAGTTAGCTAGTTTCGCCCAAGCATCCCTATTGGCTGATACACCAGGGTTGTCAGGGAATATTGCGATGAGTTGTGGAAATTTTAAAATGCCAGCTTGGTATTTTTTCTCTGGAAATGGGGCTTTATATGCTGCCAGAACATCTGACGTGGGGAAATTTCTTCGAAATCCTTTTTCAAAAGCCATTTTCCATGGGAATACAAGAGAAAATTTCATAAGGCGCAACCACCAACGCATCCAACTATTGCCTCCGTTACCAATTGGCAAGCCAGTATTCGTCGCAAAAATACGATCGAACCTATCTGGATAATCTGCAACCAGTTTTAGCCCTAAGGTGCCTCCCCAGTCCTGACATACTAGCGTAATGTTATTTAGGTCATTCGCCTCTAACCATTTTGAATACCATTCATGATGACGGGCCAAGGTGTAATATTTTCTTTTTGCAGGCTTATCAGACCGACCACAGCCGACTAAATCCAATGCAATAATTCTCCGCCCTGTAGGGATTAATCCTTTGATGACATGGCGATAAAGAAACGACCATGTTGGATTACCATGCATTAGCAAAATAGGATCGGCATCCTTTGGGCCTATATCTATACTGTGAATTCGAATATCTGTGCCGTCTTCATCTTTAATTGTCGTGTAAGTCGGTTCAAAATCATAATCAGGTAAATTTTCAAAATATTGATCCGGCGTTCTTTCAATTTTCATCATGATGCCTTATCTCCCCGGGGGATCATCGCCAAAATGAACATCAAAACTGTGATAACCATGAGCGGAAGTAAACCTGCCGTGGCAGGTGCTGTACCTGCCGTAACGATTGTTTTCATACTGGCCACTAAAACGCGCCCTGCCTGCTCTAAAATTAAAATGAAACACATAAGAGGCACTAAGGCTTTATAGCGAATAACGACAAGGAGTTGCAGCAAAGCAAGTAAGAGCTGAGACAAGCCCCAGAAAGCGAATATTCCAATAACAGTTTGACTAGCTGGTTCAGACCACTGATCTAGTGGAATTGTCGCAATTGATTGTGCACCGCCATCATCAGCAAACATATGGTGCTGACTACGCCAAATTAGTATAAGAGTTAAAGGCCAATATAACCAAAGAGCTGCTTTATGCCCCCTATATGTATTATCGACGATTTCAGGTAAAAGATGATTTAATAATGCCATAGTTTCCCCCTAGAGCGACACAAGAATTCCGCGTTTTCCTGATATTTTATTATCGAGCATATCTAACCAGATTTGAGCACAAGCTTCAGCACCCTGATGTCGCTCAACACTTAACTGGCCCTTCAGGCATACTGCTAATCCTGCACTAGCGACAGTAGCTTTTTCCATTAGAACGCCAGGTCCCCATTCTTTATTGCGTTTATCAATTTGGCCGGGTGTAAAGAAAAAGGCAGGACGTACACCAGGAACCTCTTGCTTCATGGATGCATCCTCCCAGTGTGTTGCGCCAACAATTTGACTCGATTGCAGATCACTTTCTAAATGCGTATGTAAGGCTAATCGAGTAGCTGCATCCCCTGACATATCTATATAGACGGATGATGTTTGTGCTAGGGATTTAATAGCATCATAAGTCACGACTTGATCACAAATATCTAATCCTTTGACAAAGTCTTTATTACCAGCAGAAGTTAAGCCAATCAGTTGACCTTTATAGCCATTCTTTTTGATAAAAGAAGCCGTGCCGATGCCTGTTTTTGAAGAAACAGATCCCACAATGATTTGACCTGCGTTAAACCAATCATGATCTAGCATAAAATCAGCGATCACAAATCCTGTCATAAATAATGGAAATAAAATGCACCGTTCATTTTCTAATGCTCTCATGCCTTCTGGCTCTCCCTGAGTCCGAGAATATTGATTATAGAGCGCAGGCAAACTTGCGCGATGAGAAGACTCATCAAAAAAATACCCTTCTTTAATTCTTCCTGGTATCATATCAAGATAACGGCTCATCGGGAAAAAGCCGTACAGCCGCTCACCAACCGAAATTTCAGCACAGTTGCTTTCAATGACATCCGCCATGCCCCATACAGTCACTTTACCCCAATCGTCTTCACCCGTCGGAAAATAGTGCCAATAGCCTATCATCTCGCCACTCATGGCATAGCCAACATTGTTTGATGTAAGAGCAAATTTATCGACCGATACACGAATTCCACCCTCTTGAAGAGGCATCAGGTCAGACTCAACAGTTCTCGTTTTTCGTAAGTTACTCTTTTTGGTCCATAATTCAGTATTTTTCATGATTTGATCGCCTTACAAAAATGTATTGATCCCAAAGGACAGTACAAAGCAGATGAGTAATATTAAGCACGGAACCCAGTAAAAAGGATTCATGAAGCTCATAAACCTGAATTGTATTGGGAAAGAAATGGTACGCTCTATTGCCATAAGTTTAAATTTATGCACATCCGGTAATTTATCATCTGATAATATTTCAGCAAAGTCACGGCGACTTCGATAGCGCATCATGCTCATCACAGGATAGTCTAAATCCTCCCTGATATTCCATGTATCGATATTATTCCCTACTCGCTTAACCATATAAACAGGATGGCCTGCACGTCGGAGCAGAGCTTTTGCAAATGGCTTATAATATCTATGCAAATTTTCTTGAGCCTCTTTTGTACTCATATCTTCGCTACTTTTCTTAAGCTCAATATAATTGGCTATAAAAAATTCTTTGCCGTCATCTTCTTCAAGAAATTTTCTAAAATCTTCTGGCTTGGTGGTCTCACTCGCTTTAGACCGCGAGAAATCATCCATAGTTTTTTCTATTTCAGCGGGCTTCATCGGCCCTCGAAAATTCCGATACCAGAAGACAAAAGTCATATGAATAATGGTGCCTATAACAAAAACTTCAAAAATCATTTTGCCACCTTTAATAAGAGTTTACCGTGATTTTTCCCTGCGTAGACCATCTTCATGGCCTCTCCAAAGTTCTCAATACCTTCTAGCATATGTTCTCGAAAAACAATTTTCCCTTCTTGCTTGGCTGCAATGAGATACTTAAGGGCCTCAGGAATGAGATGAAAATAATCTTTCATAGTAAACCCCTGAATTTTTAAGCTGCTGGAGATGACTTTTAGGAAGTTCGCTGGACCTTGAATAGCACTAAAATCTCCATACTGAGAGATAGCCCCACATATAACAATTTGTGATTGATAATTTGCCAAAGAAATTGCTGCTTCTAGTGTTTGACCACCAACATTATCAAAGTAAACATCAATCCCTTTAGGGCACTCGCGTTTCAACGCTTCATAAATATCTTCATTTTTATAGTCGATCACCCCATCCAATTTTAGTGTGCCTTTCAAAAAGGCACATTTTTCAGGGCCGCCCGCGATCCCTACAACGTATGCGCCTGCCAGTTTAGCAATCTGCGAAGCAACACTACCGACTGCGCCGCTGGCTGCTGAGACAACGACAGTATCGCCTTTTTTAGGCTTACCGATATCTGTCATCCCGAAATAGGCGGTATATCCCGTCATACCGAGCCCACTTAAAAAGTCTTTTGGCTCGCCATATGTCAGATCAATTTTCCGTAATTCGCGCTGATTTAAGATACCGTGCGTCTGTACACCTAAAAACCCAGTCACCCAGTCGCCAGCTTGAAAATACTTAGAATTACTCTCGAGAACTTCTGCGACACCAAAACAACGCATGATGTCCCCAGGTTGAACGGGGGGCATATAACTTTTTACATTCGTCGTCCAACCCCGCATAGCAGGGTCAAGAGAGATGGTATCCATGCGAATCCTAACATCACCCTCCTGCATGTCAGGTAATGGATCATGAGTAAGAGCAAAAATATCATCTGTTGATCCATCATGAAACTGAGTCGTTCTGACCTGTGTAATATCCAAAGTTCTCTCCTACTAAAATTACCACACTTCCTAAGCGTTGAAGATAAGCATTTAAGGTCGAGATCTAATGACCTCTACTAAAATGATCTGAGTAAGAAACGCTTACTTTTTAGCCACCCCTAAAGTAGCGCATTATATACATACAGGCCCTTGAAAACTGCGGACCTCTTGTCCCTTATGAAACCAGAAATATGTTGTGGCAACAGGCGCGGGCAATGCAATTATCAAGGGTTCATAAAGGGTGACTTTTCTTAGCACTGCTCCTTCTGGCAAAACAAGAGCACCATCATCTTTGGCTATTTCTTGTATTATTTCTGCTGCAGAGTTCAACACAATAAGCCTCTCTTATTTCCAAACTTCCAGACACTCTTTACGAATTATGCGACGCTGTGTTTTAAGTGTTAAAATCGATGTCAAATTTGATTTACTGAAAATATCACATACAGGCCTTTGACCTTCTGCACTCAAATCACCAAAATAATCTGTTAAGCGCTGTAAAAGGTAGAAACGATAAAGCATGACAGCACTGCTGTTTGTCTTACCGCGCCAATCAAAGGACGCATATCCAATACTTCGTTTAGATGGATTATCTAATCCGCTCGTTCCTGATTCAATGTGAGTATTTTTTTCAAGCCAGTCATTTGCAAATCCAACATGTGAAGTTATTTCAGGTAAATATTCTTCCGCCACATAAGCCATAAGTTTGATCAAGGTATCTGGAATTGCATCATCAGAAAATAAGTCACCCTTTGATGAGATATACAGATGGTTCTCATTACCAGCTGGCGCATTCATTCTTTCAACCCACTGGAATAAATGCGGTGCTTTTTTTTGCATAATCGACAATGGCTTTGGATCACGGCCTAAATGTGCAAAAAGAGGTCCAAAAAGACCGTAATCAGCGATCGTCGGCCGCCCGCCTAATAAGAAAGGATGATTAGTAAGATGGGCTTCAATATAAGTTAAAAACTCATCATACGAGTCTTCTACATCTTTTTGGTTCTCATCTTTAACACCAAATTGAATGGTTGCCTTTCTCATACGTCCACTGGCATGTAGAAAAAAGCCTTCTTGCTCTTCTGTCGAGAGATTTGGGGGTAAAACATCTCGGAACGCTAACTTAAGAAAGTCTAAATTAGCCTCATCAAAATTCCATCTGTAATGCATCGCTGGACGCAGCAGTCCCTCCCCTCCAAACAGTTCAAAGAGGTGAGCAATAGACTGCAAAACGGGCGTATCTGGATGAATAGACCCTTTATTGGGTTCCTCTTGATTCAGATAATCAAGAATCACTGTACCATCTTGAATAATATGATCTTCAGGGGTGACAACAGTTGGGATAATCCATCGCTGAACCTTTGGAACAATATTCTGAGTAAACTCTGGTAACCCTGCAGCCCGTTCAACAAAATTAACCCCATGAAAGCGCATATAGGCTCTGACTTTTGCCGTATAGAGCGAAGCCATCATGCCATATAAAATGTATGGTTTGTCCGTCATCTCACCCTGCCATTTGAATATTGATCCACATCTTCTAAATATATTGACATATTTTGTGTCATAATATTTAATGTTTGGCAAGAGGGGATTGAAAATAATCAAAACTCCACAACAAAATTTAGCCTATTTTTAATAGGAAAAATGAATAAGGAGGATATGAATGAAGAAAGTAAGCACCTTAGTTTTTCTATTAGTTACCATGATACTATACGCTAATCGTGATACCATAAGCATGAGAGTATTCGGAAAGATTATGGAATCTCGGCTTACAGTTTCATTATCCATAGACCTTGTTGACGGTTTACATGTTGGACTTTGTGGCGCGGGTTCTCCCTTACCTGATCCTGCAAGAAGCGCCCCGTGCACACTTGTCATTGCGGGCTCTCATCATTTTCTATTTGATGCTGGCCATACTGGCAACATTGGCTTAATGGGGTTTACCCCAGGAAAACTTGATGCTGTCTTTTTGACCCACTTTCATTCAGATCATATTGGAGATCTCGGTGAAATTGCCATGCAACGCTGGGTTTCTGCCAATCATACAAGTCCACTGCCTGTCTACGGGCCAGTTGGTGTGCAGACGATCGTCAACGGATTTAACCAAGCCTATTCATCTGATAGCTTTTATCGTACAGCACATCACGGGGAAGCAATAGCCCCCACGGCAGGCAAAGGATTGATTGCAAAGCCTTTTTTAGCAAGAGGCGAAGAAAAATTCATCATTTACCAAGATGGAGACACTACTATTTCTGCTTTTAAAGTTGGTCATGCACCGGTAGAGCCATCTGTAGGCTATCGCATTGACTATAAAGGACGTTCTGTTCTTATAAGCGGCGATACAGTCAAAACAAATTCAGTGATGACCTCCGCCAAAAATGTGGACCTTTTAATTCACGAAGGATTATCTAAAAGGTTAGTTAAAATCGCAGAAAACAGTGCCAAGGCCGTTGGTCAGAAGACAATGGCTAAGATATTCTATGATATTCAAGACTACCATACTGACCCTGAAGAAGCGGCAGAACTAGCCCAAAAGGCAGGTGTCAGGCATCTTGTATTTACTCATATTGTTCCAATGCTCCCTTTACCGGGGATGAAAAAGGCCTTCCTTGGCAAGTCAGATGAAATCTTTGATGGACCAATCACCATTGGGCAAGACGGTGATTTCTTTAGCCTTCCTGCCGGATCTGACCAAATAGTTATCGACAATAGATTATAGAGGTACGAGTATGACATCGCGCTTACGTCTTATTGGTGGAACCATGTCCCCCTATTCTAGGAAAATGGTTGCCCTTCTCAGATACAGACATATTCCCTATCAAGTCATATGGGGCGATATAAATCAAAAACTGCCTGAGATGGGCATTGAAAAGCCTAAGCCAGTTTTATATCCCGTTTTTCTTATGCCCGACAAAAACGGACAGGAAGTTGCGACTGTTGATTCAACTCCGATCATCAGAACGCTAGAGAGCCAATACACAGGACGCTCTGTTCTTCCTGACCACCCAGTCATGGATTTTATAAACTCACTTCTTGAAGACTTTGGTGATGAATGGTGCGTAAAATATATGTTCCACTATCGCTGGAATTTTAAAGAAGACATTCGTGTCTCTGGCCCAAAATTAATTTATTCGAGCGTTAATACGCTCCCAAAAGAGCCTGCAAAACAAATGGCTGATATGTTTAGTCAAAGACAAATAAGCAGGCTTTTTTGGGTTGGCTCTAATGAGACAACAGCCCCTTTGATAGAAGCATCTTACGAACGATTTCTTATCCTTATGGATAAACATCTAGAAGCACAACCTTTCCTTCTTGGCAGCCGCCCTTCCTCAGCGGATTTCGCTGTCCATGGTCAATTAACACAGCTCATCGCTGAAGATCCCACACCGCGTCGTATTGCCCATGATGTCTCTCTCAGAACAGTGAGTTGGACAGATATCATGGAAGACCAAAGCGGTCTTGATGAGAAATCAGCACGCTGGAATGCCCCTAGCAACCTGCCTGAAACACTAATGGATATCCTTAGAGAAGTTGGACGCACTTATGTTCCCACAATGATAGCTAATGCCAAAGCAGTCATTGCTGGAGAGGAAAGCTGGACCTGTCATGTAGATGGTCATACATGGGAACAGCCTGTCAATCTATACCAGGCTAAATGTCTCAAATGGATACGAGAAGAATTTAAAACTCTCTCGACTGATCACCAACATCAAGCATTAGAGATCCTCTCTGAAGCAGGGTGCAAGCCCTTAATTGATGCCTCTATTGAAAAAAAGTAATTTATTATGTTCAAGAAACTATACAGCCAACTGAAATTCATTCGAGGCATGTCTCATATTCTCAAGATCATGAAGGGACAAGAGCCGGAAGCGACAAGAACTTTGATAGATGATATTGAAGCCTCCATCGACAGAAGCAGAGACAAGCTTGCTATTATTGATGAACAGGGATCTTACACTTTTGCAGAGTTTGAGGCGCGTGCCAATCGTTATGCTCACTGGGCCAAACAGCAAGGATGGTCTGCTGGCGACACCGTCGCCTTGATGATGGAAAACTCTATAGATTATCCCGCTGTATGGTTTGGGCTCGGTAAGGTTGGGATCATTACTGCTCTCATAAACTCAAATCTTGAAGGCAAAGGTCTTATACATTCTATATCTATAGCGAATAGCAAAGCAGTCATTACCAGAGGCCGGCAAGCGATATCAGTCGCAAATATTCAAAATTCCTTAGACAGTGATCTCACAGTATGGGATTTAGATGGAAAGGTTGGAAATTATTTAGAAGTAGCTCTGTCAGAAGTAAATGATGTACGCCCTGATCGAATCCATAGAGCCCATTTATGCGGGCGTGATACTGCCCTCTATATATACACGTCTGGGACTACCGGACTGCCAAAAGCGGCACGTATACCCCACATGCGTCTGAGTCGCTCGGCCCGCATTCCTGTTGCAATGTGTGGTCTCAGAAACACGGATATCGTCTATATAGTTTTACCGCTTTATCATATCACAGGCGGGGCATTAGGCATGGGCGGTGCTTTATTAAAAGGAGCCACTACAGTTATCAGAAAACAATTCTCTGCATCAAACTTTTGGAATGATTTACATGACCATAAAGTAACAGTCTTTTTCTATGTTGGGGAATTATGCCGATATCTCGTAAACTCAGATCCTCATGAATTAGAGAGGTCCCATAGCCTAAGAGCTGGAGTTGGCAATGGGATGCGAGGCGATGTCTGGCGGAAATTTGTCGACCGTTTCAAAGTCACTCATATGCATGAATTATATGGATCGACAGAGGGCAATGTTGCTTTCATAAATATGGATGGAACAATTGGTGCTGTTGGTCAAATGCCTGCTTGGGCAGGCAAGAAATTAGGTATGGATTTTGTTAAGTTTGATATTGAAAAGGAACTGCCTGTTCGCGACCCACAAGGACGGTGTATCAGAGCTGAGATAGATGAGATAGGTGAAGTCATTGGTCGTATTGAAGATACCGGCATGAATAAATTTGATGGCTATCACGAGAAAAAAGCGACGGAAGCGAAAATTCTTCATGATGTCTTCACACCAGGAGACAAATGGTTCAGAACCGGAGACCTTATGAAGCGAGATAACTATGGTTATATCTATTTTATCGATCGTATTGGAGACACATATCGCTGGAAAGGTGAAAATGTAGCCACCAATGAAGTTGCTGATGTGCTCTCAGACTTTGAAGCTATTGAAACAGCCAATGTTTACGGCGTTTCTGTGCCAGGAAATGATGGGCGTGCCGGTATGGCGGCACTTACCTTATCAGGTTCCATAGATTATGAAGATCTGCTTGCCTACCTTCAATCAAATTTACCCAGCTATGCACTCCCTATATTCTTGAGAATTCAAGATCATGCGAGCATGACTGGGAATTTCAAGTTTCAAAAAGTGACGGTCCAAAAAGAAGGGTTTGATATCTCTAATATAAAGGAAAATGTCATGTTTTTATGTCCTGAAGAAAAAGCATATGGACCCCTGACAGTCGATAAATACCGCCGTTTAATAACTGAGGATTATCGATTGTAAGTCCCTCGGGTTATTTCAATAAACTCTCTAGTTGCCCTTGTAAAAGATCTTTAGCGTCGTCTCGGCTCATTCCTTGGTGTCTTGTAAGACGGTTCCAAGCTTCAAAAGAAACAAGAGCTTCAACAAATTGTTGAGTAGGAACATCTTTACCCTTAAGTTCTGGCAAACAAAGAAATAAATGCTGTTTGAAAATACTGTTTAAATCCTCATAGGTGTTCTTGAGAGCTTGGTATTTCCATAACTGACTGAGTGTACTTAAAATCATTTCTCTATATTTAATATATAAGACATGACGCGCTCTCAAAAAAGCATCAACTCTCTCTTCAAGCGGCCCTTCAATAATGGATTGCCTAAGAAACCCATATTCTGATTCTTTAATATCTTCATGAAGTGAATAAAACAGACTTTCCATATCATCAAAGTGACGGAAAACAGTCCGAATACCAACCTTTGCTCTATCAGAAACTTGTTGCGCTGTAGGAATACGAACGCCCTCACTCATCAAATCACCCAAGGCCTTTTTTATGGCCTCTCTGCTCTTTAGGCTTCTGGCTTTACGGCCATCATTATGTGATTTTTTTTTCACAACTGTCATAAATATCCTATTTTACTTATAAACTTTGCGATCAACCAAAGTCTATCTTGCCCCCAAGCTTTAATCACTTCATTACCTGCTTCATCAAGCAGTCTGTAACTTGGAACTCCCCATAATCCAAACTCATACATATCAAGCCTATTAGATTCTAATACCTCTGTCCATTCTATTTCATCAAGGTGACTTATCGCATCTGACCAATCGAGACCAACATTCTTGCAAACAGTCTTCAGTCCATTGTTCGTGTTAGTATTGATACCCTCCACAAAAGCCGCATTTAAAAAGGCACTCAGAAACTGCTCCCCTTTGTCATGGGTTTTCGCCCAATGATAAAGACTATATCCTTTCTTCACAGGTTCCCCAATTGGATCATAGAACTTTCCATAAGGGATATCTTGAGCACGAGCTTCACGCGCAGCATCTTTAAAGATATACATCCCCTTCTGTCGTGTTGCAGGTACACCGCGCATGACCATAGGGAGGACAGGTTTAATAATAAGATTTACGCCTGTCTTGCGAGCAAATTTAACAGTTTGATCATAGGCAAGCGCTGTATAAGGACTTCTCAAGGAGGCATAAAACTCCAGCGTTAAACTAGGTCCCTTTGCAGCCTGATCCTGAATAATTTCAGGTCGTGGATAGAGAAAACCTTGCTCTGGATATTTATCTGCTCCAAACAGTCTTAGGCGATTTTCTAGATGATAGAGCCTGTCGATCCCCCAATACCATTCACCCTCATAATAAAACATTGCCCCACTATAATGCCCAAGCCTAGCGCGCAATTGATTCCCAACGTCTTGCCTTTCACTAAGAGAGCCCTGAGCTGCTGATCCATATGAGTCCTGGATCGCCATCACCGCTTCATCAGACATACTCTGAGGACTTTGGAGACCAAAACAAGGGGCAATGAGAGATGCATCTGTATAAGAATATTTTTCTAATAAGTCAGGTTCAGGGGCATTATAACCGCACTCAGCAGTTACAAGATGCATGATGAGTTCTATGTCATAACGCTCTAGCAGCGGTTTAAGGGTTTGAACTGCCAAATCGGAATAGCCATCTTGACTTTGATGAAAGTAATAAACAACATGACCACGATTATCTTTTAGGCGTTTCTTTTCAGAGTTTGCCCATAATTTTTTTTGTGCTTTTTCGCTCCCAATAGAGGTCAATATTTTTGACTGAAGCCAACGAGTAAATCTATCCGGATTACTCTTTGAAGCGCCTGATTGTTGGGTCGTATAATCTGTCATTCTAATCCTTCGATTTCATGCGCCAATAAACACCAAAAGGCAATAATATCAGCATCAACAAAATAAGAGAGATGATTGAATTTCTATTCATCACAAGCGTGTTCAGTAAAAGTTGTCTTATATGGTTACCATAGCTTTCAGGGACTTCGTAAACACCCGCCTCTTTAGCCCATAATTCATATGCTGACAGCATCCGCTGAAACTGAAGCGGCTGGATAGTTTTAAGATCTTCTGTCTCGCCAGGATCTTTAAGGATATTAAATAGCTGCCACTCATTATTGCCAATGGGGCTGCGCAAGTGTCGGATTTTATAATCACCCATAAAGAGAGCACTATTTCCTGCGAGTTCATAAGCAACAGGTTGTTCTTCTGGATATACTTTAACCATCTTATTTTGTAGCACTGGCACAAGACTATTCCCTGATATTTTTTCAATCCGACGTCCTGCATAAATGTCACTTGGTCTTGGAGCTCCTACTATATCTAGAATTGTTGGTGTAATATCAGTCGCAAAACTAAAGGCATCAGATATACGACCTTTGTCTTTTACAAGGTCACCAGAAATGATAAGAGGGACGCGCATCCCGCCTTCAGAAGTATAAAATTTATAGTAAGAGAGAGGTGAAGCTGATGCGCTGGCAAAACTCAATGAAATAGCATTATAACTGCCCTGTAGACCCAAGGTATTATACTCACTTGTATAACCTGTGCGACGATTGCTTAGACGTGTTAATAGACCAGATTGCTGATTATCTCTACCCGAAGAATGTGTGCCATTGTCTGAGGTGAAAATAAAGATGGTATTATCATATTCACCTCTGTCCTTTAGATATTGAATCAGCCGCCCTAAATGATGATCCATGGCTTCCACCATGGCGCCGTATACAGCCATCCTTTTGGCTTCATATCGCCTCTCACCTTCTGATAAACTTTCCCAATTAAGCGTCGTTGACATTTCGTTCATTTTTGTATTCGCCGGAACAATACCTTGATCAATTGCGCCTTTTAATCTGGATTGACGTAGCGCATGCCACCCAGCATCATATTTTCCCATATATTTATCGATAAAATTCTGAGGGGCCTGAATGGGAATATGCACTGCTTGAAAAGGTAAATAGCCAAAGAAAGGTTTTCCGCCTTCAAGATCGCTATCAATAAATTCGATAAGCTTATCCACTAAAAATTCTGAAGAATAAAAATCATCTGGCAAATCGGCAGGCTTGCCGTCCGCATACCAATTCGCTTCTTTATAAAGAGGGATATAAGGACGATCTTCCCAATTATCAGCCCCACTATCCCCTAGAGAAAAAGTCCTATGAAACCCTCGATTAAAGGGCAATTTATCGGGTGTTTGGCCCAGATGCCACTTCCCCGCCATATAGGTGTTATATCCATTATCCTGCAAAAGTGTGGCGATAGTCACAGTGCGATGCGATAGAACACCATCATAAGCTGGCATCTTTCTTGTTGCATCGGGCCGCGTTTCACGAATATTGCCCACACCTGCACTATGGTTATTAACCCCAGTCATAAGCATCGCGCGAGCAGGAGAACAATTTGCTGCAGTATGATAATTCGTAAACCTGATGCCTTTAGACGCCAGAGCGTCGATAACGGGCGTTGAAATTTCACTGCCATAGGACCCTAAATCTGTATATCCAAGGTCATCCGCCAGAAGTAAAATAATATTGGGTTTTTTAGTCTTTGAAGCATTATTATCCTCAGAAGCATATAAAGCCTTTGAAGTATGAATAGGCAGGGGTAAAAAAACACAAAGACTGATTAGGGCACCAATAATATATTTCATTTTCAGCCCCTCTTAGTTTCGCAAATATATCCACTTCCATAATACCACAAGAGAGCAATGATGATCTCAGGCATGATCATATCGCCCGCAAAATCAGCGTGATGAATGAGCCAAGCCATAAGTCTACCAAAGGCAGTCAGACCAAGCATGATCACAGGCATATAAAACCAAAATCTTTTTTTTGTGACGATACCCAGAAAGGCACAGAGTCCAAGGGTTAAAAAATAAGCTGAAAGATCACCGATCTGCGAACTCAGTCCCAGTCCAGTCATAAGTTCAAATCCAAATTCAGGAGCCACACCTGCAGGATCAATGATCCACCTTAAGCCAATCAAGATAAACAGAAGGGCCGGCAAAGCCATAATAATGCGTACAAAATTCAACAATTTACTATTCATTCATTCCGTCCTATTTATCAGCGATCAAACTCAGCATTTTATGGGAAGTTTCAAGACCAGAATTTTGATTTTGACCCGTCACAAATCGTTTCTCAGCGTCAATGACAACATGCGTTTGAAAGATGTCACGAAACCCAGTACTCGCTTCATATAATGCGCCAGCCTTTCGGAGCTCAGTTTCTGGATGCTTGGGTGTCACTTCGATCCCTAACTCTTTCAATTGTTTATCAGTGACACCTGTCATTTTTCTACCTGCTATTAATAAATTGCCATCTTTATCTTTTGCATTCACCAACCCTAAGACACCATGACATACGCCGCCAATTACTGCTTTTTTCTCGCTATAATAAGCCTGCGTAATTTTGGTCGCTAATACAGAGGACTGCGCCATATCATAAGCAGCACCCCAACCGCCTGACAAAAAGATTAAATCATAGTCTTCAAAATTAACATCTTGAATTGCGAGAGAATTCTTGACCTTGGCTTGAAAAATTGTGTCTTTTTGAAATTGTTTATCTTCCACAGTAATCACAGGATGACTAAAACTTTGTGGATCAATCGGAATTTCACCGCCCTTAATACTCGCCACATCAATTTCCATTCCAGCGTCTAGAAATGTGTAATAAGGATGCGTTAACTCTGAACCGAATACACCTGTCGCCGGACCCTCAGTTTGACCGGGCTCAGAAAGAATACTGTGGCTGGTTGTGATAATGAGAGCCCGTTTCCCTTTTGCACTATATGTTGGTCCCGTGTAGACTGGATGCAGCCCAGCTTTATGAAGAATTGTTGGCAGTGCAATGGCAATTAATAGGACAACTGCACCTAATCCAGCTGCAATTTTCAATAGTTTCTTTTTCATTCTTCACTCCTAGTTTGGCCAATAAATATATTCATCACCTTTTTTGTAAGACTGCTCATTGGTCTTATCAATCAAGATTGGGGCGAGGATTGAATAGGGATAGCGAGCCCCTTTTCCCGAAGCGATGTGATTTTTTATGAGGTGATGTAACTCACTTACTTTTGTTGGTATCTGCTCAGCAAGATTATTTTGCTCCGTCGGATCTTCCTTAAGATCATAGAGCCATACTTTCTTGGGGTTTTCAGAAACCTTCAACTTCCAATCGCCAAGTCTGATTGCCCTGTAGAAACCACTCTGGAAAAACAAGGGTCGTTCTTTTATTGCACCTTTGCCACGGGCATAGGGCAGTAAATTGACACCGTCAATCTTTACATTTTGCGGCAGAGGCGCGCCGGCTGCTGCAGCCAATGTTGGAAAGATATCAATATGCATAACGGGGGTATCTAATTCTTTAGCTTCAGGAAGGCCATTAGGCCATTTTATGAAATGCGGAACTCTCAATCCCCCTTCAAAAAAGGTTAATTTCCAACCTCTAAATGGTTTATTCAACTCTGGAAGCCCCACATATCCAGCACCGCCATTATCACTTGTGAAGACAATCATAGTATTATCAGCCTGCCCTGTTTCTTCTAAGGCTTGCTGAATTTTACCTACACTGCGATCAATAGCTCGCATCATAGCCGCATACACACGGCGATTATGAGGTTTAATATCGCCAACCGCTTCATAGTCTGCACGTGTTGCCTGTAAGGGAGTATGCGTACCCCAATGGGCTAAATAAAGAAAGAAAGGACGGTTTTTATTCGCCTTGATAACTTTGACACTTTCATTAGTCCAAAAATCAGTGAGATAGCCTTTAGGCTGAAAAAGATCTTCATCCGTCGCATTATTAAATGTTGCTGAATACCGCAATCTTGCCCATAAGATCTTATCGATAGGATCCTGCTCTAATTTTGCATTCACCACATCTGGATGATCTTCTGGCAAGTAAAGTCCGCTATGCATATACAAGCTATCATCGAAACCTTGATCATTCGGTGCCATGCCATTATAGCGCCCCATATGCCACTTCCCGATATGGGCTGTATAATACCCTCGCTCTTTCAGCACTTCTGCAATAGTTACTTCCTCTGCAGGTAACCCCTGATTTTCAAAGGGCACATCATTTTCAAAGCCTGGAAGTGTTTCGGGCATGTTGCGATCAATAGAGTTACTAACAGATATCAATGGACCAGCACCACCAGGAAAAGGTGTGAATTCATAGCCCGTCGTATTTTGATATCGTCCGGTCATCATCATACCCCGCGAGGGCGCACACGTAGCATTTCCAGCATAGCTTTGTCTGAAAACCACAGATTCTGAGGCTAATTTATCAATGTGCGGCGTTTTTAAAAGTCCGCCCGCAATTCCACCTCCAAATGTTGAAATGTCATTGTAACCAACATCATCAAGGACAATAAATATAATATTAGGCTTTTGATTAAGCGCCTTCGATTCTGTCTCAGGACCTTGCTGCCATACTACCTCTCTGTTTGGCCGGATATCATATTGAGCATCAGTGCGTTTACTAATCATAAACAACATCAACTCTATTCGATTAAACCAAGCAACTGATCCACCAACAGCAATCACTAAAGTAAAGAATATCAGAAATTTCTTCATCTCACTCCCCAGAAAGAAGGTCACATTTATATATTGACATAAACTATGTCATAATAAAAAGGAGATGTCTATACCTTAAGCCGAGGCGTGAGATGAGTTGAGAATACCAACAAGAAAAGGCAGCCCCTTACTCATTCAATATTTCAAAAGTTAAGCCAGCATTTTGCTCTAATCTCTCTATCAGAGTATGCCCAAAAAGAGTGGAAGGTGTCCAAAAACCGCCCTTCTTCTCTAGTTTATCTAACGCAGCAAGGCAAACTGCGGTTTCAGATATCATTTTAGAGGTACTACCATATCCAGGATCTTTATCTCCGGTAAGTTTCAGCGTCAATTTATCACCTTGATCTGAACGTCCAACAAACCTTAGATCATACATACCTGTCTCTTGTTCTTTTGGTGAAGGCCCTTCTCCAGGTTTGGGCAAAATAAATTTTTCCAAGATCCATCGTGTAGGCGCTAATGCCGCGAGTGTCATAAAAATAGTTAAGCCTAAACTCATTTTACGTGCTCGCGACTTTCCATTAGAGTCACGACCCATCACCATTGCTTCACTATATTTAAAATCTCTGCCATAGGCCTTATCACGCAGGGCGTTCGAACGATGCACAACCCGCGAGTTCACAGCTTCCATGACAAAAGGTGCAATCCAAGCATGATACTGTTCGTCAAATTCTGCCTTGCTAACATTATGCTGTCGCACGGTGAACCCATGCCCTTCAGGACAAATACTATAAGGATTTTTAACAAGTTTACGTACTTTCGGGTCTTTGACAGCTTCTTTTGTCAAATTGACCATACTTGCTATAGTCCCTCCGCTGGCTCCCCCTTTGATTTTGGCAACGCGCATATCCACCTGCGTCAAATAAGATCCTGTCTTTTGTTTGGCATGCTCCTGCAGATAAAACACGCCCATATCAGATGGAATAGAATCAAAACCACTACAATGGACAATGCGTGCACCAGATTTCTTCGCTGCTTCCTCATAGTGATCGAGCATTTTTTTATACCACTGGATTTCACCTGTTAAATCACAGTAATCTGTACCTGTTTCAGTACAAATTTTAACAAGAGGTTCTCCGTACAATGCATAAGGGCCAACTGTTGATAATATTACTTTGGTTTGATCCACTAGGGCCTTCAAGGACTCTTCGTCCCCTGCATCCGCAATAAAATAAGGAATATCTTGCGCTTTATGCTTTTCTCTTAGATCAAGCAATTTGGCTTCGCTTCGTCCTGCAATGGCCCAAGAAATACCACGATCAGTACCGTATTTATCCATCATATAGGCGACAATAATATCCCCAACAAAACTTGTTGCCCCATAAATGATTATATCAAATTTTTCCATTCCAACTCTCCCATAAAAATCCCTCCTAAATATTGACATATTATATGTCATAATATTATAACACTGCAAGACCATAGCGTATTATACTATCAAATGAGAGTTTAGCATGAACATTAAACAAAGCGCTCGAATTAAAAAAATCAGCCTACAAAGGGATCAATAAATGACTAACTTATTTGATTTAAATGGAAAAATTGCGCTTGTTACCGGCGCCAGTCGGGGGATTGGCGAAAGCATTGCGAGAACACTGGCCGATGCTGGTGCCCATGTCATTGTTTCCAGTCGCAAGGCGGTCGACTGTATGGCTGTTGTTGATGCCATTAAAACTGACGGTGGTTGTGCCAGCGTTTTTGAATGCAACGTGGGCAACATGGACGATATTCATGCAATCTTTAATCATATCCAAGATGAATTTGGCAAACTGGATATTCTCGTCAATAACGCCGCTGCTAATCCTTATTTCGGCCCTATATTAGACACACCCGATTGGGCCTTCGAAAAAACTGTTGAAGTGAATTTACGTGGATATTTTTATATGTCTGTTGAGGCAGGCAAGATTATGCGCGAGCAAGGAAGTGGTTCGATCATCAATACAGCGTCAGTGAACGCCTTACAACCGGGCATGCACCAAGGTATCTATTCCGTTTCTAAAGCTGCTGTTGTCTCAATGACAAAATCTTTTGCTAAAGAATGCGGTCAATTTGGTATTCGCGTGAACGCTTTATTACCCGGCCTGACAAAAACAAAATTTGCAGGGGCATTATTTGAAAACGGAGACATGTATAATGCATTTCTAAAGCAAATTCCCCTTGGTATACATGCCCTACCAGAGCAAATGGCAGGCACTGTTCTCTATCTTGCTTCTGATGCATCTAGTTATACAACAGGGGAGTGCATAGTCGTTGATGGTGGCCTTACAATCTAGTGAATATTTAGCCTTTATAATTGGAGTCTTCACATGTCTCTTCCTTCAAAATCGGATGATCCTAAGCTGTTTAAAATGCTCTTAAAGCGCCCCAGCATTGCTTGGCCGACCCTTCTCTTACTGGTCTCCGCCTATGGGATATTCAGCCTCACTCTGTTGGCTTATTCTGACGCAGCCCTGTCCCTTCCCTGGGTCATCTTATGGAATTCAATCGCGTCTTATATGGCTTTCACGGTGGCCCATGATGGGACGCATAATGCAATTAGCACAAACCAACACGTAAATGACTGGGCCGGACGCGCTGCTATAGCCCTTTTAGAGCCAGGGCCATTTTTTAAAGTCTTTCGTTTTATTCATATGCGCCACCATCAATATACCAACGATCCAGAAAAAGATCCTGATACTTACTGTGGTCATGGACCCGCATGGGTTATGCCTCTAAGGTGGTTAAGTCTTGATGTCATTTATTTCAAAACCTATTTGCAGAAAGAAAACTTCAGCAAGAGTAAAAAAGCTGAAAAAATAGAATTTTTCCTCTGCCTGATTTTTGCAATTCTAGTTATCAGTACAGTCACCCTTTTGGGATTGTTAGAGGCTTACCTTCTATTATTTTTTATTCCCACACGTATTGCAAAATTATTCATTGTATTTGGCTTTGATTTCTTACCGCACTACCCCCATAAAATAACCGTGAAAGAAAATCGCTATCAATGCACCTCTAACCGTGTTGGTCTAGAGTGGCTTCTAACCCCTCTATTCATCTCGCAAAATTACCATCTCGTGCACCATATTTATCCTTCAGTACCCTTCTATCGCTATCTTAAAATTTGGAATGCTAGACTAGATTATCATAACGCTAAAAAGCCTGCGATAACCGATACATTCGCGATAACGCCGAAAGTAAAAAATAATACTTAGGCACAGATTTGGGCACAAGTGGAATTTGACATTCCCTTTAAAAGTATAACCAATTGAAATGTAAAGAGAAATATGGTGGTCGGTACTGGGTTCGAACCAGCGACCTCTTCGATGTCAACGATAAGAGAGATGAATTACAGAGAATTATTTCAAGTGATCTAAAATGATCTAAAATGACATCGTCAGAATAACCTATTGAAATTACTATAGTAATCACGACATCAATAAAGATACTATAAGATTATATGAAATAGTCACAAATTAATCCAGCCACATTAGTAAGTTTAACCTGTATAGAAATGGACACCGATATTTCAAATATCGCTCTTCCAATACCTCGATGAATTCAAATATATTAAGGCAAATTATTTTGAATTAAAATCAAAACATAAAGTATATATGCATTTGAATAAGCAGCTAATTCAGTCAACTTTTTTTAAGCCAGTTTCTATATCCAATATCAGCAATACCTAAAATTAACCTACTGAGTTTCTGAGCTGCGGGCGCTAAGGGTATATTATCCTTCGTAGCGATCACGCCAGTAATGTCCATAGGAAATAAATGACGCGCCCCAGGTACAATCTGAGCACGACCCTCTCTCAGAGCCGCTTGTAGTGTGCTCTCTGCAATAAAACCGACCGCGTCTGTTGCAGGAATTAACTTTCGCAGTAAACCAATTTCATGAGAAATGAGGAACATCTCACGTAAAGAGTCTATTGTGGGGAAGTGATTAGGATATTGGTCCGTAATCTGTTTTAAAAACCAATCAGGGACATCTCCTCCAATAAAAGGGTAATCAAAAAGGTCCTCAACTTTAAGGTCTTTAAGATCAAGCAAGGGATGCCCGGAGCGGCATATTAGCGGAGACTGGGCAATCTTAAATTCACGGTAATCAATGTGTGGCACTTCTCTATCCGGAGCGAGCCCAATATACATATCGATAACACCGTCCATCAGATCTTTATCCATGGTGCGCCAGTTACGAGGCAAGACTGTAAATTGTAATTTTGGATGGTCAGTCAGCAGTTGAACGAGCGCTGGTGCAAGAAGCCCCTCACTCAAGTTTGGATCGATTCCGACGATCAATCGCCCAATTTCAAGGGCTTGCATCATGGATAGTTCGCGTTCAGCTCTATCCATTTGCTCAACAGAACTTCTCGCGGCATCTAAGATACGCCTCCCATAAACTGTAGGCACTGTTCCAAGCTTGTTTCTGGTAAACAGCATGACGCCGTAGCGTTCTTCCATTTTATTCACTGTTTGACTGAGCGCACTATGTGAAATGCCAAGATTAGCCGCTGCTTTACGGTAGTTTCCTGTATCTTCTAGTTCAATTAACTGTCTGAGCTTCGATAAGTCATCCATCATTTTTACCCCATTGGTAAGTGTAGCTTACCTTATTGACTTAAAAGGTAAGTGGTGTCAAGACTCGAGCTGAGGGACAAAAAAGGTATATTAAATACCAGAGAAAATGACATAACTCATGGGAGAGAAACAATGGCAGACAAGGGAAAACCATCCGTATTTACTAAGATATCATATGGCATAGGCGCTGTAGCCTTTGGTGTTAAAAATAATGGTTTCGATTATTTCTTGCTCATCTTCTACTCACAAGTTTTAGGTGTAGACGCGCCTCTTGTCGGCCTTGCTCTCCTGATTGCCTTAATCTTTGATGCGATATCAGATCCTATTGTTGGCTATCTGAGCGATAATACAAAAAGTCGTTGGGGGCGCCGTCATCCATGGATGTTTGCCGCTGCACTTCCTGCAGCTGTTGCCTATTATTTTCTCTGGTCACCACCAGAAAGTATGACTGGTAATGATTTATTTCCGTATTTGGTGACACTGTCTGTTGCAATTCGTCTACTCATTACTTTTTATGAAATTCCAAGTTCAGCTTTAGCTGCTGAGCTTACAAAAGATTATGACGAACGCACGAGCTTAATGAGCTACCGCATGTCGTTTGGATGGATCAGCGGCACAGTCATGGCTATCTTTGTCCTCACAGTATTGCTCGCCTCAACTGAAGCCTATCCAGTTGGCATATTAAACAAAGAAGCCTATAGTACATACGGCCTTGTAGCTGCCTGCGTCATTGGGGGTGCGATCCTCTTAACAACATTTGGCACGGCTCATCTCATACCCGATTTACCAAAAGGGAAAGTAAAAGAAAGCAAAGGCCTCTCTATTATCTTTAATGATTTCAAGAAGGCCTTAGCAAATAAGTCATTCGCGGCGCTTCTTGTGGCTTCTATTGTCTCCTCTGTAATCATCGGAATGGCCTTCAGTCTAAATCTCTACATGAATACTTTTTTCTGGGGATTTAACACAGATCAGATTGGTGCCTTAAATCTATCCTTTATTATTGCTGCTATGATTTCATTCTTCATGGCCCCTTATATGTCTAGAAAATTTGGTAAGAAAAAAGCTGTCTTTATATACGGTGTTTTGACGCTGCTCATAACCCCTGTCATGATTGGCCTGAGAGTCATGGGTGTTTTACCTGAAAATGGAGATCCTTCTCTCTTCCCGATTTTATTTATTGTCGCAATTCTTGATGTGACAATGTTCATCGGCGTTCAAACTTTAATGTATTCTATGGTAGCAGAGCTTGTTGAGCATAACGAGGTCAAAAATAATGATCGGACAGAAGGGATCTATTTTTCTGCCATTTCCTTCTCAAGAAAAGCTTCTCATGGCCTTGGTGTCATGGCGGCCTCTATTGTCATTGCAGTTGCAAACTTTCCCAAAGGTGCAAAAGCTGAAGATATAGATAAGCAAGCTATTCTAGACTTAGGCATTTCCTATGCAGTCGCTGTGGTGCTCCTTTGGCTTGCCGTTTTCTACTTCTTGAAATTCTTTAAAATTGACCGTGAAAGCCACTTGGAAAATCTATCCAAGCTTGCAGAGCGTGAAAAATCATAAAGGGTGCTTATGTTTAAATTTCAATCCTTAATGTCTTATATGATGCCCGCACATTTTGGTCCCCGCTATGCAGGGCCTGGCACAAGTGGTTGGTATAGAGATGTGACGACTATGGTAATTCCTTACGTGACAGACAGAGAAAAGTTAGCTGCTTACCTGCCTGAGCATTTTGAAGTAGCTGAAGAAGCTGTCATTACAGTCTACTTTGCTTGCAACAAGCAGATCGACTGGCTGGCTGGGCGTGGTTACAATATGATAGGCGTGAATGCCAATGTTATCTATAAAGGCAAAGAAGAAACATTAGAAGGGACCTATAGTCTTGTCATTTGGGAAAATCTTACGGATCCTATTTTAACGGGTCGCGAAATGCAGGGTATTCCTAAGATATATGCGGACATACCAGATCATGCCATATCGCAGAATAGATGGACTACAAATGCCAGTCATTTTGGGAATAAAATTATTGATTTGTCTCTTTCTAATTTAAGAGCGCCCTCCCTTGATGAAATTGCCTTCATGCACCAAAAAAGCCAAGGTAAAGATACCCCAATGGGCTGGCGTTTCCTACAAAACGCAGGCAAAGAGGGCGTTAGCGAATATACTACCTTCCCATCTGAAAATCATTTTAAACAAGTGATGCTTGGTGAAGGAAGTGTGAAATGGAACCAGTTAAGCTGGGAAGAAAATCCCACGCAATACCAGATCGTGAATGCTCTCGCTGATCTGCCAATTCTAGAATACCGACCTGCTTTAATGACCAAAGGGGCTACAAATCTCTTGGTCCCTGAAAATATGCCTAGGGCGCTCAAATAATGCCTATGAGCGGAAAACATATTGCTTTTATAGGCGGCGGAACGATGGGGTGTTATAATGCCTTACTTGCAGCGCTAGGGGGGCATCAAGCAGTCATTCAAGATGTCTCAGATGAGACGCTCGAAAGCATCCCAAATATCGTCCAAACAATTGCTACTGAATTAGTGCAAGCAGGTCTCCTGCCTTCAAATAAAATCCCTGATGCACTCACCAAAATAACCTGTGAAAAAGACTTAGAAAAAGCCTTGAGAGGCGCTTGGTTGGTGAGTGAATCCATTCCAGAAATTCTTGGTATCAAGCAAAATCTCTTCAAAGAATTAGAATCGATTGCAGACCCGCAGGCAATTCTCACGACAAACACGTCAGCTCTGCTCCCCTCACACATTGGCTCTTCCCTTAAAACAGGGCACCGTTTTGCAGCCCTTCATTCACATCTAGGGGCAACGTTATTTGATATTGTCAAAGGGCCTGATACTGATGACAAAATAATCACTCAACTAGAAGACTACGTGAATTCTATAGGATGTCATTCCATAACATTAACGAAGGAAAATAAAGGCTATCTCTTTAATGCCATGATTGGTCCTATTCTCACAACAGCCATGGTTATGGTAATTGATGGGGTCGCTTCAATAGAAGAAGTTGATAAAGCTTGGATGGACCGCACGAAAAGCACAATGGGTCCCTTCGGCATGATGGATCTATTTGGCTTGCGTCTCATTTATGATGGTTGGTTTCATAGACCGGAAGACGAGCTTTCTGACTTGAAGACGAAAGTTCTCTCCTTCTTAGCACCGCTTGTCGGCATTGGACGTCTGGGCATGAAAACGGGACATGGCTTTTATACATATCCGAACCCTAAATATTCAGATAAAACATTTAATGCTGTTACTAAAACCAATGAAGCAGCAAATTATGCACTGACATCCGCACTCTCACAGAGTGCTGTGCTCTTGGCCGCCAATAAAATAGCACCCTATTCTGAAATAGACCGCGCCTGGTGCATTGCTACGCGACATCCACAAGGTCCATTCGCCATTCTTGACGAAATTGGATTGGATAAGACTCTTATTTTATTTGCTGCGACAGGTCCGATGGCCGGGCCAGAAAATGTTGAGAAAATCACAGGATTTATCATGGAATTTATTGCCCAAAACAAACTGGGTAAGTCAAGCGGTAGTGGCTTCTATAGCTATGCTGCGGGAGAAAATGAATAGAGTAGAAAAATTCTATTCTTGAGGAGAATGCCATGCGTGGCAAAATGACTGGAGGGAAAGATGTCATTTGAAAAAAGGAAACCAATCATGCTGGGGTTGATGCTTTCAACAGCAATGAGCTCATATACAGTATATGCACAAGAGGAAGAAGAGCTTGCTCTTGAAGAAATTGTTATTACTGCAACGAAACGATCAACAAATCTAAACGATACTGCTGTCGCTGTGACTGCAATCACTTCTGGATTTGCAGATAGAACTGGCCTTCTGGGCGTTCAAGATGTCGCAGATTTTACGCCTGGGATGTCAGCGTCTGATACACCAAATCAAATTGCTATTCGCGGGGTTGGGCGAAACACAAATGCACTTGGCTCTGATCCAGGCGTGGCCCTCTATCTCGATGGCGTTTACGAATCTGAATCAGCGATTTTCGGACTAAACTCATTAGTTGTAGAGCGAGTAGAAGTATTAAGAGGCCCTCAAGGCACACTATACGGACGTAACTCTGTTGGGGGTGCCGTGAATATCATCTCAAAACGCCCTGCTGACAACTGGGAAGGTGAAGCTCGTTTTTCATATGGAAGTTATGAAGCGAGAAAACTTGAAGCGCGGATCACTGGACCTCTAACTGATTCAATTCGTTTTTCTCTGGCAGGGTCGGTCTCTAAAAGGGACGGCTACCAAGAGAATGTTGGCATTGGGAATGACAAGTGGGGTGAAGACTCAACCTTTTGGGAAGCGCAGCTGGAAGTCGACATTACTGATAATCTCTCTCTATGGGCAAAATACGGCCAGTCAGACTCAGATACTGATCCTCGGCACGTTGTAAAAATTAACGATTATAATCGGACAACTTTAAGGGGTTCTTTGGTCCATAATGTTCGCTTAGGGTATACAGAAGCAAATCCATCTGTTGAAGACCCTTTTAAAATTCGAAGTGATTATGATGGATATGTAAGGATTTCTAATCAACATCGTGCAGCGATAGAACTCACATATGCGGGTGTCTCGTTTGATATGAAATATCTATATGGATCTCAAGCCTATGATTATGAAGAAAGTATAGATAACGATTATACAGATCGCACAGATAGCCTAGTATACCCTGATCCAAGCGGTGATCCGGCTGCCGGTTTTGTTAGCCTACCAAATTCTAACATCAACAATACCGCAGAATATAAAAGCTGGCATAGCCATGAGTTTCAAATTTCCTCAAAAGGCGATTCTGATTTCAATTGGATTGTAGGAGCTTATGCATATAAAGAAGATGTGCGGCAGCCTTTTTCACTTTCCAATCCAAATAATATCTATCTGCAAAATCCACGCGTTTTTGTACCTCAAACTCCAGCTCCAGAAAATGCGTTTTTCGGATTTGCATGGGCTGAAATTCTTCCAAATCCAGAAGGTCATTATTATTTCCAAGAAGGGGAACTCGAGAGTAAAGCTTCAGCTTTATTTGGAGAAATCAGCTACGCGATTAATGAAAACTTTACCATCAAAGCAGGCTTGCGTTATTCCAAAGATGAGAAAATAGGCTCAGAAAGACAGCGTATCGTTTTTGATCAAATGGCTAATAGTTTTGATCCAGTTGCTCTTGCTACACTTTTAGGCGGCGCACTACCAGTTGGTCCAACAGCACTAAATGCAGCCCCATATTATATGGCCTACAGTGTAGATTTTACAGGCGGTTTTCTCTCAGACACCCATGAGGATGAGTGGGATGATGTTACAGGCAATCTATCTGTGGAATATAGACCAGATGTTGACACTCTCGTTTATGGTACATTTTCAAAAGGCTATAAATCTGGAGGGTTTCGTTTAGGGGCCATCTCTGATGATCCTGCCACACCAAGGAATGAAGCGGCTGTCGATAAAGAAACTATCAATGCTTTTGAACTGGGCCTTAAAAAAACATTTGGAGACACCGTTCAACTGAATGCTGCCGCCTATTATTACGATTATAAAGGCCTACAGGCTGAAGTGCCAGTTTTCAGAAATGGCATTCCTTTTGTAGAGCTCTATAATGCAGATAGCGCACGCAGCATGGGCCTAGAAGCTGAGTTAATTTGGCAAGCGGGTGAAAACACCACTGTGGTAGGGAATTACTCCTTCATGGATACAGAGTATAATGACTTCTGCGGTGATAGAGCAGCAACGGCCCCTGATGGCAGTAGTGGCTGTCTCGTCGATTCAACAGGCCAAGGACTTCTCTATGATCCAACTGGTAATGAGCTCAACAAAGCACCGAAGCATAAATTTGCTCTCAATGTTACACATGTAGTGCCATTCGATGCTGGGGATTTAAGTGTGAGCGCGACCTATGCCTATGTTGACAGTCAATCGCACTCAATCTTCACATCACCGCTCACAACAGCGCCGAGCTATGACCGTGCTGATGTGCGTCTGTCATGGATCCCAACAGATAGCTTTTGGGAAGTACATGCAACAGCCAAGAATGTTTTTGATATACTGGCAACCTCTAGTCTATCTTTTGGCTCCTCACCATATTTCCATCAGCTCGCATCCTACAATGCGCCGAGAACACTTAATCTAGAATTACGCATGAAATTCTAAGTTTTGAGTACCAATCGAATTGCTGTGGCTTTCTGAGCCACGGCCTCTCTGTCTCGTCATTTTTTATAAGTAAAGGTTTCAGTTATGTCGGCTGAACAGATCTATAACGCTCAGTTCCTAAAAACCATCCAGACCTTAACTTCAGAAGGTCAACCACTGGAAATTGAAGAAATGGAAATCAAGGGTATTTCCTATCCTGTCTTTCGTCAAATGCCGAGTTTTTTACGGGACATATATGAAGCAGCTTACGAACATAACGACCGGGACTTTATGGTATACGGCCAAGAACGTTTGTCTTACCGTCAGGCTTTAGACAAAGCAAAGCAACTGGCTTGGGCCTTAAGACAAGACTATAAAATTAAAACTGGAGACCGCATTGCTATTGCTTGCCGCAATTATCCAGAATGGTGCATTACCTATCTTGCTGTCACCAGCATCGGGGCCATCATCGTTCCTTTAAACAGTTGGTGGAAAACGGAAGAACTAGAATATGCAGTACGAGATAGTGATCCTTCTCTTATTTTCCTAGATAGTGAAAGAGCAGAGTATTTATCTCCATACATGGATAGTAGTGGTCTCTCAGGCGTTATTATTCGCGGGAAGGCTGATGATTTTCCCGGCGCAGTAGAATGGGATGATTTGCTTAAATATAGACCTGCAGATACTTGGCCTTCATGCAATAGCTCTATAGATGATCCGGCTACACTTTTTTACACGTCTGGCAGTACTGGCTCTCCTAAAGGTGTCCTCTCTTCTGCCCGTGCGGTTATGACCTGTTTGATGACATGGGCAATGATGGGGGTTGCCAATAAATTAGTTGATGGAAAAAGCTTAGAAGACAAAGATACACATTTAGGGACATTAGTTAGTTTACCGCTTTTTCATATTACAGGGTGTAATAGTTTATTTTTACTTTCTCTTTTGCAGGGGCGTAAAATTGTCTTCATTGATAAATGGGACGTAACACACGCCATGCAGCTCATTGAGGAAGAAAAGTTAACTCATTTTGTTGGGGTCCCAACTATGACCTACGAGCTCTTAAACACCCCCAACCGTGATGAATTTAATCTATCTTCACTGGAAGACATAGGCGGCGGCGGTGCCGCAAGGCCTGCTGATCATGTACAACGCTTAAAAGATAGTTTCGGTGTGGATAATGTAGGGATTGGCTACGGTATGACGGAGACAAATGCACTGGGCACCTTAATTGGCAAAGACAATTATCTCCGCCGCCCAGCAAGCGTTGGACAAGCAAATACCCCCATTGTAGAGATCAAAATAGTTGACGATCATGATATGTCTTTATCAGTCAATCAGCCTGGTGAAATCTGCATCAAATCCGCATCTAACATGCAGGCTTACTGGAACAATCAGAAGGCAACAGATGCAACACTCAAAGACGGCTGGCTCTACACTGGGGATATTGGTTATCTTGATGAGGATGGGTTTTTATTTATCAGTGACCGCAAAAAAGAACTCATCATTTCAGGGGGTGAGAATATCAGCCCTTTTGAAATTGAAACTGCGATCCTCAAAGTAGACGGCGTTTTAGACGTTTGTGTCTTTAGCTTACCAGATGAGCGTATGGGGGAAGTGGTCGGCGCTCTTGTTCGCGTGTCAAAATTAATCCACTCGGCTGACGCTATTCTTTCTGCACTTGACCTTAAAATTGCTCATTTTAAACTGCCAAAATCGATCTATATACAAACTGATCCCTTGCCTGTTCTGGGAACAGGTAAAGCCGATAAAAAGACAATCCAACACAATTGTCGTTCTCTCTATTTAAAGGAGAAAATCTCATGCTAGCCTCAGAAAACCTCTTTAACGTTTCAGGAAAAACCGCCTTGGTTACTGGCGGCGCCTCAGGTTTAGGTGCGATGATTACTCAAGCTTTAGTGATGGCTGGCTGTCAGGTCTTTATTTCATCTAGAAAACTTGCTGATCTTCAAGCTTATGCTGCGGAAATGGACAAGATTAAACCCGGTAAGGTCATCCCTATAGCTGCAGATCTCTCTTCTGGAGAAGGAACCATCAACCTCGTGGAAGCCTTGAAGGTTCAGACAGACAGACTCGATATCCTGATCAATAATTCAGGGTGCACTTGGGGAGAAGAACTGGAAAAATTTCCCCGTCATGCTTGGGATAAGGTCTTGAATTTAAACGTAACAGCCATGGCTGATCTAACTCGTTTATGTCTCCCGCTCTTGAAATCAAAGGCGGCATTCAATGCACCGTCTCGGGTGATCAATATTGGGTCAATTATGGGAACAAAAGCGACGCCAAGCGTGACTGGCAGTGTCGGCGCTTATAGCTATACAGTAAGCAAAGGAGCGGTTCATCATTTAACTAAATTATACAGCAATGAACTCGCCCCAGAAAATATAACGGTGAATGCCATTGCGCCCGGCCCTTTCCCTAGCCGCATTATGGCTTTTGCAACAGATACAGAAGATAAGAAAGATCAACTTGCTCAGCAAATCCCTTTAGGTCGTATCGGAGAAGAAAATGATATGGCTGGCACGATCTTATGGTTATGCTCTCGAGCAGGAGCTTATATTACAGGTGCAATTATCCCGCTTGATGGGGGTATGTCTGCAACACCGTAAATACATAGGAAATGAAAATGGCAACAGTATCTATGACAGAGTTAAAAGCGAACATCGGCAAGGAGATTGGAATAAGCGATTGGGTGAAAATTGATCAAGACATGATCAATAAGTTTGCAAACCTAACGCGTGACCATCAGTTCATTCACACAGATCCAGTTCGAGCAAAGGAAACACCCTTCGGCGGGACAATCGCTCATGGCTTTCTCTCTCTATCCTTCTTAAGTCATTTTGCTGAATCAATCGATTTGACTTTAGAAGGTGTAAAGATGGGCATCAATTACGGCTTTGACCGCGTCCGCTTTATGACACCTGTTAGCGTGGACGGAGATATTAGAGCTCGTATTAAACTTCTTGATGTCCAAGAAAAAGGCGTAGGCCGTTTGCTCATGAAACATGAGTATACCATAGAAATAAAAGGAAATGAGCGCCCAGCACTCAAAGCTGAATGGCTCAGTATGTTAATGATTTAAGGAGTATAAAATGTCTGATATACGATTTGACAATCAAGTAGCTATTATTACTGGAGCAGGCCAAGGCCTTGGCCGCACACACGCCCTAGGCCTTGCCTCAAGAGGCGCTAAAGTTATCGTGAATGACATGAACGCTGACAATGCACAAGCTGTGTCAAAAGAAATTGAAGACGCTGGCGGCCTGGCCATTGCAAATAGCGCGAATGTCGCTGAAATAGATCAAGTTCAAGCAATGGTTCAAAGTGCAATGGATGCTTGGGGGCGCGTTGACATTCTCGTAAACAATGCGGGTATTTTACGCGATAAGTCTTTTGCTAAAATGGATATGGCTGATTTCGAATTAGTGGTTAAAGTTCACCTTCTCGGCAGTGCTCTCTGTGCAAAAGCAGTATGGGATATTATGCGTGATCAAGGCTATGGCCGGATCGTTATGACGACCAGTTCTAGCGGCATGTACGGTAATTTTGGCCAAGCCAATTACGGCGCAGCGAAATGCGGCGTTACAGGCCTCATGAATACTCTTTGTCTAGAAGGGGAGCGCAGTGGTATTAAAGTGAATACACTATCACCAACTGCCTTCACTCAAATGACAGACGGACTACTCCCCCAAGAAATGCTCGATTTAATGACCCCTGAAAGTGTCACAGCTGGATTGTTAACTCTTTGTGATAAAGACGCCCCGAACCGCACAATTCTATGTGCTGGGGCTGGAGCTTACGCTCGGACAGTTATTCATGAAACAGACGGCGTTTACCTAAAACCTGAAGACCAGACACCAGAAGCAATCAGAGCTCAGATGGATAGCATCTCAGATCTAAATGGCATGGAAATGTTAACAAATGGATGGGGTCAAACTGGTAAATTTGTAAAGAAAGCCGCAGACAATTTAGGCATCGACTTACCAAAGGGATAACCATGAACTTTCTTGATAAGTTAGATCCAGAGTTGCGCCAATGGATTGAAGCGCAGCCGCAATATAATCTGGAAACTTTGCCTCTTTCTTACATTGCAGAACTGGCTCGAAAACGGCCAATTCTCTTTCCTCTTGAACAAGCAGAAGGCATTGATATTAACGATCACACCCTGCCAACAAGCGGTGTAAAAATTCGGGTTTACAAGCCCAAGGGTAGAACTGAAAAGCTACCTCTCTATGTCTACTATTACGGCGGAGGATTTTTTAGTGGCTCTATTGCTCATAACGATATGCTTTGCCAGCGCTGGGCTATGGAGGCCCAGTGTGCTGTTGCTACTGTGGAATATAGGAAGGTCCCTGAGCATCCCTATCCGGCTGCTTTTGATGATTGCTATGACACCCTTCTCTGGGCAGCAGAGAACGGTGCCTTTAACTCGCAAAAAATTGTTGTAGGAGGCGTCAGTGCTGGAGGATCCCTGGCAGCTGGTGTTGCGCTAAAAGCACGCGATACCAATGGCCCAACGCTTCAAGGTCAGCTTTTAATCATACCTGGGCTTGATCATCGTTTTGTGACACCCTCTAGTTATCTGCCTGTTGATACACGCATTTGGAACCGATCTTTAGCCCTAAAGGCATGGGAGGCTTGGCTCAAGAACTGTACGAAAGATATTCCCGTTTATGCCTCCCCTGCAACCTGCACAGATTTCAGCGATCTTCCGCCCGCTTTTGTCAGTGCAGAAAGCGAGGATATCCTTTTTGATGAAGCCCAAATATATGCCAAAAACCTTATAGAAGCTGGCGTAAAAACAAAGCTACATATAGCAAAGAGGGCATTCCATGCTTCCTTTGCTTATTTGCCTGACGCAGAACCATCTCGCAATCATCATCAAGCCATCATTCAGGCCCTTAAGAATTTCATACAATAAAGAAAGTCCTCCTTATGTCTCATGTAATTGATCGAAGAGAATTAGAATTTCAACTCTTCAATGCCCTTGATGCAGAAGCTTTATGTGAAAGTGAGCGCTATAATGATCATGACTTAACCCTGTTTAAGTCCATTCTTGATACTGCAGAAAAAATAGCGATTGATCATTTTGAACCGCATGCTGCTAAGGCTGATGAAGAGGAACCAAAATATAAAGACGGAAAGGCCATTGTAATTCCTGAGGTGAAAGCCGCTTTGGATAAATATATTGAGGCAGGATTTATGACCGCGGGTTTTGATTATGAGCACGGCGGCATGCAACTCCCAGCGCTAGTGACTTCTGCCATAGCCGCTCTTTTTACCTCTGCAAATACGGGGACAATTGGCTATCCCTTCTTAACCATTGCAAATGCAAATTTACTTTCCGTCTTTGGCTGTGATGAACAAAAACAGAAATATATGGAGCCAATGATAGACGGGCGCTATTTTGGGACAATGTGCCTCAGCGAACCTCATGCTGGTTCCTCTCTAGCTGATATTCGCACTCTGGCTAAACCTCTTAAGGATGGGACTTATGCCCTGACTGGTACCAAGATGTGGATCTCAGGCGGTGATCATGAACTCAGTGAAAATATCATTCATCTTGTATTAGCAAAAACACCTGGCTCACCAGCAGGAACGAAAGGGATCTCGCTGTTTGCCGTTCCTAAATATCTGGTGAATTATGATGGTTCATTAGGTGAGAGAAACAATGTAGATCTCGCTGGACTTAATCATAAAATGGGTTACCGGGGCACCACCAATACGCTTTTGAATTTCGGTGAGAAAGGCGACTGTATCGGGACAATCGTTGGTCAGGAAGGCGAAGGCCTAAAGGGTATGTTCCACATGATGAATGAAGCCCGTATTGGTGTTGGTATTGGGGCGGCTGCCATCGGATATGCTGGCTTTAAAATCGCCCGTGAATATGCAGCTGAGCGTCCTCAGGGCCGGGCGCCTTCCAATAAAGACGCCTCAACAGAGCAGCTTAATATTATTGAACATACAGATGTTAAAAGAATGTTGCTGGCGCAAAAGGCCTACACGGAAGGAGGCTTAAATTTAACATTTTACGGGGCCTGGCTTGTTGATAAAATTGCAACATCAAAAACAGAAGAAAAAGCATATTTTGATCGTTTACTCGGCATCTTGACACCCATTATTAAGGCCTGGCCTTCTGAGTTCTGCTTAAAAGCTAATGATCTAGCGATCCAATGTTTGGGCGGGTACGGTTATACAAGGGATTATCCTGTTGAGCGACTTTACCGCGACAATCGCTTAAACCCCATCCATGAAGGGACTAACGGCATACAAAGTATGGACTTACTAGGCCGTAAAGTCGCCGGTGACCAAGGCAAAGGATTGCAGATCTTAATGGGTGAGATGAAGAAAACAATTCAGACTGCCCATGCGAGCAAAAATGAAAAACTAAAAATTCACGCCACTACTCTTGCAGAAAAGATGACCTTGATGGGGGATGTGACAACCACACTTCTGACCACCGCGACTTCACCAGAATACCTCTTTATGAATTCTCATGATTATCTAATCGCAATGGGGCATTTAGTGGTCGCATGGCGCTGGTTAGAACAAGCTCTTGTTGCAGATAGATTGCTAGTGGAAGAAAAAGCTGATGTTGCCTATTTGAAAGGCAAACTACAGGCCTGTACTTTCTTTTTTACACGTGAACTGCCTCATATCACTGTTTATGCGACAACTCTTACAGCACAAGATTCAACTTGCTTAGATACAGACCCTGACTGGCTGTTATAGTCAAAGGCGTAACCAAGAAAATTACGCACTCTTAACCCTCTTTGTATGAGATGACGTCTCGAAATGATACCGATCGACGGCCTTTAATAATTCTATTTACTCCACTCAGGGGCTTTTGGTTTATCATCACGACGGGTGACATAAATAACAGACTCCTGAGAACCATTATTTTCAAAAGACCGTATCATATCAACTGGGACCGTCATTGTATCGCCTTGCATGATTGTGACCTGACCAAATTCACCTGTAATGGTAAGCTCTCCTTCGTGAACAAAAAGCACTTCAGGTTCAAATCTTTTATGAGCAGGAATTGAGCCTCCAGCACTCAGGTTCCAACGACGCACTTGATAATCATGGCTCCAATTCATTTTACCTGCACGTATCCCTTCATCGGAGTTTTCTACACCGATAACAGCAACTTCTTTTAGCCCTTTTGAGTGCTTAGTAAGCTCTGTTTCAGATTGAGGCACCATATCTTTTGCTAACAACACACACTCAAGCATTTCATCCCTACTCATACGACGAAAGTTTTTTAGGTCTTCGACACGTGTTGCTTTTGCTTCTTTTTTACCTTCTGGGATCGTTTCACCGAGTGTTGTATCAATTAACGAACTGTCTTCAAGAAGGATCATTCCATAATTTTTAGCTTCCTCAAAAACATAGGGAGCCCAAGTGACAAAGCCTGGATCGTCTTGACCGAGTACGCAGAACAAATAGCCTTTGCCCTCGCCTACATATTCAAACCCACGAAAAACATTGACTGGAATAGATATAGCATCTCCTGGACCAAGAACTGCAGCCCCATCAGAGCTATCATGCCCCCATGTAAACTTCCATTCACCCTCATGAACAATAAACATTTCCGCTGTTTCATGACTGTGTTGAGAATTAACACAGCCTTTTGGTTGGCGTGCAGCACCCACATTAAAACCATGAGGTTCCGCGATATGTATATGCTGATCAGGGCGCTCCGCAACACCAGGACCAATAAGACAGAAGTTCTCTTTCTGGTCACTCCCCGGCGTTTTGGTATCAATGAAGGCATTTTTACAAGGTATCTGATCCTTATAACGAACTACACGTGCTTCTAATGCTGCATTATCCCATGTCATCAATACTCTCCAATAAACTCTATACTTAAAAATGTACTTCGAATGCAAAAATGTCAAGATGAATATTTTTTAGTCTCAATACATTGTTTTCATTTACCTAAATTACATACAACCTCTAGTAACCGTTGAGAATTTTACCGGTTCTATCTAGGATGTCCACTCCCTGCTGTTTCAACCAATAGGGAATGTCTATAAGAACCCAATTTTCTGCTAGTTTATCGCCATCCCGGCGGTAGACGTCGACAACACGCATATCCGCCCGTACATCACTTTCTGGCATCCCCAAAAAACCACCCTTTGGAGAATTTGTAAGATTTGGCCATCCAAAGAAACAAGCGTAATTCCCTTCAGCAAAGCGAGATACATGCCCATTATACACCTTATTTTTTAAGCCTTGTCTAAAGGGGTATTGATGCTGTTCTTGATAGCGGGGAATGGTATAGGTCGCTCCGATACCTGCAGGGCCATACCAAATCATATCGTCACACCATGCTTTCGCCAGCAATTCTGGCGGACAGTGATCATTTTCCGTTTTATTAAGCATATCAAGGTCAGCAATCATCTGATCCAACAGATCCAGTGTTTTTACTGCCTCAGTAGGATCATGATCACCATATTGAAGGCCATCATGAGTGCGCGGCCCGGGATAAACAAACGATGCCCCCGTTTGCATCGGCAGGGGGTTAATTCCGTTTTGATGCATGACGCCTATGATATCGATAAAGAAACCAGTTTTAATAATCTTACCGTCTTTGACACAATTAAAATCAGCGTAGCGAAGCATAGAAATTTTGCGACTTGCAGGGATACCAAACCAAGGGGCATCTAAGAGCCCCATAAAGTGCCCCATGCTCATAACCCATGTTTCACCGTCAATGACACCGGTCCCCGCGATAAATATATCTTCACGGCGTTGGACTGGCGACCATGATTGCAAGAAAGGCTTCCAAAAGGCTTCCGCCACAGCTTCAGCAGAATTTTTCTCATTAAAGGGATAAACACCGCGCCAGTCATAATCTTCTGCGACAAACCGACCAATTATTTCGGATACTGTATCGGGTGTTGCCCCTTCTAAAGCACTATAATATTCACGCACTATAGATTTTTCTTTTTGAAAGCTAGTCATCGCAATCCCTTTTTATTTCATCAAAGACATCTCTACCCAATTGATCAAGAATATGAAGGATATCAATGAAGACCCAATTTTCTTTTAACTTATCCCCTTGCCTCAACCAAAAGTCAAAAACACGCAGTTCAAAGGCCTTGCCTGTTGGATTTAAGCCAAGCCAATTTGGCCCTGTATGAGTTGCATGCATATGAGGCCACCCTCCAATTGCAGCATAATTACCTTTGCCCATAAACGTAAATTTTTCATCCACACTGCGATCTGGGCATCCTAGAAGAAAAGGACCTTGATGATACTCTCTAAAGCCATAAAAATCACGCGTGGTGCCAATGCCTGCCGGACCATACCACATAAAACCATTATGCCAGTATTTCTCCATATCCATACTCATCAAACTTTTACCGTCGTATCGACCCAATCCGTGAAGCATATCCATCACAAGCTTTTGGGTTTTCCGGCCTTCAGCAATCGCGTGATCAGGTATCGACAATCCATCTTGCGTGGACGGCGGCAGGACACTGTCCATTTTCCCTAGAGAGTGCCGGATAGGAAAGACACCAACTTGCTGCATGGCATCTAAAAAATCTGGGATAATATAGGCTTCTGTGATTTTACCGTCTTCCACACATATAAATTCGCCGTATCGAAGAAATAGAGCCTCTTTGCTCGCTGGAATGCCAAACAAGTCATTCATGAAGGAACCAACTAAATACCCCATGGAACATACCCATGTTCGGCCATTATAATCATCTTCAAAAGCAATAAATGGCTGCCGTTCAACATCGGGCAATGCTGACTTTATCGGATTCCAATAATCGCTCATAAAGGGATCTTTTCCTTTAAGATCATTCACAGGATGCGCTGCATGCCAACGCACATTATCCGATAAAACATCTAAGGCTGCGGCATTATCATCAACGCTCTTACTGCATATCAAACGATAAAACAGATCAACTGTTTCTAAAGCAATACTCATACCTTAACTTCCAACTAAATCAACGCATTGAATGCATATAGGAAAATCAATGTTACAAAGAAGAAGGCTATCAATATATAGCTGATAGGGTCAACTTTACCCGCTACACGATACCAACCATCCTGCTTATCTTCTTCGTCGTCTGCTTTGAATTTGGCGATCTGCCCCTTGACAGAATAGTCAGACCATTCGTTTTGACGTCCATCCAGGATGAGCGATGCTGTCCATGAGACGGCAATATTAACAATTGCACCAATCGCGCAATACCAAGGCCATGCAACATCCGAACTGGTTGCAACAATCGCCACAGCAACAAATCCCACAAAAACGCCGACAAGAAGACCGCGTTCAGTTGTATGCTTTGAAAAGAACCCTAAGCCATACATAGAAAGACGCGCCCCAACAAAGTAAGACCCCACTTTGCTGAGAACTTCAAGAATAGAGCCCGTAGAGTCGATGTACATAAAAGCTGGAACAACAATGATCAGCGCCCAAACAAGCGTAAAAATACGAGAAGCTTTCAGGTAATGTTCGCTCGTTTCATGCTTACGAAAATATTTTTGATAAAAGTCTACAACACTAATGGTCGCCATTGAGTTAAACGCGCTATCAAGGCTAGACATAGAAGCCGCCAAAACTGCCGCTGCGATTAATCCCATTAAGCCCGGCAAGCCATATTCTGATGCAAAGGTAAGAATAATGGTATTCGGATCTTCAAAACTACGGCCGCCATAGTAAGAATAGAAGAGGATACCCATTAACATAAACATAAAATAGATGAAGAAGGCGGCAAAACCCATCATCAAGAATGACTTCTTCGCATCACCGATTGTCTTAGCAACAAGTGTTCTTTGCACCATCATCTGATTGGTGCCGTATACAGTGATATGATAAAGTGTCATAGCGATAATTCCTGTCCAGACCGTTGTTGTTTCTGTCCAGTCAATAGACGTGACCAACGCATCCGTTTTGCCTTCAGCTTTTAGCGCAACAAGTGCATCAGATACAGGAATTTGCATTTGATCGATCAGGGCATAAAATATGATACCGGCTCCAACAAGAAGAATACCCGCTTGAATAACATCTGTCCAAATCACAGCTGCAATGCCGCCCATGACTGTATAAATCAAGGCAATAATAGTGACGACCACAATCGCAGTTTCAACGCTAATACCCGTGATAAATTCAATTACCAAAGCTGTCGCATATAAGATGGCCGCAGACGATAACGCTTGTGAAACTAAGAAAATGATCGACATAATTGTACGAGTCGTCGGTCCAAAGCGCTTCTCTAGATATTCATATATTGACGCCACACCACTGTTCATGAAAAACGGAATAAAAAGCGTAATTACAATAACAACCACAAGAGGATAATTCAGCTGCAAGGCTATAGAAGCCATACCATCTCCGTAAGCCCATCCTGGTGCCCCCAAGAAAGTCATGGCACTGATATAAGTCGCGACTACAGAAACACCGATCGCCCACCATGGTGTAGACTTATCGCCAATGAAAAAATCTTCCGCAGTTGTCACTTTTTTACTGAGAATGTAGCCAAGGAATAAATTTCCAACCAAATAAAGGATCAAAATCGACCAGTTTAAAGTCCCAAAATTTTGTGCTATCTCTGACATTAATTTTCCCCATCCCTAATTATGAGCGCAGATCAATACATTTGCATACTAATCTGCATTCACTATTGACATATTTTGACTTCGAATGCAAACAAGAATATACAAACCGATAAAAATGCGTATACTGTATAAAAAAGCAACCTGGAAAGCTCGAAATGAAGACACCCTCTCCTCTCCCTGTCACCCTATGCTCTGTTACTGACTTATCAGACATGCTTACGCCTAAAGGGCCTCGCCGCCAGCCGATGAAAGGATTTGATGACGAATTCATCGATATTGTTGATTATATCGTGCGCATTACCTATCGCATTTGGGATGAGAAACAGGTCGACTTATGTAAGCGTTATTATGCTGATAGTGGTAACATTCAAACCCTTGCAGGTAATGTTATGGGTGTTGATACTGTCATCAAGAATACATGGGCAACACTAGAGGGGTTCCCAGATAGAACATTGGATGCGGATAATGTTGTCTGGTCTGGAGATGACAATGAGGGTTTCTATTCTTCCCATCTCATTACCAGTCACATGACTAATCTTGGGCCTAGTGAGTATGGTGAACCAACTGGGAGAACGGCGCGCATTCAGACAATTGCTGACTGTGTCTGCTTAGAAAATAAAATTGTTGAAGAGTGGCTGATGCGCGACAATCTAGGCTTAGCACAGCAAATTGGTCAAGACGGCCATGAGATCGCAAAACGCCAAGCCCTTTCGGACCATGAAAGCCAGAATGATTTACGCGATATACACCTCAATCATTTCAATCGTACCATGAATACAGATGTTTCTGGATATGCAAAGAAACCGTCAAATCCAGAAGACGATGCTACTGCTTTTGCACAAGCTGTTTTTGGGACCCTTTGGAATAACCGCTCACTTAAACAAGCAGATCAATATTATGATTATCGTGCTGATGTGAATGGCCCGTCTGGTCGTCGCTATTACGGTGCAAAACAGGTTATCAGCTATATTGAATCTCTCTTAGAGGTCATGCCAGACCTTAAAGTCACTGTAGACCATGTCGCAGACGTCCCCTATTTAGAGGGCGCCCGTGACATCGCCGTGCGCTGGTCTCTGGCCGGTACTCATACAGGCGACGGCATGTACGGCACTCCTACAGGTGAGCCAATTTACATTCTGGGAGGAAGCCACTTTAGAGTTATCAATGGCCGCATCCGCTCAGAATGGACCGTATGGGATGAGCTTGCTGTATTACGTCAAGTTGAGCGCAATCGACTCATCACTGGGAAATAATCAAATGTCACTTCTGGCCAACATAAAAATCATCGATGCTCATCATCACCTATGGGACCTTGATGCCGTCGACTATCCTTGGCTAAATGCGCGCGGAGTTCAGAGGTTTTTTGGAGACCCGACACCTATACAGAAAAATTATTATCCTGAGAATCTTAGTGCCGATGCAGCACCCTTAAAACTTGAGAAATCAGTTCACATACAAGTCGGGGCTCAAGATAGCATGCAAGAAAGTCAGTGGATACAATCCATAGATGGATCAGTGCCCTCTGCTCATATAGCAGAGGCTGCCCTCCATTCTGGTAATATTGCCCATACTCTTCAAAACTTTAGCCTGCTATCAAAGATTAGAGGGGTGCGTCAAATCATAGGAAGACATCCTGTAGAAGATGCCAAAACAGGCACCGATATGCTCCTAACAGACCCTCAATGGCAAAAAGGATTAAAAATACTGGAATCTTCAGGATTAAGCTTTGATTTACAACTGATTGCAGGCCAATATGAAAGAGCACATGCAGCCTTAGAAAAAGTGCCTGATTTAAAAGTAGCAATATGTCATTTTGGATCACCTTGGGAAATGGACAATAACGCCTTTCAAAATTGGGAAACCTCTATGGAGCGGTTTGCTACATTACCCAACGTCATGATAAAATTGTCTGGATTTTCCATGTTTAAGCCAACTTGGGTAAAAAAAGACTTAGCCCATTATATCCAATCAGCATTAAAGATATTCGGCCCAAAACGTTGTATGTTTGGCTCTAACTTCCCCGTGGACGGTCTTCACCGTAGTTACCAAGAGATTATTGAGACAACTGCTGATCTTGTTTCCAAGTATGACGCATCATCTCTTCCCCTCGTCTTTGCAGAAAACGCACAGTCATTTTATAGACTCTAAAATGTTTTTGAATTAAACTCGAATTTGCAATACAATATACCTTAATACATAGAGTTTTATGCGCAGAAAGTATTTATTTCGTATAAGGGGGCCTATGAGACTTTACTTGGTTACTATAATGCTTTTCATAATTTGCCCAAGCGCGGCAAATGCCGATGAGACTTGTAAAACTATTAATGCTTACTCGGCAAATTGGCGCGGCATCTCTGAATTTGGCGACTCCATGCCTCTACAGGGTGTTGCCATAGACGCTGTTAAAAAACTTCTCACCCATCAAGATCTTCCATACACCATAAAGCCTAGAAAAAACTGGCCTAGACTATTAGCTGCCCTTAAACGCGGTGAAATTGATATGATCGGTGGCATATATAAAACGACAGACCGACTGAAAGATATTTCATTTATTGGCCCCATTCACCGTGTCCCCGTGCACATTTATACCACTAAAGGAAATGCTGAGTTCATTAAAACAAAAGAAGATTTGACTGGAAAAGTTACTATCATGTCTACTCACAGTAGCTTTGGAGAAGAAATTGAGGCCTATCTTGCTGAAAAAACTACAGTTTTAAAAATAAGCAGTTATGATTTTCATATTACAAAAATGCTTGCAAGAGGACGAATTGACTTCTTTGTCGGAACTCAACTGAACTCGCTGAATGACATTAAAGTTGCAGGTTTAGAAGGGAAAATTATAGAGCTTGAAGAGCCTATAGGATTTAATGATGTCTATCTTGGTTTGAGCAAAAAGTCCCCATGCTATGATCACATTGTAAACATTAGCATTTATCCTGTTGTGGAATAATCAGGGATCAAACTGAAGCCGTCGTGCTTTTGTCATTTCGCTCATTCTGTGAAGCACATTTACACCCAGTTGATGATAGACATGAAGCAAATCAACTAATACCCAATTTTCGCGGATCATCTGATTTTCACAGCGCCAAAAATCAAGGCTACGCATAGTAATTTCCTGTCCAGACGGCGCGATTCCAAGCCACCCATCCCCGGATACACTCATTGACATACCTGGCCATGCGGTAAAGCCAACAAAATCACCATCTGCGAATAAATACCCCTTTGACGCATCACCTACGCGGTCCGGTAATCCATTTAAAAATGGAATTTGATGCCAATTTCTAAACCCCTTGATCCCGCGTGCGGTACCAATACCACTTGGCCCGTACCAGCTACATCTTTCATGCCAATACCTCCCAAGTTCCATAGCTTCAACACCGCCCTCTGCATGATTGCCAAGAGCATTACACATATCCAGTACGGTCTGATAACTGGACTGTGAGGAGGCTGCATCCCATGGTATTTGTGATAGACCGTTTTGAGGTGCTGGGGCTGGGACATGCCACTCTCTTCCCAAACTCGGGGACATCGGCCAGCAGTTTGCTTGCATCATGACTTCTGGAATATCCCAAAGGGCCTGCATTTCTATAATTTGATGATCTTCGATTTTATAAAATTCATGAAAGCGCATGGAAACCTGATGGCCTGTAGGGACTATCCCAAGCCAAGGTTTTTCGAAGCTGCCCGTATAGTAGCCACAACATCCCACCCAATGAGAGCCGTCCTCGCTTGGACCAGACATTAAAAGAGTATCGCGACGCTCCAAGTCTGGAATAGCTTCATATAACGGTGCATAAGCACGGTCATATAAGTCTTCAATACACGCCATATTTTCAAAAGGATGACACAGTTGTATTTTAGCATCTTGAGAGAAGGTAGACTGCAAAGCGTGTCGAACAGACATTTCTTCAAAATTATACATAGCATTTCGAAGAGGGGCGATAAGAGTTTTATTCAGCAGATGAGGACAGAGCATTACTCTTCCCATTTTCTAGAGAAATTGTCCTTCATGGCTTGAGCACCACTTAAAATAAAGCTCTGTTCTGAACCAAGAATAAACACACTCGCCCCTACATCACGCCACATAGGAATTTCATCTGTTGACGGTGTAAACATGCCGACGATTTTACCGTGCTTTTTCCCGACTGCGCATATTTTCTTTACTGCATCAACGACGCGATCATCCATCGGCGAAGGCGCACCAAGAGCGACTGTTAAATCTATACGCCCGACGAACAAACAATCTATACCGTCTACGCTTGCAATGTCGTCTAAACACTCTAGCGCCTCTATATCTTCAATTTGAGCGATTGTGACAGTTTCTGTCTGATTAATTTCAAGGTTTTTTGAGAGTGGAGATGTCGTAAAAGCAGCCGCCCGCGTTGACCCTGCATATCCTCGGGTCCCGCCATTCGCACCGCCAAATTTACACATTTTAGCAAAGGCCTCGGCACTTTCTTTTGTACAGATATGAGGCGCAACGATCCCTGTTGCACCACAGTCTAGAGCATTCAAAATCGTTGAAGCCTCCATGTTTGGCACCCGAACAAGGCAGGACATACCCTTCGCCATACTAATCGCCAGACATTGGTCTAGCTCTAGTCTACCAAAAGGTGCATGCTCTGCATCAAGGCATATCACATCAAGATCTGTCAATGCGAGGACTTCACAAACAATAGATGACGGCGTCTTCACCCAAGTGCCGATAATGCCCTCACCAGCTAATAATCTTTGTCTAAAGTCAGACATGTCTTTTCCCTACTCATTTCTACGACCAAAGCTGCTTAGTTGCCAGTTGAGCCCCCTCAGCCATAGCGGCCAATTTACCGTATACAATATCTTCATCTACAGCGCCGAACCCAGCAAAAGTCGAGAACCCACAGTCAGTCCCTGCGATGACGCGTTCTCTTCCGACAATAGCGGCAAAACGACAGAGACGTTCTGCAACCAATTTGGGGTGCTCAATAAAATTAGTCGTGCTGTCAATCACGCCAGGGATAAGAATTTTATCTTCAGGAATGTCCGCATCTCTAAACACGGTCCATTCATGAGCATGACGCGGATTTGACGATTCAAATAAAAGCGCTTGTGGTTTCGCCTTTAATGCTACAGGCAATACAAGATCCATGTCAGCGTCACAATGATGCGGTCCTTCGTAATTTCCCCAACAAACATGCAGTCGCATCTTGTCCGCAGGAATATTCCTTGTGGCATAATTCAACGCCTCAATATGTGTTTCCGCCAGTTTTTGGTATTCACTATCTGGCTTATCTTTAAACATCATATGCCGCCCTAAACCAATGTCTGGGCTATCCAGTTGCAAGATTATCCCTGCCGCTACAATAGCTTCATACTCTGGGCGCATTGCCTCAGCCAAAGCTTCGAGATAGTCCTCTTGGGTCTTGTAATGATTATTCGGCTGGAAAAGGGCAATGACACCTGGTGAAGCTGCATTCATAAAACCTTCTGTCGCAGGATTGTCTACCATTGCCGCCTGCATATTATCAATATCTGCCTTTAAGGGGGCCATATTCACATGCTTGATCTCTCCGACACATTGAGGTCTTCGGTATGTTGGCGTTCCGCCGCCTTTCGCCTGTCGCTCCAGAAAACCAGGATATTCTTCAAGATCAGCAGGAGCATTTCGCGGACTGTCGCCATCAAATCCGGAAATACGGTCCTTAATGTATGTAGCATATGAAATTTTGCTCATTTCACCGTCAGAAACCAAATCAACACCAGCATCTACCTGAAGCTTAACGACATCCTTAACAGCACCGCGTATGGTTTCTGCTAGGCCATTCAAGTCTTTAAGTGAGCCCTTCTCCTCAGCAAAAACGCCTTCACTCACAGCCTGGGACCGCGGTAAACTTCCCACATGTGTGGTTAAAATTCTATGCGTACTTTGCTTCACGGTGACCTCCTTCAACTCGTGCTAATAAATCTCGCAGCATCATATTGACCATTGCAGGAGCCTCCATGGAAGACATATGGCCGCAATCTGGAAGAACTGTTAGACGCGCACCATCAATCCTGCTGGTGATTGTTTGATGATATTCTATTGGGCATAACTCATCTTCTTTGCCGCACAAAACCTCTACAGGGCATGTAATCTTGGATAAAATTGACATCTGATCCCCACGGTGCATCAATGCCACCGACTGTTGCTCAAACACTGTAACACCAAGACTGCTCCCCATATCCAAAATTTGATCTAACAATTTTTTATTGTTACGGTGAATGGGTGCCAGATAATTCGGTTTTAATTCCTCAATTAGAATTTGCTCTAGTGCACCATCATTGGCTTCAACAATCTGACGTTCTCGTACCTTTTTTCGTGCTGGTGAGTCGGCATAAGCATTCGTGTCCATCAGAGCCATACCTAAAATGCGCTTTGGCGCCTGCTTCCACATTTCAAAGGCAACAATGCCCCCCATAGATAGCCCTACAGCGATAAATTCCGGTGGGGCGGCCTCAAGTGCCTTACTTGCCATATCTTCAATAGTTGAGCCATTTGAAAAATCAGCGACAAAAACCTCTCGATCTTTGCCGAATTCTTCAATTTGATACTGCCACAAGATATGATTGCACATCATGCCCGGCAAAAAGAGTAAGGGTATATTGGTCATACCTTATTTTTATGAAAAATGTACTTCGAATGCAACTAAATTCCGAAGCGAACGCTTATATGGACCAGATTGATATTTAATCCTCTGCTAATCTTGCTGAATTACCAGGAATGATAACGCCAGCAAAAACACGTTTTTCAGGAGGCATGCCTGCGTCCTCGATACGCTCCATTAGCATTGTAACAGCAGCGTCAGTCATGCGGCCCACTGGCTGGCGCACTGTTGTCAGATTATAACTTGACCAACCTGCTGGCCCTACACCATCAAAGCCAACAACTGAGACTTCTTCTGGCACTTTCTTGCCAAAATCATGACGCAAACCATCTATGGCCCCAATCGCACACATATCATTTACACAGATAACAGCATCAGGAAACTCACCAAGCTTATCATGCATAGTGGTCACTGCCCCTTCTCCTGCCTCATAACTAAATCCACCATTAATAAGAGTTACATTTTCTTGCTCTAGCTGCTTAAGGCGTTTCAAAGCGGCTTCTTGTCTTTCATTCCCAACAACAGAATCTGAAGGCCCTGCTATGAATGCAAAGGATTGATGGCCCGCCTTAACGAGATCATTAACAATTTGCCGCGCTCCCTCAGCTTGATCACAGCAAACCGTATTAATGGCATGGGATGTATAAAATCTATTATAAAAAACAAGAGGAATTGCCCGCTTATCAAATTCAGATAATTGATCGTCTGTCAATTTAGCAGCGGCAATCACACCGTCGACTTGATACGGCCAAATTTGCTGAAGCACTTCATCTGCTTTACTTTCAGACTCAAGAGCAAATAGTAGAACGCGCATGCCTTTATCAGATAAACACTGTGTAAGTTGCGCAAGAACTTCGGGATAATAGAGGTTCGTCAAGTTTGAGATGATAATCGCAACAAGATTTGAACGTCTGGTTATAAGACTTCGCGCAATGGCATTGGGTTCATAGCCCAGTTCCTTTGCAGCTTTCATGACCCGGTCGCGCATTTTCTGCGATACACTGGCCCCAGGTTTGAAGCATCGCGAAACCGCAGACTGAGAGACCCCTGCTAACTCCGCAACATCGTAGGAAGTCGCCTTATGTCTCTCAGCTTTTTCTAGTAATTTATCAGTCTTATCAGTATTTTTCTTTACTTCCGGCATAACGTCTCAGTCTAATGTCAGCTTGTTCTTTATGACCCATAAAGCCTTCAAGTTTGCACAAACGCGAACAATATTCACCCACAACAACCGAAGCCTCTTTTGTTACGCGCTGATAAGTACATGTTTTAATGAACTTACCAACCCACAGACCTCCCGTATATCGTGCTGCTTTCTTTGTCGGCAATGTATGGTTTGTGCCAATAACTTTATCGCCATAAGAAACATTTGTTTCTTCACCGAGGAACAGTGCACCGTAATTGGTCATGTTTTCAAGGAAATAATTTGGATCCTTTGTCATTACTTGAACATGCTCCGAAGCTATTTCATCAGCTTTCTCTACCATCTCCTCATATGTATCGCATACAATGACTTGGCCATATTCGGCCCAAGCAACGCCTGCAATATCTGCTGTAGGTAGTTCTGTGAGCTGACGCTCAACCTCAGCCATCGTTTCCTTCGCAAGTACCTCACTATTCGTCAGCAAGACAGCGGGCGAATTAGGACCGTGCTCTGCTTGCCCTAAAAGATCTGCTGCACAAAGTTCTCCATCCACGCTTTCATCCGCAATGACCAAAGTTTCTGTTGGACCCGCAAATAAATCAATGCCGACACGACCAAAAAGCTGCCTCTTGGCTTCTGCAACAAACGCATTACCAGGACCAACGAGGAAATCAACAGGCGCAATTGTTTCTGTACCAATTGCCATGGCACCGATCGCTTGAACGCCTCCAAAACAATATATTTCATCAGCGCCAGCAAGGTCCATTGCGACGACAATCGCAGGGCTAGGACGACCATTAAAAGGCGGTGCGCAAGCAATAACCCGCTTCACCCCTGCAACCTTAGCCGTCACAACAGACATATGGGCTGAGGCAACCAAGGGATATTTACCGCCTGGGACATAACAACCGACACTATTCATTGGTGTATGTTTATGGCCAAGGATTACCCCAGGCAGTGTTTCAACTTCAACATCAAGCATGCTATCGCGTTGTGCTTGAGCAAAATTGCGAACCTGTTCTTGTGCAAATTTTATATCATGCAACTCTTGGTCTGTTACCTCATCATAGCACGCTTTAATCTCTTGAGCGCTGAGTCGATAAGAAGTCGGAGACCAGTTATCAAATTTTTCAGAATATTCACGAACAGCTGCATCACCATTTTTTTGAATATCTTCTAAAATACCCTCAACAATGCCTTGAACCTTTTTATCGGTTGCTTCTGCGATTTCTACATCAATACCATCTTTTAAATATCTGATCATTTTACATCTCCACATGATCGATCACTGCAAACTAACTAGAGAAAGCTCTCAGTTTCAGCCTATGATTTACGTTATATATGTGCTGTTTAGGATATTTTGCATTCGAATGCAAACAAAATATAAAAAGAGTAAGTCAGCCATATTTAGGAAGGCTCCAACCGTAGACTATTGAACAAGCCCGAACCGTAAAAGAAACGACAACAGCAATTGAGAGTTTGAAGGCATCATCAAGGCCCACAGGCAGAAGTAAAAGAGTAACACCGCCGATAAGAGCTGCGGTAATATAGATTTCTTTTCTAAAGAGAACTGGAATTTCATTACAGATAACGTCTCTTACAATGCCGCCGAATGTGGCACTCATGGCACCAAACAGAATGACTGTCAGAGGGTGAGCGCCGTACTGCTGTGCTTTAGCCGCACCCAGGACAGCAAATAAAGCCATTCCAACGGCATCAGCCCAAAGAAGTAGATCAAGTCGTCGGCCTATAATTTGTTTGTTTGCAACAACTGTTAGGCCAGCAAAAGTAACACAAACAATAATATCAGTTGGGTCATTGACCCAAGCAACTGGGGTAGCTCCCAGTAAAAGATCACGCATTGTACCGCCGCCTACACCTGTGACACAGGCTATAAAGGAGACGCCGACAATATCCATGTCATTACGCAGAGCCTGCAGGGCTCCACTCACTGCGAAAACAGCTGTCCCTGCAAGAGAAAGCCAGAAAAATAATATTGTGATTGTCACTTCCATAACCATATATAGACAGCTAATTAATGCGCTGTCCAGCCACCATCAACTTTTAAAGAGGTACCGGTAACCATGCTCGCAGAGCCGCTTGCTAGATAGGATACAGCCGCTGCAATATCATCGACCTTTCCTATCCGGCCGAGGGGAATCATCCGATTTACAAATTCCATAAATTCAGGATTTTCAAGCATAGGCTTTGTCATAGGTGTTTCGATAAAGGTGGGCGCAATTGTATTTACACGAATGTTTTCTGGTCCAAGCTCGACAGCCATGGCTTTACTCAAGCCTTCAATTGCATGTTTCGTCATACAGTATACTGACCTATTTGGCGAACCGACATGACCCATTTGGGATGACATATGTATTATTGAACCACCCTTTCCAGCTTTCTTCATGACATTGACGACTGCTTGCGACACAAGAAAAGCCCATTTCACATTCAAATTCATAACAAAATCTAAATTTTCTTCACTCACATCTGTAAATGCCTCAGGTCTATTCGTTCCTGCATTGTTAACAAGAATGTCAATACACTCAAGCCCTTCAATCTTTGAAAGAAAAGCTTGTGATGTAACATCCATAGCCCAAGCCTCAACAGAACCAGATGACTCGGCCATGACAGCCTGCAGGTCAGACTCTGTTCTTGCCACTGCAATCACGTGAGCTCCCTCTGCTGCAAGCTTTAAAACGCATGCTTTGCCAATACCCTTGCCTGCACCCGTCACAACGGCCACCTTATCTTTCAGCGTCTGCATCTCTATTCTCCTCAAATCATCCATACTTACAAGTAGTCTACCTACAGGTCAGCATATTGCAATCAACTGCATTCGAATGCAATTATTATTTACACCTCTTACATACTTAGGTACAAAGACCAAAACGCCTGGTGTAGCTTGACTTACTTTGGGAAATTACCAATAGTCAGGTCAAATCAACAATACGGACACTATGATGCATCCTGAGATACAAAAAAAACTATTGGCAGCTTTTGAAATTCAAAAAAAGGGACAGTTTGATCAAGCGGCCCAAGAGTATCAATCCATCTTAAAAGTGGAGCCTAAAAACGTTCATGCCCTCAATCTTCTCGGGATGATTTATCTAGAACAAAGCAACTTTGAAAATGCCCTACCCCTTATTGAAAAAGCAACGCGCCTTCAGCCAAACGATCCGGAAGCGCAAAATAATTTAGGCCTCGCTTACAAGGGCACTGGTCAGGTCGATAAGGCTGCGCAAGCATTTCACTCATCATTGCAGCTTGCTCCAAAAAACCCACAAGCGCTGCATAATATCGGCGCTATTAATTTTGAGGCTGGACAATATGAAGAAGCTATAAAGCTTTTTATGCAGGCTGTCCGACTAAATCCCAATTATTTTGAATGCTTCTGTCTCCTATCAAAAGCCTTTCTAAATCTAGGTAAACTAGACGACGCTTTCGGCACCGCCCAACGAGCCTTGCAAATCAACTCAAATAATGTAGGCGGTCACTTAGCTATTGGCGAGGCTCTCTTCATGCGAAGTGATTTCAACCAAGCACTTAAAGCATTCAGAAAAACAGTTGACCTCGAGCCTCTTAATCGTGCTGCTCAAACAAAAATCTCTGACTGTCTTATTGAGCTAGGAAAACTCGATGAGGCTGAAACACATTTAAAGACTGTTATCGAAAACGACAGCGATTACGTATATGCCATTCAAAGCCTTGGTATTTTGAAGGAACAGCTTGGTCATTTTGACAAGGCTGCAACCCTTTATAAACAGGCAATTGCCTTAGCACCAGACTATGCAGAGGTCTATTACTTACTCGCTCAACTAAGAGGTCGCCCCGTTTCTGAGGAAGAGTTTCAGGCAATTCAGTCTGGATATACTGCCTCACTAGACGGAACTGAAAGTCGGCAATTTTTCGCTTTCGCTCTTGCTTGTGCTTTCGACAAAGAAAAGGACTATGAACAGTCCCTTATCTATATGAAAGAAGCACAAAGCATCATTGCTGCGGGCGCCCCTTACGATGACCAAGATGCACAGGGGAAAATTGAAGAAATCAAGAAGGCTACACTCTCGTCTTTCCAAAATATAAAAATGGATGACAAAATGCCTACCCCCATCTTTGTTTTTGGTATGCCGCGCTCAGGCACTAGCCTCGTGGAACAAATTCTTGCTAGTCATGGGTCCATCCGGGGGGGCGGTGAAAGCACTTACATCGCGGATATGTCTGCACAAGCCAGTCAAATGGTCAGAATGTCCTTCCCACATCATATAAGAAACCTATCCAGAGAACATCTCGATATACTGCGAAAGACTTACCTTAATAGACTCGTGGAAGCGAATGGCACCGCTCCCTACATCGTAGATAAAACCCCGAGCAATTTCAAATATTTAGGTCTAATCAAAGCAGTTTTTCCGGATGCAGTTCTGATCAATTGCAGACGCGATCCAATTGATAATAGTGTTTCAATATTTAAGCTGCCTTTTGAAGCAAGCCAAACTTATGCTCATGATTTATCTGCTCTGGGTCGATACCATATGCACTACCTTGATCTAATGGATCACTGGCAAACTACTTTTGGTAACGACATGCTTGTTGTCCATTACGAAGACAATATTCATGATCAAGAAGCAGAAGCTAAGCGTATGCTCGATCATATTGGACTTTCGTTTGATGATGCTGTCACCCGCTTTTATGAGACAGATCGGATTGTAAAAACACCCAGTGCAAGTCAAGTACGGCAGCCTATCTTTAAAACCTCTCTAAAAATGGGAGAGCGATACGGTGAAGGTCTGAACGATTTACTCTTAGCTCTTCAGTCTTAATCAATTCCTTAAATCACTTATCGCTCTCCAAATAAAAAAGCCCGCATCTCAGACACGGGCTTTTCTCTTACATTATTTCACTTCTGTTTAGAAGTTGTAGCCAAAACGAATTCCAAATGTACGCGGATCAGAATAATCAGCCATCACCCGAGCGCGTGAGAATGTACTGATTGAATTCACATTGATCACGTCCGTAACATTCTTAATAAAGGCTTTAACATTGAACTGCTCATCCGCAGATATCCATGTCATAGATAAATCAATCTTTGTATAGCCATCTTGGCGAGAGAAGAAATACCCAACTGGATGAGCCTTATAACTTGTGGATGTATACGATTGGAAACGCGGGATTAACATACCCGAATCGCCGAGATCAAGCTCATAAGTCATCGCTAAACCTAAGGTAAACTTAGGCGTGAACGGAAGATCTTTTCCGTCAAGAACAAAGAGCTCTGGACCAACGTCATAGTTATTCGGCGCCCCAAACTCATCAAAGTTAGAGAAATCGATAGAAGTATTCGCTTCAATATGGAAATTCTCCATTGGGCTGAATTTCAATTCAGCTTCAATACCTTTAGATTTGATCGAGCCACCAATGATAGACCGTGCAATGGCAATATCATTTGGTCCTGTATCGTAAACAGTTGTCAGAAGGTTATCATAGCTCACCATAAAAGCCGATGCGTTGATTTGCATGCGACCGTCAAGCCATGTTGACTTAAAGCCAGCTTCATAAGAAGCCGCTGTTTGGTTTGGTAGAAGTTGGCTATCAGACCCGCCAGATAGACCACCCAAAATATAGCCTGAAGCCGTATTTGCATAAACCATCATGTCATCATTCACATGATAAACAAGACCGATTTTATAATCAACATTATCGCCAGACTCAGTGGTATAGCTTGTCGCAGGGTCATACTCAGGGACGGTATTGCCGCCTGTATTATGTGTCCCGTAAATGGTACTTTGATTACCATTTGTCCGTTCATCATCTGTATACCGTAGACCAACCTCAGCAATTAATTTTTCTGAAAGGTTATAAGTCGCATTACCATAGAGCGCTAATGATTTGGCACCGAAATCAGATCGACCACCAACCCAGCTCCACGGAGACCAATATACTTCGTCTCTCGCAAGGCCTGTCCACTCACCGTTATACCCAAACAACCAAGCATAGCCTGTACCTGGGTCAACTGAATCGTAATAGTAACCACCAACGGTATATTGGAGGTCACCATCATGTGTTGAGTTAATATAAGCGTCAATCTGTGTTGAAGTAACACCGTTATCCTGACCTTCTACCCAATTTCTTTTCGGTGAAAAATCAGCATCTGAAATACGCACTTCCGTAAATTCAGTACGCTCAGCATTGATTTTCAACTCATGCCCTTCGAAAGCCCAATCTAGTGCAACAAAGATTGTATCTTCGTCGATATCTCTATACGGGGTAAAATCAAAAGAAACTTGCATAGGATCAGGAAGCACAAGACCTTCGCCGTTCTCATAAAGACCCGCATTATCGCGGCCCCCATTAAAGCCTACACGTGTACTATAGCGCTGATCGAGATACCCATTCTTACCGTCAGTCATGTAATTACCGTTCGCATCAACACGATCTAGATTAATGGGAACCCCAATTGGCTTCGCGCCATAAGACCCATTGCCGTTCGCATTATCACGCCAATATGTATATCCAGCGCGCAGTGCAAGATCTTCAGTGACATCATACTGAACTTGAAGACGGGCATAAGTATTGTCTTCATCTTTAAAGCCTGTTCCTGGATTATAAACATTCTCTTGATATGGATCTCGCTTAGCGTCGCGCGCAGTTAAGCGAAATGCTAGCTTTTCTCCCAGCGGAACGTTTACAAAGCCTTCAAACTTCGCGGCTCCGTAATTCCCGAATGTCATGGCGCCGCCGTAATCAATACCCTCAGTGCTTGGCTTCTTTGTAACAATATGAATTAATCCACCCATCGAGTTACGACCAAAAAGGGTTCCCTGAGGGCCGCGCAGTGTTTCTACACGCTCAACATCAAGGAAGCCTGCCAGAGCCATAATGGTATTCGACTTATATGCACCGTCAATATAGACTGGAACAGCCACGTCGCTTGTTCCAGCGACACCAGCACCACGAATAATTGGCGTCACATTGTTACCGTTCATACGGAAGGATAGACCCGCAACATTCTTATCCAAATCACGAATTTCAGTTGTCAATGAATCTTTGAGACTATCGCCTGAAAGAGCAGTGATCGCCATAGGCACATCCTGAATACTTGCAGACCTCTTTGTCGCGGTCACAACAATCTCTTCTAACATGTGCTCGTCGTCATCTTGTGCAGATCCTGCAGCACTCATACCAAAAGAAAGGGCAGCAACAGATGCTGTCCCCATTAAAAACTTTGAAATTTTAGCGTTACTATTCACGATGAACTCCCTATGTCCCACATACTTCAACTTATCATTAATTTACTATCTCAAAACTAATATACTTCGAATGCAAAATTTAGGCAATCTTTTTTTGCATTCGAATTCATTTTACAATCTAATTTGTAGTATTTTTACCACAAATACTCAACATCCGCAGAAAACCCAGTTTAATTTGACTTGAATTTTTCAATATCACGCGCAATCATTATATCAAACCCTTCCCTGGACCCCTCTGGAGAGAACCATTTATGCTTGCTCAACTTCATAGAATGGGTATTACCGCCATATTGATATCCAACACACTGTCCGCCGCCTTTATTAATCCGCTTACACAAACTTTCATTCCATTTGGGTATTGAATAGAAATCACGGTCTGGATAATGAAGAAACAAGGGAACGTTAATTAAGTCATGTCTATGAAAGGCACCAATATTATCCATAGCGTCAGCAATTTGAGAGTCATGTGCATAGATCGTTTTTCCGTCAGTATTTTTTTCAATTGAAAAATCTGCACTTTTGATTGTATCAACGCCTGCATTTAAAGCAGCATACATTTCTTCGTATTTCTCTCGTACACTTTCAGCAACTGTTAATCGATCATAAGTATCCCTTTGCCAAGTCCAGTCTTTATAAATAAGCGTTCCGATCCACTCTGAAGGATAAGCAAAGATAAAATCCTGATTAATGGACCCATTCACACCCACTGCGGAACCAGTCCATGAACCATCCCCAGACAGGAAAGCTTGAGGGCTATTTTGCATCGGCGCATAGGTCTCTGCTTGCGTAAAGCGACTGGGGAATGTGCCAGACCAAATTGAGGCCTTTCTAAAGTTATTTCCCATAGACGAGCCATCCGCTTGAATTGCAAGTGCGACTAAAGCTGCATCTCCCCCTTGAGAATGGGCCGTGAGATTAATGTTCTTAAGGTCAATGTCCAAGTCTTGATACTCTGAGAATGCAGCCTTCATCGTATGCACACCGCCTAATAAATTCAGAACATCCTTTGCGTAAAATATTGGACTAAGATAACTACCGTTATCCCAATCTCTCATAAATTCAATACCACCTGCTGGTTTGCCTTTTACTGTACCATGCCCTCTATATCCAGGCGTTAGAACGACAAAGCCTGCGTCTACAAATCTATCAATATAAGCGCCGTAATAGCTTTTAGGCTCATAGCCGAATTTATAAAGGGGCGCGGCTTCAATTCCTACATAGCCATGAGCAAAAATTACAACGGGATACCCACCCTCTGGCATCGGGGTCACTGGTATATCTATGCGCGTGTAGAGAGTCAGCTCATCAGATTTGTATGACCCCATATAGGTTTTATAAGCTTTTGATCCATCTTTAGAATGAAACTCTTGATAGCCTTCAGACGTGATTTCTTCAATAACTTGAAGCCGCGAGGTGTAATCTTCTTTTCGAAGGGCATCGACTGTCATACTCTCTAGTGACAGGATTGACGTGTCTACTTTAGTCTCCGAACATGCAGAAAGCTGGATACAGAAAAACAAAAAAGGTAACCAGCTATACTTTAACATTTACACTCCTATTCATAGATACGTCTTATAGAGTTACACAATAAAGACTTCGAATGCAAATTGAAAATTATGGGCACAAATGGCATTGGCAAAGTAACTTGTTGTGCAGATTTATGCGAGTGATAATCTGATCCCATGAACATATCCTTCAAATACTTTAAACACAATCCAGCCGTCATCCAACTGGCTGCACTTCTTTATATCCGATTTCAACTTTCACTTCGCCAGGTTGAAGAACTGTTGTTTGAGATGCCCCTATTAAAAAAACATACCTTCGAAGAATTTAAGAAAACTATTTTTTTGTGAATACAACAAAACAAATTAACAACATGATTAAAGAGAGAATTCAAAGTGAACTCACGAGAGAACTAATATAGTCACCGATTGGTCACCTAGCTGACATCTGAAATCCTAGATCTTGATAAGCTATTGAAATATAATGAGAAAATATGGTGGTCGGTACTGGGTTCGAACCAGCGACCTCTTCGATGTCAACGAAACGCTCTACCAGCTGAGCTAACCGACCTAACCACGTAAGAGACTGAACTGTCTTGGAGGACTGTTTAGGGGCTTTTCTTATGGAGTTCAAGCAAGAAATGTGTCTCATCGTTATTTATTTGATGCAAAGAGACCCACTCCTGTCATATAAACCGTATAAATCATCCACTTTAGTGAAAAGCGAACCATCAAGGCAATCCTGGCATAATGGGCTGCCACTTTCATCTTCCCCTGCTCTTTCAAAAACAGACTAAGGTGACGGGCCACATCCCCTTGCCCAATACGCGCCAACTCGCGGATCAAAGGCGTACGAGCATTCATATGTAAATTTGTATAAAGGCGGAATTGATACTGCAATTTTATCAACTTTGATTGCTGTGTTGTGACTGTCTCTGCTTTGCCAGGGTCAGGAATATAATGTTTCGAAACAATTCGATCATTAATCAGCACGCGCGCCCCTTGGTCGATGGCTCGCAAATATATCTCTCGGTCCCCTTCATAGCGAAGATCTTCATCAAAAGCCCCGATGTCCAGAATAAACTGGCGGCGCAAAATGAGCGTATTTGCATGGCAAAAAATACCTTTATCGACACATTCTTCCGGACGGCCATAGTAAAATCCTGAATGTTGGGCAGGATTTTTAATAAAGCGATCGCGATTTAATCCATGCCATAATAACTCAGCAGTCTCTTCTCCTTGATGATCCACAGCCACTTGTAATGCACAGAGCATATCTGGCTGTTGCTGCGTCTGTTTGACCTCTTCTGTTAGTGCCGCTAATGAAGTGGAAAGATAGTCGGGATCCGTCCAATGGTCATCATCATCTAAAAAAGCGAGATACTCAGCTTGCGCAGCAAGAATGCCTTGATTTAAAGCATGATAGGCGCCGTGTCCCTGCAGGGAATGATCGAGTGTTATAAAAGAAACCGACGTTGGGGCTTCCTCTATAATGGCTTTATATGCTGCCCTATGCTCTTCGAGGGATCCATCATTGATGACAACAACTTGAAAGGTTACATTTTTTTGGTCTAAAACAGATGCTAAAGCCCGCTTGAAAAGAGCTGGTCTATTACGCGTGGTTATTACAACCGAAAAGTCGTAATCAACTGCTATCTCTTGATCTTCAACCATTTTGATTAACCCAAGCGGGCTCAATCACCATCTCCGCTTCCTTATATCCGCAAAAGGACAGAATCTCTTTGATACCCTCTTCCTTATTCATCATCTCCAAGGGGTAAACTTTGACATTTTCTGGATAGTCTAGGGCAAACATGTGTGCCTGTTTGTAATAATAATCATAATAGTGACCGATTGCTTCTTCCTTTGAGGCCGCTTCAAACGTTGGAAAACATTTGTCCCACAGTCGGTCTATGGCCCACTGTCTTCCATCATGCTCCATGAAATGATTACTTGATGAAATATAGGGCTTCCTCTTAATTAGGGCTGCACACCGATAAAGCAGCTTTTCGATGAAGCCATAGTTCAAAGTGGTTTTTTTCATAAAACTTTGTATGGTGGCAGTCCGATCTCGTTGCAGACAGACGAATTTCACGGCTGAATTCTCTGCCAGCATATCGGGCACATATTGCAGATAGTAGAGCCCCGCATCTGAAAGTACGTCAACCTTGTTTGCTACTTTTACTTTAGAAAAATCAGCGACACTAGGTTTACGGGAAAGGTCAACAGTTAGATATGAAGGATCTCCCCCTTCAATAATGGCTTTAAATTCTCGCAGTGTGTTCACCACCGGTGCCACTGTGCCCTTATACGCCATCACCGAGGGATTCATTTCGTGAAAAGAATAGGAATTCTGCTGCTTAGCTATCATCGCAGCAAATGAATTTGTTCCACTTCGTCCTGAGCCTAACCCAATAATGATCACGTTCTTCTATCCCTCATTCTCTTCACGCCAGTACACTATCATGCCCGTTATCCCCGCTGCAACTGAAAAGCCTTTAGGATCAAGGGTTAATCGGCCTACTCTTCTGGTAATTCTTTAGCGGCAAATACTGCAAAGTCCGTGACAGAGATGAACTCTCCCCCAAGATCTTCCTTAAAATAAGTCGCGACACTGCTTAAGCAATCACAAAGGTGGTCAATATTTTCTTCACTGGCAGCATAGGGAGACCCACCCTTCATCAAGGAGGAAGAGTGATAAGCCATTGAAAAGAAGCGATCCCCTTTCGCCACTCGCTCTGCTAACAAAGAGTATAACGCTGAAGTCGGCATGCCTTCTGGTGACAAAACCACCCGGGAAATGCCGAGCCGGGAAAGCAAGCCGATTAGCTTAAGCTTTTTTGCAAGCGGATAATCAAATAGGCCGCCAAGAGCAGGCCCTATCAGGGAGAGCCACCCTGTAAAATGGCGTGTCAGGGGCTGAAAGGCCATCTGCTGTAGTTCAAAGGGTTGGTGAGGTGCACGCAAATAATTAGTGCCACCATCTTGATATTGGTAAGTGCCGTTTGGAACTACGCTCAAATCTATTTCATAACCTGCACGGTGTAGCAGTGCGATACTATTTGGGCCAAGGCCGTATCGTCCTGCCTTAAAAATCTTTGGGGAAAAGCCTATTCGCCTCTCAAAAAGGGCTGTGATGGTCTCGATTTTTTTAAATTCCAGATCCTCAGACAGGTTCCCTTGATAGCTATTGTAGGCAGAAACTTCTTCCTCATAAGGGGGCGTCAGCCAAGGGTGAAGGTGAACACCTAAATCTATTTCACCGAGGCCGTGTAACGTCTTGAAGTACTCAACTGACCAATCATCTTCCAGCACTGCCTGATCAAGTACGTAACAAGGCTTAATGTCAAAGGTTTTAAAAACCGCCTGATGCATACGATGTTGATGTTTGATATTTTCTACAGACCGTGCTGACCTAGAAAAAGGCGCAGACCAGTCAAATTCTTCTTCTGTATCAATAACCACGGTCATCAAGGGATGAGTGAGGTCTTGGACAGCATTCTTCATAACAAGGCTATCTCGCTTTACAACTTCATCCATTATGAGACCTCTCAATATACTCAATAATTTTAGCGCCTGCTGCCTCAATCTGAGCATAACAGGCATCAAAAGCGTCTCGCCCCTTTCCATAGGGGTCAACAATATCCTGTGGTTGATTTAAGAAATCCCCCACATTCAACGATTTAGAGAAGGATTCCGGATAAAATGCTTGTATGTCATCTTCGTTTTTATGATCAAAATAAAGAATGAGATCTGCCTTCTCCATAAGAGACGGCGATGCATAACGCGACCGGTGTGCTCCCAAACTCTGCCCTAATTTTTCCGAGGCCGCTTTCGCATCAGGCGGAGACATACGCGCTTCAGGCATATGAAATCCTGCACTTATCACTGAGATCTGATTGTCATCAAAGTGATTCTGAAGATACTGCCCGAGGAAGGGGCTTCGACAAATATTGCCGTAACAAAGAACCAGTATGTTTTTGAGAGGCTTAGAGGACAGCGAACATTTCTGGTGATGCGCTGTTTTTCGATCTATTGCTGTGCGCCCCAAAAGTTTACGTATTTTGTTGTTGATCATCTTCTTCAAGCTCGCCCATTCCTGTTCAAATGGTGCTGGATCATCCTTACTCTGGGTATCAATCGTCGCTTTATTGATCAAATGATGAAAGGCTGCCTTTAGTCCATGAAAGACCAGAGACACCGCTTTACTGAAACTATTTTTCTGCTCTAAAGATCTATTCAAGTCATAAATTGACGCTGTTAATGCTCGAGAGATTTTTCCCGCAGTATAAGAGAAATTTTTCGCACATGCCTTTTTCCTCTGCAAGCTTTCTATGTAGAGCGATGGGAAATCTACCCCTGCAAATAGAGCTAAAGGTAAGGACCCCCAAAAGCGGGCGTTCACCTCTAATAAACAATGGGCTTTAGTAGAGGGGTTGTAGCGAAACTCAAACATAGCAACGCCGTTCAACTGTGTAGCCTCCGCCAGTTTCTTCACATCCTTCAGCATGACTTTAGAGAGGGGAACAGATTTCCTGATACTACTGCCACCTGCAATCCCTTCGCTTACTCTTTCATGTTGAAACGCATGGCTTACCTCTCCTGCCCAAGCAAGGACAGAAACGCCGACACCGATGCCTTCAAATGACGATTCCAGGAAATACTCTTCGTGATGATCAAGAGAAGAAAGGTTGGCCTCTAATTCTTGCATAGAGCCTATCTTCACTACCATTTGTTTCCCAGACAATTTATCCAGCGTTATGCTTGATTTAGGCTTTAAGAAAAGGGGGTAATGATGTGTATCATGTGGCGTATCAATCATAGAGACTTCGGGCCTTGCAATACCCAATTTGACTGCCAATTCATGTGTTTCCCATTTATCTATAAAAGTCGAAAAGGCTCTGTCCCCTGGGGTTGCAATCTTATCGCTATTGATACCATGCTCTTTAAGCATCAACGGCACCATAGCTTGATCTGTGCAAGGAATGATATAATCAAAAGCCTCATTTTGATCAAGCTGAGTAAGAAGCATCAACCACCTATCGAGGTCACTATAGGCGGGGGCAATTTTATGAATTTTTTTAATGAACGAGGAGGAAAGAGATATAGAATTTAATCGTTCAGGCAAAACATGGACTTCATGCCCTGCCCGTCCCAATGAGCGCACGACCGCAAGAAAACTTCTTAAATCATCACCAATGACTAGTATTTTCGCCATAACCCCTCATAATTCCTTAAGAATTAGATTTACAAAAAAGCCCGCAAATTGCAACCCATACAAAGACACCTTCATATAGGGCCCTTAATCTTCTCTCATAGAGCGTCTGACTAAGTCGGTAATTGGATCTAGAAAATATTCCATGGCAGTACGTTTACCAGCTTCAATAAGAATTTCCACAGGCATTCCAGGTAAAAGTGTTTCATTTTTCACTCTAGAAAATTCTTCAGGGCTAATAAAAATCCGCACCTCAAAAAACTGTTCTCCTGTGATATCATCTTTCTTAGCATCCCCTGATACATCCATCACCGTCCCCTTTAATTCAGGTGTCGTTCTTTGCTTTAATCCTGATAGTCTTATTCTTACAGGCATGGTGGCGATCACATTATCTGCATCCGTTGGCTTAATCCTTCCCCTTACAAAAAGGCCATCCATAGGAACAATATCTAGAATTGGCTGCCCCGGAGGAATAACACCACCAACAGTAAAGACAGAAAGCCCAATTACTTTTCCAGCTTGAGGTGCAATAATTTCTGATCGGATATAAATATCTCTAGCAGCAATAAATTCCTCTTGAAGTTCAAAAAGTTGCTCTGTCACTGACATCGTTTTTTCTTCAACATCCTGCCGTCGGTCATGTGTAAGCTGGAGTATTTGCATGCGGGTTTCACTGATGCCGATGGCAGCGGCACTAACATCTGTATTCAAGCGTGCAATCATGCCTTCAGCCTGTGTTTTTTCTTTTCTTTGCGCAAGGACACGAGGCAAGTCAACTGTGCCCCTTTTGGCCAGCTTTTCAAGCCGGTTGAGTTCATCCTGAATATACGTAAGCTCTTCTTTCTTGGCATTGAGTTGGGCTGCAAAACCTTTTTTCTGCCCCTCTAGCTGCTTCACCTTTTCCTGTAAAATGCCAATTTCACCATTCAATTGATCTCGCCGCGCATTGAATAAATTCTCTTGGGCGATACGGATGCCTTGTTTATTTCTTTCATTTCGGATAGGAACCGCAGGCGCTGTCCATGTAATCTTTTTGAGGTCACTGCGCTCTGCAGTTAATCGGTCTAGGATGGCTTGGGTCATCAAAAAGCGTGTTTCTAACAAATTCAACCTTACTTCAGCACGCGTCTGATCCAAGCTGATTAGTCGTTGACCTTGGCTCACTTGTTCACCCTCTTTGATGTGAACCTTTGCAACAATTCCGCCCTCTAAATGTTGAATTGTTTTTCTATTGCCATCAGCAACGAGCGACCCTTGAGAGACGACGCCCTCAGAAAGCGGTACAAACAGTGCCCATAAGAGAAAGAATCCAAATCCCAGCCCTGCGATCCAAAGTCCGTAAACAGAAACGCGCAGACTATCTGGCTTTTCGAGGCCATCTTCAGGTCCAAAGTCTTGCCAAATTTTCTCAATCCATTGAGTAAGCTTACTCATTCTACTTCTCCTTTAAGAGGAGTATCTTTTATCTCAGGCGCCACTTTGGAAAATTGCTTAATGACAGCTTCCGTCGTATCAAACTGCCTCACTTGCCCTTCATGTAAAACAAGCATATGGGTTGTCATCTGCATCAATCTCACATTATGAGAAATTAAGACGGTGCAGATATCCTCATGCCGAAGCAGCTGGATAACTTTCACAAGCTCCTGCTCACCGACTGTATCTAAATTGCTGTCCGGCTCGTCAAGTACGACCAAAAGCGGATCCCCAAAAAGAGCTCTTGCTAAGGCTATGCGCTGTGCTTGTCCTCCTGATACGACGAGACCACCTGGGCCAATTTTAGTCTGATAACCTTCGGGAAAGGCAAGGATAAGATCATGACATTGGGCGCGCTCTGCAGCACGAATGATATGAGCATCCTCAACCTCAGAAAAGCGGGCGATATTTTGGGCGACAGTACCGGGAAAGAGTTCGACGGACTGCGGTAAATATCCAATCAACTCTCCCTTTTGCTGATTATTAAACTGAGTGACCTCAACCCCGCCAAGCCGAACAGCGCCCCGCGTAGGTTTCACTGTTCCAATAAGATAGTTGCTCAGATAGGTTTTCCCTGCACCGCTTGGCCCAATAATACCTAGGGTCGACCGAGTGGGGATGTCAAATGTAATGCCTTTTAAAATCGCATCATGGCCACTTTTTCCTGCCACTAAGGATTTCACAGACAACCGACTATCTGGCCTCGGCAAATCTAAATGTTCTTCTAAGTCTGCCAATTCATCTAGGCGGGCCCGCATTCTTCTATAAGCTGCATTGGCTTTCACAATCTGACGCCAGACGCCAATGGCTTGCTCAACAGGCGCAAAAGCACGGCCCGCAAGAATTGAGCCTGCAACAATGGCTCCTGCGGTGATTTGCTGTTGAATAGCAAGATAGCCACCAAGACCAAGCATGCCGATTTGAAGCCCCAGCCTCAGAGCTTTGGTAATCCCAAGCAGTAAGCCAACTCTCCCGTTTGCCGCGCCTTGAAGCATAACACTAGGGTCTCTATCATGAGTCCAATTTGATTTAATACCATCTGCCAAATTCATCGATTGCAGTACAGCGGCATTTCGTAGGCTTGTATCAAAAAAATTATTGGCTAATGCCCCATGCTTCGCTGCCTCTTCCATTAAGGGCTTTGAAAGACGATCCGTCGCAATCGCAAGCAATAATATAAGCAGAGCCCCCACTAAAGCAAAAAGGCCGAGAAGGGGGTGAATAAGAGCAATAACTAGAATAAAAAGGGGCGCCCAAGGCGCGTCGAAGAAAATCAACGGAGCATTGCTGCCAATGAATTGTCTCACAGTATCCAGGTCCCGAACTATTTGCCCAGCTTGACTACCGCGAGCTGCATCTCCTACAGCAATTTTAAAGGTATCTTCTCGTGTAATGGCGTCTAGCTCAACGCCGAAATGCACTAGCATTCTATTCCTTATGGAATCGAGTGCCCCAAAGATGATCAATAGCAGCAAGGCAATACCCGTTAAGGCGATCAATGTTTCGACACTACCATTAGACATAACACGATCATATAATTGCAACATATAGATTGGTGAGACCAGAAAAAGTAGATTCACAATGGCGGAAAATAAAATCACTCGCACAACGATTTTTCTCGCCCGCGTGACGAGTCTTTCAGATTCTTTTGACCAACTTTTAAAAAGCGACACTCTTTTACCCCTGTAATCCTCGACCTTTACAACACTGTATGCCATATCTTGCTCTTAATGAAAAAGCTATATATCACTATGATTGATCGTTATGAAACTATAAAGAAAAAAGCAAAAATTTCGGATATATTGTAACGATACCTTGAGGAGACTTCCATGCGCCGCTTAATAATCGCTCCCCTTGCGACTGTCCTAATGATAACCCCTGCATCAGCCGCTCAATGTTTAACAAGCCCTGCTGCAGAAAAAAGCATCACCACCTCAGTTCTTTCCTTGAAAAGGGTTTTAGAACTGACCCTAGAAAATGATCAACGCATTGAAGCCGCAAGATTTGGTATTGATATGGCGCGCCATGACCTATCTGATGCCAAGTCTTTCTATCGACCAAAGATCTCCGGCATTGGTCGTCTGTCTGTGAATGACCGGCCAACCCTTGTCCAACAATCCATCACAGGGGCTGAGCAACGATTAGATCAGGATGGCACAAGCTATTACGGAGGCCTTGAGGTTTCACAAAATATATACGGATTTGGTCGCTACGCGGCCTTAATCGGAAAGAACAAAGCCGCTATTGAACAAAACCGATATCATTTAAAAATGACCGAGCAAGAAGCGCTTCTTGAAGCCATCTTTGCTTATCTTGACTATGGCAGCGCCTTAGCCCGCCACAAAGCCTTTGAAGCCTATTCAGCAGATATGCGTGACTTAGTAAAAAGAACCAAAGATAAGTTCGACAATCAGCTTATAGGACGGGGTGAGTTCATGCTTGTTCGCTCAAGACTACAGCAAGCGAAAGCCTCTCTCAATACAAACAAAATCTCTACAACACGCGCTTTCCAGCGCTTGGCAAAGTTAATTAACAAGCAAGATTTTGATATAAACGTACAACAATTTCCCACCTATGAGCGCTTCCTTCCCAAAACTCTCAACGAAGCAATTGATCGCTCTCAAGAGTATGACCCTCGAGTAAAAGCGGCTCAGGAATTAGTAAAAATAAAACAATTAGAAGCCAAATATTCTAAAGCCCAAAGCCATCCGCAAATCAGCCTTTCTGCCAGTGTTGTCAGAGGTCAAGGGCAATTGGAAGAAAGAAGCACTCAGGAAGCAGTCGTAGGTCTAAATCTCTCTATGCCCCTCTATGACGGTGGTAGCACACGGTCAAAAACACGCCGTGCAAAATCTGCAACAAATCAAGCCAATGCCCTGCTTGTCGACGAAGTTGCCAGTGCTGAAGAAAGAGTGACTGCGGCTTGGAAAATTTATGAAAGTTTACAGGTGAGTGAATTAACTTGGGCAAAGGCTTATGATGCTGAAATGAAAGCAGTAGAAGAAATCAAACAAGAAGTTGATAATCAACTGAGCTCTCTTATTGTGCTCCTGGAAGCGAGAGAACAACTGGTCCAGACTGAAGTAAACAAAATCTCCTCAGTCTATGAAAAACTAAAATCAGGGTATGAGCTTCTTACATATTCTGGGAAACTAACTGACCTACTGAAACCCTAGAGGGCTGTCATTCTTTGAGGAATTCTGAGCTCTGAGATCCATGTCCGAAAACGGCGAGAAATATTAAAGCACTATGGTACCCTTCGCCCATGACAAAAGATGAAAACATTTTATACCAAGCGCTCGTGGCTCGGGATGCCAACTTTGACGGCCATTTCTATTTTGGGGTAACCTCTACAGGAATATATTGCAGGCCTATATGCCCCGCGATTAAACCCAAACCACAAAATGTCCTTTTCTTCACATCCTATTCTGATGCCGAGGATGCAGGCTTTAGAGCCTGCAAAAGATGTCGCCCGGAGAGCCGCCCTGGCAGCCCAGCATGGCACGGAACAGAAACCACTGTAAAAAAAGCACTCCGCTACATAGCTCAAGGGTTTTTAGAGCAAAATTCCCTCAATGACTTAGCCGATAAATGTGGTATTTCCTCTCGCCATTTACGCCGGCTATTTCAGCAACATCTTGGAAGATCGCCCCATCAAATTTCTAGTCAGAGACGGATAGAAATTGCCGTTAAACTTTTGGAAACGACCGATCACTCAATTGCAACGATTGCTTTTGCCAGTGGCTTTAAAAGCCTGCGTCGCTTTAATGATCACTTTAAGGAAATATATCGGACGTCACCTTCCCTTTATAGAAGGAAAACTAATGGCTGATTTAAGAAAATCACAGTTTCAAACGCCCATAGGCTGCCTCACACTCTTACACTCCAAAGAAGGCCTTTGTCTGGCAGAATTTACAGATCGAGTTGAGAGAATTTCACGATTTATTGGAACTCAGTCCGTGAAAGACGATCACCCCCCTCAAGAAGTGAAACATGCCCTAACCGACTATTTTAATGGTAGATTATCCGCGCTTGAGGCAATAGAAATTTTTCCAATTGGCACAGACTATCAAAGAAAAGTATGGACTTATCTCCAGACGATCCCTTTAGGGACAACACAATCATACGGGGAAATGGCAACGGCAATTAATAGCAGTGCGCGTGCTGTGGGCACGGCAAATGGAAGAAATAATTTAGCCCTTTTCATCCCCTGTCACCGTGTCATAGGAAAAGATGGTCGCTTAACTGGGTATGCTGGTGGATTGGACCGCAAACATTGGCTATTGCGGCATGAAGAAGCTCTTGAGGGCACTCATGAATTTCCTTTCTAAAGGCTACACTGCTGAGACACGGACTTTAATTTTATCGCCGCACGATGGGAAACAGTATATGTGGCATTCATGAAGGACTGGATAATCGAATCACTCCCTACCTCATTCACATCGACATTTTCGCTCACAGTAAATTCAGAAATAATCATCCCTGTCTTCAGCTGTATCAGAACCATTTCCATTTTAATCTGAACTTGGCCAAAATCTGTTTCTGTCTGAACATCTGGACTTCTAAGCTGATAATCCACCAACCGTACGCCCAGCCGACACCCCACCTGGATATCCAGAGACCCTTCGCCGTATGCTCTCATGTTACCACGGGCTCGTACTGCAGAAACCATATAATCTCTTATCATATCAGCAGGATGGCCGGCCCAAGCAACACCCGACATTTCCAACTGCTCCCCAGAAGGCATCCGAACAACGATGGATTCACCATCCAAACCTGCGCTGAAGGTAAATTCATCCACAAAAACAGTGGAGGTTTCTGAAGGTAATTCAGAAATTTCATCCGGATATTGTACAGAATAAATACGATCAGAACTCTTATTTCCAAGATCAATAATCGGACCACATCCTGCCATCGCAAGCGCTAGAAGAAATAGTGCTAAATATCGGATCATTTTTCTTTCTCCACTTTCCCTGTATTGGGATTGTATTTTTGTGGCTCCGGTGGAAATACCACGCGTGCAGGATTTGCTTCAATCTTTCGAGTCAATCTAGAGAGCGCACGCGCCGTAGAGCGCAGGTCCATAATCATTCGACTAATTTCCGGCAATGTCCCGCTAACAAATGTTGTCACGGTTCCTTCATTTGCAGCTACCAATTGATCCATTCTCTTTGCCATGGAATTGATATTCACCAGCGCTTCTGTAGCCTGATTAATCAGACGTTTAGCATCCTGAGCAAGCAATTCATTTCCAGAATCAGCAAGAGCATTAACCTTTGATAGAGTGACCGTCACATTTTGCATTAAGCTCTTTGCTTCTGCGACCATCAAATCCAAGTCCTCTGTACCCTGGGCTAAATTCCCTGTTAATCGATTTGTATTTTTTAAAATGCCTGAAACTTCTGAGCGATTTTCTTCATTCAGAAGTAATTGCAAAGCGCCAACAGCTTTGATCGCCTCATCTACGAGGTTTGGTGCTTTATCAAAAATAGCTTGGAAGTTAGACGATTCAGCCTGAATGACGGGAAAGTCTTGCCCTTCTTGAATAAGGAGAGGGGGGGCCGATGCGTCCCCGCCCATAATTTCAATATAGGCAACGCCAGTGAGACCTTGGAATTCTAGCCGGGCTCGAGATTGGCTGTTCACTTGCACTTCTTTTCGAATCCTCACATGAACTCTTACTTCTTGAGGATTTGGAGCTAAGGTAATTCGACGAACATCTCCAACTGGAATTCCGAGATAATAGACAGTACCTCTATTAACCAAACCAGAGACTGAACCTGTAAAATATATGTCATAATCACTATATTCTGCATCAGGATCTACTTTCGCCATCCAGATGGCAAAGGCGACCAAGCCTGCTAAAAAGACGAGAACAAATGACCCGACAAGTAAATGTGATGCACGCGTTTCCATACTTTATCCTTCCCCTGCTGTCATTTGGGGGGTTAACTCTTTTTGACTGCGCTCTTTCATAGAAATGCCTGCCGCTCTTGCCCTTGGCCCTTTAAAATATTCTCGTATCCAAGGATGGTCATAGTTGATCACCTCGTCAAGGGGCGCATTAATTAAAATCCGCTTTTCACCAAGCACTGCGATCCGATCACATACTCTGTAGAGTGTGTCTAGATCGTGCGTTATGAGGAAAACCGTTAAGCCAAGTGTTTCCGTTAATTCCCGAATTAAATCATCAAAGGCAGCTGCGCCAATGGGATCCAATCCGGCAGTCGGTTCGTCGAGAAACAGTACATCAGGGTCTAAGGCCAAAGCGCGTGCCAAAGCTGCTCTTTTCCTCATACCTCCCGACAACTCAGAGGGTAGTTTCATAGCTGCATCTAACGGCAAGCCTGCCAGCCTAATCTTTACAGTTGTGATATCATCCAATAACCCTTGCCGCATGGAAAAATGCTCTCGAAGAGGTACTTGAACATTTTGCCCGACAGTTAAAGAGGAAAATAAGGCCCCATCTTGAAAAAGCACACCCCAGTCTCTGCGTGACTTAAACGATTGTGCCGAGGTTAACTGAGACTGCACATCCCCATTAATTCTGATACTTCCCTCTTGGGGTGTAAGCAAACCAATGATATTTTTCATGAGAACTGATTTACCAGTACCAGAGCCCCCAACAACACCCACAATCTCACCGCGGCGCACGTCCATATCCAAATTATCATGAATAATTGTTGAGCCAAAGGCAGTCTTGAGCCCCCGGATTTCAATAATATTATCTGTCTCTGTCATCATCTACCCCTACATATTCAAAGCTGTGAAGAAGATGGCAAAAAGAGCATCAAGAATGATGACTAAGAAAATGGATTGAACCACCGATTTTGTTGTGTGGTAGCCAAGGCTATCCGCATTATTTTTGACGCTTAAACCTTCGTAACAACCACTGACTGCAATGACTGCCGCAAAGGCCGGGGCTTTCAAAATACCTACCCAGTAATGAGTGAGAGGGACTTCCTCTTGCAAGTAAACAAGAAAGCTAGCGAATGAAATATCCAGTTGAACTGCAGCCATCGTAGCACCGCCGAGAATACCGAGCACGTCCGCATAAACGGTCAATAAAGGCATTGCGATAACGAGGGCAATGAACCGGGGTATGACAAGGACTTCCATAGGACTCAGTCCTAAGGTCTTCATCGCGTCAATCTCTTCATTGATTTTCATAGACCCAATTTGGGCCGTAAACGCACTGCCTGACCTTCCGGCAACAATGATCGCAGTTAATAGAACCCCTAATTCCCTTAAATGAGTAATACCCAGCATATCAATCACCAGAATATCGGCTCCGAATTTAGCCAATTGGATTGACCCTTGATTTACCATCACGGCTCCGATGAGAAATGAAATCAACCCAACAATTCCCAGCGCCCGAAGGCCGACAGCTTCTAATTGAATAATCATGGCTTTATATCGAAAGCGCCAGGGCATAAAAATGACCCGCGCTAGAGTTGCCAAAATAAACCCAATGAAACTTAACAACTGTCCGAGGTTCAGCGCTGCAGATTCGATCGATTTTCCTATATCGCTGACAAGTTCCGTAAACCAATTTGGCTCTGGCGGCATACAATCTGCCCGTTCGAAACTATTCTCTACCATCTCCAGTAGGTGATCATATTTTGGTGACAAATTTGAACGAGAAACAGGACCCGCAGGGGCAAGATGAGCTGTTAATTTCCTGATTAAAATCGCTCCTGCCGTATCAAGACGGTTTACGCGAGAACAATCTATCTCAACAGGATGTCGTCCTGTGATAGCGATATTTCTAATTTCTTCATCAAGCGAGCCTGCATGATCGACAACCCACTCTCCTATAAGAGAGGCCCTAAAAGCCCCTTCTTTCATCTCTGTTAGGAGAGCAGTTTTTGTATCACGATCTTGCATAGATAAATCTTTGACCTCAAAGTATTTTTTCGTTAAAGCTATCATACTTTATACGTGTGCCTTATGCTAAACAGATTCAAGGCAAAAAAGAAGGTAAAATTTTGTCCACTACTGAGCAAAACCCACTTTTTATCCTCGCTGACTGGATCTCGGCCATTCAGTCAAACTGGAGTGATCAATCTCTCCTAACTGCTCAAAACTGTTTTGTTGATACTGTAGGCTGCATGGTCCCTGGGTCTAGAGAAGAGGTGACAGAACGCATCTTGCCTGTTGCGTCCCGTTGGGGTATTGGGAAATGCTCCCTTGTCGGATCCCCCCAAGGCCTATCAGCACCTATGGCAGCGCTTGTAAACGGCACAGCTGCTCATGCTCTTGATTTTGATGACGATTTCGACCCTGGCAAATGCCACCCTTCTGCTGCGATCATTCCTGCTCTTCTCGCAAAAGCTGAAGAAATGGATAAAACCGGTTTAGATCTTCTTGACGCTTACATCGTTGCCCTTGAGGTCACAGGGCGTGTGGGCCAAGCACTGAATCCCTTCCATAGAAGGCGCGGATGGCATGCGACAGCGACTATAGGCACTATTGGCGCCACCGCCGGTCTGTGCCGCTTAATGGAACTCAATAGTGAAGCAACGCGACATGCACTTTCAGCATGTACAAGCATGGCCGCTGGCTTTATGAGCCAATTTGGATCCATGATCAAACCGATGCATGCAGGATTAGCTGCGATGCGGGCAGTCATGGCTGCTGAACTAGCAGAAGCTGGTATTACAGCAGGAGCTCATAGCTTTGATGGCCCTTATAGCCTGAGAACTCTGATGGTAGGTCTAGATGTTGACGAGTTAGCAGAAGAGATGAAGTCGAAGGACGAATACGGACAAAAGAGCATGTTCCTCCTAGACGACCTTGGCGCTCCGCTTATCATTGATGAGTTCGGCGTAAAGGTGAAAAGATTTCCAAATTGTGGCAGTGTGCACCGTGCTTTAGATAACCTCCTAGATCTTATGAAGGCCCATAATTTCTCTGCTCAATCGGTAGAAAACATTCATGTTAGAGCCCCTGTCGCCCATCTAAAAAACATCCCTTACGACACTCCCAAAACACCATTAGAGGCGAAATTTAGCCTTCCTTACGGACTGGCTGTCGGGTTAAATTCGGGTCACATTGGACTTGATGACTTTAAGGAAACTGCCCTTAACAGGCCCGAAATTTTGAAGCTATATTCTCTAATATCCTATGAAGGAGTGAATGAGCTTGAAAGTGATTTCCCGACAGAAACATCTGTTAAGCTTAAAGATGGTCGCGAACTGGTAAAGAGTCGCTATCATGCGGTTGGTAGCAAGGCTTATCCTTTGAAGACTGAGGAAATCTGGAAGAAATTTTATAGTAATACTAATTCATTTCGGATTCATAATGATATAACAACTTTCTTAAGCAAGATGACAACCGGACCTTCTTGCCGCCGTTTCATGCATGCATTAAAAAATATTTCTTCCTAATTCTTTCTTATTTCCATCAAAGTTTTGACTCTATTGCTGAATAGCTTTTAAGCTAAGGGTAGGAGAATCGAAAACCATGAAAAATCACTTTTGTATTTTTGTCTTTTTACTATCTGGGATGGCTTTCCCTCTAAAAGCTCAGGACTTTGATATTGTTGAACAGTTCAATAATACAATTGCCATTGTTCAAGGCGGTATTGACGACCTCATGGATACAAAGCTGATGAAGGGGACGCGCATGAAAGTCGGGTTTGCGATCGGCACAACCCCTGATTATCAAGGATCAAACAATTACAGCTTTCGCTTCCTCCCAATGATCAACATTCAATATAAAGATAAATGGGCCATGGAAAATGGCCATTTCCATTATAATTTATGGCGACAAGGTCATTGGACTGCTGGTCCCCTTGCTTCTCTCAACTTTGGGAGAGAGGAAAGGCAAAATAAAGTTCTAGCTGGAATCGGCAATGTGGGTGACACCCTCGACTTAGGACTTTTTCTAAAATATAGCCGCCGAGAGACTGGCTCTGTCGCAGAAGTAAAAGTTAGGCACGGTCTCTCTAATGGGCAAGGGATGCGGGCTGAACTCACCGTTGGTCAAGCCTTTTATAAAAAAGGCAATTTACTTCTCATCGGCGGCCTTCGTGCCAAATATATGGCCAAGAAAACCATGCAAACTAATTTTGGCATTTCCCCAGAGCAAGCCAGCACCTCTATCTACGGCCTAGAGGCCTTTGAAGCTAAAGGGGGGCTAAGTCAAATTATGTCTGCGATTATAGCCGTGAGAGAATTTCCAAAAAAGAGATTTCGTATTATGGGCGTTCTCAGTTACGGCCATATGTTAAGCAGCGCAGCGAATAGCCCCCTCGTCTCTGGAGGTAAATCAGTAGGTGACAGCAGTCAGTTTGTTTTTGGAACAGCTATCACCTATAATTTCTAGCTAATGAAGGTCGAGATTTGATCTAACGGCTTCTTGTTAATGACCGGCACCTCTGCGTCCTTAGTTGGATGTCCTGCAACCACAAGCATAATCGGCTTTTCATGTTTAGGCCGCCCACAAATCATATTCAAAAAGCCCATTGGCGAAGGTGTGTGAGTCAGAGTAGCAAGCCCTGAGTTATGTAGGGATGTTATGAGCATGCCCGCAGCTAACCCTACACTTTCATGCACATAATAATGTGTTTCTTTCTCACCTGTGTCTTCATCAAGACCATAGGACTGGCGGAAAACCGCAATCAACCACGGAGCTGTCTCAAGGAAAGGTTTATGCTCGTCAGTGCCAAAAGGCACCAAATCATCCAACCACTCTTCACTGGCACGACCACCATAAAATTCACGTTCTTCTTCTTCGGCCGCTTCGCGCAGTTTTGCCTTAATATCCGCTTTAGAGATTGCAACAAAATGCCAAGGCTGCTTGTTGGCCCCACTCGGTGCTCGTCCTGCAGCCAATATTGCATTTTCGATGATCTCTTTCGGCACTGGCTGGTCCGTAAAGTCCCTGACTGTCCGGCGTGAGGCCATCAACTGAAAAAACTCTTTTGAGCGTTCAATCCTTTCTTCATCTGTATAAGATGGCAGAGGAGATAAGGGGGCAAATGGTGCATCTTTTCTTTGCATATTTTTGATCCGATTTACAAAAGTTACAGACTATGATTAAACTGGACCATAACGGGAGGTCCTATGATAAGTCTAGTCCGAAATCTAATCATTATTATCAGTGTCTTAATGATCATTGGCGCGCCTGCCTATTCACAGGTTATCTCTCTTAGTCAGGACCGCATGACACAGCTCATAGAAACCGCTCATAAAAATGGCCTTAGCCTCACGTTTAGTAATGGATTTTTTGTAACAGACAAAACTGGCCGCCATCCTATCAAAGACGCCAGCACTTGGGTTCAAAGTCGTGAGATCACTCATTATGTCTACGGCCTCCTAGCTTTCAGACTGGCTGATAAAGGAAAAGTCAGCCTTGACGCTCCTCTTTATGAAGTTTTCCCTGATTATGATCTTGGAGAGTTTTTTTCAGTGCCAGTTACCATCCGTCACTTAATGGCTCAAACAGCTGGATTTTCAACGCCGCCTTTTTATGCTTACCCTTCAGGTCAACAGCCTATGAGTCTCGACTTGGGATCATATATTAAATCCATCCGTCCCGCAGGGCAAAAAACCCATGATGACATCGTTTCTACCCTCCTTCTGATCAAAGCACTTGAGACGATAACCGGCGAAGAACTGAGCTTACTTATCGAACAAGAACTATTGAAGCCCCATGGCCTGTCCAGTATAGATATGAGGCAATCCACAGATCAAAACCGTCTCTATCCTGAGATTTTCGCCCCTGCTTTTGAATTATCACTTACGAAAAGAGCTTTGTTCTCTCTATCCCCCTACCTCAATCGAAATCGAGGCATGGATCCAGCATTTTTAAGTGAGAGCAGCTTCAGAGATATAACCACTATCGTGACCTATGCTCACCATCCCCTTGATCACACGAGAACAACCTTGCAAAGTCAATTTGCAGTCGGCAAACATATGATGCGGACTACAGCCCTTTACTGCCATCCTTCAATTCGAGATCAAGCGTCAGTTTTTGTCCTGAACGATAGTCGCCTGTCAGTTCTATTAGAAAGAAAGAGCAATGGGGCATGCCTTTTCTCTTCCGCACGAAATATTGCAGCAGACATTATCGAAAAGGATGTTCCGAGCAATCTCATCTATAGTGAAATCAGACAACGTCGTGACATCTTTGAGAAAATGGGAGACCCGGATGACCCCATCCAAGGATTGTTCATGGAAGACAATACGCCGTCTCACTGGCTCACTGATCGCCTTAACCGAATTATGCATAGAACCTTACAAATTGATCCTGTCGCTGGCACAAAAAACCTCTTACTAAAGCGAGAAAAGGACCCTCAATCAATGGAGTTTATCTATGAGGGCCCCTATCTCTATAAAAGCCGTGATGGACGGCAGCTCTCCTTTTCTCAGCGAATGAGGGGTGGATATGCGAATTTAGACGGCGAGACCTATAGATTTACGGGCCCTATTGGTAGTAAAGGGCTGCTAATCGATCCATATTATCTGATAATCCTTCTGAATCTGACAGTCTTAATTTATCTCAAGAAAGCTCCCTCTCCGGCTTGGCGAACCATGGCAAAGGTTGTTGGGATCTCTACACTCATCTTTGCTATAAGCATAGAGCTCGAAAAACATTACGGCGTTTACTTCACCCATTATAAAGGATTGGCCTACCTTGTGATTTTGTGGCGTATCTTTTTGAACATAGCCATGATGGGCTTATTCACCATGCCATTCTTTGCAATGACCTTTTCAAAACAGCATATGATCCCTAAAGGTGTGCCTATGATTTTGACCAGTGTGCACCTTACAGTTTTAACTGCATCATCCTTAGCAATATTTTTGTGGGCAATGACTGTAAACATTTCAGGAAACTTCATCCCATGACATCGTCTTATGCTCTAACGACTGAAGCTGTAAAATCCATGCTGGATCACTTGGCAACAACATGTCCACATATTAAATCTGCCCTTGAATTAGTGGATTACCCGAAAGAACGACGTGCGGATGTGGGTTACCCCTATTTAATGAGAATAATTTCAGGGCAGCAGCTTTCTGTGAAGGCTGCTGCCAGCATCTGGCAGAGGGTAGAGCTTCTCCTAGACGGTGATGTGACGCCAGAAAATTATCTAAGCAAGAGTGATGAAAGTCTGAGAGCAGCTGGGTTTTCTTTTCAAAAAATAAAATATGGTCGCTCCCTTTCAGAAGCTGTCAGAAGAGGTGACCTGGACCCCCATGGCATGGATAGTATGAGAGACGATGAAATATTAAAATCTATCACTGCGGTAAAAGGCTTTGGCCGATGGTCTGCCGAAATGTATATGATGTTTTCGCTTGGCAGAGAAAATGTATGGCCCGTGGGCGATCTTGCCGTACGGAAAGGGGTGGGACGTATTTTAGGCATTGATGAACCAACTGAAAAAGAAATGGATAAATTAGGAGAGCGATGGCAGCCCTATAGAAGCGCAGTAGCCTTGCTCTGTTGGCACTATTACTCAAATGCCCCTTTTTAAGAGTTTTACGATAATCAATACGGAGTATACCAGATGAGCTTTAACAAAATAGAAGAAACGACCTTTGCTAGCCCGCAGATCACGACTGCGGATATTGATAGGGCGATTGCTCAAGGGGTCAAAGTTATTATTAACAATCGGCCTGATTATGAAGAAGGCGGCCAACCCTTGAATGCTGATTTACAGTCTTATGCAGAAGAAAAAGGACTAACTTGGCATCATATTCCTCTAGTGGGAGGTAATTTAAGTGAAGAACATATCACACTGTCTGTTGCCGCTTTTAAAGAAAGCGCGCCCACGCTAGCTTTCTGCCGGTCAGGAACACGGTCCACAATGCTTTGGGGCCTAGCGATGGCAGCCACTCATGCGCTATCCACAGATGAAATCTTAGAAAAAGCTTCGGGAGCTGGCTATGACTTTGCCATGCAACGGGGCCTATTTGAACAAGTCAGAAATTTGCACCCTTAATACTCAAAGGGGTTTATGGCATCTAACCGTCGTCGACCCCTTTAACATTTTCTCTGACTTTCTGAACACATGCGTCAGGCATCTTGCCAGATTCGACCATGGCCTGCGTAGCCTCTTTCCCTTTTTCCTCATAAAAACCGGCACAGGTTGGATACCCGTCAGGCACCTGTTGGCCACACCAGTCACAGGCTGTCGCTTTTTTCATCGAGTAGTCTCCTCTTTCCAATTTAGCCACCAAACATCGACGCTTTTTCCGTTCGGCACATCCATCGAGCTTGACCTCGTCACTTCAAGCCCCACTTTTTCTAACACGCGGCGACTGGCTCCATTACCTGCCATGACATGGGCAGAAATGTCTATAAGAGGAAAATCCATTGCCTCCGCACAAGCCTGACAGACTGCACTCGCTGCTTCTGTTGCATAGCCCTTCCCCCAATAGGGGGGCATGAGCCAATACCCTACTTCCATGGTGTCACCCTCAGGCATCGGCCTCATAATTACTAAGCCTATCATGGTCTGGTCTTCTTCTTTTGGAAAAATGGAATAGAAGAATTTAAAGTCCTGATTAGTGTTTTTCTTCTGAGCCTCAGTTCGACATTCAGCTAATGTTTTCACAGGGGGCATGCCAATAAATTGCATCACTTGAGGATCCATTCGCATTTTCACAAAGGCATCCATATCGCGCTCAAAAAGCATCTTCCTTAAAATCAAACGGTCAGTTCTTATGGCTAACGGCTTTAAGGACATTGCCTCTCTGCTATATGTATCATGTGCTGCCATTTACACTCTCCCAAAGGACATCAGCAGAAATGTATATTCTTCGGCTACTTCCTTAAGGCGTTCGAACCGTCCAGATTTTCCTGCATGGCCCGCCCCCATGTTCATTTTCATCATCACTAAATTCTTATCCGTTTTCATCGCTCGCATTTTAGCTGTCCACTTTGCAGGCTCCCAGTATGTCACTCGCGGGTCATTGAGCCCCCCTGTCACCAATTGAGGGGGATAGTCTTTGGCCCCGATATTTGAATAAGGACAGTAAGAGGCAATGGTCTCATAATCTTCTGCGCTTTTGATAGGGTTGCCCCACTCTGGCCATTCAATTGGCGTCAAAGGAAGACTATCATCAAGCATGGTGTTCAAAACATCCACAAAAGGAACATGCAGTACTGCTGCTTTAAACAAGTCAGGTGCCTGGTTTAAGACAGCGCCCATCAATTCGCCGCCCGCAGATCCACCGGAGATAGAGATTGAGCCCTTTGTTGTAAGCCCCCTGTCTATCAGAGACTGAGCACAGTCTACGAAATCATTAAAACTATTTGTGCGGGACTTTAATTTTCCAGCCGTATACCAATCATATCCCATTTCATCCCCCCCGCGAATATGGGCAATGGCATAAGCAAAACCGCGATCCAACAACGAGAGTCGTGCACTTGAAAAACTAGGGCTCATCCCAAGACCATAAGCTCCATAACCGTAGAGGTGAACAGGCGCGTCAGCCCCCTTTTTCCAGTCTTTTCTGTGAACAATGGAGATAGGGATATGTTCACCGTCCCTTGCTTCAATTAACACGCGCGATGTGGTATAATCATCTTTTGAATACCCGCTGGGGATTGCTTGTTCTTTCATCAAGGTTAGAGATTGCTGAGTCACGTGGTAGTCATATACACTCAGAGGTGAAATCATGCTTGTATAAGCAACCCTAATGACCTCAGTCTCATACCTATAATTTGATCCTAAGCTACATTCACAAACATCCTCTGGAAATTGCACTGCATGCTCTTCTCCGCCTCTTAGAATAATCGTTATTTTATCAAGGCCATTTAGCCGTTCTTGTACGACAATGAACTCTTTAAAGAGCTGATGCCCTCTAATATATCGAGTCTTATCGCCCGAGAGAAACAATGTCCACTCCGTCGGCGTCGAGGTTTCTTCTGCAGAACATAGATACAAGTCAAAATTACTTTGCCGTCGATTGCTTCTAATGACAAATTGATTGTCCCACCCATGATCCACCGTATAATCGTGTCCGGCAGATCGCGGTGCAAGGCAAATAGGATCCGCTAGAGGAGTCGCAAGTGGAACCATGTGATTCTCTGCCGTGACATGGTCTGCACTTCTTATCTCAAGCCATTGTTTGCTGCTGGTACTTGATATGTGGACGAAGAAACTGGTCTCTTTTTCTTCGTATATAACAGAGTCCTCTGCCTTTCCAAGGGCGTGATATTGAACCAAATAAGGGCGCCATTCCTGGCTAACAATCACATAGCAGAACCCTAGGCTATCAGATGACCAGACCACTTCTCCAGAGGTGTTTTCAATTGCGTCAGAAAGAGTCTCTCCGGTCATCAAGTCTTTAACGTTGATGGTAAACCGTTCACTGCCATTTGTGTCAGTAGACCATGCTAGATAGCGACCGTCAGGACTGACGGCTAGATCATGCAGTTTAAAAAAGTCTAATCCTTCGGCTTCTTTAACTTCATCAAAGTAAAGATCCCATGAGGCTTGTGTCCCAGACTTTCTTCTATACCAACTTCTATATTGAGCCCCCTTTTCGAAGACCCAACGATATTCATAAGCGCCGTCAACGAAGGGGACACCTTCATCATCCTCTTTGATCCGACCTTTAAGCTCTGAAAAAATTTCATCTGTTATCGCCTTATGGTCTCCCATAATATTTTCAAAATAGCTATTTTCCTGCTTCAAATATGAAAGGACAGACTCGTCCGTCACTTCAGGATAGCCTTGATCTTTCAACCAGAAATAATCATCTTTCAAAATCTTTCCATGGAACGACCGCTCAGTCGGCTGAATAGAGGCTCGCGGCGGATTGCTCGTTGTTGGAGCTGTTAGGCGCATTTTTATCTCTCACATTTCTTATTTTATTTGCAGACAAGACTTGCATTAGACGACTGAAACTGTCAAAGACTTTGAAAAGAAATATGAATGATTGAGGGATATTCAATATGTCTGTAGCTACTAATTTAGAGGCCCTACGCGGCGAACTCAAAGCCCAAGGCTTAAGCGCTTTTTTAATTCCAATCACGGATGAACATATGAGTGAATATGTGGGTGACTATGCCCAACGCATCACCTGGGCAACTGGCTTTGCCGGCTCTGCTGGCAATGCAGCAATCGGGCTTGATGCTGCCGCTGTGTTCATTGATGGTCGGTATACAATTCAAGTAAAACAAGAAGTAGACGGCACTTTGTTTGGTCGCCACCATTTTCAAGAATATCCAATGCTCAAGTGGCTTCAAGACCATGTGACGTCTGGTGAAAAAGTTGGATACGATCCTGAACTTGCAACAATTGAATTTGTCGAAAGCCTTCAGCTCGCCCTTGATAAAGTTGGGGCGGTTGCTGTAGCCGTTGATCAAAATCCTGTTGATATAGTCTGGGAGAGCCAGCCTGCTGAACCTCTTTCTCCTGTTGTAATGCACGACGCAAAATATGCGGGTAAAACAGCCGCAGAAAAGCGGACTGATATCGCAGCAGAACTTGAGAAAAAAGGTGCTGATAGTGCTGTCATCACGATGCTCGACAGCGTAGCTTGGGCGTTCAATATTCGGGGTAAAGATGTATTGAACACCCCTGTTGTCCATGCTTTTGCTTTGATGCATAAAGATGAAACTGCTGATCTGTTTGTAGAGCAAAGTAAAGTATCAGACGATGTTCGCACCGCCCTTGGCAATGCCGTTCGCATTAGACCGCGCGAAGAATTCTATTCTGCGCTTCAGGATTTGGGCCGTCAGAACAGCACAGTCCTCGTCGATGCAACCACGAATAACAGCAAGGTTTTCAAAAGCCTTGAAAAGGCTGGTGCCACTCTCGTTAAGGGACAAGACCCTTGCATTCTGCCAAAAGCAGTGAAAAACCCTGTTGAACAACAAGGGACACGAGATGCGCATATTCGCGATGGTGCAGCAATTTCAAAGATGCTTCACTGGCTTTCTATCGAGGCTCCTAAAGGGGAAATTGATGAATTGGATTGTGTGGATAAACTCTGGTCTTTTAGAAAAGAACTTTCCATGATCAATGACCGTAGTTTTGATACCATTTCAGGCGCAGGGCCTAACGGGGCGTTATGCCACTACCGCGTATCTGAAGAGACAAATAGAAAACTTGATCAGAATAGCCTGTATCTATTTGACAGCGGCGGACAGTTTAACGACGGAACAACAGACATCACACGTACGATAGCCGTTGGAACCCCCACTGCTGAAATGATTGAAAATTACACCAGAGTCCTCAAGGGCCACATTCAGCTGACTTTGATGAAATTCCCCCAAGGCACATCAGGGGCTGCTCTAGATACCATTGCCCGCAAACCATTATGGGATGTTGGTTTAGACTATGACCACGGGACTGGTCACGGCGTTGGAAGTTATCTGGCTGTGCATGAAGGTCCCCAACGTATTGCAAAAGGGAATAATGAAATTCCTCTTCAAGCTGGAATGATTTTATCAAACGAACCCGGCTATTATAAAGCAGAAGAATATGGAATTCGTATTGAAAACCTTGTTCTTGTTAAAGAATTGGAAGGGACTTATGAACGTCCAATGCTTGGCTTTGAAAATCTCACTTGGGCACCGCTTGACCCGACACTTATAGACCGTGCTCTTCTAACTGAGGAAGAAAAGCAATGGGTAAATGACTATCATGCCACGGTTCTTGAAATGATCTCCCCTCAAATTGACGGCGAGGCAGCAGACTGGCTTAAGAAGGTTTGCGCACCTATCTAAAAAAAGAGTGACGGAAAATGAGGGCCAATAGGTCCTCATTATTTTTATAGGTCTTTCCAGTAGAGATCTCGGTAATCAAAGAGGGTGACAAACCGTGTGCCATCCCATTTCATCGCGACAGCACGTTCCGCCTGTACAGAATGAAGAACAGTAGGATTAAAGATCACAGCATCATTTTGCTGTCCTTGACCAAAGATAAAACCTGAACTGTTTGCCAACAGCAAATTCCGCGCTGTTGCTTGCCCGCCTTGCCATTCCTCTGCCTGATATAGCGCTCCAAAAGAGTCAATATCGGTCAAATCATGTAAGTCCGCTTTGATGGTCATTCGGTCAATAATGAATTGCATCGTCGTGGGTCCTATCGAAGCATCTTTCAAAAAGCCACCATAGACTGATTGCGCATGAGATAATGCATGCTGTAGAGTTCTTGAAACCACAAAGCCTGGATGTTGGCCGTCATTAAAAAGCCACTCAACAGGCTGGTAGAAAATAGCGGAATAGAGCGAGGATTTATCAACGTCAGGTCCAACACAAACATGCCCAACCTCTTGATCGACGACCCGACGACGCATATCGGTCAAATCTGCAAGTTTATTTAACGCGTCAAAAGCTTCGGTCGTATCAGCAAGGCGCTGAAGGCTGTCTCTTGATGGTAACCTAACCGCACGAAGGCGCATGGCGGTAGGCCAATGGAAACTTCCCATTGGGATGGCCCGTGGATCCACCCCGTTCGCATCAAATGTTCGATTATCAATCAGAGACGTCATGCGGATTGTACCATACCATCTAGATAGCCACGGATAATGGCAATATCCGCCAAGTCACCTGCAAGGAGCCTATCAAGAGGTGTTTGACCGCCCAATTGAGCATTTGCACTCATCACCCACTCTTTGGACTTTTCTGCATCAGGAAAAAGCATCCCCAAAGCACGGTGAATAGCCATAATATGAGACAGGCGAGACAAGGTGTCGTGGGGTACACCAGCAATTTTCTCCGCCTTCCAATTATAGAAAGTGCTGCGCGAGGGGTGTCCCAGAATTGTCATTTGTTCTGAAACACTCAAATTCCATTCTTCAGCCAGCTTGAAAAAGGCTAGTAATGCAAAAGGAGCAAGCTGCTTATTTTGGGCTTTTTCTTCTCTAATTTTCCGAAGACGCTCTTCACCGCTTAACCGTTGCATCCATCTCTCCTTGCACAAGAATCACAAGAAGAGTAGCGCGTCCATATTTGGACATCAAGGGGGAAGCGAAGAAAACTTTTGCTATTCCTCAGAGATCAGCCTCAAGAATTTCGTAACTCGTTGTAATCTCTGCAAGTGCAGCCACCTGAGCGGAAGCGGAACAATATTTCTCCATTGCTAAGTCAATAGCCCGTTTCACATGTTGCTCTTTAACTTGAACGCCTTTAACGAAAAACTTCATCTCAACTCGTGTATAATATTGAGGCATCTCTTCACGGCGCTCACCGTCAAGTTCAACCCAGCAATCAACAACTTTTTGGCGTGCTTTCTCAAGAATCATCACTAAATCAATGCAAGCGCAGGTTCCCACTGACAACAACATTGTTTCCATCGGTGACATTGCTTTTGCCTTATCACCATCAAGAACAATACTATGGCCAGATTCTGACTGTCCTACAAACTCTAATCCACCCGCCCATTTTACGACATGTGCCATGATTTTTCCTCTTATACCTTGTTAAATTCTACGAAAGATATATAGATTTTAAGGCAGAGGTAAAGAAAAACAGTTTTAATGGGGAATCCGATGTATTCAATTTTATACTTGAGTACGAAGCACGCCGATGTCACTACACAAGACATCCGGAATATTTATACTCAGTCCATACGCAATAATTCTGGGCAAGATTTAACTGGTATGCTCGCTTTTAGTAAAGATATTTTCCTGCAAGTTCTTGAAGGTGACAAGGATGATATTTTAGCAACATTCGCTAAAATTAAGAAGGACTGGCGCCACGAAAACATTGTTGTTCTATCAGAGGGTAGCATTGAAAAAAGAACTTTCGCTAAATGGGCCATGGCTTATAAAACACTGTCCGATGAAGAAACCAAAGATTTTGGGTTTCTTCTAAAATGGGAGTGGTCAAAAGCCAATATTAAATCACTTAAGCAGCAGAATGATGTAGCCGAACTTTTCATTACAATGCACAAGGCCTTGCTGGACTAATTACAGATAGGGGCTAAGAAGCCAGAGAAGCCGACCTGTAACACGATTCCAAAGAGGTCGTTTCTCATGTTCTTCTGACCTGAGAAGGGTTGCTTCAGAAAATTTATGATGGATATGCTCCGATAGGCCTTTAATGGCCTGAGAGCCATATAATTCCATATTAAATTCGAAATTCAACCGCAGGGACCGGGCATCCCAATTGCTTGAACCGACCAAACCATAATGGTCATCAATCACGAGAAGTTTGCTATGATCGAATGTCGGTTCTGATTGATAAACTTTTACATCCGCTCGAAGTAATCTTGAAAACCCTGAACTTGTAGCTAGCGAAAACAAGGGAATATTTGATTTCTTTGGGACTAGAATTTGTACATCAACGCCTCTCAATGCCGCTTGTTGAAGTGCATGAATTAGGCTGACATCGGGTATAAAATAAGGGGTCACGATACGCACTGACTGTCGCGCTGCATACAGGGCACTCTCTAAAATATTGAGAGTAACTGGTCGCTCTTCATCAGGACCATCGCTAAAACCTCGAAGAATGTGCCCCTCCTTTTGCTGCTTTTGTTGCTCCCTATACCAAGGTCTCCCTTCAAGTTCTTCCCCGGTTACAAAAGACCAGTCATCTGAGAAAACATCCATCATTTGATCAACAATAGGCCCTTGAAAAGAAAAATGCGTATCTTTTACTAGGGGTAGCCCATTCTTTTTTGGCAAATAATGGCGATGAATATTCACGCCGCCTGCAAAGCCTTTCTGACCATCCACCACGAGAATTTTACGGTGTGTTCTCAAATTAAAAAAGGCCAAGCGCCAAGTCAGGGATGGCGGATTAAAAGAGGCGACTGGAATTTTATGGCGCCTCAATAACCCCAGGACAGGCCGAAACCCATACCAATTACCTACAGCGTCTACCAGCACTCTAATCGCAACCCCTCTCTCTTGTGCCTTTACAAGAGCGGAAACAAAGCGTCGCCCCGCTTGATCCACTTGGAAGATATAAGACGTTAGAGCTACCGAATGTTCTGCTTCATTAATTGCTAACAGCATGGCATCCAATGCCTGTTTTCCGCCGGGAATAACCTCTACAGAATTGCCTGCCGTTAGAGAATTCCTTGAGAGGCGTGCTGATAACCTAGCATGAGCTCGCCATCGTCGTGGCGCATCTTCCCAGGCATCAACCAAGCCTTTTTTCTTTGGATCATCCCCAATGATTTCTTTGGGGGACAATCCTTGGCGCTGACGAACTGCCCTCGCTCGCCTTCGAATGCGATTAATTCCGAGCAACATATAAAGGACGACGCCCAGCACAGGGACAAACCAGACAAAGCTCATCCAGGCAATTGCACTACCAACGTCTTCTCTTGAGCGCAGAATATGGATACTCGCTAAGATCGGAAGCGATAGAGCAAACGCAAGAACCATTATCCAGTCAATAATTTCAATGAGCCCTGCAATCATTTATTCTTTGCCCCTTGTTTCAGTTGATTAAAGTCATTTTCAATCACTAAAATATGGATTTATAAGCCAAACATCTATAAGAAAGAAGAAATAACCCAAAGGATAAGAATGAGCAAGCCAGCAGATTGTTTCGTGGACATGAAGGATGTTACTGTCTATCGCAGTGGCCGTATTCTTCTATCGGAATTATCACTCACGCTAAAACAAGGGCAGATGATTGTTTTAAAAGGAGCAAATGGCTGCGGGAAGTCCAGTCTCCTTCGATCCATGATGGGTTATCTCCCGTTCAAAACGGGCTACCTTTTGATCAATCAAGAAGACTGTACAGACGACCGTGAACTCTTTCATGATGAGGCTGTCTATCTTGGCCATCATAATGGATTAAAACCAAGCCTAACGCTGCGGGAAAATTTACACCTCATCTATGCCATGACAAAAGGAGAAGCGCTTTCCGATGCGTGCCTTCATCATGCGACTGATCAATTTACAATGACAGCGCTCTTAGATGACCCAGTGAAATATTTCTCAAGCGGTCAATTACGGCGTGCAGCTCTCTGCCGTTTTCCCCTCTTAGAAAAACCACTTTGGTTAATGGATGAGCCCACCGTTGGTCTAGACATGGATAATAAAAACTCCTTGGCGGCCTTGATGAAAAACCATCTCGAGAGTCAAGGCAGTATACTTTTAGCGACCCATGAAGATGTTGATGTTGAGGGTCAAATCATAGACCTCCATCAGTTCAAAGCAAATCTTCACGCAGGAGATAAAAGTTTGGAGGACTGGATCTCATGACCTCCCCTTCTCTGAGCTATATATTTTCTATGATTTTTAAAAGAGACACGAAGCTGGCATGGTCTCAAGGCGGCAGTGGTACTTTAGGGTTAAGTTTCTTTTTGATTGCAAGCAGTCTCTTTCCTTTTGGAATTGGTGCGGATCCTAACCTCTTACAGGATGTCTCCGTCTCCATTATTTGGATTATGGCTCTGCTTGCAGGATTGCTCTCGCTTGACAGATTATATCAGGTTGATTTTGAAGATGGCACACTAGAAGAGATGATGATAAGCCCCATAGGAGTCACGGGTGTGATCATTGCTAAGTCTCTCGCCCACTGGGTCAATAGCATTGTTCCTCTCATTCTTTTTGCCCCGCTACTAGGTGTTTTATATTTTTTACCTGACCAAGCTTTTGGTGCTCTTATTCTGAGCTTACTAGTCGGCTCTCCTGCTCTAAGCTTCATTGGATCGATCGGAGCCTCTCTCACTCTCGCAGTAAAACGAGGAGGCGTACTTCTGGCCCTCATCATTTTACCGCTCTATATCCCCACCTTGATATTTGGAGCCTCTGTTGTAAAAAATGCCATTTCAGGCCTTGACTATTACCCTGAGCTTTCAATATTAGGAGCAGTCACATTAGTGTCTATGGTGATTGCACCCATTGCATCAAAAGCCGCACTGAAATTGGCGCTGGAATAAAGGCAGGTAAACAGAATGCATAAATATGCGAACCCCGCACAGTTCAATCGCTTAGCAGATCGACTTTTACCCTGGATAAAAGGGCTGTTGATCCTAACCTTAAGCTATGGACTTTATAGTAGTATTTTTATTGCTCCTGAAGATTATCAACAAAGTGCCACTTCTCGAATTATGTTTATTCATGTACCAAGCGCGTGGATGAGTATGCTTGTTTATATGGTAATGGCGACAGCAAGTTTCACCGCACTGGTTTGGAAACATCCTTTAGCCTATCTGGGGGCTAAATCTGCGGCCCCTATTGGTGCACTGTTTACAGCGGCAGCCCTCCTTACCGGCGCCTTATGGGGGAAACCCACATGGGGCACATATTGGATGTGGGATGGTCGCATGACCAGTGTCCTCGTCTTGTTTTTTCTTTATTTGGGCTATATGGCAATCTGGTCAACTATGGACGATGAAGAAAAAGCAGGTAAGGCCAGCAGCATCTTGGCACTGGTCGGCGTCATCAACATTCCAATCATTAAATTCTCGGTCGATTGGTGGAACGGGCTCCATCAAGGCGCTAGTATCATGAAAGCAAAAGGTCCGAGCATGCCATCTGAAATGTGGGTGACGTTATTTATCATGTTCTTTGCTTTTCAATTCTATTTCGCCTTAATGTTTTTATGGCGCATGAAGACAGAAATTAATGCTAAAAAAATTGCAGCCTATAGACAGGCTAGAATCGCGGAAGAAAGCAGGTAGCTCCTATGAATGAACCCTCAGGAATTGTTGATAATGCAGCTGCCATGCCCTACATATATGGGGCCTACGCAGTGGTTGCTTTTTTACTCATTGGCATGGGCGTGTATATCTATAGTCGATTTAAGCGCAGTGAGAAAGAAGCAGACAGCCTCAATCCTAGGAACCGAAAGAAGGATGCAAGCAAGTCATGAGCCGGATGGTCCATAAAAAACGTCGTCGATTAATATTTGGGCTCCTCTCAGTGACGGCTCTTATTCTCGCTGGCTTTATGCTTTTAGTGAGCGTTGATGCTGATCTTTATGTTCAGCCTAGTGATATTAAAAATAAAAATATACAAATTGGCGAAGACTTCCGATTAGGCGGCATGGTAGAAGCCGGCAGCCACAGCAAAGCAGCTGATGGTCTCACTCACCTCTTTCGTGTTACAGATTGTGCGGAAAATATTTCTGTCAGCTTCAAGGGTATGATGCCAAGTCTTTTTCGCGAGGGCCAAGGCGTAATAGCTGAAGGTAAGCTCGACGAGAATAAAGTCTTCATCGCCAGTCGCGTTCTCGCCAAGCACGATGAAAATTACGAAGCAAAAGGAACAAAGCCCAAAGGGGATGCGTTTAAAGATGGTACCTGCAAACACCCATCTGACACAGCATATTCATACTAAAGGGGGTTATTTTGATCGCAGAAATTGGACATTTTTCTTTAATCCTTGCCTTAGTGCTTTCTTTCATTGGTGCTATTGCACCGCATGTGGGCATTTCCAGACAACATCTTGATATGATGGCACTCGCTCCGAATACGGCGATCTCAGCTTTTCTGCTATCACTGGTTTCTTTTGCTTGCTTGACATATGCCTATATCACCTCTGATTTTTCTGTCATTAACGTGGCAACAAATAGCCACCTTGATAAACCTCTCATGTATAAAATAAGCGGTGTTTGGGGCAATCATGAAGGCAGCCTTCTTTTACAGATTGTCATAATGACAGCTTATAATGCAGCTGTTGCCGTCTTTGGTACTAAGCTGCCTGCTTCTTTTAGAGCCAGAGTGATTGCAGTTCAGCATCTAGTCACCCTTGGTTTCCTACTTTTTGTTATATTTACCAGCAATCCATTTCTAAGATTAGACCCGGCACCGCTGAATGGTAACGGGCTCAACCCGCTGTTGCAGGATCCGGGATTAATCATTCACCCTCCTATGCTGTATCTAGGATATATTGGCCTCTCTATTCCCTTCTCCTTTGCTATTGCGGCGCTGATTGATGGCCATGTAACCCCCTTGTGGGCACGGTGGGTGAGACCTTGGGCCTTGTGGGCATGGATATTTCTGACAGCTGGCATCACTCTTGGAAGTTGGTGGGCCTATTATGAACTGGGCTGGGGTGGCTGGTGGTTTTGGGACCCTACAGAGAATGCGAGTTTCATGCCCTGGCTTGCGGCGGCTGCTCTGCTTCATTCCGCCATCGTCGTAGAGAAACGTGGCGCTTTGAAGAATTGGACGGTCCTATTGGCTATCATCGCTTTCAGTTTTAGTTTGTTGGGGATGTTTATCGTTAGGTCTGGTATTGTTGTAAGTGTTCATTCTTTTGCTTCCGATCCAGAGCGCGGTGTCTTCATTCTCGGGTTCCTCGCTGTCATCATCGGCTCCACATTAACCCTATATGCATGGCGGGCACCAAGTTTAAAAGGCGGCGGATTATTCACAATGCTGAGCCGGGAAAGTGCTTTGGTCCTCAACAATATATTACTGTCAATCTATGCGGCAGTAGTGTTAATTGGCACGCTCTATCCCATGATTCTCGAAGCCTGGAATGGGAGCCAAATTTCGGTAGGCCCGCCTTTCTTTGACTTTGCGACTGCTGTCATTATGGCTCCCTTAATCTTAGCCTTAGGTGCAGGTCCAATGCTGGCTTGGAAACGCGGAAAAATAGACCGATTAAAAGCGCTGTTAATCCCGGCTTTTATTTTTGCAACCTTGCTCAGTCTTGCGATCACTTGGCATTTTGTAGGGAACGGTCTTATGACAGTTCTTGGCCTGTCCCTTGCTGTCTATTTAATTGTGAGTAGTCTGGGTGAAATGACAGACCGCATCAAACTGTTCAGCGCTCCTTCTAAAGCCCTCAAACGCCTTTGGTCTCTTCCGAGAGCAACAAAGGGGATGACCTTAGCTCATACTGGCCTTGGTATTATGGTTCTATCAATGACAGTCTCTGAGGCTTGGCAGCAAGAAAAACTCTTGGTGATGCAAGCAGGGGACACGACCACTCTTAGTGGCTATGAATTTAAACTAACAGCGGTCCAAGCCATTGCAGGTCCAAATTATACTGCTATCCAAGGACAATTTGATGTCACAAAAGACGGCAGCAAAATCGCAGAGCTGAAACCAGAAGATCGCCTCTACACCAGCCCCTTTATGAATACGACTGAGGCCGCCATTCACTCTCTTGTGAGCGGTGACCTTTATGCGGTTATTGGAGAAAGTTCAGGATTTGATGAAACAAAGGGTCGTTCTAAATTTGCCATGCGACTATACTTTAAGCCATTCATCTCGGGCATTTGGTTTGGCGCCTTCCTTATGGTCGTTGGAGGTTTCTTTAGCTTATTCGACCGTCGTCTCAGGCTCGGCACTACGGAAAGCATGCCCAACCAACAGAAAGCGCAAGGAGGACAATCATGAGAGATCAAATGACACGTTTCTTACCACTTTTTCTCTTTGCAGCCATGGCGCTTTTATTTGCAGTCATGCTTACGGATGAAGAGAGAAATCCTAAGCAAATTAAAAGCGCCTTAATTGGAAAAGCCGCTCCTTCTGTAAGCCTCAAGCCCTTATATGAGGGACAAAAAGGCATTGACACTGAAGACTTTCAAATCAGCAAGCCCATTGTCGTTAACTTTTTTGCCAGTTGGTGTATCCCCTGTCGTGCTGAGCATGACAATCTGATGAAACTTGCCGCAATGAACAAAATCACACTCTATGGTATTGCCCATAAAGACAAGCCGCAAGATTCGAGAAAATTTTTAGACCAACTTGGTAACCCCTATGATCGTATTGGCGTTGACTTAGATGGATTTCAGGCCAGTATAGATTTTGGTATTTCAGGTGTGCCCGAGACTTTTATTATTAACGGCAAGGGAATAATCACATATCGTCACTGGGGACCTATCATTGGCGATCAACTGACCACAGAGGTTCTTCCTGCGATTGAGGAGGCTTTCAAATGATACGCCTTTTATTTCTTGTCCTATTCATTCTGACCGCCCCTGTTTTTGCTCAGGCCTCAAATCCTGAAGCTCTACCTGATCCTGTTCAAGAGCAATTAGCCCGGGAGATCATGAAAGAAATCCGCTGCCTTCAATGCCAAAACCAAAGCATTGTGGACAGTAACGCTGATCTTGCGAAGGATTTAAGAAAGCTCATCCGAATAAAAGTCTCTGAAGGTCTGGATCGGCAGGCTATTAAAGACTATTTGGTCGCACGATATGGGGACTGGATTCTTCTCAAACCGCCGGTTAAATCATCCACATATTTATTATGGGGCTCTCCCCTTATCTTGTTACTCGGTATGAGCTTCTTTCTCATCAGAAGACGTATCACGCCCTCTCGCCCTGAAGACCATCCTCTGACAGAGGCTGAAGAGTTAAGGCTTCAATCCCTGCTAGAAGATACGGAAAGGCAACTTGCCGAAGAGGAGACTAAATCATGACTCTGTGGATTGTCCTGGCTGTATTGATGGTTTTCTGTCTCTTGCTTTTGATTAGACGAGCGCCTTCTTCTGATACCATTAATCTGAAACAAGTTGCACGGATGCATTATGACGAACAATTATCCTTGCTCGAGCATGACCTTCAAAATGGTAAAATTGATAAAGACTCGTACAGGATCAATAAAGCTGAAATCACCAGAACCTTCATGAGAGAGGCGGACGCTTCCTCAGAAAATGCAGAATCCAATGCCCTTTCGACGTTCCTTCTCATTTCACTGGTGGTCTTCACAACCGGACTATCGCTCATCATCTATATGAATAAGGGCCGCCCAGATCTTGAAAGTGTCAGTCACGCCAGTGCTACATCGATGCTTGAGCAAAAGATTGGTAAGAGTGAAACTACCCTCGGCGAGGCCCTTGAGCGTTTAGAAGCGGATTTACGAAGAAAACCAGACGATCCTTATCTTTTGGGACTTTATGCCAACACCCAATTTCAACTGAAAAACTATCATATAGCTTTGAATGGTTTCAGTAAACTTGAGGACCTCCAACCCGAAGATAGACGGTGGCCAATATCCAAGGTCGAGGCGCTCATGGCCATCGCAGAAGGACAAGTAACACCAGCGTCGCTTATGATCATTGATCAAATTCTCTTCAAGGACCCTAAGAATCCTTCTGCCCACTATATTAAAGGCCTTTTCCATCAACAACGCGGTGAGAATGATAAAGCGCTGGCAATATGGGAAGCTTTTACGAGCCAGTCTGCACCCGACGCCCCGTGGATGAAAACACTCATGCCACAAATTAGAGCGCTCAAATACCCAATGCCTACAATTGATCCACAAACAATTCAACAGATCACATCCCTTCCGGAGTCAGAACAACTGGCTTTCTTTAAGGCTATGGCAGATCGATTAGAAACACGCCTTCATGATATACCTGATTTTCCAGAAGCCTATATGCGCTTGGCACGTACACGCTTGATGACAGGGAATAAACAAGCTGCAATAAAGGCGCTTCAGCTTGGCATAAAAGGAAGTTCTGATCCTGCCCAAGCAACACCGTTAAGGCAAATGCTTGACAATTTGAGAGAATCAGACGAAAATTAGCTCATGATCATTGGGACCTCAAAACGCGGTCTTATCTTGCCAGAATAGCGTAATCTATAGAGTACACCCTGTAAGGTGTTGGTGAAAACTGCATGGTTATGAATATCAAGCCAGACCCAAACACACTAAATATCTTATCTCAGCAACAGTCTAATACTGTGTCTACAAAGACTGTTGATCTGAATAGAAAACCTATCGAGGAAAACCGAGACCGGCCGAATACGCCTCAAGGACAGCTCATCAAGCGTAAGTCTGCCAGCGATAGTCGTGTTTCTGGCGGCCTTTCTTCGCCCGAAGAATTAGAAGCTGCAAAGAAAAAGGCCATCGAATTTTCTAGTACAAACAGAGAAGCTCCTTTTGGTCGCCTGTCTTCAAGCGTTGATGCTAATGGCAACAGAGACATTCCTCTCGGTCAAATTATTGACATCCGCGTATAAGACGATAGGTTTGTGGTATGACCATTATACAACCACAGCTCAACGATACCTTTTCAAAAAAAGTTCCTAAAGGGGATGATCATGAACGCTTAGTTTGTGATACGTGTGATTTTATCCATTACGAAAACCCAAAACTCATTGTGGGGTGTGTGGCAACCTATCAAGATAAAATTCTCCTGTGCAAGCGCGCAATCCAGCCTCAAAAGGGGCTATGGACACTGCCTGCAGGATTCATGGAACTTGGTGAAAATCCAGAAGAAGGCGCTGCGAGAGAAGCTTGGGAAGAGGCTCAAGCTAAAGTCACTATCAAAGATCTTCTTGCTGTATACACAGTGAAGCGTATCTCTCAAGTCCACCTCTTTTATAGGGCTGAGCTTTCGGAACCGGTATTTTCTGCTGGGATAGAAAGCATGGATGTCCAGCTCTTCAGATGGACCGAAATTCCATGGAAATTTCTTGCATTTCCAAGTGTAACCTGGGCCTTAAAAGATTACGAAAAAGTCATGGGATCCAAACATTTTGCCCCCTTCAGCAATCCTGAACCTTACAAAGATATATAACAGTTTCGTGATCTCTAAAAATATAATAATCCAATTTCTCCCCTATTGTGTAGCAAGATATACCAAGTTCTGAACTCTCAGATACTTGGCTTCTGGTAGAGCCGCTATGGTGTAGGCTCATCAGTTTCGGAGAAAAATGAAATGTTTAAATTTTCTAAAAAAATTGCTGTGATTGCAGCAGTGACAGCGAGCGTTTTCGCTCTTCAACCTACAGCCCATGCAGGATCTAACTCTAAAGCAGATATTGTGGATACAGCAGTAGGCGCCGGCAGTTTCAATACCCTAGTCGCAGCAGTGAAAGCCGCAGGCCTTGTCGATGTGCTGAAAGGGGATGGACCGTTTACGGTTTTCGCACCAACTGACGCAGCCTTTGCAAAACTGCCAGATGGGACAGTTGAAAGCCTTCTTAAACCTGAAAACAAAGATAAACTTATTGCCATTCTTACCTACCATGTCGTCCCAGGTAAAGTGTATAAGAAAAGTTTAATCGGTAAAAAAATTACGGCTTCAACAGTTCAAGGTTCCAAAATACAAATGAAAGGGACTAATGGCCGTGTAACTGTCGATAACGCTCGTATTTTAAAAGCCGATATCAAGACTTCGAATGGTATCATTCATGTGATTGACAGAGTAATCCTTCCTGAGTAAAGTTTGATTTCGGATTTCACCTGTGCACTGGGATTATCCCACAGGAATTCACCTGACAGGAAGCATCCAAATTCAACCCCCGCTAGGCAATACGATCTGGCGGGGTTTTCTTTTTACAGTACTTGATAGTGGATGCATAGAAAACAGAGTAATACTTTTAGTTGAACGTAACACTAAAAAGTATATATTTCCCTTTAAGGGGAAAAGAATGCCAGTTTATCTAAAGTCTGAAATAGAAAAGCTCCTATTAACCTATCTGCTCTACGTGCTGACTGGGACAATAACTGTCTATTTAAATGTTGTCATGATGAACTCACTCTATAACAGTGACTCGAGTGCGATAAGTCTCTTTTTGCGGTTCACTCTTGTAGAAATTCTCGTGGGCTTTATGATCTTTGGGGCCCTTTACATCAAAGTCAAATATATCGATAAATATCTTGATTAAAGATTTTCACTTTTGTCTTCACGCCGAGTTTGATCAGCTTTTTTTTGCTCAAGAGCATCAGTATCTATATATTTCATCAGCAACATCATCTGAACAAAAATAAAGACCATCATCATTGGTAAGACTCCAAAAGATTTAAAGCCAGCCCAAAACTCGTCAGACTGCGTCCGCCAAACGGCTTCATTCAGACCCGCGACCAAAAGGCTGAAGAGAGCATAATTCCGGGTAAAAATTCGCCACCCAATATCATTCATAGAGATGGCCTCACCCAGAAGAGACTTGATAAAGAGTTTCCCTCTCATCATGCCAACCAGCAGAATAGCTGCAATGAGGCAGTTAATGACTGTGAGCTTCATTTTCACAAAAACTGGATTATCAAAAATAAGGGTTAACGCCCCCAGACCGACGATAAGTCCAGTAGAAAGCTTCAGCATTTTGGGAATATGGCGCTCTACAAACCAGTGAATGCCCATTGATATGACTGAGAGAACCATAAACATAGCGGTGGCGAACATAATTCCTTTGAACTTAATGGCAAAGAAAAAGAGCACAAGAGGAAGGAAATCCAACATAAATTTAAGGCCGCTGGGTATTTTCCCATGTTTCTCTGCCTTAAGACTAGTGTCACTCTGTGGCTTTTCTGCTTCAGTCATGGTCTTTACGCTCCCCGACGTTTATTTATCACACATATTCTTATGGAATTTATAGCGGGATCCCCATAGGGTTCAAGCTAATTGGTAAATTAACCGCTTTGGCTTTGGTCACAAAAAAAGCCGCACTCTATTTTACCCCATTGTATAGGTTATACTTTAAAGGAGTATTTGATGTTTGCTCTGTTAAAAGAGAAAACTTTTGGCCTCTTTTGGTGGTCCAACTTGGTGAATGTGATCGGTGATCATATTACCCTGTTAGCCTTCCCGTGGATTGCTTTGCAAATGACGGGTGATGTGGGTATTACAGCAACAGTGTTGGCCATTCAAGGATTGCCCCGAGCTGTTCTGATGCTCGTAGGGGGCGGCATTCTTGATCGCACAAACCCTGTTATTATTATACAGGTGACGAATATTACCCGGGGCATACTCGTTGCTGGACTTGCTGCACTCACCTATTATGACATGGCTACGCTGACCCATGTCTTTCTGGTTGCAATACTCTTTGGAATTTCAGATGCTTTTTATTATCCTGCAAGCATTTCAATGGTCCCCGCTATTCTCCAAGACGAAAAACGCCAGGCCGGTAATGCACTCATACAGGTAACCAATCAACTGGCTGTTTTTGTTGGTCCTATGGTTGCAGGGCTTATCATTGCCGGACAGATTGACACGACCCATGTTGATGCTTCCACAACGCTGAGTAACTATCAAGATGATCGACTTGGGCTATCCCGTGCTTTCTTATTTGATGCGATGACATTCGCCTGCGCTAGCCTGCTACTCTTCTTTGTAAAAACCAAACCCAAAAGCCATGAAGACGAAACCAAGAGTCTTATGCAACAAATTATTGATGGCATAAAATTTGTTTGGTCAATTCCGTCGATGAGACTTTGTTTTCTTGGCATTGGGGCCATTGAATTTTGCTATCATGCTCCCATATTTGTTGGCCTTCCTGCCCTAACAAAAGGGCGATTTACAGAAGGAGCACTAATTTTCGGATGGATGGTTTCTGCCTATGGTATTGGAGGCTTGCTTGGCGGTATTACAGCTGGGATGACACGCTCACCAAAAGCCGAAAACATCGCTCGTTATCTATTTCTCTGCTTTGCACTTTCCAGCGGATCGATCGCCGTGATCGCTGTTGTAGAAAGCTATGTCGTTGCCATGATTCTCTTTTTCTTAGGAGGATTTTTGGATAATTATATGTGGATTCATTTCATGACATGGATCCAAAAGGTCACCCCAGAGCGTATGATGGGCCGCGTGATGAGTTTATTGATGTTCATCGCGATTGGTATGCTCCCAATTGCTTATATTATCATGGGGGTTTTATTTAAGATTGATTTGATCGGAACCATGTTCATTGCAGGGTCTACTATGCTTATTCTCTGCATAATTGCGGCTTTTCATCCTGACGGTAAACGTGTAGAGATGACATAAGAGCAGGCATTCTTATAAAAGTGAAGTGAGACGACTATGCGTGGGTATTTTGGCATTGGCATTGACGGGGCGACAAAGACCGGCAACATGGGTAATTTGATCCGCACTGCATATTCTTTTGGTGCAGCCTATGCCTTTATAACCAAGCCCCAAGGCGGTGAGACAAAAAACAATCTGGCCATCACTAAAGATTTCGCAGACACAAGTAAGACATGGAAACAAATCCCTTTTTACATGTATCAAGGACCCGATGAGATTCAAATGCCTAAAGGGTGCCGAATGGTGGGCGTTGAATTAACGGATGAAAGTATTGACCTTCCAAGCTTTCGTCATCCGCATCAAGCGGTCTATGTTTTAGGCGCTGAAATATACGGGCTTTCTAAACCCATGCTTGATCGCTGTGATGATGTCATCAAAATACCGACACAATTTTCATTAAATGTTGCAACAGCTGGCGCAATTGTTATGTATGATAGAATGAGAATGCTGGGTGGCTTTCCGGATCGTCCCATTATGACCGGACAGCCCATAGAAGAGAAGACACATATTCAAGGGGGCCCAAAAATGAGAGCCTTGAAAAACAAGAACAAACAGGAAGAGTAATGTCACAGATTAAATTATTTACTTTAAGTCTTTTAGCCTTAGTCGTTGCAGGCATTGCTCCCCTTGTAGAAGCGCAAGATAAGCGCGATACACTCGGTAGTTTCCGCAAATGGGATGCGATGAAGATGCGCGATAGCGGGGCAGATATGTGTTATATGATCAGCACACCAACCCGCTGGTCAGCCAGTAGGAAAGGTGTCCGCCGAGGCGATATATATTTTACTGTCACCTCTCGTCCGCGCTTCAAAATTAAAAACCAAATTAATACAGTTGTTGGCTATACGCTCAAAGCAGGGAGTGAAGTGACAATTTCTATTGATGGCAGAAAAAACTTTAAACTCTTCACTGAAGGGGGCGGGGCTTGGGCCTATGATCCACGCGATGATCAACGCTTAGTAACAGCGATGAAAGCCGGAAATTCTATGGTGGTTACGGCCACTTCAAGTCGTGGTACACGAACAACGGATGTATATAGTCTATCCGGCTTTACGGCGGCAAATAACGCCATCAATAGGCGCTGCAAATAAGAGAGGGCCCCTGTGACTGGGGCTTTTTAATCACTCCCGAAGAGGTCGCGCGTATAAACCTTTTCCTTCACAGAGATTAGATCATCTACAAATCTATTGGCGACAATGATATCTGACTGCTGTTTAAAACTCTCTAGGTTATGAAGCACAGGACTGTTAAAAAAGGTATCCTCTTTCAGCTCAGGCTCGTAAACAATTACGCGAATACCTTTGGCCTTAATTCGTTTCATAATCCCTTGAATAGAGGAAGATCTAAAATTGTCTGATCCAGCCTTCATAACAAGGCGGTATATTCCTACAGTCATAGGATTTTTTTCAATAATTTGATCCGCAATAAAGTCTTTCCGCGTAGTATTTGCATTCACGATGGCTTCAATCATATTGTTTGGAACATCACTATAATTTGCCAATAGTTGCTTGGTATCTTTCGGCAGACAATACCCACCGTAACCAAAAGAAGGATTATTATAGTGATTTCCAATGCGGGGGTCCAAGCAGACACCGTCAATAATATGACGACTGTTCAAGCCTTGTTTCTCAGCGAAACTATCCAATTCGTTAAAATAGGCGACGCGCATCGCAAGATACGTATTTGCAAAAAGCTTCACAGCTTCGGCCTCTGTATTTCCAACTAAGAGAATAGGAGCATCGGGTTTACGACTACAGTCCCTTAACATCTCTGCAAAAATTTGTGCTCTCTCGGATTGCTCTCCAACGATAATCCGAGAAGGGTATAAATTATCGTAAAGGGCTTTTCCTTCCCTCAAAAATTCGGGTGAAAAGACAATATTCTCGTGTCCTGTTTCATTTGTTAAATTATTTGTATATCCGACGGGTATCGTTGATTTTATAACGACCATTGCAGCCGGGTTGAAAGTAATGATGTCACTGATCACAGCCTCAATGCTGCTTGTATTAAAATAATTAGTTGCTGCATCATAATCTGTAGGCGTGGCGATGATGATCACATCGGCCCCTTTATAAGCTTCTTCTTTATCTAGTGTAGCTCGGAAATTCAAATTCTTATTGGTCAAGAAGTCTTCAATCTCGACATCAACGATTGGGGCAACCTTATTATTCAGCCCTTCAACGCGTTCTGCATCAATATCTAAGGAAACAACTTCATATTTTTGCGCTAAAAGTAGAGCATTTGACAGACCAACATAGCCTGTTCCTACAACAGCAATTTTCTTTGACATAACTTCAACCTTTTTACTGGATTCCATGGGAATACTACCTGATTATAGCATTTATTAAACTGAAATCTGTTGCTTATCACGGAAAATCAGCTTTTATCGTCATGCTGATAAAATAGAGAGTCCTTTCCCAACTCTCTCTAAAAACTGTTCGCGACTTGATGGTTATCAAGTGACTTATCTCGCAGAATGGGATACACAGACTATCAAGAATTAGGGAGAGTATTTCATGACAGAATTAGTTGCTGTAGATTTTGAAGCCGAAAAAGCCGCTGAGTTATTTACAAAGTCTTTGCATGAGACTGGCTTTGGTGTCCTCAAAAATCATCCTATCCAAAAACAACTGGTAGAAACCATCTATCAAGAGTGGGAAGAATGGTTCAAAGGCGACGAAAACGACAAGGAAGCATATTTATATAATAAAGAAACCCAAGATGGATTCTTTCCCAGTCGTGTGTCTGAAACTGCTAAAGGACACAAGCATAAGGATATTAAGGAATATTATCATGTCTATCCTAATGGTCGTTGCCCAGAAAGCTTAGAGAAGCATATTCGCGCCTATTATAAGGAAGCAGGCTTACTCGCACAAACTCTTCTTTCATGGGTCGAAGCCTATTCGCCCCCAGACATTGCTGCAGCTTATAGCAGTCCTTTGCCTGAAATGATCAAAGAGAGTCACAAAACGTTACTGCGTATTCTTCATTATCCACCGATGACCGGAGATGAAGAACCTGGAGCGATCCGAGCTGCTGCCCATGGTGACATTAATTTACTCACCGTTCTTCCTGCCGCAAACGAACCTGGTCTACAGGTACAACGTAAGGATGGGAGTTGGATGGATGCACCCAGTGATTTTGGCCTAATCATTGTGAACATAGGGGATATGCTTCAAGAAGCTTCTCAGGGCTATTATCCCTCAACAATTCACAGAGTAATAAACCCCTCAGGCAAAGCCAGTGATAAGTCTCGAATTTCACTCCCTCTGTTCTTGCATCCTCGACCAGATGTGGTCCTCTCGGAACGTCACACTGCTGATACTTACTTAGAAGAACGATTAAGAGAATTAGGTGTAAAATAAAAAAAGGAGGCCCATACCTCCTTTTTCTTAACTATCTTAGCATCCCTAGACAAGCTGGGTTAACATTTCCCGATCAAAGGTCTTGAGATCCTCTTCGAGGCCATCTCGAACCATATTTGCCCATTCAGGATTTGCAATAAGGGCTCTTCCAACAGCGACCAAATCAAATTCTGTATTATCCATTCGTTGAACAAGAGTGGAAATATCCTGTGGAGGTGCGGATCCATCCGCCTTCGGGTTGAAGGCTGTCAAAAAGTCACTATCAAGACCAACGCTGCCGACTGTTATTGTCGGAATTCCTGTCAACTTTTGCGTCCAGCCGGCCAAGTTTAAATCGCTCCCTTCAAATTCAGGCTCCCAGAAACGGCGTGTAGAGGCATGGAAGATATCCACACCTGCATCGACAAGCGGTTCCAAGAATTGCGCTAATTCTTCTGGGTTTTTTGCTAGCTTTGCATCATAACTATGTTGCTTCCACTGAGAAAAACGGAAAATAATAGGAAATTCTGGACCGCATTTCTCTCGAATTCCTTTTATAATTTCGACTGCGAAACGACTTCTATTTTCCATAGATCCGCCCCATTCATCTGTGCGAATATTGAGCTCTTCGCTAAAGAACTGATCTACTAAATACCCATGAGCACCGTGAATTTCAACGCCGTCAAAGCCTAAGGTCTTTGCCTGTATACCGCCTTCAACAAATGCGTCGATACACTCTTGAATATCTTCAACTGACATTTCATGACATCTTTTCTTTCCAGGAGCGACAAGTCCTGAGGGGCCATATCCTGGCACTTCAGGATCGGGTTCACTACCAACCTTACGGATTGCGCCTACATGCCAAAGTTGAGGGGCAATTTTACCGCCTTCCGCATGAACGGCCTCGACAACTTTTTTCCAGCCTGCCAATGCTTCTTTTCCATAAAAGAATGGAACATTTGGATACCCGCTTGCAGCAGGATGCCCAACGCAGGTACCTTCCGTGATAATCAGACCAACACCACCTGCCGCACGCTTGCGGTAATATTCTACATTAAGATCATTAGGCACATTTCCTGGTGAATAACTACGTGTCATCGGTGCCATTACTATGCGGTTGGCAAGCGTAAGCGTGCCCAGATCAAATGGGGTGAATAGGCTGTTTGTCATATATCCCTCCAAGACAAGTTGAAGTCACTATATGGGCGCTAAAATAGAATCTTCAACAGGCAATGATAATTTATTACACAATCGACCAGGTCATTGGTGTGTCCATACCCAAAGGCAGGGGAATGATTGTCTCTCCTGCCATCGCTAAAGGCTTTATATTTTCTGCAGTTTTTTCGATGGTAAACGTGCCTTGAGCTTTAGGAAGGTCGTAATAAGTCTGACCAATCTCGCAAAGGAATTTTCTAAAAACTTCCTGCCCCTGAGCTATGCTAAGGTCCACACCGGCCATTTCAAAAGCTTGCGCATACAACTGCGGCGCAATGCCCCCTGTATAACACCCAGCAGCACAGCCACACGGAGTTACTTTTTTAACATGAGGGGCGCTATCAGTGCCGGCGAAAAATTTCGTATTCTCCGGATCAGTTACAGCCTGTCGTAGAGCAAGACGGTCTTCATCAAACTTAAGCAATGGCAAGCAGTACAGATGATATTTTAATCCCTGCAAGAGAGTTCCGATGGTATACATGAGGTGCTGCGGAGTTACTGTAGCCTTCACATGCTCAGGAGCACTTTTGACGAAATCAACCGCGACTTTCGTGGTCAAATGTTCTGCAACAACACGAAGTTTAGGAAACCTTCTTATCAGGAGCGGCATCTTATTCGCATAAAAAAGTTCCTCAGCATTTTCACCGCGATCAAAATATTTTTCTGCAGATAGCCCGTGCTCTTCTCCATGAATACAGAGAGTAACACCACTTTCCTCCATCGCGGCAAAGACGCCATTCTCCATAAACATATCAAAAGGCGCACCAAAATCAGCACCTGTTGTTCCGTGAGGCGGGTAATATTTACAGGCTTTGAGAACACCCTTCTTTGCCCCTGCTGTGATCATCTCAGGTTTTATATCTCGCGTTATATAAAGGGGAACAATAACTTCCTGGAAAACACCACCAGAAGCAGTCATAATTTCTTGTCGATAGGCTTCTACACTCTTGTAATCTTTGACGTCATCTTTTTCAAAAACCTTGCCTACAGGGGGTTTTGTGTTTGGCATGGCAAGAGCCCCAATACAGCCCATTTTCACATGGTCTGCAACTGTTGCTCTCACAGTCTCATCTTGGCGAAAATGTGTGTGAAGATCATACCAATGGGGCAATGTAATTTGAAGTGTCATAGGTTTACCTATTCATTAAAAGGGCTACACAGGATCTCTGTATAGCCTTTTTCTATAAAATGTCTAGTCACTCACAGCGAGGGGGGAGACAGTATAAATAAGCCCAATTATTTTGATATGGCTTTCAATGTATAATTATACGGCAAATAAAGCGTCAGCATATCTAGACCACGGCGTTTCCACTTTAGGGCATTTGAAAGGCCGTGCACACTGAGCTCGTAGTGCTCTGAAAATTGACGGGCTGTCTCACTTGTATGAGCTGCGATTTTTCCAATAAGTTCCATCCGGTATCGCTCTGGATTTATAACCGTTAAGCTGATGCGATCTTGTTCAACGATGTCACTACGCCCAACGCCTCTCGCCGCTCGAATAAAGTCTTTCATGCTTTGAGCTAAAGCATTCGCGCTCACACTTCCTGCTAAAGGTGCTTTGACCAATAGTCTCACCTGAGACATATCATCTTTGTTGGGCACAGGAAGAAGATCCAACTTAAAATTTTCTGTAGTGAGTGGCTGGAAGATTCGTTCCCCAGTCCCTAACGAAAAATGATCACTCTTTTGAGCACGCTCCATCATATGTTCTATGGTGCTATAGATTTCATCTTCGCGTCTTTCCTTTTGTCGTGAATCGTTAATTATCGTCACCCCTAACACCATAAAATCTGCGCGTTTTTGTAGGTTGATAGCGGGTATATAAACATGCCGCCGCGATGAAAGTTTAGTACTCCCCTCAACCATAGCATCGCTAATGATGGTTTCTTCAGCAGCCGTTAGAGTTGGTGAAATAAGAGACAAACCCAGCAAGAGAGATAAAAATACTTTCATGAGACAAACCTTTCCGTCTTTCAACTGACCCCCCTACATAAGGCTGCACAAATGTGGTGGAGATAAGGTTTAAATGTGATGAAGCATGTCAAAAATAAGGATAAAAAAAAGCCTGCACAAGGCAGGCCCATTTCACCAAATCGTCAGAAGACTAGACGTTGAACTTAAAGAGAAGAACGTCTCCATCTAATACGACATATTCTTTACCTTCGTCCCGTTGCTTCCCAGCATCCTTAGCGCCTTGTTCACCGCCAAGAGAAACATAATCCTCATAGGCGATGGTGGTTGCTCGAATGAATCCCCGCTCAAAGTCTGTATGAATAACTCCAGCGGCCCCAGGCGCTTTGGTCCCCTTTGCAATAGTCCAAGCTCGTGTTTCTTTCGGTCCACATGTGAAATATGTGATCAGCTCTAAAAGATCATACCCTGCCCGGATCACACGGGCGAGGCCTGTTTGACCGAGACCAAGAGTCTCAAGGAATTCAGTCTTATCCCCCTCTTCATCAAGCTGTGCAATTTCTTCTTCAACAGCTGCAGAGATCACAACACACCCTGCGCCTTGTTCAGCCGCCATGGCTTCAACTTGTGCAGAATATTCATTTCCTTCAGCCGCGCTATCTTCGTCCACATTACAAACATAAAGTATTTTCTTGCCGGTCAAAAGTTGCAGCATTTCAAATGTTTTTTCTTCCTCTTCGGTACGGTCCACTAAACGTGCAGCTTTCCCTTCTTTGAGAACCTCAATACACCGCTCAATCATATCCATGGAGGCTTTTGCCTCCTTATCACCGCCGCGTACTTTACGCGATAAACCATGAATTCTGCCTTCAAGACTATCAAGGTCAGCCAACATTAATTCAGTTTCAATGGTGTCTGCATCCTCAACAGGATTGACGCGTCCGTCGACGTGAGTAATATCATCATCCTCGAAGCAGCGCAGGACATGAATAATGGCATCAACTTCACGGATATTCGCAAGAAACTGATTGCCTAGACCTTCGCCTTTTGACGCACCGCGCACAAGGCCTGCAATGTCTACAAATGAAAGTTGAGTCGGAATAATCTCTTTAGAACCTGCGAGTTTAGCTAATTCGTAAATACGCTCATCAGGTACTGGGACTTGGCCTACATTGGGTTCAATCGTACAGAAAGGATAATTGGCCGCTGCAGCTGACGCTGTATTGGTCAATGCATTAAACAAGGTTGATTTCCCTACATTCGGCAGTCCAACAATACCACATTTAAAACCCATGATCAGGTCCTTTCACTTTAATCTTTTTTCAGTGCTTTCAGAGCGGCCGCCATGGGACCCTCTGCGCTTAACTTTTTATCTCGTTCTCGTAACCCCGATAGTTTTTGTGCCTGCGAGGCTTTCATCTTCTCTGGATCCGGTTTTGAATTTTTTCTGGGCGGGTTAAGTTTCATGGCTAAATCGCTTAAAAATTTAGCATCATCTCCCATACATAATGGTGCTATACCATCAGCAATCGCATCATTCAATCGTTCAACTGTGCTCAGTTGCTCACTGTTAAAATCACCAAGCACATGGCTATGGACTTTAGCTTTTGATCCTGGATGGTCAATGCCCATGCGAACCCTCTTAAAGTCAGCGCCTATATGATTAATCAAAGACCGTATGCCGTTATGCCCTGCATGACCGCCACCAACTTTTACTTTTACTTTTGCAAACGAAAGATCAAGTTCATCATAAAAAACGACAACGTCTGCGGAAGTCAGCTTATAGAACCGCATGGCTTCCCCTACAGCGCGACCGCTTTCATTCATATATGTTTGAGGCTTGATTATCAGTACTTTATCGCCCCCGAGCCGGCCTTCATGAAGTATGGACTGGAACTTTTTCTGTGCCTCAGAAAAGTTATGGCGGCGGACAATCGCGTCCACCGCCATAAAACCTATATTATGTCGGTTCCTTTCATATTTGCTGCCTGGATTACCAAGACCTACGATCAACAGCATGAAAAGACCCTTTCCCAAGTGGTGGGAACAGCGATATTACTCTTCGCCGCCTTCAGCTGCAGCATCGTCTGCGCCACCTTCTTCACCCTCTTCAGAAGATCCTTCAGAAGATTTAAGGCTAGACGGAGCTGTAATAGCTGCAATAACAAAGTCACGATCTGTAATTGTCGGTGTCACGCCCTTAGGAAGCTTAACATCAGAAATTTTAACAGAGCCACCAAGTTCAATACCTGCAAGTGAAACAACAATCGCTTCTGGGATTGCGTCAACTGGAACGTTCAATTCGATGTCGTGACGGTTCACTGTTACAGTACCACCTTGTTTCACGCCTGGAGCATCTTCATCATCAGTGATTTGAACTGGAACGTTCATCACAACTGTAGAGCCCTCAGCAAGACGCAAGAAATCAATATGCATCGGCATATCAGTTACTGGGTGCAATTGAAGGTCGCGAGGAAGAACTGTAGCTGACACTTTACCATCTGTTTCGATCTGGTATGTGTGAGACATGAAACCACCACGGTTCAAAAGACGCACGACTTCATTGATTTTGATTTGGATTGAACGGGGTTCACGGTTATCACCGTAAATTACTGCTGGTACCATACCAGCACGACGTGCTGCACGTGAGGCTCCCTTACCTACACGGTCACGATTCTCGGCTTGAATTTTTAATACTTTAGCCATGAGAATTCTCCTAATTCTATAAGGCTAGCAGAGCACTATTGCCATGCCAGACCAGCGGTTCCTCCAAGGATGTAACAACTGGATTTGTCGCTTTACGAGCGAATGGCGCGGTTTAACGCGATTCGCAGCAGAATTCAAGGGCTATTTACACTCTTCAGGCCAAAAGGCGTCATTCTCTTGGCTATCGACCATAAATTGATAAAAAAAGAGGCGAACCTCATGGTTCCCCTCTTTACTATGACCAGAAATAGAGTTTCTTTAATGACTTTTGAAACTTCGTATTTCCTCTTTAATCCTCAGTTTTTCGCGCTTGAGCTCCATAAGTCGCATCGTATCTGGTACCGGGCGGTGTTGCTCAGCTGTAATATTTCTTTCAATTTCAGAGTGCTTGGTATTCAGATTTTCCACATGCGATTCAACGTTCATTTCACATTCTCCTTCATTTTTGAAATATTACCAAAGATAAGTCTGACACTTTTGTAATAGTCTTGTCACATTAAAAATATAAAATTCAAAAAAATGTGTCAAAATCAAAGAGATATTCCTCCCCTCTTTCGGCCTGAAAACCAAGAAAGTATAGATTTCCATAAGAGACTCGGGATTATCTGTCCCAGATTTCTGAAGCCAATTCCACTGCCGTAGAGGCAGGAGCCAAAATAGAGAGATAAGCTAGATAGTCAGACAATTGTTCAACGAAAGTGAATTTATCAGCACGGCCTTTTTCAAAAAGTGCAATGCGACAATAGTCGTCTTGAGCAAATTTTTCAGCGGCAAGTTCCAATTCTTTTGCTTGATTATACAGAGACGTCTCTGCAAATCCTTTTCGTGCTTGTCGCAAAGGCCTAAGGCGAGAACGCTGATGAGCACTTGAGCATTCATATAAAGCATCACAGTTATCTATAATTAATCCTTGCTGTGCTGCATACAGAAAGAGCAGAACCAGATTGCAATCCACCCGGTACAACTCTTGAGCGGCGATCAAAGCATTCGCCAATTCTTCCCGCTGCCACTTGGCATTAGAAAATGACCAAAACTCGTCTTTATTGAGTGTCATCTGTTCTTTTGTTGGCATTTTCATCAGCCCTCTATTCATCAATCAAACATGATGGTATAATAGATTAATAGCAATCTCAAATGCGGAAATGGTACAGGGGAAAATATGGACCAGGAGGATCTTCGTCATAAACTACTTTCGTTAGTAGAAGAACACCATGATTTACATACAGCCATTGAAGCCTTTTCAGAGGACGCCAATGGATTTGACCAGCTTAAAATTCAAAGACTAAAAAAAAGAAAGCTTGGCTTAAAAGATCAAATTTCACGTCTCAAAGCCATGATGGTGCCTGACATAATTGCTTAACTGTCAGCCAAATTACCGAACGTTGCCTTCACCCTTCATTGACCGCTTGTTATGATACATGCGCTCATCCGCCTTGGCGAGGGCCTCAACTGGATTATCGTCCCCATTGAATGTATAATGGCCATGAGCAAGGTTGAGATGAACACCCTTTCCTTCAAGAACCTCAAAAGGTGTCTCATGAATAGCTTTTGCGAGATATTCTGCTTTTTCAGCTCCCCGCACATCATCTGCCTGAGCCAGAAGAACACCAAATTCATCGCCACCAATCCGTGCAACCACATCGGTGCCACGTATGTTAGCCAAAAGAAGCTGAGAGACATGTTGTAAAGCTCGGTCTCCAGCTTCGTGGCCGAATTCATCATTAATAACTTTCATGTCATTCAAATCAAAAAAGACCAATGTTGAAGGCGTGCCGTATCTTTCTGCAAAAGAGATCATCCTATTGAGTTCACGAACAAAAGCGCGACGATTGAGCACGGGTAAAAGTGCATCATTATCAGCGACTTCCTCAAGCTCTTTCATTTTTTTACGGGTTTGCTTCAGTTCTTGACGAAGCTTCTCAACCTCTTCCATTAACGCCATAAAGGCTGCTTGTACACGAGGTGTCATTTCTTCCGCTGGAATGGCATCAATATTAACAACATCGTTAACGCCGGTTGATCCTGGAATTGTGGCCCGACCAACGCTGTCCGCATTTTTGACAGATCCGGTCTTTTTAACTGCACGCGATGATGCAGAACGAATCATTCCCGGTGAATTTGTTATTTTCATAGCTTACTAAACCCTGACCCCATGTGTCTGTTCATAACAAGGGTAAAAACTCTCGCTCTTCATTGTTATACCGTATAAAAATGACTTTGTGAATCCCCAATAACCACGAAATCATTAATACTATAACCCACTTTCAAGAAATAGTTACAACACATTCTAGTTACTAACTTGTTAATGAGCCCAATAACTTATTAATCTTATGAAAGCTTTTATTGCATTTTGCGTATGAAACCATATATAATGATCCCTATCTGCTGGTAAGCGTGTTGGAACTCTCCCACTCTACCAGCTTTTTATTTTTTGAGAACAAGGGATGATGCAATGAGTAATGCACCTGTTGTTGGAATTATTATGGGCAGTCAATCTGACTGGCCAACCATGAAATTGGCCGCTGATGTTTTAGACGATCTTGGGGTCCCCTATGAAGCCAAGATTGTTTCTGCTCACCGCACACCTGATCGACTTTATGACTATGCAACTTCTGCAAAAGAGCGCGGTTTAAATGTCATTATTGCAGGGGCTGGCGGTGCTGCTCATCTACCTGGCATGGCCGCAGCCATGACACCATTACCTGTCTTCGGCGTTCCTATTAAGTCTCGCGCCCTCAGTGGCAAGGACAGCCTCCTCTCTATAGTGCAAATGCCTGGAGGTATCCCTGTCGGAACACTTGCCATCGGCGATGCAGGCGCAAAGAACGCAGGCATCCTTGCTGCTTCTGTTATTGCATTGCATGACAACCTTGTGGCTGACAAATTAGATCACTTCCGCGCTGCTCAAACAGCTAGTATTGCAGAAGATCCCGTTGATTAATCCTATCAAATGAGGTGAAGGTTATGATAGCCCCCGGAAAGACGATTGGTATATTAGGCGGAGGCCAGCTTGGTAGAATGCTTGCTATGGCAGCCGCACGGTTGGGCTATAAATCCCATATATATTGCCCTGAAGAAAACAGTCCCGCCTTTCATGTATCTGCGGACTATACGGTGGCAGCTTACGAAGATGAAGACGCCTTAAAGGCTTTTGCCAAATCCGTTGATGTTGTGACCTATGAGTTTGAAAATGTCCCCGCAGAAACAGCTCGCATTGTATCCAACCATGCCCCCCTCGCCCCTGGATCTCTTGCCTTAAAAGTTGCTCAAGATAGACTTGTTGAAAAAGACTTCCTCAATGAAAGCGGCGTGAAGACAGCACCTTATAAATCCTTTGACACAAAAGAAGAGCTTGAAACCGCTCTCGCAACCATCGGCAGACCTGCTGTGGCCAAGACAAGACGTTTCGGATACGATGGCAAAGGCCAACATGTGGTCAAATCAAAAGCTGATTTAGACGACGCCTATGAAGCTATGAACGGCCAACCGGCAATCCTTGAAGGCTTCATCAAATTTGACCGTGAAATCTCAGTGATTGTTGCCCGATTAGAGAGTGGCGATGTGGCTGCCTTTCCTGTCAGCGAGAATGTCCATACACATCACATCCTAGACGAAACTCAAGTACCTGCTGCAATCAAAGAAATCGTCGAGGCCAAAGCAAAAGTGATGGCAACGCGTATTGCTAATGCATTAGAATATGTAGGGGTACTTACTGTTGAGATGTTTGTAACTGATGAAACCGGAGATATAATCGTGAATGAGATTGCGCCCCGTGTTCACAACAGTGGACACTGGACAATTGAAGGTGCAACCACAAGTCAATTTGAACAGCATATTCGTGCCATCTGCAGCTTACCCCTTGGGCCTGAGCATGCGGTGGGTAAAATTCGCATGAAAAACTTGCTTGGTGAAGATATTTTAGACGCAGAAAAATATTTATCTGACCCAACGGCCTATTTTCATCACTACGGAAAGAAAGAGCCTCGAGCAGGTCGCAAAATGGGTCATGTGACCTTTGTAGAAAAAGAATAATCAGAAAAAGCCCTCTTGAGGGCTTTTTTTAATGCTGGACCGAGCAGCCTGGTCCACAATTTGAAGAGTGGACATGCTTATTGTCCTCAGCTTTTTTGTACTTTTCCATCTTCTTCATCAACCGATCCCGTTTCATCTTTGATAGATAATCTAGATAAATTTTGCCATCAAGATAATCGATTTCATGCTGGATAACTTGAGCAAACCATCCTGCAGCCTGCAGGGTTTGTTCATGCCCAGTTTCATCAAGATAGGTTACTGAAATTTCTAGGGGACGTGTGACTTCAGCAGAAATACCCGGAAAGCAAAGGCTGGCTTCCTCATTAGATTGCATCTCTTCTGAGTGCCATGTTATGACCGGATTTATCATGGTAACTTTTGGATGATCGCCATCTTGTAAATCAACAATAACAATTCGCTCTAATAGACCTACCATATTAGCCCCTAGACCAATCCCACGGGCCGCATATAAAAGATCATACATTTGGCGAATGATACCCCGAAGCTCATCAGTAACATGCGTCACTTTTTTAGCCGTTTTCCTTAAGATCGGATCAGGGGCTATACGGAGAGAAATCATGTCAGTACCCTTTCGTTAGGGTGAGCAATTCAGTCTTCAAGGCAGGGTCTCCATATGCAAGTAAACGTCCATTTTCTTGCTCAGAATTGCAGTTTTCTCCCGCTTCAGACCCTGACCAATTCGTGGCTACACCCCCTGCGCCTCTGATGACAGGGATAAGGGCAGCCATATCATAGATCTGCAAGCCTGTTTCCATCACCACATCAATATGCCCAGCGGACAAAATCGCGTAAGCATAGCAGTCAAGACCATAGCGAGTCAGTTGAGTTTTCTCTTGAAGAGACTCCCATAATTCTCGCTCAGAACCTACAAATAATTCTGGTGCAGTGGTTGAAATGGTCGCGTGAGACAAGTTGGAGCATTTTCTTGTTGTGATCGGAACCCCATTTAATGTTGATCCTAAAGAAGATCCTACAAAACGTTCTTTAATATAAGGTTGATCAATGACCCCTAAGATAGGAACACCTTTATAAGACAGGGCAATCAATGTACCCCAAGTGGGTAGGCCTGAGATAAAAGCCCGCGTGCCATCAATGGGGTCCAATGTCCAAACCAAATCAGCTTGATCATTTTTACGGCCAAATTCTTCACCAATAATGCCGTGATGAGGCAGGTCTGAATCTAGAATAGCGCGAATCGCTTTTTCAGCACCCTTATCGCCTTCGGTGACAGGGTCGAAGCCTTGATCTAGCTTGTTCGTCACATCTCCAGACTGCCGGAAATAGGTTAAAGTCACTTTTGCAGCTGCATCCGCCAAGCGATTGGCAACAGCTGTCATTTCTCGAAGGAAATCGTCCGTGATCATGAAAAACCCTTTTCTAAAAATATTTTTCAAAGAGATACTTGCTTATTGTTCAACTTTCCACCATTTTCCAACTCTTATTAGAAGAAAATCAAGAGTAGCAGTGTGAAGACAGACTTTTTAATCATTGGCGGCGGCATAGCAGGGGCGTCCATTGGCTATCATTTAGCTGAGACTCATTCGGTTATAATTCTCGAGATGGAAGATCAGCCAGGATATCACACCACAGGAAGAAGCGCTGCCTTTTATGCTGAAAGTTATGGGGGCCCTTCTATCCGCCCACTCACTTCAGCTTCAAAAGATTTTTTTAAATCACCCCCAAAGGACTTTTCAACTCGCCCCTTCATTGCCCCACGCGGCGCCCTGCACCTTTTCAAAGCAGAAGAGCGAGACCGAGCAGAAAAGGAGGCATTTCACGCGCAACAGCTTAATATACCCTTAAAGGTCGTCTCAAAAGAGACAGCTCAGAAAATGCATCCCCTTTTGAAGAATGCTACTTTCGATGGGGCGCTCTATGATAAAGACTGCGGCGATTTAGATGTGGCTGGCCTACATCAAGCTTATTTGCGTGGTCTTTCACAACGCGGTGGCAAAGTGATGACGCAGTGCGAACTTTTACATGCTGTGCGTGAAGACAAGGTTTGGGCAGCAGAAACCTCAATAGAGGCCATAAAAGCGGGGGTGATTGTCAATGCAGCTGGGGCTTGGGCGGACGTGATCGCAGAAAGATGTGGACTTTCACCGCTACAAATGGCCCCAAAACGAAGAACCGTCATCACTGCGAGTGTCCAAACAAGCGAGCATGAAGACTCGGCCCCTCTGGCGCTTGCGTTCAATGAAACTCTCTATTTCAAACCTGAAAGCGGAAAATATATCCTATCGCCTGAGGATGAAACACTATCAGATCCTTGTGATGCACAACCTGATCTTGAAGATATTGCCTTGGCAATCTACCGTTTTGAAGAGCTGACAGTACACAAGTTAGATCGACCCAATCATACCTGGGCTGGACTTAGAACATTTGCGCCTGATTGTGCCCCTGTCATAGGATATGATGAAACACAATCAGGCTTTTTCTGGAATGTCGGCCAAGGTGGATACGGCATTCAAACTTGTCCTGCTTGGTCAACAATCGCGGCTTCTATCGCGAAAGGCCAAGATATTCCAGAGAGCTTTAAAAACTTTGGATGTCGTGTAGATGACTATACGCCCGCGCGTCTGAGATAATTAGTATCTGTACCGATCACTGCGGCTGTAGTGTAGGTCCCGAGCCAACTCTTCATTCCGATATTGAGATAAAGAATAGACAGCCCAAATTGCCGCGATTGGCCAGCCGATGATCGTGAGCCACAAGATGGCACACATCAACCCTTGAAAGGGTCTATTGATGGTAAAAAATACCAAAGGGGGAAATATTAATGCAATTAGTAAACGCATGGCGCGCCTCCGTTCGTTCCTCTGTGTCTGTCGTAAACGGTTCATAACCGTCTCATTTTATAGGTTCTTCTGACCTTTATAAATTTTATATGGGTATCTGAGAGGCATAATTCAAGGACATACCCCGTAATCGTTTAAAATATGTGTCTTCTCAAAATAACTTATGGTAGTTTTTGAAGAATTTAAGATAAGGCAAAGGCAATCTATGTTTCAGGTACTTTCAAAATTCATGATTTTGATAACACTATTCTTGATGAGTGCGTCCCCTCTAAGGGCGGATGACCAAGAAAGCCCTCTTTTCTATATTCGTCTCGCCTCAACTGTCGCCTATATAAATTATCATCAAGACACAATCGAAGAATACCTAAGGGCACATAATGTAAAGTTTGAAACGAAAAACTACAAAAGTTTTCGCCGACTATTTCAAGACTTTGGCATCCTACGCAGCAGGACCTCTATCAAAGCTTGCTCTTCAATAATTCATGATATTAATTTACCAAAAAAGATGAATAAAATCATTGACCTGCAAACAATGCCTGTTTCTATTTTCCGAAATAAGACTTTACCTAAGGAAGTGCCCATAACAGCTTATAATACACATGTTGCTTTTGGGTATACGGCCTATAGTCATGCAAAAGACAAGAAAATCCCTCTAGTCGAACTCAGTTCCTCTGAGCAAATTATCAATCTTGTCATAACCAGAGATATCTATCAGCTTGCCATGGGAAAAGCTCTCTTTAGACAGATTCAAAATCAAACGGATAAAAAATCCCCAATTCATAATTTGATCCACCATAGTGATATCGGAAATATCAATTTCGCTTTTATCTGCAACGACAATGTATCCCAAAAAACACTTTCATCTCTCAAAAATGTCTTATCAACACAGCAGGCTCAAGCTTATATTGCCGATCGAATAGTTGTATTAAAACGAATGGAACAGGCTGAAGAGTAAGCTTTGTCTTATAGAGATATATTCCTATTGCATCCGCTGTTGCTTTGATTAATCTGGACTTCAGGGAGATCTGCATGACAAAAGCATTCTACAAATCAGATGTATGTATTATTGGGGGCGGCCTTGCTGGAATTGTTTCGGCCCTTGAAATTCTTGACGCCAAACCACATCAGAATGTCATCATATTCGATCAAGACGCAGAAAACCGTTTTGGCGGCCTCGCACTTTGGGCATTTGGAGGGATGGCTTTAGTGGATACTCCAGCCCAAGCCCGTCTGAAAATTGATGATAGTATCGAACGCGCAAAAAAAGATTGGTATAGTTTTGCTGATTTTGAAGCCACTGATCACTGGCCTCGCGCATGGGCTGATTATTATATTGAAAATTCCAATGAAAAAGTATTTCACTGGCTCAAGGAACGCGGCATCGGGTTTTTACCGGCAGTTCAATGGGTTGAGCGGGGTTTACATGACAGAGGAAATAGCGTCGCGCGGTATCATGTACTCTGGGGGACCAGTCAGTTTATGACCAAAACTCTCATACTGAGGTTAAAACCATACATAGATACTGGCCGCCTTTCCCTCTTTCACCGTCATAAGGTCGAGGGCTTCACCACGCAAAATGGTAAGATTACGGGGTGCCATGGTGGAGACCTTGCTTCAAATAAAGAATTTGAATGCGATGCTGGCGCAACAATCGTAGCAACGGGAGGGATTGGCGGAAATATCGATCAGGTTCGACGACACTGGCCCCCAGAGTGGACAGAGAAAGGGTCCCCTGCCCCGGACGTAATTTTAAATGGATGCCATCCATTCGGCGACGGCCATTTACATGATCAGACGGCTTCTCTTGGAGGGCGGGTGACCCATCTAGATAAAATGTGGAATTATGCAGCAGGTATCCCTCATCCGCAGGCCGACTTTGAAGGTCATGGCCTCTCGCTTATTCCAACGCGCACCAGCATGTGGTGCAATCATGAAGGCAAACGGATCAACGCAGGATCAATGGACCCTTCTAAGCCACCTTTAATTACTGGCTTTGACACCAATTACCTTTGTCAGCAAGTCGCCGCTCAAGAAAAACCATGGACATGGCATATTATGAATTGGGACATAGCGCGTAAGGAACTGGCAATATCAGGTGCAGAGCATAATCCCTATATTCGGGATAAAAAATTCATTACTTTTGTCTATTCAATGCTGACAGCAAGACCATGGCTTATCAAGCGCATGGCAAAAGAGAGTGATCATGTAATCACAGCGATGACTTTAGAGGAGCTCGTTCAAAAAATGAATGCGCTCACAGACCAACCTCATATTGAAGTCGAAACGCTGAAAGCAGAACTTGATCAATATGATGCCCTTCTCTCTAAAGCGCCTGGAGAAATTGAAGATCCCCAGATCCGCCTTATCAAAACCCTCAGAGAATGGTCTGGTGACAAACTGCGAACAAGCAATTTCAAAACGATACAATCATCACAATCGCTGCCTTATGTCGCAATCAAGACTTATCTGATTGCCCGCAAAACTCTGGGAGGAATCCAAACAAATCTAAAAGGGCAAGTGCTTGATTCAGCGGGCAAGCCAATGGAAGGCCTCTATGCTGTAGGGGAAGCTGCCGGCTTTGGAGGCGGCGGGGCGTCCGGAAAACGTTCTTTAGAAGGTACTTTCCTCCCTGGATGTATCTTGACTGGCCAGTCGGCTGCACGGGCTCTTTATACCTAGGCGAGAAAATAAAAAAAGCCAGCATTTAGCTGGCTTTTTCTTGGGCTGAGAAACAGCATTACTTTTTATAAATTTTGCCTGTCTTCATCACAAAATCTACATCCATCAATTCTTTAATATCATTGAGAGGACTGCCATCTGTTGCAATAATATCCGCTTGCTTACCTACTTCAATGGTCCCTAAGCTTTTTGACATGCTTATCAAATCCGCTGCATTAATTGTTGCAGTGACTAAAATGTCCATCGGAGTCATTCCCGCCTCATTCATCAAGACTGCTTCGTAAGCATTCGTACCATGTGCAGAGACGCCGCTATCTGTCCCATAAGCAACTTTAACCCCTGCTTTATAAGCTTTCGCAAAATTGCCCTTCATGTCAGTGCCCACGCGAATGGCTTTTGCTTTAATAGCAGGTGACATGAAATTCGATTTCTCGGCCATATTTTTCACCGTGTCTCCGGCAATAAGTGTCGGCACAAGATAAGCGCCGGTTTTCTTAAACCATTTGTATGCCTCTGGTCCAGCATAAGTCCCATGCTCTATGGAATGAACACCCGCCTTCAAAGCCGCGACGATACCGTCTTCCTGGTGGGCATGTGATGCAACTTTTCGGCCCATTCGTTTCGCAGCCAGAACTACTTCATCCAGCTCGTCCATTTCCATTTGTTGCCCAGTACCTGTGGCACGGTCTGTCAAAACTCCGCCCGTGGATGTAATTTTTACAAGATCTGCACCATATTTAATGGCATGCCGTGTTGCCCGACGGCAATCATAAGGCCCGTCGCAGATACGTTTTGTCGTCAGCATGTCCATCAATTCATGCTTGACGCCGCTCACATCGGCATGGCCCCCTGTAATCCCAACACCGCCAGCTGCGATGATGCGCGGACCGTCAACCCATCCATAATTTATTGCATCGCGCAGAGCGTACATATGCTGAGGGTTATTGCCAACATCTCTCACCGTGGTGAAACCCGCCATTAATGTTTTCATGCCATGGTGGATTGATTTCATGCTGGATAACTCGTCGGACATTTTCAAGGCTTCACTATCATTCTTTGGACCTAGTTCACCCTGCAAATGCACGTGCATATCCATCAACCCTGGCATTACAAAACTATCTTTTAAATCAATGATTTTAGCACCGTCCTCTGTATGATAGCCTGCCTTGACCGCACTAATTTTTCCGTCCTTTATGACGACAGACTGTTTTTCAAGAGCTGGCTTACCAGGCACTGCTAATAATTTTCCTGCATGAATGATTTTCGTCTCTGCCAAAGCCGTCATTGATACGCTTGCAGAAAGCGCCGCAATGGCTGCTATTTTAAATAATGATCTCATGTCTTTTCTCCCTCAAGTTGCACTTAGTTTGACTGAGGTAAGTGTACGGGTCAAGAAATAGATAGTTTGACCGTTCTTAAAAAGGCTCTTAGTTGAAAATTTTTCGCGAGCGCACAAAAAATAAGACGCCAAAAGCTTCTTATGCTTTTGACGTCTCTTGTATGGGGCGCCCTTGCCTTTTTTTGAGGGAAGAATTCGAGCTCTGTTCTGTTTTTCTTCCAGAGCTTTAGCAGCTAAATTCCTGATTTTGATCTCAGGAGCACTGCCTTTAATTTTTGCAGTCATTTTCTCATCTCCTTTTGAGGAGCAGAGCTATACCAGATTAAGATGCAAAACGATAGCCTCAGATTAAAGGCTATTTAAGAATTGCTTATGGGTTGGTAATTGTTGTGCTGCCCGTTCCATAATTACATTGAGGTTTTGTAGATATTCAGCACTTTCTTCCACAGTGACTTGGTCTGCAATCGGATTGTGATAGTTAGGTATAATGCCCTGACCTACCATCACTTGAAGCCAGCCTTCACCCGTGAATAATTCATTATCTTCTCTGTAGACAAAACCGTTATGCTTAAAACTCTCAATGCGCTGCTGTAGGGAGTGTGGCACGTCCATCGTTCTTACATAGTTCCAAAACTCGCTATCGTCTCGCTCAGTCACATGATAATGAAGGATAATAAAATCTCGAATTCTTTCATATTCGAAATCCATTCGATTATTATAGTCTCTCGCATTGAGACTGCAATCTTGCGACGAGGGGAAATGCATCACTAAATTTGTAATCCCCATTTGGACCAAATGAATACTGGTACTTTCTAAAGGTTCAATAAACCCACTGGCTAAACCAATAGATATGACATTTTTATCCCAAATTTTTGACCGCTTACCGGCCGTAAATTTAAGCTGCATTGGATCCTTGAGTGCTTCACCTTCAAGATTGTTCATTAAAATTTCTGCCGCTGTCTCATCCGTCATGAAAGCACTGGCATAAACATGACCATTGCCTGTGCGATGCTGCAAAGGGATGCGCCACTGCCACCCGGCGCTATGAGCAATAGACTGCGTATAAGGCCTATAAGGCGAATTATCGTTACTACACGGAACTGCATAAGCCCGATCACATGGCAGCCATTTCGACCAATCTTCATACCCAGAATTGAGTGCCCCATTAATCAACAGCGCTCGAAACCCTGAGCAATCAATAAAAAGATCAGCCTCAATTTTCGTCCCATTTTCAAGCTCTACACTTGTCACACAGCCAGATTCGCTATCTTGATGGACGGCGACAATTTTACCTTCTGTGCGAACAACTCCCTTATCCTCAGAATAGTGACGTAGGAATTTTGCATACAATCCAGCATCAAAATGAAAAGCCCATGAGAGCCCATCCAAAGGTGTATTCTTGATTTTGGTTACAGGAGCAAATTTATTGGCTTGAGCCGCAATGTTATTAAACGAATAGGACGACAAATCTTTAGCTTTGCCCTCTTTCAGGCATTTTTGCCAATAAACATGAAAGGGGGTAATCCCAATTTTGCGCCCCACATAACCAAACCCATGAAGATAACTATCCCCTTTTTGTCCCCAGTTCTGGAATTCAATTGCGAGCTTAATACTGCCTTTTGTTGCCTTTAAAAAGTCCATCTCATCAATGCCAAGATACCCATTAAAGGATCGAATTGGAGGGATTGTCGCTTCACCAACCCCGACAGTGGAAATCGCATCGGATTCGATCAATTCAATCTCCATCGTTTTCTCAAAAGATTTAGCGAGCATTGCTGCTGACATCCATCCAGATGTACCGCCCCCGACAACAACAATTTTTTTAATTGGCTTAGCCTTCATGATTCCTCATCCCTCACTCTCATCATCCCTCAAAGAAAAACCCTGCCAGCACTATACTGACAGGGACTTGATTATAGCAAGATGTAACCATCTCATGATTACATTTTATAGGTAAAACCTAACATGAAGTTACGACCATATGTGTGGAAGTTCTTCGGTAGATTATCGTTACCATTAATGATCTGCTTGAATGGCTCGTTGGTTAGGTTAGATCCCTGAAGATAAAGGGTTACGCCTTCAAAACCTTGAGTAGACAAGTCATAGGAAACCTGCGCATCAACGATCATTTCTCCAACAGCCTCTATCTCTTCACGGCTCAGGCCAATTGCAAAAGCCTCTGCAAGGAAACTCGAACGATAGCGAGCACTCAGGCGCGCTGAGAAACCTGTGTCATTCTCATAATAAACAGTGCCGTTCACAACTTTTTCAGACAAGCCCGGCAAACGTGTTTCAACAGAATCAGGTGTTTCCTTCACATTTGATTTGGTCAGAGAAGCACTGCCTATGAAACCAAAGTCTTTCAGGTTTTCACTAAAGGTAGAGAATGGCAATGACAGAGAGGCCTCAAGACCATAAATCTTACCGCTTCCCCCATTTTCAGGCTGAGAGATCAACCCAAGATTAGTCCACGGGGCACCATCAAGTGTTGTATCGATTTGATCTAGGAAGGGACTGAAGTCATACTCAGTACTTTGATTATAGTGAAAGTTATCTAGCTTTTTATAGAAACCGGCCAAGGCAACATAACCACCTTCATCAAAGTAATGCTCATAGCCAAGGTCGAACTGCCAGCTCATCCATGGACGAAGATATGGGTTACCCCCACCGCCGCTCCAAGGAGAATTTCTAAGATCACCCGTATTATTATCAGCGTTACCACCAAAATAGTTAATACTGCGTGTCGCATTCATCTGATCCATGCGAGCACGAGCCATTACTCGTGCCACACCAAGGCGCACTTTTCCTGCTTCACTCACTTCAAAAGACAAGTTCATGCTTGGAAGAACTTTCCAGTATTTATCGCCTTCTGTGATTAAATTTGGACCTGTTGGCTCAACTTGAGTACCTGTAGAAGATTGATCTGTATGAACAACATGTAACCCAACATTACCAGTCACAGGCGTATCGCCTAAAGTGGCATCAACATTTGCCATCACATAAGCATTGAACACTTTTTCATTCACAGACCAATCGTTGGTCAATGCGTTAATTTCATTCTCAGGAGAGAAGAAGTAAACACCACTGTCTACCAACGCACGTGCATCATAGCTAAAGCTATCCCCTAAACCCATGAAGCCTAGAGATGTTGGTTCTAAAAGATACTCTGAAGGCACAGAAACGACATTTGGATAATCATTCAATGTAAGGAAAAAGCCATCACGTGTGTGCTCTTTGCTGCGATCACTGTAGCGAATTCCATATTCAATAGAATTAATCGGACCATCAAGCTGTTGAACTGCTGCCAATTTAATCGCAGCCATATCATCTTTCGATGTTTCCTGGTTTCTGAAGCCATCTTGACTATCACACTGCCAGCCTAGTGCCTCTGTACAAAGAGGACCACCCCAACCAAGATTATCACCTAGACCCCATACATTAGGATCTGCAAAATCAAGGTTAGAAGAGAATACTGCACCATTTTCGCCAGTCATGGCATATCCAACGTCACTGCCAGGTCCAGACTGACCTCGGCCATTTGAAGCATAAGTCTCATAAGCGGCGAAATTCCGTTTTGCCTCAGAATAACTCACATCTAATTCGAAACTCAAATCATCGGATGCATCATATTCGACGTTAAAGCCTGCAGCGAACGTTTCAACTTTACGATCAGAAAAGTCATTACGGGCCATTGTATGCAGGCCTTGCATGATGCCTTCAGTCACAACACCGTCTTCTACTGAAATAATGTCGATGCTATCTTTTGTATAGCCAGCAATTTCTTGACCACGAAGTGTTTGCTCGTCGTCAAACTTTGAGTACATCACGTCTAAGCGGAACCGCACATCGTCTGTGGCTTTAACTTCTACAACACCCAGAAGTCCATCACGGGTAAGTTCGTTAGACTTTACATAAGGCTTGGCACCATCAAGGAACAATCCAGAATCACCATCGGCATCTGTTTGCTCTGAATATCCCCAGTAGTGAATATATTGTTCTTGAATAGGCTGAACCATGCGTGAATAGCCAAGAGCATATCCGACTGTTCCGTCTTCATTCTGACCAATATAAGCGATATTGCCTCTATACCCTTTGCTTGACGTCCCAGAATTTAAGGCGCCTTTATCACTCAGTTCACCGCGAAGACCCACGACAAATTGTGGCTCATCATAAGCCAGTGGACGAACAGTCTGCATATCGACTGTACCGCCAATAGCCTGAGATGTCAGGGTAGCATCAGGTGTTTTATAAACAGTCGCGCCAGTTATCAATTCAGAAGGGAATTGATCATACTCAACACCACGGTTATTATCCGAAGACACAAGCTCACGTCCATTCAACGTTGTTGTTGTAAAGTCTGGAGCAAGGCCGCGAATAGAAATTTTATTGGCACGTCCATCAAAACGCTGAGCCGCCAGACCAGGCAACCGAGCAAGAGATTCACCGATAGACGCATCTGGCAATTTACCAATATCTTCTGCTGAAATAGCTTCGACAATTGAGGAGCTATTTCTTTTCTTCGCTACAGAATTGCGAATAGACGCCCGAATACCTGTAACTGTAATTTCTTCTAGATTTTCTTCATCTGTATCCTGCGCCACAGTCGTCGCAGGTGATACAAGAAGTGCGAGTGTTGTTGCAGCACTTGTCAACAATCTTGCACGATACCGATTCAATTCAAGATCCATTTGGTTTCCCTCCCTTATGGATTATGATAAAAACAAAGGGAGAAAGCCCTTTTTTCAATCAAAAAGGCACCCTCCCACTCTTAACGCTCTTCGAATATTGCAATTTTATGTAAACTTGTCAAATACATCTTACAATATCACCGTAGAACTGTCACATATAAGTCACAATAAATTAGTCATAAATGTTGATATACAGGGCTTTGTTGAATAAATTCTATGCAAGGAAATCGCGTACCTAGCCCGAACATTCTTTGAAATTATTTATGCAAATGTTTGCAAATTTGCATTTTATGGAATATTTAACATCAAATTAGCGAATCAAAAGTGGTCGAACAATGGGTCAAAATAAACCCCGCCACAAAAAAAGCCGGGCAGAGGCCCAGCTTGATGAAATCCAAAAAGAGAAAATGTGTTATGCGACGGCCGCCCCGATCAAGGCTGCATTTGGGGAAACAATTAAATTTACAGGCACATCCTCCAGATATCCTCGCATAGGTCCCTTTGAGACAAACCGGCTGGCCAAGTCACTCTTATCTAATAAAGCGACAATCTTTGGCAAAATACCACCCCCAAAAAACACACCGCCCCGCCCGCCATGGGCAAGCACCATATCCCCAGCGATACTTCCTAAAATTGAGAGAAAGACCTGAACCGCCCTTTGACAAGAAGGCTCCGAACCATCGATAGCTGCCGCACTAATTTCTGCAGGGCGTAATTCAGCATTGCCGCTACCGGCATAATCAACAAGAAAGCGATGAATACGCTGAAGCCCCGCACCACTCATTAACGTTTCTACAGAGACATGCTCGTCTTCTCTGCGTAAATATTGGCAAAGGTCCTCTTCCAACTTCGTCACAGGAGCATATGAAACATGCCCTCCTTCAGTAGAAATAACGTGGAACTTTCCATCTACCTTCAATAGCTGCGCTACTCCAAAGCCTGTCCCTGGACCCATGACGCTGATGGGCGCCCCTTCAACAGGTGTCCCGCCTTTTATAGACATGGTGTGAGGCTCTGTTAGGTAACCGGCTGCGTAGGCCAATGCACCAAAGTCATTCAAAAAACCCATCTCCGACAAAGAGAGAGTTGATTTGATTTGAGAGGCATCCTCATGCCAATCCAGATTTGTTAGATGCCCCGTTTGGCCGCAAGTTGGTCCTGCAATCGCGATTTTTGCTGACAAGCCTTTTGGCAAACCTGCCTCTTCGATGAAAGCCCCAATCATTGGCGACAGCCCCGCAAAGTCAGCACTAAGATACGTATGCATCTCACCGATAACAGGCATGGGCGAACCCTGATTAAAAGTTGCCAAAGCCAAGCGACCATTGGTGCCGCCGATATCCCCTACGATTACTGATTTTTGACTAGTCACGGTTAAAGCCTTTAAATTCGCGCGTAAACTCTTTAACTTTGATTGACTGATTCAGGGGCCAATCTAGAAGTCTGCACTATATTTAACACAGAAGTGCCCTTCTTCTATATATAATTGACAGCGCTGTCAATTATATTGACGACCGCCCCTCTTATCCTCTAAAGTGGTCCATAAGAATGAGGCAAGCTTCGCCGAAAAAACAAAATAAGATCAAAGGCCCATGTTTATATGACAAAAGCTATCATTGATGATGTTGCTAACTTAGCTGGGGTTTCCATCAAAACAGTCTCACGGGTGATGAATAAAGAACCGAACGTGCGCGCAACAACACGCGAGAAAGTCCTTAAGGCTGCTGATGAATTAAACTACAAGCCAAACCAATCCGCAAGAGGCTTGGCCGGCAACAAAACCTATCTTATTGCGTTGCTGTATGACAACCCTGGCCCAAGCTATATGGCAAACATCCAAACTGGTATTCTAGAAACTTGTGAAGCACAGGGTTATGGCATGGTTTTAAAACCTGTCACATGTGAAGGGGAAGTGCCTTTGCTTGAACAAGTCTTAGACTTTATGGCTCACTCGCGAGTAGATGGTCTCATCTTAACTCCTCCGGTCTGTGATGATGTTATTTTCAAAAGCCTCCTTACAGAGAAAAACATTCCTTATGTTTCTGTGGCACCGCCAGATCGCGGTGACAAATTAGCTGTCCTTATTGATGATCGCCGTGCTGCAGCTGAAATGACTGATCACCTCATCGATCTTGGCCATAAGAAAATTGCCTTCATCAAAGGTGACCCTGCTCATGGCGCTGGCAAACTAAGATATAATGGTTTTGTCGATGCAATGAAAAAATCGAACCTTCCCATAGAGTCAGATCTTATTGAAGAAGGCATGTTCACCTTTGACTCTGGGATCAGAGCAGCCGAGAATTATCTAAACTTAGATCCAATGCCAACCGCTATTTTCTCTGCCAATGACGAGATGGCTTCAGGCGTCATGCAAAAATTATCAGAAAAAGGCTATCACATCCCCAAAGACATCTCAGTGGTTGGATTTGATGACACACCAATATCGCGGCAAATCTGGCCCCCGATGACCACTGTTCATCAACCCGTCCGCTCCATGGGGCGCCTAGCCTGCGAAATCCTTCTTCATGCTGTCAATAACCGTGAAGGGGAACGAACACTAGAAATCCCATTCAATATGGAATTTAGAAAAAGCAGTGGCACTTTGCCCGCGTAAGCCACCAACTCTTTTCTCATCAAGTAACGGGGCTCTTTACTGGGTTTTGCCTGAAGGGGCCGTCGACGAACCAAGAGGCTTTACCTGCGTCCACGCGATGGTAGACAAACCTAGCGAAAGTGTTGCGATGGCAAAAATAATGTTTTTATCAGCAACACTAGAGATCAACACACCGATTGCTAAAGAAGATAGCAACTGCGGCAAGACTACTGCAAGGTTAAATAATCCCATAAAGGTACCCATTAAAGTTCCGTCAACACGCTGAGACATAATAGCGAAAGGCAAACTAATAATTGCTGCCCAACCAACCCCACAGATGGCCATAAAGAAGTAAATGGCATAGACAGAATCTGCCAAACCCCATATGCCAGCATATCCAAGTGTCATGACAAAGAGACAAGCTGTATGTACACGTACGCGGCCAAATTTCTGAGAAAGAGGCTCAAGCAGAATGGCCGGTAATAAAGCAGAGACTGCACTTAGGACCAAAAAGGCAATATCAATCACCTGCCCGACACTGTCATCAGAAAGCGTTGGAAATTTAAAATCTAAATAGGCAAACATATAAACAAACATGGTTTGCACGCCAATCCAACTAAAGGAATGTGCTGCAAGAACCTTCTTAAAACCTAAAAGAGATGGTTTATCAACTTGGTCTACAGGCTCTTTTTTAAGCAATGTATCTGCCATTAAATAGACTGTTGCCAGACCAAAGATTATTTCCGGCCAATAGTGATTTGGCGCCTCAGATACATGAATGCCATTGATCAATTTATCACCAAGTATATAGACATTATATGCAAGCAAGGACCACAGCGGTCTAATGGCAAGCATAATCTGCGTAACAGAGAAGGTCTGTTTCAGATTGTTTTCTTCCTCCTCAAGACTAATCACCTCAGGTTCTTGGATAAAGAAAGGCGGAAGGAGAGAACAGACGAGAACAAGAACAACTCCAAAATAAATGAGAAACTCTTTCCCGAAATAAGCCCCTATTGCATAGGCCATCACCCCAAAGGTGCCCGAGACAGTCTGCATCCAAGTATATCCTCGCGTTCGCTCTGGCCCGTCTGGAGTCACATCTGCAATAATCGACCGAGTGGGATTGAAACTAACATTAATCGATAAATCCAAAAATAATGTAGTCACGATGGCAACCCCCAAGATACCTTCGATACCTAATTTATCAGTGATGACATCGAGATTAGGCAGAGCGAAAAGCATTAATGTTGCTAGAACGCCGCCGATGAGCATGAAGGGTCTACGACGACCACCCCAAAACCAGACTTTATCACTAATAACGCCGATAATAACCTGCCCTAAGATACCCGCAATAGGCCCTCCAGCCCATACGAGGCCGACTTCATGCACCTCAAGGCCATATTTAGCACTCATAATCCAGCTCAATGCTGCTATCTGAACAGACAAGGCAAAACCCATTGCTGTCGCAGGCAAACTCAGCAGCATATAGAATGGTGTCTTAAGGTTTTTTTGAATTTTCAGCATTTTTCCTACACTCCCATACAGATGAACAAGCATCCTCTTCTCTTACCACAAGTCATAGCAGAGAAAATTAAACCGTCAACATTTGCTCAGAACAGGTAAGCAATGCAGCGATTAGGGAAAAAAGGGGAAATGAAATATAATTTCAATTTCCTTATGTGTTCGGTATTAAAGCTGTCTTAAAAACGGGGGTCCCATCCCATTAATAAGAATCTGGCAGGAGGTATATGCGCCAGCATGATACAGCTCAATACCGAACCAAAGGAAGAGAGAACAGAAATAACCCTGTTCATCTAAGGATAAAGATACCACAAATGACAGCGCTGTCAATAATTAAATTCATAATTTTATTTGTATTTTTTTGCACTCCTTTTTACCCGAAGAATTCTTACCTCTTCTGAGCCACCGAACTGAACCGCAGAGAGCGCTATACTAACTTTATGAGAAAAGCTCTTTTATTCTGCCGTAAAATAAGTACATTGAGCCCAAGGGTGAGTTTCAGGCAGATGCCTTACGGGAGAGAGAAATGACTTCAGATACGGGTTTCCATTGGGATGATCCTTTCTTATTACATGAGCAATTAACTGAAGAAGAACGATTAATTGCCAAAAGTGCCGCTGATTATTCACAAGATAAATTAATGCCCCGCATTCTCATGGCGAATCGTCATGAAGAATTCGATAAGTCCGTTATGACAGAGATGGGTGCACAAGGGTTCCTTGGATGCACTATTCCAGAAGAATATGGCTGTGCCGGCGTCAATCATGTTGCTTATGGCCTTATCGCCCGCGAAGTAGAAAGAGTGGACAGTGGGTATCGCTCCATGATGAGTGTTCAGAGCTCTCTTGTGATGCATCCAATTTTTGCCTTTGGTAGCGAAGAACAACGGCAAAAATATTTGCCTAAACTTGCAACAGCTGAGCTGATTGGATGTTTTGGATTAACTGAGCCTGATTATGGTTCAGATCCTGGATCAATGATTACGCGGGCCGAAAAAGTTGAGGGCGGATACCGCGTTACAGGAGCAAAGATGTGGATCACTAATTCTCCTGTGGCAGATATCGCAGTGGTCTGGGCTAAGCTGGACGATGTGATCCGAGGGTTCATTCTTGAACGCGGTATGGAAGGGTTTTCTACTCCCAAAATTGAAGGTAAAATGTCGCTTCGTGCCTCTATTACTGGAGAATTGGTCATGGATAATGTTTTTGTACCAGAGGAAAATATGCTCCCAAATGCACGAGGCTTATCTGGACCCTTTGGGTGCCTCAATAAAGCGCGCTATGGCATCGCATGGGGCGCCATGGGTGCAGCAGAATTTTGCTGGCATGCAGGCCGAAGTTATACACTCGAGCGGAAACAGTTTGGCCGCCCATTAGCACAAACTCAACTGGTGCAAAAAAAACTAGCCGATATGCAGACTGAAATCGCCTTAGGCCTACAAGGGGCACTTAGGGCCGGGAGAATGATGGATGACGGAAAGTGTGAACCTCCTATCATTTCGCTTATGAAACGAAATAATTGTGGCAAGGCCTTGGATATAGCAAGAGTAAGTAGAGACATGCACGGTGGAAATGGCATAGCTGATGAATTTCATGTGATCCGCCATCTCATGAACTTAGAAACTGTCAACACCTATGAGGGCACACATGACATTCATGCGCTCATCTTGGGACGCGCTCAAACTGGCCTTCAGGCCTTTTTCTAGTCGCTAAACATAAAGTGAACCAGGCAGGATTAGATCTCTAATCCTGCTTTTTCTTTTTCTGATACTCAAGCACCCATTGATCTACTTTGGCTTGAGGTAGGAGATTTGCGCGCTCCATTGAAAAAGAGCGAGAGGGCTGAGCTTTCAAAAGAAGAATACTAGAATGATCATCGACTTGATCTACCAGAAGATATCCCGTCATTCCACCTGCTATGCCGCCAATGACAGCTCCCTTAACGTCATCTCCGTCACCTGCGACAATCATACCTGCAGCTGCACCTAATAATGTTCCCCAAACCTTTCCTTTATGTTTTCCATAAAGACGGCTTCGCTCAGCCTGCATATGCTGCAGCTTTTCTAAATCACCATAATAATAACTTTTCCCAAAGTGGGGATAGTGATCAAATCCAGGGCCTAAAGTGGGATGGTAGGCACGATCTTGTGCTGAAGCGACTGCTGAAAAAATGCTCAGCAAAAGGGCTGAAAAAGCAGTCACAATAATAAGTTTATGATGTTTTGGGTTCTTATCCATAGTCCTACCTTTATGATAGGACTATGGCGACTTTATGGTCAGCCTTCTAAAATGCTACTGACAGGCTGAGGCGAATGTCACGGCCAGGCTGAGGTAAGACATCTTTAAGAACGCTTGTATGCTGTCTCGCCTCTTCATCAAATAGGTTCATCGCTTTTAGATTAAGCGAAATATCCCTATCCTCAAATGGACGGTAGCTCACGAAAGCATTCACTAGTGTATAGCCTTCAGTGCGTAATTCATCTTCAGCCACTTTATTTTGGTCGCCAGCCATATCTGCTTCAACTCGGAATGACCAAACATCGGACTTGGCTTCCAATCCAATAGACCCAGAGAGCGGCGGAATTTTAGGCAAATTCTTATTGTCTACTGATGCTTCACGTTTGAATCGCACATAATCGACTTGACCATGAAGGTGAATATCAAAGCCGTTGATTTCGCCAAGATCGTATCCGACCTCCCATTCCATGCCTTTCATTGTTACATCACGTTGGAAATAGGCAAACAATGGAAGTTCATCAACTTCGCGGTCTAGAGGGTTTTCATAGATGAACCCATCATAATATGTATAAAAAGCATTAAACTGGGTGTAGACAGCTTCATCATCAAAACGAAGCGTAAATTCACCGCCTGTTGCTTGCTCTTTATCAAAGTTTGGATTGCCAAGCTCAAAACTATTCGTTGCAAGGTGAGGACCATTTGAAAAGAGCTCTTCTAAAGACGGGGCACGCTCAGTACGGTGGAGAGTAAGCCCAGTGAAAAGTCCTTCAGTAACATCATAGCCTGCTGTTGCCGAGATCGAAAAAGCATCGAAGGAAAGGTCATTGTTTGCAAAGGCTGCAAAGCGTGTATCCGTCACAGAATTAGAGATATTATATGTTGAATGCTCATACCGCGCACCGATGTCAAAGCGCCAATCACCCCTAGAGTATTCCTTTACGGTAAACAAACCGAGCTGATTTGCTTCAACAGCTGGAATAAAGGCTTCTGCGCCAATAGCTTCGAAATCTCTGGTTCTATAGCTGAGACCTGAAGACCCAGTGATTGTGTCACTAAATTTTTCGGTTGTTGAGAGGCGGAACTTCATTGCTTCATTAGTGAAGACAGTCCCAATTTCATCGCCTTCAAGTTCAATATGCTCGTAGTCAGCGTAGGCAAAGCGGAAATCTAAAGCGGTAAGCCAAGAGGAGTCTAGACTTAGAGAGCCCATCATATCAAAACGAATTTGATCAAGGTCGATCCTGATGTCTTCTTCACCGTGCTCGTCGTGGTCATCCACGTGATCATCATCGTGATCATCCCCGTGATCATCCCCGTGATCATCGCCGTGATCCTCTTCGTGATGTTCGTGGCCAATTGGCAAGCCGTAATTCGTATTCAGAAGCTTAACATTGAACCCAATAAATCCTTTATACGTCACATAGGAAAGGCCAAAAGAGCCTGCTTTTTTAGTGAGAGAAGAATTATCAACCTTACCAAACATCTCTTCGCCGCGATCTTCATCATGGTCATCATCGTGATCATCGTCGTGATCATCGTCGTGGTCATCGTCGTGGTCATCATGGCCTTCTGCGTCATGTAGAATTTCAGATTCGGCATATCCAGGAATTCTGAAATTCCCTAAATCACTTGCACTGGCGTCTACGTAAAAAACAAGAGCCTCATCACCTGATTCCCATAAATTACCAGTCAGGCGCGCGGACCCTTCAACACCCCGTGAATTTGATCGATATCCAAGTGTCGCTGAGCCGCTTAGGCCTTCAGCAGCACGCATTGGAATACGGCCATCAAAAACATTCACAAGGCCTCCCGCCGCAGAACTTCCATAAGCAAGGATTGAAGTGCCGCGGATTATTTCAATTCGCTCAGCTGTCGCTGGATCAATCGCTACACCGTGATCTGGGCTTGTCGACGATGCATCCATTGCGCCCATACCACTATCAAGCATCATCACCCGATTACCACCAAGTCCGCGAATAATCGGCCGAGAAGATCCCGGACCATAGAATGTTGAGGTCACGCCAGGAAGGTGTCTCAGTGTTTCGCCCAGTGACGAATCAATCGATCGTGTGAGTTCGTCCCGTGATAAAATCGTTATATTGCCTACAGTTTCACCGATTTTTCGATTCTTATAGACACTAGAAACAACGATTTCTTCAAGGTCCTTGCCGTCAAAGTCTAAGAGTTCACTTTCAGATGCTTGCGCAACATTCCCCGCTAAAAGGAATCCCGCTGTCGATCCTAAAAGTATGTTTTTATTGTATTTTTTGCTATTCATTTCACTGAGTCCTGCATGTTAATATGCTACCATTAAGCTAATAATGATATGATATAACATATTCATTCAAGGATTCAAGCGGCAATCGGCTTTAAGGGTACAAAATTCACTCGACATAGATCACGCGTAACGATCGTGCCGTCATTTAATTTATGAATGAGAGTAAGAAGCTGTGAAGAGGATGTGTCACCGATTGGGATCACCATTCGGCCGCCAGGTTTTAGAAATTGTAATAGGTGATTTGGCAGCTGAGGACAGGAAGCGGTAACACTGATAGCATCAAACAAACCGAGGCTTGTCATAGACAGAGCATTCCCCGTTATGACCTCTATAGACTGAGATGGGAAATTAGCTTCAAGGGTCTCACGGGACAGATCAGCCAGTGTCGTCTCAAGCTCTATGGAAAGAACATCATGACAGAGATAGGATAAGACAGTAGCAGCATAGCCACTCCCACATCCAATTTCCAACACACGATCTAATGGCGATAAGGATAAAACATCAGCCATTAAGGCAACAATATAGGGCCGTGAAAGAGTTTGGTCACACCCAATAGGGATGGCAACATCAGAATAGGCTTCAGAGGCATCTTCTGGAGGGACAAATAAATGCCGCTGTACTTTCCCCATCACATCAAGAATTTCCAGGCGACTAATTCCGCGTTCCCGCAGCTGCTTTTCAACCATCAACTGGCGCATACTTTTATATGGGTCAAACCCCTCAATCATAAAGTCTCATCCTCTTTTTATAAGCCCATCATGAAGGAAACAGCTTAATTCCAAGACGGAAAAATTAAATATACCTCACGAAGTCAGCGATTTTTATCTATTTTGCTAAAATGAGTAAGGCCTAAAGAGAATTTTCAAAAAAGACTGCCTTGCATTTCTTCTTCTGGTGGATCAATACAACTTGAATCGTCAAAGCGCGCAGAATTGACCCGACTACTGACGGGCCGCATGTCAAAGTCCGTTTCCGGCAAGAATGTAAGAGAGTCCCAAAAATTTCTCGGCAGCGGGTCCTCTGGCTTAAGCCAACGCTGATAACTCTCAGGCGAAACAACAAGAGGTTTACGATGGTGGACTGCTTTGAGAGGGCCTTGGGCTTCTGCCGTAATAAAGGCTGTTGTTTCTAGCCAGTGCTCACCCTCTTGACCATGCCATACTGCCCAAAGCCCCGCAAAGGCATGAACAGCACCGTTTCGCGGTGTTATATAATAGGGTTGTTTGCGCCCCTTAACAGTTTTCCATTCATACCACCCATTAAATGGCACAAGACAGCGTGTTCGACGTAAGGGACTTTTAAAGGAGGCTTTTTCTTCTACGGTCTCGACCCTTGCATTAATCAGTGGCCGGTCTTTGCGGCCCTCCTTAGACCATTCAGGCACAAGCCCCCATTCAAGAGCTGCTAATTCTCTCTTGCCTCTAGGCGTACTACGTACAGACAAAATTGGCTGGGTCGGGGCGACATTATAGCGCTCAGGAATTGCAGAATGTGCGTATACGCCAAAAGCTTCAGCGATTTCTTCTTCCGTCGCCGTTAAGCTAAATCGACCACACATATTCTTTCTTCCTCTTTTCAAGATATACTCTATGTATAAGAGCTAAGGAGCACAATTGGAATGACTAATTCAACTGAACGTAGACCAACAGCTGCAGTGGGTGTTGTGGTCTTTCGAGATAAGGATGTCCTTTTAATTCAACGGGGAAAAGAACCGAACAAAGGGTCTTGGTCTATCCCTGGCGGGCGCCAAGAATGGGGGGAGACAGTTCAAGACAGCGCGAGGCGTGAAATCAAGGAAGAAACTAATATCTCACTAAAAGACCTGACACTTTTGGATGCTCTCGACCTCATCGAACGAGATATAAATCATCAGGTGACACGTCATTACACCTTGATAGATTTTTATGCCTTTGCTGAAGATGATAGCCGGCCCATACCAGGGGATGACGCTGTCAATGCAGAATTTGTTCCATTGCCTGAGGCACTAGAGCGTGTTAAGTGGGAAGAAACAAAACGTATCATATCACTCGCTGCGGAAAAAGTCGGATTATGAAATGACAGAAGTGCCTCAAAAAATGACTGTGAAGGGCCACTTAAAAGTGATTGGCATTGCCGTACTTTTTTCGACAATTGTTTATTCTGCAGTGAAAATCATCTATCAGATCGCTGAGCACTTCGGTCTAAACGGTTAGAAAAGAGTAGCCCTTATGGAAGATCCATACCAAACAGATGCACGGCCTAGTTTCCGAAATTTGATCGGGGTCTTCATTCTTATTTTTGGTCTAATGCTCTATGCTTTCGGCGCGGCAGCTATTGGTGACTGGCTTGAAGAAAGGAAGGTCTGGCTATGGGTGCAAATGGCCTATTATCTCTTTGCAGGCATTCTATGGCTCTTCCCTGCACGTTACCTGTTTAAATGGCTTGGAAAAGGCAGGACGCCCAACTAGAAAAGCCCGCATAAGCGGGCTTTCATGATCTTGCTAACTTAATCCCTTATCACTCTGGGAAAGTGTAATCTTTAAAGGTTTCCCTTAAATCTTTCTTGCTAATTTTACCTGTGGCCGTATGTGGCAAATCATCGACGATCTCCAAGCCATTAGGCAACCACCATTTAGCGACTTTATCAGCCAAATAATCGTTTAATTCCTCAAGGGTAATACCAGCGCCTTCATTTAGCACAACGATCATCAGAGGCCTTTCTTCCCATTTAGGATGATAGCGTCCAATGACCCCAGCCTCTAGAATTGCAGGATGTCCAATGGCTTCATTTTCAAGGTCAATGGAACTGATCCATTCACCTCCCGATTTAATAACATCTTTAGAACGATCTGTAATTTGCATGAAACCATATTTATCGATATTCGCCATATCGCCTGTATCAAACCATTCATCCTTCTCTGTGGCATCATCTGACTCGCTCTTATAATAAGACTTCACAACCCATGGCCCACGTACCATCAGGCGGCCAGCACTTTCGCCGTCTCTTGGCAACTCATTACCATCATCGTCCATAATCGTCATTTCAATGCCAATAACACCGCGGCCTTGCTTACATTGGAGATCAATAAGGTCTTCACCTTCCAACTCCATCGTGGCTGCATTCGGAGTTCCTAAAGTTCCAAGAGGACTCAGCTCAGTCATTCCCCAAGCATGAGCAACCCAAATGCCGTATTTCTCTTTAAACGTCTTTATCATCGAGCGTGGACAAGCTGATCCACCAATAACAACACTTTCTAGTTTTCCGAAATCTAGTCCATTGCTCTCTACATGAGATAGCATGGGGGTCCACACCGAGGGGACAGCAGCCGTATGTGTGACTTCTTCGTCAATCATCAATTTATGGAGTGTCTGAGGGTCATGATGCGGGCCATTAAAGACAATCTTTGCGCCCCCAGCCGCCGCAGCATATGGTATTCCCCAACTGTTGGCGTGGAACATGGGGACAACCGGAAGAATGGTATCCCGTGAGCCCATGTCAAAACAATCTTTCGATAGAGTCGCCATCGTATGTAGATAATTAGATCTATGCGAATATAATACCCCTTTTGGGTTGCCTGTCGTCCCTGATGTATAGCAAAGACCACAGGCGGTTTTTTCATCAAACTCAGGCCAGATGTAATCACCGTCTTCCTCGGCTAACAAATCTTCGTAACAAACAACATTCTCAAGGGATGTTTCTGGCATATGCTTACGGCCAACCATAACCACAAATTTTTCTACGGTTTTTAAGTGATCTTTTACCGCCTCAATTAGCGGAATGAACTGAATGTCAAGAAAGAGAACCTTATCTTCGGCATGGTTCATAATATAGATAAGTTGCTCAGGGAAAAGGCGCGGATTGATAGTGTGAGCGACAGCTCCCATTCCTGAAATTCCATACCAACATTCCATATGACGATGAGAGTTCCAGGCTAGGGTCCCGATACAGTCTCCTAGTGAAACGCCCATTTTTTCTAAGGCTTGAGCTAATTTTTTTGCACGGAAATTCACCTCAGAATAATTTGTTCTGATCTGACCACCTTCAGGCAGCATCCCGACAATCTCACGTTGACCGTGATTGATATCCGCGAACTGAATAAATTTAGAAACTAAAAGCTCTGACTGCTGCATTAACCCATGCATAACTACCTCCTGACAATATTAAATTCTCCACTCCTAGTTAACTATAAGCGGAGTTGAAACTATTTCAATAATGTTAAAAGGAAAATTATTATTTCTCTGAATGTCGCTACTTAATATGAACAGACGACAAGAGGCGCCCCGTTTCAAGATCAATCACTTGGATCAATGTCTCATTGCCTTTTTTATAAGACACTGTCATTCGCATACCCGACACATCTGCCTGATGAAAAGACATCCCTTCTGGCTTTGAAATTTCAATGAAAGATTGATATGAAGTAGGAAGCGATTTTTCACTAGTCCCTATAACTGACGAAGAAACGGACCCTTTTTCCTCACTCATGATTGGTTTATCTTGGTCAGATCCCGATAGAACTTCCATAGATTTCATGGCAATGAGGACAATCATTCCTAAAATTGCGATCCCCATGAAAAGGACCAAAAGCTTTAATCCCACATGGCCTTTGGTCATTTCTTGAACATCCAGCTCTTCTTGATCTGGATTTTTAGTGACATTCTCTTCATTCATCGTCATAACAGTCTCCATGACTGATCAAATTACAATACTCATCCCCAGTGACCTTAAAGGCCAGCGCTTGGACAAAGTGATTTCTGATCTTGTTCCAGACATTTCACGCTCTCGGCTTAAAAGTTTAATCAAGGATGGTCAAGTTGCTTTTTCAAATGGCCGCCGAGTAAAAAGTCCCTCTCAGAAGGTTCATGATGGGGACAAATATATCCTCTCGGTGCCAGAGGCGGAAGATCCCTTGCCCCTGGCGGAAGATATTCCCTTGGATATAGTCTATGAGGATGCTGATCTCATTGTCGTGAATAAACCCGCTGGCATGGTTGTTCATCCTGCTCCGGGTAGCCCTAAGTCAACATTGGTTAATGCCTTACTACACCACTGTGCCGGCAGTCTATCCGGCATTGGCGGTGTTAAACGGCCTGGCATCGTGCATCGTATCGATAAAGAAACTTCAGGCTTGCTTGTCATGGCCAAACACGACAAGGCTCATAATGGCCTTGCAAAACAATTTGCCGATCATTCCATCGATCGGCTATATTCTGCTTTTTGCCGCGGAGAGCCAAAAGAGCTCAATGCCCGTATAGAAGGTAACATCGGTCGCCATCCTGGCGATAGAAAGAAGATGGCTGTTGTCTCTGAGCTTGACGGGAGATGGGCAGCAACACATTTCAGAGCACTGGACTATTATATGAGCGGCAACAAAACAGTCGCAACTCACATAGAATGTAAACTTGAGACGGGCCGCACCCACCAAGTTCGTGTTCATATGAATAATATTGGACACCCTCTTATTGGAGACCCTGTTTATGGCAATCTGGGCAAATTCCCTTCAACGACAGGTCAAATGGTGCGCAGTGCTTTAATGGGGTTTAAACGACAGGCTTTGCATGCGCGTAGTCTCGGATTCATCCATCCAATTTCTGGCGCCCCCTTGAAATTTGAAACTGAACTCCCATCTGATATGAAAGACTTGATCGATGCCCTTTCAAGCCATGGAAAAGTATTTCCTGCTGACAGTAAGCCCTTTGATCAATCTTAATAATTTAATAAAACTTCGATAATTATAAGAATAGATCAATCTAAGACAGTCAGGGACATCATGAGTACGACACCATCAAATTTACCCACCCTTTCGCCCGAAGGCAGCTTGAATCAGTATTTACAAGAAATTCGTAAATTCCCTATGCTAGAAGCAGATCAGGAATATATGCTAGCAAAAAGCTGGGTTGATCACGGAGACAGAGAAAGTGCACACAAGCTTGTGACCAGTCACCTAAGGCTTGTGGCAAAACTTGCCATGGGTTATCGGGGATATGGCTTAAACGTCTCAGATTTGATTGCTGAAGGCAACGTTGGCATGATGCAAGCTGTAAAAAAGTTTGATCCTGAAAAAGGCTTTCGACTTTCGACCTATGCCATGTGGTGGATTAAAGCGGCCATTCAGGAATATATCCTGCGTAGTTGGTCTCTTGTGAAAATAGGAACAACTGCTGCTCAGAAGAAATTATTCTTCAATCTACGACGCCTTAAGGGGAAAATTAAAGCCCTTGATAGCGGCGACATGCAGCCAGATCACGTCTCAAAAATTGCCACAGAACTTAATGTATCTGAAGATGAAGTTGTGGATATGAATCGCCGTATGTCTACCGGTGACCAATCCCTGAACGCCCCTATGCGAGTTGACGGAGAAGGGGAATGGCTTGACTGGTTGGTAGATGATAATCCAACCCAGGAAACTGTTTATGCTGAAGAAGAAGAGCTAGACTCACGGCGTAAAATGTTACTAGAAGCTATGGGGGACCTTAATGACCGCGAAAAACATATTCTGACAGAAAGACGCTTATCTGAGGACCCGAGCACCTTAGAACAATTGTCACAGGAATATGGCATCAGCCGAGAACGCGTTCGTCAGATTGAGGTGAGAGCCTTTGAAAAGGTTCAAAAATCTATCCATGCGATGGCATCTTAATTTCAATCAACGATTTAGGTGGGCAAGAAAGTTTTCCCACCTATTAGGCTACCGACTTCTCTTCGGCGTAATAAACTGAGGCTTTTCCTCAACCTGCTTTTCAACTAACACTTCGTTGCCCCACTCTTCAGCGAGCGACTGCCGTTGTTTCACAAGAGAAGAGACTTTTCTATTGTTGTTCGATTGAATAATATAGGTAGCCACATGGGGCGCTACGTATAGCAGCATATAGCCAAAGCCAGCGAGACCCCATATAATGAGAAAGGTTACTGGCTGCCAGGCCACTGATTCAAAAGTATAAATATCAGTAAAAGCCATTTTTATATACGGAATGATCCCTGTAAAATTCAAAAGAGCGACTGTCAATGTCCTGTGCATCTTCCACACGTCAGACCCATTAAAAAGGGCAGTAACAGTAGGAAGAATACTGAGGAAAACAAAAATCCCAAGATCATTATTATAAAGCATTAACCCACCGATCATTAACCCCATTATGATCAAGAGAGCGACAGTACCTTCATTATTTTTTCTTTTCTTCGCTGCCATTTTCTGTCTCTTTTAAATATAGGTTAATACCATTGTCAGCACTAAACATACAAAAGCAAAATTTCTGCTCGCACCATACCCCATTTGCTTCGCGCTCATATCTGCGGGGGTGACTTTCACTGAAAGCTTACTTTTTTCTCGCTCCAGGCGTGCAGCTGCATTCTTCGCCGCTAAAAACTTCCGGTTATCTTCTGTCGTGATTTTATTAATATCCACAGTCTTGACGATTTTATCTAAATCTCCTGTCGCTTTCAATTTCTCAAGGATATTAGAAACACCTTCACGGGCTTTTTTATTCTTTAAGCCCTTCACTGCAGTAATCATACTATCTACAAGCTTATTCGACAGGCCAACCATCGATGCTACATTATATTTCTTTTGAAGATAGGAGAAGATTTCAGCTGTATAGCCATTAAAGCGCGTTGTATCGTTTTTTGACGACAGCAGTTTATTATAGTCTCGTTCAATTCCCTCAACGTGACGTAAAATAAATGCCGCAATATGACGGTCTAGCAGGATATTTTTGATTGACCCCACTTCCGCTAATCTATTGATGGATTCCACAAGCTGCTTTCCAGAAACAACCCAGTTCTTATCCATTTTGGGGCTCATACACGGTGCTGCAGGATTCAGCTCATATAAGACACGCTCCACTCCTTTACCTACATCTGGGGATCGTGCATATCCATCATAGCCCGAATATTGATTTAAGAGTTTCGCACCATTTGGGTTTTGCTCATTGCTCAGAGAGGCTAGGGCAGTCATCAGCTTTTTATTCATAATCTCTAATAAGAAGCGAATTTTTTCCCTCTCATCTCGCTGCACCAATGTCTGCATCAAAGCTGGAACGGCATCGGGATAGAATGAAAGCCCCTTATATCGAATAGGGCCATCAGGATGTAAAAAGACCGTAAACCTTGTAATAAGAGCATGTGCCTCTTCATGCCCCATGCCACTCCCAGACGAAATCGCCAATAGAGACTGAAGGCTATCTGAATATATTTCTTCTCTTAAGCACATGCTCATCCATTGCTCAAACTCCAGCCCTCGAATAAGGACAGCTGCAGACTTTGGATCGTGGGCAAAGGCTGATGCGAGAAGGCGACGGTCCACATAAGATGTGCCCTTGAAATTGGTGGGGCGATTCATTGTCCAGTTGCGCATGCCTGATCGTTTGATCGGCGCACTGCCTTCGTACCAATTTAATACATCCTCAAACCCCCAGCGGTCTTCATCATCATCGAGCATAACACCTTTCAGAAGTTGGCCAACAGCACCTGGAACATCTTGTCCCCCAGCCAGCGCCCAAAAAGAAGACTGATTAACACGCGCCATTAACATGGCTTCTTGGGCGCGCGCTCCGTCTAGTGATTTACCAAAATAGAGCGTCATGATGCTTGCCCCAAGTTGGAAAAAGTCCCGAGAGGGTGTCCCTTCGCCGCGTCCTTCAGCGTCTGCAAAAGCAACACTTAAAGGCTCATACTCAGGGGGCTGGTCAAACCCACAGGGCGTTGTGATACACTCCCCTAAATATACATCATCACTTTCCTGCGAAACAAAGAACATTCGCGAAGGATGCAAAGACCCATGAATAATTTTCTTTTTATGAAGACCCGCTATCGCTTTGATAATCGAGAGGGCAACATTTGTTCTCAATTTTGAAGTATCAAGCTTTGGATGTGCTCCCTCTACAGAGAAGAGAGGATCCCCTGTCGGGCGTTCAAAAATCGTTACCAAACTCTGGCGATTTTCTCCTGCTTGAATATTCATTAATCCATGATCTACTGGACAGACGACATTCGGACTTGATCGCTTAGAGAGCAGCTTATAGACGTTGCTTCTGACATATGCCCCGTGATAGTGAACAAAGGCATAAAGCGGCGCGTCTGGCTTTTTACTGTCCACAACCTTATAGGCCTTACCGCCACTTGTATCAAATTGCGGTAGAGGGACTGAAAAATTAACCGAATATCTCTCTCCAAAGGCACTTTGCGACTTAGGTAGAGGTGCACTTTCGCCTGCCACAAATATCTCCCTGATATATTTAGATATAATTTACAACTTAACGGCGTTAAAATTAAATCTAGGACAGTTATTTACCCTATTCTAGCAAATATTAGTCAGCATTAAAGAATCTGTAAATAATTTCTTTAACAAATAAGGCTCTGGTCTGAATTTAATTCAGGCCAGAGCCAGTTATGAGTCATTAATATCACAGTTTGGTCTGCGATCCATTATGAGGTGGCTTAATCTTGAAAAGGATCCCTGACCAAGATTGTATCTTCACGTTCAGGGCTGGTAGAAAGCATTGCCACAGGAGCCCCAATCAATTCCTCAATTCGGCGGACATATTTAACTGCCGCCGCTGGTAGATCTTTCCAGCTTCTGGCACCGTATGTTGTCTCAGACCACCCGTCCATGGTTTCATAGACAGCCTCAACATCTGCCTGATCTTCCATCCCATAGGGCAGATGATCCAACATCTCACCATTGAGCTTATAGCCAACACAAATTTTAATTTCTTTCATCCCATCAAGCACATCAAGCTTTGTTAACGCGATGCCTGTGATGCCGCCAATAGTAACACTTTGGCGAACAAGGACAGCATCAAACCAACCACAGCGACGTTTACGCCCTGTCACTACACCAAATTCATGGCCTTTTGTGCCTAAGAATTCCCCAATTTCATTTTCCTGTTCTGTTGGAAAAGGCCCTTCACCGACGCGGGTGGTATAGGCTTTCGTAATCCCCAAAACATAATTCAAACTGTTTGGACCCATTCCAGAACCGGATGCGGCCTGACCGCCTATGGTGTTAGAACTGGTCACGAAGGGATAGGTGCCGTGATCAATATCAAGAAGCGTGCCCTGTGCCCCTTCAAAGAGGATGCGCTTGCCAGCTTTTTGAGCATCGTCAAGAGACTTCCATGCGTTCTTAACAAACGGGGTGATTTTCGGAGCAATTTCCATAACCTGATCAACAAGATCTGTAAGATTAATTTCATCAACACCTAAACCACGACGCACTGCATTATGATGTTCTAGCGCAACAGTAAGGCGCGCTTTGACTGTCTCACGTGAGAAAAGATCACAGGCACGGATCGCACGACGCCCAACCTTATCCTCATAAGCGGGCCCAATACCTCTACGGGTTGTGCCAATTTTCACCCCTTCAGAAGCATCCTCACGGAGACCATCGAGTTCACCGTGATATGGCATAATCAAAGTCGCGTTGGCTGCAACTTGAAGAGTGTCGTGGCTAACTTCAACACCTTGACCTTGCAGTGTGTCGATCTCTTTTAGCAAAGCCCATGGATCCACTACAACACCGTTCCCGATAACCGAAAGCTTACCCCCGCGCACGATACCAGAAGGCAGCAGAGACAATTTATAAACATTGCCATCAATAACCAATGTGTGACCTGCGTTATGTCCCCCTTGGAATCGCGCAACAACATCAGCGCGCTCAGAGAGCCAATCTACGATTTTACCTTTACCCTCGTCACCCCACTGTGAACCAACAACAACTACGTTACCCATGGTCAATCCTTTTCACGGAAATCATTTAAAACCAATTAGAATCAAATCGCGCCCCTTATAGCGCAACACACTCGCCATTGCTATGGATATGTGAACATCCCAGACTGGCAGCTATTTCTTGCGCTCTAATGAGAGAATTGTCTTCATCTGTCAAGCCCTGAATGACACACCAGCCTTCTAGACGGTAGTTCTTTGCAACATCCTGACTGACTGAGTGGGGGACATAAACTTTCCTTTTCGCTTCCGGCACTGGGATCGCATTCATCACCCTGTCAAGATACATCGAAAATCCTATAGCAGATTCGTGGCTTCCGTCAGCAAAACTGGTCTGATAGCGACCGCCACGACCTAATTCCCCGTGAACAGACTTTGAAAAGAGCGCAAATCCAACGCCAATCTTATAATCAAAGCCATGACTTTCCCCAGGATCGACGGTTAGGGCCACAGAGGGAAACTCAAGGGCGAGTGCTTCAACAAGCCGTGCTAATTCAATGACATACATCACAGATTCGCCCTCAAAGGCGAGTGCTTTTAAAGTATGAACAGCTTCCTGAGCATCCCCTGCTGACTGTAATATAGCCTCAAAAACCTTGCGCTCTCTGGTCGGCAATTCTTGAAGGGCGCCGACATCTCTTGCGTCCAAGGCAGCTCTGACATAGGCCGTTTTTACTTGATCTAGTCCCAGATCAGCACAGACTGCCGGCACAAAAGGAGCGATGGTTAAATCCACTGATAAATCTTTAAGGCCCACTTGCGTCAGACCTTCTATGGCAACGCGGATCACCTCAATCTGTGCTTGAATACCACTATCCCCGATCAGTTCAAATCCGGCTTGGCAGAATTGGCGTGTGGGTCGAATCTGGCTCCCCTTCACGCGGAGGACATTACCCGAATAAGCCAAGCGTAGGGGGCGGGGGTGCTCCTTAAGTCTTGTGCTTGCAATCCGTGCAATTTGGGTCGTCATGTCAGATCGAAGCGCCATGACTTTCCGGCTCTCAGGGTCCATAAGCCGGAACATATTATCAGAGTTCTTTGCTGCTGGGCCTATTAATAGACTGTCCTCAAACTCGACCAGAGGCGGGCTAACCCGCTCGTACCCATAAGACTGAAACACACCCATGACAGAATGAACTGTCTCTGCTTCAAGTTCCGCATAGGGCGGCAAATGATCACGAAGCCCCTCAGGTAAGAGAGCTTGCTTGGCATAGTGCGGGTCTGTATAAGCGTCTTTTTGTGTCATAGGTCGGGTCCATTGATAATAACAGACCCGACATACGCATTTATGCCAGGTCTGGCAATTAAAAGCTCAAACTTTTTGCTGTAAGAACATGAGGTAAAGCCGTCAGTTGGTCAATGACAATATCAGAAATTTCCGTATCCACGCCGACAACTGCTACAGCTTCACCGCCCTCAGGATGACGCCCAAGAGAAAAGTTCGCAATGTTAATGCCGTTATGGCCAAGAATTGTTCCTAGGGCACCGATAAATCCAGGTTTATCTTCATTCACTGCATAGATCATAAAGTCATCCACTTCACATTCAATATTTACACCGTTGACTTCCACAATCCGTGGAGCACCATTTGCAAATAAAGTGCCTGATACTGATCGCGTTCTCTTTTCAGTTTCCACTGTGACTTTGATAAGCGTATGATAATCCCCTTCACGTTCATGCACCGTCTCAGTCACATCAATATTACGTTCTTTTGCAACAACAGGGGCATTGACCATATTGACGCTTTGCAAGAGAGGCGAAAGCAATCCCTGCAAAACAACAGCCGTTAAGGGTTTCACATTAAGGCCAGCAACATGTCCTTCATATTCAACAGTGATAGACTTGAGGCTACTGCCTGTGATCTGACCTGCAAATCCGCCAATATCACCAGCAAGTTCCATATACGGCTTCAATTTCGGCGCCTCCTCAGAAGAAAGGCTTGGCATATTTAACGCGTTTGTGACACCCCCAGAGAGAAGATAATCCGAAAGCTGTTCTGCGACCTGCACTGCCACATTCACCTGCGCTTCAGTTGTAGAAGCCCCGAGATGCGGCGTACAGATCACTTTTTCATGACCAAATAGAATATTATCTTTTGCAGGCTCAACTTCAAACACATCGAGAGCAGCACCTGCAACCTTGCCACTGTCTAGGGCTTCTTTTAGCGCTGCTTCATCGATCAATCCACCTCGCGCGCAATTCACAATCCGAACACCGTCTTTCATTTTCTTAAAAGCTTCAGTACCAATAATGCCGCGTGTTTGATCTGTTAGCGGTGTATGGAGGCTGATAAAATCTACCTCTGCAAACAATTCATCTAATTCTACTTTTTTCACGCCTAATTCTACAGCCCGTTCAGGTGATAGATAGGGGTCAAAAGCTAATACTTTCATCTTGAGGCCAATCGCTCGCTCTGCAGCAAGTGCCCCAATATTTCCACACCCAATAATACCAAGCTTCTTATTTGTAACTTCTACGCCCATAAAGCGAGATTTTTCCCACTTACCTTTATGCGTACTTTCACTGGCTTGAGGAATTTGTCGTGCAAGAGCCAGCGTCATAGAGATGGCATGCTCAGCTGTGGTCGTACTATTTCCGAATGGCGTGTTCATAACGACTGTGCCGTTAGCTGTGGCAGACGGAATATCTACATTATCCACACCAATACCGGCCCGGCCAATGACTTTCAAATTCTTTGCCGCTGCCAAAACATCAGCATCAACTTTTGTAGCTGAGCGGATCGCAAGGCCGTCATACTCCCCTATGACGGCAATCAATTCTTCTTTATTCATACCCGGCTTAAAATCTACGTCAACACCGCGGTCTTTAAATGTTTGTTCAGCCAACGGGCTCATTTTATCACTGATTAGAACTTTAACCATTGTTCATCTCCTTGCCTCTTCAGAGGTCTTTTCTGTATCTATAAGGGGGAGGCAGCACCGCGTGCTGCCAAAATATATATGCTAAAAAGCTATGAGGATAACTCAGCTTTTACTGTGGTATAGGCCCAATCTAGCCAAGGAAGAAGAGCTTCAACATCAGCACTGTCCACCGTAGAACCACACCAAATTCTCAGACCTGCCGGGGCATCACGGTATCCATTGATATCGTAAGCCACATCTTCGGCATCAAGCAAGGCAGAGAGCTTTTTAGGCACAGAAGCTGCAACATCAGCGTCAAGGGTGCTGATCCATGCGTCTTTGATTTTCAAGCAGACTGAGGTATGAGAACGAAGGGCTTTATCGGCCACGAGGAAAGCAGCCCAATCACTGTCTTCTATCCAATCCTCAATCACAGCAAGGCTATCTTGAGAGCGTTCTATTAAAAATTGTAGCCCCCCATTTGCCTCTGCCCATTCAAGAGCGTCAATATAATCCTCAAGAGCCAGCATAGAAGGAGTGTTGATGGTCGCTCCTTTAAAAATGCCACTGATCAACTTCCCTGCTTTTGTTAAGCGGAAAATTTTTGGCAAAGCGCGCCCAGCATCGAAATTCTCAAGACGCTTCACCGCACGTGGGCTGAGGATGATCATCCCGTGGGCCCCTTCAGAGCCTAAAACTTTTTGCCAGCTGTAGGTGACGACATCTAACTTATCCCATGGTAAGTCCATAGCAAAAGCAGCAGATGTGGCATCGCAAATAGTCAACCCTTTACGATTCTCGCAAATCCAGTCTGCATTTGGCACCATGGCGCCAGAGGTCGTTCCGTTCCATGTAAAGACCACATCACGGTCCGTATTCACCTTTGAAAGGTCAGGAATTTCACCGTACTCAGCCTCATAAATATTCACATCATCCAGCTTGAGTTGTTTCACAACATCTGTGACCCAACCACTGCCAAAGCTTTCCCAAGCCAGCATATCAACGCCGCGCTCACCCAGCATCGACCAAAGCGCCATCTCTACAGCACCTGTATCAGATCCAGGGACCAGTCCGATCACATAATCTTCTGGCAAACCAAGCAATTCATGAGATTTCGTCAAAGCATATTGCAAACGCTCTTTACCCACGCTAGAGCGATGAGAACGGCCAAGAGTTGCAGTTGAGAAATTTGTAAGGTCCCATCCTGGGCGTTTCGCGCAGGGCCCAGAAGAGAATTCTGGTCTTAGGGGTTTAACAACAGGCTTTGTTGCCTGAAGAGTAGAATCAGTCATTACACTATCCTTCCAGATAGGTCGCACCTCGTTGGGGAGGTATGGCCCAAAGTATATATGCTCTGTCGTTGACCTTTTTCGCGCAGACAGACCACGGTGAAACTGGATATTGGATTTTGGCCGCACCAGCATTACCCCTGTTTGGTTTTTTGACCTCGGTCGGGAATACCTGCCCTTAAAATACGGATTCGAAGGAAGATGTCAAATACTCATCCTGAAAATCTTCAGCTTGCTCTTGACTATTTTTTCTGCCACTAGTTTTCTATGGCCCCTATCAAGAGTTTACATAAGAATGAGTCTGCCCTTATCGGCTCAATTATCGGTGAAAGTTTTACCGGAGACCCCGTCAATAGTTGGATATTCGGAGACGAGACTGACACACTGCAAGCCTTCTATGCCCTCCTCGCGAAAAAATTATACTTACGCAAAGGATTCGGCCATATCACCCAATGCCACTCAGCAGGCACGCTCTGGCTCTCGCCTCATGTTCGCAAGCACATTCCTATCTACCGCTCATTGGATATTGCTTGGCTCATGGCAACAAGAAGCGGCATAACCAGTCTTCAGCGCGGGATGTCAATCGATCACACTCTTGATTTAAAACGCCCTTTAGTGCCCCACTATTATTTATTCGCTATCGGCACTCTCCCAAATAGTCAAGGCAAAGGCTTGGGCGGCATGCTTATGGAAGCCGGACTTGAGCGCGCTGACAGAGAAAGAATGCCCGCCTATCTTGAGAGCAGCAAGGAAAGTAACATTCCCTTTTATAGGCATTTTGGCTTTGAGATAGTTGAAGAAGTAAAGGCAACCCCGGAAGCGCCTTCGCTTTGGCTAATGTGGCGGGAAGCTTCTTAGTTTACCCTTGAACCTGAATGGTCAAAAGAAAACCCGACTCAAACGAGCCGGGCCAATTTTTTTTGAATACCAGAAGCCCCTACTGGTAGGCGGCAACGCCTTCCATAATGAGGTCAGCCGCTTTTTGCTTGCCTTCCCAGCCTACAACTTTAACCCACTTTCCTTTTTCAAGGTCTTTATAGTGCTCAAAGAAGTGCTGAATCCGGCCTAGAAACACCTCTGGCAGTTCATTATAATCTTGTACAGATGTATACCAAGGATTCAGCTTATCCACAGGAACCATAAGGATTTTCTCATCCATGCCTGCTTCATCTTCCATAATGAGTACACCAATTGGACGACAACGGACAACGGCTCCAGGCATGATCGGGGTTTGATTGGCAATCAAAACATCAACTGGATCACCGTCATCTGCAAGAGTATGAGGGATGAAACCGTAGTTGCAGGGATAACGCATTGATGTATGCATGATACGATCAACATACAGAGCGCCAGACTCTTTATCCAACTCATATTTAACAGGTTCTGTACCGACAGGGACTTCAACGATGACGTTCACGTCCCACGGTGCGTCTTCACCCACTGGAATTTTATCGATATTCATAGTGTATTCCTTACTTTATACTGTAAACTGTCCAGCAATGATGCTGATAAAGACAATCCATCCAAATCCGATATTCGTGCGAAAGACACGCAGACAGCTCTCTCCGTTGTGGATATCCACTGAGCGACACTGCCACCCTAGGTGCACCGCAGCAATTACTAGGCCGATGTAATAGAAATAACTGACATTTGCAAGCATTCCTGCAGATATTAATAGAATTAGAAAGGCAATATAGAAAAAACTTACAAAATAGACGGTTTTTTCGCCTAGAGCCAAGGCCGAAGACTTCACGCCAATCAAAGCATCATCCTCGGTGTCTTGGTGAGCATATAGGGTATCGTAGCCAAGAGTCCAAAAAAATCCACCACAGTATAACGCAATGGCTGCAGTGCCTACATCATTCGTCAAAGCAGCCCATCCCATTAAAGCACCCCAGTTAAATGTTAGCCCTAGCCACGCTTGGGGCCAGTATGTGATCCGCTTCATGAAGGGATAAATCGCCACGAGAAAGAGGGACGCAAACCCAAGCAATTGAGCAGTCGGTGACAACAGCAGCAAAACTCCAAAGCCTACAAGACACTGACAGACAAGAAAAGCCCAAGCTCGCTTTACAGTGACTTCTCCTGCTGGAATTGGTCGTGATTTGGTTCGCTCGACCTTTGCGTCAAAATCTCTGTCTACAATATCATTATAGGTACAGCCGGCTCCGCGCATCACGATAGCCCCCAATCCAAAAAGAAACCCAACGACAATTGATGCCCAAAAATCAAAATAATACCACTGAGCTTTTGACGACAGGGCAATAGACCACAGAGCTGGCCATAGAAGCAACCACGTCCCCACAGGACGATCCATCCTTGCCAACTTCAAATATGGCCGCCAAGAAGACGGTGCTGCGCGGTAAACCCAACTGCCTGAGATGGCATCTTTTGTTTCAATTACATTTGTCATGTTTGTTGTTTGGGATTTTTAGGGTATGAAGTCAATAACCATTCTCTTCAAAGCCAGAGAAATAGGAATTAGCCATGGCGTATACAGCAAAGACAAGACTTTTCATAGAGGACTCCCTCCCTGGATCAGGCCTAATAGATTTAGATAAAGGCCAAACCCATTATTTGGCGAATGTGATGCGAGTCACTGAAGGAACAAGAATAAACCTCTTTAATGGCAGAGACGGCGAATGGCAGTGTCTGGTCACCCATGCTTCTCGCAAATCTGTCAGTTTATTAGTTGAAGAAAAAGTAAGAGATCAGAAAACTGAACCCGATGTTTGGCTTGTCTTTGCCCCCATCAAAAAAGCACGGATTGATTTCATGGCACAAAAAGCAACAGAGTTAGGTGCCAGTAAGCTTATTCCTTTACTGACTGCACGGACAAACACAGACCGAGTTAAGGTCGACAGGTTGGCGTTAAATGCCATCGAAGCCGCTGAGCAATGTGAACGCCTTAACGTCCCTGAAGTTACGGAGCCTATAAAATTCAAAACTCTCATGGAAGAATGGCCTTCTGAAAGGCGCATCATGTTCTGTGATGAAATGCGCAACGCCGAAAGCGCGATTCATGCTTTACCAAAGGGGTCACCGCCACCTCCCTGGGCCATCTTTATTGGACCAGAAGGTGGTTTTGATGATCGTGAGCGCGAAACCTTAGCGGCTCAAGAAGGCTGTGTTTCTGTCTCTCTGGGCCCCCGGATTTTGAGAGCTGATACTGCAGCCATGGCCGCACTCTCTTTGTGGCAAGCCACACTTGGAGACTGGTAACACCATAGCATGCATTGCCATTACAGATTAACTATATAGAATATATATTCAATTAATACAGAATTAATAGAATATTTATACTAATTAATTACATTAATGCGCAAAATTCAAAAAGACTTTTCATCTTATATTTACTATACTTGTCACAGGTATAAAGAGAGAGATGAAGATGTACGTCGACAATCATGCAAATGAAGCAAATATTTTCAAAAGCCAGTCCCAATCCAGGCTTAAAGATTTAGGGCAACTTATATCTAGTGAAATGGATCACGCATCATCTACTTGCAACCCTAGACAGCTGGCAGAAGCTGCTCTGCGTTCCTTCCTCCCTCTTTTATCAGATCATGATCTTCCCTCATTTTCTGTCGAACAAGCAGCCTATGCACGACGTTTAGTCTATACAGACCCCCGCGGGCGCTTCTCTATTCTTGTCCTTCGTTGGACTCAAGGGGCTAAAACTCCAATCCACGGTCACAATGCGTGGGGCAGCGTCGGGGTATACAGTGGCAACATGGGCTGCCAGTGCTTTGATCGCATTGCCGATGGGGAGAATATCGAATCGCTAAAGATGACATTAGATATTAAAATTGGCCGTGGTGACATCACCAGTGTTAATCCCGATCCAGAAGGCATTCACAGTCTTTATGTTGAAGAAAATAATACCGCAGCCACCATCCATATTTATGGCATGGATCTTCGCGATGATCCACAGTGCATCAATGTAATGTACGAGGATTAATTCCAATCTTCGGGCAATTTCAAGTGCTCTCGTTCTGCAAACATCTCACTCATTAGTATAACTAATTCGTTATTTTACATTAACTCTCTTGCACGTTACGAAAACTGCTCTTATGTACGAAGGGTACAGACGAGGGTTTTGGCACTCATTTTAGGTGTTTCCGGAGGTAGTTTTTTATGGCTGATACAACAATAATCGACAGCAAAGACGTTATGATGGCCTATCTAGAGTCAGGTTCGAAGCCTGATCGTGATAGCTGGAGAATTGGTGCTGAGCATGAAAAATTCGTCTTTCACAGAAGTGATAATCGCCCTCTTTCCTATGCAGGTGAGAATGGCCGTCCCGGCATAAGAGACGTCTTAAAAGCCTTCGAAGATTTTGGCTGGAAGCCTGTGAGCGAAAGCGGAAATGTTATTGCTGAAATCTCTGGCGGCGCCTCTATAACCCTTGAACCCGGAGGTCAATTTGAACTTTCCGGTGCACCGTTAGAACACATGCATGACATCTGCACGGAAACCTCCCGCCATCTTCAGCATGCTAAAGAAATCGGCGAAAAGTTAGACGTTGGCTTTCTTGGCCTTGGCTTCCACCCCACATCAAGTCGTGAGTGCATCCCAGTGATGCCCAAAGCCCGCTATGGAATCATGCGCAATTACATGCCAAAAGTTGGATCACTTGGCCTTGATATGATGATGCGCACATGCACTGTACAGGTAAATTTAGATTTTGAGAGCGAAGCGGATATGATTGAAAAATTCCGTATCGGCTTGGCTTTACAACCAATCGCTACCGCGTTATTTGCCAACTCCCCTTTCCTGGATGGCCGGAACGTGGGCTATCAAAGTTATCGAAGCCATATCTGGACTGACACTGATTCTGACCGTTGCGGTCTGTTGCCTTTCGTTTTTGAAGACGGCATGTCGTTTGAACGCTATCTAGATCACGTGCTGGATGTGCCCATGTATTTTGTTCGTCGCGGCGGGGATTACATTGATGCGGCTGGCCAGAGTTTTCGCGACTTTATGGACGGCAAACTTCCTGCGTTACCTGGCGAATTACCTACTATGGAAGATTTCCAAGATCATATGACAACGCTTTTTCCTGAAGTCCGCCTCAAAACATTCCTTGAAATGCGTGGTGCCGACGGAGGCCCTTGGAATAGATTATGTGCACTCCCAGCTTTTTGGGTGGGGCTACTTTACAGCAAAGACAGTCAACAAGCTTGCCTTGACCTTATTAAACCCTGGACTTTTGAAGAACTTGAAACCATGCGTCACAGCGCTCCTAAACTCGGCTTAAAAACTGCCCATAAAGGCCGTCTCCTCAGAGATGTTGCCAAGGAAGTTCTTGATATAGCAGATGCAGGACTAAAGGAACGGGCTAAACTTTCCACCAGCGGTGAAAATGAGAGCGGCTTTATCTCTAGCCTTTATGAAACGGTTGAAACAGGGAAAACACCTGCTGACAAAATGATCGATGCAATGGAAGACCATTGGGATGGGGATGTGAGCCACGTCTTTAAAGAGTTTAGCTACTAATCGTTTTCTGACTTTTAATTTTCATTATTCCTGAGTAAACTTTGCAGATGAACTGTCTCTTCAGTTCATCATCACGCTTGTTTAAAAGGATTTAATATGTCTAATAATCACGTAGCACTTGTCACTGGGGGCACTCGCGGTATCGGGGCCGCTATTTGTAAACACCTTAAATCAGCGGGCAACCAAGTCATCGCCAATTATGTGGGAAATGACCAGCGGGCTGCTGCATTCAGTGAAGAAAATGACATCCCTGTCATGAAATTTGACGTGGCCAATTTCGAGGCATGCCAAAAAGCTATTGCCCATACAATTAACACCTATGGTCCAATTTCTATTCTTGTAAATAATGCAGGCATCACACGGGATGGTACTCTCTTAAAGATGAGTGCAGAGAATTGGCAAGATGTTATCGATACCAATCTAGGCTCTTGTTTTAATATGTGTAAGGCCATTTTCCCCAGCATGAAGGAAGCTGGGTTTGGCCGGATCGTCAATGTGGGTTCCATTAATGGTCAAGCCGGTCAATATGGGCAAGTAAATTATGCCGCTGCCAAGTCAGGCATTCACGGTTTTACAAAAGCCTTAGCCCAAGAAGGCGCGCGCTTCGGCGTTAATGTGAATGCGATCGCGCCAGGCTATGTGGATACAGATATGGTTGCCGCGGTGCCGGATGAAGTCTTAAAAAAGATTATTGCTAAGATCCCAGTGGGCCGGCTGGGTATAGCGGATGACATCGCTCGCGGTGTTGCTTTTCTAACTGCGGATGAGGCTAGCTTTATCACAGGCTCCACACTTTCCATCAACGGCGGGCAGCATATGTATTAGAGATAACTCTCTATAACATGATCCTGAGCCAAGTGATGGCATAGTTTAAGCCATAAACAGCGCAGCCTAAAATACCTCCCCATAGCAACGCTGTGGGTGCATTCCCTAAATACCGGCGATTGTCTACACGAAAGAATTTACGACATTCTAAGCAGCGACGCCAAGGGCTGCCCGGAAAAGCGCGCGACTTCAAAATACCGCCCATAATTGGCACAGTGCCAACAAAATTAAAGACATCAGTAGAGCCACAATAATGACATTCCTGTAGGTCCCCTAACTCTATTTTTGGGGCATCCGCTGGAAATGTAGAAACATCTTGCATCACTTGATCTGCCCGCCATTTATCCCCTTCTCTGATCAACAAATCCGCAGTCACCGCATAATTCATACTGGCCATATGCTCGTTTGATAACCATACAGAAATGCCCGCGCCTTCAAGTACACTGCGCAGGATAAGAGCTTCGCTCGCGTCTAGCCCCTTTTTAAAGATCATAAATTTTTCTGGAGCTTTAGGACCGCAGCACTGACTCATTCTTTACTCTCACTCATCATTCAAGCCCGTATCGAACCCATCAATAGACTGGCTATTTTTGATTTTTTTATATTCTTTTAGACCGTCTTTGCCTTTAGTAGTCGCCCATTTTTCAAGCGTATCTCGCTCACCAGATATCTCCATAAGAGGCACTGCATAGCCACAGCTTGTCTGGACACTCTCTACGTCTACACTTATAAATTGGCGAGTCCCGCTTCTCTCTATAAAATTAGAACTAAGCTCGTCAAATTCAAGGTGCCCAGGGCGAATAACATGCCCCTGACCATATAGTCTTAGAATGAGGGGGTTGCGTGTGTAGCTATTAAACATCACCGTCACCCGCCCATCTTTTTTAATATGAGCTGCCGTCTCATTACCACTGCCCGTCAGGTCCAGATAAACGAAACGATTGGGACTGAGCACTTTGAAAGTATCCATCCCTTTCGGGGATAAATTCACACGCCCGTCAGCACAGGCTGTCGCAATAAAAAACATCGGTTGTTCTTCTATAAACCGTTGATGCTTATCTTCTATCTTATCAAAAAACTCAGCCACCTGCCTTCCCTCCTAAAGTAATAATGCCCAAGCTTTATAGACCAGCAACATCATCACAATTGAACTGACAAGGAAAACCATAAATCGATGCATTATTTTATTGTAGGTACAATGAATGATACTATGAAGAACGCGCGTTGCCACAAAGGCCCAGGCAAGATTCAACGCTTCCATATCTCCCTTACCTGTCGCAACGAACAGAAGGCAGACCACATAGAAAAGAATCGGCATTTCAAAGAGATGATTGTAATTTTCCGCCGGATAATTTTGCGGGCCATCCATTTGCATCTTGCCTTTGGCCGTCTTCAAACTTTCGGGATCGATTTTATTTGATCGCATAAAACCGAGGCGAACAATATAAAGCCAAAACCAAACAAGAACGGTTAATAAAACGAGTGCGATAATAGGTCCTATGAAAGCGGACCCTGTAGCGAGCGAAACTGTTTCTTTAAGTTGATCCATTATGTCTAATCCTCTTATTTTTTCTTTCTTCCCAGATGGTAATCATGATAAGCCTTTATAAGGAAAGGACAAGGCTTATGTTGTCGATGAGACCCTATATTTCTTCTGATTGGCCGTGTGTAGAAAGGATCTACGCGTTGGGTATTGCCACTGGCATTGCCACATTCGAGACCGACGTAAAATCACAACACTCTTTTGAAAGAGATAGCCTAAAAGATATGACTTTTATCGCTTCAGTAGAAGGGACTGTTGTTGGGTGGGTCACCCTGTGGCCTGTGTCCGACCGATGCTGTTATCAAGGCGTAGCAGAAGTCAGCGTTTACATTGATCCAGACTATAGTGGGGCTGGTATAGGCACTGCTTTACTAAATCACTTGGCATCTGCCTGCGAAAAAGCGGGCATTTGGACCATGCAAGCAGGAGTGTTTCGGGTCAACACAGCCTCAATCGCACTTCACGAAAAATGTGGTTTCCGTCAAGTCGGAATTCGTGAAAAACTTGGCAAAAGAGACGGTGTTTGGCATGATGTTTCTTTTATGGAACGCCGCAGTAAGACTATCATCTAAGTCAATAATTTTAGATAATTGATTTGACTAGGAAGTCTTACAGAGACAGAAGGGCTGCTATTTAAGCATCTTGAAATCTAAACGCGCTGGCATCTTCATTTTATTTTCCATCCGGATAACACCGCGCAAAGTTTCTAGTTGCTCTTTGGAGAGAGGAGAGCTAGCAAATTTAGCGATTTGATTGGCATTTTTAAGATTAAATCGGCCACAATCAGGACACTCAATTGCAATGCGGCCATCGTAATTTCTTTCAGCCCATGCATTTTTGAATTCAGTCTTTTTACCTTCTTGGCATAAAGGACAGTAAATCGCTTCCATAACTTTTCTCGATACTCTAAATTAAAACCCCATTGATGAGATTTATATGGAAAAAATTCACAGTTGCAATGAGAAAATCACTTTACCCTCTACATCTTTCAATATGCATCCTTGCGACCCATAGGCGAGAATGAACCAGAGAGAATATTTGAATAGGAACTTATATTTTCTTTACGAACTGCGTCTTTAGGCCCATTGCCCCAATGCCAGGAATTTTACAGTCGATATCGTGGTCTCCCTCCACTAGGCGAATGCCTTTTACCTTGGTTCCGACTTTCACAACAGAGGACGAGCCTTTAACTTTCAAATCTTTGATAACTGTCACGTCATCGCCGTCAATAAGGACATTACCGACGCTATCCTTCCAGACTTTAGTCCGGTTTTTGTCCTGGGATTCAAGGGCCTCAGGATTCCATTCATGTGCGCACTCAGGACAGAGTAACAAACTGCCATCTTCATAAGAATAGGGAGAGCTGCAATTAGGGCATGGGGGAAGTTCAGACATGTTATTTCCTTCTGAGAGTTGCGCCGTGTATAGCCCTCAGAGGGTCACTTGACAAGTTAAGCTTTTTTCTCTTAGGTAGCGAGAAGGGAATGCCCCTGCCGCTCGCGCAGTTATGCACGGTGAAGCCATCTTAGTAGCGAATATAACCCACTGTTTTGTCAGGCGACCAATAGAAATGCGGGCTCATTATAGCTGCCCAGAAAACACGAGGGTAACATGATACACATTAAGAATTCTCTGATAGTTTTAGCTTCAAAGGCACTTTCTAATGACCAATAATCAAGCCCAGACTATTGCCTATGCGACGGACACCATTGGCAAATTATTCTTACAAACTGCCGTGCCTATAGTCATTATTATGATGGTAAACGGACTGTATAATGTCGTAGACGCTTGGTTCCTTGGAATCTATGTCGGTGCTGAAGCCCTTGCAGCTGTCACACTCATGTTTCCTTTTCAAATGATCATCATTGCCCTGTCTATGACCGTTTCAAGTGGTATGTCGAGTATTTTAGCCCGCGCTTTAGGAGCAAAGGATCGTCAGAAAGCAGAAGTAAGTTTCACACTCGCCCATCTCATTTCTACAATCATCTCAACCCTCACCATTTTATTATTCACTCTCTGGGGCGCTGATTTAGTAATATCGATGGCAAATGGAGATGCCTTAATAGAAAATCAAAGCTATTCTTATATGAAAATATTAGTTTGGGCTTGTCCCCTGATGTTCTATTTAACCCTTCACAATGACGCCCTACGGGCTGAAGGTTATGTGAAAATCATGACGCTGATTTCCCTCGCAGGAACTGCCTTAAACATCCTCTTTAATTACATTTTGATCGTTCAAATGGATCTGGGTGTAGAGGGCTCGGCTTATGGCACTGTAGGTGCACAAGCCCTGAGCTTCATCGTTCTCCTAATCTTTCGTCACCAACAAAAAAAATCCCTTGGTTTATGCAGCCTGACCCACACAGAACTCTCTCCGATCATAAAATCAATCTTTGGCCTTGGGATCCCTTCTGGATTAAATTTTTTGGGTGTCGGATTAGTGACTATCATCGTCATCTATGCTCTTCAAATCTGGCCGCCTGCTGACTATTCAACCACAATTAGTGCCTATGGTATTTTAACACGTGTCACGACCTTTACATTTCTTCCATTAATGGGTTTTGCCATGGCAACTCAAACTCTTGTTGGGCATAATTTTGGAGCAGGGCATTATTCTCGATCTCGTGATATTCTTATGGCAGCCATTAAAATAGCTTTTATTTACTGCGTAAGCATCGAAGCATTATTCTTTCTGTTCGCCGCGGATATTGGTCGCCTCTTTGTTGATGATCCTAAAGTGATCAATGATGTCACTCGCCTGATCCCTTATATGATCATCATGTTTTTCTCTTTTGGACCAATGATGATTATTGCCTATTATTTTCAAGCCATTGGAAGCATCGCGAAAGCCGCTATCTTGAATTTAGGAAGAACCTATCTCTTTGTTATTCCCCTGCTCTTTATATTGCCGATCTATTACGGGGAAACAGGAGTCTGGAGTGCACGCCCCGTTGCCGAAATTGGCATGTGGCTGTTAACTTTATGGGTTCTAAAGTCCGGAAAGCGCCATAAGTTGGTACAAGATGCAAGCGATGGATAAGTGGTTCGGCCATAAAGACTCAAATGGGAATTGATCCAGCATAATGGTCATGTATGATGTCTACTAAACAGTATCAGGAGAAAGACCATGACTTCAAAGTCCCTTATTATTCTTAGTATTCTCGGCGTTTTCACAAACTTACCCGCTGCCAAGGCAGAAGAAAGCCATGCTATCTTCTTTAATCAGCTTAAGAAAATTTGCGGTCATTCTTATGAGGGCACTGTTGTCGCGTCCAATGAAAGCGATGAAAAGTGGCGACAGTCTAAACTAATCATCCACGCACCTGCATGTACTGCAGATATGACCAAACAAATCAGAATTCCATTACACGTCGGAGAAGATAAATCCCGAACTTGGATCATCACAAAATCTGCAACTGGTTTAAGCTTGAAACATGATCACAGGCATAAGGATGGCACTCCAGATGCGGTGAGCATGTACGGCGGACATACCACAACTAAAGGGTCGCCAACATCTCAAGATTTTCCAGTGGATGATTTTTCAAAGGCACTCTTTATCAAAGAAGGGTTGAAACAATCTACAACAAATGTTTGGACGCTAACCCTCAATTCCAAAGGGCGTTTATCGTATCGTCTCTCTCGACCTGGTCGAGAGTTTGAAGTATCTTTTGACCTGAATAAACCACTCTAAGGCATCGATGAAAATGGCAATTCTAGTCCTATAACAGCAATTATGTTAGGATCAATGAAGGATTTGGTTATGCAAACGGGCTACCATGCCCATGCTATTTTCCGTCATAATTAAGCGTTTCAATAGGTGGCGATCATCCTGATCAAAGGTAGGGTCCTTCAAAGTCCCTACCATTTTCATACTTGGTGTGCGGAAGTTCCCACAACTGCTACATTCTATAAGAACGCCGCCGTCGTAGGCAATTGTATATGTGGCTTTCATCTCACCTGAAATAGCCTCAGGCTGACAGAGAGGGCAAAAAATATGGCTGCTCATCTCATCCCTTTCACTTAAAACTCTACACAGTTTCAACAGGATCCTCGAGACTTCGTTCACGATCAGTATAACATAAAAACCCTATTTAGCGAATAGGCCTAGGACCACTTCTTCTGAGACTTAGATTTAACAGTCCTGGTTCCGCCCACACCTCCAGAAGATCGGCCCTTTGGTCGCACGGTCGGATCAGGGACGCCCAGTTCACCAGCTTCAAGAGATTTAACTTCGTCACGAAGGCGCGCTGCTTCCTCAAATTCAAGATTTTCAGCCGCTTCAATCATTTTCTTTTTCAAAGTATCAAGATGCTTTTTAAGATTACTACCCACAAGATGATCAGCATCCTCGCCAATATCAACAGTGACATAGTCTCCGCTTGATATATGTTCAATTATCTCCCCGATATTTTTCGCTACCGTCTTGGGTTCAATGCCGTGTTCTATATTATAGGCTTCTTGCTTTGATCGGCGGCGATTGGTTTCATCAATGGCCGTTTTCATACTGCCCGTAATTTTATCCGCATATAAAATAACCCGTCCGTCGACATTGCGTGCTGCGCGACCAATCGTCTGAATAAGAGACCGTTCGCTTCTCAAGAAACCTTCTTTATCTGCATCGAGGATCGCGACAAGACCGCATTCAGGAATATCAAGCCCCTCCCGCAGCAAGTTAATACCCACCAAAACATCAAACACACCGAGTCGTAAATCACGAATAATTTCTATGCGCTCTAATGTATCAATGTCAGAGTGCATGTATCTGACTTTCACGCCGTTCTCGTGAAGATACTCGGTTAAATCCTCTGCCATTCTTTTCGTCAGAGTCGTCACCAAAACACGCATTCCTTTTTCCGCCATGCGGTGCGCTTCATGCATCAAATCATCAACCTGCATATCAACAGGTCTGATTTCAATATCTGGATCTGTTAAACCTGTTGGACGGATAACCTGTTCTGTAAAGACACCTCCAGTTCGCTCTAGTTCCCAATCACCTGGCGTAGCAGACACATAGACTGATTGGGGACGCATTCCATCCCATTCTTCAAACTTCAACGGTCGATTGTCGATGGCAGAGGGCAGTCTAAATCCATGATCTGCAAGTGTGCCTTTTCTTTTGGCGTCGCCACGGCTCATCCCGCTAATTTGCGAAACAGAAACATGGCTTTCGTCCATGAAGAGTAATGCGTTTTCAGGTAGATATTCATACAAGGTTGGCGGAGGGTCGCCAGGCGCCCGACCAGTCAAGTACCGGCTGTAATTCTCAATTCCAGCACAGCTACCCATGGCCTCTAAACTTTCAATATCAAAGTTTGTTCGCTGTTCAATCCGTTGCATCTCAAGAAGGCGCTCTTGGGATTTATAATAGTCAATTCGCTGCGCCAACTCATGCCGAATTCCTTTTACAGCCTGATCAAGCGTAGGGCGAGGCGTTACATAATGGCTGTTCGCATATATTTTCACCGCTTCCAATGAAGCTGTCTTATGGCCTGTCAGAGGATCAAATTCAAATATCTCTTCGATTTCATCTCCAAAGAGCATGATACGCCAAGCTCGATCTTCATAGTGTGATGGAAAGATATCAATCACATCACCGCGCACTCTAAAAGTGCCGCGTTGGAAAGCTTGATCATTGCGGGTATATTGCTGGGCCACTAATTTTCGCGCTAACTGCTGCGGATCAATAGTCTGTCCAACTTTGATCATTTGACTCATTGCAGTATAAGTTTCCACCGACCCAATACCGTAGATACAAGAGACAGAGGCAACAATAATCACGTCATCCCGCTCAAGTATAGACTGCGTTGCAGAGTGGCGCATACGATCGATCTGCTCGTTAATGCTGGCTTCTTTTTCGACAAATGTGTCTGTGCGTGGTACATAAGCTTCTGGCTGATAATAATCATAATAAGAGACAAAATATTCGACGGCATTGTTGGGGAAAAACGCCTTAAATTCGCCGTACAACTGAGCGGCTAATGTCTTGTTCGGAGCCATGATGAGAGCCGGTCGCTGCGTTTGTTCTATAATATTTGCAATAGTATATGTTTTCCCTGATCCCGTAACACCGAGAAGGACCTGATCGCTCTCCCCTTGAGAGATCCCTTGGACAAGTTCCTTGATGGCCGCGGGCTGGTCACCAGACGGGGTAAAATCTGAAACCAATTCAAATTTCTTACCGCCTTCTGTTTTTTCAGGGCGGTTGGCTTTGTTAGGAATAAAATTCGCTAAATGATGTTCACCTGGCATGGCTGTCTTCCGAGTCTTATTTTTCTTGAAGGAGAGTTTAATGCGCCATAAGCTTCTTGCATAGTGTTAATTCACCAGGGAGGGAAACGATGACATTAAGAAAAACACACTTTTGGGGCGGCCTGCTTGGCCTTATCCTCTTTGCCCTAAGTGGTCAATATATGGAAAGCGTCCCAACAAGATATTTAGATGATGGTCCGCGGATGATGTATCGCAGTATGCATATTTACTTTTTGTTCGCCTGCTTGATGAATATTATTCACGGCGCTCAGTCTTTCAAGGCCCTGGACATTCCTCTGGAGAGCGGCTTCGAATACTGCAAAAGCGGCCTTCTATTTCTGATCCCTTTCCTCTTTGGCTATAGCTTTTTTATCGAGTCTTCTTATGATAGCCTCATGCGCCCTTTAGGGAGTATCGGAATCTATGCCTCACTGGCTGTGGCAGGCCTGTTTTTAATTGAACATATCTTGACTAAATTAAGAGGAAAATAGCTAAAGATCATCCTTGCCTCGCCATACAATCCTTCATAAAGTGACAGTTAAATTTCTCTTGTCCTTTGTAAGTTTGAAAGCAACCAAATGAGCATTCTAAGTAAAACACTCGATCGTATAAAACCCTCTCCAACAATGGCTGTTACAGGTAAAGCAATCGCTATGAAAGCCGCAGGAAAGGATGTGATTGGTCTCGGTGCAGGTGAACCTGATTTTGACACACCCGATCACATAAAAGACGCAGCAAAAGCAGCGATGGATGCAGGCGAAACCAAATATACAAACGTGGATGGCACTGCGGCTGTGAAACAGGCTGTCATTGAAAAATTCAAACGGGAAAATAACCTTGAATTTTCTCATGATCAAATCAGTGTCAATAGTGGCGGGAAACATACAATATATAACTGCATGATGGCCACACTCAATCCTGGCGATGAAGTGATTATTCCCGCGCCGTATTGGGTCAGCTACCCAGATATTGTTCAATTAGCTGAAGGCGTACCAGTGATCATAGAGGCCTCCATTGAGAGTCATTTTAAAATAAGCCCAGATCAACTTGAATCTGCCATAACAGAAAAAACAAAATGGCTTATCTTCAACAGCCCATCTAATCCAACAGGTGCTGCTTATACAAAAGAGGAAATCAAAGCGCTTGGGTCTGTCCTAAAAAGACATCCACATGTCTGGGTATTCGCGGATGATATATACGAACATCTTGTCTATGATGACTTCAAATTTTTTACTTTTGCAGAAGTCTGCCCTGACCTATCGGCACGAATTTTAACAATGAATGGGATTGCCAAAGCCTATGCAATGACAGGATGGCGCATTGGCTATGCAGCAGGAGACGCCTCTGTTATAAAAGGAATGGCTAAAATTCAATCTCAAAGCACATCCAATCCTTGCTCAATTTCTCAAGCAGCTACAGAAGCTGCCCTGAATGGTCCTCAGGACTTTCTAGAAAGCCGTGCAGCATCTTTTAAGAAAAGACGGGACATGGTTGTGAAGATGCTTAATGAGGCAGAAGGCATCGACTGTCCCATGCCTGAAGGAGCATTTTATGTCTATCCCTCAATTGCGGGGTGCATCGGAAAGTCCACGCCGGCAGGGAACGTTATTGAGTGTGACGAAGATTTCGTCACCTACTTACTTGAAGAGTACGGTGTCGCTGCTGTCCACGGGAAAGCTTTCGGCCTCTCGCCCTATTTTAGAGCCAGCTATGCGACCTCAAAAGACCTGTTAAAGGAAGCGTGTCAAAGAATTCAAAAAGCCACTGCAGCCCTTAAATAACTTGCGTAGCTCATAAATACCTAAGGAAAGTAAGATGATTGATTTTTTAACGACAGCGAAAATGTTGACGATACTTCCTTTTGCTCTGTCAGCGATTTTAGTTGGCGCCATGGCTCTTCGGACAGTGCTGGTGAAGATCCGAACGGGTCAAAATCCAAACTATTTAAAAGCCAGTGATGATGTAATGGGGTTTTGCGCAAAAATGTACTCGGTTTCCTTCATTGTCATGGTCTTATTTCTCATCGGTCGGTTGATTGATCCATCCCTAGATATCCTCGTTGGGCCAATCCTGCTACTCGCGAGTAAACCAATGATTGCCTTCTCAGGAATTATCCTGGGGCTCGTTGGTGTGATGCTTTGCCTTTGGGCCATGATTGTCATCAGCAAAAATTGGCGGATTGGCATTCCTGAATCCGCTGAAAATGATGATGAAATTGCCCTGGTTACTTCAGGGCCTTTTTCAGTGAGTAGGAACCCTTTTTTCTTAGGCGTGCAACTGCTATTTCTTGGGATTTTCCTAATGGCGCCGAGTGCGATAACCCTTGCTGTCTCTCTGTTAATCTTCTGCACAGTGAATGTACAAGTCAGAGAGGAGGAAGCCTATTTGGTTAAAAAAATAGGCCCCGACTATGAGACCTATTTTTCAAAAGTACGGCGTTGGATTTAGGTTATTTCGGCTGCATCCTGAGGGCGCCGTCTAAGCGAATGACTTCCCCATTTAAATATTGATTTTCTACAATATGTTCCGCAAGACGCGCGAACTCTTCTGGATCGCCCAATCGGCTAGGGTTTGGAACATTCGCCGCTAAGGCTTGACGGTATTCATCGGGGACGGCTGCAAGCATAGGGGTCATAAATATGCCCGGCGCAATGGTCATATTCCGAATTAAATCACGTGAAAGGTCGCGAGCAACAGGCAACGTCATGCCAATAATGCCACCTTTTGAAGCTGCATAGGCCACTTGCCCAATTTGACCTTCATAACCTGCAATTGATGCTGTTGAGATGAGAATGCCACGCTCGCCGTCAATAGGATCCGCTTTGCACAAGCGCTCTGCCACAAGACGAATACAGTTAAAGGAGCCTACAAGGTTCACATCAATAGCCGCTTTATACTTATCAAGCGGCATAGCACCGTCTCGGCCCACTGTTTTTCCCGCACCAATAATACCTGCACAATTCATCAAGACACGCGTTATGCCGTGGGCAGTTTCAGCCAAATCTAAACCAGATCTAACACTCGCCTCATCTGCAACATTCACCTTAGCGAATTGGCCGCCAATTTTCTCTGCCTGTTTATGCCCAGCCTCTTCATTTAAGTCGAAAATTGTCACTTTTGCCCCTTGGGCGGCAAAATATTCTGCTGTTGCGCCTCCAAGCCCCGAAGCGCCTCCTGTAACAACGACACCGATATCTGCTAATTTCATACTCTACTTCCTTTATAGACGTTACTCTTCCTTAGTTTCTTTTAAAGCAGCTTTCATTTCATTCACTTTTTGAATGATTTTCTCTTTAAGCGGTTCTGCCTTAATGGTTTGAACTTCACGATCCTTCATTAATATTTGCCCATGCACAATCGTTGTGACGACATCAGACCCATTCACAGCATAGGCCAGATGCGACATAACATTATAGAGCGGCTGCATCTCGAGAGTTGAGACATCAAGCTGGATCATATCTGCCCATTTCCCAACCTCTAAGCTTCCGACTTCTTGTCCCTTACCAATGGCGCGCGCACCACTGTCTGTCGCCAATGATACAGCATCATAGGCTGGCATGGCTGTTGGGTCTCCGGTAGCTGTTTTGTGAATCAGAGCTGCGAGGTGTATTTCACCCCACATATCAAGGTCATTATTCGAAGCCGCACCATCGGTCCCAAGGCCAACGTGCACACCGGCTTTCATCATTTCTGTCACGGGTGAAATGCCGGCGGCAAGTTTTAAATTAGATGTCGGGTTATGGATTGGACCGAACGGCTTACCGACCATTTCTTTAATTTCTTCTGCTGTCGGATAAACTACATGAGCCGCAATCACTTGTTCTGGTACATCAAAATATCCCAAGTCTTTCACATGAGTCACAGGTGTTTTTCCGTATCTTTCCCCAATGGTTTTTGTCTCAGACGAATCTTCTGCCACATGGATAGAGATCGGAACTCCCAGTTCGCGTGCTGTCTCTGCAGCTTGTTTAAGGTGATTTGGAGCGACAGTATACGGGGCGTGAGGCGCTAGGGCTGGTGTTATGCGCTCATGTTTCCCTTTCCATCTTTTCACATAATCTACACCAGCTTGGTAGCTATCGTCCCACCCCTTAAAGCCCGGACTAGGAAAGTCTATCATGGGAGCACTGATGATCGCTCTAAGGCCACATTCATCTACAACTTGAGCAATTGTGTCTGGATAAAAATACATATCCACAAATGTCGTGGTGCCCGACTTGATCATCTCATAACAAGCGAGAGAAGAGCCAAGCCTGATAAATTCTGGATCTACATATTTGCCCTCCATCGGGAAAATATGCTGTGTAAGCCACTCCATGAGTTTCAAATCATCAGCAAGCCCGCGCATCAAAGTCATACTGGTATGGGTATGGCCATTGACGAGGCCTGGCATCAAAATTTTACCGTCACCTGAGAGTATCGTGTCTGCATGATAGTCACTGAGGATTTCTGCCGCTGTACCAATGGCAACGATCTTGGCGCCCTGAATAGCCACAGCGCCGTCCTCTATTAAATTGCCCTTCTCCATTGTGACAACGTGATCCCCTTTAACAATGAGAGAAACTTGTATCTTATCCGCTGCATCAACCATCGTCGCTAATCCTGTCAAACATATCGTGAGAAGTATGAATATCTGTTTCATTTGAATCCCCTATCAAAACCTTATGGTTCTTATGCCTTTTTTTGTCAAAGATGTCATCCCTAATTGCAATCATTCACGAGCTTGTATAAAGATATTTTTATGAAGTTCTTAAAGTCAATTCTATCCCTTCCCTTTCATCTTGTGGCCTTGCTCACCGGAAGTAATTCTTTTATTGCCAATCCAATTATCGGCTCGAGACTGCTAAACTATTGCGGTCTTCACATTCTAAGATATTGCCTTGCGCATTTTCTAACACAGTGCCGATGGTCTTTTTTGTTGTGGAAAATGCCAGCCTCAGACAGAAAAGCTTTTCATAAGGACGGCTTTCTTGTCCTTCAAAATTACCTCTCTGAGGATGAATTTAACGCCCTTGTTATAGAGACCACAGCCATAGAGGGCGAAGCACGAGAATTATCACAGGGTGACACCCATACACAGAGGATTTTGTTAGATCATGAGAGTTTAGAGAAGAGCCCTGCGCTTAAGAAATTCATATCTAATCGATCGTTCAACAATCTCCTGGATTACGGTGCGAGTTTTGCCCATCCAGCGTTGCTTTACTTGCAGCGGATAAGGAATGGTCTTTACGGCCAAACAACACACTCGTCTGATCCTCAAAAAAATATCCATTCAGATACTTTTCATCCTACCATGAAAGCTTGGTATTTCCTTGAAGATGTCGCCCCGGAAGACGGCCCATTCACCTATGTTGCAGGATCCCATCAATTCACATGGAAGCGGCTAAAGTGGGAGTATAAAAAGTCCATTACTGTTCAAAATCATCCTGATGGATATAGTGAAAAAGGTTCCATGCGCGCGGATATAGAGGACCTAAGAGAGATGGACCTACCTAACCCTCAAGCGCTACCTCTTCCTGCCAATAGTCTGGTCATTGCGAATACACATGGCTTTCACTGCCGGGGACAAGCCGTTGCTGGTCGAGGTCGATTTGAAATATGGGCCTATTGTCGAATGAATCCTTTTATTCCGCTGCCTAAAATTATGGCGCGTTGGGGAGGCCGCTATCAAAGGCGCGTTATGCGCTGGTATTGGTCATACTTGGATAAAAAGAATGAAAAGCGTGGTGTGCCCTCAACCTGGCATCTAATTGATCACAAACTGGTCACAAACAAAGAGTATGACGCAAAGAAATAATCTGTTATATCTTTATTGATAAGCATTTCAGGGACTTGGAACATATGAGCCATCAATTATCCGTCATTATTCTTGCTGCTGGCAAAGGCACACGTATGAAGTCTGACCTTCATAAAGTTCTTCACCCCATTGCAGGCAAACCAATGATCCATCATCTTGTTGAGGCAGTTCAAGACTTGGCTCCTGATGAGATAACTCTTGTTGTCGGGGCGCTGAAAGAACAAGTCATGGAAGCTGTTCCCATGGTAGCTTATGCAGAACAGAAAGAGCAACTGGGGACAGGTCATGCTGTTAAGATTGCTACAGACTCCTTCAAAAACCAAGCTGCGGATGTTTTAATTTTGTACGGCGATGTCCCTTTTATTCCTGCGAGCATCATGCAAGACATGCTGGACAGTCGCAAACAATCCGGGGCTGTCGCCAGCGTTCTTGGCTTTACTCCGAAAGATGCTGCCCGGTACGGCCGCCTTAAACTGGATGCAGAGGGAGGGCTTGAGAGCATTGTTGAATATAAAGATGCATCAGAGGCTGAGCGCAACATTCCTTTATGCAATTCTGGGATGATGGCTGTGGATGGGACATTACTGCCAACTTTACTCTCTAAACTTTCAAATGATAATGCTTCCGGCGAATATTACCTTACAGATATTGTCGAAATTGGACGAAAAATGGGCAAAAAAATCAGTGTAACTCATGCCTGTGAAGAAGATGTGATGGGAGTGAATAGTCGATCCGACTTAGCCCAAGCTGAAGCTATATTTCAAACCAAGATGCGCACCAAAATGATGGACAATGGCATTACGATGATTGATCCAAATAGTGTCTATTTTTCAGCGGATACAGTGATAGACCCAGATGTCGTCATTGAACCCAATGTATTCATTGGTCCTCAAGTTAAGATAATGAAAGGGGCTGTGATTAAAGCTTTCAGTCATCTGGAAGGTGCCGTCATTGGGAAACGCGCTCAAATTGGTCCCTACGCCCGACTGAGGCCAGGAACAAAACTTCATGAAGATACAAAAGTTGGAAATTTTGTTGAAACCAAGAAAGCTATCGTCGGCCCCGGCAGTAAGATCAATCATCTGAGCTATGTTGGAGACAGCCTCCTCGGTAAAAAAGTTAATGTCGGTGCGGGCACCATTACATGCAATTATGATGGATATAATAAATCTGTCACAGAAATGGGGGATGGCAGTTTTATTGGATCAAATACATCTCTGGTTGCCCCTGTTAAAGTTGGTGAGGGGGCCATTGTAGCTGCGGGCAGCACAATCACAAAAGATGTAACAGAGAATAGTCTTGCAAGTGAGCGTGCAAAGCAAACTGAAATTTCTGGTTTCGCCACCAAATTTAGAGCACGTGCTCTTGCAAAAAAAGAGAAAATGAAAAAGGGCTAAACCATGTGCGGCATAATTGGTATTGCAGGACAAACAACAGTAGCAGATCGGCTTGTAGATGCCCTACAACGTCTAGAGTATCGTGGCTATGACAGTGCAGGCATTGCAACTTTTTCTAACGGGAGTCTTGATCGACGGCGGGCAGTAGGCAAACTATCTGCCTTAAGGAAACTGCTCTTCTCTGACCCCTTAGAAGGCACTTCTGGCATTGGCCACACTCGGTGGGCAACACATGGGACTGTAACAGCACAAAATGCCCATCCTCACATGACTGATACCGTAGCTCTGGTGCATAATGGTATTATAGAAAACTTCAAAGATCTCAAAGAAGATTTGGTCTCAAATGGATATACTTTTGAGGGCGAGTCAGACACGGAGGTCGTTACTCAATTATTCACCTTTCATCTCAAGCAAACAGGCTCAGGTCAGGGCGCAATGAAAGCCACACTTGATGCGATTGAAGGCGCTTTTGCTCTCGCAATTCAAATCATAGATGAACCTGACGTCCTCTATTGCGCACGCAAAGGATCACCTCTTGTTGTCGGCATTGGTGAGGGTGAAAATTTTATCGGATCTGATGCTCTTGCGTTGTCTGGTCTCACCAATCGCGTCATTTATCTGGAAGAAGGGGATTGGGCTGTAATCTCCCCTGATACCATTCAGCTCTTTGATCACACGCATACGATGGTTTACAGACAGGAAAAGCAATCCCTCAATACAGGGGCGTTAGTGAGCAAAGGGAATTACAACCACTTCATGCTCAAAGAAATTCATGAGCAACCGATCGTTGTGGCTCAAACATTGGGAAAATACATTGATTACAGCAAGCGTTCTATCGATTTAGGGGATCTCCCAATTGACCTAAGCCAAATTCCTCGTGTGACACTGATAGCTTGCGGTACAAGTTATTATGCTGCCATGGTTGCCAAATATTGGTTTGAAAAAATAGCTAAAGTCCCTGTTGACCTAGATATTGCTTCTGAATTTCGGTACAGAGATGCGGTCATGGCAGAGGGCGGCTTAACTCTATTAATTTCTCAATCAGGCGAGACTGCAGACACTTTAGCTGCACTAAGGCATGCTAAAGAAAAAGGGCAAATAATCGCAACGATCATCAATGTTGATGGATCCAGTATGGCTCGAGAAAGCGAAATGGTCTTCCATACGTATGCTGGACCCGAGATAGGAGTAGCTTCGACGAAAGCCTTCACATGCCAACTTTCTGTTCTAGCATGTTTGGTGCTTGCAACCGCAAAAGCAAAGCAGTCTCTTTCTCAAGAAGACGAGCAACAGTATGTAAAGGCTTTGGAAGAAGCCCCCTCCTTAATGTCAATGGCTCTCACAAAAGAAGACCAATTCAAAACCGTCGCGCGTGACCTTGCAAAAGCAAGAGATATTCTATTTTTAGGGCGCGGGGTGGATTATCCTATCGCCCTTGAAGGCGCCTTAAAATTGAAAGAAATTAGCTATATTCATGCCGAGGGCTACGCAGCGGGCGAGATGAAACATGGGCCCATTGCTTTGATTGATGAAAATGTGCCTGTGATTGTTTTAGCCCCTTCGAGTGAAATCTACGAAAAAACGATCTCCAACATGCAAGAAGTATTGGCGCGGGGCGGTAAAATTGTCCTTATTTCTGATGATGCAGGCCTCCAAGGGTATCGAGACGATAGCCTTGCAACCATTGAGTTACCCAAAGCAAAATCCTTTATCTCACCCTTGCTTTATTCTATTCCGATCCAGTTGTTGGCTTACTATACAGCTATTGCTAAAGGCACAGATGTGGATCAGCCACGGAATTTAGCTAAATCCGTTACAGTTGAATAAATTTTCAAACTGTTGCAAAAATATTACAGACAGTTTCAAAAGATACAGATTCAAGGGCTCATGCTTCGCAATTCATTGCATTTGCACTGCAACATAAATAGACACAGGTCATCAGTTTTTAGTGATGTATGGACCTATATGACGTCTGTGCTCTCGTATTCAAAAAGAAATCGCTTTTTCCTCTCAGGAGTTATTAACTATGAAGCATCTTAAAATGACAAGCAGTATTGCAGCTCTTATGACTGCCACTGCATTCACAACACCAATCCTTGCAGACGATGATCTTATTCTTGAAGAGATCGTTGTTACAGCCCAAAAACGCGAGCAAAGTCTTCAGGATGTTCCTGTCTCTGTTTCTGTGGTTAACGGCGAGCGCATGTCTAACCTTCTTGCTGGCGGCGCTGACATTCGTGCTCTTGCTAGCCGGGTTCCTGGCCTAAACGCAGAATCATCAAACGGTCGCGTCGCACCGCGTTTTTATATCCGTGGTCTTGGTAACACAGATTTTGATCTTGCTGCATCTCAGCCCGTTTCTGTAATCATGGACGGCGTTGTAATGGAAAACGTTGCTCTTAAATCCTTCCCACTTTTCGATGTTCAGCGCGTTGAAGTTCTTCGTGGCCCACAAGGTACATTATTCGGCAAAAACACGCCGGCTGGTATCGTTAAGTTTGACACAAACAAGCCAACCCAAGATGAAGAAGGCTATGCAAGCTTCAACCTAGGTACTCTTGGAACAGTGGAGCTTGAAGGAGCATACGGCGGGTCTATCGATGAGAATTCTAGCTACCGTGTTTCTGCTCTGTATCAACGCCGCGGCGACTGGATCGACAATGGTTACACAGGCGAAGAAAATGCCATGGGCGGTTTCACTGAAACAGCTGCGCGTCTTCAGTTCTTGATCGAAGAAGGACCTGCAAGCCTTCATGTAAGTGTTCAAGGTCGTAAGAATAAAGGCACATCGTCAATTTTCCGTGCGAATATTGTTGGTGGTGGTAGTAATCAGTTGAATGAAAATTATGACCGTGACACTGTTTGGTTTGATGCTGGTGAAAACAACCCACAGGAATACGATGGTCTTGGTGCTTCTGCAACAATCACTTATGATTTTGACACAGTAACTCTGACATCGATCACCTCTTACAACGAAGCTGATGGCTTCTCTCTTGGTGATATTGACGGTGGTTTCGGCGCATCCTTCTTACCGGAAATGGGTCCAGGTTTCATTCCTTTCCCTTCTGCTACAATGGACAGAATGGACAAAACATCTCAGTTCACTCAAGAACTGCGTTTTGCTTCAGCAGCAGACGGCGATGTTCGCTGGCAGGCCGGTGCTTACTATTTCTCAAGTGATCTGAGTGTTACAACATTCCCAGGGTTCGTCCCTGAATCGACTGTGCAACATGACAATTCAAGCTGGTCTTTGTTTGCACAGGTTGACGGCGATGTTGGCGAAAGCACTGTGATAACTGCTGGTGCTCGTTACACAGATGACAAAAAAGAAATGGTTGCTAACCAGGTCTTTGGAACAGTCTACGAAACAGAAATCAGTGACGGTGAGTTGAGCTGGGATATTGCAGTTAACCACGAACTAAACGATGATGTTTCTGTCTATGGTCGCCTTGCTAAAGGCTTCCGCGCTGGATCAATTCAGGGCCGTAACGTTGCATTCCTAGATGCTGTTCCTTTCTCAGTTGCTAAGCCTGAAACAATTCTTTCTGGTGAAGTTGGCTTCAAATCTACCCTCGTAGAGAATAGACTTCGTTTAAATGGTGCCTTCTATAAATGGGAAATGGAGAACCAGCAGATTTCAGCTGTCGGTGGCACAGCTGGTAACTCTATCCTTCTTATCAATGTTCCCCATACAAATGGTTATGGTGCTGAATTTGATCTTGAATGGCTTGTGAATGATAACTGGTTCGTTACTGCAGGGTTCGCCCTCACAGAAACAGAAATCGAATCTTCTGTTCTTGTTGGTACCTGTGCACAATGTACAGTTCTTGACCCAGTGAAGGCGGGTGGTTTTGCTCAAGCACAAGGCAACCCTCTACCACAAGCACCTGATTGGTCTTTGAACTTCACAGCCCGTTACGGTGTTGAACTTGGCGAAGGTGAGTTCTTTGTCTTTACAGATTGGTTCTTCGAAGGCGAAAAGAACCTCTTCATTTACGAATCTGCTGAATATCGTACAAGTGGTGACTTAGAGGGTAATCTTCGCGTAGGTTATACATGGGATGATGGCGGATACGAAGCTGCATTCTATGTGAAAAACATCACAGACGAAGACAACCTAAAAGGTGGTGTTGACTTCAATAACAACACAGCGTTCGTTAACGATGCTCGTACCATCGGCTTCTCTTTCCGCGCTAACTTCTAAGCGATTGAGGTAAGAAAATTTATTAAGGGCCAGAGACATGTCTCTGGCCCTTTTTATTTGCCTATCACTAGCGTTCTCGCTAGAGTGCCTCTTTCTAAATTGCATATAATGAGTGCATATAACGGGGCGGGAAACTCATGAGCGATAATCTCTCTAATACACTAACGACGGCTAAAAGCGGTTCACAACTATCCATGGACATCAATGCAGGCTTTGCCTTCTTCTTGGACTGTGTTGTTAATTTATTTGTGATGGCAGGCATCATGATAGGTGTCTTTAATTTTCCGGCGGAAATATTATTCGGCTATATTATTCCTGGCTGTATCATGGGCATTCTTATTGGTAACCTCGCCAATGTTTACTATGCTAAAAAGTTAGTAAAGAAGACGGGCGTTGATACCCTTACGGCTATTCCGCTGGGGATTGATCTGCCGACTATTCTTGGCATGTGTTTCTTTGTTTTGGGACCAACATTCCTTCTGAATAAAGCAGAACTGGGCGACCTTGAGGCAGGCATGCTTGCTTGGAAAATTGGCCTCGGCGCAACAATTTGGATGGCCCTTATTAAGGCTGGCCTGTCATTCTTTGGCCGGTCCATGCAAAAGACCATTCCAACCATGGCTCTTGTGGGCACAATGGCAGGAATTGCAACTATTTGGCTCGGCGCCAATGCCGTATATAACACCTTTTTACTGCCAGAAGTTGGCCTTTTAGCCCTGGGTATTATGGCTTATGCCCTGATCGCGGGTCATAAACTTCCCTTCAATTTACCGGGGGCAGTGATTGCAATCGTATTTGGAACATTGATCTATTACGTCTTAGCCGCTAATGACTATGGCAGTGGTTATGCTCTCTTACAAGCACCAGAAATTTCGCCCGTTCTCCCGACCATCACATTTGCAGGGTTTTCGACAGTGTTTGACCCTTTAACGCTTGGCTTTATGGGGATTATTTTCCCGTTTGCTCTTTTGATCGCCGCCAGCGCAGTGAATGTTGTTGCAGGTGCAAAAATCATCGGAGATGAATATGATCCCCGCACCATTGTACAAATTGATGCAGGCACCACCTTCTTGATGGCTCTTTTTGGCGGAACAGCGCAAACAACCCCTTACTTTGGGCACACGACCTATAAAAGAATGGGGGCCCGTACTAATTACTCTATGGGAACCGCCGCAGTTATTGCCCTTCTCGGCTTTGTTGGTCTCATTGCTTTTGCTTCAAAGATGATTCCCGTCTCAGTCCTCTCACCAATCCTTGTGGTGGTCGCATCTGATATTATGCGCCTTGCCTTTACAGGCGGCGATGTAAGACATGCCCCCGCGCTCTTATTTGCTCTCATCCCTGCAATTTTAAATTTTGCAAAAGTAAAAGTTGATGAATTGTTCGTAAAAGTTTCCAGTCAGGTCACGGCGGATGGTACGGCAATGACATCCGTTATAGGGGACCAGTGGTTGCAAGGTCACGCTCTTCTCGGTGCACTTGCTTCAGGATATGTTTTAACCTCTATGATCTGGGCTGCTCTTATCGTCTGGATTATTGATCGGAAACTGATCCATGCCGCCCTTGCTGCTTTTACAGCTTCTCTTCTCACTCTCTTTGGCGTAGTCCATTCAATTTCTTCTTCAAGTGGTATGTATCTGCCCTGGAATTTAACGGCCGCTGAGGGTGCCATTCACTTGCCTTATCAACTGGCGACTGGCTATGCGATTATCGGTATATTCTTGCTTATCCTTACGAGAGATAAGAGCCAAGCGTAACGAAGACAAATCACTTTTATGAAGACTAAAAGGCGCCCTATCCGTAAAAGGAAGGCGCCTTTTGGTTCTGCTTTTGTATATATGCGATTTCACATTATTTAAATGTTTGAAGAAATTTCGTCGTTTCAATTTTCAAATTGTGTATTTGATCTTCCAATTGAACAGAAGAAGAATGTAATTCTTGTGCGCGACTTTTAGTTTGCTGAGCAGTGGCACTCACATGCCCGATATTTGCAGTTACGTCCTTCGTGCCTGTTGCCGCCTCTTGAATATTTCGACTAATTTCAGAAGTGGCCGCAGATTGTTCTTCTGTCGCTGCAGAAATGGCTGCCGCAATTTCCTTTAGAGAAGAGATACCGCGTCCAATCTTATCAACAGCCCTCACGGATTGGCTTGTATTATTTTGTATATCCGAGACTTGATGATTAATATCGCCGGTCGCGGAGGCCGTCTGCTGAGCCAAATTTTTCACTTCACTCGCCACCACTGCAAAGCCTTTGCCCGCTTCACCCGCACGAGCCGCTTCAATGGTCGCATTCAGTGCAAGTAAATTAGTTTGCTCGGCAATGTCTGAGATCAGCTTTATCACTGTCCCAATGGTTTCAGAAGACTGGCTCAGCGCCTTAATAGTCTGCTCTGTAGCAGCGGCCTCCTCAGAAGTCTTTTCAGTTTCATGAAGAGATGTCGTCACTTGGCGGGCGATCTCTTCCACAGAAGAGGTTAATTGTTCTGAGGCTGCTGCAACAGTTTGAACATTCATGGTCGCCTGTTTTGACGCCGCCGCTACCGTTGTTGCAAGGCGCTGATTTTCATCTGCCCCCTCCATAAGTTCATCTGCACTTTTCCGTGTATGCTTGGCAGCTTGATCTATCTGGTCAACCAAGGCCATCACATAGGTTTCAAATTCAGTTGCAAGGCGTTTTAATTCATGTCTCTGCCCTTCCTCTTGTTTTTTTATACTCTGTGTAGCTGCATTAATGATTTGAGCACCGCGCTTAAAATCGCCCTGCATCCCAGTTTCCAAGAAACGCCGATAATATCGTTTATCTAAGGCGGCTTCTAAGCTGGCGCTGGCTTCCCGAACATAAGCATCGGTAAGATCAAAAGCTTGATTTAATTGTGCCAATGTAGGGGATAGAGTATCAAAATGATCCCAGTGGATAATCCGCGCACTCAAATCTCCTTTTGCAATCTTTCCTGAGAGATCACTAATTTGATCAAAAGTAGCCTGATAGTGAGCGTTTTGTTCTTTTAGATAAACATTTTCCCTGCGAAGCATTGCAGTGGCTTCATCAGTTTTCTCTTTTTTTCTATTCCAAAACATTAGACGCTCCCTTTCATCATGGACCAAACATATTCATCATATGTGGCCCCAGATTCTTCGAGAGTCTGTTTCAAAAGCTTCTCCCCTGCCATCAAGGCTTCTTTTTGATTTTTATGAAGCGCTTCTTCAGCTACCAAACTTTCATAGAGTGGTATGATCCGAGCAAGAGCATGGGGCGTAGGTTTACGCCGGTTGGAATGATAGCCTATGTGCTGGGCATTTTCATTATAGCTTGGTGTAACATGGGCTAAAACCCAATAATATTTGCCGTCCAAAGCCATATTTTTTACATAGGCAAAAATCTCTTTGCCCGACTGAATGCGCTCCCACAATAGCTTAAAAACACAGCGAGGCATGTCTGGATGGCGAATTATATTATGCGGCTGTCCGATTGCCTGAGTGGTTTCAAGTTGCGCTAAACGACAAAACACATCATTTGCATAGAGAAGGTTCCCCTTCAGATCAGTCTTTGAAACAATGATCTCATGATCATCGAATCGAGCCTCTTGATCCACAGGCTCAACAGAATATTTAACCATCAGTACCTCTCTACCTCTCAAGCGCAACGACCCCTCGTCGCGCAATTCCCTTTTCTGAAAAGTGAAAATCAACTTCTCAGCCAATGGTATTTGACCCGAATTTAAGGTATAATAGAAGAGAGAGGAAGAAATTGACTGTTATCAAGAGTGTCAAATTTTCTCGACAACAGTCACCTTCAATACAGTAACTATAACTTCGTAACAAAAACTTTTAAGAGTTTAGCAAGACGCTTGCCTGCAATTAAACCAAGTTCCATAACTTCTTCATGATTGAGAGGTTCGCCAGTGATGCCTGCTCCCATATTCGTCATTGTTGCAATGCCACACGCTTTCATGCCGTTCAGATGGGAAGCTGTTAAAATTTCAGGCACTGTGGACATTCCAACACAACCACCGCCTAAGACCTGAAAAGCTTTTATCTCTGCAGGGGTTTCAAAGTTTGGTCCCCGAACACCGACATATGTCCCTTCAAAAAGAGGCGTTTCAATTTCAGCCGCACACTCTCGCAAGAGTTGACTATGTTCTTTATCCCATGCATTGGTCATATCGAAAAATCGCGGGCCAAACCGTTCGTCATTCATCCCAGCCATAGGATTTAATCCCGACATATTTATATGATCTGTCATCATCATCAAATTGCCTGGTGTTGCCTCTGGATTCAGGCTGCCCGACGCATTGGTAATCACAAGCAGCGGCACACCCAAGGCCCACATGACCCGTGTAGGATAGGCAAGAGTTGTCTCATCATGCCCTTCATAACCATGCGACCGACCCTGCAGACAAACAATTTCTGTGCCGTTCAGTTTTCCAAAATGAAGACAGCCCGAGTGACCTTGCACCGTTGGCTTCGGAAAGCCAGGGATATCTGTATACTGAATGCGAATGGCCTCTTCTAATTCTTCGGCTAGCTGATTTAGACCGCTGCCAAGAATAATCGCACATTTAGGAGAAAAATCGCCGATTTTACCTCTTAGAAACTCGGCACAGTCTTGCACTTGTTCATAAACGCCCATAGTGATTTCCTTTTATATGTTAATCTCAGGCAGATCGATGCCCTTGCTTTCTTTAATTTCTTCACGACTACATCCAACAAGTTCATGAGGGAAAACCAGCCAGTCGTCTGTCTCCTCAATATAAAAGTCAGGCGTAAGGGATGTCACATTTTTTGCTGGTTTGTAATAGCAAGTGGCGACTTTAATCACTTCTGGAGTATTCTTACGGCATGTGTGACGCAGTTGTTGAATAAGGGCTTCTACTGAGCGTCCGCTATCAAAGACATCATCAACAATCAACAAACTATCTTCACTATTGATGTTGTTAATAATATATTCAAGTCCGTGAACGTGGACTTCTTTTTGTTGTTGCATCCCTACGTAACTGCTTGTGCGGATAGAGATATGGTCTGTCTTCAATCCATAATATTCCATGACTTCTTGGACGGCGATTCCAGTGGGCGTTCCACCGCGCCACACACCAACGATGAATTTTGGCTTGAACCCGGATTCAAGAATGTTAAGTCCAAGTTTGAATGACATATCTAACAGCTCTTGAGCGCTGATATAAACTTTTTGAATATCTGACATGAAGAGTCCTCTAATTATTTGAGGTTTTTTTAAATTATGAGTGTTGTTGCTTTTACTATAAGCGCGTATATTCGTCTACGAGTTTTATTAGGTAAAAGAGAGTGGAGTTTTATATGGCCCGTGCAATCATTCTGGTCTTAGACAGCCTAGGTATAGGATATACACCGGATGCTGTCACTTTTGGGGATAAAGGTGCCAATACGCTTGGGCATATTGCTCAGTGGTGCGCTGAGGGTAATACAAGTGAGTTTTGGCCTGTGGGTCGACAGATGCACTTACCCAATCTTGCACAGCTGGGTCTAGGTAAAGCAGCAGAGCTTGTATCCGGCACGCTTCCAAAAGGATTGGAAACTTCAACGGTGATTGGGTCATACGCTGCGTGCGAGGAAATTTCAAAAGGAAAAGACACGCCTTCCGGTCACTGGGAAATGGCTGGTGTTCCCGTCCTCTTTGACTGGGGATATTTCCCTAAATCCTACCCTTCTTTTCCTCAGCAATTAACGGATCGTCTCATTCAAGAAGCCAATTTACCAGGGATTCTTGGTAACAAACATGCAAGTGGAACCACAATCATTGCGGAATTGGGGGACGAACATATTGAAACAGGACAACCCATCTTTTACACGTCAGCAGATAGTGTCTTACAAATTGCCGCTCATGAAGAGCATTTTGGTTTAGACCGACTGTATGACCTTTGTTATAAAGCGCGCCAAGCTGTCGATGACTTGGACTTGAATATTGGTCGTATTATCGCACGCCCCTTTCTTGGGGATTCTAGTGCTAACTATGCCCGCACTGGCAATCGTAAAGATATTGCAACACCGCCTCACGAACCTACCCTGCTGGACCATCTTACTGAGGCCGGCCGTTCAGTTATTGCTGTGGGAAAAATTAGTGACATTTACGCAGGGTCAGGCATTTCAAAATCTATTAAAGCTTCAGGGCATGACGCTCTCTTTGAGCAAACACTCCGAGCTATGGATACAGCGCAAGACGGTGATTTAATTTTCACAAATTTTGTGGAATTTGATCAAAGTTTTGGTCATAGAAGAAATCCTGGCGGCTATGCGGATTGCCTAGAACACTTTGATCGACGCATCGTTGAGGTCACCACTAAAATGGCAGAGGATGATCTGTTAATCCTGACAGCTGATCACGGGTGTGACACAACGTGGGAAGGATCAGATCACACAAGAGAACATGTCCCCTTCCTTGCTTACAGACCAAACTTACCGGCCGAAAACATGGGCGTGAGAAAGAGCTTTGCTGATATTGGGCAAACAGTGGCCTCCTATCTTAACGTGAAACCTGTCGGTCACGGGACTAAGGCCCTTTAATAAGGAAATAATATGGAGCAATTACACAAGGCCCCTTCAGATATTTTTGACAAAGTTATTGAGGCTTGGAAAAGTTGGCGCTCTTCTTCAGAAACTATTCCCACAAAAAAGGATATCAGACCGCAAGCTCTTCATCGGTATTTGCCGCATATCGTCTTAATGGATTATGAAGGAGATGGCATAGCTCGCTATACGCTCATCGGCGAGCAAGTGAAAGAATTATACGCTCGTCAGATGGTGAACGAGAATACACATAACATTAAGCCTGCAACGCAAGAACAAATTCCTATTCATCGTCAGCTTGTCAAAGGCATCAATGACTATAGATGTGGGATTGTTACACACAGACGCCTCAATGATGAGCGTTCCATTCAATGGAACATGAAAATACTGAGCCTTCCTCTTGCAGGATCAGAAGGACGCAGTCACTTTATACTCGCGGTAAATTACATGCCTGACCGCCCTGAAGATAATTCTGCCTGGCAAAGTATGGTTAGTTTTGATGTTGAGAATACCATCATTACTGCAGTAAAGCGTTTAGACTTGGGTTTTGGTGTTTTCGACTTCCCCTCTGAAAATGCGAAAAATATTCGCGATTTGGGTATAGAAAGAATTTGTTAAGGTTTTCAGGATAGGCTTCTTTTCTAAGAGCTAGGGGAGAATACTATGGAAGCGCTGGTCAAACCACCAGCAAATGTTTTTGACGTGCTGATTACAGCATGGTTAAAATGGCGAGATCATTCAAGTTCGCCTATTCCGTGCCGCCATGAAATTCACCCGAAAGATATGACCTCTATCCTACCCTATGTGATGGTTTTAGATAACCTCAAGGAAAGTACTGCGAGCTACTCCCTTGTGGGCGAGCAAATGAAGATCATTTACACGAACAATCTAAAGTCACGCAACATAATCTCCACGCGTGCCAATGTGATCACACAGAAGAAACTGCATAAATATTTGATCGAAAATATTCAATCAAAGCACTGCGGCACCTTGACGCGACGGTTGGCTCAAGACAGTCAAAATCGTGATTGGCATTATGATGTACTTACCCTGCCTCTCCTCAATAAGGATGGCAGTTATAGCTTGATCATTACTGTTGATATGGAACCTCTTGTTGAAGATAAAAAATCGGCGTGGATGCTTGTAGACTCCCTCACAATCGATCAAGCAATTCTACTTGAAATTGAACGCCTTGATCTGGGCGAAGGAGTCTTCGACTTTCCCTACGATTTAGCTGCAGGCGTAAAGAATTGTGGTGTGCGGACTATATAAGTCCCATCTAACTCGCACAGTTTTCGCGTACTTAATAATTTTCTAGAGCCTCAGAAACGGAAACTGGCTTACCGTATAACCACCCCTGTGCATATGTTACACCGATATCCTGTAAGAATTGCTTTTGCTTCTCGTCTTCAACACATTCTCCGACGGTGGTAATATTCAATTTTGTACAGAGATCCGCCATGGAGCGAAGAAAAGAACGATTCTCCTCTTCTTCGATGCCTTTACGGATGTAAACACCATCAATTTTCACCACATCCACTTTAAGGGCTCTCAAATATTGTAAGCCAGCCGCGCCAGCGCCAAAATCATCAAGACAAACAATGTGCCCAAACTCCCTAATCCGCGATAAAATTTTATTGGTTGTCTCTAAATCATCAATCTGGCTTGATTCAGTTAATTCAAACGATAAATTCTTTCGAATATCGTCACAGTCTTCAAGAATTCTGAAAAAATGTCGCAGGAATATGGATGATTGAATTGATTTCCCAGAAATATTCACTGCCACAGAAATATTGTACCCTATACGTTTAAGCCGCTTAATAAGATGAATGACCTTCAAAGTCATCGCCAAATCAAACTCATGGATGACGCCCATTTCTTCAGCAAAACACATGAAAAAATAAGGTGATCCATCATAAACACGGTGATCAAAGCGACATAGGGCTTCATAATGATGTAGTTTGCCAGTTTCAATATGAACGATAGGCTGTAGGGCGATGTCAAAATACTCTTGTGTCACAATTGTTTTAAAAGCGCGTAGTTGCATCTTAGCTTTTTGCAATCGTTTTTCGTAATCCCCTGACACCCCGGTCAAAGAATTCGATTTGCCCCCTCTGGAAGCCTGTTGCAAACTAAAAACGGCAGCTTTTACAGCCTCTTCTTCGCTGAGGCCATCATCCCCTGTTATTGAGTCAATTCTTAAGAAATTAGTATTCGTCTTAAGGGCATTGTCAAAAGACTGCTGAATATCCGGCTTGTTTTCTACAGCCTTGATTTCGCTAGAGACATCCACTTTGCGAGGATCGTCTCGATCCGTTGCCGCTTCTATCAAAAGCTTACTCAGCTTCAAAATCCGTTCATTAAGTGGGGGCTGATCTTCATCGAAAAAGCCCGCTAACTTTAACAACGCTTGCCCTTCAGAGATGTTGAGCCCATCAGCATAATCGCTGACACGTTTAGAAAGAGAATTAAAATGATCGGTCGTGAACTGCCGATCTGGGCGCGAGGCTGGCCTTTGACTGAGAGAGGGAAGGACGAGATCTCCCGCATAGGGTCTTAACATTAATTGGTAATAAATCACACCGTCCTTGCGATGAGATGTCCCATAAAGATTAACCGCAATTTCTTTTTGATTTTCCTTCACGATCCGAAAAGGAGCAGGCCCTATTTTCCTCTGCTTATTCAATTTTCTCTTCAGCAGAGTGAACAAAGGAAGGTCATCAGGGTGCAAAGCATTCTGCAGAGAATCGCCTTTTTGCAGCATGCGGCCTAATAAATCAGGATTAGACCAAGAAATTTCCTGGATAATATCCTCGGAGTCTATCTCGAGTATGACGTCTGCCATAGCCTTTAAAAATGATTTAAAGGCTCCTTCATCTATTGCAGAAAACTCCATAACTCCTCCTCATCTCATAGCTTCAGATCCTACAATAGGCTGATTTTAATCCAAATAGATAATAAAAATGCATATAAATTAGTGCGATCCATAAAATTCCATTGGCTTTTTGCTCACAATAAGTTTACGTTCACGTCAACATAAGTCCATTATAAGGAGGAGAATATTATGACAATCTCATTTGATTACACCGGTAAAAGTGTCATCGTATTTGGCGGAACAAGCGGGATTAATCTTGGCATCGCTGAATCTTTTGCAAAAGCCGGGGCTCGCGTTGCTGTCTGCAGTAGAAACCCAGACAAGGTAAATGCAGCTGTTGACCTGCTCAAAAGTCATGGCAGTGATTCATGTGGTTATAGTTTAGATGTGCGTAACATCGAAGATGTTCAAAATGCCTTTAAAGATTTTGCGTCAAAAGTGGGCGAGATCGACATTGTTATCTCTGGGGCAGCGGGTAACTTCCCTGCTCCTGCTTTGGGTATGTCTGCCAATGGTTTCAAGTCTGTGGTTGACATTGACCTTCTTGGCACATTCCATGTGATGCAAAGCTGTTTTCAATATGTAAAAAAACCTGGCGCGTCGGTTATCAATATTTCGGCTCCACAGGCTTTCATTCCCATGATGATGCAGTCTCATGTTTGCGCAGCAAAAGCGGGTGTCGATATGTTGACCAAAACACTGGCACAAGAGTGGGGCGGCATGGGTGTTCGTATTAACAGCATTTCTCCAGGTCCGATTGACAAAACAGAGGGCATGGATCGTCTTGCTCCAACTGAGGCCATGAGAAAAGCAACAGTACAGAGCGTGCCTTTAGAGCGGATGGGTGAAAAAGATGATATTGCAAATGCTGCTTTATTCTTAAGCTCAGATGCGGCATCTTACATAAGTGGAATCGTTCTCCCTGTCGATGGTGGATGGGCAACAGCTGGGGCTGGTGCTCACATGATCGGCGCGATGATGAAAAATATGTAAACTGCAGGGTTAAATTATGACAGTCCAAAACGAGCCTTTATTGAAAGATATGTCTCTCTTAAAAAAAGCGGGATATATTAATGGTCAGTGGGTGAATGCGAAGAATGGAAAGACGTTTGACGTTATTAATCCAGCGTCAGGAGATGTTATTGCTTCAGTAGCTGACCTTGGAAAAGATGAAGCAAAAACTGCTGTAATTGCAGCAGAAAATGCCTTTTTGGACTGGCGTAAAATCACAGCAAAACAGCGTGCCATTTTATTACGAAGGTGGAATGACCTTATCCTTGAAAACCAAGAAGACCTTGCTCGATTAATGACATTTGAGCAAGGCAAGGTCATCATGGAATCTCGCCTTGAGATTGCCTATGCCGCCTCCTTCATCGAGTGGTTCGCCGAAGAAGGTAAGCGAATGAATGGGGATATCATTCCAGCCGTCGCAAATGATCGACGTCAGCTTTCTATCAAGCAACCTATCGGCGTTGTAGGAGCTATTACGCCGTGGAATTTCCCCTCAGCAATGATTACCAGAAAATGCGCTCCTGCTTTTGCCGCTGGTTGTAGCTTTGTCTGCAAACCTGCTGCAGAAACTCCTCTGTCCGCCTTAGCCCTATGCGAACTTGCAGAAAGAGCTGGCCTGCCTCCGGGTTTGTTGAATGTGATCCCAAGCACGCAGGCTCAAGAAGTAGGGGATGTCTTAACCAAAGACCCAATTGTCAAAAAATTCACTTTCACTGGCTCTACCCCGGTTGGCAAGCATTTGCTTGCCCAATGTGCCTCTACTGTGAAAAAGGCCTCAATGGAACTTGGGGGTAATGCTCCTGTCATTATTTTTGAGGATGCAGATTTAGAAAAGGCCGTTCTAGGTGCGCTCGGGTCAAAATATCGTAATGCTGGACAAACATGCATCTGTGCGAACCGCATCTTAGTCCAAGAAAATATCTACAATGACTTCTTGAAAGCATTCACTGAAAAAGTGAGTGAATTCATCCTTGGAGATGGCCTTAATGAGAATAACACAATGGGCCCTGTTATTTCAGAGCAAGCTGTGCATAAAATTCAAGCCCTCGTGGATGATGCAAAAGCAAAAGGGGCGACGATAGTAACCGGCGGCGCACAAACCCAAGGTCAATTCTTCAGTCCAACCATCATCGCTGATGTCACTGAAGATATGCGCCTTTTCAGCGAAGAAATTTTCGGCCCAGTCGCGCCTGTCTTTACATTCAAAACAGAAGAAGACGCTATTAAGATGGCTAATGACACACCTTTTGGCCTTGCTGCATATTTTTATAGTCGTGATATTGGCAGAGTTTGGCGTGTTTCTGAGGCTCTAGATTATGGCATGATTGGCGCGAATGAGGTTGGCATTACATCAGAAGTTATCCCATTTGGCGGCTGGAAAGAATCCGGCCTTGGCCGTGAAGGATCAGCATGCGGCATTGATGAATATCTTGAAATCAAGTATATATGCATGGGCGGTCTATAGCCTCTGCACTCTCTCGACTTGTTTTTGAAAACCCAATTCAAATTGACAGCGCTGTCATTCTTCACTAAGCTGCCTTCAAAATTAATAACAATTCAACAATCCGGCATAGCTCGGATGCGTCTGTCCATGGGAGTGGGCAACTAAGGGACTGAGTATGAATAAAGCATTTGATCTCATAATTTTTGGTGGCATGGGGGACTTGTCTAAAAAGAAACTACTACCGGCACTTTATAGTGGCTGGCTTGCAGGTCATTTCCATCCGGACACACGAATATTCCTAACTTCTCGCCGAGCCCCGGATCAATCTATGAAGGAATGGCTGCAGGACATTTTTAGCCAGTACAAGCCTGCGCGGTCAGTTACTGAAGAGCGCCTTAATGGGTTTTGCGAGCATGTTGAATTCATTACTTTAGATTTAATGCATGGCTGTGAAAATTGGCAAAAACTTCATGAACGCCTCACAATTGACGGGCAGGATAGAATTGTAACAAGCTTTTTGGCCATTCCTCCTTCCCTGTTTACGAGTGTATGTTCTCTTCTGGACAAGCATGGAATTAACACACCCAACTGCAGGGTGGTTCTAGAAAAGCCCCTCGGTCATGATTTAGAATCAGCCAAAAAGATTAATGCTGAAGTCGCGCAATATTTCAGCGAAGAGCAAACATTCCGCATCGACCACTATTTAGGAAAAGAAGCTGTGCAAAACCTTCTGGCCCTGCGCTTTTCGAATATTATTTTTGAAAAACTTTGGGACAGCAGCACCATCGACCATGTTCAGATCACCATAGCAGAGGATATGGGCCTCAAGGGTAGAGATGCCTATTATGATGATTCAGGTGCCCTCCGCGACATGGTTCAGAACCATCTCTTACAGCTTTTATGCCTTGTGGCCATGGAACCGCCTGCGCGCATGGACGGCGATAGTATTCGGGAAGAAAAGCTTAAAGTTCTCAAATCTCTTGAACCTATGACGAATGAATTGGTTAAAAAAACTGTTGTTCGCGGACAATATGTCGCGGGCGCTGTCAATGGTGAACCTGCGGGTGGCTATGCTGACGATCTAAACTTAAAATCATCAAGTTCCACAGAATCTTTCGTTGCCATAAGAGCTTCTATCCAGAACTGGCGTTGGGCCAATGTGCCCTTCTATTTAAGAACTGGTAAACGTCTTGCCGATCGTTTTGCCGAGATTGTCATCCAGTTTAAAGATATTCCTCATCATGCTGATCCAGAATGGACAGGCGGGGCCCTTCAACCAAACCGGTTCATAATCCGCCTCCAGCCCGACGATAAACTCGTCATGTCAATGATGGTTAAAAACCATTCTGTTGATGATGGGTCATTGAAAGAGGTTGAGCTTGACCTTGATGTGACGGATGACAAACGTGTTGGCCCTTATATGCGCCTGATCCTCGCTGCAACACGCGGGGACCACAGTCTCTTTGTTCACAGAGAAGAAGTCGAATATGCTTGGCAATGGATTGATAGCATTATTGAGGCCTGGCAATCTGGCAAGGGTGGAACACTATTCCCTTATCAAGCTGGGTCCTGGGGACCCTATGAAGCCCATGATTTAATCAACCGTGAAGGCCGTCAGTGGTTCCATGAAAGCAAAGTTCGTTAATATGTATATCCTAAAAAAATACGAGACCCGAGAAGAAATGGTTGTCCAGCTCGCGCAGGATATGATCACAGTCCTTGAAGAAAGTGTCGATACAGATGGCCAAGCTAGTTGGGCTGTGTCTGGTGGAAATACACCAAAACCTCTCTTTCATGCCATGCGTGAAACTGATTTAGCTTGGGACGACATCACAGTTTCGCTTGTTGATGATCGCTGGGTGCCTGAAAGTCATCCTCGTAGTAATGCTGCTATGATCAAACAAGAGCTTCTGCAAGGAAAGGCAAAACAGGCCTCATTCCTCACCCTATACCGTGAAGGGAAATCACCTTTCGACTGTGCTGATGATGTGAATAAAGAGTATGAACAACAGGCCATTCCCTTTTCAAGTATTTTGCTAGGCATGGGACCAGATGGACACACCGCCTCACTCTTCCCTAAAGCAAAAGGCTTAGAGGAAGCCTTCCATATGGAGAAGGCCCCGACAATTTCACCTATAGAAGCCATTCAATCTCCGGTAACAGGAGATGAAATCTTGCGCCTCTCTCTCAGTGCCAGAGCAATCAGCCAGTGCAATCATATACGGATGATGTTGACAGGCCCTGAAAAATTAGAAGCCCTTGAGCAAGCAACCGCGGAAGGCAGTGACTTGCCCATCGCACGATTGATGAGGGTTTTAAACCACCCTTTGACCATATATTATGCTGACTAAAAGAGTAGACCCATGACAAATTTAGCCATTCAAGAAATTACTGCCAAAATTGAGGAACGCTCAAAAGCTAGTCGAGCCCTCTATCTCAACAGGATTGAAACAATGAAGGATGGAGGCCGCAACAAGCCTAGTCTCTCTTGCGGTAATCTAGCGCATGCATTTGCTGCCTGTCCTGATTCTGAGAAGACGATGCTTCTTGACGGCAAAGTTGCCGATATCGCTATTGTGAGCTCCTATAACGATATGCTTTCTGCCCATCAGCCATACCACCTTATGTTAGACCAGACCAAAGAGGCTATCCTCAAAGCAGGCGGTGTTGCTCAAATGGCAGGTGGGGTTCCCGCAATGTGTGACGGCGTCACACAGGGTCAGAGCGGAATGGAAATGAGTCTCTTCAGTCGAGATGTGATCGCCTTGTCAACAGCTGTTGCTATGAGCCATAACGTTTTCGATGCGGGCTTACTCTTTGGTATTTGTGATAAAATCGTTCCCGGCTTGCTCATTGGGGCTTTGTCGTTTGGTCACTTGCCTTTTGCGTTTGTGCCTGCAGGGCCAATGCCTACAGGCATATCAAATAGTGAAAAACAGGCTGTGAGACAAAAATTCGCCACAGGGGAAGCCGACGAAAAAGAGCTTCTTATGAGCGAAGCGCGTGCCTATCATAGCCCTGGTACATGCACCTTTTACGGCACGGCAAACTCAAATCAAATGATGTTAGAGATGATGGGCTTGCAACTGCCTGGATCAAGCTTTGTCCAACCTACAAAGGCGTTAAGACGCGCACTCTCAGATGAAGTGGCCCGATTGATGGTGGAGAAAGCCCATGATCAGAATGCCCTTGGTCTTGGCGAAATCGTTGACGCAAGATCCATCGTGAATGGCATCATCGCCCTCCTCTCAACCGGCGGATCCACTAATCATACTCTTCATATTGTGGCTATTGCTGCGGCCGCTGGCTATAAAGTCACCTGGCAAGATTTTAGCGATATATCGGCAAACGTACCCCTTTTGTCACGGGTATACCCAAATGGAACCGCTGATGTGAATGGATTTCATGACGCTGGCGGTGTTCCCTATGTCATGAAACAACTCCTTGACGGTGGCTTTATGAATAGTGAGGCGCTCACGATTACAGGTGAGACAATCGGCAACAGCTGCTTTGAGCCTGTGTTAAACGAAAAGAAGGAACTTGCCTTTTCACCAGCGCCTAAAACGCCTGGGGATGTGACAATTGTCAGACCTCATGCTGACCCCTTCCAAGAAAACGGCGGGCTTGCCGTTCTCAAAGGAAATATAGGGGAATGTGTGATCAAAGTTTCTGCAGTAAAAGAAGAGCATCAAGTGATTGAGGCCCCTGCCGTGGTTTTCCATGATCAAGATGAAATGATCGCAGCTTATAAAGCTGGGGATCTCGAGAAGGATTTTGTTGCCGTCGTTCGCTTCCAAGGTCCAAAGGCTAACGGCATGCCTGAACTTCATAAACTTACACCTTCTCTGGGTGTTCTCCAAGATAAAGGCTTTAAAATTGCCCTCATCACTGATGGTCGGATGTCTGGCGCTTCTGGCAAAGTGCCTGCGGCTATTCACATTTCTCCTGAAGCTCTTTTAGGGGGACAGATTGGCCGGATCGAAAATGGTGATATTATTCGCCTTGATGCGAAAAACGGCACCCTTGAAGTCATGGCTGATTTAGAAAGTCGCCCACAGGCGACACCCCCTTCATTTAGTGACACATATGGACGTGATCTTTTTGCGCCGTTCCGCAATTTGGTCGGCGCAGCTGGCTATGGGGGCAGCATCTTTAATCCAAATGGCATAGAATAAATATAAAGATAGTGGAATAAATAATGACATTTACTGTAGATGATATTTTCAATGCGGGCACCGTAATTCCTGTCCTGGCCTACCAATCCATTGAAGAGGCGTTGGTCACATCAGACACCCTCTATCAAGCTGGCATTCGTGTCTTTGAGATAACCCTGCGCCATGAAACCGCCCTAGAAGGAATCAATGCTGTCGCAAAGGCGCTGCCGAAAGATGCGATGATCGGTGCAGGCACAATTATGAATGCTACCGACCTGAATAAAGCCCGCGATGCAGGCGCAGGCTTTGGCATCTCTCCGGGTTTGACACGGGATTTAGCCATTGCCATTCAAAACACTGGCCTGCCTTTTTTACCGGGCACTGCTACGCTAAGTGAGGCGATGATGGCCTCAGATCTTGGATTTAAAGCCCTTAAGTTTTTTCCTGCTTCAGTCAGCGGCGGAGCCCCCTATCTGAAGGCTGCAGGGGCTGTACTGCCTTCAATTCAATTCTGTCCTACAGGCGGTATCAACATGCAAAATAAAGAGGATTACCTTGCGTTATCTAATGTCCCTGTTGTGGGAGGAAGTTGGATTGTTGTACGCGGCGCTGACGGGGCAATCGATCAAGAACAAACTTATAAGAATGCGGTTGCTGTCGCAAAAAATAAATCTTAGGGACTATGTAAAATTATGACTATCGAATTCAATAGAGACGATTTACTGAAACAATTAGAGAAAGACGGCCTACTTGAAACTTTTCAGGGCCACTTAGAAAAAGCCGCTTCTTATGCTGTAGAAATGATTAAGACACACAAACTAGGTTGGGTGCGTATCGCTGGTGAAGACTATGACATCGACCCGATGGACGAACGCGGCACATATATCCGCGACACCTATACAGATGTTGTTATTCTCGGCACAGGCGGGTCCTCTCTCGGGGCGAAAGCTGCAACAGCAATTGCGCCTATTATGGACAAAGAAGGGGTGGCTCTACATGTACCTGACAGCCTTTGCCCCTTCGAAATGGATGTCTTACTTAGAAAATTACCCGCTGAAACAACACATATTCTAGCGATTTCCAAATCTGGAACAACCGCGGAAACATTGTCACAAACCATCGTCATGATGAACTGGTTTGAAGAAAATGCGATCACAGATTTAAAAGACCGCTTTACCTTTGTCACAGAACCAGGAGAGCGTGTTCTTCGTAAAGTGGCTGAAAAACTTGGGTCTGTCACCATGGATCACGAGACAGATATTGGCGGTCGCTTCAGTGTCCTTTCAAATGTAGGCATGTTGCCAGTGGCTGCGATGGGCCTCAACCCTCAATGCTATCGAAAGGGCGCAAAAGATGTCATTGCTTCAATCCTTGAAGATGCACAATCAAGTGCATCTGTCTTTGGTGCCGCCCTTTTACATACCCTCAATACAGAACGCGGAATAACACAGACAGTTCTAATGCCCTACGCAGAAAGCCTAAGAGATTTAACACGCTGGTGGGGGCAACTTTGGGCGGAGAGTTTAGGGAAAGAAGGACAAGGCACGACACCCTTGGTCGCTGTAGGCCCTGTTGATCAGCATAGCCAATTGCAACTCTATTTAGATGGTCCTAGAGACAAAATGTACACCTTCATCACTATCCCTTCCTTCAAACAGGGTCCTGTGATTAGTGGTCAAGCAGCCAAAGAAATGGGATTAGATTATATGGCCGATTGTACAATCGGTGATGTAGTCACTCTCCAATCAAAAGCGACCCAAAATACTCTTAAGAATAAAGGCGATATTGTCCGCGAGTTTAAAATAGATCGCTTGAACGAATATAATATTGGTGCAATATTCATGTCCTACATGCTAGAAACAGGTATCACAGCAGGCCTAATGGGAATTGACGCCTATGACCAACCTGCTGTAGAAGAAGGCAAAATTTTAACTCGTCAATATTTAAACGAGCTAAAAGGGCAAAGCTAACATAGTTGAATTTGGGAGGCCGCGGTGGCACATCAACCGATAAAGAAGATCATTCTGCCTGTTGCAGGTCTAGGCACACGTTTTTTACCTGCAACAAAGGCCATTCCAAAAGAAATGTTACCGGTTGTTGACAAGCCCCTTATACAATATGCGGTTGAGGAAGCCATTGAAGCAGGCATTGAGCAAATAATTCTTGTGACAGGTCGCAACAAACAAGTGATGGAAGATCATTTTGATCATGCTTATGAACTTGAAAAAATTCTTCAAGAACGGAGCAAGGAAGAAGGGTTGAAAGCATCGCGCTCAATGCTTCAGCCTGAAGGCAGAATTGTCTATGTACGGCAAATGCGCCCTAGGGGACTTGGACATGCTGTTTGGTGTGCACGCCATATCACCAACGGTGATCCCTTTGCTGTAGCTTTGCCTGATGACTTGATTAAAGCCCCAAAAGGCTGCCTAAAGCAAATGATCGATTCCTACAATACTGTTGGCGGTAACATCATTGCAGGTATGTCTGTCGCTAAAGAGGATACATCCAAATACGGCGTGATCACACCTGGCGCTGTCTCTGGTAAATTAACCGAAGTCTTGGGCCTCGTTGAAAAGCCACATCCTGAAGATGCACCTTCAACGCAGGCCGTTATTGGTCGTTATATCCTGCAGCCTGAAGTTATGGATATCTTGAAGGATACTGAAGCCGGCGCTGGCAATGAAATCCAGCTGACTGATGCAATGGCCAAAATGATAGGGAGACAACCCTTCCATGCGCTCGAGTTTGACGGCAAGCGGTACGACTGTGGAAGTAAAGAAGGTTGGCTGATGGCTAATATCAGCCTCGCTATGGAGGATCCCGATTTAGCAAGCTTCTTGGAACAAGAAATAAAACTAAAATGACAAATTAGATTTTTTCTATTGATTCTCTTGTCAAGAAAGACCAAATAGAGATCAAATTTAAATTGAAATCGCAGATTGACCCATGAAAAATATAACCCACCTTAAAAAACTTGAGGCTGAGAGCATTCACATTATGCGTGAAGTTGCTGCTCAAGCTGAAAATCCTGTCATGCTCTATAGTGTTGGAAAAGATAGTGCTGTCATGCTCCATTTGGCAGCGAAAGCATTTTATCCGAGCAAGCCTCCTTTTCCTTTAATGCATGTGGACACTACGTGGAAATTCAAGGAAATGATTGAATTTCGCGACGCTATGGCCAAAAAGCTGGGAATGGAATTGATTGTTCATCAAAACCAAGAAGGCATTGATAAAGGTGTGGGTCCTTTTACGCATGGATCTGCTGTCCACACGGACATCATGAAAACGCAAGGCCTGAAGCAAGCTCTTGATAAATATAAATTCGACGCTGCCTTTGGCGGGGCTCGAAGGGATGAAGAAAAATCTAGAGCAAAAGAAAGAATTTTTTCTTTCCGCACAAAGAATCATCGCTGGGATGCAAAAAACCAGCGCCCTGAACTTTGGAATATTTACAATGCACGAAAAGCGCAAGGGGAAAGCATGCGTGTCTTCCCAATTTCAAATTGGACAGAGCTTGATATTTGGCAATATATTCATTTAGAGAATATAGATCTCCCTTCATTGTATTTCTCAGCCGAACGGCCCGTGGTAACCCGCGACGGTCAGATGTTTATGGTTGACGACGACAGAATGCCAGTTGAAGAAGGCGAAATAGAAATGAAACGCGTGCGCTTTCGTACGCTCGGCTGCTATCCTCTTACAGCTGCAGTAGAATCTGATGCAGATACTCTTCCTGCTATCATTCAAGAAATGCTTCTTACCACCACTTCAGAACGAGAAGGTCGCGTGATCGACCATGACAGTGCTGCAAGTATGGAAAAGAAAAAAGAAGAGGGGTATTTCTAATGGCTCATCAATCTGATCTCATCTCATCCGATATTCTCGGCTACTTAAAAGAACAGGAGGAAAAGTCTCTCCTTCGCTTTATCACCTGTGGCAGTGTTGATGATGGAAAATCAACCCTGATAGGTCGACTTCTGTACGACAGCAAACTTCTTTTTGAAGATCAAATTGCTGCCCTAGAGGCTGATAGCAAGAGAACTGGAACACAGGGTGAAAATATTGATTTCGCGCTACTGGTTGATGGCCTTGCCGCAGAACAGGAACAAGGCATCACTATTGATGTTGCCTATCGATTTTTCAGTACAGATAAGCGTAAATTCATCGTTGCAGATACACCGGGCCACGAACAATATACCAGAAATATGGCTACTGGCGCCTCTACGGCAGATCTCGCGATCCTTCTCGTGGATGCTCGCCACGGCCTGATGACACAGACACGTCGTCATAGCTTTATAGCTTCTCTTCTTGGCATTAAACATATTGTTGTTGCTGTGAATAAAATGGATTTGGTTGAGTATGACCAACGAACATTCCAGAATATCGAAGCAGACTATAGAGACTTTGCGAAAGATCTTGGTTTTAAAGATATCGTCGTAACACCGATCAGCGCCTTAGAGGGCGACAACATCGTTTCGAGCAGTGAAAAAACACCTTGGTATCAGGGTAAAAGTTTGATGGCTCATTTAGAGTCCGTCCAAGTTGAAGAAGATCTGCAAAATAACTCAATGCGAATGCCCGTACAGTGGGTCAACCGACCTAATCTTGATTTCCGAGGATTTTCTGGAACCCTTGCCTCAGGAACTGTGAAGCCGGGTGATCGCATTAAAGTGTTACCTTCCGCTGTTGAGAGCACTGTCAAATCAATCGTCACTTATGATGGCGATTTAGAGGAAGCTGTTGCTGGGGAAGCCGTGACCTTGACTTTAGAAGATGAGATTGACGCATCAAGCGGTGATGTCATTGTCACTGCTGACGATCCATCAGAAGTAACGGATCAAGTGAAGGCAAAGATTATCTGGATGTCTGACGAACATATGATTCCAGGTCGTCCGTATCTTTTTAAAACTGCCTCTAGAACCATTCCAGGTATTATCACCGGCCTTAAACATAAGGTGGACGTGAATACGATGGAAAAGCTTGCAGCCACATCCCTTGAACTCAATGAAATTGCCTCAGTCAAGCTCGCTTTTGATAATCGCGTTGTTTTTGATGCTTACACTGACAATCGTCAAATGGGTGCATTTATCATCATTGATAAAATGACCAATGCCACTGTAGGGGCGGGCATGATTGATTACGCCTTAAGGCGCGCAAGTAATATACACTGGCAAGCCATGGAAATTGATAAGACCTCACGTGCGACACAGAAAATGCAAAAACCTGCTGTCTTATGGTTTACAGGCCTTTCTGGATCCGGCAAGTCCACAGTCGCTAATCTCGTGGATAAAGCACTGCACGCGAGGGGACGTCATACTTATGCCCTAGACGGTGATAATGTACGCCACGGACTGTGTCATGACCTTGGGTTTACGGATGTTGACCGTGTGGAAAATATTCGCCGTGTTGGTGAGGTGGCCAAACTCATGGCTGATGCCGGGCTTATTGTTACAACCAGTTTTATTTCTCCTTTTGCGGCTGAGCGCGCCATGGTACGCCAAATGCTGGATGAGAATGAATTCATTGAAGTACATGTGAATACACCGATTGATGTCTGTGAAGAACGGGATGTAAAAGGGCTTTATAAAAAGGCACGAGCGGGAGAAATTAAAAACTTCACTGGCATCGACAGTCCTTATGAAGCGCCCAAATTCCCAGAACTCACATTGGATACTACCTCAATGAGTGCAGAAGCCTGTGCAGAGTTAGTCGTGGATTATCTGGAAGAAAAAGGCTACCTATCTTCCTGATTTTAATGTAAACTTATGATGAAGAGGCTCCTCTTTAGGAGCCTTTTCTATATCTATGGGAATGATTAGGCTGGGTTTATGACACGACATTATTTTGGCACTGATGGTATTCGCGGCCGTGTATTCGACGGAAAAATTACACCTGAAATAGCCCTGAAAGTTGGCCTAGCGGCTGGGAATCTTCTCTCAAGAGGGGACCACCGACATAAGGTTATAATCGGCAAGGACACCCGCCGATCTTGCTATATGCTCGAAGCGAGTTTAGGGGCAGGATTTTCCGCCGCCGGCATGGATGTTCTATACACAGGACCCATGCCTACACCTGCCATTGCCCGTCTCGTTACAAGTTTAAAATGTGACGCAGGAGTTATGATCTCTGCAAGTCATAACCCCCACTATGATAATGGCCTGAAATTCTTTGGGCCTGATGGATATAAAATTGCTGACACTCTAGAGACGGAAATTGAACGTCTTCTACAAAATGAAAGCGCCGAGCTCTATACAGGAGATCCCGCTACAATCGGCCATGTAGCACGTGATGACGAAGTGAGAGGCCGCTATATTGAATATATCAAGGCAACAATACCCGATCATATATCTTTCGAAGGCCTAAAAATCGTCCTCGATTGTGCAAACGGTGCAGGCTATAAAGTTGCTCCGACCGCCTTAGAAGAATTAGGGGCTGAAGTGATTCCTTTAGGCGTTTCTCCTAATGGTTTAAATATTAACGACAAATGCGGCTCCACCTATCCGGAAGCCATGTGCCAGAAAGTAATTGATGAAAAAGCCCATATTGGCATTGCATTGGACGGGGATGCTGATCGCGTCATCATCTGCGATGAAGAAGGCCGGATTATAGATGGGGATAAGATTATTGCTTATCTGGCGTCAAAATGGAAAGCAGCAGGGAAACTAAAATCTAATACGATTGTAACAACGGTCATGTCTAACAAAGCTTTAGAGCTCTATTTAAATGAAAATGGCCTCTGCTTGAAACGATCGAAAGTCGGTGACCGCAATGTTTTAAAAGACATGCTTGCGTTAGGTTCAAATATTGGCGGTGAGCAATCCGGTCATATTATCTTTACTGACCATGCAAAAACAGGGGATGGTCTTCTAGCCGGCATTCAAATTATTCACCAGTTGCTTGAGAACAAGCAAACTTGCAGTGAAATATACGAGATTTTCACCCCGCTACCTCAACGGCTAACAAACATTAAATATGGCAATAAAAACCCCCTTCAAGAAAATAGGGTTCAGGAATTTATTAGCCTGACGGAAGAAGAGCTTGGGGCGCAAGGGCGTCTTCTCATAAGAGAATCTGGAACCGAGCCACTAATAAGAATTTTAGTTGAAGCCGATACTGAGCACTCTGTACAGCAAACATCAGAAAAGTTAGCCTCCTTCATTCAAGAAGCAATTGACGATTTATGACCAAAGACACAAAAGAAGCCATCCCAAAACATGACGAAAGTGACCGTCCAATTTTCATCATTGGTCGACACAGGTCACGCTCAACGTTTGTACAGCGCATTCTAAACAGTCATCCTGACACACAGATAAGCGGCGAACATGCTGGTATACTTAATCACTTGGCAGAAATGGCGTCAGCTTTCAGAGGGGATTATACGAAAGAGACCCCGCAGCACCGGAAAAGCGAAGAGTTTAATATGGCCTTCAACCCGCTATCCCTCTTGTTCGACAAAGAAGATTTAATAGCGACCACCCGCCAGTTTATCACTCAGCTGTTTAAACCCAGTGCAGCCTGCCAGAGATGGGGATTTAAAGAAATCAGGTATCATGATCAAAAGAGTTTAACTTTTCTATTAGGCCTTTATCCCGCCTGCAAAATGCTATTTCTCAGGAGACCACTTCTAGAAATGTTTTTATCGGATATCAAAGTCTATTGGTCGAACTTTACCATTAAGGACGATATAGAATTACGCCTACAAATTAAAGAATATATAGAGTTAAATCAGTTATGGGATCATGTGGAAGATCTACTGCTAGTCCAGCATCCGAAGAGTTGTACTCGCCTTGAAGTGAATAGTCTTCAATCCCCCCAATCTATTCACGACTTATATAAAATTTTGGACCTATCAACAGCAAAACTTGAAGAGGGCCTTATAGAAAAGCTATTGGCGAAAAAGATTGGAAGCGCAGACAGTCAATCGGCTCGACGCAAAGAGTTGTCTGATGCGCAGACTGAGAAAATTGAAAAAATATTCCTTCAAGAATATGAAAAATTTACTGCTGATGAATAAATTTCTTGATCTTGCACCAGCATACCCTGCTCTATTGCTTATAAAATGATGATAAAATTGAAGAATAAAGTTATGGCAAAAAAAACACTTCTATTACATATTGGCTATCCCAAATGTGGGAGTACCTCTATTCAGAACTTTTTATTTAAAAATAAAGATGAACTTATCAGCCGAGGCTATGGTCTTCTTGATCAAGAGATGGCGTTTTTTTCAAAAAATTCTACTGACCAACCACCTGTAAATTTTTTAAAAAACCTCAGAGAGTCTGATCTAGCCTCTGAGAAATTAACAAAGAATTTTGAAAGCTTATCAATTCAGGCCGATAAAAAAAATATTCACACAATCATTCTTTCAGCGGAAAATCTATCCGATGCGCGCTTCCCTGAACTTTTCCGCCCCATCTCCGAACTGTTCACGATTAAAGTTGTCTTATATTTTAGACGCCATGATGATTGGTTTCTTGCCGCTTGGAAACAGTGGTTTGTTAAATCAGGTCAGAGTCTCAAAGATTATTTTATGAAATATACCAAGAATAAAAAGTTACATATAAAAAATGTGCTAAAGAAGTGGATCGATCTTGTTGGTATTGAAAATACAAGCGTGAATATTCTTAAGCCCGAAGCACTTCATAAAGGCGATTTGTTAGAAGATTTTTGCCATAAGTCAGGCATAGACTTCGACGGTTTAGAAAGAGTTAGCAATGCGAACAAATCAATTAATTACAGCCTACTTGAGTGTTTGTCTCAAACCCCCTTTATCTTCGATGGTCCGCATGACAATACACTCTTTGAATTGATCGAAAACCTTCCTGATGCTGAGCAGTACGGTCCGAAAGGGTCCCCTCTCACCATACCACAGCGCCAAAAAATCATTGACTGTCATCAAGAAGAAAACGAGTGGCTTGCAGAAAAATTTTTCCAGGGCCAATCTTTTGACAACTGGATGCATCCAAGTCAAAAGCCATATACACCTCTGGATGAAAAAGAAGGCCAAAGATTACTCAATGGCCTTCTCTTGATGAAATTATTAGACAAATAATCTTCAGGTTTCCTAAATGCGTAGCAATACACCGGCACTAACAGCAATCTGATAGAGAACCTGAGTAATATCCTTTGTCGCTTGAAGGTATTTTGTCTGAACTTTAGGCAAGATGATAATCTCATCGCCTGCGAGTACATCTGTCTTCCGGCTATCGACTTTTGCAATTTTCTCAAATGTACCATCCTGATGCAGAATAAGCACAATTGAGTTGCCGGACTTTTGGACAAAGCCACCAGCCAAGTTAATATAATCCAAAGGCGTGCGCTCACCGTTAAAGGCCATAGAGGTCGGGAACATCACATCCCCGTTAACATGAACAAGGTTGCTCACGGCTGGAATAACGATTTTATCATTGGCCTCGAGCAGAATCCGCTGTTGATCAGCGTTCTTCCCAAGGACAACTTGACCTTTCATCTCTATTTCTTTGGCTCTACTAACCCATTGCAAGATCATCGCCGCCTCTTGGTTCCTCAGGGCTGCTTCTTCCACAGTTCCAGAGCGCGCGGTTAGAACACTGCTCTCTAAGGCACGGAGCTGAGACATCAATCTTTCTTTTTGTCGCACTTTATTCGATTCACGGTACAACTGAATAGCGCCAGGCACTGCATGCGGTCCAAACTTAATCTTACGCATCAAGTCAGATAAGGTCGCTCCGTAAGGCAATATATGTTCCTGACTAGAAAGATGCTCCCCCTCTACTCTGATTGAAATGGTTCCAGGAAGTTTGTCAGACGTGAGTTCTAACACATCTCCTTTTGAAACAGACACCGATCCTAGCTCATCAAGGGCAAAATATTCGACTTCTTCTTTTTCACGGTTGTTCCTGTTAATTTTAACATGGGTGGCTTTCGAAGTTGGGCGCGCATAGGCAAGAACATCGGCGACTTTAACCTTGTCACGATTGAACTCATAGATATATGGATTTTGCGCTAGTCCTCTGACCCCAATTTGTCCTTTAAGAGGTTTCACAAGCAAAGTATCACCGTCAAACATTTGAAATTGAGGCATCCGGCCTTGCAGAATAAAATCATATAGATTTATCACCTGCTTGGTTTCCCCGTTTCGAACCAACTGAATGTCAATATAACTTCCACGCCGAGCATCAATTCCACCAGCTAAATCAAGAAATCTCAGAACACTATCTGCTGAATGTCCAGAATAAAGCCCCGGCTTATTGACAAAGCCTGTCACAAAAATTTTCACAGGCTCCGCAGCCATTAAAGAGGCATAAATACCCACATTACTTTTAAACGTTTTAGCCGCAGCTTTAGTAATATAGGCATTCAGGTCTTTATTCTTAATCCCTCTTACAAGAATGGGTCCGATTTTGGGCAGGAAGATATTCCCCTGGGCATCCACAGTTAGGTTAAGTTGAGATTCAAAACCGCCCCACATCTGCAGAATGATAGAATCTCCAGCTGATAGTGTATAATCAGGATTAAACCCAATAAATTTCTGCTCAGAGAAAGCCCCGTTAAACAGACGGTGCCCAAAAACATTCTGCCCTGTTTCTAAAGCTTTTGTGGTTTCAATTGGTTCTGGTTCACTAGAGCCAAGTGATGCTTTAAGCTTGGGCTTCTTTTTTTTCTGGGCGGCTTGAAACTGCTTAATATCTTCCTGACTAAACCCTGCTTGAGCTGAAACAGACTGCGCCATAACACCACATAGTTGGGCCAATCCAATCATCATAATCAATTTGAGTGAAAAGCTCATCTTACCCATCTCTTTGCTCCTTAATCGTCGCGATGACTATTGCAAACACACCGTACAATAAAGACAGAACGATTAATATGGTCATTAAATTATAGAAAATTCGCGGATAGGCCGCCTCATCCGGGGTTGTCGGATTTTGTACACGTACAACATGCTTGAGTTTTCGATATGCTTCGACACGCGTTTGTTCTAAAGCGGTAATCGTTGTCGAGTAAACTTGCGTCGCAAATTCAAGGCGAAGTTTAAGGGTTTGGAACAGAGAATTTTGTGCCCCGAGGGATCCTTGCCCTTCTGCAGTTGCAGACGCTTCAAGAATATTGATCTGTTCTTCTATGGCATCAATCTTGGCCATTAAAGAAGCGACTTCCATGGTATTGTCTGATAGAAAACTTTGAGACACTTTAAGTTCTGCCCGTGCCTGCACAACTTCGCTCCTCAATTCTGCAATCACTTTTAGCTGGGTGAGGCTTTCTTCTTCAGGACTAAGGGTAGAATTATTATTCTGAAAGTCCAAAATATCCTTTTTGGACTGTTCCAGTTTAGCCTCGGCACGGTCCACCTCTTTCGCCACAAAAGCGACCTCTTCATTCGCAATCTCTTGACCCACCTTGTTAATATATTTTTCGCCCTCGAGAATAAGAAGTTCCGTTAATTTGACTGAATATTGAGGGTCATATGCTTCAGCGCGCACAAACATGATACCTGATTGCGCATCCACATCGAGAGAGAGGTGATCTCTGAAATATGCTAAAAAGTCCTCATCTGAAGACCAAGGCTTTAGGCGCGATATAAAATCAACAGTATCCGATGTATAATGCGCCCGAAGGTTCAGCTTCTCCTCGACAATCATCAACATATCCTTTGATTGCATATAGGATTGTAAGAGGTATAGATCAGGCGATGCTTGCGAAACACCCATTGCCATCAAGGACAAATTAGGGATGCCTTCCATGGTCATACTCTTCCCAGACTTTACATAGACCTGCGCCTCTGGCACATAGCGGTGAGATGCATAGAGACCGTAGTAGATTAAACATACAAGCCAAATGAATACCACAAACCTATAATTTCCTAGGCTGCTAAAATATTTCTTTCCTAAATCGAAGTAGGTCACTCCAATTTCTCCCCTGACATCTTTAGACTACACCATGTATCATGGCTATATGCTCTCGTGCGTCTTCTGCTGAACTGTATAGACGCGACTGCTCATTATCAAGAACCAAGATTGCATCAATAAAATCTTTATTCATATTCACATTAGAGCTTGCAACAATAATCTGCTGAAGAGATTGTATTTTATCACGGAACAGTGTTTCAATTTCATCATCCATCTGGTTTTTGGGATAAAGCTGATCATCAAAAAGAAAAACATCAAATGGCAAGCATATGGTAGCGGCCACAGACAGCAGCCGTTTTTGAAGCCCCGATATCTCATGAACCTTAAGCCCAAAGTCTATCTGCCCTCTCAAAAGGTGATCGACTTCCTCTCTATAAGCTGTAAAATCATTTTGACCTGCGATCCGAGCATAAAATCTTAAATTCTGCACCAAAGACATTGTTTTCTCATATTTCAGAGTGTTAGCGATCCAGGAAAGCTTTCCTTGTCTCTCAACCTTCCCCCGAGAAGGATATTCAGTGCCGCAGATGAGTTTAAGAACCGTCGATTTTCCGGTATGCTCTGCTCCTATAATCTGAAGGGACTGCTTTTCTGACAGGTGGAAAGATAGATTGTGTACGACAGGGGCCTTAGCTCCCTTCCCGTAGGATTTGCTAACCTTTATAAACTCAATCATACCTATCTCACACTCTTATGTTTGAGGCGATAAACCATCAGGGCCAGCGCAAGAAGAACCAACGTCGAATATGACCAATAGTAAGGGCTCGCAACAGGGGAGACATAATGATCGAACCAACTCTCTCGGATAAGCTCCATAGGATGAACGAGGGGGTTCCATGCTAAATAAGACCGAAATGGTTCTGGAATAGATGTCATAGGGAAAAAAACAGCTGACAAAAGTAGTAACGGCAAAGAGAGCATATTCGCAAAGAGCTCAACTTCTTTCGCACTTTCCTGAACCAGGCAAATAATCATCCCGAATGCTAACCCAAAAACTGCAAGGGAGAGGATATACAGAACAGTCGGCAGGATATCTTTTGGGATCGGATTAAGGTCTACAGTCCAAAAAAGCAGCATACTAATAAGAAGCCAACTTAAAATTCCTGTCACAATCACATTCACCAACGATGCCAAAAAATGATCAAACAAACCAATCTGATTAAAATCATTAAAACTTTTCGACGTCTTTAAAGTCTTTTGGCATTCCTTCATGGTATTATTGAAAAAATGTTTAAAGGGGAGAAAGGCTGCTAGAACAAATAAAGGAGGTTCTATAAAACCAAATTCACCGCGCCCTCTCAGTCCAAAAAGAATAACAAAAAGCAATATGAAGAACAGCGGCTCTAAAACGACCCATATTGTCCCAAATTTGAAGGCTGAATAATTCTTAGCCATATTTCGAAGAATGATAGCAAAAATTATATCATATTGTTCTTTAATAATATTTCGCTTCATAAAGTCTCCGACCTTGACCCTTCAGTCCGTTTCATTCTAAATAAACAATAAATTCAATGAAATAAACACTAATAATTTCTTCTTCGTAAGCAGACTGACTGTATGAAAATCATAATCCACATTGGAACTCACAAAACTGGCACAACAGCCATTCAAAATTTCTGCTATAAAAACAATATCTTACTTAACAATGAGGGTTTTTTTTATGCCGGACCTGTCACAAATAATCTCTTAACGCAGCATTCTGAGTTAGCGCAATTTCTTAGGGAAAATAATTCAGAAGTTCTCGAAAGTTTTTTTGTTCAGAACATCAGTTCTGCAAAAAAATTGAATTGTCATTCCCTGATCCTCTCTGCAGAAAATTTATGTCACATGGGGCCAACAGCCATTGAACGGCTGTATGACTACACAAAAGAGCATGAAGTCGTCATTAAAATATACGTAAGAAATATTTATGATTATGTGATGAGTGCCCTCAGTCAACGTGTGAAAGTCATGCATACCCTTATGGAGGGCCCAGAACCTATTTCCCCGATTATGAAGAGTATAAATTATAGCATCATCCTTAATCGTTGGGAGAAAGTTTACGGAAAGACGGCGGTGCAGGTCGATAGTTTCGACCTTCATAAACATGATATGATAACTCATTTCCTAGAATCGCTAGATTTGGATACCTCCCCCTTAAATATTCCAAAGAAAAGGGAAGTTGCTGATCCCAAGCAAAATATCAATCCTGATATCACCACTCTCTCTTTCATGGCCCTCAGTGGTTTAATTCATAAGAAGAAAGACTTACGTACCTTCATGAAAAAATATGGGAAATCTTTTGGGCAAAGCGAGCGCCTTATCTCCCCCTTTCAAGTGAGGATCAGTGAGATGATTGTCAATAAAGCCAATCACACATACGATCATCCCAAGTTGAAGGCTTTTAAAGATATCTTGCTTAAGCGCCCGGAACATAATAATACTGACGAAAGAACACAAGAGTATCTGAGTAATATGGAGAAATTTATTTTCTCTTTAAGAATGAAGCGTCTCTCATTTTACGAGAAACTCAAACTCTTATTGGGAATAAACTAGGAGTGCAGCCAATCAGATGACTTTGGACTTCAATCACCCCCCATATCAACTGCAGAATGATACAGAACATGCAGGTGAAATTCCGCTCATTCTAAGTATTCCTCATAGTGGCACTATATATCCAGAGGATATGACCACAAGGTCCCATCTCAAGACACCTGAGCTTAGATCCTCTGAAGATGCTTTTGTTGGAGATCTTCTTGAGGCTGCGAGGTCACTGCCAGTCACAATGATCGAAGCTTCTTATGCAAGAGCCTATGTTGATTTAAACAGAAAACCAACAGAGCTAGACTTTGCCATGTTTGACGGCGGCCTTACACAACAGATCGAAAGATCGAAAAATGTCCAGGCTGGCCTTGGCGTCATCCCAAAAATTGTCGGCAAGGCCCAATCAATTTACATGTCAAAAATTCCAGCCAATGAGGCCTCAGAAAGGTTGAATGCTGTCTACTACCCCTATCATCAATGTCTGCAGACCGAAATCCAGCGGCTCTATAAAAAGTTTGGGTGCCTCTACATTTTGGATTGTCATTCTATGCCCTCAATTCCAAACCGACTGAATAGAAGACGGAAAAGCCTCTCTGATATTGTTCTCGGCGACATCTGGGGCAAAACTTCTGACAGAAATCTGCTCAAAGTCATTGAAACAAGTTTTATAAACCAAGGCTACTCCGTCTCTAGAAATACACCCTATGCCGGAGGTTTTATCACTAGAAATTACTGTGAGCCGGAGCATCATATTTATACTTTACAGCTTGAGTTGTGTCGGGACCTTTATATGGATGAAGAGACAATAGAAAAAAATGCTAACTTCCCTCATCTCAAGTCAGACCTTGGACAGCTCCTGCATCTTATTTACGATCATATTCACCAAGAAATTAACCAACCCCTTCACAAAATAAACCACCCCATAGCCGCAGAATAAAAAAAAGGGCCACACGAAGTGGCCCAGGCTCAGGGAGGAAACGCCCACGGAGGGCATTAAAGGCATGAAGTCTACAACTCATGCCTCTTATTAATATAACTATGACTTGCAGTTAATCAAGATGGCTGCTCTATAAATCAAGAGAATCAAAGAACTTTTCTTTCAAAGCACTGTAATTGCAAATAAAATTAATTCACTAAATTTACAATTCTGCAATGAACCCCTCTTCTGAAGGGAAAGATAACACGATGGCAGATCAAGGTAGGGCCTTAAGACTCAACAAGTTGATGAATGCATTTCTCTAAGGATTGTTCCCAATTGGGCAATCTGATGCCAAACGTGTCTTCTAATTTTTGACAGTTCAAGCAACTATTTTCTGGCCGTTTGGCAGGGGTCGGATAGTCCGCAGTTGTGATTGCGGAAACTTCAGGGATTTTATTGCTCGTCTTTTGAGAATACAATGCAAAAGTCTTGCAGGCAAGACCGAACCATGTGGTATCGCCCGTACCGGCAAGATGATAGAGGCCGCTATAGCTTGACTGCCATCCGTTGTCAGTTATTTGTATTATAATTTTGAAAATAGCCTGCGCAATATCCAAAGCCGATGTAGGATTGCCTTTTTGATCAGCCACAATCCCCAGACTGTCTTTTATCTCAGCTAAGTTAAGCATGGTTTTTACAAAGTTTTTGCCAATCGCACTATAGACCCATGCTGTGCGTAGAATAATAACCTTGTCATGCGTGGCCAGTGCATCCTGCTCGCCTGCCAATTTTGAATGACCATAAATGCCTTGAGGGTTGGTTGGATCACTTTCTAAATAGCTGCCTTGCTTTTGCCCATCATATACATAATCCGTGCTGACATGGATGAAAGGTATATCCAACACTTTAGCAGCCTCAGCCATTTGCCTGACTGCATGCTGGTTAACAGCATAGGCCTTCTTTTGATCTGTTTCCGCAGTATCAACCTGTGTATAGGCTGCCGCATTGACCAAAACGCTAGGCTTCTCTGCAAGGATTGCATCAAAAACCCCTTGCTCATCAAATAGATCCACTTCTGGGCGGCCAATAGTATGACAGGCCAGACTAAAGTCAGGTGAAAGCTGATTTAAGGCTGAGGCCAGTTGACCTGTTTTTCCAACAACTAACAGTTTAGTCATTTTTCTTAACAATTCCCTGGCGCTGACGAGAGACTTCCCTGAGAGGAGACCACCACCATTCATTGTCCAAGTACCATTGGATTGTCTTCTTAATACCCGTATCAAAATTACACGCGGCCTTCCAACCCAACTCTGTTTCTAATTTGGTTGCATCAATGGCATAGCGGGCGTCATGACCAGGACGATCGGCTACAAATTCGATCAAATCTCTGCGCGGTGACTCCCCTGGAATTAATTCATCAAGAATATCACAGATGGTTGTTACGACTTCAAGGTTGGTGCGCTCATTGCGTCCGCCCACATTATATTTCTCACCCAAACGTCCTTTTGTCAGGATCAAATAGAGGGCCCTTGCATGATCATCAACATAAAGCCAATCTCTAACATTGGAGCCATCACCGTAAACCGGAAGCTTGCGCCCATCCATGGCATTCAAAATCACGAGAGGTATAAGTTTTTCAGGGAAATGATAAGGACCATAATTGTTTGAGCAATTGCTTATCACCACAGGTAAGCCATATGTTTCGCGCCATGCTAAGGCTAAGTGATCTGATGACGCTTTTGAAGCACTATACGGCGAAGAGGGGTCATAAGGTGTTTCTTCAGAAAAGAGGCCTTCTGCGCCTAGTTCACCGTAAACTTCGTCTGTGGAAACGTGAAGAAATCTAAACTGATCTTTCTTCTCACCGGAAAGCGCATCGTAGTAGCTGCGAGCAGCCTCTAACAACTTAAAAGTTCCAACGATGTTGGTCATGATAAATTCTTCAGCACCAGTTATTGATTTATCCACATGGCTTTCGGCCGCCAAGTGCATCACAGCATCAGGCTGATGCTGAGTAAAAATGCGGTTCAATTCTGCAAGGTCACAGATGTCCACTTTTTCGAAGATATAATTTTCATTATTCTCTATGACTTTGAGGCTGTCAGTATTACCGGCATAGGTCAATTTATCGACATTAATCACTGTCGCCTTGACCTCGCTCACCAAATATCTACAAACCGCCGAACCAATAAATCCAGCGCCACCGGTTACAATAATTTTCATTTATGCCTCGTCCTAAAAGTTACTTTGAATAAGCATAGGTAATAGCATATTCTCTATAAAATTAAACAAAATAAATCGAGACTAAATCTTTAATTCTGGATGCCTCTCATGAAGCTTTCGGGTCATTTCTTCTCGGCGCTCGAATAGCTCATAATAGACCGCAACTCGGTCTTTTATAAGAGCAGATTGAAGACGGTGCCCGATCGCATCCCAGGCTGACTTTGAAACAGCATGGAGTTGCTCTGGACTATTTAACAAAGCCATCAAAAGCTGAGTCCATTCTTCTTGAGACCGGGCAATGAAACCGTCAGTGCCATGATTAACTGTTTCCTGATAGATGCAAGGGGAGCCAATGAAAACTGTCGACGCATTAGAACATTCTTGAAACTTTAAATCTGTTTTACATTGTTCTGTCGGGGTCCCTTCTAGGGGAGACAGACAAATATGGCAGCGTCTCAATAAATCTTTATATTCTTGGTAACTTAGATAATTATAAAGAGTAATTTTTTCCTCATAACGTTTAAGCGCCTTGTGTAATCCTGCATTATTCACAACATGAAGATGAACATGCTCGTGAGCCATGGCAGCTTCAAGCGCAGGTATAATTAGAGAGTTTGCATTATCACGATGCAGAGCAGCAACAACAATATGAAGCTTATCAAGGGGCTTTTCTGCATAATGCTGCCGCTGATGAAGTGCATTAGGCATGAGATAAACATAAGGATGATGCTCTGATATCACATCTTTCAGTCTCTGAGTTGAAACCTGTACGGCATGTTGTGAGGTCATAGGGTGCCATGGATTTGCATGCCACATTTCTACAATCCCCTCGGGCAGCAAGCCCGGATGGTCATCCCATTCAGCAATGGTCATCCAATTGTTTGCGTAAATGCGCTGCATCATTCGGGTATAACGTTCTCTGTCGGGAGCCAATTGCCGCTGAATAATCATTAATTTATTCTCAACGCTGGTTCTTGGTATTACAGTGGGTTTAATATGGTTCTGAGCACTAATATTAGGGATGGAATTAATGGCATCTACCCAAGGTTTATACCGTGCAGTCATCATCGATTTGGCATAGACCATTTGGTGAGCATGGATGAGGGGTCTGCTTGGCTGCTTTTGCGCGACAAGGATACAATTTTCAAACTTCTGAGATAAAGCGGAATTTGCCTGGATTGTTTTTTGTCGATAAAGATGCACCCCCTGCTTCTCAAGGAATTTTTTCATGCCGTCTATATTGACGAAATGTCTAAATCTCACATCAGTTGATAAGCGCATGAGCGGTTTTTTACTGGCGCCCGCCTTTGGCTCTATAAGAAATTCAAAAAGCAGCGTTGTCTCTGCCTTTATTAAGGTCAATAGCCCTCTTATGAGTTTTTGAATCTCAACGGTAAATTCAAAAAGATGGCTTAAGATAATTGTATCGTATGAGGACAAGTCCAATGCAGAAAGGACGGCTAATAGCTCATCTTTTGACAGAATATCCTGATCATTCACATAGGCCGCAATTGAGAGACTGTCATAGACTACGGTAGGATTAAGCATCCGATAAAGAGACGCAATATCTTCTTCCTCGTGGCTAATTTCCAATACTTTTTCAGCAGTCACAGGTATTTTACTAGCGATATATTTTTTTCTTTTACTCATTGAATACCGTTCGTTTCCTATTCTACTAATTAAAAACGCTACAATTTCAGTATTTCAGAATTGCATATCAATATTTCTATTTCACAAAGTGTTTTTATTATATATGGTTAGAGACCAATTATAATGAAACTGCCCAGAGCGAAAAACAACTTACAATAAACTATAAAGGATGCAAATGTCCAAAATTTATCCAGTGGTTTTATCGGGCGGCGCAGGCACGCGGCTATGGCCCATATCACGCTCAAAATATCCGAAACAATTTCTCAAAATCGGCCAAGACGAAAGTCTATTTCAAGAATGCCTCGAACGGTTGAGAGCTTGTGACTTTTTAGAACAGGCCATCATAGTTTCTAATGAGGACCACCGATTTATCATCAGCCAACAGGCGGAAGAAATTAATTATCCCCTGCAAGATATTCTTTTAGAACCGCTTGCCAAAAATACAGCTGCTGCAATCGCCGCGGCTGTTGCACACGTTGAAACTCTCGATCCCAACGCAAAGATAATAATTTTACCTTCTGATCACTATATACAAGACGCCCCTCTATTTGCAGAAACAGTCTCTAGAGCATCACAATATGCTGACACTGATAACATCATTTGTTTTGGTATCACGCCAACATTTCCCAGCACAGGGTATGGCTATCTAAAGAAAGGCCCTCTGTTCAAAGATCGCCGTGAAGTCAATACCGTAGATAGTTTTATTGAAAAGCCTAATCAGGAAACTGCTGAAACTTTTATGGAGACCAATGATTACTTATGGAACAGTGGCATGTTTCTTTTTTCTATTTCTACATTTACAAAGGAAATTGAAAAATATGCGCCTGAGACACTGTCCCTCTGTAAAGAGTCCGTAAAGCAGGCTACTGTGGATCTTGATTTTATCCGCTTAGATTCTGCCCCTTACGAGAAACTGTCCTCCATATCAATCGATTATGCTGTCATGGAAAAGACCTCAAATATTCTCTTGATCGAAGGGAGGTTTGAATGGTCTGATGTAGGCACCTATGGGTCTTTTATGAATAAGGTAGCTCACAAAGATATAAATAATAATTTCCGTGTTGGCGATATTTTCTCCGAAAGAACATCTGAGAGTATAATTTATTCTGAAAGGCAAATTGTAAATACGCTCGGCGTAAAAGATTTAATCATCGTTTCCACAGAAGATGTTCTTCTTGTTGCGGATAGAGCCGAGGAACAGAAGGTCGGCCAGATGATTAACGCAATGTCTGATACTAAAGAAACACAGTTCCACGTCAAAGTTTTCAGGCCTTGGGGGAATTATCATTCACTTCATATGGATGACAATTACCAAGTAAAAAAAATTGAAGTTTATCCTGGTAAAAGATTGTCACTTCAAAAACATAATTTCAGAGCCGAACATTGGATCATTCTGGAAGGCAGAGCAACAATCACCATTGACGATAAAACCTTCGATCTTACAGTGAATGAATCTACATTTATTCCATCACAATCCACCCATCGCTTAGAAAATAAAACGAATGACCCTGTCATCATGATTGAAGTGCAAACAGGCACTTATTTCGGTGAAGACGATATCATTCGCCTAGAAGATGATTTCGGAAGGTTATAATATGGCAATATTGGTAACAGGCGGTGCAGGCTATATCGGTTCTCATACACTCATCGAAGTATGCGATGCCGGGGAAGACGTTATCGTCGTAGATAATTTATCCACAGGTTTTAAAGAGGCGATCGATAGCCGCGCAAAATTTTTGCAGGGCGACATTGGTGACCAAGCCTTCATGCAGCGTGTATTTGAGGATCATTCAATCGAAGCTGTCATTCACTTTGCAGGGTCAGTCATCGTGCCAGAATCTGTTGAAAACCCTTTGTTATACTACCGTAACAATACTGAAAACACACGTCAAATGATTGAGCATTGTGTCACTCATCAGGTGAAGAAATTTATCTTCTCTTCTACAGCTGCCATCTACGGCATGCCAGAGGAATGTCCTGTTGATGAAACATATCAGAGAAATCCCATTTCCCCTTACGGCCACTCAAAATCCATGTCTGAATTAATGCTCGAGGATGCGTCAAAGGCCTATGATTTTAATTTTATCGCGTTGCGCTATTTCAATGTTGCTGGCGCCGATCCTATGGGCAGAACTGGCCAGTCTACAAAAAACGCTACTCATTTGATTAAAGTAGCCTGCGAAGCGGCACTCGGTTACCGTGATGAACTGCTCATTTTTGGCAGTGATTATGACACTTCTGACGGAACTTGCATTAGAGATTACATACATGTCAGCGATCTTGCAGCAGCACATCTTTGTGCCCTCTCCGCCCTGCGCAAAACAGCACAATCAGAAATTATTAATTGCGGCTACGGCACAGGATACTCAGTTCTTGAGGTACTTTCTACGGTGAAAAAAGTATCTGGTGTTGATTTTAACACACGCTTTACTGATCGGCGTGCTGGTGATAGTCCTCAAGTGGTCGCCAAATGCTCAAAAATTCACGAGCATCTAGACTGGATTCCAAAGTATAATAACCTTTCTCTCATTGTAGAACATGCTATAGAGTGGGAAAGAAAAATCAGAAGTTCCGCCCCATAATGTTGAGATGAAAAGATACTGTTATGAAACCAATCACTTGTTTTAAAGCTTACGATTTACGCGGCAAATTAGAAGAACAACTTGATAACGATGTAGCCTACAGAGTAGGTCGTGCTTTCGGTCAATATTTAGAGGCGAAGAAAATTGTTGTTGGGTGTGATGCTCGTTCTTCCAGTGAGCCTCTCAAAAAAGCCTTAATAGAGGGCCTTCTCGATTCAGGCACAGATGTGGTGGATATCGGGCAAACAGGAACTGAAGAAGTCTATTTCGCGACATCTTTCCTTGATTGTTGTGGGGGAATTGAAGTCACTGCCTCCCATAATCCAATTGATTATAACGGGATGAAATTTGTTCGTGAAAACAGCAAGCCCATCTCGCTAGACTCCGGTCTAAAAGATATTAAAGAAATGGCTGAACAAGAAAAGTGGCCAAGCGACAAAGAGAGAGGCTCTCTGAGCGAACAATCTGTCCTTGATGACTATGTGACACATTTACTTGGTTATATCGACCATCAAAAGCTTTCACCGATGAAAATTGTTGTAGATTCTGGAAACGGAGTATCCGGTCATGTCATTGATGCCATAGAAGAGCGCTTTCAAAAAACCAATGTTCCCATTGAGTTCGTCAAAATCAACCATGAGCCTGATTCTACTTTTCCAAATGGCATCCCCAATCCCATGATAGAAGACAATCGTACAATGACCATTCAGGCAGTTATTGATAGCGGCGCTGATATAGGCATAGCGTGGGATGGTGACTTTGACCGTTGTTTTTTCTATGATGAGCAAGGAACCTTTCTCGATGGCTACTATATCGTTGGCCTTCTATCTGAAGCATTCCTTGCTAAATCGACTGAGTCTGCTGTCATTTTTGATCCGCGAACCTACTGGAACACATTAGACATCGCGGCCACAGCTGGCGGGGAAGCCGTCATGAGCAAATGCGGCCATAGCTTTATTAAAGAAAAAATGCGTGAGATTGACGCAGTGTACGGCGGAGAAATGAGCGCGCACCATTATTTTAGGGACTTTTATTATTGTGATAGTGGCATGATCCCCTGGCTTTTGATCATTGAACTTCTCTCGCAAAAGAAACAAGCATTCTCTACAGTCTTAACAGACCGGATTGAGAAATTCCCGAGTTCTGGGGAAATTAACTTCAAAGTCAATGATCCCGACCAAATCATCCAAACTATTCTTGATCATGAATACCATGAAGAATACAGTTTGAATGAATTAGATGGCATCGATCTCATCTTTAAGGAATGGCGTTTTAACTTGAGAAAATCCAATACTGAACCTGTCATTCGACTGAATATGGAAGCCAGAGGGGATCAAGATTTGCTTGAGGCTAAACTCAAGATGATCGTTGACTTGATTAAACAGTAACATGGCGGAGATAAAGAAGCATCGGACAAAGATTTTACATATCGGTTGTCGCGCTTTCCCATGCGGGACAGCAGAGGCCTTTAGTTTCCAAGAGGTTATTCATCTCTCTGGGCAAAATCTTGGGAATTTCTTTATAGGGGAAGCTGTATGCCGTCACCTTCGGCACTATTATGCAGATGAAGTTGATATTAGCTACTATAGCATCGACGATTTAAAGGCCTGTTCCCTCCATGAGCTTGATAACAAATTTGATCATATTGTTATGGCAGCATCAAATTTACTAAGGCCGAATGCTTATTTTAATATTTATGAAAAACTACTTTCAGCAACCACCTTACCCATAACTGTCATGGGGCTGGGTGCTCAAGCCGCTGAAATGTCTGATGAGATTGTGCTAACACCGACCACTGAACGGTTTGTAAAAATGGTTTCTGAGCGCAGCTATAAAATTGGTGTCCGAGGAGCTTATACAGCGTCAATCTTAGAAAAACTCTCCATTCACAACATTGAAATTACGGGTTGCCCTACTCTCTATGTGAACCGTGCAGAAGACTGTGATTTTAACATCCCAAAGGACAAACCTTTAAGGCTGGCGCTGAGCACCACACATGACAACCACGACTACCGCCAGTATGATCAGGCTTTAGATCTATACAGAAAAATGTTTAAATACCTGCTGAACGCTCACTCATACCATATACTTCAGACGCATACCATTGATGCTCAGCTTGCTGCGCACGCTACTCTTTCTCAAAACGATTTGATGGCTACCAAAAAATTATATGGATTAGACAGCTTAGAAGACGCCGACCAATTAGTTTCACTCTCCAAAGTCTTTTATACCTACCAACAGTGGTCAGACTTTCTCAAATGTCATATCGATCTTGCTTTTGGGACAAGGTTACATGGAAACTTAATGGCCATTACAAACGGCATTCCTGCTCTTTTTATTGCTCATGATACACGCTTACTGGAAATATGTGACTATTTCTCCCTTCCTCATCTCACATTAGAAGAGTTGAAGGACAAACCCCTGACAGACGCGCTTATTAGGCAAAATACTGATTTTACCGCTTTCAAAACAAAACTGGCGTCACAAAGGCCTCTCTTTGAAGACTTTTTGCAAAACTCCCTGAAGTAGCATATTCAGCACAAAAAAAGGAGGCCGAAGCCTCCTCTCCCTAGATCTGTAGTCTTTTCTTAGGTATATATAATGTGGCCGTCAGCACTCATCGAGACTAGATCAAAGTCGTCGATCTGATTTAAGGAAAGATAATTCCCATCACCGAGGTCAATCACACTACTATTATCCCCAGAGACTGCACTCAGTAAATCCGACACATTATTTATCGTATCGATTTGAGAAAAATCTAGAATATCCTCATCCTCGTTAAGACCAATTATATGATCGAATCCATTCCCTTCTGTGATGACAAAGATATCACTTGCATGATCTGCACCTGTACCAAGCATATAATGATCATCTCCAGCATCGAGGACGAATTCCACACTAGCGCCACCGCTTGTAGAGAAACTATCATCTCCGTTTCCACCGGTAACCCTATGATCAGAACCTCCGGTAATGGTGATGATATCGCCGTCAGCGCCGCCATCAACCTCAGCAGATCCTGCTGAGATTAGGAAGGTATCATGCCCTGAATCTCCATCTAACGTGTCATTGCCACTTGAAGAAACAATCAAATCATCACCTTCTCCACCAGAAAGAAAGTCATTTCCAGTGCCGCCATTCAAGGTATCAGCACCGCCAACACCGTAAATCAGGTCATTGTCAGCATTTCCGTACACAAGATCATCTCCGGAACCAGCCCACAATTCATCATCACCAGAGCCGCCGAGAACGGTGTCATTGCCGGCAGCACCGTAAACAACATCATCTCCTCCTTGAGCCACAATATAATCGTTACCTGATGCAGCACCAATGGTGTCGTCACCCCCTCCGGCCCAAACTGTATCTTGACCAGACCCTGCCCAGAGAACATCTCCGACATCTGAATCGTCAGAGCGTACTTCGCTCAGTTCAATGTCACCGTCATTGTCATCGTCGTTCCAATATCCGCTGACAATAAGATCATCGCCTTTAACGCCAAAGACAAAGTCTTTGTCAGCATCCGCACCATCATCATTAAAGACCATTCCATCAGATCGGGCTCCTGATGCGAAGATAGTGTCATCTCCTGCGCCGCCACCGATTGTATCTCTACCATGGCCCCCATTGATAAGATCAGCATCTTCATCAATACAGTTATCAGAGGCTGCAGCAGCGAAAATCACGTCATTTCCATCACCGCCGTCAACAGTATCTTCTCCGTCACCGTGACGAATAGCATCATTACCAGCACCGCCAATAATAAGATCATGACCCTCGTTACCGCGCAATACATCCATGCCATCTTCGCCCATAAGGGTATCATCCCCGTAACCACCTGTCAGGCTATCTCTACCTGAGCCACCAATGAGCATATTGGCAAGGGAATTACCGCCTAGATATTCACCGTCTGGATCTGTAACGACTGTGCGGGTCTCATCGGCATCAATGACCATGTCAACATTATGGAAGATGGTTTCTTTGCCAGAGCCTGCATCCGGGTCGATCAATTTCACGGAAAGCTCTTCCGAACTATCATCAACGAGGTTAGACGAGCTCTCAAAAGGATCATAATCAATAGTATCTAAACTACCGTCATTATCCGTATCCAACACTGTAAAGATCCCGTAAGCCCCTTCGATGGTGTCTCCGTTAGACAGGCCATCATAGGTGTCACCGTTCACTGTCACTTGATCAATGGTATAATCAAGACCCAGATCCGTCGCCGTTTGAATATGTCCGGCATCCGTCCCATCAGTGTTATAAAAGGCAAGGTCATCACTTGAATAGGTCCAGCGCGTGTCTGCACCGTCATCTGAGACCATAGTACCGGTTTCACTGTCTACGGCCTCTGACAGAACGAGGGCTTGATCCGCCTCACCAAAAGTGATCTTGCCATTGATAAATTCAATGGTTTCAATGCCTTTGATTTGATCATTCCCTTCACTGGTGATGAGGTCTGCACAGTTATCACCATCCGCCCCGCCTGATTTGATAATACTGGTCGATGTATCAAGGAAATCTTCTACTTTAAGCGTATCATCGCCTGCGCCGCCTGAGATCAAATCATCACCTGCACCGCCTGAGAGACTGTCGTCCCCGTTCCCAGCGATCAGCGTATCATTGTCTGCACCGCCGGAAAGACTGTCAGAATCAGCACCCCCAACAAGACTGTCAGCCCCTGCACCGCCGAAGAGACTATCGTCACCGTTCCCAGCGATCAGCGTATCATTGTCTGCACCGCCTGTAAGGCTGTCGTCGCCGTCGCCGCCGAAGAGACTGTCATCCCCATTACCACCAGAGAGGCTATCATCGCCAATATTACCTTCTAGGGTGTCCTCTAGACCTCCCCCAATAAGAGCACCGCCGTCTGGATCTGTTACTGTGCGGGCCTCATCGGCATCAATGACCATGTCAACATTATGGAAGATGGTTTCTTTGCCAGAGCTTGCATCCGGGTCGATCAATTTCACGGAAAGCTCTTCCGAACTATCATCAACGAGGTTAGACGAGCTCTCAAAAGGATCATAATCAATAGTATCTAAACTACCGTCATTATCCGTATCCAACACTGTAAAGATCCCGTAAGCCCCTTCGATGGTGTCTCCGTTAGACAGGCCATCATAGGTGTCACCGTTCACTGTCACTTGATCAATGGTATAATCAAGACCCAGATCCGTCGCCGTTTGAATATGTCCGGCATCCGTCCCATCAGTGTTATAAAAGGCAAGGTCATCACTTGAATAGGTCCAGCGCGTGTCTGCACCGTCATCTGAGACCATAGTACCGGTTTCACTGTCTACGGCCTCTGATAGAACCAGAGCTTGATCCGCCTCACCAAAAGTGATCTTGCCATTGATAAATTCAATGGTTTCAATGCCTTTGATTTGATCATTCCCTTCACTGGTGATGAGGTCTGCACAGTTATCACCATCCGCCCCGCCTGATTTGATAATACTGGTCGATGTATCAAGGAAATCTTCTACTTTAAGCGTATCATCGCCTGCGCCGCCTGAGATCAAATCATCACCTGCACCGCCTGAGAGACTGTCGTCCCCGTTCCCAGCGATCAGCGTATCATTGTCTGCACCGCCGGAAAGACTGTCAGAATCAGCACCCCCAACAAGACTGTCAGCGCCTGCACCGCCGAAGAGACTATCGTCACCGTTCCCAGCGATCAGCGTATCATTGTCTGCACCGCCTGTAAGGCTGTCGTCGCCGTCGCCGCCGAAGAGACTGTCATCCCCATTACCACCAGAGAGGCTATCATCGCCAATATTACCTTCTAGGGTGTCCTCTAGACCTCCCCCAATAAGAGCACCGCCGTCTGGATCTGTTACTGTGCGGGCCTCATCGGCATCAATGACCATGTCAACATTATGGAAGATGGTTTCTTTGCCAGAGCTTGCATCCGGGTCGATCAATTTCACGGAAAGCTCTTCCGAACTATCATCAACGAGGTTAGACGAGCTCTCAAAAGGATCATAATCAATAGTATCTAAACTACCGTCATTATCCGTATCCAACACTGTAAAGATCCCGTAAGCCCCTTCGATGGTGTCTCCGTTAGACAGGCCATCATAGGTGTCACCGTTCACTGTCACTTGATCAATGGTATAATCAAGACCCAGATCCGTCGCCGTTTGAATATGTCCGGCATCCGTCCCATCAGTGTTATAAAAGGCAAGGTCATCACTTGAATAGGTCCAGCGCGTGTCTGCACCGTCATCTGAGACCATAGTACCGGTTTCACTGTCTACGGCCTCTGATAGAACCAGAGCTTGATCCGCCTCACCAAAAGTGATCTTGCCATTTAAGAATTGGATAACTTCAACACTATGAATACTATCCCTCCCATCCTCTGTGATGATGTCCGCGCAATTATCTCCTGCTGATCCCCCTTTTCTCAGTATATCACTCGCGTCATCCAGTATATCATTGATAAAGAGTGTATCTAAACCGTCCCCCCCAAAAACAGTATCATCACCGCAGCCTGCGAGGATGGAATCGTCATCTGATCCCCCTGAAATATAATCATTATTGTTCCCACCAGAGAGTGTATTAGAGCCAGAGCTCTCAAATATATAATCTGTGCCAGAACCACCTTCTACTAGGTCATCACCCTGTCCAGAGCTGATCGTATCTTTTCCAGTCCCCCCATATAGAGTGTCATTTCCCGAACTGGCAGTAATTCTATCGTTACCAGCCTCACCATAAATAAGATTATCCCCAGAATTCCCACTTACGGTGTCATTTCCCTCACCCCCATAAATAGTGTCATCATGAGAACCGCCATCAAGATAATCATCGCCGTTGCCTCCATAAATTAAGTCATTATTAGCCTGACCATATATGAAGTCGCTATTGGCGCCGCCGTAGAGGCTGTCATCCCCTTCTCCCCCATTCAGATAGTCTCGCCCTTCCTGACCAAAGGCCTCATCAACACCATCATCTCCGTCAAAACGATCATCCCCTAATCCGCCGATAAAGGTATCATCCCCTTCATTTCCGGCCGCAGTATCATCGCCGTTACCACCAAGGATATGATCGTCCCCACTGCCGCCAAGAAGGCTATCATCTCCGTTACCCCCAGAAAGTGTATCGTCTAAATTGCCGCCCGCTAAAGTATCGTCTCCGCTGCCGCCAATGAGGCTGTCTTCACCATTTCCCCCTGAAATAAGATCGTCCCCCCCGCGACCACCTAAAGTATCAGGGCCATTCCCGCCGTATAGGGTATCAGCCACATCAGTACCGCCGAGACTATCTCCGGCAGGATTAGAGACAGTGAAAGTGTGAATAGGGTGATTCACCACATCAAAATTATGAAAAATTGTTTCTTTACCAGCCCCAGCATCAGCATCAAAAAATCTTATGGAAAGTTCATCTGACTCGTCTTCCAAAAGGTTGACAGCATTCTCGTCAGCATCATAGTCAATAGTATCTAACGTACCGTCTTGATCAGCATCTATAACAGTGTATGTCCCATGGGAACCTGCTATGGTATCACCGTTTGAAAGACTGTCATAACTTATGCCGTTTACATTGATTTGATCTATCGAATATTTAAGGCCTAAATCATGCGCGGTTTGCAGGTTTCCAGCATCCGAGCCATCTGAATTGTAAAAAGCGAGATCATCTTCAGTATATGTCCAACGTAGGTCTTGCGCCGATTCTGAGATAAGATTCCCTGTTTCGCTGTCTATACAACTGGAAACAACAAAGGCTTGATCGGCCTCTCCAAAATTAAGGGCCCCATTTGAAAACTCGATTGTTTCAATGTTAGAAATTTTATCTAGACCATAATCAGTATCAAGATCAACACAGTTGTCTCCTGATGCTCCCCCCTTTTTGGTCAGAACACTATTTGAATCTAAGACATCTGCGACTGTAATGGTATCTTCACCATCGCCCCCGTCAATAAAATCGTCCCCATTACTTGCATAGATGAAATCGTAATTGGCCTCTGCATAAACAGTATCTGCGCCGTCGCCCCCATTTATGGTATCGCTTCCTTCACCGCCGAAAATATGATCATCGCCGGCATCACCAGATAACGTATCACTGCCACCGCCCCCTAGGAGTTCATCGTCATTATTTCCTCCGACAAGAGTATCGTCCCCATTGCCCCCGTTAAGTGTATCATTACCATCACCCCCTTCTAATAAATCCTGACCATCTAAGCCAGTTAAGCTATCATCCCCTCCATACCCACGGAGGTGATCATTCGATAAGCCACCTGTGATGTCATTATTGCCATTAGTACCGAACATACTCACCATTTATTTTACTCCAAACCAGACTTACTCAATACGAATTGGGTTTGAAGCAGACCTATTCATAGTCCCAATCTAACAAACCCATAACCCCCGCAGTAATGAGTATCTTTAGAGTTTCATTTATAAAAGTTCGATTTTTTTACCTATATTAGATAGTAATTTACCTATCTAAGGATAATTCTAGATATTCTGATGAGGTGTATATGCCGCCTATTCTTAACTTATATTGTGAGTCTCAATCTATAGACAAGTCAAAGGGTAATGCTTTGGGATATATGACTTAGAGCTATCTAAAATGCTTAAATCTAAATCTAACCAGCAAGGCTGGGTATTTCTGGAAGGGCGCGTTAGTTAATCATTCATTTATAGTAAAAAAAATTCCCTGGGTCTGAACAGCCCTGTTTTTAAATGCTTTTTATGTTTAAAGCGTCGGTCTATTTCTTGGGCGATTCGGCGGAATCTGCATAAACCATTCCGAACTGAATATCATTAAGTACAAAAAAAGGAGGCCGAAGCCTCCTAATTTTAAATCGTTTATTCTAATGGTATTAGAATGTGATCTGGTCGTTGATGCTCATTGAGATCAAGTCTGATTCATCGATATCGTTCAACAGTACATAGTTACCGTCGCCGAGATCAATCACAGCATTGTCGTTTCCAGATGTAGCGTCAAGAAGATCAGCAAGGCTGTTAATGCTATCGATTGAAGAGAAGTCTAGGACATCTTCATCAGCATTGAAGCCTGTAACTTCATCAACACCACTGTCTTCAATGAAGACAAATGTATCAACACCGTGATCACCTTTAGTTCCAAGTGTGTAGGTGTCGTTACCAGCATCTGTTGTGAAGGTAGCTGTACCACCACCAGATGTTGTGAACGTATCGGCACCAGCGCCACCAGTTACTGTGTGGTCATCACCACCAGTGATGTTGATTGTATCATCATTAGCACCGCCGTCGATGTCAGAAGTACCTGCAGATACATTGAATGTATCATCACCAGCACCACCATCAAGGTCGTCGTTACCGCTAGATGAATTGATCTCATCATCACCTTCGCCACCAGAAACAACGTCATTTCCAGCACCACCGTCTAGAGTATCGTCACCGGCATCACCGTCGACAGTATCCATGCCTGCACCGCCGTCGATGTCATCATTCGCCGCGCCACCAGAAACATCATCGTTTCCTGTACCTGCGTCGATTGAGTCAGCACCTTCGCCGCCCCAGATTTCATCGATACCAGAACCACCAGTAATAGTGTCAGCACCTGTACCACCAACAATGGTATCATCGCCTGAACCACCATCGATTGTGTCAGCACCTGCACCACCGTCTAGGTCGTCGTTGCCAGCACCACCAAGGAGGGTGTCAGCGCCTTCGCCACCAGAAAGTGAATCACCACCGTCGTTACCTTCGATGTCGTCGTTACCAGCGCCGCCACTTACAGTGTCATCACCAGAACCGCCGAGGACTTCGTCGTTACCGTCGCCGCCCATGATATCGTCGTTACCGCCGTTACCTTCGATGTAATCATCACATGATCCACCGTCGATTACGTCGCCACCAGCGTTACCGTAAAGCGAGTCAGCACCTTCTAGACCGTTGATAGTATCATTACCATCACCACCGATTACAGAGTCAGCGCCTGTACCAGCCCAGATCTCATCGTCACCGTCGCCACCATAAACTGTATCTGCACCAGCAGCAGCGTAAACTACATCGTTACCGCCTTGAGCATATACGAGGTCATCATTGGCACCAGCACCGATTGTATCATCGCCGCCACCAGCATAGACTGTGTCATCACCGTCACCGGCCCATAGTACATCACCAGCATCTGTTGCGTTTGAGCGCACTTCAGATAGTTCAACGTCTTGCTCGCCGTTGTTATCATCATCGTTCCAGTAACCACCAACGAGTAGATCGTCACCTTCAGCGCCAAAGATAAAGTCTTTTTCACCGTCGTTGCCAGCATCTTGGAATTGGTCGCCATTAGCACCAGAAGCAAAGATAGTATCGTTACCATCACCACCACCGATAGTGTCTTTACCGTCACCACCGTTGATAAGGTCAGCGTCTTCGTCAACACAGTTATCAGATGAAGCAGCAGCAAAGATCACATCATCGCCGTCACCGCCATCAACTGTATCAGCACCGTCACCGTGACGGATAGCATCGTTACCTGCACCACCATTAATAACGTCATCACCTTCGTTACCACGAAGAACGTCATTACCAGCACCACCTGTCATTGTATCCGCAGCAGCACCACCTGTTAGAGTGTCATCGCCAGCATCACCAACAAGGCTATCTGCGCTATCGCCGCCTTCAAGTGCACCACCAGTTGAATCTAGAACAACTTGTGTCGTATCAGCGTCGATTAGAACATCAACATTGTGGAAGATTGTCGACTGAGCAGGATCCGCATCGTTATTAGAGAAACGAATTGAAAGTTCTTCAGTTTGGTCTGAAGACAAGTTCACTGCATCCGCATCTGTGTTGTACCAGATAGAATCAAGTGTACCATCTTTGTCATCATCACGAACTGTGAATGTACCATGCTCACCGGCGATTGTATCACCACAAGAAAGACTATCGTATGTTGTACCGTTCACAATGACCTGATCGATGTTATAAGAATAACCAAGATCGTCTGCTGTTGCTACATCATTACCGGCCTGACCATCAGTGTTAAAGAACGCAAGTTCTGAACCTGAGTAATCCCAAGCAATGTCAGCACCATCAGTAGATACATAATTACCTGTAGAATCGTCATAATCGCCATCTGTTTCAGCAACAAAATCCTGATTACCTTCACCGAAGTTGATTGTAACGTTTGTAAACTCAATGCTATCAACGTTACCAATTGTATCTGTACCTTCAGATGTGGTTAGGTCATAACAGTTAAAGTTACTAGCACCACCATTTGGTGTTAGATCGGCATTTGAATTGAATACGTCTGCAACTGTAAGCGTATCATCACCAGCGCCACCGTAGATTTCATCATCTCCAGCACCACCCATAAGGTCGTCATTACCGTCACCACCGAGAATGGTATCATCACAACCACCACCAGAGATCGTATCGTTATTCCAACCACCGACAAGACTATCTGCACCAGCGCCGCCAGTGATAGAGTCATCACCGTTACCGCCTGAGATCGTATCATCGCCGCCCATACCTGACAGAACGTCATCATCATTGCCGCCGAAGATGTTATCTGCACATGCACTACCAGTAATGGTGTCATTGTCGTCGTTACCATAGGCTGTGTCGCCGTCAGCACCACCAGAGAGAGTGATTGTATCATCACCTGCACCGCCGGCCGCAATGTTAGAGCCTGTACCAGCACCAGTAGTCAGACTATCGTCGCCTGCGCCACCGATAAGTGTATCGTCGCCGTCGCCGCCCATGATTGTATCATCATCTGTATTACCAAGGAGCTGGTCATCGCCGGCACCGCCGTCAATGTAATCAGCACCAGAGCCACCATCTACAGTGTCATTATCTTTACCGCCGCGCACTGTATCAGCACCTGCACCAGCTTCGATATTATCAGTTCCACTACCACCGATTAGGGTATCAGCACCCCCACCGCCAGATAGTACATCATTACCGCCGCTACCGTTTAGGGTATCGTCGCCAGAACTACCGAGCAGGGTATCATTGCCACTTGTTCCAAATAAATCAGCCATCTATTTTTCCTCCTAAGAAAGCTATCTTAAATTTTTCTTGGGTGGAGTTAGATTGAGACACATGTCCAAACCAACAAACCCAACAGGTAGAAATTCAATAAATAAAGTTCATAAAAAAGCCGCAAGAATACGACGGAAACCATCATATTCTATATAATACTATATTCAAGCGTATTTTCTCACTTTCAAATTTTTACCTCTACCTATTTGCTGAGGCACCCTGCAAACCAGGATTTATCAGCTAGTTTCATTGGCCTCAATCGACCACCTATAAACCGCAAACCTCTCGATTCATGACTTATTAGGTACACATGAGCCGATTTTGAAAAAAAAATCAACCACTTTCTTTTAAAAAACATCATCTTTTTTTTAAAAAAATTAATTTGAGATAGCAATGTATTAAATTTGCCACATTGCACTGCATTATGAATGTAATTTGTTGGTAATATTGTAATTTTTCTTAAAATCTTAAATTAATATTTCAATATGTCAGAAAAATTGAATCATTATAGACTTAGCTGGATATGCTTTTTGCTAAGCCTATTTTCAAGATGGCATCGACCACTGATTCATTCAGCCTTAACTGCTCATCAATAGCATCTTGACCAATGTTAAATCTATCTGCGATTGCATAACTATACTCATTTCTGTCGTTTAAGAGAAGTTCTTTTGATTTTGTCTCATCAAAGATCTGGTATCCAAAATGATTAATCAGCAAATTTGCCTCTTCCAGCATACGCTCATACTGCTGTTCTGGGGTATAGTCATGACTATGATAAACACAGGCTTTATCAACATAAACCTTTTCATAGCCAGCAGTGATACAATCCATTGCCCATGCCTGATCTTCACCGTAAGAGATTTCTCTGAAAGGTATTGTCTCCCACATTTGTCGCCTGAGACAACTATTGTTATTGCTGAGAAAATGCAGGAATAACAACCACCTCTGATCTTTTGCATGCCAAAGCTTCTCTACGGTCTTGGCGGAAAGATTAACGGGCAAATGCGCATAGAGGTCAAAATTCTTCTTAATTTCTACCTGAGTGAAAGGGTTACAGGCCTCATAAGCGATATGCCGACCAAAAGCACCGGCCGCATTTGGGTATCGCTCTAAGCCGGACACAAGGTTAAAAAGCCAGTCATCCGTGGCAGGCATGGCGTCTTGGGTTATATAGGCGATAAACTCCCCAGTCGTATGGGATGCTCCAAAATTACGCGTACCCCCATGATTAAAGTCTTCGTTGGGGATTTGCACGAGTTTGATACTAGGATAGGCCGAAATGATCTCTAGAGTTTCATCAGTGGAGCCACTATCAACAATACAAATTTCAAAATCCCACGGGGCCACCTGCCCCACAACTTTGGCCAACACTTCATTAAACAAAGGCCCAGCATTATATGTTGGGATGACCACAGAGGCTTTTATGAAAGATTTCTTATCTTGTGTACGAAGATGAAAACCATTCTCTTCTTGCAAAGCTCTATAGAAACTCTTCTCAATCCTCTCAGCGGCGCCTGTCCAGGAAAATGCAGAAACCCATTCAAGTGCTTTTTCTGACTGTCGCATCGCTCGGGGACGGTCCTGCAGCAAACTTTCTAAATTTGTCGCAATGGATGCAGGAGACGCCTCTGTCAAAGTAATACAGTCTTCAGGGAAAATTGCTTCCGTACTTTCGCCGCGTAATTCAACAAGCGGCAGCCCACAGGCCATCATTTCTTGAGGAATTAGAGAATAATTTGTACTTGAAAAAACGAGCCCAATATCACCAGCTCTAAATAAAGTCGCCATTTCATGTGGGGTCACAACACCGTGGACTGTTGCCCTGAATGGGAACTCTATGGCCATGTGCGGATCACCGAATAAATCAACCTCAAACTCAACACCACGCTCAGAGAGCTTCTTGAGACCAAGAAGCAATAATTCTACAGCTCTGCGTTCAGTTGTCATTCTGGCATAAGCAATGATGCGTGGGACAGGGTTGGGTCTTTCCTTCTTCACAGAGGGATAAAAAGTCTCAAGATCAGCAGCGAGATTGAAATAGGTTGCCTCACGACCATGGTCTTTCATCTTGGTCGCAAGCCAGGGGCTGGCGCACAAACAGTGAAAATCCTTTTTATAGGTTTCTTCCGCAATACGATAATGAGATCCCATTGGAAAGAACAGAGGCTCATAATCTTGAACAAGATAAAAACGCTTCTTGAAATTCTGCGCGGATAGGACCGGCCACACAGACCAGCAGTCCGTGGCTACAATGATATCACCGGAAGCAGTCTCAATTCCCTCATCAATAAAATGAAGAGAACCAGAAAAATGCTGAAATTCTCTAACGAGTGTTTGATACGCCTGCTCTGAGTCCTTATGGAAGGACCGAGATGTAATCCAAAGGGATAACCGATGTCCCAGGCGTTCAAGAAAATGAACCATGCGGAACAAAGTCATGTGACCACCACTGCCCTTTTTAAAATCAGGTAAGACAAAATGGATCGAAAGGGTTTCAGTGTAGCTCATGTCTGAAGGCTTGAGAGGCACTTGCTTGTCTTCATAGTCCGCATAAAGCTGCATCGCAGGGCCAAAGTCCATAGGGTGCAAGACCCTGCCCCCCTTCTCTGTCTCGGCTGTCTCCTTCAAGGGGGGCAGAAGAGCAGACTCGTCAAAATACACGTCCGGAATATACTTAGCCTCTTCAACGGTGAAAACAGGCCTTCTCTCCTGCATCCCGTGTAAAAGATAATGAGAGAGCACTGTCTTGTCGTAGATTGTTAAGTCTTGATTTTGCCTACGGTAAAGATCCACAGAAAAGTGCAGGCTTGGGTTAAAGGCCGAAGCTTCACCGTGCGCGATATAATGCAGCAAAGGATGCGCCCCTTTGACATAGGAACTATAGTGCTCGAGATAATAGGCAGTATCGAACAATGCATTGGGATTATACGCTTGGTCGCGATGAGAGCAAACATAATGCTCTACGGCACACAGAGAGTCGTCCACATTATAAGATGCGCGATAATAAGCTTCGTCGAATAGACCCGACTGAGCAATGATGTGCATATGGTGCCAAATTTGAGCTGCGTTTAAAGTTTCAGATGTCAGAGTGATTGCACTCGGCACACCACAATAATTAAGTGCCCGTCCCTTCGTCATAAAGTGCAGAAAAGCTGACAATCCACTGGTTTGTGCTTCAGGGTAGACTTGTAGATACTTGCGAGATGAAAAACCTGAACTGGTATCTACCTGATTGCCAGAGTTCTTTAAAACCCATGTGAGCACTTCTGGGCTGCTCATCTCAGATGTGAGGACTCCATTCTGATTTTTAATATAAGTAGAAGAAAAAATTGCGCATGGCTCACCCTTTCCTTCCAAATAAAGGTCAAGAAGTTCATCAGATGAATATTCCTCTCTAGAGTAGCCATATTTCTTTGAATACCATAGGGGGTCAAAGATCGGAAAGGCCTCTAATAATGTTCGGAGTTCATCATGCATTCCATCATCCAAAGTGATTGATTATTTTACAAAGTCTATTGCCTTATAAAGCTGGTTATCTAGATCTATAAAGGCGGCAATTTTATCTTTTGTCGCCTCTGAAGGATTTAACTCGCAAAGCATTTCATACCGTGTTTGTTTTCGTTGATCAGGATTGACATTAATTTTTCTGCTGGCAAATGGAAGAGTTGTCCCTACCTTCTCAGCAAACCGCTCTTCGAAAACATCAAGATGATCAATATCGCCGATAAGGTCGATATAGCGTGCGTTATCGACGGCCCGCTTCAAGAGGGTTTGGTTATAATCAACCTGATCTTTAAGAAGACGCTTCATCTCAGGTCTACTATCATAGCGTCGGCCAGCAAAGAAATAGGTATAGAAATTATCATAATGATTATCGATAAATCCCCTTTCGGGAAGGTCTGCTTTACAGAAATACTCATCAACCGATAAATTCTTCGCTAAATAAAGGCCTCTATGATCAGGACGATTTAGAACATCATCAGGCAACCCTTCAGCTTTCCTTTTTAAATACAAGTAAAAAGAAGAAAGTCGTTCGAGTGGATCTCTGAGAATTGTAAATATAACCTTAGGATCGCGGACAAAATCCAATTTTTCCCAGTCCAGGTGCCCAGAGTAGACTTTATAATTTTGTAGATCAGCGAAATTATAATTATCAAATTGCGCGTTCACACGAACCGGACATACATTCTCTCTTCCATACTGATTTATAAGGACTGAATGAATGGACTGACCCGCTGTTTTTGGGATATGCAGAAAAACTATATTCATCAGTCAGCAATCTCTTTTAATTTAACCACATCGGCCTCAAAAGGTTCAAGGTGTGGAATTTCCTTATCCAAATGATCAATGGCAGCATCAATATCATGGAACGGAATTCGCCCCATTTGCCAAGGGGCAAAGCGCCACCACTGCAACTCTTGTAATTTCTCAATCTGATCTTCAGAAAAACGGTATTTCTTAATGCGAGCAGGATTGCCTGCAACGACTGCATAGGGCGGCACATCTTTTGATACCACAGACCCTGCTGCAACAATAGCCCCGTCTCCAATAGTGACGCCAGCTCGAACCATAGCGCCATGTCCAATCCAGACATCATTTCCAATATGAGTGATTTGCAGCTTTGTAGACGGCACCTTTCCTACTAGATGTGATTTATACATCTGGTAATTTTCAGCATGGTTAAAGTCATCACCCAAGTTAAATAGCTTATCATTTAGATACTGAATTGGACTTGTACTTAACCACGTCGTTGGGTGGTCTTGGCGACCGATCTGCACCTGTTCTCCGATGGAACAATATCGCCCCATCTTCAGTCCACACGCATATCCAGAAACAGCATAAGAAAAAGCACCCGCATGATAGAGTTGTTCCACTCTGAGCCATTTAAGACTCCCTGGGGCTTCAATTTCTGTATTCTCGGGTAAATGAACGCTCCCTGCGCCAAACAGAGTTTCAACGCCCTTAGCATGCATTGTTTTCTTGAGTTTCTCAGTCAGTAATATGTTTCGCATTTTCTATGATCTTTCAATTCCATAATAATCATGCATCAAGTCATGGCTACTTTGGTTCGCCAGATCTCTCAGCAATGCTCGATGCTCCAACATAGATAAGCGAGCAGTTTCAGAGGCCATTAGGAAATTAACAACTTTCTCTGGGCTATGCATCCATTCAACAGGAAGAACATGGCCAAAGTTAGCTTTCCTAACTCTCTCTGCAGGTGCTCCAATATCGAAAACGATGGGCGGGATGTTCATCTTAAAAGCGATGCTAAGTGTGTAGTTATAAGTTTCAGGCCAAATTGAAGGAAAGAATATATAATCTGGATTATATCTTCGCAAATGCTCGACACATTCTTCTTCAGACTTATATTCCCCCGTCTCCACAAAATTATTGGCTGAAATCTTAGTCCCGCCAATGTAACCGATCAGTTGGAAATTAATCGCTTTCTTGGCAAAGTCAGCATAGGTGGTCAAACTATCAATAAAGTGTTTTCCCTTATGAGACCCAATTGCCCCAATGAAAGCAACACGCTTACTTTTACTTCGTCTAATACGGGTCTTTTGATAATTTTGATATTCCTCAAAATGCTCACGGACTTCAGTCTTATCATTGCCTAAGAAGGCATCGACTTTTGATTTTGTATTTGCTGATGGCGCATAAATACCCTGACAATGATCCAGTAATCTCTTATAGGTATCATGGTAGTCTGTAATATCGACCCAACCATTCATCGGAGGGTTTTTCTTCAGACAAGAATGACAGCCCCCAATCTCTGGTTCTCCGCAGTAGGTGAAGTCATCTGGAACAAATTGAGCATGAGGACATTTAAAGGAGAAATCATGAGCCGTATAAAAAACAGGATATTTAGTGGAAATAAGTAAATCGATTATAGACTTTCTAAGCGATTCCCTCAGAGTAAAGAGAGAGTGAATGTGGACTAAAGCAGGATCAATAACTGTTAGCAACTCAACTATCTCATCTCTATCAGCTGCCGCATGCAGTAATACTCTGTTTGCTATCGAGAATCCATCATTCAACACATCAAAAAAGACATTTTCAGTAGCGCTCCCATTAATACGAAGGATTATTACACCAATATCTTGAGCCTCTAAAAGAGCTGTCATGTCTTGAATATTTTTCTCGATCCCGCCCCCCCAGCTGTGAGAAACGAACACGCAAACTTTAGAGAAGTTCCTTTTAACACGTGCAATGTCAACTTTCAGTCGACTTATTTTAGCCGGATCTTCTTGAATATAATGATGGACATGAGACAGATAGTCAGGATGCTTTTTAATCAAAGCTTTCAACCCTGAATCTTGCATCTCTTTTGCATCATTTGCGAAGGAAACTTCACCGTAATGTTTTACATATATATCAAGGGCAAAAAGATTTCTATACCCCTGCAACTTCGAGCGCACACAAAAATCATTCTCCTCGCCGTACCCTTTTGCAAAAGCCTCCTCATCAAAATACCCAACCTCATCAAGGGCTTTCCTGCTGATATAGAAACAAAAGCCTACCCCTGTAGGAACATCTACAGAGGTTGCTTTATTCGATTCATACATCAAATCATTCAGCTCTGATCCACTTAGCTCAATCTCATAACTATTATTCAGCAAAGTATGAGGATAGCTGCAAATTGTTGCATTATTTGAGAAGGGTGTAACAGTCGCCACGTTTGGCAAACGCTCTGCATGATCAAGCAGTCGGTCGATCCAATAATCATAGACATGGGTATCAGAATTTAGAAGAACCACATCATGCTTATGAAGCATCATTCCCCTGTTCACGGTTTTAACAAAGCCAAGATTTTCTTCGTTCACAAGCAAAGTAAAAAGACCTTTTTCACTCAACTCGTGTAATTTCTCACTCAATTCAGGTTCGGGACTGCAGTCATCAATGACGATAAGATTATACGGAACATCACTTTTTGCAGCAAATACGGCGTAAATGCATCTGAGTGTCTCATCAAACCCTCTGTATACTGGGATAATAACATCTATAGTATTTTCATCTTCTATCGATCTTGATTTTTGAATGGCGTGCCACTCATCCTCAGAAGGTGCGATAGGTCTTTCCATTGGAAGATAGCCGAATTCATTTGGCACGAAATCGCCTTCCAGTCCAAATTCCATAAATTCTACGAGAGGGTTTTTATTCTCTTGGTTCTTGATTGGGCTGTTAGCCTTATAATATTTTATATCAAAAACAGCAGATGGGTTACGACCTTCCCTCCAGCCAAATTGACAGAAATGAAGCAAGGGGTTCAGTCCGCTATCCTTAAGGTCTTCATTTATCCGTGCATAATATTTAGCATCCCAATAGGCAGACTCTTGAACAAGAGTTATATCTTCCTGAAGTTTCTTGGGTAACTTTTCAATGAGCGCCTCAAGATCAACTTCATTCACGCTGCTCTCTTCGTCCGAATTATTGAGAATTTTATTCGCCATTTTTGAGACCATCCGCCCCTCGTCCATTCCCTTTGTAAGATAGTGTACAAAAGGATTAAGACCTGCCTCTTTAACATCAGGGTATAAGGCCACATAATCTTTCAATGAAAACCATTTGGCCGGATCATTGCCAATTTTCCAACCGATATCTAAAAAATGTTGGAGAGCGTCTTTGCCCGATGTCCCAGAGTTCAGATAATTAGAAGCGTAATACTCACTATCAAAATATTTATCCAGTAGCTTTTTTTCGTTTCGTTTCTTGTTCATCTTTTTCAAGAAATTCATTTTCAGACTCCATGTCTAGGGCTAAATATTTTTATAAGTATAATGAGTTGAAGGCCGTTCACCAGCCTCAACTTTATGAATAAGGTCTCGGTATAACGGCAAGAGGTCATTCTTATCATAGCTCATCAAAATTGTTTTCCGTGCATTTTGACGAATTTCTTTTAACGCGTCTTGATTATCTAGAGCATAGTTAATTTTCTCAATGAGTTTATCGACTTCAAAAAATGGGACTAGAAGACCGTTATGATTATCCTTAATGACTTCGAGAACAGGCGCCGTATCTGAAGCCACAATAAGGGCTTCGGTCGCCATAGTTTCCAATAATGACCACGAGAGAACAAAGGGCGCAGTTAAATATACATGCACCTTAGAGATACGAATCATTTGCAAAAGGAATTCCAACGGTTGATTGCCGAAGAAATGTAACCGATCATGATCATATTCAAAATTTTCGAAGGCCCAATTCTTCAACCCTTTACCGTCTGGTCGCTGGCTACCATAGGCAACTCTATCTTGCCCCAGGACCATCACATGGGCTTTTGGTCTCATTTTTTGAATTTCTGAGACAGCTTCCATGAATTGTCTGAAGCCACGATAGTCTTCCATTCCCCTGGCGATATAGGTTATAATTTCGTCCTCTTTAGTAAATTTCTTGCCATTCACATTAAGGACGATATCAGGATTTGGAGTAAAAAACTGTGTATCTACACCATCATGTATCACAGAAATCTCACTACGGAACTTTTCGGGAATCATGCTTTGTTGAAAATATGTTGGGCACTGCCCCCAATCCTGAGCAGCGATATCATGAAGAATAGGTGTATTTTTCATGCGTATTCTTAGTTCAGAGTTTGCATCAAATCTTTTTTGGGCAACGAACTCTCCGTCGCCGCCATGACAATGATAATACCACTCATAATAATTTAATAGTTTAGCCTTTGGGAAGACATCTTTAGCAAAGAGAGACGAACCCCAGCCTGAATGAGATAGGATGATATCAGGTTCAAAACCACTCTTTTTGAAATTCGTCAGAGCACCGTAGGCCGCTTGCCCCATAAGGACAGCATTTTCACTAGCATGTAGAGAAGGGTGAATATCTTTCGACGCTTCACGGTGAGGCTTGAATGTCCGAGTTTCTAAACTTGTTTTTTGCTTGTTAGTATTTAAAGTTGCCACGCGCATATCGTAACAATCTTTCTCTCTCAGGAACTGATAGATTCTTCTATACTGCCCTGGAAAGTTATTATGCATAAATAAAATTTTCATCATTCGTCTAGCTAGCCTCTTTGGGAAATATCAGCTTCTCTTTAAATCTTTATCATAACTTCAGCAATGTTAACTTCATTTTTGGAATATTTTTTCCATTAAAATATCTATAGTCAGCTTCTGATTCCAAATATAACCTCTGGATAACATGCTCAAAAGCCAGAATACTATCCCCATAGGAACAGCCCCTCACAAGGGACTGAGGCATTTTTTCTCGTTTAATAACATGCATAGAAGTCTCGTTGTTCTTTAGAACTCCTGCAGCACTAAAAGCAATTAAAGATCCAAAATTATAGAGTTCCTTGAAGCCCGATCCGAGGGAAATCAGCCTATTGCTGTAGACATGCGGCACATACGAAGCAATCTGGCTGCTGTTATAATAGCCATATTGAATCTCGCTAGAAATGACTCGGAACGGGATAATGTCGATTTGGTTGATGCCAATGAAGGCACGCATTAAAAACTCTTTTTCTTGAGGTGTTTCATACTCAAAAGAAACAGAGTGAATTTCCAGCTTTACAAGCAATTCTTTTAAGCGATCGATCTGGCTAGGATTAGCGACATAATATGCCGTAAAATCCAGACCAACATGTAACAATTTTTCCTGGTTTGTCACAGGAAAGAACGGCAAGCCTTCATGCTCTGTAAATTCCTCTAACAGTTCTTCTTCAACCTTTTGTGTAGATGGCCCCCAATAGGACAATATTTCATCATCATAGGTGTGCCCTGCCACTTCCTTTTGATCCGAATTGAACCCCTCAAAAGAGTAGCCCTCAAAATCATAGGAGGGCAGCAGTTCGATCCGCTCCCTCATAAAGGGATAGCAAAGAATAAGAGAAAGCTTTTTCTCTGATTCAACCTGTTTTGTCTTTAGAAGTTTCAAATGGCATTTCTCGAGAGGCTGCTGAGAATAGATGATACCAGGAAAGGCACCGAATCGAATTTCAATTTCAGCCTCGCTGAACTCATGGATAAATAACTCCCAAAAGAGAGCCCGCGTAAGTTGAAGATTTGATGTAATGATCTCACGACAAAGTTTAGATCCTACGAAAATCAAATCTGCAATAAAGTGCAATTGCGGGTCCTGCTTCCAACTGTCAAAATGTTCTAGAAACCCGCCGACTTCACTCTCAATCATGGGGCCGATAGGGTCGTTAAAAGTGTGAACAGTTTCCCTGTCGATTGCCACATAAGCATAGGTAGGTTTTTCTTGGAACTTTGCGGCAAGCACGGTGTCGATCGAATAGAGGGCTTTATGTTTATGTCTGAGCGATAACTTTAAATAGTCATTCATTCTATAGCTTGAGGTTAGCATACTCTCTGGGCGCCTTCGATAGAGAAACCCTGAATTCCTAACACGGCACGCTGTAAAACCTGCCTCGATGCAAAGAAGCCAAAAATCCCAATCCTCAAACCCATGAACCAAAGATTCATCGTAAAATACACCTGCATCAAAAACCTTTGCACTCACCATAGATCCAGCCTCAGAAATATTGGCTGTTAATTGTCTTAAAACACTATAGCTTTCTGACGTTAATCGCACCTCATAATGGTCAGAAAAATTTGTCAGCCCAAACTGTATAATGTCAGGATAAGCCCACCCGACACTTTCCTCATTGCGAGGGTCTGTCAGAGCTGTGTAATATGTTTCAAGTGAGTGTGGTTGTAGACGATTATCGGCATCTAAGAAAAGATAGGCTTCAATAGAAGGATACAGCTTTCTGAGGTGAGTGATCCCTTTGTTTCTTGAGGCCGGCAACTTTGAATTTTTTTGACGCACGTACAGAAGTTTATCTTTATAGGCATGCACCAAGGAGTGCACCCCTTCATATGTCTCTGGCGAAAGGCAGCCGTCATCAACAACGATAACTTTATAGGCATACTCTGTCTCTTGTTCACAGGCCGAAATAATGGCCTCACTAACCAGACGAGAGTGACCGAAGACTGGAATAACAATCCCAAATTTGGGATCTTTCTGTACAGTTTTTATCATGCGCCCTCACGTATCATCTTTAGGAAAGTGTACTATATCTGTACATTAAAACTCTCCAAAATGGCTGTGACACGCCCCCTCCCTTTCTTCAGAGGCACAAGCATCCAGGCAAGTGTTTTACTGTTGTGCAATATTTCAGGTGGACAGTCTACCTTCACATTTGAAACTGAGGAAGTGGTCGCGCCCAACCCTGCCCAGACGCATGAGTATTTTTCTGAAGTCATCCACCCTTCTTGCTTAGACTGCTGAACAATTTGGCTCTCTATGGCAGAGAGAGCTTCGGGCAACAAATCACTGTCGCCGTCAAAAACGACTGAAACCAATCTAAAGTTCTCTAAATCATCCCCTTTCAATCGAAAGTGAGTTTCAACTCTATAGGCACCCTCAGGGCATGTCTTTTCAATATATGCGTTGGCAGAACAATTGTGATCCGGCAAACTGTGCAGAAGCATTGATCCATCAAAAGACCATCCCACAGGGCCATACCCTAGAGACTCTACTAGAGCAGGTAACGCGTCTCCGTAGCTCGTTTTTGTTCTTAGTTCATATTCTTTGAACCGCTTCGTCGACAGATGAAAATATCTTAAAAAATCATCAAAATCATATGACTTTCCATGATATTGCCAGACTTTGATCGCTAACGGTTTTTGCGGTACAGCCGCTTCTATCGATTGCATGGATCCACGGGAGAATGCGATCTCTAAGCCATCCGTCTGTTCAATATGAATCGTGAAATCTGAAATAAGAAAAGATGGGTTTTCAATTGGTAGGTGGAGCCAGCCTTGAGCAATTTCTTCAGCCTTGAGACTGATCATCGCCATCTCTGTCTCATCGGCGTTTCTTATGACTTTTATCTGCAAATTTCCCTGTTTAGTTTTTACAGAGCTTATATATAAATCTATAACAGCAATTTGATATAAAGATGCCGGTATGCTTTCAGTATATGTGGGCTGCTTCTCATTAAGTTCCAGACTATTCCCTGAAACGGCCCGGGAATATTTCAAAGAAAAAGAAGATCTATCTTGCTCAATCAGTTTTGACCGTAAGAATGTCAAGTCTTGCTGCTGAATATCATTTTCAAGCCTCAGTGCAGTGATTTGCTTTTCAGCATTCGCACTTCTACTGCTCAAGGACGTTATAATCGAAGCACTGAGGCATGTTAAAAGCTGTTCAGCCGACTGCTGTTCCAGAGGAAAGTCATCAATAATGTTATTACAGCGATTGATTTCTTTCGCCGATTGAAATTCTGTCAATATAGAGCGGTGCTCTTCTTTGAGAATAAAAATCAAATGTGCAACAGGATAAGCATCCAACAAATTTATCATGCTCTCAGTTTGATCCGTCTCCTGATGACCTAGATTTAATCTGCCATCAAAGAATAGAACTGACCCAATTTGGGTGAGACATTCGATCAGAGATGCAGGCGCATCGCTAGACACGATGATGAGCAAAGGCTCTTCATAGAATCGAGAGAGTGTTTCGTTGGTTATCGCTATCATAATGCTCAATTGGGGCAATTAACTTGCTAAAGATCCCCGTGCTATTTGTGTTAATGGTCTCAGTATATAACTCAACAATGTTGTCGGCTGTCCTTTAATATAGACCGTTCCTGTATTTCCAGGCAACAAATGCTCTAAACTTTCACCTTTCTTTATAATGCCAAACCCACGGTAGTAGCCTTCTGGATCTTGGTCAGACGTGATTGAGTCTCTTGAAATAAAGGTTAGAGTACCAAGAACTGGCAAAGCCCCACGACCACTATCTGTTGCAAAAATAATATCAAACTCCTGACCAATATGGACTTCGTCAATCTTATTAACGGGGATTTTTATATCTAGCTTCAAACTATCCGATACAGGGAAAATACTCATGATCGGCTCACCCGGCTTAATAACAGCCCCAACAGTATGTGTTGAAATTTGAATGACTACGCCGTCCACAGGAGATTTCACAAAAGTTCTAGACAAGAGGTCATCAAGCGATTCCAGCTTTGTATCAATATCATTCAATTGTTTCTGTAGCTCAATTGCTTCTTTTTCTGCAACAGCGAGCCTGCTCAGCTTAACTTCCCCTTTTTTGACTTCGAGAGTTTTGATTTCATTGATTGTTTTTCCAATAGTCAGTTTTGTCGTCTCGATGCGGGCTTGCAGGCTGGCTTTATTGCGCTCCGCTTGAAACAAGCGAGTTCTTTGAATTAAGCCCTTTTTATTTAGCTCTCGATAATCTGTAACTTCTTTATTTGTCAGTTCTAGCTGAAGCTCGTAAGCCTTTTTCACTTCTTCATTGCCAAGAATAACGGCATTCTTTGTATCAATTTCACGGTCGATTGTATTTAAGCGACTTGAGATCAAGCTCATGACCGCATCAAATTCTTCGCGCTGACTTTGCAAAGCCTCTTTGACACTTGCATTAGATAATGTTTCAGGCTGGATATCTTTAGGTATCTCAAAAGCTGGCTTATCTAAAACCTCAGCCCGACGGCGTGACAATTGTATTTTTCGAATGGCTCTTTGGATCAACAAACTTTGTTGCTGCACTCTAGAACGTGTTGTATCCATAACAGCTACAATGTCGCCCTTATCAACACGCTCACCCTCATTAACGGCAACTTCTTGAAGGATCCCTCCTTCTAAGTGCTGAATAACGCGATTATTAAGGTCAGCGATTACCCGTCCTTGGGCAGTGATAGCACTTTCAAGCGGTGCAAATGCAGCCCAGAATCCCCCGAATCCAAAAACGAGAAGACCGACAAGCTTGGCAGTCTTTGTATCGGGCTTATAGTCAAGTTTAAGGCCAGAATGCCACCTCCCTAAACTCCTCCTATCCAGCACAGACGCGGTTAGGTCATCCTTTTGAGGGGCATCAGACAATGTATCATTTTGTTTTTCTTCCATTGTTCTAAGCCTTTATTTCTTTTCAATCATTATATTGCCACTAGACATCGTGTCAGTCACTGGGCCCGACTTCACGATCCGTCCACTTTGCATAACAAGCATCTCATCTGCAACCTTCAAAAGACCTGGACGTTGTGTAACGACGATTACGGTCATATTTTCTTTCTTGCATTTTTCTATACAAGCCATAAGAATCTGCTCTCCAACACCATCAAGGGCAGCATTCGGCTCATCAAGAACGAGGACTTTTGGCTTCGTGTAGACCGCACGCGCTAGGGCAAGCAATTGCGCTTGTCCACCTGACAGATTCATACCAAAATCACCAAGAACTGTGTCATAACCTTTTGGCAATCTCATGATCATATCGTGAACACCCGCAAATTTGGCCGCATCAATGGCAAAATGATCAGGATCATCTTTTCTTAACCGTGCAATATTATCCCGAACTGTACCATTAAAAAAGGTAACCTTTTGCGGCATATACCCCATGTAAAACCCTTTAAGTACAGGATCCCATGATGAGATTTCTTGATCATCCAATGTGGCATGGCCTGCAGAGGGCTTGATATAACCCACAATGACTTTGGCAAGGGTAGATTTACCGGCGCCGTTATTCCCAAGCACTGCTGTTACGGTTCCAGACTCAAACAGATGTTGTAACTTCACTAAAATAGGATCAGAGACACCTTCTGGGGCGTAATAAACCTGCTTCAACCTAACAAAGCCTTTGGGCACAGGGAGAAGCGTTGATTTTTCAGGCAATTCTAACTCACTCAAGCGGTCCTTTAACTTATTATATGTAGTCTTGATCAAAACAACCTGACGCCAGTTTCCAACAAGGGCCTCAACAGGCCCAATCGCCCGGCCCCCAATAATGACCATCGCGAAAACAACCCCCATTGATGCGCCCCCTTCAAGAACCAGCATGGCTCCTGTAAAGACAAGTAAAATTTGTACAACTTGACGCATCGCTTTAGACAAAGAGGATGTTTTAGATTGAATTTCAACCATTTCAATCTGAGTTTTTATTGCCTCATTATGTTTGGCGCCATATTCAGCAATCGCTTCTTTATACATGCCCATAGATTTTACATTTTCTTGAGATCGAGCAAAACTCTCCAAGACTTTTTGACTCTCAATGTTTTTCTCTCTTGATAAGTCAATCAAAGGCGACGTCTTTGCATTGCCTTTGATGGCTAAGTAAGACAAGAAGATTATACTTGCCATCAAGACAAGGCCTGCACCAATATGGATATAGAAAATGATGAAAAGAAAGATGGGTACCGTCATAAGATCAAAAGCACTCATTACCACCGAGGATGACAAATGAACTCTTAGAGCTTGAATGTCGTTAATGCTCTGAATGCTTGATTGCTTGTTATGATTCAACTCTGCAGCCATAACAAGCCCCATCAAATCAGCTTCAAATCTAAGGGCTGCCTTTGACAGAATAATGGTTCTAGCTTTTTCTAGAAAGTAATAAGCCCCCATAATGACAAGAACTAAAGCTAAGAGCGCGAAGAGTGTAGGTGTACTTTTTGCTGGGATAACCGTCCGATATGTATTCATCATAAAGAGCGGCATTGCCAGAAAACTTAGATTCGCTAAAAAAGAAAATAACGATACGATGCCAACTGATTTCTTGTATAAAGAAACAGCCTGATCAAAGTCGGCAGATAATTTCATGCGTTTACAACTTAATTGTTATTAATATTTCCCACCAATTAGCATATTATGCTTCGATCTGTCGATAAGTAATCTTACCATATCGACTTTTAAGAAAAAATCTTATAAGACGATGACAGACACAGAAAAATAGAAACGGTAAGCAATTATGCCTGTCCTGAGAAATAAAGAGAAATCCATTTTATACATCCACACGCCAAAAACCGGGGGAGCCTATATCGAAGACTTCTTCAAAGCCAATGGATTTAAGATGACATATTGGACCAGCATTATCGACCCAATTGAACGGTGTACAGCACAGCATTATCATATGAAGATATTGAACCAATTGTTCGACTTTTCAAAATTCAATTTTATATTCATGACCGTTCGCAACCCTATAAGTCGCCTTGTATCAGAATATAATTGGTTGATCAAAAAGAGAAAAATCCTCTCTCCCTCTATCTCCTTTGAAGAGTTCTTAAAAAAAACCCTAGAGGACTATAACAAAAACCCTTACCTCTATGACAACCATATCAGGCCGCAAACTGAATTCGCAAAAAAGGGCGTAACGGTCTTCAAGCAAGAAAACCAATTTGATGAAAAATGGGCGGAGCGACTAGAAACATTGATCGGGATTGAATTTAAAACAAAAGAGGTCGTTAAAACGCAAAACAGCCCAGACTTTCATAAAAAACTCACCTTAGGGGATGTAGATCCTGCCGTCGTAAAAGCAGTGAATGATTTTTATCACCTAGATTTTAAAAATTTCAATTACGACCCCGAGGAAGCATGGAACTCATATGGAATTCACCTTGAATAACTCACACATGCTCGAGCAAGCCATTGCAGTGCCTTGTTATGGTGCTGAAAATGGGCCTGTTTTACCAGGGGTGAAGGGTGGCATATTTACCAAAGATATGGAAAGTCTCCCCTCCTCCCTTTTGTATCGCGAATATACCTCCAGATCCTTAAAGAATAAAGCTATCACGCGCGCTTCCAGTGGCAAAATTAACAGGATAATGGATCCCTATCCTTTGAATGAGAGCGAGTTAGAGAATATCGCTTTCATTGAAGGAGAATGTATATACGGGGGGCTTCTCTTTAGCCATTTTGGACACTTCATTCTAGAGAGCCTTGCACGTCTTTGGTATATTAAAAAACACCCATCTCTAAAAATCATCTGGTTAAGCGCCCACCAGCAAAAGACATTGAGCGATTATCAAAAAGCCATCTTGGATTTACTTGGCATTAAAAATGAGATTGTGATTGTCACTGAGATTTGCCGCATAGAAAAACTTCACTGTCCAGATGCCGGTTTTCTTATTCAATCTAAAATCACCCCTGAACAACAACAGGCTTTATATGTGACCGAATCAAAAAATTTGGTTTCAGGGAAAAAAGTTTGGCTTTCAAGAGCCTCTGCCACTTTCGGAAAGGTTTATAATGAGACACTCCTTGAACCGGTTCTAAAAGAAAATGGATGGCTTATCTACGAGCCTGAAAAACATTCTGTCGGTGAACAAATAGAATTTTTAAAGGATGCTGAACATATTGCTGGTGTTGGGGGGTCTGCTTTTCATTTGTTGGTTTTCATTAAAAACTATCAAGGAAAAGTCAGTCTTTTTCCCAGAGGATTATCTCTCAGTGGCAACTATTATACCATTGCTGAGAGTTTAAACTTAAATCAAACAGAGTATTTTATTCCGTCTCTAAAGTGGTCCCATGATCAACCGAGTTGGCGCGCGAATTGGATATGGAAATCCCTGGATCCCCTTTTAAAGATCCTTGACATTCCAGAAACAGCCCCTCAAAAGCCAGGGACACTCTCAAAACCCCTAAGGGATTTTTTAGCGTCACTGGAGGGGCTGGTTGACAAAGCCATAGAGTTCACTCTTCAAGAACCTTTGATATCAGACGCGCTGCAGGTGAAAGAGAAATTTATTATTTCAGAGGGTTTCATTCGACGAAAGGCCACTCTGAAAGCGACAGATAGCTTCTTCTCAATGTCACCAATTCAATTTATGACCCTTTTGGATAAAAAGACACAATTCGACGCACTGATCCTGCCATCCTATCTGCCACTTGAAGAAAATATTAAAGTTGTGAATGCCGTCTTAAGTCATATGAAGCCATCTTCATTTATACTCTTAGAAAAGAAAAATGATGCAGCTGAGAAACTCTGTAAATTCATCTATGACTTCTATCCAACCCTGAGCGTGGATCGGATTGAAGGGTTGGAAATATACCTTATCACGAGATCGCCTAGACGGATGTTCTCACCTGCAAATAACAGCCTTGATCGGGACTCTTCAGAAGAGCCAGCCTATGAGAGAATACGCTGTCTATCACCCGCCAAGGCCCTCGCTCTACTCGAAGCTTTAAAACATTAATTTTTGTCGCAGAAAGACTCGTTTAAAATGCCAATTTTCACACGTAATAACAGTAAAATATTCTTCGTCCATATCCCTAAAACAGGGGGGACTTATGTTGAAGACCTCTTCAGGGCTAACGGTTTTCAAGTTCATTTCTGGAAGCCGCGCCGCCTTCTGCCTGTGGAAGCTATTAGTCAACAACACTACCACTTAGACATACTCAAGAACATCTTCTATATGGAAAGTTTCGACTATAAATTCGTCACTGTACGCCATCCTGTAAAGCGCCTCATCTCAGAATATAAGATGCGCAATCCGGATCAGGAAGTAGAAATTAATTCTTGGATAGACGATACTCTAGATCAAGCCTCTCAAGATCCAAGTTATTTGGACAACCATCTCAGACCCCAGCATGAATTCCATCAAGAGGGTATTGACATTTTCAAACAAGAGGATGGATTTGATGCCGCGTGGGCAAGCAGATTAGAGGCGGCCATTCAAACAGACCTCCCTCATAAACTCGTGAAGCGTAGGCGAGATAACAGAGACTTCCATCAAAGCTTTGATCCGTCACAGTTAGAACAGCGCGTTTTAGAAAAAATAAAGTCTTACTATCAAAAAGATTTTGACTATTTTGACTATGACTAAGCGTGAAATTTTACGAAGATTGTATTTTCACCTAAGACTGGCGATTTAGATAGTCTGTAATCACTGTTTGCACTTGAGGTGAAAAACCCGCAGATAATGTTAAGGCTTTACTGCGCTGCAACTCTGTCCAGGGCTTAGGACCCGCATAGAGTTCAATCTTTTGATCGACATAGGCTGATCCCAGATGCTTGAAAAGATACTTATTTTCTATAGCAATTCTTCTTTTTAAGGGCTCAAACTGTGCTTGAGTAAGCTTAAACTGATCCCCCTGTATTTGATCAAAGACATAGGTGTCATGGTTTTTTCTATGGGGATTAAGAGCTATATTTTTTGAGATTAGCGGCTCTTTAAAATTTAGATATCTGAGCATTCGGACAACTTGATCAGAGGATGATTTATTTATGTCATAATAGGGCACAGCACTTTCTTTTGCGATGCCGAGTGCCTTGTAGAAGTGATCCGTCACGCCGCCGTCCAACATTTTCACTTCTTCAAAACTAAATACTTTTACAGTTGAGAAGACAGAGCGAATTTTCTGATATTTGGCAAATGGGAGTTCAACCTGCCCTAAGGTAGTATACCGCCCTGTTTTAAGAATTTGCTGATAGTGACTAAGGAGCAGTGGATAGGGCCGTCTCAAATACATAAGGACAACAACAGTGAAGCCTTTCTGTTCGAAATAGGTTTTTAAATTTGATAATTCAACTTTTGAAAGAAGAGAAATATCTTCTCCGGAAAGAATTAAATCCTTGTCAGTCGCTGTCCATTCATCCAAAATTTGTCGGTATTTTCCTATTCGCTTTGCTAGAGGGATAGTGTGACGAACATTATTATGATAATTTTCAGGAGAAGAAGAAAAAACAGTATACATCAACGCCGAATGATTGCCTGTGGGGTTTCTAAAAAAGCGATAGATCGGCAAATAGTACCCTTGTTCAGATAAATAGTGTCGGCTATCAATCAAACTCTGTTGAATTGATGTTGTCGCAGTCTTATGAATGCCCACATGTAGGTATACTGTTTTCATGGCTTTACGTAAAAGTTTGAAGTTAAATTTAATTCTGAATAATCCAAAAGGAGCAATATAAAATTCAATACGGCATGTCAAAATATAAGTTAAAATTATCAGTCTACAATTTATTTAAAACTCCAGAAACAGCGATGTCCTGAATCCAGGAAGAAAGATTCATGTCAATTACCTCATCACTAACATTGTGCTGTAATTCATGTTTAACTATATAGAGACCCGTTCCCATTAAATTATATATTCTTTTATTTATATGCTCAGAAAACAAATATTTAAAAAACAACTCGACGGAATCATTAGTAGTAGTATCACAAGCATATATCCATATAGAATTTTTGTGTGATGCAGACAAAGTAGCATTGTAAATTTTTTTATTTTTAGCAGCATCACTATTTAGATGTATTATAAAAATATCATAATCAGTCTGGTTTGAAAGATATGTAAAGTAGTGTGATGGGCATATATCAAAATATTTATGTAGTGACGTTTCAGATGACGAAAAATTTCTATTCTCCGAAACACTAATGCCTCTAATTCCACTTCTGCGGGGAAGATAAGATATTGTATCAGCCCCGATCTCAAGCACTTTCTTGGCATATTTCCCTTTGACAATACCATCAATAGCAATTAAATTATTTTTATGAATGCTAGGAATCTTTTTTTGTGAATTCAAACCTACTCCTAATTGATTTAACATCACCTCTATATTAGTAAAAACTCTGTTGCACCGAACACGTGTTTCTCCTGGAAGTATGCAATCAAAGCTAGAAATAAACTTCACAGCCTGTTTAAATCTTTTTCTCTTTTGTATAGTTAAATAATTTCCCGATAGTGATACCCCCCTTGGGAAAATAGTTAATTTCCCTTTAAATCCTTTAAGAAATACCATTGTATGTTGAGAGGAGCTAGCTATGCCTGCAATATGACATGCGTCTCGATACATTTCGATTTGATCTCTTACAGAGTGGTCTTCGGGCTTATAGATAATCCAGCCATTTTCTTCTAAGTGACTCTCAATTACATTTTCATTGAGAACACGAGCTGATGTTTGCGATGTACGAGAAAGCCAAATTTTCTTTTTAAAATCCACCTTAGGGCAATCGATAATCTCTAATGCTTTACTCTGTTCATTAGAAAAATAATCTTGCACAATATAGCCATATTCCGGGACAATCAATTTCTCAAATTCCATAGGCTTGTCAACCAAAATAATTTCATTATTAATACAGAGCAAATCTAATATTTCTTTCTGATAAATCGAAAGTGATTGTTTACCCTCCTCTACAGCCCAAACAATAGGCAAATCACTATTTCTATAATACCAGTATCTCGAGAGACTATCTAAAATAAAATGGCCATAATGATCGAATAAGATTCCAGCATAAATATAAGTGCCTTTTCTTTTCTCAAAGAGTTCTAACTGTGGGCTCCCCGCTCCCATAGTAAGTTTGAAATTTTTTTCGATTTTTTGCGGGACAGATATCTGATTATTTTTATATTTCACAACTGCATTAATTTTATAGTATAAACTATTCTTAACCAATTCATTCTCAGATGTGAATATACCCCCTGAAAAATTACCATATCTATCTTGAGAACGAGGTAAAACTTTAGCTTTAGAATACTGAGCTATAGAATCTGGTGTTATACTAACCATTAATCAATTTCTTCAGGATCATAATTAAATGTTTTAAAATCATTTTTATATAAATTATAATATTTATCTCTGATTTTATAAGATAAATCTGAAAATAAAATTTTCTTGTGAGTTCTTTTAGCTTCTTTTCTACGAGGTACTTGCTTTATAGGCAAACTTAGGCTTGAATCATTCTCAAATTTGAAAGCCCATTTTTCATCAAAACTATCTTCCTGCTTATAATAGCGAGTGCCGCTTTGATGAAATTCTGCTTGAGGCCTTAGATGATTATCATATGCATAGGGATTATTCAAATAATTCCCATAAGCTTCATCAAGCCATTGATCAATTTGAACATCATGCAAGGGATGTCGCATTGTATATTCAGATAACAATCTTTTATATGGGTGCCTCACAGTCGCAAAGATAAAAGTAATTGCAGTTAAATCTATCACACCAGACAGTTGAGCGAGTGTATAATGCTGTGGAGTGCATAGATCAAATTGTGTAAGTCTCTTTCCTCGCCAATAAAACTGAGAATAAGAATTTGCTCTTAGTAAATCCTCAATGTAAGCCCCGCCTGTTTTTGGGATATGCATATATAATATGCTAATTTTATTATTAATATATAAAGGCATTTCTATTTCTCATAACTAGCCATTTGCAACCAATTTTCAGAGTCAATGCCATACCCCTATTGGATAGCTTCAACACTTTTTCATAAAATTTCTTGAGCCACTGATGTTGTAGCCTATAGTAGGTTTTTCGTAACTACCGACGTGCTTTTTTTGATCTGAAGATGATGCATAAGAACACTTTTGTAAACAAATAAATAACCTTAATCAATTTAAACAATTATACACTATGGTATTGATTTATCAATATATAAATAACACTCAAATTAATGCATAAGAAGGGGATATGTCTGCGAAATATTTTTGTCCCGTATATTTGCAACGAAATAAATCATAATATTTTTCTATATCCGTTAAGGCATCCAGATGAATAGCATCATTTTTTATATCTTCTATCTGCTTGATATTATCGCCAGAAATATCGCCTATTGACGTGACTTTTCTCTTAAAATTCTCGAGAAACTTATGAAAATTGTAGGGTAAATACAGTCTTGAAAAGTGATGTAATTCTTTGGTTGGTCCAAACAAGACATCCTGTGTCGATTCAAGATAGTAAGAGAGCCAGGTAGTTGCAGCTTTTTGTGCCCCAAGGCCGACAATAAATTTAGCGGATTCAAAATTCATAATTGCCTCTATAGGATATAGCCCAATTCTTTTAGATCATACTTAGTATATTCCGCCAGTTTTCGATTGTGAGGCGCAATATCCTCTGCAATTTTCTCCTGATAAAATTCCGGAATTTCAAGCTTCTCAACTGTAAAATTGGGGTTTATTTCTCTAGCTTTTTTCACAATTTTTTCTTGTGAAGATCTAAACATAAAATGATGGAATTTTTGATTTTGGAGTTGCCGATCTGGCACCTCAATATCAAATTTCTCTTTATACCAAGAGGTTTGATGAGTTGCGATTGCCCTATTATAGGTTCCGCCTCCCATTGAATAGCGCCAGCGCCTGTTAAACAACAGCATTGCTGCTCTAACCTCATCGGTGTTCTTGGCGTTTACGCTCTCTTTCTTTACATCCGGAAAGTGAGAAATTCCTAGACTTTCACAAATGGTATTTGAGAAATGCACCGCTCCTTGTTTTATCAATTCAAAAGGAATGGCGTGCACATTTTCTTGACCAAAGATATCTGCATATGTTTCGAATATTTTATCATAATATAAATTTGCGTAAGCGCCGATATCTCTATCATAGTAAAAATGATGCAAATGCTCTTCAAAAGAATTGGTGTATCCCAACTGCCAGACGCTTGTATCATAATGCGATTTAATGAAATCAAACTGATTGCGTAAAATGAAAATGATTTGAACATCATCACCCATCGCTGCTTTAAGTCTTTGCGCTCTCTGCGGAATATCTAATCGTTCAAAAAAGATATTGGTAAATAACTCTTGAGAAACGCCCGCGGCTTTAACGTCCTTATTTTCACTAACTTGAGAAAAAGCTTCGTCAAAAGTTTTGCGTGTTGCTACAGAATCGAAACAATATTCGGGCGTAGAAAGTGCATCATGCCATAAGAAGACTTTAATGGCCTCATTCAGAGCATATTTGCGAGGCCCTCTTCCCAAATGAGCAATCTCAGGATGAGAGGGGAAGAAAACATTCTGCAACCAACTTGAGGCCCCCTTTGGAAGGCCAATATGCGCATATTTAATCATCCATATATTCCACTATTAGTTTTCATCTCGGGACCAAGGGACCTCCCCTTGATATACTTGATATACATATATTTTAAAACTTCAAGATTGGCTATTGAATAAAACTATTATCTGCTTACTATATCAGAAAATGAAGTCACCCCAAATTTTCCATTGAGATCCATATGTATATCTGTTTTCACTTACCCAAATGTGCTGGCACAAGTTTACAGCGATATCTGAAGCCCAATCCACAGGTTATGTTGGATTATGGCAATAGGATCAATGCTTATGATGAGGAGTCTCTTGCTTTCAGGCGCAAAAAAAGAGAGGCCTTTGCCCAGCATTACAAGGCGGGGCGCATTCATCAGAAAATCATCTATGGACATTTTTATGCGGATCAATATCACGGCCTCGACGATACATTTAAATATTTAACCATTATTCGGGATCCTATCATAGCGTTGCAATCAGGCTGGTCTCAGCTGCAAAGGATCATCAATAACGAAGAAGTTGGGAACTTTCAAAAGGCCAAAAACAGGCATCCTTCCACTATTGAGGGGCAGAAAATTAAATGTTTTGACGACTATATTGAACACCCGTGGTTCAGCAATAAATACTCTCAAATCCTTAACCCCCTAAAAGTTGAGGATTTCACTTTCATAGGCATTCAAGAATATTATGATATTTCAGTGGACATCTATTGCGACATTATAGGCATTGATCCTCCCAAAAAGCTTGAGAAGGCCAATTCAAACCCTAAAGGGGAAACCCAGTACAATCTTGATCGTGATACTTTGAAGAAAATATGCACCCATCATGCTGCGGACATCGAGTTTTACACGAAGGCAAAAGAACGCTTCCTTAAAGAGGAGCTCTAGCGATTACACGAAGCTAGTCATTCCAGCTGGGAAGTGATCTTTTAAAGATTTCTTTTTCACAGTACCGGACTGTACTCTCGAATAGCCCTTCAAAAGAAGCATTTTGTGCTTTATTCTTCCGAAGAGATGCAATCCCTGTTCTTACAAATTTCAGAGCCTGATCGGAGGGCTCTCGTATGACTTTCTCAGTTTTTTTGGTTCGATTACTATAGCTACCAATATGACAAAATGGCTTATTTTTCACTTTCCCTCTGTTGATGAAATATCCCCAGTCTTCTCCTTTATTTCGAAAAGCAGCTGCATCTGAATCAATTGAACCCACACCAAGAAAATCACAAATTTCTTTAATAATAGAATTACGTTTTACGCCAAAATAATCTTCATACAAAATTGGGTAAATGTTCTCTTGACCAAAGGTTTCAAAAATGAACGGTAAAAAAAGCTCATATCTACTTAACCAGATATGATTTAGTAATGTAGAATTTGTGAAATGAAGGTCCGTAGCCGATGATTTTTTTTCCAACTCGATAATTTCTTGAATCGTTCTATTCTCAGCCAAATGTCTTACCGCGTGATTATAGCTAGAATATGCACGTTTAGCAGGATTGCGCATACAGAGTAAAATTTTCACATCACCGCATTTATCTTTCATCAATTTTAACCCATTGGGCATGTATGCAGTCACTGGCATAATATCCATAAGGATTTTTTCATTTCGATAGTTTTTATAATAATGAGATTCAAAAGCTGCTGGACTTCTTGCACTTCCCTCTTCCAAAACAAAAGCCTTACTTTCCTGATACCTCCCAGGGCATATTTCCGAGTGGTTGCCCAAGTCAAAATATAATGATGTGCTCCCACACTTAGGGAACCCAATAAAAGCCGCATTGGGAAGTGCCATAACTTATTCCTTTAATCCTAAACTATTGATCATCATTAGAGTGTCTATTATGGAGACAGCACCGTCGAAGCCTTCATATAATTGCGGGTAAGGCTGTAGAGGAGAATAATCTGCCCAAATAATCTCTATCCCTTCCTGCGCAAACAGCTCAACATCCATATAGGCCTGCGCAGCAGGGCCCGATATATAAGACGTGGCCTTCACGGCTTTACAGAGATTAAGTAACCTCTCTGTACTGTCAAACTCTTCAAGGGTCCTTAAGTCGAAATGATCTGTAGACCAGGTTATGTCGATGTCGACATGGGCGTATTGACAAATCGATTCCAGAAAATGCCTATTCACCATAGAGAGCGATTTTTCACCGATAACATCGTCGTATAGTTGATTTAAGAACGGCATCACCTGTTTGTAATAGGGCGCTTTTCTATACATTTGGTCAATTATAGATCTGTGACTATTCATCCAGGTGGGATCGTTTATTTCTGTATGACATATTTTATGCATCCCAAATTGACCTTTGGAATTCACAGGAACAGTGAGCCACTTCTTACCTTGTGGTGTTAATATTTGATTGCGATTACGCCAATCACGGCGCGTAAACTGGACATCGTCCAGCAGCACCAGATGATCACTCTCTTTGATATTCATGAAATAGCCGCGCCAAGGAATATAATTGGACTGGGTAACAACAACTTTTTTCATATCATTTCAACTTTGCCATCCCGAATCCAGTCAGGCCATAGGCATTGCCATTATAGAGCATATAGCGACTGCCTTTATGATCAAAAACACAAGGATATTCGACTGTTTCACTATCCCAGCCTTCTTCAGATACAGAAATGCCAACTTCCTCATCTTTTCGAACCCAAGTTTTCCCATCCTTGGATTCTGCATAGCCAATTCTATAGGCAAGACCTCTGTAGCTATACCACATCTTAAAGCCATCTGGGTCTTTGATGACACAAGGCTTAGACATAGCATACTCGCCTTCATCCTTAAAAGGCAGAGCAACATGCCCCTCTCGATTCCAATTCAGGCCATCATCTGAGCGGGCATATTTCATCAAATGGGCCATATCCTCTTGTGCGTCGCCCCATGCTAAATTAGAGCCGTACCAAATATGAAATTCTTTATCATCCTGAAGAATCCAGGGATAAGAAATTGAATATGGGTCTGCATGACAACGGTCTAAAATTGGGGCTTTGCTCACTCTGACAAAGCTGCCGTCATCTTGCTCTACAGCTGCACCAATACTATTCCGCCACGGCACTGTTACCCCCAAATTCCAACCGAGATAAAAAAGATGTGTTTTGCCGTTAATTTCTGCAAAGCACCCCATTGAAACGCCGCTGTCATCAAAGAGTCCAACGTCCCCAGGTGAAAGGACTGGCTTATCGCACAACCTCTGGACTGTCAGAGGGTCATTCATATCAATCTCAAGCCACGAAATATGAGCCTGATTTTGTTCGCTTCGCCCACTAAAATAAACGCGAACTATATCGTCGCCCATAGGGCGCACGACAGGATTAGCTGCGTGAGTTTTCATCCATTCAAGAGACCCGTCAGGAACAAAAACATGCCCTAGTTTTTCCCACTTCATTCTAAATCCTCTTAAGGGAGGTTGCCTCTAACCCCTCTATTTTATCTGTATGCTTCCCAGGATAGACTTCATTTTCACCTGTACTCTTCAATAGAATAGCGCCAGCGCCAATAATATTTTTAGGGCCAATTGTAATATGATCTCTGAGGGTCGCATTCACCCCTAAGAAGGAATATTCGCCAATATCAACACCGCCTGAGCATACAATATGAGATGCAACAAAAACATGATCTCTAATAATTGTATGGTGGCCAATATGATTGCCGCTCCATAAGACCACGTTATTTCCGACCTCAACAAAAGGTTGGATAGTGTTTTCTTCAAGGATCAGGACATTGTCACCAATTTTATCAGTTAAAACGGTAGCTTTCTCGCTGATATAGTTTGCAAGGCTATACCCTAGCCCCTTCATCCAGTGATATTTCTCAGCTCTTAGGTGATTGAGTTTATTGTAGCCTATGGCCACATATGCATCGTGAGTGTCCGGGGAAAACTGTTGAGAAATCTCTTCAGCTTCGATAACTGGTTTACCCCAAAAACTATCCTCTGAGACATGTTCGCCGTCCACGGTAAAAGCCGCAATCTCATAATCAGAATGTTTATCGAAATAATATTGAATAACTTCAGCTTGTTCGCCTACTCCGAATATTACAAGTTTTTTTGACATCTATGACCCCTTATAAAACTGATAAATTGTCTGAATAACCTGATCCAATTCATCCCGACTAATTTTGTGATACATTGGTAATCGAACCAATTGATAGGATTGTTTTTCTGTAATAGGCAATGCACCACATAAATTAGAGAATTGAACACCCCTATTAGAAGTATGAAGGGGTAGATAGTGAAATACTGCATTGACACCCTGTTCATTTAAATACTCAAGCATGTCCTTTTGCTGCTCTGAAGACTGTGTCAGCAGATAGAAAAGGTGTCCGTTTCCATTTGTTTTAGGCAAATGCTTTTGTAATTTGATCAGCCCTTGCTCTTCAAGAGGTCTTAATTGTTCAACATAATAGCTAAATGCTTCTTCACGCAGTTTGTTAATCTCATCCATATTTTCAAGCTGTGCAAAAAGATAGGCAGCCAGCATATCGGACATAACATAAGAGGAACCGATATCGACCCAGGTATATTTATCAACCTGGCCTCTGAAAAACTGCGATCTATTTGTACCTTTTTCGCGAATAATTTCAGCTCGCTCGAAATATTTAGGATCATTAATGACGAGGGCACCGCCTTCGCCGCAAATAATATTTTTTGTTTCATGAAAGCTGAAAGTTGCCAGCTCGCCGAACGTGCCTAAAGGCTTGCCGTTATAGGAACTCCCCAGGGCCTGAGCAGCGTCTTCAACCAAATAAATTTCTCTTTCAGCACAAAAACTCTTTAGGGCATCCATATCACAGCTGACGCCCCCGTAATGAACAGGCACAATAACTTTTGTCTCTTTTGTTGTAAGCCTCTCCACTTCTGCAAGGGAAATATTCATACTGTCAGGGTCGACATCTGCAAATTTGAGTACGCATCCGCGCAGAAGAAATGCATTCGCCGTCGATACAAAGGTGAATGAAGGCAGAATGACTTCATCTCCTTCTTGCAAGTCTAAGAGTAAGGCAGCCATTTCTAAGGCAGATGTACAAGAGGTCGTTAACAGTACACGACATCCCCCCCCCAAAGCAGCCTCAAGCAAGTGCTCGCATTTCTTTGTAAACGGTCCATTGCCGGATATATGGTGCCCCTTTGAGACAGCCTGATTAATATAATCAGCCTCATTTCCAATCATTGAAGGTTTATTGAAGGGTATCATTCAGCTTGCTCTTTATAAACAGACTCATCGTTGAATTCTGTGTATTTCCAAGTTTTCTTATCCGAAGCCATAATCATCTCGTGATTATAGTATATATCATTCATCGCCTTTAACATGTCTTCATTAGCACTATTTTTGTCTCTAAAGAATGCTTCCTTAGGCTTACCGTCGATAATATTTCTACTAATCTTCACCCGCAGTTTATCATTATCAATTAATTTAATCATGGCCGCATAATATTCTTCTATGGTCGATGCTGTTAGCCATTTTGGCTGATTAATTCGCTCTAGAAGATGGCTATCATTATAACTGTGCACTTCATCACCCTGCAAATTTACCACAGGCAGTCCTTGGATAGAGGCGTCCATGATACTGTTTGTTGCACCGAAAGGAAAAGTGCTCATAAAGATATCGCATTTGTTTAAGTTCGAAATGTAATCTTCATAGCTTGTTGTTGGAACAACCCTCGTATCAGGTATGTCTTTCTCTAATCTTTGACGAAGAGATTGAAAGAGTGCATTTTTTGCGTTCGGGAAAAAAACAAACTCCACCGGACGTTTTGATTGCTTATGCAGCTTCTTGCAAACTTCTAAAAAATCTGGCGACACTTTTCTCGACCAAGCTGGAACAGCAATTCGAATTTTTTCAGGCTCTGGTCTGATGATATATTTATCAATTTTCAAATCTTCGCGTGCAACATGCCGGGTTGTATTAAGTCGGAAATAAACCTTTTCAGTCAGCGTTCTCTCATGACCTAGCTGCCCTTCGGCTAGAATTACATAATCCACATACTTAGATCGAGTAGAAGCAGGGTGCCCAAATGTCATCACTTGGATAGGAGCAAGCCTGACATTTGAACAAGCAATACTCGACAACCTCATGCCGATACTTGGATAGTAAAGAATATCAGGCTTATAGCTCTTAATTTTGTCAAAAAGTGCTTTAGGGTTTTCAGAATCAAACTTTGTCGTGTCAATCTCATCGACCATATCAATGATAAGGTCATCAACACAGTTTTCCTCTATGAATAGAACTGTATGATAATTTTCTTTCAGGGCTTTAATAGAAGGCCCATAGCAACGATGCATTGCATGCTTACTATTATAAAGCTCTGCAAAGATGACGATTGTCGGTTTTTCAGGCATAGGCCTTTTAGCTGATGTCTTAAGGCCATGAATGTCAGCTTCCTTTAACCAGTTAGAGACATAATCATTTATGGCGTATTTGACATCATGTTTAAACTCGGCCTGAGCATAACTACACCCCATATAAGCTGGCCCGATAATGCCCAAGGTAGAATTAAAATAAGGCACATCACGCATGGATTGAAGCATTTTTAGCAGTTCAGTCCTCACCTCTTCAACATTTTCAGCGTATAGCATCTGTTCTGAGAGATAGCCAAGTAACAAGGAAAAGACGACCTCTTTTTGTAGCGGTCGGATAATGGGCAATAAATTTAAGGTAAGCGCATTAATTGACAAAAGGTGCAAGGCTCGGATCAGTCGATCTTTATTGATCGTATATTGCCCCACCTCACTGTATTCTTTTACCCTTTCAATAACTATATTCGTTCCTCTATATCCTGATATTTCAAATACCTGAGAGATCGTTCTTCTATACCGGCAGAGATTGAGTAAGACAGACACTCTGGTCGGTACACTTTCATCAAAAACAAGATCGATCATCGCTTGTGCCAATCGTGTTGCTGTTGAATCTAAATAATCAGACCTTTCCAAGTAGCCTTTTTCGCCAAAATGCCAGTCATTGCCTTCAAGCTTTTTTAATATTTTTAACAGCACTGCATAAGCATCTAATGGCTTTTCTTCGCGGTGCAATTTTTCCATATACCGAATAGCTACAATCAAACTTTCAGACTCAAGTAACCCCTTACTGACCTGCGTAACACCGTCTACCTTCTCAACCTTCTCAACATTCACTGGAGCAGGCTTGTTCTGCGCTTGAGCAGATACTGCCTTCTGACTACCATTCTTCTTCGGTCTTGGTGGCATTTGTTTTTTACGAGCCATTGATATTTCTCTTTACTTAATAATAGCGCAAATGTGATGAATTTGCTCATTCGTCAAAAAATTATGGAATGGGATTCCAACCAGAGAGGATTCCAAATATTCGCTCACAGGGCATTTATCAAGCCCCTGCAGACCAACTTTTATGTAGGATTGGAAAATCTCATGTTTATGAAGCGGCGGTAAATACCACTGCCGCGTTTGAATTTTATTCTCTATGCACGTCTTGATCACAGCCGCTGAGCGACCTTGCGTATTCACCATTAACGTTGCAGGCAGTTTATTTTTATGCGCCTGACAGTAATCCACAGTGTCTAGAGTATCAATACACTCTTTATAGAGGGCCCACCGTTGTTCCCGCTTCAATGTCACCGCATCCCAGCGCTCAAATTGAGTGAGCCCGACAATGGCAAAATATTCTGCCAATTTTGCATTAAAACCGATATCTTTAATCAATCCCTGCACAAAACCGAAATTCGAGTTGAGCTTGCTTGAAGAGGCCATAGCGTCAGAGGCCGTAACAATCAAGCCGCCTTCTCCAATGCCAAATGGCTTTGTGGCATGCATAGAGAAAACCGTCGGTATCTTTGGGGAAACCTCTTGCTGTCCTAGTGCTGCCGCACTATCAAAAAAGACTGGGATCCCAGTTCGGTCTATAAAAGCTTCCCATGCTCTACTGTCCAAGGCGTATCCAAAAGAGGCAACCGGCATAACAGCATCAATGTCACAATAATCAAGCATCGCTTCCACGCCAGCAGGGGTTAAGGTCCATTCTTCTTCGCAGACATCTGCAATCACAGGTTCCATTTCCGACCGAATGACAGCGAGAATAGTTGCGGGGAACGTCACAGAAGGCACCATGACTTTGGCACCTTTGGGCAGGCCTGAATTTTGCAGCATAAGTTCAAGAGCGCTCGTCGCATTATTACAACTGACAACATTCAACGGGGCCCCATCTGTTGAAGAAAGGAACTGCGCCATTTTGGCTTCGAACTTTTGCACAAATGGCCCAAAATTCGTATACCATTGATTGCTATCCATCTCCGCCAAAAGGGATGTATAAGTCTCTACGCTTGGCAGATCAGGTTTCAAGCATTCTATTGCCCATTCACTCATTTAAAATTCCAGTTATTGCCTACTATTGATTAACTTATTAAAGAAACAAAAGCTCTATAACAAGAGCTATATTCAGTTTACTTGTCATAAATCCAATAGATTGAGGAAGATGTCATTCTCCCCCTCTTAAACAAGGACTTATAAAAGCATAAAATAGTTTTCTCTTCTCTGTAATTCTTTTTGAGTATAATTATATTTTATAGTGTATGAATAATGACATTGATTGTTCTACCCAAGCACTTTTAAGCATTTTAATGCTTAGGCAATAACAACTTAAAGACAGATGAGACCATGACTGTAGATTTTTCATTCCTCGGTAAAACTTTTGAAAACTGGATCAGCCAAAGACCTGACACAAAACTTCAGTCAGACCACCTCATCGCGAGCTCCTATTTTATAGACTTAATAAGGCATAAGAAAAAACGTACTCATTTCCATAAATTTATTCGCAAGAATTTGAAGAGTACACATTCTAATTTTTGGAAAAAATTTCTAGAAGCTTTATTTTCAGAACCCGCTGTCTCATCTCTAGTTCTCTTAGAGCTCATATTTTTATTGACTGAAAACAAGCAACTCGAAGGGAGCTTGGATACCTACCTCTCTCTGTTGGGTAGACGATGCGAAAAATTCTCTGCGGACACTGAAGCCAACGATATTTTCCATTGGCTGTATACGGTCAATAGAGAATACCCCAATAAAGCAAGATCTTTTTATGCCCTAATCAACAAATTACTCTCCCCACTCAAAGACATAATTCATCCGAAAAACCCCTCGAGAAAGCATTTTGTAATTGCAGTCAATCATATCCCCTGTCTCCCTGAATCAATTTTAAGAAATTCTCACCTCTTCGTCGTCTATGCATTTATTGAAGTCCTTATCGAAGCCTATGAGGGCTGCCGAATTCTTCTTGTCTTTACAGGTGAAAATCAACGAAACTCTGAATTTTTGCAGCATCCAAACTATAAAAATCCCAGCCTTGAGGACAGCCGCAAATATTATGGGAACTCTTCGAGCCATTTTTGGGAATATCTGCCTAAGAAATGCAAAGAGAGCGTGGAGGTTTTTATTCCTTCTTCTCAGACTGGCACATACAATTTATATAATTCGTATCAACAAATTATAGAAAAGATCGAAGCTTTTAATCCGTGCGCAATTTTTACAGCAGGCGGGGTCATGGAAGCCAAATATATCGCTCAATTATACTACAAAAAGCGACCGACAATTTTTGTACCTTTCAATCAAAACAATCAACTGTTTGCCCCCTATAAAGGGTATTTAAATTATTTTAAAAAGGAAAAGCTTGCGATCGATCCAATTGCAAGCGACCGAAAATTATTTTCCCATACGAAGGCCGTTTTCATTGATCCCCCAGAACCCATTTTACCGAAACTTGGGCGTTATAAAAAAACTGATTTTGTTGAGGGTGAAAAAGCATTTCTTCTCGTTACTGCCTTAACCAACAATCGAACCAGCAAGGCGCTAAAGGCTCATTTCAAAGAAAAAGATCTGGAGCAATTCGCCGCTATTTTTGACCAGCATCCAAACCTACACTGGCTCATTTTCGGGGAAGAAGAGGCTTCTGCTATCACGGAACTGCACCCAAAACTTCACCAATTACAAAAAGATAAGAGGCTGATCATCCGAGAAAGCGAGTCAAATTTGAGAGGAGCCTATGAGCATTGCAAGATTTACTTTAATCCTTTTGGTGCTCATGGCGGCGGGAATGGAGCAAGGATGGCAGCTCTAGAAAAATGTGCTGTCATCACCTATTCATCTAGTGACCTGGACATCTTCACACCACAAGAGCTCATCGCACCATCTCTTCAAAACCAACTTGAAATATTACTTTCCCTGATTCAATCCGAGGAAAAACTTGCCGATTTTCAGGAGAGATGTTTTCATAAAACAGCGAATCGTAATCCAAAAAAATTCAAAGAAAATCTTAACACGCTCTTATTTTAGACTTTCATTCTCATTGCTGTATCAGATGATTTCATTTTATAAGCGCGGCTCCCGTTGAGGTGAACTTTTCTTCTTAATTCCTTCTTAACAAAGAAGGCTAAATTTCTATTGGTTTATCAAGTAAATATGCTAAACAGCATAAAACTCATTGGGATACGAATATGACTGACTTTAATGATAAAACGCTCCTTCTTGGCATCGGCGCTCAAAAAGCAGGCACCACGTGGCTGAGTTCGTTCTTGAACGGCCACGCAGATGTCTTTATGTCGCCGATTAAAGAGCTGAATTATTGGAATATGCTCCATGTGCCTGAGATACGCCCTATCCAAGAAGCTTATTTCCTCAGTCAAATGAAGCGCATGTCAGCCGGCATCACCAGTTACAGCGAAGTGTTAAATAAAAGCCCGCGCTATAAACAATTAGTAAATTACATCGAGCGCTTTGAGATGGCCTCAACAGATGACTATATGAATTTCTTCCAAAAACGCGTTGGCGCACAGAAAATCATGTGCGAGATCACACCTGGGTACGCACTGCTCAGTGCCGAGCATTACGAAGAAATGTATAAATTACATCCCAGCGTTAAAATCATATTCATTATGCGCGATCCCATAGATCGCTATTGGTCTAATTTGAGATTCTACCAAAAGCTCATGAAAAATTTTGATGCTAAAGAGAATTTTGTGCGCAGGCTTTCTGACAAACCCTATTATCAGCGGACCGATTATGCGCGCACAATGGTAGAACTTGAAAAGTCTGTTCCTGCAGAAGATCGCCTCTATCTCTTTTATGAGGATCTTTTTACTCAGGCCTCCATTGACAAAGTGACACAGTTTATTGGTGTTCCTTCTGAAAAAGCTGATTTCGATCGCGAGGTGAATAAATCACCCTCCATCCCCATCTCTGAAGAAGAACAGAAGTTAGCCTACGATCAATTTGCATCTATCTATAAAAAGCTCCATGATAAATTCGAGGGCAAGCTACCGAAGCGATGGTTAGAAAATATGGAAAAATTTGGCTAATGACTGAAAAAAAGCGGGATATTGATATCGGCAGATCTAAAGACTTTGAGAAGGACGCAAGTCTAGAGGATGTTCTTTCAACGTTAAATACCCTCATCAAACCTCATAAAGGCTCGCAGAAAGAAAACCAGTATCCACCGATTTTTATTGTTGGTTGCCCCAGAAGTGGTTCAACGCTCTTGCTTCAATGGCTCGCGTCGCTGGGTCATTTCTCTTATCCATCAAATCTATTGGCTCGGTTTTATGCGAACCCCTATTTCGGTGGGCTGGTTCAAAATGCCCTCATCGATTATGATGAACAGAATATTTTGAACTTTGATAAATCAATCGACTATCAGTCAAATCTAGGCCGCTCCACTGGGGCATTAGCCCCCAGTGAATTCTGGTATTTTTGGCGTCAGCATTTTTCATTGGATGAAATTAGTGTCCTAACAGAAAGTGCTAAGAAAGCGGTGGACAAGGAAAACTTTAAAGAAGCACTCGCCGGCATAGAAGAAGTATACAACAAACCAACCGTGATGAAGGCAATGATCCTAAACTGGGACATTAGCTTTTTAGCGGAGCTTGTTCCCAATGCCCTTTTTCTGAATGTTGAGCGCAGTGATTTTCACGCAGCACAATCTTTATATTACGCACGTACGAATTTTTTCAATGACGTAAAACGGTGGTATAGCTTTAAACCGCCAGAATATGAGCAATTAAAAGAGAAAGATCCTCTTGAACAAGTTGCGGGTCAAGTCATTCATACAAAACGGGCTGTGATTGAGGAATTAGCGAAAATTAACCCGTCAAATCAATTGACCCTCAATTATAAAGATTTTTGCTCTGATCCCGCAGGCATTTTCCACAAGATTACCGCGAAATTGGCGCTGCTTGGCTATGATCAGGCCATGCCCTATTCTGGCCCAACACACTATACCTACCGCGAAGAAATTAAACTTTCTACAGACCAAGAAAAGCAGCTCAACGACGCACTTGAAAAGTATCGGAATAAATAATGTCTACCATCGCCATTATGCAACCCTATCTTTTCCCCTATATTGGTTATTACCATTTATTAGCTGCCGCTGAGACTTTCGTTTTTTATGATGATGTGAATTTCATGAAAGGGAGCTATATTAACCGAAATCAAATTCTCACAAAAAATGGCCCCCTCCGGTTCACTCTATCTCTAGATGGGGCGGGATCAAACAAACTGATCAATGAAATATCTCTCAGCAATCGAAAAGATAAATGCCTCACTCAAATCGAAAACTCATACAGAAGAGCCCCATATTTTGAAGAAGCATTTGCCCTAGTGCAGCGCTGTTATAATAGTGAAAAGCGTCAGTTAAGCGATTTTTTATTCACCTCGATCAAAACCCTGTCAGATGCTCTAGGCTTAGAAACAAAAATTCTTAGATCAACTGAATTAGAGTATAACAGAGATCTCAAAGGACAAGACAAAGTTATCGAACTCTGTAAAATGCTTGCAGCAGAGACCTATGTGAATGCCATCGGTGGTAAAGATCTTTATGACCACGAAAGCTTCAACAAGAAAGGCCTCCAGCTGAATTTCATCAATCCAGTTCAAGAGGCCTATACACAATATCTATCGTCTGAAGACTTCGTGCCTTATATGTCTATCATTGATACCTTGATGTTTTGCGGTATAGAAAAAACAGCATCGATGATCAAAAAGAATTACACATTAGAAGCCTAATTCTTCTCTGCATTAGCTATACTTCATAATTTCCATAAGATATTCACCGTAACTATTCTTATAGCCTTTAGCCAATATTTCCAGGTCTTCCGTTGTGATAAATCCTTGTCTCCAAGCAACTTCCTCTGGGCAGGCAATTTTCAAGCCTTGACGCTGTTCAACAGTCTGAACAAAATGTGAGGCTTGGATAAGGCTATCAATCGTTCCTGTATCGAGCCAAGCAAAGCCGCGCTGCATTTTAATCACATTCAACTCACCCGCTTTTAAGTAAGCATCATTGACGGATGTAATTTCAAGCTCACCGCGGTGAGATGGCTTAACCTTCTTGGCAATGTCGACAACTTTATTATCGTAAAAATATAGTCCTGTCACAGCCAAGTTACTTTTCGGGTTTTCGGGCTTTTCTTCAATCGAGAGAGCTTTACCTGACTCATCCATCTCCACGACACCAAAGGCTGTAGGGTCCATAACTGGATAGGCAAAGACATAGGCCCCATTCTCGACCTTACTGGCTTTGATGAGATATTCAGAAAATCCTGCGGAATAGAAAATATTATCGCCAAGAGCGAGAGCAACTGAAGACTCCCCAATGAAGTCTTCGCCTAAAAGAAAGGCCTGCGCCAGACCTTCAGGTTTGGCCTGCTCAATATACTCAATCGTTATTCCCCATTGATGTCCGTCCCCTAATAAATCTTCATAAAGGGGCAGATGTTGCGGCGTAGAAATAATCAAAATCTCTCTAATCCCCGCTAGCATCAATGTCGTTAGGGGATAATAAATCATTGGCTTGTCATAGACAGGCAGCAATTGTTTACTGATTGATTTTGTAATTGGATAAAGTCTTGTTCCCAGTCCACCAGCAAGGATAATACCCTTCATGGTTCCACTCCATTTTCATTTTTCTAATAAATCTATGCCTTGCATTACTATAGATGCGGTGTCCATGCCACCATAAATTTAGACTTCGTAAGTAAAGGGGGAGATCAATTCCGAAAGTTTTGGATGTTTTTTGTCCTTGTCCGAAACTGTCATTTGATCAAAAGGCATAGGCCACTCAATCCCCAATTCATGATCATCATAGGCAATGCCACCATCATGGTCAGGCGAATAAAAATTTGTTACTTTATAAACAAATTCCGTATGATCCTCTAGCGTACAGTATGCATGTGCAAACCCAGGTGGTACCCAGAGTTGAGCCCAATTTTCAGCGCTCAGTTCCACTGAAAGATGTTGTCCATAGGTGGGTGATCCGGTGCGAATGTCAACAATCACATCAAGCACACTGCCGCGCGTCACACGCACAAGTTTCCCTTGATCAAAAGGCGGGGCTTGGAAATGCAACCCGCGCATCACACCCTTATCTTTTGAATAGGCATGGTTGTCCTGAACAAAATTCAAGGGCCCCAAATAGTCACCTAATGTCTGAGCATTAAAAGTTTCAGAGAAAAAGCCTCTTTCATCCCCAAATTTTTTGGGTTTAAAGAGATAGACACCAGGGATTTCTAATTCTTCAGCAATCATGCCATTCACTTTCTTTGATAATCCTCAAAACTCTGACAAGGATCTTTAATAGGGGTATCCAAGATCTATAAAATCATTCTTATAGATTTCAACAATTAAATTCTTTGTTTCGCTATTTAAAAAATATTTCTTATCCGGCGTCACCCCCTTCATCGCTATCTCCAGTGAAGAGAGCTGAGAGACAGGCCCATCGAACAGGCCCTCTTGTTCAGCATAGGTCATCTTATTGAAATTCTTAATCTCTGTTTCTTTTCCGATGAGGTCATTGATCATATGATTGGCTTTAGCCATCTCTTCAATGGGAAAGATATAATCGTATTGTGCCGCACAGATGGATACTCTTTGTTGCGGTGCCCAGTGATGATCAACAGGATGGCCAGCAGCAATTTGGTTTTTAACATTTTCTAAAAACTGGAGGAAGCTTAGCCCTGCATAAGCTTTACTGCGGTCTGCTGTCAGCGTATAGATATCTTGTGCAAACTCTTCTAAGTCATCAAAGGTTGTTAAGAATTTTTCTCGGTTAAAGATAAATTTATTGCAAAAAGCACTGACAGCACGATCATAAGGGTTTCTTACAAAAGCAATCTTCTTATAGTCACTCAGATCCTGCCTCTTAAGGTCTCGACTATCTAATAGAAACATATGCTCTTTTAACAGAACCCGCGCATCGGAAGATATTGATAGGTCAAGTGTAGCGCGTGTTGATTCAGAAAGAACCTGCCAGAGAAACCAATTGGCTATGCTGGTGCATGCAACTTTTGGGGACCAAAAAAACAGAATTTTATGTACTCTGTCAATGTAGGCATTTTTAATCAACATAGGTCGTCAATGTCCTAAAATGGGTGACCAGTCTTCACTGAAGTGGTGGCTTTAAGAAAAGATTTCATCTTTTTATTTCTTATTCCAACCAGTTTCATGTATGTAAAGAAAACATTCGGTTTCACTTATCTTTAACATACTGAAAATCCATGCGAAATAGACAATTCATATATTTCATAGCGATTATTCGACATCCTCTTAGAGCGCTGGAAGCTTTCTTTTGGTTGATGACAGGCAAAAAAGTCAGAGCCCGCAATCGATTAGGTGCTCTGCTTCATAACCTGCGATCAGATTATCAAGTCTGGCAGGACCTCAATGAGGACTTTTCCACTGTTCGGCAAAATGATAGTCTGCAGCTTAGTGCTCTCATGCAAAAGCCTCCCTATTTTCAGGTGATAATTCTCAGTGGTGCAGGGGACGATAAATTACTGGATGACTCACTCCAATCCATCGCAGATCAGTGGTATCCTCATGTTGATTACATCATCGCGAATGGCCACAATACGCCGACCCTTCATGCCCCCGGTCAAAGCCCTCATTATTATTTATGGATCACAGAAGGAGATATATTACTTCCTGATTCACTTTTTAATTTCGCTTCCGTTATAAATGAACATACAGTTCCTATTGTATATAGCGATGAAGATCAAGTGACCCGAACAGGTGAGCGATGCTTTCCGCATTTCAAGCCATCCTTTAACAAAGAATTACTGTTCTCTCAGGATTATATTGGACAGGCATGCGTCATCAATGCAGAGCTTGTTCTTGATGCTAACTTGGACCCCCTCCATAGAGAAACACGGGCAAAAATCCTCCTTGAAGCAGCTGATAAGGAAGCTGCTGTTCAGGTAGCCTCTCTAGATAAAAATGAAAAGACACAGGCTTCAATTCACCATATCCCCAGCATCACGCTCAGCCGTTTTCACCATAAATCCGTGGGCGTAGAAAAGTGGTGCAGCAGTGCTGACTATAACAAACTATTAAAGACCTTTGCCGATTCTCGGCCGTTTCGGCGCTATAAAACAGGTTCATTTGGCTTTGCCTACTTAGAACCAGCCTTACACTCTGAACCTCTCGTTAGCGTCATCATCCCAACGAAAGATACAGTACCTCTCTTAAAGAAATGCCTCAACAGTATTTTCATGCAAACTGATTATGAAAAATACGAAATACTTGTCGTCGATAACAACAGTGAGGAAGAAGAGACCTTCGATTACTTCACTACACTGGCCAATGAACCACGCGTGAGAATTCTCAGCCACCCAGGCGCTTTCAACTATTCAGCTATCAACAATGCTGCTGTGAAAGAAGCCCAAGGTAAGTATATCTTTCTCTTGAATAATGATACAGAAATACTGACCCCTACATGGATCAGAGATTGCCTTGCCTATGCGACCCGGGATGACATTGGCGCTGTCGGGGTTAAGCTATACTATCCCGATACCCGTATTCAGCATGCTGGCGTTTTCACTGGAATAGGGCGAATGGCAGGTCACGGTCACCGCTTCTTAGAAAAAGATAACCCTGGATACTATTATCGCGCTCATATTGTTCAACAAGTCTCAGCTGTGACGGCAGCCTGTCTTTGTGTAAAAAAAGACAAATTCCTTGAAGTTGGCGGGCTTGATGCCGAAAATTTAGTTGTGGCTTTTAATGATGTAGACTTATGTCTCAAGCTTGACGCTGCAGGGTATAAAAATATTTACTTGCCCCACGTTGAACTGGTGCATCACGAGAGTGTCTCCCGTGGGAAAGATCTCTTTGGCGCAAAGCGAGAACGCTATCTTGGCGAAGTGACGTATATGCAAGAAAAATGGGGCATGGATACCCAAGTTGATCGCTTCTACAACCCCAATCTCACCCTTATCACAGAAGACTTTGCCATTCGGACCACGCCACCAGAGTAGCGAGGCCGCATATTTCTCTTGCGGCAATGGCCTTACCCGCGTATAAGCCGCTTAAATTATGGGATGGTGGGCTATGAGATACTCGTAGCCCTTTTATTATGATCCATCCACAGATCACTTTTGGCCACAGCCTGATCTCATTGATAGCTCTTACAGAGTAAGACTGATTTCAATGACCAAGCTAAACCTATAGAATAAAGTAAAGGGTAGCGACATGGAACGTCGTAATATTGCAATTATCGCACACGTTGACCACGGAAAAACAACCTTGGTGGATAACCTGTTTAAACAATCAGGTACTTTTCGTGAAAATCAACGCACAGAAGAAAGAGCCATGGACAGCGGCGATCTTGAAAAAGAACGTGGCATTACGATCCTAGCAAAATGTACCTCAGTTGAGTGGGAAGGCGCCCGTATCAATATCGTTGATACACCCGGTCACGCTGACTTTGGTGGCGAGGTGGAACGGATCCTTTCTATGGTTGACGGCGTTGTACTGCTTGTTGATGCTGCTGAAGGCCCAATGCCTCAAACTAAATTCGTAACCTCTAAGGCACTGGCCCTTGGCCTCAAGCCCATCGTTGTTGTGAACAAAGTTGACAAGCCAGACGGCGACCCGGATAATGCGACAGACCTTTGTTTTGATCTCTTTGTCTCTCTAGATGCTGATGAAGAGCAACTCGATTTTCCTGTACTTTATGCCTCAGGTCGTGATGGTTGGTGTGATGAGACCCTAGACGGCTCACGTGAAAACCTTCACCCGCTCTTCCGAAAAATTATGGATCATGTGCCAGCCCCAGCCGTTGTGGACAAAGTGGATGAGCCCTTCACCATGTTGAACACTCTTCTGGATAGTGACAATTTCCTAGGTCGTATTTTGACAGGACGTATCGAAAGTGGTCGTGTGAAAGTTAACGACAGCATCAAGGCCCTAAACAGTGTGGGTGAAATTGTAGAGCAAGGCCGTATTTCTAAACTATTGTCCTTTCGTGGTCTTGAGCGTGTCCCCGTAGAAGAAGCACAAGCAGGTGACATTGTGGCTATTGCAGGGCTTCAAAAGGCCACAGTAGCCGATACACTCTGTGCCCCGTCTGTATCAGATCCAATAGCCTCCTTGCCCGTTGACCCGCCGACACTGTCTATGGAATTTTCTGTAAACAACAGCCCACTTGCAGGTCGTGAAGGTAAAAAAGTTACATCACGCTTGATCCGTGACCGCCTCCTAAAAGAAGCAGAAGGCAATGTGGCCATTAAAATTGAAGAAACGGACAATGCTGATACGTTCAAAGTATCAGGCCGCGGCGAGCTTCAGCTAGGCGTTCTGATTGAAACCATGCGCCGGGAAGGCTTTGAGTTGGCCATTTCTCGTCCGCGAGTGATTTACAAGCAAGACGAAAATGTTAAACGTCTCGAGCCTTTTGAAACAGTCTTCGTTGATGTAGATGAGGCTTACCAAGGCACTGTGGTTGAGAAAATGACGTTACGTAAAGCCGAGCTTAAAGGCATGGAACCTTCCGGAGCTGGCAAAGTTCGCCTAACCTTTGATGCACCCTCACGAGGCTTGATCGGGTATCACGGTGAATTCCTAACTGACACGCGCGGTACAGGCATTATGAACCGCTCATACGATCGCTATGATGCTTATAAAGGTGCCATCGCAGGTCGCCAGCGCGGTGTATTGATCGCCAATGCGCCAGGGAAAATTGTAACCTACGCCCTCTTTAACTTGGAGGATCGCGGTTTTATGATTGTTGACGCTGGCGTTGATGCATACGAGGGCATGATTGTCGGTGAGCATAACAGGGATAATGATCTTGAAGTGAATGTACAACGAGCCAAGCAGCTTACCAATATCCGTGCAGCAGGCAAAGATGATGCAGTGAAACTCACACCTCCAAGAAAATTGCCTCTTGAAGAAGCGCTTTCTTACATCAACGATGATGAGTTGGTAGAAGTGACCCCAGAGAGCATCCGCCTCCGTAAACGTCATTTGAAATTGCACGAGCGCAAAAAGGCTTCTCGCGGTGAAGCCCTCTAATGAAAATAAAAAAGCCCTGAGAGATCAGGGCTTTTTTTGTGTCTACCTTAACCAAAGAATTTAATCATAGCTTGGGGGTTCAGTGATTTTTCCGCGCTGATTAAGTAGTCTAAGACGCAGGGCATTCAACTTGATAAAGCCTTCAGCATCGGTCTGGTCATAGACGCTATCTTCTTCAAAGGTCACATGTTCCATGGAATAGAGACTGAAAGGTGATTTTCGGCCCACTGTTCTCACAGACCCTTTATAGAGCATCAACCGCACAGTCCCAGCAACAAACTCCTGTGACTTATCGATCAAGGCTTGTAGCATGTCACGCTCTGGCGAGAACCAAAATCCGTTATAGATGAGCTCTGCATATTTAGGCATGATGCCATCTTTCAAGTGCGTCGCGCCCTTATCAAGCGTGATTTGTTCGATTCCACGGTGCGCCTCAAGAAGAATAGTCCCGCCAGGAGTCTCATAGATGCCGCGTGATTTCATACCAATGAAACGATTCTCAAGTAGATCTAAGCGACCAATGCCATGCTTTTTGCCGTATGTATTAAGCTCAGTCAATAACGTTGCCGGGCTCATGGCAACACCGTTAATTGCAACAGGATCCCCTTTTTCAAATTCAACTTCGATATAGTCTGGCTCATCAGGCGCTGTAAGCGGATTATCAGTGCGGCTGTATACATATTCCTCAGCGTCGACCCATGGATCTTCCAGTGCTTTTCCTTCGCTTGAAGTGTGCAACAAATTAGCATCTACAGAGAAAGGACTTTCACCGCGCTTATCTTTCGGTACAGGTATTTGATGCTTTTCAGCAAAATCAAGGAGTGCAGTCCGAGACTGCAAGTCCCATTCCCGCCACGGGGCAATCACTTTGATATCAGGCTGCAGACCATAATAGCCAAGCTCGAACCGGATTTGGTCGTTGCCTTTCCCTGTGGCACCGTGACAAACAGCATCAGCCCCTGTCTCCCGTGCAATTTCAATTTGACGCTTTGAGATGAGAGGTCGCGCAATCGACGTCCCCAGCAAATATTGGCCTTCATAAAGCGTATTGGCTCGGAACATCGGAAAGACGTAATCGCGCACAAACTCTTCACGCAGATCCTCAATATAAATTTCTTTGATGCCAAGCATTTCAGCTTTTTGACGTGCGGGCTCTAACTCTTCACCCTGACCGAGGTCAGCCGTAAAGGTCACCACTTCGCAATTATATTCAACTTCCAACCATTTTAGAATGATTGATGTATCTAGACCACCCGAGTAGGCTAGAACGACTTTATTCACAGACTGTGTCATTAAAAGGGAACCTCACACCTTTAAACCCCCTTTTCCAGCTGCGGAAAAGCCGGGGTACAATGAAAAAAATTCTTCAGACTCACCTGAAGACGGGCGGAGTATAGGCTTATAATCTTTTTGGTCAATCTGAATATGAGAGAGTCCGATGAACAACATGATCACGCAGAATAATTGCCTTCGCTGCTCCGGGTAAAAAACCCGTGCAGCTGCTGAAGCTTTCACTCAAAATGTTACTCTCTATACCCCGTGAAATGGTTCTCATTATTCAACTACAATTGTTTGAAGCGCCTTATTTAAACGTTGAAGGAGGGCCTGACTGGTTTCCTTCGTGCAGGCCAAACGATAAGGGACACGATTGTGTTGCAAGTCATCAAAATCATTACGAAAAGAAAAGGCCTCAGCATAGTGTTTGTTTTGTTTGAGATAGTTCACTGTATCTTCACTCACCAAGGTGTAAAGGCTTGGGTCTCGCATGATGCTACGTAATAAGCGCTGCGGCGATATTTTCTGTTTCTCAACAGTATATTTAACAAATAATTCTTCAAGATATGCGCCTTTAGAGGCCCCGCTTATCAAAAGAAATTCTTTGGTATTCTTTGCTAGTAACGTGCTGAAATTCTTATAATGATCCAAGGTTCTATTGGTTCGATTTGTCGTCAGGAAATATGTTGAAATATACCCAATTGGAGCAGAGAAGATCAGTGTCTTTTCCCGCAAGGATGTGCGGATAAGGCCTGCGGTGCACAAATTAGCAATGGCCTGTGTTTCAAAAGCTTCTGCCCCATTATAAACGCGCCACATCAGACCCACGCGTGCCCTTTTGGCTGCTTGCTGTAAAACGGTTACCCCAGGACCATAAGGATCATTTTTCCTTCTCCCATCCTTAGAGAGGAAATTATTGTGTAAAATAACTAACGTTTGGTCGTTCTCATGTTGAATAGCCCTTAACGGAAAAGAAAAGATCATACTAATGAAGAGAGTCGTAACAATGAGGCCGTGCTCAAACTCAAACCACGCCCTAATCGGGGATCTTTTATGTGAGAAACTGTCTTTCATAACTCTCATATAAACATAAATTAGAGGGTTTGGCCACGGCCTTGTTAAGAGGAAGCCAAGTAATCAAACTGGGCTTTATTTCGAAACAAGCTGTAAAAATTGTTCGTTTAAACGGTCAATCAATTTACGATCAGACTGTTGGGTGCAAGCCAAATGAAAGGCGACTCTATTTTCCTTTAAATCTTTATAGCCCTCGCCAAAGAAAAAGGCTTTTGCGTATATAGGATCTTGGCTCATGAAATCTTTGGTCTGACTGTCGATGACAGTGAACTTCTGAGGATCTTCCTTCATGACACGAATGAGGCGCTGGGGTGAAAGTGTTGCTTTGATCAAAGAATTTTTAGCTATCACATCTTCAAGGTAAGGCCCGTATGCAGATGACTTCATAAGCAACAAATGGTGTTTGTGGTCTTCGACAAGACTTATGAAATCTTTGTATGTACGCACAAAATTATTCTCAATGCCTGCTAAAACAAAGAAAGACTCAAGATACCCCATGGGCTCAGAAAAAATAAGGGCCGCTTCACGCTCTTTCGTTTTCATCAGACTTGGCTGGCACAAATTTGGTATCACCTGTTTTTCAAAGGGCACTGCTCCATTATAAACACGCCAATTGATTTTCACCTGTGCCCTTTTGGCAGCTTCTATCATGACAGCAATTCCAGGACCTTCTGGGATCATAGACGATTGATTATTTGCTGAATTAAAATTATTATGGAGCAAGGTGAGTACATTGTCTTCGGCTCGTACTGTGTGCACAGACCCCAAAAATAAGCTGATACTTATAAAAAGAATAGTCCTTTTCATATCGTGCCCTGACCTCTCATCTAAAAAAGTAGACCACAGCTTTGTAAAGAAGGCTAGTAGGAATGTTATTCTGCGGACTGCTTTATCGTTTTGATAGCACTCTCTTTGTTCAATAAACAATCTGAAAGGGCAGACTGCAGATCCGGATATGAATATTCAAATCCTATCTTATCCAATTTACCTCCGCTCACGCGTTGACCAGAGATGAATAAATCTGACATTTCGCCAAAAAGTAGCTTAAAGAGCCCTGCTGGCGCCCATAAAAAATACGGACGTCCCAAAGTATCCGCAAGGGTGCGGTTAAAACTATCTTGAGTGTGACTATCGGGCGCGACAAGATTATAAATGCCGTCTATTTGAGCTGTATTCACGGCCCGTTCAAAAAAATCAATCACATCATCCAGATGGATCCACGGAAAATACTGAGTGCCGGTCCCAATTTTCATCCCTGCAGCAAACCGATGGGGCAGCGCAAGCGCCGGCAGTGCCCCGCCCTGAGTTCCTAAAACAACACTCAAACGGGGGATCACAAGGCGCACCCCAAATTCTGTAACTGCTGCTGCTGCCTCTTCCCAGAATTTGCACAGAGACGACATGAAAATATCTTGAGCCTCAGCTTCTTCGATCATCCATTGGTCTTGCTGCCGCCCGTAAAACCCTACAGCCGAAGCGCTGATCATCACCGAAGGTTTATCGACTAAGCCCTCCACAAGGTTGATCAAATCATTCGTGGTTTCAATTCTACTTGCCTGCAGCGATTTTTGACGGCTTTTTGTCCAGCGACCGCCTGCAATCGGTTCCCCAGCAAGATTAATGATGCAATCAAATTTTGCTGTTTTCGTAATTTCATCACAGCCTCTGTAGAGCGTGACCTTGGGGCCCAGTATTTTCGAGGCCTTATCCAGATCACGTACAACAGCACTCACGGCATGGCCGTGCTCTAGAAGATAATGACAATAATGGGTGCCTATAAAACCAGTTGCACCTGTTAATAAATATTGCATGGGTTTCCCCTCATTCATACACCCTTATTACGGCGGAATGCGCTCCTTAGATGCATCAAAAGGAAAAATAAGTTTTTTAGTGTTTGGATGGGTCAATCATCGGGAATTTTTGAATGGCCTGATTTAATCTCTCGATCATCTTTAAAGTCGTAGGTAAAGAACAAGCAATATAATATTCTGTACCTACATTAAGGTCTTCAAGGTGAGTATACGCCTCTAAGCGCCCGACAAATTGAGTGTCTGCAAGGATTTTTTGAGCTGTCACATCTGCCATCAATACATAATCAACTGCATTGTTCACAATCAGATTGGCAAGCCGTTTCGGAGTATTCACAACTCTTGGTACAGAATGTTTAGCATAAAGAGCATCGATATAAGCCCCATAAGAAGCCCCTTTCAAAGCAGCAACCTTTAAGACATCGTCTGCCAGTATCTCCTTCAGTCTAGTGTGTTTTTTCAAGGCAGTATTCTGTGGGTAAGAAAGCAGCTTATATGCGGCAACACGACCGATTGCCTTTGTGAAGTGCATTTCCTTTTCTCGGGCCGGTGACTTATAGATACCACTATAACAAATATTAGGGCGCTTGCTGCGCAGTGTTACACTGCCTTTTCCTGAGTGGATCCATAAAATTCTAAGATCTGTACCTTGCGTTATCTTCTTAATATAGTCAGGAATTATGCCAACCATTTTACCTTCAACGCGGGTCGCATAGCCAGAATGGCCTCCATACAGCATAATGATTGTGCCTTCCTCTGCAGCAGAAAGAGCCCGCACCCAGAGGACACAACCAACCACACAAAGGGTAAGACATCCCAGTATTCTATATAGTTTCATATAGCCCCCCAACACCCTGATGAGACCTCTCACCATCAGGATGCCTTAACTTTATGTCTTAAGCTAAAGAGTCATTCTCCACAGCCAATTCTTTACTTTCCGCTTCTTCGCGCTTTAACTGTGCTTTAGACTTTTTCTCAGATGCAGATTTTAACTGACCACAAGCTGCCATAATATCACGGCCACGAGGTGTTCGTATTGGGGCAGATATCCCAGCTTCAAAGACAATATCACTAAAGCGTTCAATTTGACGCCATTCGCTACATTCATACTCAACACCTGGCCATGGGTTGAAAGGAATGAGATTAACTTTTGCGGGTAATTTATATTTCCGAAGCAGTCGAACTAATTCTTTTGCGTCAGCGTCACTATCATTTTTATCTTTGAGCATGACATATTCAAATGTGATCCGACGGGCATTATGGGCCCCTGGATAATTTGCGCAAGCGCTGAGAACCTGCTCAAGATTATATTTCTTATTAATTGGCATAATGTCAGTACGCACGTCATCGAAAACGGCGTGCAAAGATACTGCCAAATTCACCCCAATTTCACTGCCACAGCGCTCCATATGAGGCACGACACCAGATGTCGACAAGGTAATCCGTCTTTTCGAAAGCTGGATCCCTTCTTCGTCCATGATAATGTCTAATGCTTTTTTGACCTCGTCAAAGTTATACAAAGGTTCCCCCATCCCCATCATCACAATATTTGTGACCATACGGCCTTCAGTTGGGTTCGCCCATTCATCTAGATCATCTCTCGCGATCATCATCTGCGCTACGATCTCTGCCGCTGTTAAATTGCGCACTAGCTTCATTGTCCCTGTGTGACAAAATTTACAGTTCAGCGTGCAGCCCACTTGAGAAGAGACACAAAGCGTTCCACGGTCTTCTTCTGGAATATAAACAGTTTCTGCTTCGTTGCCATCTTCAAAGCGGATAAGATATTTACGGGTCCCATCTTCAGAATATTGAGCACTGACAATTTCAGGGCGTTCAATATAGAAATGATCTGCAAGCTGTTTTTGTACTTGCTTGGAGACATTGCTCATAGCTTCGAAAGAAGAAACACCGTGATGATAAATCCAGCCCCAAATCTGTTTGGTGCGCATCTTAACCTGTTTTTCAGGGACGCCAATTTCAGTGAGGGATGCCTTGAGTTCTTCGCGGCTCAGGCCGAGGAGGTTTTTCTTTCCTGTCACTGCTTCTGTCTGGAGCGGACGTGGGGCAATAATAGGCTCGTGCCCATTGGGAGTAATTTGCATTCTATTTCACCTTGCCTTAGTAGATCATAGTCTAGTTCAGGACGTTTCAGGACCAACAGGCGTTCCACCCGTCAATCGGTTTGTTGAATTTGTAAGCTGGCTATATACGGTGCATAGCTTAATGTAAAGTTAATTACGTGCGCTTTAATCCGATCAACGGCCTAATATACGTTAGCCTTTTGAGTATTTCATAAAAGACAAAACAGCCTGCGAAAGTTATGAGAATGAGCAAACTTGCTTCGATACTGTCCTCTAGATCATAAGTGCGGATATAGAAAAAGCTTATGAGAAGAATAGTTTGATGAATGATATAAAATGGATAAACGGCAGAAGATAAATACTCCAGAGGCCGACTTGATTTGTTAAGATAGCGCATCCCGAGGCCAAAAATTGCAAGGATGATAGACCACCGAAACACCGCACCCACATCGTATGATGAGACATAAAAGTTATCCCCAGAGAAACGAGCGTCTAACAGTGCAAGTACCGAAAGGACTGTGATCAAGGCTACCAGAGGCAACGCTTTATATATGGTTGCCCAACTCCCTTCACGTTTTGCTATCAAATATCCTAGTATAAAGATGAAGCCATATTTTGAATGTGCGCCCCAATCGCCAACAAAAGCATGCGTCTCTGCATAGTGCGTCGTAAGAGGCACAGATATGCTAAAATAATAGAGCAACGGCAAAACCAAAAGCCGCCAACCTGACAAGGCCCAGTCTATGCCTCTCTTAATGCTCAGCAGCAAGCTTTCTGGGCAGACTTTCTTATAGAGAGAGACCATAGCGGCTAAGATCAAACTATAGATGAAAAGATAGGCAACATACCAAAGATGGTTATAAGTTGGAAACGGTGCCATCATACCTTCAGGCCACGAGCCAGAAAAATAAACAGTCCGCCAAAAAGTAAAATAATCCCCCTGAAAGATCGCTTTATCTACCGCCTCTACATAGGCTTGCGGTGGCAGAAATACCGTTACTGCAACCACCAGAGGCACCAGCAGTCTGGTGACACGAGACTGAGCAAAATATCCTGGTTGCATTTTATCGAGCATATACCGACTAACAATGCCAGAAATCATAAACAACAGGCTCAGCCGGAACAAACTGGAAAATGACATAGGAAGTTCTAGCCATCCTATGGGAGGATGGCTGTTTAAGTGGAAAGTCCAAGGCACATAGATCATACCAATATGGTAAAAAATCAAGACGCCGAAAACTAAAACTCTAATCCAGTCAAGGTCATATCGTCGACCAGCATTCATGGAACGCCTCTGAGATGTTGCTAAAAATGCACACCCTATGATGAATGTCACTCAAAATAGACTAACGGATTGGAATCATTTGTAAAGTAACTTATAAACGTCCAATTAGGAGTCTGTTATGTCATTATCTACCAAAAGCCTTCATAATCCAGTGATTGTCGCTGCTGTAACCACCCTAATTCTCGTGCTAGGGATTGTTGCAATTTTCAACATGCCCGCGCAACTTTTGCCTAATATTCAAAAACCAGTTATTACAGTGGTCAACAGCTGGCCCGGCGCTTCACCTACTGAAATGGAATCTGAAGTGACGGTAAAGGTGGAAGAAGTGCTGCGCGGCACCCCCGGCATGACGAAGATGAACACGTGGAACGGTAACAGTTTCAGCTATATGCAATTGGAGTTCTCTCTTGGTACAAATATGACCGAAACCTTGATTGATGTGATCAGTCGGATTAATCGGATGAGGCCTTTGCCGTCAAACGCCCAAAAACCTTCCGTTTTCATGGGAGAGTGGGGGGATGCCAATGATTCACTTATCGAGTATTTCATCCAACACAAACCTGATAGCACCTTCACGCTTGCCGAAAATTTGCGCTATTTGCGCAGCCAATTCTTACCTGAACTTCAATCGCTTTACGGCGTTTCAAATGTTGAATTTGATGATGGAACAGGGGGCCAGAAAGAACAAATTCAAATCATTATTGATCCATACAAAGCTGCAGAACTTGGGGTTGATATCGCACGCATAAATGGTCGCATCTCAGGCAGTGCTGACATCAGCAGCGGCGTTGTGAATGTCGGAACTAAGCAATATAATATCCGTATTGAGGGCCGCTATGACATTGAAGAATTGCAAGATATCATTGTGGATTGGCGCGATGAAAAGCCCATTCGCCTTAAGGATCTCGCAGCCATTAAACTGTCTCCAGCCAAAGCAAGCAGCTTCATCATGCAAAACGGCAATGATGCCGTTAGAATGACAATTTCCAAAACCAATGATGCTAATGTCCTTGAAGCTATTCAAGGCGTGAAAGACTTTTTCGACACTTTAGAAGTAACAGAATTTAAAAAGCGGGGCCTCACAGCTCAATATAGTTTTGACCCATCAAGCTATATTAATAGATCAATCAGTTTTCTCAGTATGAATTTATTCATCGGGATCGGACTGGCAATCTGTATTCTCTATCTATTCTTAAGGCAGTGGCGGGCAACTATTCTCATTTCAATGGCCATCCCCATTTCTTTGCTAGCGACTTTCTTCTTGTTCAGTATCACAGGACGCAGCTTAAACATCATCTCTTTAGCAGGCCTTGCTTTTGCTACCGGTATGGTGCTTGATGCAGCCATTGTAGTCCTGGAGAATATTGTTAGATTTCGCGAGAAAGGCGAACGCCCTTTTGACGCCAGTGAGAAAGGCGCAGCGGAAGTGTGGGGGGCTCTATTGGCCTCTACGGCGACGACTGTAGCGATCTTTATTCCCATCATGTTCCTTGAAGATGTCGAAGGACAGATGTTTGCTGATCTAGCTCTAACCTTGGCTATCTCAATCACCACATCTTTGATTGTTGCTGTTACTATTTTACCCACCATGGCAAGATTTTGGATGCGGGATAACCCTCCTGAACGCAATCAAGCTTTATGGGAGAAAATTAGCCAACTTTGCATGCGTTTGACCCGTACAAATGCTCATCGTGTTTTCTGGATTGCAGGTCTCATTTTCTTATCTGTCGGGCTGACTGTTTTCTTATGGCCTAAAAGTAATTTCTTGCCACCAATGAACCGCGATACAATTGATAACTTTGTCATGTTTCCGCCTGGCATTAGTATAGAAAATAGTAAAGAAACAATTGCAAAAGTTATAGACAAGCGCCTCGAGCCACACCTAAAGGGAGAGAAAGAGCCCTTTATCAATGATTATTATTTCTGGAGTTTCGGCAGCGGTGGCGGATGGCTTGCCTTAAACGGCAAAGAAGGCGCTGACCTTGAAGCCATAAAAAACTTCTCTCAGACACAGCTCATGACAGGCATTCCTGACATGATGGGCTTTGCTTATCAACGGTCCCTGTTTGGTGGCTTTGGGGGCAACGCTAGTATTGCCCTGAACATCAAATCTAAAGACATGGAAGAATCGCGCGCTGCAGCCCTTGCTGCAACTGGAATGGTCTTTCAAATGATACCGGGCGCAATCGCCCGCACCGAACCAGATCCATCCTCAGATGCTCTGGAGCTACGATTCATTCCTAATGATAGAAGACTGGCTGAAGTTGGCTGGACGCGGCGAGATTTAATGATGGTTGTTCTTGAACTGGGTAACGGCCAGTGGCTTGGTGAATATTTTGATGGATCTGAACGCCTAGACATCTATATGAAAACGATCCGCTTCAATAGCCCAGAAGAAATGCAAGCCATTCCGGTTCATACACCTTTTGCTGGGGTTGTGCCAATCGGCGATCTTGCGTCCATCGAACAAGTTCGAACTCCGTCCATGATCATCCGACGGGATGGGTCTCGTGTTTATTCTGTGACTGTTAATCCGCCAGAGGGCATGCCCATGGAAACATTATTGGAAGAGCTTAAGACAAAGATTGAGCCTGCCATCAGACCTATGCTGCCGCCTGATGCAATCATTGAGTATGCTGGAGGCGCAGAAGATTTAGCTCGGGCCTTATCAAACCTGTTCAGCAACCTTGCGCTGGCTGTTCTTATTCTTTTCTTACTCATGGCGGCTCTATTTAAGTCCATTAAAGATAGTATTTTTGTTGTTGTCTCATTGCCTCTCGCTAGTTTTGGCGGTGTCCTGATGATCTATATTATGAGCATGGTCTCCCCTCTCTCTCTAGATCTACTTGGCATGATAGGTTTTGTGATCCTCACAGGACTAGTTGTAAATAATGCTATTCTTCTAGTGGCTCAAACACGGGCCAGTGAAGCAGAGGGGAATAGTCGAACGGAGGCTGTACAATTAGCATTAAGGCGCCGCATTCGGCCAATTTTCATGTCAACGCTGACAAGTCTTTTTGGGATGCTGCCCCTTTTGATGTTCCCTGGTAGCGGTAGCGAAATATACCGCGCCATGGCTGCTGCTATTGTAGGCGGCATGACCGTCTCTACACTTTTTACCCTGCTCTTTTTACCAAGTTTATTGCAGCTTGATTTTGGATTGAGTTCCTCAAAGTCAAAAAATACAGAATTAGCTGCAGGAGAATAATCTGATGAAACACATACTTATAGCATTTTTCTGCACAGCTCTTTTGGCAAAGACCTCGCTGGCTCAAGGCATGCCGCCAGCGCTTGTTAAAGTTCAAACCGTAGAAGAAAAATCCATGGTTGCAACCAGCGAAACAGCCGCTTCGATTGTCAGCTTGAATGATGCAATGATTTCAACAGAAATCTCCGCACGACTGCTTTGGATTGCCGAAGTAGGTACCGCAATCAAGCAAGGGGATGTCATTGCAAAATTTGATAAAAGCCTGCTGCAAATTAACTTAGACCGTGCCAAAGCACAGGTCGTTCGACTAAAAGCCGACCTTGCTTTCCGTGAAGATGAATTAAAAAGACAGCAAAGCCTTTCAAAAAGTGACTTTGCTTCAAAATCGCGCCTGCAGGCTGTCCGCAGTCAAAGAGACATGACCAACGCTGATCTTATGAATGCGAAAGCTACATTAGCCCAAGCGGAAAGAGAATTGAGGTTAACTGAACTCACAGCTCCTTTTGATGGACATGTCGCTTTTAAAATGGCCAGCTCTGGTGCCTATCTGTCTCGTGGCAATAACTTGCTGCGGCTTGTGGACACAAGTGGTCGTGAAGTTAGTCTTTCAATCCCCATCCGCTTTTTGCCCTTTGTCGCGAATTTGACGACGGTCGTTGTAAAAGATGAATTTAATCGCCTCTCAGAGATGACTGTCCGTGCTCTTGTTCCTGTGAGTGATAGCAAATCAAGACAGGTTGAAATGCGCCTTGAGGCTGGTCCAAGTGGATGGCCTCTAGGATGGATTGTCGGCGCTCCTTTGACAGCCTCCATTCCTGCCTCTCCTAGCGAAAATCGCATTGCTGTTCCTCGCGATGCCATGATTATTAAAGGCAGCAGTATACTTGTCTATAAAGTGTCTCCAGATAATAAACAGGCTATTCCTCTGCGCGTTGATCTGGACTATGCATCTGGCGCTTTTATAGCCATAAAGAAAACTGACCTAAAAGCTGGTGATAAAGTACTGATTAGCGGCGCCGAAAGGCTGATGCCTGGGCAACCTATCATGATACAAGAATAAGAGTTATCTGAAACTTATGTGGAAAATCAATCCAACGAATGATCTCTATTTTCTCAACAGCTGTCGGGACCTAGTGCAGACCTTTTGGCGAAGAAATAGGCCTATTAAACGCATTGGTGATCATACATTCAAAGCTGAAAATCATTATCTGGTGATCCGTGATGATGACCCTGAAATTTTAGACCCTATTCTCAAAGACACGAGCAAAAAATTAATATATCTGATTGATGATAACATTTGGGAAGCGCAAGAAGACACCAGCCTGTCTAAAAACTATCGCCACAAAATCCAATCTTTCAAAGAACATGCAGATCGACTGATTGCCAAGGCAGACCATGTGGTGGTTTCCTCAAGTTATCTGAAAAAATTCCTGCCCGACCATCCTAAAGTTTCTCTTATGCGGCCTGCATGGGGGGCGTCTCTTCCCAACGGCAATCATTATTCTTACGCTGATAAAATCTTTAACCTCGTCCATATAGGTACAACCAGCCATAGAGCGGGCTATCGCCTGCTAAGGCCTGTTGTGAAGGCTCTTTTAGAGAGACATGATCATGTAACCTTCACTTATCATTCAAACGAACCCCTTATGGAAGAGCTGGATCAGCATCCCCGTGTAAAAAGACGTCAACATCTCAGGTGGGCCTTCTTCCAAAGGCATATTGGTAAATACCCATATCATCTCGCACTCTATCCCATCGCAGATACACCGCTCAACAAAGGACGATCGATCAATAAAATCCTTGAGCATCCACTTTCTGGATGCGCAGGGGTTTACACACAGGGTTGGATCCACGAACATTATGTCCAGGAGTATCAAGCAGGATTGTCTCTACCCGCTAGTGTGGAAGCATGGGTGGAAGGCATTCATGAAATTATTGAATCTCCGAAAAAAGCTGAGGTCTATTTTCAAAATGCTGGACAAAGTTTTGACGCTTTAAACCGCTTAGATGATCAACGTCGGTTTTGGAAAACTCACCTTCTAAGGGAATAAGCTGTCGCCTATAAGCTTTAGTCCAATCACAAACACAGATCCATACACGATTTTATAGAACAGAGCATGATCAAGTTTCTTATTGAGCCAAAGACCTGAATAAACCCCAATGGGGACAAGGGGGGCGAGCACCAGCGCCTGGATGCCTATATCGAGAGTCAACTGGCCCGAATAGATATAGGCCGGGAATTTCAAGCCATTCACTAAAGTAAAAAAATAGGTCCCCGTTGCTGCAAAACTAACTTTATCCAGTCCCTTAGGAATAATGTACATGTGATAAGGAGGGGACCCTGCATGGGCGATATAACTGGTAAATCCTGCAAACGTTCCTGCAAGTGACCCTTCTACGATCCTGGGCTTTTTGTCTAGAATCATGCCCTTAGACCGTGGGAGGTATTGATAGAGCACAAAGGCGACAGCCAGAACCCCAACGAACAATCTCACTTGTTCTGCACTGACATAGGTCGCTGTCAGCATCCCTATAATCACGCCAACGACAGCGCCGGGCAACATGGCTCTCAGGTGACCCCAGTGTGCTTTTCCCCGCCATGCATAAAACCCCATAGCATCCATCATAAGCAACAAGGGCAGAACAATGGCCGCTGCTTCTATCGGAGAGATTACCAAGGCCATGATAGGAACCGCGAACAGCGCTATTCCCCCAAACCCACTCTTTGAAACACCCGTTAAAAGAATGGCTGGAACAGCTGCTAAATAGAATAAAGGATCCGTAGAAATCATAAAAGTCTCGTCGGTGATTATTTTGATCAGCACCATAGCAGCTCTTGGCTATATATGTGATCCCCAAATATAAAAAATGAGGGGAAAAAGGCACCCTGCCTTTCTTTTCCCCAAAAAACATAGAAATTATTTTCAAAATCCTTGCAGGGCTGTTGGTGACCCGATCGTATAGAGGCAACTGCGAATATAAGAGGACATCTAATGACAAATAAATTGTTTTTGGTTTTATGCCTATCCACCTTTTTACTCTCTGCCTGCACAAGTGGTCCCGGTCGACCTGATCGCGGCGCGCACTCCAATCGTAAAGAAATGAGCGCGGAAAAATATGAAAAAATGAAAATGAAGTTTCGACAAAAATACGAAACGATCATTTCTAATTTGGACCTCAATAAAGATGGATTTCTCACGTGTGAAGATGATTATATACAAAAAGCGAACTTATTTAAAAAGCTAGATACAGATGCTTCGTATGACTTGTCATCAAGTGAATATCGAGAGGTGAATTTCATGACCAATAAATATATGTTTCATGACTTTTCTACAGTCGATAAAAACCATAGTCGCAGTATCACCCTCAAAGAATTTCAAGCCATTCCTAATGGCTATATCATCAAGTATGATCGCAACAATGATTGCACAGCGACAGAAGAAGAGGTCATGAAGGTCCTCATGAAAGAGCTGCGCTCATCAGGGTCTAAAGAGCGCGGACAGCGCAGTCAAGGCAAGCGCTCAGAAGGGAAAAGGCGCAGTCAGCGCCAACGTAACTAACCCATTCTACTCTTAAGGCTTATGCACTCTATGCATAACTGCACTCTACGAAACAACACTTGTGCTTCTAATCCGACCGTGTAAATGTACAATTACAAGGATTATAGCATGGATATCGTATTAACATCAGCCCTCCCGCTTTTTGCCCTGATAGGCCTTGGGTACTGGGTCGGTAAACTTGATAGTTTTCCAGAGAGCGGCGTAAAAGGAATTATCCTGTTTGTTTGGTATCTGGCCATGCCCGCACTTATCTATAAACTGATGAGCGTTAATCCCTTGCCGGATCTTGCGGATACATGGATGCTTTCAGGCTTTCTCATTCCCATGGTTGTCCTCTTTATGCTCACAGTTCTTATCTTGGGATCTTTTTTCAATCATGATTATAAAGAAAGAGCCATGTACGCCTATTCTATCAGTTTCGGCAACAAAGCTTACATGGGGATACCTCTCACCTACGCAACCTTCGGAGATGTAGGATTGCGCGTGAATATTTTGATCTTATCAACTCATGAAGTCATCCTAATCCTACTCGCTGTACTTGTCATGGCAGCTGATCCAAAGCAAAAGAAATCTATTTTAAACTCTCTTAAAGAAGCCGGGCTCGGGTTTATGAAAAACCCTGTCATCCTCTCGATCGCCTTTGCAATGCTGGCCTCAGCATATCAATATACTGCTCCTTCCCCGCTGTTAACTCTAGTGGATCTTCTGGCACCGGCAGCGGCCCCAGCAGGTCTCTTTGCTTTAGGCGCTTCGCTGGCCAGTGTTAATGCGAAAGGTGACCGCGTACAAGCCAGTGTTGCTGCAGGGGCAAAACTTTTCCTCTTCCCGTTAATGGTTTACACGACAACCCAGATCATGAATATTTCGGGGACGGAACAATATACATTATTACTATTATCTTGTCTGCCAACAGGATTAAATGCTTTTAATTATGCTGTGACTGTTGGGACGGGATCTCGTCGGGCAGCCTCAACAATTTTATATTCTACTCTGGTATCCATGATCACTGTTTCTCTTTTCTTACTCTTCATCTCAGGGAGGGCATAGAGTGCTGACCAATTTATCGGTAATGGCCCCTTTGTTTACAATGATGGCACTGGGATATTTCTTAGGGAAAACAACTCTCTTCAAACAAGGAAGCGGCGCTGCTCAAGCGCTCTCAAGTTATATTTGGACGGTGGCAATCCCTTCTCTTCTCATGCTGCTCATTGCGGATAAGCCTTTTCCCTCTGGGCAAGAACTCAAAGTGGTGGGCGTCTATTATTTGGCACTCTATACAATATATTTTCTAGCCGCCTTTGTGATCTCATCTCTTGCAGGTGCAAAAAAACCTGGCCGAGCAATCTTTGCCTTTTCTTGCTGTTTTGGAAATCTCGGCTTTATGGCTATTCCTGTGATCGATGGCGTTTTCGGCGACGATGGCCTGAGAATATTGTTAATGATTATGTCATTTCATTCAATGACTCTCCTCCCCATAACCATTATGCTTTCAGAAGGATATTCAGGGACCAGCGCCAGCGCGCTCGATACTTTTAAACGCAGTTTACTTTCTACAATGAAAAATCCTGTTATTATTTTCCTTGGTTTATCATTGATCTGGTCAGCAACGGGTTTTGGGCTATCCGATTTAGTCAAAAATATTCTTGCCTTGCCTGCAGGTAGTGCTGCGCCAGTAGGGCTGTTTGCCGTTGGATTAACCTTATCACGGGTGAAACTTGGGGGACTTGTCATTAGCGCCGTCCCTATTATGGTTTTAAAACTACTTGCCCTACCCGCTCTCGTTTATTTCTTCACAAGTGCTGTCTTTGACCTTCCCGATCTTTGGGTGCGTGTTGCCACAGTCACAGCCTCTCTGCCAACGGGTGTGTTGGCCTTCACAGTGGCTTCAGGGTATGAGTGCAACCGAGAAAGAGTCTCTGCTTCTATTCTTGGGTCAGCCATTGCAAGCATTGTTACACTGCCCGTGATTATTTCATTCGTGATAAATTAACTAAAAAGCGTAAAAACCTTGGACGCCTTCTAGAACATATTGAGCTGCCAAGGCTGCTAAAACAACACCTAGAACCCGGGTAATGACAGCATTCACAGACGGGCCTAAAAGCGCCATCATCTGAGGTGCGATCAAGAGCGCAATCAGCGTCAGAAAGATCACAGATAATAACGCGCTCATGACCATCACTTGTCCCATCAAATTGCCTTCCTGATTATTCATCAAGATCATAATTGTCGCGATTGACCCCGGGCCTGCCAGCAAGGGAAGGGCAATGGGAAAAACCGAGATATCTTCAAAGTAATCATCCAATTTCTCCGCAGCTTCTTGTTTGCGTTCCGTTCTTTTTTCCATCACCATTTCTAGGGCGATAATGAAGAGCATTATGCCGCCTGCAACGCGTAATCCGTCAATTGAAATACCAAGGGCATTCATAAAAGGCTGTCCTGCCCAGCCGAAAAACAATAGAATTAGAAGAGCAATGAAAGAACCTTTTATCGCCATTGTCCGCTTGAATTTCTTGGAGGCACCATCGGTTAATCCTGCAAAAATAGGTGCCATACCTGGCGGATCAATAATAACGACGAGCGTGATGAAAGCAGCAATATAAGTTTCCATGATTATCTCCGTTCTAAAAGAGCAATCTCATTGATGAGAGGTAATAGTCTTAACATTTATTTTTTAATGTCATTTTGACGGTAAGTGGCGGTCACAGTGTTTTTCAACAAACAAGCGATTGTCATAGGGCCCACACCACCCGGCACTGGGGTTATCGCCCCTGCATTTTCGCTCGCTGTTGCATACTCAACATCTCCAACAAGTCGATGCTTCCCTTGCCCGCGCTCTGGGGCAGGAATTCTATTGATACCCACATCAATGACTGTCGCATCCTGTTTAATCCAATCCCCTTTGATCATCTCAGGGCGGCCGACTGCTGCGACAACAATATCTGCCTGAGCCACTTCAGCAGGTAAGTCTTTTGTGCGGCTATGGGCGATTGTCACTGTACAGCTTGCATCAAGTAAAAGCTGTGCCATAGGCTTGCCAACGATGTTGGATCGCCCCACCACAATTGCTTTTTTCCCGGATAGATCCCCCAAATGATCCTTGAGCATCAGGTAACAACCGAGCGGTGTACAGGGCACCAATCCTTTGCCCCCAGTTGCTAGCAAACCAGAATTGACCACATGGAATCCATCTACATCTTTTTCAGGACTGATTGCTTCTATAATCGCGGTTTCATTCATATGATCTGGTAATGGCAATTGAACCAAAATACCGTTCACTGCAGGATCATTGTTCAGCTCATGCACTTTTTGCAAAACTTCTTCTTCTTGAGTGTCAGCAGGATATTCAAAATGAAATCCATTCATGCCGACTTCAGACGTTTGCTTCACTTTATTACGAACATAAACCTGGCTGGCTGGGTCCTCTCCGACAATTACCACTGCAAGGCCGGGCGTGATACCATGCTTTTGCTTAAGGCTTTGAACATCCTTAGCGACATCACTTCTTACGGAAGCTGCAAAAGCTTTGCCATCTATAATATGTGCGGACATGAGCATCCTTTAATTCTATAATTAAACAAAGGGACCTTTAGTTGTTTTCTTTAACCCAATTTTGAAGAAGTGCAAAGCGCTCATTTATATGAGAAGTTATCTTTATCATTTTAAAACGACTGGCCTCACCCCGTGCGACATGTATAGAATTTTTAGGCAGACCCCACTCTTCAGATAACAGGTTGATGATCGCCTTGTTGGCCTTTCCTTTTTCTGCGGCTTTCGTCGTATAGACGTGAATATAGCTCTCCCCCGCGTCATTCACTATAGGTTTCATGACTCTATTAATCTTTGAGGCTGGATAAGCCTTTATGGCGACAGAAATATAATCATCCAGGAGGGAAATCGCCATCTCTACATAAGAGCTCTCTGTAGGTCTCCGACAATTAAAATACGCACAAATTGGAGAAGTATGAGGGCGATCAATGGAGATAAATCTAACCCACCCATAGCTGGTAAATATCGTCTGATGGGCTGAACAATGGGATTGGTTATTCGGGAGAGAGCATCTAAGAGAGTTCTCACGACAGGTTGATAAATATTAATCACACCAAAAGCAACTAACCAGCTTGCAATCACATTGGCAATTAAACAAAAAACCATGATACCAATGACTGTATCAACCAACCAAAATAACGCACCCATAAGATATCCTCTTAATATTCTAAAACTGTCATAGTCCTTGCAATAGTATGTAGGTAACCTTGAAGAAGATTACAAGAAAAGGAATCATTTGCCTGCTTTAAGCCCTAATTAGGGGCATTTAAGCGGGTTTTATAGGCAATTATTGCCCTATGGGCATTTTTTGCCTTCTGTGCTAAACTCTAAAGACTCGTACAGAAGGGTACACGTCAGAGGAAAGAGAAGCGAAATGGCTTTTATATTAGGTGGTGGTTTTGGAAGTGTTGGCGGCCTTTTTGGCGGCGGCAACGCGACAACTTCACGCCCAATTGTCGGCATTGGCGCAAACCTTCTTTCAGCGAATTATAGTGCCCAACTCACCAATAGAACACTGGGGTCTCTCTCAAATACAGATCGCGCTGCCTTTGATCTTTCAGGTGTCAGTGAAAATGTCACAGCACCCTGGGATACAGATAACATTAATGAACAAGAAGATGGCCCCTTAAGCCTAGAACGACGCGTCAAAGAAATTCGCGAACTTTCAAGCTTTATTGACAAGGACGATTCTGCTTTTGCGGAAGTTCAAGATGATCCCGATCGTCTCGCAACATTTGCCATATACCGCGCCCTTACAAATTTACAAACCTTAGCTGAATATGCAGCGGAAGATTCCACAGTTACATCTTCTCTTGAACGACTTGATGACCAGTTTCAACAAGGCATGACTGAAATTCGCGAGTTCTTAGCCGAAGGCAGCACAGAGAAACTCGACCTCTTTCTCGGTGACAAAGAATATAAAGCAGAAACAACCACCCGGACCGGCAAGAATAACACAGAAGCAACTTTCTCCTCTATTGTGAGCAGCGCAGATGATGTTATTGAAGGGTTAACCGGCACAGAAGTATTCTCCGTTTCCATCACTAAAAGCGGTTCAACTGAAGAAATCTCTATAGATCTTTCAAATATGACTGAAGAGCTGACGTTAAACAATGTGGTCGCTTATATGAATAGCGTTATGGATGCTGAACTTATACTTGATGAGCATGGTGATCCTGAACTTGACGGAGAAGGCGAGACGCAGCCTCAATATATTACACGGTTTAATGTTGAACAAGATAGCAACGGTAAATACGGAATCAAGCTTGAAGGGGCCTTAACTGAGGAAGTCGCCTTTAGTGCAGCCGCCACAGAAAAAGCACTGTATGTTTCCAGCAATGCCACTCAACTTGATGAAGATCTTGCCATCACATCTCGGCTTGTGGAATTCACAAATATTGCGACGACCTTGACCCGAGACGACGTCACTTCTTTTGCAGCAACGGATATTGAAGCCTCTGAAATTAAGTCTCTGACCAAAGAGGAAGACGAGGAAGATGAATTAGATCCTGAAATTCAAAAGCTCAGAGACCAATTCCGTTCTGATGCTCTATCGGATGTAACAGACACAGACGATGACGATGATGAAGAAGAGGAAGATGAAGACGCCTCTTCAATCACGAATATAAACAGTGATACGCGGGTCAATGCGAATACCCAGTCGCAAGGCGTTGTTGTTGATAGCCTTGGAAACACCTATGTTGTTGGGCACTCAGAAGGTAGTTTTGGTTTCCAGCTTAATACAGCAGAGACCAACGATGTCTTTCTTAGTAAATTTGATAGCGAAGGCAATTTACAATTTTCCCGCTTACTCGGTGTATCTGGAAATGCAGAAGCCTACGGCATTACTGTCGATAATGAAGATAATGTTATCATTACGGGACAAACGGATAGTGCCGTTGTGGTTCAAACTGAAGACAATACAAACGCCGGCATCATTAACGGGGACACCATTGAAGACAGTCTCGATACATTTGTCGCTAAATTTTCCTCAGCTGGAACAGAAGTGTTTCGCTATCAGTTAGATACCACTGCTGAGACAAAAGGTCTTGCGCTGACTGTTGACAGCAACAATGATATTTATGTTGCAGGTCAATCTGCCTCTGCTTTCAGCGGAACCAATAGCTTTGGGGGCAGTACAGATGGGATGGTCATCAAACTCGATGGGACGGATGGCTCCGTTCAATCAAGCACTTTGATTGGAGATAGCAGCGGGGAAAAAATTTCTGCCATAACCATTGCAAATGACGGCGATATCCTTGTTGCAGTTGAAGATGACGGTATTGCCAGCCTTAAAAAATTAGATGCCAACGATCTAACCAGTGAACAATTCTCAATTGAATTAGGCGCAATCGGTACAACTGGTGAAATTACAGACATCGCTGTCGACGGCACGCAAATTGTTCTCTCAGGCTATAGCACCGGCGCTTCAATCGATAGTTCAGGCACAGCCACAGTCAATGGATCCTTTTCTGGCAACAGAGATGGCTTTGTCGCCAGCTTTACAGATAGTGGTGCCAGCGTAACTGCAGACTTTGTGACACTGATTGGCACGTCAGAAAATGATCAAATTAATGGTGTTGCTATTGATAATGGCAAAATATATGTGGCAGGCTCTACCGGGGGCAACTTAAACGGCGAAACGAAAACAGGCAATGTTGATGCTTTTGTTGCACGGCTTGATGCCAGCAGCGGCATCGTCGAAGATACTGAATTATTCGGCGAAGGTCTTGCCTCAATGAATGCGACTGATATTGGGTTTACTGATTTAGGAAATAGTGTTCTCGGCACCCTTGGCCTTCCCCAAGGCAGTGCAAAATTTGATCAGCAATTGGACCTGGAAACACAGACCAGTCTTAGAGCCGGTGATAATTTCTACATCTCCATAGACGGGGAAAGTAAAATCAAAATTGAAATTGAGGCTGGCGATACATACGATGATATCGCCCGTCAAATGCGCATCGCTGGTTTTGGCAAATTCACTGTAGAAGTTTCAACAACCTCTGAAGGGGACAAATTAAAGATTCAAACCCTTGATCCAAAAGGTTCTCCTACCCTTGATTTCTTAGCTGGAGACGAAGGACGGGATGCCCTTAGAAAAATGGGCCTTGAAGAGGGTCGCATTCTTTCAAAGAATGAGGTTTTCAATATCAGTGGTGACGGTGATGATGAGGTAGAACCAGATGGGCCAGATGATTTGGGCGGTGCCTTCGGCCTTGCGCTTGAAGGTGCGCTGAATATTCGTGACAAAACAACAGCGAAATATGTTCTTGGGCTTTTAGAAACAGCACTCGGCACCATTCAACGGGCTGAAAGATCGCTCACATACAATCCTCTCAAAGCCCTTATTCGTGATGGTGGCTTAAATCAAGAACCTGCCCCTGCCCGAATTACTGCACAAATTGCGAACTATCAAACTGCCTTAGCACGCCTTTCCTCAAGTTCACAATCCGGGCCAGCCAGTTTATTTATCTAATCCCAACTTTTCTATGATCGTTGACATGAATGACGTTCGTCATTGGCATTAAACGATACACCTTCTATGAGCAGGAAAGTGACCTGATCTAACTCCTGCCTTTCACAGGACAGCCACTCCATTCAATGTTTTTTAAACATTAAATTCTAAGATCCTTCATTTGGAAAGTGGGTTTCTAGGAGCTTCATCTCTGAGCGCTGACAAAAAGAAGTTAACACGAGGAAAAAAGAAGCAGAAATAATTAAACCGCCATAAAGGCGGTTTAAAAATGGCAGGACGCAAAAGTGAGTGCACGATTGGGGGTCGAGTAATAAAAAACTCTCACCTCTGCATACCTGCTCGAGAGGTACTTATATCATTACAAGCTGCGTGCCAGTTTTTAAAAACAAACATAAGATATTGATTTTATTAATTAATTTATTTATTTGTTCTTATTTCATTCCCTAATGTGGGGTAATAATTGCATTTTGCAATATTAGAATGTCGCATTGTGCAATAAAATTCTCATTATGCAACTGACACATCAAGACTTTAATTTGCCATCTTCTGCAACTAGAGAAAACTAGAATGACTTGACCTTTTACGCTAAAGTTTCCATTAAGACTGTCCGTAAGTTCTTGACGAAAGATAGAAGACTGATGATAAAAAAAATTACCCTTTTAACCCTGATGAGTTTTTTATTCATTCAATTACTGCCCGCACAGGGGTTGGCTGCTGTTTATTCTGTGAAGGCACAAGACGGCGAAGAGGGCGAAGATAAAGAAGGTCAAATTGATTTCAACCCTATCATTTACACATCGATCCGCAACGGACGCCCCTACCTTCAAATTACATTAAAGGCTGTTGGCAAGATTCAAAAGACACCGACACAACGGTATCATGACCGTAAAGACCAATTGGCTGCCTCTATGCTCACGATTATATCGCGCCTGGCGAAAAAGAAATTTCGCGTTGGAAGGCGTCTTGATCCAGACTTGATCAGGAAATACCTGCAGGCTGCTGCTGACCGCACACTTAAAGAAGAAAATGCTGTCAAAATATTCATTACCCAAATTAGCCAAAAACCACTCTAAGCCCTTCTATAAGGCCTTCTGCTCGCCTCTTAAAATGGGATAGGAGCTGAGATGTCTAAGCTTTCGGAAGTTTCGGGATGCGTGATCTTTAAGCTATTCGCATGAAGGGCTAGTCGAGGGCTTGCCGTATACGCCTCACCGCTTGCATAGAGCCTATCTCCTAGTATTGGATGACCTAAATGGAGCATATGAACGCGAAGCTGATGTGAGCGGCCAGTGATGGGGTTCAGCGTCACTCGGGTCGTTGTTTCTGTACGATCAAGAACAGTATAATTTGTTACAGCTTTTTTCCCGTGATCATAACAAATTTTTTGCAGGGGCCTATTGGGCCAATCACATATTAACGGCTCATCAACCTCCCCAGTGTCCTGAGGGAGAACGCCCCAGACCACGGCTTCATAATATTTTTCGGTCTGACGCATTTCAAATTGACGTGAGACAGCTCGATGCGCATCTTTGTGCCGTGCCATCACGAGAACACCCGAGGTCTCCATATCAAGTCTATGAATAATAGTCGCAGCAGAAAATTGCGCTTGGACACGAGATTCAAGACAATCCTTCATATCTTCATTTTTTCCCGGCACAGTCAAAAGACCACTTGGTTTGTTTAAAAAAAGAAGATCATCATCTTGATAGAGAATATCTAAAAAGGGTTCCATCGGCGGGTGATAAGGCGGTAGTTCAGGGGGCATTAAGGCAACGTCCAAAGAAATTTCACTTTTTGACGAAGTGATTTCGTCATTCGATGATGACTATTAGCATAAAGTTTAGGGTCAGCCAAACTCCCTTTTACGGGCATGTCTCCTTTATCATTCTTAGCCCTTAAAAATCCGGTTCTAACACCATAAAGATACAATCGCCCTGCCTCGCTGTCATACAGAAACACTCCTCCTCCTGAGGCGCCTTTACCACTATCACAACTATCAAGTCCTACACTCAACTGATCCCTTGCCAAACCCTTTTCTTTGTCTTTAGGGATGATCGTGCAATCAATAAGACTGGCAACAAGAGCGTTATAACTCTCCTGATAACCGATTAATAGTGCTTGGTTGGGCCGACGAATTTCTCGAGATGAACGGCTCAAGCGCGCAGCTCCAAACATTGACAAATCTGCTCTGACATGCAGCACTGCCCAATCCCCCTCAAAAATGTCAGGTTGTGCTTTCGACCGACCCAAATGCGCTACAGTGAAGGTGTAGCCCTGATACATATCATAGGGATGGAAAAGACATTGCGTCAGATTCTTTTCTTCAACAACGTGAGCCGCCGTTAGAATTAGGGCCTTTTTTGCATCTGACCTGATAATAACAGCAGAGCCAATAACCCGCGGGCCGCATCTAATCACACCAACACTTCTGATTTGCCGAAGCATTTGTGTGGGCAATTCTGATAATGGCATTCTATTATCCTCGATACCATTCTCACTATCACCGTCACCCACGACTTCGGCCTGCAGACTTTGTGACGTATTAAGAAAGAATCCCATAAGAATAAGAAAGAAGAAGGATCGCATATTTTACCCCAATATCGTTTATATTGAGGTACCACATCGGTTGGGTTATATGAAAGGGTTTTCTGTGTGGCGTTCTGCTTGCGATTTAAATTCTTCCCTGTGTAAAGTCTGTCTCTCTGACATCTATACATCGTTTTCACCATACGATATACTCGGTGAAAATTTAGAAGCAGTGCCAATTGAAAGAAGACTCTTATGCACGAAAATAGTCATATAATTACACAACTCCTAGTAATATTTGGAGCCGCTGTTGTCTTTGTTCCCTTAGCCCAGAAATCAAAACTAGGCTCAATTATTGGGTATTTGATCGGTGGGATGCTCATTGGACCCTATGCTTTTAACTTCGTGAATGACCTTGGGACAATTAACTATATCGCTGAATTTGGCATTGTCTTCCTCTTATTTTTAATTGGTATTGAAATGAAACCCCAGCGCTTATGGACCATGCGGCGAATGGTTTTGGGTCTTGGGGGGGCACAAATCATTTTAACTGGGGCTTTATTTTTTGGAGGAGCTCTCTATTTAGGTCTTACGCCCCCAACAGCTTTAATTGTTGGGCTGGGCCTAGCTCTGTCGTCAACTGCCATGGGCCTACAACTTCTTTCAGATCGCGGCGAACTTCAATCGACGACGGGCAGAACAAGTTTTTCAATCCTCTTGATGCAGGATTTATCTGTGCCTATTCTCTTTGCACTTGTATCAGTGATGGCGGGTCCAAGTCAGGCAGTTTCTGGAAGCCTTTTTATGGGGATTGTCGAAGGAGTAGCCCTATTAGCCCTCACATTCATTGTAAGTCGCTTTGCTTTGAAACCAATTATGTCCCTTGTGGCAAGTGCTGGTGTAAAAGAAGTATTCACAGCCTTTGCCCTGCTTTTAATTCTTGGCATGGCCTATCTTATGGAAACTATTGGGCTTTCGCTTGCAATGGGAGCCTTTCTTGCGGGCATCTTTTTAGCAGACAGTGAATTTCGTCATCAAATTGAAGCGGACATCCTCCCCTTTAGAGGGTTATTGCTCGGCCTTTTCTTCATGGGGGTAGGCATGGGCATAGACTTTTCCCGACTGCTCTCGGATTGGCAGATCGTCTTGGGGCTTGTCCTTGGCTTGATGCTCACAAAAGTTGTTGTCATATATTGTCTGGCCAGACTTTTCTCTTTTTCTCCTCGGGAAAGCCTGAGAACAGGTACCTATCTTTCTCAGGCGGGCGAGTTTGGTTTTGTTCTCTTCGCTTTTGCAGCCAGTAATGGCTTGATGAATAGCACCTTGTTAGGGTCACTCATGTTGGTGGTTGCCATATCCATGGCTCTCACCCCCTTTATTCTACCGCCACTATTGACCTTTTCCAATCGCTTTAGCGACAATAAAGAAGAAGAGAAAAAGTCCCATCAAGTAAACGAGGGACACGATCACGACTCCGGTCGCTTTATCATTGCTGGTTTTGGCCGCGTTGGTCAAATCATTGCCCATCAACTGGATAAAGCAGGTTATCCCTATATTGCCTTTGATACTGATCTTGAAAAAGTTAAAGCGGGGAGGGAAAAAGAATGCAATGTTTACTTCGGTGATGCCAGTAGTATCAATGTGTTGAGTGCTGCCCATGCTGACCGGGCTTCCGGCATGATTTTAACGATGGATGACCCTCAAGCCATTCGCCGGGCAGTTCATCAAGTAAGAGACCATTATCCTGGATTAGGTCTTCATTCTAGAGCCCATGATTTAAAAGAAGCAATCAACCTAAAGAAAAACGGCGTGCTTGCCTCGGTTCCCGAAACAATAGAGGCCGCCCTTCAACTCGGCCTGTGCGCCATGTCTCATCACCCTGAATGTGGTAAAGATGATATCAACACAATAAAGGATCGCATGGGGGCTATTCGGGAAGATGACTACCGAGAGTTTGCCGAGTTTTATGACCTCGAGATCAAGGCAGATTAGACCTCTATGGCAAACCCCTTCATTTTCTCATAAGGAGCCTGACAGCGATCCGCAATTTCTTGAAGGTCCTTTGTTAGTCGAATTTCTTTCGCCTCATAGGGAGAAAAACCTGTCGAAGCTTCGACAGATTTGTACCAATAGGGTGCCCAAACGCCGTCACTGTCCCGTCTTCCTGCAGGCCAATTCAACATGGCCTTATCAAAAGCAAGTCCCACTCTATCGCAAAGACTAGACAGCGCCTTTTCAGGATTCATCAAAACATCTCGACTATTCAACACAAGTGGCACCGCCCCTTTTCGATCTGCAGTTCGGTCAAATAATTCAGCCATCTGATGCAATCCTAAATCTTGCGATGTGACCTGCTCGCGTGATCGTACATAGCTTGACACCATCTCCTGAGGATCTCTAATTAAAAAAACATGCGTAAGAGCATCAAGGTCTTCCAGATTAATTTCTGGCAACAAATGATGGGTCATATGTTTTTGATAATAGAGAGTTACGCCTTCAGGTACCGGACCCAATAACTGATCTATTACCTCTGATGGGTCCGTTGATTGACTGGCAATGATGGCATCACGGCCAGGATGATCCAACCCTGAGCGATCTAAATAAAATGCATAAAAAGGTTCATCCACAACCTTGCAGTCGGATCTATTTTCAAAACTGCGCATCATGGCTGTTGAAATATTGCGGGGACCAGACCACATAGCCAATCGAGTGACTGGGGTATCGGACATCAAAGCCCCCTGCCTTTTGCAGCCTCGCTGTGCAAATATTTTTTATAAATTTCCTGCATCTGTTTGACCATTTTACCCGGCATCTGTTGCTCTTCCTCCCAGCCAATAGATCGACCATCAATGGTATGAACAGGTACAAGGCCAGCAAAAGTTCCTGTAACAAACGCTTCATCCGCACCGTAGACATCTGTGAGAGAAAAATTCTTTTCTCTAGCAACGATACCATTCTCTCTTGCTAACTTTAGAACAGTCCCACGCGTTATACCGCCTAAACAGTAATCTCCTGAGCTTGTCCAGAGTTCACCGTCCTTAACAATAAAGAAATGCGTGCTGTTGCATGTGGCTACAAAACCGTGGGGATCCAGCATCAATGCTTCATCAGCTCCAGCTTTGGCGGCTTGAATGCAGGCGGTGATACAGTTAAGTTTACTATGACTATTCAACTTTTGATCCTGAACAGCAGGGTCGCCGCGTCTCACGTGAACTGTAAAGAGACTAATCCCTTTATTGACCGTTTCAGGCAGTGGGTTTTTATATTCGGGCACAATAACGATGGTCGCATCTGAAATAGTAACGCGGGGATCTTGATAAGGTGTTGCCTTCACGCCGCGTGTGACCATTAGGCGAATATGGACACCGTCCTTAGCCATGTCGTTTCGATCAAGTGTCTCGTATAAACGCTGTTTTAGTTCATCTCGTTTGATGCCTACATCCATATCAATGGCTTTTGCCCCGGCATAGAGCCGCTGTAAATGTTCATCAAGAAGCACAATAATACCGTTATGAACACGCAACCCTTCCCACACACCGTCGCCAAGAATAAACCCACTATCAAAGACTGATACTTTTGCCTCATCCCGCGGAAATAATTCTCCATTCACATTGATTAATATGGATTGGTTCCGCGGATCGTCCACATAGTCATGCGTTCCTTTTGCCATTCTAATTCTCCCCTAAGATGCGCTATTTATTATTTCTATGGTTCGTTATTATTACTAAGAATAGTACGGTTAATACACAATAAAATACTCCCGCCAAAGGCAGGAGCAGATACATCTAATATTTTACTGGATACGATCTATTCAGCTCTATATTTATCGTGACAGGCTTTACAGTTTTTAACCGCTTTTCCAAAGGCAACTGCCCGCGCTTTTTGATCTGCATCCTCTGGCAAAGCAGCGAGGGCTTTGGTGTCTGCAATATAGGCTTCCATTCGTGCCGCAAAATCATCCCAGTTTTCCCATGCAGCAGGCTTTGTATCACCGCCCGCGATTTTAACACGTGAAGCCGCGTAAAACCCTTCTGCATTCACTGCCATCACACGGGCATGAATGCCGAAATCCGCGGATTGCCCCTTACCATTTAAGATGCCCTTCATTTGAATAAGAGAATCCTTAATCGTTTCCATGGTATGGTGGCGATATTTCACCGTTGGATGTGCTTTTTCCTGCGGCATCGCTGAGGATGTGATCAGTGTTGCTGCTGCTGCAGAAACCAAAAGTAATTTTTTCATTATGGCTCTCCCCGAAATCTATTTCCCTTAATCTTAGCGCAGAAACGTGGAAGAGCAAGGCATTAACAAAAGATTTTTATATAAAAAAAACCGTTCCCACTTGGAAACGGCTTTCTAATTTTCAACTCTGCTAAAGATTTAGCGAATAATTCGCGGCGCTTGAGGCGCAGCACTTTTTCGTTGAGGTTGAGCTTGATAAGCTTCAGCACAGTGACCTGCACAGTAAGGCATACCTGCTTCAGATGATTTCCCGCAAAAATGAAAATCATCATCACCAGGGTGACCGATAGGCCATTTGCACATCCGATCTGTCAATTCTAATAGAGAGACCTTACCCGAAATGATCTTCTTTTCTTTTGGGGGCGACTTTTTAACCGCCGGCTTTGCAGGTGCTTTTTTCTTCGCATCTTTTTTCACTGGACTAGGGCGTGATTTAAGGCCAAGGCGATGTGCTTTACCAATTACCGCATTGCGCGTAACATTTTCACCAAGTTCTTTAGCAATCTGACTTGCGCTGAGACCGTCGTCCCACAACTTACGCAATTTTTCTATACGCTCTTCTGTCCAAGCCATAACCATCCCTTTATTCTTTTTTATCACTCCTCAATTTTATGTTTGAGAAATGTTTAACGAATTCTTTATAAGATAGTTAGCTTATATCGGTCTTTTGCCCTTCTTGCCAAGACCCAAGATCGCCTCTCACGCCATAAAGCCCGTTTTTTAAGCATTTAGGACTTGTTTTTTTAGTCAACCATGACAAATTGGGGTCTAAGAATGCCCATTATGGAGTAAAAAACATGAACGACTCGGTAGAATCGACCTTTCCGGAACCTGGTGAATCGCGAATCGGTAGCATCAACAAGCGAGGATTATGGACTCTTTACGTAAAAGAGTCTCGACGCTTTACAAAAGTGTGGCTGCAAACTCTTGCAGCCCCAGCCATTACGACCATCTTGTTTATGATCATTTTCTCTCTCGCATTCGGTGGAGAAAATCGCAGCATGAAAGGGTTGGAATATTCAACATTTCTTGCTCCCGGTTTACTTGTCATGGCGATGTTGCAGAACGCCTTTGCCAATACATCCAGTTCAATCCTTATTGGCAAAGTACAAGGTAATATTGTCGATGTTTTAATGCCGCCTTTGTCTAACAGTGAGTTAATGATTGGTTTTGTCGCAGGCGGCCTGACGCGTGCCCTTGCTGTTGGCGGCAGTGTAGCAATCGCCTTTCTTTTGATGCCCAGCGTTAGTCTGACCGTCCATCATTGGTGGGCAATCCTTTATTTTGGCGTCTCAGCAGGCATTATGCTCTCCCTCGTGGGGATAATTACAGGAATTTGGGCTGAAAAATTTGACCAAGCAGCAGTTATCACGAATTTTGTCGTCGCACCGCTCTCCCTTCTTTCAGGGACTTTTTATTCCATTGAGCGATTAAGCGGGAACTGGCAACTGATTTCTCAAGCAAACCCCTTCTTCTATATGATCGATGGCTTTCGATATGGATTTATCGGCGTGGGAGACAGTGATCTAACAATCGGTGTCATTTATATTTTCATCTTGAATCTCTTCTTATGGCTGCTTGCGCATTCTCTCTTTAAGTCTGGCTATAAATTAAAGTCATAAAAGGGGTTGAATTCCCTGATAAAGAGCGTAAGAATCACCTCAATATTTCGACTTGACCGAAGCCCTACTTGACGCTTCGGTCAATGATTTTCGGTCCCAAAAAAATGCAGGCTAACTGCAGGAGATATATTGATGATAACGCCCTTAATGCCCACTTATGCACGCTTACCCATTGCCTTCGAACGCGCTGAAGGCATGTATATGTATGATACGAATGGTAAGAAATATATGGATTTCTATTCTGGTATCGGTGTCATGGCTCTCGGTCATTGCCATCCACACGTTGTGGATGCGCTCTGCGATCAGGCAAAGAAGCTTTGGCATACTGCCAACACATACCAAATTCCTCTCGGGGAAAAGCTGGCCAGCCGTATCATCGACAAATGTAATGCAGATACAGTCTTTTTTACCAATAGTGGGGCAGAGGCGATTGAATGTGCCATTAAAATGGTTCGTAAATACCACCATGACAAGGGCAATCCTGGCAAATACCGTATTGTGACCATGGCAACAGCCTTTCACGGCAGGACACTGGCTGGGATCGCGGCTGCAGGTCAAGAAAAAATGATTACAGGATTTGAACCCGTTCCTAAAGGGTTTGATTTAGTGCCTTTTAATGACATGGAAGCGCTACGGTCAGCAATTACAGAAGAAACAGGCGCCATTATGGTTGAACCTGTGCAAGGCGAAGGCGGGATCAAACCTATCCCCCTTGAAACCCTTCAGGAAATGAGAAAAATTTGCGATGAAAAAGGCATCCTGTTAGTTTTTGACGAGATCCAATGTGGCATGGGTCGCACAGGAAAACTTTTTGCTTATCAATGGGCGGATATTGACGCCGATATTATTGCATCAGCAAAAGGGATCGGTGGCGGTTTCCCACTAGGGGCTTGCTTCGCTACAGAAGACGCCGCTTCAGGTATGATTGTTGGCACACATGGTTCTACATATGGCGGTAATCCCCTAGCAATGGCTGTTGGCAATGCTGTCATGGATATTCTTCTAGAAGATGGTTTCCTTGAGCATGTTCAAAAAATGGGCGATATGCTTGGCGGTCGCCTAGCCGGACTACAGCAACGCTTTCCAGAAATTATTACTGAAGTTAGAGGTAAAGGTTTAATGCGCGGTTTACGCATGCCAGATATACCGACAAAAGCTGCAACAGTTGATCTGATCAACCGCGGCCTAATCACAGCGGTAGCTGGTGACATGGTGGTCCGCATGTTACCCCCCCTCATTGTGAATGAAGATGATATTGAATATGCAATCGGAAAATGGGAAGAAGCCCTGACCGATTGGAGCGAGAATGGAGCACCTGTTTAAAACTGCAGGTGATAGAACAATGAACAGACAAAGACCTTGGCATCACTTTCTTGATATTGCGGACTATGATAGCGATACCCTTCGCCATATCATTACCACTGCCCGTGATTGGAAAGAATTGCGACAAGGACAGTCCAAAGGTGCGCTTGATGAGGGCAGACCTCTTGATCAGCAAAGTCTTGCCATGGTCTTTGAAAAACCATCAACCCGGACCCGTATTTCTTTTGAAATGGCTATGCAACAACTTGGCGGCAAAAGTCTCATTCTATCTGGAGATAGCATGCAACTTGGGCGCGGGGAAACCGTGGAAGATACAGCACGTGTTATGAGCCGGATGGTTGATGCCATCATGATAAGGGCCAATGATCATCAGGCTGTTTTGACATTAGCTGAAAATGCGTCCGTCCCGGTGATAAATGCGCTCACTGACTTTTCTCACCCCTGCCAGCTTATGGCTGACATTATGACTTATGAAGAGCATCGCGGATCTGTTGCAGGAAAGAAATTCGCCTGGTTTGGTGATGGTAATAATGTCGCAACATCATTGATCCAAGCTGCCGTGCGCTTTGATTTTGATTTGATGCTTGCTTGTCCTGAAGCTTATTTACCGAATCCGGACGTTCTGGACTGGGCCAAGTCTGAAGGCCGCTCAATAGATGTCACCCACGATGCCAAAATCGCTGCGCGCGGGGCGGACTGTATGGTCACCGATTGTTGGGTCTCTATGGGCGATAAAGATGCAGACGCCAGACATACTGCGCTTGGCCCTTACCAAGTGACAGAAGAGTTGATGGCAGAGGCCTCATCTGACGCGCTATTTATGCATTGCCTTCCCGCCCACCGTGAGGAGGAGGTCACAACTGCTGTGATAGATGGACCTCAATCGGTTATTTGGGATGAAGCCGAAAACCGTCTCCACGCACAAAAGGCCATTCTTGCATTTTGTCTCGGTAAAATATAAAACGCGTTACACCAAAATTCTTTTTGAAAGCTCGTCAGAGCTATCATACTGCATAGGAGGATTGACCATGAGTGATCAACCAATTGTCATTAAGGATCCAGACTATAGTCGCGATAATGAGGTACGCCCCTTTCAAATTGAAGGGGAAAACTTTCGTGGCCGTGTTGTCAGACTGGGAACGGCTGTTGATGAGATATTAAAGAACCACAACTATTCCGATGCAGTCGCACGTATTCTTGGAGAATTTTTGGTACTGACATCTCTGCTAGGCTCTATGATGAAATTTAAAGGCATCGTGACCATTCAGGTTAAATCCTCAGGGGCCTTACCGATGTTGGTAGCAGACTATGAAAATTCTGGTATTGACGGTGAGCCTGGCCATTTGCGAGGTTATGCGCAAGTCGATGAAAAAATTCTTGGTCAATACGGAAAGAATCCTTCCTACGCTGGCCTTGTTGGAAGCAAAAAAGGCTATATGGCGCTCACAATTGATCAAGGTGACGAGATGGAGCGCTATCAGGGAATTGTTGACTTGAAAGGCGAGACACTCTCGGAAGTGGCTCGCAACTATTTCTTGAGTTCTGAGCAAACACCAACTGAAATTAAGCTGTCCTGTGATAAAGATCCTGTGAGTGGTTTCTGGCGCGCAGGGGGCATTATGCTACAGCATTTAGCACGCGGTGAAGAAGGTCAAGAGCGTCTATTAGAACGAGCTGAAACCGCTAATCAAGATAAAGAAACCTGGGAGCGTGCCACCATCTTCACCAATAGTGTGAAAGAGCAAGAACTCCAGGACCCAAGTCTCACATCAGACGCCCTCTTATACAGACTTTTCCACGAAGACGGCGTCCGTGTTTTTGATGCAAGCCATGTTGCATTCCAGTGTCGTTGCAGCAGAGACAAGCTTTATAATACGCTAAAGGGGTTTTCAGCTGAAGACTTGGTTGAATCCACAGTAGACGGCAAAATAACGGTTAATTGTCAATTTTGCAGCAGTGATTACGTCTTTGATCCAGAAGAGTTTTCTACACCCTAAGTTTTAACTTATCTTGACGGGTCTATTATGTCTTCCACTTTTCTCTTTTAGCTCTTTCAAAGCCTCTTTCAATGAGTTCGTGGATGTCTTTAGAGGTGAATGTTTCCCTGTCGATTTCAATCTCATCAGGCGCGGCGGGTCTAATAAGCTTATACTCAATCGGAGGGGTTTGAGTGATTAATTTATTAATATTTACAAGTTTTTGACAATCTTCATCTGAGACCTCATTGATCATAATGGACTTAGTTCGATCAAAGATTGATAGCAAACGATACATATCCTCTTGCTGACGTTCAGGATTAAGATGGTTCGCATTCAAGGCTATCGCCGCGACTTTCTTGGCCGTCACAGGATCTCCAACAAAAGGGAGGATGTCTCGTGCACCGCCGTCTCCATAGACACCTTCCTCAATGGGCAGAACATCCATCACAATGGGTTCTCTTGTGGATGCGACCATATAACGCATTAAGAGGTCTGCGCTGATCTCATCCCTATTACTGACCCGTTTATAGTCCCCACTGAGCATATCAATAACCCCGCAAGCATAATAAACAGGACTATTTTTTAGGTCATCGCCATCAACAGATTTATACATCAACTCTTCAGCTTTATCCATATTCACAAGCCCGGTAAACTTTCGATAGCTCGATGAAAAAAGTTGCTGAACTAGAACTGTCCATATTAATGAAACTGTGCTGCGGGCATAGCCCAGATCACTAAATTGAGTGACTTCTTCGGTCCAAACTTTCAAAAGACCATCTGCAATGGTAGGCCAATCAGGTTTGCCATCTTTATGGACTGTTCTAGCTAAGGACGTAAGAATACCGCCATTCAGTGCGCCCACAGAAACACCGTAGATGGCATCTGGTTCATATTTTTCTTCCTGTAGAAGATATTTAATTGCACCGGCTTGATAAGCGCCTTTTACGTTACCTCCAGACAGCGTTAATACATTTTCAAATGAATCGCTCATTAAAATTCCCCTTATTCCTGTAAAAAATACAGCCTAAGGTATCATGATTCTAAGCAGAAAGGGAGGAAGAGATTCACCAAAAAATGCTCAGGGCACTGTAGGTTATTTTTTTGCTTAAAATTGAAATCTCAAAGAGAGTTGAAGCTGGTTCACTTTTGTCTTCAGAGGGAGGTTGATCCGCAATCGATCCGGGCGTTCATTTTGAATATGCAGCCATTCTCCAATTAAGGTGAAATTATCTGATAGTGTATAGGATACAGCGCCTGTATAACTCCATCCATCTTCATTGTTATTATCTTGAAGAACATAGCTTCTATCCGTCACTTTAAACCAATCAAAACGACTGGTAAATCGCCACTGATCTATGGCCTTACTCGCAAGTATAAAGGCAGATTGATATTTGCTGTCGGCAGGGAACATGTCCGGATGAGTGGGAGAAATACCCATAACCGTCGTCCCGAGCATATACTGTGAAATGAACGTCCACTCTGTCTCTGTCTCATAGTCCGCATAGAGGTTTACAAACCGTGTGCGCCATCCATACTGACCCTCTTCTACCACCGTAGGGTCGCCCTTATTATCATAGTAATAAGCCCCAAAAGACAGGCCTTGTCTATCTGTCCAGTCAAGAGCAGCATAAAATCCTATATTATCATCAAGTTCCAGGATTGGATTTGAATATCGGGCCTGCATGCCAAACAAAGGCGGTTCAATCTCGTTGCCGCTGGAATCAGAGATCCCATAAATCGCTGGGATTTTCGGCAACGGCACATTTGAAAAAGCTCCCGCTTTAAAATCGCCCAGTGCCCATCCTCTAAAATGGAGCAGAGTCCCAGCTGTATCATTCATGCCAAAGAGAGAGGCTGTAAAGGATAGGTCAAATGTTTCAAACCGTCGTTTGATTGTGCCTTCAAGACCCATGGTTCTTATTTCTTCACCGACCCAGCTATTGATTGCAGACGGCGTAATCGAATAGGGTGTTGTCCAAGCGACCCCATCATTTTCCCGTGAGATATGAGGAAACATCAACCCCAAACGTCCCTCATATGACCAGAGGCCTTTGGGCGCTGGCTTATAGGCTATAAAGCCTTCCACGAGATCCAGATCTTGTTCATATTCAGGCGCATAAGAGGCATGAATAAAAGCAGACCAATCCCAGCCAATTTTAGCCTGCGCCAAGAGTGAGAGTTCGGCAAGTGTCAAGTCAGTGCTGCTTGTTCTATCACGCTTTTCTCCGTAGCGAGATTTCCCTAGCCACTTATCGAACCAACTGCGTTCACCAGAAACACCATAAGTCCGAACATCTCCAAAAATTTTGAAATCGACATCAATGGCCTTCTCATCCGCTGCATGCACAGAAGTCACCGCATAGTTTGATAGACTGCATAGCGATGCAGCAATGACGGATGAAAGGATATGACTATTTCTGATCACGGCAAAAATCCTCAAATTCAGAAACAAATACTGGTCGAGAGATGAAATACCCCTGCGCACAATCACAGCCATATTGTTTTAAAAGGGCAAGAGATTGCTCATCTTCCACCCCTTCTGCCGTAACTTTCATGCCTAAATTGTGCGCCAAATCAATAGTGGACTGCACTAGGATTTGATCCTCAGGACTGGTTGCAAGATTCAGCACAAAGGCTTTATCAATTTTTAACTCATGAACGGGAAGCTTTTTAATATAAGCAAGTGAACTATATCCCGTCCCATAATCATCAATCGAAAGATAAAAACCCATATCTGCAAGTTCATTTAAAATTTTGAGGGCCCGTTTCATGTCCCCCATGACGGCACTTTCTGTCACTTCTAAACAGATCCTTTCAGGGGCCACTTCAAATTCTCTTGTAATCATTCTCAGTAAATCAGGAAGATTTTCATTCTGCAAGTCTCGGGTAGACAAATTGACAGCCACAAGAAACTCAGGGAATTCTTTTTTCCATTTTCCGACCTGTTCTATAATTTGCCCCAGCGCCCATGATGTTAGATGTTTTATATCCCCTGTTTGCTCGGCCATCGTAATGAACTCATCAGGTGGTACAAACCCATGCTTTGGGCTAATCCACCGAATTAGAGCTTCAGCGCCGAACACGTCGCCAGTTTGTAAATTCAACTTAGGCTGAAACGCAAATTTTACATGGCCTTGTGACAATTCCTCCCGAAGATCACTCATCAAAGACAGATATTTCTCTTGTGAATTTTTATGCTCTTCATTGCAGATCACAAAACTCTCACCCGATGTTCGAGCAAAATCAAGGGCAGAGTGCGCATTCAACATCAAATCATTTGTGACTGTTCCGTCATCAGGGGCAATCGCCATTCCAAGTAAAAGATTGAGATCAACTTTACGGTCATCAAGTGATATAGGGGCAAGAAATCCATCTACAACGCCGCGCATCAGCGTCTTTGCCATATCAGCATTGGGGATTAAAAACCCAAATGTATCAGTGGACAATCGCGCGACTTCTACGCCTGTTAGCTTTTCAAGGCGGTGACCAGCGGACTGCATCAATGTTGTTAAATGGCCGTGCGGAAGAACAACGCGCAAATCGTGAAAATTTTGAATCTCAGCAATGACCAGAGCAAAAGACTTATTCTGCTGTAGATAGCCTTGCATCACTTGATCCATATATTGGCCATTGGGCAGTCCAGTATCCTGATCATGACTGGCCTGATGGGTAATTTGTTTCTCACGTTCTTTGACCGCCTTAATCATATGATTAAAACTTTGTCCCAAATTATTCACCTCGCGGTAACTATCGGACACTTCAAGGGGGGCATATTTGCCTTGAGCGACTTTGGCCGCCGCAGAAGCAAAACGGGTAATCGGTGCGCTAATACGGTCTGACAAAAGATAACTACCAACAAAGAGGCTAATCAATCCTAAAAATCCAACGCCGACAAGAGCAATAAAGAGAAGAAGATATTCTTCCATAGCCAAATCAAGAGAGGTGGAAAGCAAGAGATATTGTTGCGTATCAAACCCTACGCCTGTCAGAGGTAGAAAGCGCACCATATACTCATCATTTTGGAAACGAATGCGATCCCGACTGCCAAGATTTTCTTTGCTGACGGCATCGGACACAAAAAAATTGATGAACTCTGGGCCATTTGTATTCCCACTGACCTGCCATTTATCGTCTATAGAATGAACAAAAGCAACATCAAGGTCCTTAGAAGAGAAAGACTTAATTAACTCGGCTTGGTCATCATTCAAGGTAATGGCAAAGATCATAACCCCTGTTAAGATTGGGGCTTTGATAGGCGCCACCGCAAGCTCATATAATCTATCCCCGCTGACCATGAAATAGGGTAAGGCTTTCTCTGCTTCAGCCATCTCAATCAATTCATCCATGGTCAATTGCGCCATGATGTCCAGATCTTCCCCTTCACTGACCTGGGCAATGACCTTGCCATCAAGGTCTATGGCAAGCGCAATGTCTGTATCCCCGCGGGCCTTAATGTTTTTTAAGGCAGACTTGGTCGTTCTTGTATCGTTGGTTGCGAAAGCCTCAATGAAACCAAAATCTTTCGAGAGTAAATCTGCCTGCAAATAGAGGTGGTCTTTTTGATCACTAATAATGCGATCAAAGGAGGATACAGAATGATCAAGGTCATTACTAATACGGCTTATAACGGTTGTTCTGGATGTGAAATAATTTACTGTAATCAGAGCAATTTGAACAATTGCAAAAAGCACCAAAAACATCAGCGTAATTTGTCTACGCAAGCTAATCACATAGCCTGGCTGAGAAGACTCTCTAACCTTATCTATAAAACGAGTGATCATTGATTTTTGATCATCTACCATGTCTAATAAATTCCACCGCTGGCATTACGCTTCTTCTGAATCTGTCTTCTTTTTTTGATGGTAATCTCCACAGACAAAGCCTGCAACTGCTTATTCACTGTAATCATTTTTTTATAGGGCTTGCGGCTTTTTTGATCCACATGCCAAACCGTCATTTCATAGTCCCCTTCGGGTAAACCTTTGAAAGAGGTTGATCCTTCAGCATTTGTCTTTTGATAGACGGGGTCTTCTGTCACGTAAACAAAGGCAAGCATATTATCATGAATGTTACACCCTAGTGCCACAACACCTGCTTTTTCAAAGACGACATGCTTTTCTTCATCCTCACCATACAACCGTAACTCAAACGATTTTGCCTTTGAGAAAGAGTATACATGATGACGAAAAGGATCTTTATTTGGGAATTGGACTTTTTGACCTTTTTGAACCGCGAGAATGAAAGGGGTAAAAAGTGATTGTTGCTGGGTCATATCTTTCTTGAGATCTACACGAGAAAATTCTTGTCCCGACAAAGGCTTAAGAGAAACAACAGAGTGAGGCAACGCCTTTTGATCTGCCCCTGTGACACGGACAGTTAAGTCTTCTGCAGAACTGACTATGGAAAAAAGCAGTAAAAAGCTGATGAACACTTGTCTCATTTAATCCCCCGATCCTGTATAATGGTTTCATATACTATATAAGGGTTATTAACAGTCTATGAATCAACTCTCTGTGATATCCTGTAAAAAGGCGCGTGGTCTTCTTTTTGCAAAGATGGCTTTAGGATCGCATTAACTGTAGAACCATTTTATCCAATTCTTGCAAAAACCTTGATCGATCCGCTTTCGAGAAAGCCGCATTATAATTACCGCCCTCACCTGTTTCCCTTAAGTGCTGCTTTAGGTCACGCATTGCGAGGGCCATCCCAATGTTATCGGTGGTAAATGGTTTTCCTGTATTACCAATGGCCAACGCACCAGCTTTTATTGCTTTATCTGCGAGAGGGATATCTTGCGTAATCACAATATCGCCTTCACCAGCGCGCTCCGCAATCCAATCATCTGCCACATCTGGCCCCTCTGGCACCACAATTTTCTCAACAAGCGGCCCCACTTCTAACCGCAGCCATTGATTTGAGACAAGATAGACCTGCAGCTGATGGCGATAAGAAACTTTTAGCAGCTCTTCTTTAACTGGGCAGGCATCCGCATCAACATATAGGGTAGGTTTTTTCATCGATATTCCTCATTCTCTAAGATGTTTGAGCATAGACACAAAAAGATTGCCAGACATTTTTAGGTTGATTTAATTCAATCCTCTATCCATAGTATCTGAATATTTAGTGTTTATTTTTGTGCTTTTTTTTTGAGAAACGATTTTTAGAGAGACCGATGGATTTTCATTCTAGCCGCCAAGCAGTGCGTTCCTTACTTAAAAATAAAGCAACAAGCTTATTGAATATTATTGGCCTGAGCGTTGCCTTTGCACTCTGTTTATTGTCTGGTATTGTTTTATGGGACGCCTATTCTTCAGATTCTAATTGGTCTGGCTCTGATCGTATACACAAGCTTCAGCGCTTTGGATATTTTGGCAATAATTATCGCTTTACATATAGTTTTCCAATTAACTCAGAAGAAAAACTCAGCAGCTTTTCCCCGTCCACAGAAAGCGTCACATTACCAGGCTGGAGCAATAGAAAATTAATTATTGATCAAACTCTTGTAGAAAGAAACGGGGCGTTTATAGATAAAAATTTCTTTACTGTTTTTCCAATGGAAGCCATCGAAGGGTCTTTAGAACAAGCGCAATTAGAAGCACAGACAATTATCCTTACCAAATCTATGGCAGAAAGCCTTTATGGGTCTGAGAGCGCCATTGGTAATGTCATAGAATTCATCACAAAAGAAGAAAGAACCAATTTCAAAGTTGTGGCCGTTGTACCCACATTGCCTTCAAATTCAGATCTACATGCGTATAAATTTTTCATCCCAATTCAGCAATCTACAAACGCCCATAGCGGACAAGTATTTATTAAACTAAAGGCTGATTTTCAGGATGATTCATTTTGGAATAGTCTAGAAACATATATCGATACAGCCTTTCCACTTGAAGCGCGATACAAAAAGGGATCCTATGAGATCAAAACTCTTGAGGGTGATAAATTCAATCAACTCATCAATAAAAGGAATGATTCAACACTAATTGGGCTTTTCGGTTCAGCTCTTCTCATGCTCTTAATCGCGGTAAGCAGCTATATTTCTATGAGCACTTCCATGCTCTCAAGCCGGGCGAAAGATATTGCACTAAGAAAGATTTTTGGGGCCAGTAAAACCAGCCTGCTAGTATCTTATTTTATTGAGGCCATCCTCTTAACAACCCTTGCCTTTTGTAGTGGCCTTGGCCTTGCTGCGCTGCTAATGGATTATATTGGGTCCATGCTCGGCAATGATTTTCAACTCTTTGCGAAGCATCGAATCCCTCACCTATCTATTGCATGGGGTATATCTATCGCCATTGGCCTCTTATCGGCCCTATATCCCGCTTTCCTCATTTCAAAAAATAAAGCAGGCACTTTGCTACTATCCCAGCAAAGAACCGTCGCTGGCGGAGGCGGTACATTAAGATCTATCCTTATCTTCTTTCAGTTTGCTATCGGTTTGGGCCTCAGCTTTTCTGCCGCCCTTATTTATTATCAACTGACCTCCCTCCAGCAAAATGACATGGGCTTTAAAGCCGATGGTCTCCTTTACATTCAAGGGGAAACATGGGGCAAAAATGTTAATGCGAAGCATGATTATTTGGAGAAACAGTTAAACCAGTTGCCTGATATTCTTCAAACAGCACAATCAAGCCTTACCCCACTCATGAGAACAGGCCTAAATATAGCCAGGATTATTCATCCAAAATCAGGCGACCCTGTTACACAAATGAACAGTCTATACAAGAAAGGGTATTTTGAACTGCTGGGTATCCCCTTGTTAGCAGGTCGTATTCCAAGCGCTAATTCAAAAGCTGATACATCTGAGAAAAAGCATACCGTTTACGTTGTTGTGAACGAAAAAATGATGCGTAAAATGGGCTATGACACCCCTGAGTCAATGATTAGCACATGCCTTTATACTCTCCCTCAGCCCAATGCGAAACCAACGGACAATCAATGGTGTTATGAAGTCGCTGGTGTGGTGGCGGATTTTCAAACCTCTACATATACTAAACGGCCCATAGATGCATTAATGTTTGTCCCGAGTAAGTCTTATACTAATCATATCTTTGTTAGATTTAAGACAGAAAATCTTTCTGATTTAATCCAGTCTATCCAATCCCTATGGCAAGAAAACTACCCTCACTTACCTTTTAAATATCATTTTCCAGATGAACTGCTTGCTGAAGGATATAGGACCTATTCAACCATGGCCAGTTTATTGCTCTATACTGCCATCACCAGTCTGATCTTAACACTTGCAGGTCTGTATAGTATGGCCCGCTATGTTGTGGTGAAAAAATACCGTGAAATTGCCATCCGCAAAGTCCACGGCGCTTCTACTTTGGAAATCTTGAAATTACTCATTCTACAGCTTTTGAAACCTGCACTGCCGGGCACTATTGTTGGTCTTATTGCAGGCTGGTATTTCATCCAAGACTGGCTCACGAATTTCGCTATTCGGATCGAGCCTCAAATTTGGATGACTTTTGCTGCAGCCCTATTTGGCTTAGCCTTTTTCCTCATCGCGATTAGCAGTAATGCCATTAAAGCCATTAAGATCAGGCCTGCTGAAGCACTTCATTATGAATAGAGAGAAGCTGTCTTAAACTTCAGAATAATCAAGACCAATATCAACCGCCGGGGCGCTCTGCGTGAGGCGCCCAACGCTGATGAAATCGACACCTGTTGCTGCAATAGCGCCAATTGTGTCAAGGGTGACCCCGCCAGACGCTTCACAAGAAATACGGCCATCAACAATCTTTAAGGCTTCGGACAAAACCTTTGGCGGCATATTATCCAACAGCAAACTGTTGGCGCCCGCTTCTACCGCTTCGCGGACTTGATCCAATGTATCGCATTCCACTTGGATATCGGACCGGCCTGACTTTTTCGCCGCGGCAATGGCTTGCTCAACACTGCCCGCAACAGCCAGATGATTATCTTTAATCATAATCGCGTCATACAGACCCATGCGATGATTGGTACCGCCGCCCATTTTGACTGCATATTTTTCCAGCTTACGGAGACCGGGAGTTGTCTTCCGCGTATCCAATAACTTCGCCTTTGTCTCGCCCATTGCAGCGACATATTCTGATGTTAACGTTGCAATACCAGAGAGATGCTGGACACTATTCAATGCTGTCCTTTCAGCTGAAAGCAAAGCCCGAGCATTCCCGGAAATCGTCATAATTGGATCGCCGTCGTTAACAGTTAGGCCATCCTCAACATGACTGATACACTCTGCACGGGGATCAAGAGATAGAAAAATTGCTTCAGCGAGCGGTAGGCCTGCCACAGTCATGGAATGACGCGCATTCATCACAGCCTTCAATTTAGCTTCTTCGGGAATGACATAAAATGCTGTCAGATCACCGCTGGCAATATCTTCGTCAAAAGCACGTTCGATAAAACTGTTTATCTCTTTGATAGATAGCGGGAAATCTGACACAGCTACTTACTCTTTAACAGTCGCTTGTTGACTGGCGACCATCGCCTCAGACATCTCCAACATTTTCCGAAGCGGCTTTTCAGCCTCAAGACGTGTTGCTTCATCCAAACCAATTTCCGGGCCTTCATTCTTCAGACAAAGATAGAGCTTTTCCATTGTGTTGAGAGCCATGTAAGGGCATGTATTACAGCTACAATTGCCATCAGCACCTGGCGCACCGATAAAAGTTTTATGAGGAGCTGCCTTTTCCATTTGGTGGATAATACCCGGCTCTGTTGCAATGATAAGTGTTTCGCTTTCACTGTTCAGGGCAGCATTTAAAATCTTGCGGGTTGATCCAACAACATCAGCGTGCTGAACAATAGCATCTGGACATTCAGGATGGACAAGCACAGGCGCATTCGGGTGCTGCGCTTTCAACTTTATCAGTTCTTTCTCGCTGAAAAGCTCATGCACCATACACGTGCCCTGCCATAGAACCATGTCCCGATTTAATGTCTTAGACAAGTAGCCACCAAGATGACGATCTGGAGCGAAAATCAGCTTCTGCTCTGCAGGGATTTGGCTGACAATATATTCAGCATTAGAACTGGTGACGATAATATCAGACATGGTCTTAATTTCTGCAGAACAGTTAATATAGGACAATACCATGTGATCTGGGTGTTGTTTTTTAAATTCAGCAAATTCTGCAGGCGGGCAGCTATCTTCGAGAGAACACCCTGCTTCAAGATCCGGAAGGACAACTTTTTTCTCGGGCGATAAAATTTTAGCCACTTCAGCCATGAAGCGTACCCCGCAAAAAACAATCATATCCGCGTCAGTCTCTGCAGCTTTCTTTGAAAGGTCGAGGCTATCTCCGACAAAATCAGCAATGTCCTGAATGGCACCGTCTTGATAATAATGAGCAAGAATAACTGCATTTTTTTCATCGCGGAGACGTTTTATTTCAGCGACAACATCGATGCTGCTATCCAAAAGACCTGATCCTAACATTTCATTCATCTTCATACTCCTGGAGCCACTTGTCTCTGGCTCTTATTCCCTGATGCAAGTTGTCTTACCTGTGGCACTGCTTTAATGCAAGTTGCTTCTGCTTCTATGTGAGGGTAAAGGTCGCAGAAATCAAGTCTTCATGTTCAGATTGTGTGACTTTGCCTTCTTCGATCAGAGCGATTAAATGTGCCGATACAGAAAGTGCAGCAGCACCGTGCAATTTCTTGTCTACACTCTTATACATATGTGTCACCATTTCCATGATGGTCTGACGCCCTTCCTTGAGACAGGTGACGATCTGACCTTCTCGCATATGGCGGTGAACGATGGTTGCCCGCATAAACTTTGTGGGGTTATCAATGGGTTTCCCGTGGGTAGGATAGAGACGTGCCAGATCCATCTCCATCAACTCTTGTAAACTTTTCAGATAGGATCTGAGATGCCCTTCTGGCGGAATTATGACACTGGTTGACCAGCCCATGATGTGATCTCCGCAAAAAAGACTATTCTCCTCCTCTAAGAAGAAACTAATGTGATGGGAAATATGCCCCGGAGTATGAATTGTTTTTAGTGTCCATCCTTTGCCGCACACGAGATGTCCGTCCTCTATTTCTAGATCTGGACGATAGCGGCGATCAAGGCCGGCATCTAAAGGATTGCCTTCATCTGGTATCTTCAAACTTTCAGGAAGGGCAGACCCAAGGATCGGTGCTTTTACTGCCTCTGCAAGGCGGATAGCCAGCGGACTGTGGTCTGAATGATTATGAGTGATAAGGATTGCATTTACGGGGCGGCCATCCACTGCTTTCAGCAGAGCTGTCAGATGGTCATCGTTCAGGGGGCCTGGATCAATGATTGCTAAATCTTCTGTCCCTATGAGATAAGTGCCTGTCCCTGTATAGGTAAAGGGACTTGGGTTTTCGCAGAGCACCCGTGTCACCAGAGGGGTCACCGACTGCGCTACGCCATAGTCAGGATTTTCTTCGAACTTAAAGTCCAGCCCCATCTAATAGGCTCTTTCAATGCAGAAATCGACGATATCTTCTAATGCTTTCCGTGCCTCATTAGCAGGGAAGATTGCAAGCGCATCTTTGGCCTTATCACCGTAGTGGCGTGCTCGATTTACCGTCGCTTCAATGGTTTGGTGCTTTGTTATGAGCGCCAGTGCCTGTGTTAAATCTTCTTCTTTCTGGTCATGCTCTTCCATACATCGCTTCCAAAAAGTCATCTCTTCATCACTGCCACGACGCGAGGCCAAGAGAACCGGGAGGGTGATTTTCCCTTCCCTGAAATCGTCCCCCACAGCTTTACCCATCGTTGCCTGCTTGGCTGAATAATCAAGCGCATCATCTATCAACTGAAAGGCAATCCCTAGATTAGCACCATAAGCACGAAGAGCCGCCTCTTTCTCATGACCTGCTTCAGCGATCACGCCTGCAACCTCACAAGCCGCAGAAAAAAGCGCTGCTGTTTTGGCTTCAATCACTTGCAAATAGGTGTCTTCGTCCACAGATAAATCGCCAATGACTGCTAGCTGAAGAACCTCTCCTTCCGCAATAATCGAGGAGGCCGACGATAAGATTTTCAAAACTTTGAGTGATCCATCTTCAACCATTAACTCGAATGAGCGTGAAAAAAGGAAATCACCCACAAGGACACTTGGTTTATTGCCCCATACATTATTTGCCGTTTCCTTACCCCGGCGCATATCGCTTTCATCAACCACATCGTCATGAAGCAGGGTCGCCGTATGAATAAATTCAACGATGGCAGCAATATCTACATGGCGCTTGCCTTCATAGCCAAGCATTCGTGCTGATGCTAAGGTCAGCAATGGCCTTAGGCGTTTTCCGCCCGATGCAATCAAATGACCTGCCAGCTGGGGAATTAACGCGACCTGACTTTGCATGCGGTCTAAAATAGTTTGATTGACCGCGGCCATATCATCTGCCACGAGAGCCTGCAAAGTCTCAATAGCATTTTGAGCCTTTTTACTATTTTCCGTAATCGATACTACGTTCGAAGTCATCGCCTTGCCCCACACAGTCTATACTCATATAATTCTGGCAAAGATATAGTGCGTGTGCGGCGAGGGTGCAAGAAGATTCCCAGATTGACCCAATTGGCTGGTCAGTCCAAAAAAAATATAGTATAATTTTAGTTCAACTTTCATGGGTCTAGGAGCGTATATGTCCCAAACCAGTGTCGCTAAAGTTGACACCCATCACACTCCTCTTGAGGAGAAGCTCACCATAGATGATTTTCTAGGGGGTAAAATTCGGTTGAAGCAGCCCAAAAAAGGCTACCGTGTCTCGATGGATACGGTTCTTTTAGCTGCTTCTGTTCCCGCAAAAGCTGGAGAGCATGTTCTTGAGCCAGGACCAGGCTCAGGGGGGGCTTCACTTTGTCTGGCTCGCCGTGTCCCTGGGGTGAAAGTCACAGGGGTTGAACTGCAAGACACAATGATAGATTTGGCGAACCAGAATATTCAGCTCAATGAAATGGACACAAATGTCGTCATCATGAAAGCCGATATAACTGACCGCAATACGTGGATGGCCGAAGGACGTTTTGATCATGTCATGGTAAATCCGCCCTATCTGGCATCGGGAAAAGCCTTGCGTCCTCCGCAAGAAAATAAAGGCTTGGCCCATATGGACAGCACAGCAAGCCTCAAAGACTGGATTGACTATTGTCTTTACAATCTTAAACCCAAGGGCACTTTATCTATTGTCTACAGGGCTGACCGGGCTGATGAAATTATTGCACGCCTCTATCGCCGGTTTGGCGAGGTAAAGCTTATGCCTTTTTGGCCGCGAGAGGGTGTCCCAGCAAAACGTGTCATCATCCAAGCCCGTAAAGGGGTTCGAGGCGCTATGACTATTCTGCCTGGCATGGCCCTTCACGGCCAGGAAGAAAGATATACCCCTGCTGTAGAAGCCATCTTACGGCATGGAGATCCCTTGATATTATAATTATTCAACAGGACTAAACACATGAAAAATATGGCACAGGACCTACCTAGTACAGTGGGTGACCCATGAGAAAAATCCTTTTCGCCCTAAGATCCTCTATCTTTGGAAAGCCTGCACCTCGTGTCGCTGCCCTTCGGTTAACCGGCGTGATTGGCCCTGACGGTAAATTCAAGCAAGGCATTAACATGACAAGCGTTGAACCGCTTCTTAAAGAAGCTTTTAACATCTCTGGTCTTGCAGCGGTCGCTCTTGTCATTAACTCACCGGGGGGGTCGCCCGTACAAAGTGGGTTGATCGTCGACCGCATCAGAGCGATGGCCACTGAAAAAAACGTCCCTATCCTGGCCTTCGCTGAAGATGTCGCCGCATCTGGAGGCTATATGCTTGCCTTGGCGGCGGATGAGATATACTGCCATCCTGTCTCAATCATTGGCAGCATAGGTGTCATCTCAGCAGGATTTGGCTTTCCTCACCTTCTGGAAAAAATGGGCATAGAGCGCCGCGTTTATACAGCTGGAGATCGAAAAGCAATGCTCGACAGCTTCGCTGAAGAAAAGGAAAGCGATGTCTCTCGCTTAAAAGAAATCCACAAAGAAGTGCATAGTTTCTTTAAAGACATGGTATTAGAGCGGCGCGGAAAACGCCTGCAAAGCGAAAGTGAACATCTCTTTTCTGGCGATGTCTTCACAGGAGCAGAGGCGGTAAAGTTGGGTCTTGTGGACGACATAGGTGATCTGAGAGCTGTCATCAAGGAAAAGTTTGGCCCAAAAGCCACCATCAAATGGATCGGCGACAAAAAACCGCGACTTTCTAAATTGGTTGGCTTGTCAGCAGGAATAAAGGGCGCTACTCTGCCCTCAGAAATGATCAGTGCAGTTGAGGAAAAATCTTACTGGTCACGCTTTGGACTATAGGGGACCCCATGACTGAGTTGAGTAACGACATAAAAAATCAGCTTAATAGCTTTCGTCAAAGTATCGATAATATTGATGCATCACTGGTTTTTATGCTGGCCGAGCGGTTCAAAATAACCAAACAAGTTGGCTTTTATAAAAAAGAACACGCCCTGCCACCTGCGGATCCCGCACGAGAGCAAGAGCAAATTGATCGCCTTAAGGCATTGGCTAAAAGTGCCGATTTAGACCCTGACTTTAGTGAGAAGTTTTTACATTTCATCATTAAAGAAGTCATCCGTCATCACGAGCAGATCCGTGATGGTGAAATGGTCGACTAAAAAGACTTGCAAGCCCCATAGATAAAGCTATAGTGCAGCACGATTCAAACAGGCAGTTCTGCCTCGAGATGATGAAAGCGGAGCGTTGGCCGAGCGGTTTAAGGCGCGCGCCTGGAAAGCGTGTTGGGTGGCAACGCCCTCAAGGGTTCGAATCCCTTACGCTCCGCCATGATCTTATATAAATCAATGACTTATGACTAATATTTTCCTCGACCCACAACCTGACCCACAAATGAAATTATTCATATTATGCTCACTGGCGTTCGTATATTCAGACTTTTATTATGGATTGAAATGACCCAGTTCTTTAGAAATTAAAAATTTAACTGCTTTTATCACGTCTGATTTACTGTGACTCTCTCTATTCAACTTCACGGATTGTTCTTTTAAGGATTGGGATAGTCTTTCAAATCCATAAAGACTGCAGCTCCCGATCAGTTGATGGAGGTGCGTTCTTAGTTCAATAAATTGAATGGTGTTCGTCAGCGATGTAGAAAAGTTATCGAGGCTTTCAATAAAAGACTGATATAGATGATGTTCTGCATGAATGGTCTTACTCTCTCTCTTAATTAATGACAGAAAGAAATTTTCATCGCAGTTTTTTAAATGAAAGGCGATTGCTTTGTCTTGCAGATAGTTGTTTTGACTTTCAGTCAGTTCTTCAGCACTCATTACGCTAATGATTTGTTGGTTTATACCAAGCGCCAGAGCCCGCTCAATGAGCTCGAGGCCTGTCATATCAGGCAAAGAATAGTCTATGATGATATGGTCTATCCTCTGACTATTTTTTTTTAAAATCGATAGAGCACTTTTTCCATCCTCAGCAAGAAAAACAGTCCGATTGGTTTGCCTAAAATCTAAGTGAGCTTTCAAGGCAATAGCCTTGCAATCCTCAACCAATAGTATACAGTTTTTCATCCGCTCAACCCTCGTCCTTGAGACCTTCTAAATGCAATTTTTTATTCCATTCCTTCAGGACAGATTTAATATCTTTTAAAGTCGTCGCCAAACTCACCTCTAAAGGCTGATCATCAGTTTCGGTATAGTTTAGGTACTCTTTGATTAAGGCAAATAACGTCTCTATGTCTTTGGGATTACTCTTGTCGAATACCCCTGCAGCATGACAGTTAACCAACCTTTTTAGAAGCTTGAATTCAAGTGTGGCTGAAAGTATAATCACCAAACTATTCGGCGACTTTTTCCGGATTTCTTCTGCTAAATCTGCACCACATTTTTTTCCTCTAAAGTCGTTATCAAGGACATATATATCATAGCCATCAATCACTTTTTCTTTATCAAAACAACTGACAGTCAGGTGTTCAAATTTTCTCTTAAGCTTGAGTGCGAGTAACCCTGAGAAATGAGGGTCATCATCAATTATGAGCAATTTCTTTTTTGCCATGGAGGCCTCCTATTAATAGTTCTAATGGTGATTTTTTGTTGACTGCTAAGGCGGGATCTGAGGGCAGTGCATGAAACATGACGGGGAAAATAGGTTGAGTATGCGCTAACGTGACAGATTGCTTGCTTTGACCTTGTAGGATACAGGCAATATTCATGGAAGATAGATTGGAAACGATATCCCTTGATGTATCATCAGCTCTTGCGCTTGATGTCAGGAGGATCATATCATAATCCTCCGTATAAAGATCTATCCACTCCATTGCTTTATTAATGGAATATCCTTTGAATTTTTCTAAACGTCCGTATGGAATAAAATCTACGTCTTTGATTTTTATCGGGTTAACTTTCTGGTTCCTATCCAGCCCAAACATAAAGCCTTTTACATCTTCATACGCCTGGTTATCATTGAGTTGGATAATCAATGTCTTTATGCCACATTCATTCGCGTTAAGGGCAATATCCATTGAAATATCACCAATGTTGGGATCATATCTAGAAATTGAAACAATATTTGATCTATTAATATTCCAGCGATCTGAGAGCTCTAATCGAGAGAGTAAAGATTTTAGCTTTTGTTTTTTCTCATGCTCTTGCAGTCCAAAAGCTAACACTGGAATGTTTTGGTTTAATTCCTTCTCGATATCATCAGAAAACTCGTATCTTTTGGACAAGAAGTGTAAGGCGATAACGATGAGTGCGCCCAGACCTGACCCAAATAAAAACCCAACAATTGCAAAGGGAAATCTTTTATCTTTCGTTGGTTTTTCTGGGAAACTGCCTCTAGATAAAACTTCAACAGTCCCAGGCATATTATTACGGCTCTCTAACCGAACTTGGTCTAGCACACGTCTTGTTTCTGCAAGCATCCCTGTGATCACTGATTTTTCTTCGTTGATACGTTTGAGTTCAATCATTTTCCCATTGAGCTTTTTGGCATCTTTAGAAATTTCATCTTTTCGTAATTGAAGCTTTTTCTTCAATGCAAATAATTCCGCCATCGACTGTTCTTTATTCGCGCCGTCTCCCCCAGTGATCGCCCCCGTTTTACCTAGAGTCGCGATTAATTGTCGTCTTGTTTCAATCGCCTTATCAATCACTGTGATAGATGCTGTTAAATTGAGTATCTTTGGATGTGTCTCTTGATAGCGTAGGCGTCGCTTATTGAGTTCGGCAGCGAGCTTAGCACGCTCAAAAACCATATCTGCCATAGCTCGATCCAACAGGGTTGCGCGCTTGATCTCCATATCGCCAGTATCAGCATCCAAAGTACCTCCCTTAGCCTCCATTTCTGCAAGACTATTCGACAACTCATCTAACCTTGAGCTGATCTCTTCAAGTTGTGTCACTTTAGCGAGATGCGCTTTTGAGAGAGAAAGAAAGTCAAATTCTTCACCAACAGAGAGCAGTTCAATATTTAATTGCTTTAATTTATTCATCAAATCTGTTTGACGAATATCTAGCTCTCTAACGCGAAGATTTTGACGCGTATCACTCTGCTCCATATGAAGTTGAGCATAGGCATCTAATAATGCATTAGAAGAAAGATGAGATAGCTCTGCAGACGTTGAAGAAGCACTTAAGACGATTAACCCCTTCTTTTTAGAGATGGTAAATCGATCTGCAAAAGAACCTACCGAGCGAATATTCACGATATTCTCTCTTTCTTTCATTCGCTCTTGATACAGCTCATAAGCACGACGCATAACAACTTGACTTTGTATGTAAGTAAGCTCGCTTGTCACGAAGGCATCATATAGCCTTAGGCGACTGTCATCTCTATCCATGGTTAGGATTTTTGGCTCTCGCGCAACCACTCGCACAAGACCTCTGCTATCATACAAAGGATCAATTGCTAAAAACACAAGGATAAAAAACAGCAGGCCTAACGCAAGCATCATCATAATGCTTTTTTTCATTTTATCTCTAAAAATTCTTTCAATCAGAGCTAAAGGATTCAGAGTTGTATTATCTTCATGAACATGTTCATCTATAAAGCTCTGAACTTGCCATAATGCTGGATTATCCTGAGAAAGGATTTCTGGGTTTTGCTGATTAGTAGTGCTTGTACTCATCTTAATCACTTATTCGATAGAAATAGATTTACGGGTTGTATGATCTTTTTCCCATATCATGGATTGCCTCTGAATCTTTGTTCTAAGCCGAACAAGGATGACTGAGAGCGCAAAGATTAGAGCGCCAATCCATGTTTGAGGGTTTTTAATGATGCGTTTCATAAAGAGTAACGCGTTGTGCCGTTTTTTAGCGGACCCTAGTTTAGGCTGAAATCCTTGCGCATTCGCTGTTTCTAGCTCTTGATTACCCTTATAAACCCTCGACCTGACATTGAGTAAACTAGGGAATGTTCTCGGCGTATCAATATAATAAGCCGCCTGAGGCTCATAGGATCTCGACGTTAGTTTGCGTTTAACAAATTCATCATCATTGGTGATTTCAGGGAAAGTCCCAAGTCGGTCAATACCTGCTTTGGAGAGCGCAAAATATCCACCAATTTTACCCTCGTCGAAATAAGGATTCAGGTGCCACGCTTTGTAGAAGGAACGGACTAGATAAGAAGCTTGATCAACTATGAATACTGCACGGCCAAAAGCAAGATGCGTTTGAGATTGTTCTAAGTTTTTGATCAATGTCCGAACTGATTTTGCGGTAACTTTTATATCAGCATCAAGAAAAACAATATTCTCAGTTTTTGTATGAGATATTCCAATATTTAAAGCATTGGTTTTTGATGGTTTATTAATCTCTACTACGGAGATATCCTTATGTACTTCTCTGGCCAGGTCAGCCGTTCTATCAAAGCAACCATTGCATAGGACGATAATGTCAAACTCATTTGGTTTAGCGTCTAATAGAAGCGAATGAAGTGTTGATTGAATGACAGCTTCTTCGTTGCAAGCAGGGATTAGGATTGAACATATAGGCTGCATAATAAATCTCCTCCTATGCTGATTTGATAAAATCAGAGACTTGACTGATTAAAGAAGGCGCGGCACCATTATAAATTTCTACACCTGCGGTTAAGTCTTGATAATTATCTAGATATTCATGAAGTTCGGCTGAGGAATTTGCTATGTGTATCCCCTCTCTATTTGACAATCCTTCAGTAGTAGCCAGTTGATGATCATTGCGATGCTCACCATATGCAGCAAGACGGGGCATAATGATGATTGGCTTTTGGATTTGTAAAGCAGACAAGACAGTTCCCATTCCTGCGTGAGAAACGATGACTTTGCAATTTGCAAGTAAATTTGCAAATTCAGAAGGTGATAAGAATGGCGCAAATTTCATATGTTTAGGTTTATACTGGCTATCAGAAATTTGCGCGAAGCAGTCCTTAACCTCTTGATTTTGTAGCCATTTATCTAATGACTGGATCATTCTATCGAAGGGTAATTGTGTACCAACTGTTGCAAAAATCATGGGATAATCTCCTGATATATTATGGTTAATACAGTATTAAGAGCAATCCACATGCCATGTGATTAACCTTCGGCACAAAAGGGAGTATTCGAGAGACAATAGGAAAGAGAAAAGGCCCTCAAAGGACCTTTCCATGATACTCAATACCAAACTTCTTAGCGACTTCGGGCCATTGAGAAAAAACTTTATGTGCATGTGATCGTGCGAGTTTGGCTGATAATGAAATTTCACTGGCATTGGCCACACTATCTAAGAATAGACTTTTAGCGCCCACCAATTTTGCAAAACGACATGCGAAATAACCTTGTGCTGCGCCTGTAGAAATTACCACATCAGGACGGGACCGAACCAGAAGAAACAATATTTGTATTGCCATGAATATTAACGTGAATTTCGTGTCTCTATTACCATCACAGACTTTATAAAATTTAGCGTTTTTATCAGCAATATCCTGCTTTGATTCTTCATGCACAGTAACATAAGTAACATGACAGTTCTTAAAAGCACTCTGTAATCTTAAGAGTTGAACCCAATGTCCACCACTGGATGCGATTGCGAATACTTTTGGCTTTTTAATCACTGATTTTGACATAATGGTCTCCTTTAGGCAGTTGGATATTTTCATAGATGTTGAGAAGCGTATCGATTTTATTTTTCCATAAACCGATTTTATTGATCTTTGCATAGGCACCTTTAGACAATTGTTTATTCAGCATTGGCATCGATACTAATGTGCGAATAGCTGAGGCGATATCTGCCGCATATTGATCTGGATCTGTCACATGAATTTTAAAGCCACAGGTGTCATCAATTACATGACCTGGCCCCCCATAATTAGCTGCGATGATAGGCAGGCCATAACTGAGCGCTTCAAAAATGACGCTTCCACTAGGCTCTCTGAAACTTGGAAAACAGAAAGCATCTGCCTGACAGTATAATTGATCAACCTCTCTTCTTGATATTTGACCGTGAAATGTAATCCGGTCTTGAACCCCAAGGGTTATAGAAAGTTGGCGGCAAATTTCCGTTTCCTCACCATGGCCTGCTACATCCAGATGCAGACACTTCAGATCCTGTAATAGAGATAAAGCTCTAATAACATCCCGCAGTCCCTTGGTGCGAACACCACGCCCCACATGCAAAAGTCGAAAGCTTTTCTTTTGTGAATGAGAGGACGTAAATCGAGTGGAAGTTTTTGAGACCCCCAATTCACTCATCAGATGAAATTTTTTGAGCGCTGTGTCACCAAGCATTGTTTTGACATAAGGTGCAACCCCTAATATCGCGCTCGCACCTTTTAAGCTTGCCCTCATAAAGGGATCAAAATTGAGTCTGAATTGATCAAGGGCTCTGAAATGTGTAAACCACTTTGACGACATACACTCTTTTCGAAAATTTTTCGGTGTGTCTAAGCTGCCGCAAAAAGGGCCAAGAACATAAGGGATTGAAAAAGCCTTTAAAGGGGATGGATAACGAATAGCAAAAGGAGAAAATTGATGCCCAACATCAAAGGTCTCTGTTTTTAACAATTCTTTGATTTGCTTTTTTGCCCAAAAGTAAAAACCTGGATAAGCAAGTTTAGCCATAGCATTAAGGCGCTCATACCGCTGGACCCATTTAGGCTCTTTCTTAGAGAGAACGCGTACATTAGGTAGCTGAACTGATAATGCCTTCCGCCCCTCTCTTTCCATTGCGAGCAAAGTAACATTCCCCCGTGTAGAAAGTTCTTTTATCCACCTATAAGCACACCAAGCCTCACCGACATCAGTCCCATCAATATAAGGTGCTATGGCAAGAATATTCATCGATTTAGCCATGAGTTAATCCTCCTTTTTTCGAAGGCCAAGCTTTTAGATAGTTTAGACAGACATTCTGAAAATGCCTTTGCCTTGCTTGGTTGGCGGGCTTGGTGGTCAGCATTGCTGATAAAGTCCAAAACATCCATCGACTTAGGTTAAAAGAAAGCAGAAGAAAGTATACGAACAAGCTCGCCAAAAGACCTTTGTGCTTTCGATGAAGTCTAACTGTTGCTTGTGTAAGAAGAATGTCTCTTCTATACTGAAGCGGACGAGAGCTCCCGCCCCCAAAATGTATAATTTTGCCTACAGGCGCGTAATGGACTTCAAAACCTGTTTTTCGAACACGCTCACACCAATCTGTTTCTTCACCAAAGAAAAAGAAACTTTCGTCCAATAAGCCAATTGTATTAAAGGCATCCTTTTTAGCCATTAGATAGCACCCTGAAATGGTCTCAACTGCTGTGGCAGCTTGATGCTTACTGATTAGTTTACGGTAGCGTTGAAAAAAAGGAATATTGAGTTTATCGAATCCAAGTGTTTGTATAGCTAGATTCAAAAAACTTGGGAACCGACTAGCACTAGGCTGTATGGTACAATCATCATTCAATACCTGGCATCCCATAGCCCAACAATGTGGTGTTTGATCAAGATATTGAACACTTTTTTGTATAACAGAATCTAAGACTAACGTATCAGAATTTAGAAGTAAAATATGACGCCCTTTTGCAACAGATAGCGCAATATTATTGGCACAAGCAAAACCTAAATTCATTTCATTTTCTATTAGAAAAACTGACGGAAATAAGTCTTTCACCATTTGCTGACTGCCATCTGTTGATGCATTATCTACTACAATGACTTGATAGCGAATATCTTCAACTTTATTATAAACTGTTGAGAGACAATTCATTAATAGATCTTTCGTATTCCAATTAACGATAATGATTGATAAATCCATCATTTATCTCCTTATTGCTGACGTATTAAGAGGGGAATTATTGGGTGATTTCAGGGACATCGCACAGCCAAGAAAAAAGAAAAATTGAACCATTAATGCATTCCAAAAATGGACCGTTATACCAGCGATTGACATTCCAATGAGCGTAACAACAAAAGCTTTTCTCGCACTTTTTATGGGGCCAGCTGGCGCCTTCTTAGGATGAATCATCTTCAAAATGATAAGGATAGCAATGATCATCGCTATAAAAGCGGGAAGGCCATAACGAACAGTGGTCAATAACCAGTAATTATCCATACTGGAGCTCATCCAGGGGGCGCGCACCCATTCGTTCAATCCTATACCGAATAGTGGGTGGCGACCTACCTCTGCTGATCCATAATTCCAGATATGAATTCGGTTGTAAGCACTGTTGGCACTAAAGGTCAAATAGCTAATGAAGACATTCACAGGGGACCTATTTGATAGCAAGGTGATTAAGAACCAAAAGCTTAAAAAGAGAGACGCAAGGATAGTCCATCTCCCATGAATACCCTTTGTCAGCTTATCCCAGCCGATCAACCCTATTTGTAAGGCAAGGGCTGTGTATGGGCCGCCTGAGAGCGAGAAAAAAGTTGCGCCGACCACAATGCCAATTTTTTTCAAATTCTTGAATGAAAGTGTCTCATTTAAAAGAACATAATAGACCCCGGCAAATATTGAGGCAGAGAAGACACCAAAAAGAATGGGATGCTCAAATGAGGTGAAAGCGCGAGTCAGTCCCAGTCGGGGTTCTATATAATGAGGACCCGCCCCTCCCATAATCATTTGAAATGCATTTCTTATAAAATGAACACCCGAAAATGATTCTATAATGGCAAAGACCAATAGAATGGAAACTATGCGGAACATAAGTGCAATTATTTTTTGATAATCAGCCAATGATCTGATGTAAGCACGGGCTAAAATGTATGCGCCAAATGTTTCTACAAAATATATGCCGCCCGATTCTATGCCGGCTCCGATGCCCATGTTAACTGTCAATGCAATCATGGCCCAGAGACTATGAAAGAACATCATAAAGTCTACAATATTAAACCCATTATCGCGTCTACTTAGGACCTTAGTAATCGCTGGTATAATCATCAGAATTAAGCAAATTCTGTATGGGGACAATCTTAAAGATCCAAGCGATAAAGACATTTCTGGCGGAAGTGTTAAGGATACCAGTAAAATCAAAATAGGTATTGTAAGCAGAGAAAAATCAAATAAATTCTGCGGCATTAGCGCTTTATACCTATTTTCTATGGGAACAGTGAGACGCATCAATTAGCACCTTTCATTTCCCTTAGAACTTTGGGTAAATACAATTTCCTTGTGTAAATTCTTTTTACAGTCCCAAAGATTGACTGCCCTTTTTGTTTAAAAGGGAGATTGAGCCAACAAATGAAAGAAGCCGCAGATAGTTTAGGTGCTGCAAGGCCCATAAATTTCATGGCTAAAATTCGGCCAAAGACCGCCCCTTTAGTTGCAAATAAATTAGGCTGGGCTTTAAATAATATATCTGACTTTTTTTGCTCTGCTCTGATATAGCCTTTACGGATGGCCTCATGAAAAAGAACACGTGCTTTTTCAGTTCGGATCACAATCAGAGATTTGCCTTTTTCTGTCTCAGATGTTGGATTTTGCCAAGGATCCCCTACTGAAATATCTGCCCACTCTCCTGTATGATCTTCGCAAATATGACAGCGCCATTGACGATGTTTCTGAAGAATATCACCCCAGCCACTTTCGTAACTAACGGCGCGCTCATGTGACTTTCCTGTTATGGTATTCCATGCAGCAACCATATTACCTGGCCAACCTTCCCCACGGTATTTTAAGGAATTTAGATTGGTTGAGTTTATTCGAGGCTTTAAACTTTTTAGTAACGCTTCAGTTCCTTTATGGCTTGGAACACCGGCACAAAAAATCGAGATCGTCAGACCCAGTTTATCCTTCAATAAGGCAGAGTGAGATGAGGCTTGATTTAGCGCTTTAATTTCACAAGGCTTCCCAACGACGACCGAAGGATTCTTACGGTTTTCAACCAAATCTAAACGATCGCAAACACTTGCAGGCGCATAGCGAGATCCACAGCCCTCCCGTAATTCTTTAAGAGTTGAACTGTATGAAGATTCATTAAGATATGGAATATCCTTTCTCGCTTTAATATGAAGAGTGCCATCGCATTTTCCTGTATCCATCATAAAAAATGAAAGTGCGGTAATCGCCCCCCCACTTGATGCTTGAAAGCGGATGACCGGATCTGTTGCATATCCTTCCCAAACTTCAAGAACAGGTCCCCAAGCTTTTTCAAGAAAAGTGGTTGCTGGAAGTGATTTTGCTTCATAATTTAAAGCTGGACAGTAATGTTGAACTTTTTCCAATTCTTCTTGGTTAAGAGGTAAAACAGTTTTAGGGCGTCTGTTTTCGTCTTTACTCTCAACCATTTTAATTTTTCCAAGAGATGCAAAAGCACAGTTTCCGCATCCAGTACAAAGCCGTTTAGCGGCTACATCTTCAATTTTTTGAAAACTATTCATGCTAAAATCTCCTTATAAGTGTGATTATGTGAGTGTGTTGAATGGTGGTAGAAATATTTTTGAGCTGCGAAGGCTGCTAATTCAGCTAGGACAGCGCATACCAACAAAGTAAGAACGGATGAGTTATATAAGAAAAGACATGCACCTAAACATGTACCACTCAGACGCACACAATTTGCTTTAAAGGGTATCGTAGAAAGGCCGATTGATTGACTTAAAACAGAATAGGGTATTCTGAGGAGTTTAATCGCTTGCATCAATCCAATAAGAATGACAATCCAACTATTATTTTGAAAGCTTTCACCAAACAATAGAGCCAGTAAAGGATTAGCTAAGCCAGTGAACCCTGTGAAGAATAATACTGAAATCACTGAAGCACCGATCATCCATCTTCGGGATAGTTTATCAAATACCAATGGGTCCATTTTAACGTGATTTGCGTAGGGAAGACCGATAGATAATGCGACCTTGCCAATTAAAAGGCCGGGAACTAATGCCAACTGAAACAGCATAGAAAAATGCGCAAATTCTATTGCTGTCATTGAGAGGGAAATCAGCAACCTTTCCCCTTGCATTGTCCAAAACATGACAAGGCTAGCAAGCATTAGAGGTAAGCCAAAAGGCAATAAACGGCGAATTTCCGGAATACTTATTACTAGCTTGTACTTAAAATCAGAGAATATATGACTAAGAGCAACCTGCAATATAGTTTGGCATAAAACTGCCCACAAGATACCGTCTATAGTCGTCTGCATCAGCGAGAGAATGACAATAGTAATGAGACCCAAAAACGCAGGTAAAGCACTGTAAATGAAAGTCTTTTGGAATGATAAATTCCGCTGTTCTTCAAGGTAGCCTTTATTAACGGTTCCTTGCAGTAATAAAATAGTCGCTGCTAGAGCCGTTGTTTGAAACGCCAAACCGTAGATTTGGAATAGTCCCAGTACTAAAATAATGACGGCCATGAGGCACCCTCGTACAAGTAGGAGGAAATGGCTTGTATCAAGAACAGTTTTAAACTTTACCTTTGTTTGAGAAATGAGATAGCGATCAATTGCTAAATCACTAGACATTGATAGCAATCGCATGATCATTAAGATAAGCGCAAATTGTCCAAGGGTCTCAGCCCCTAAATATCGAGCGATGACTATATTTCTCGCAAAAATACACCCCTCCTCAATGACCAGCGCTAAAGAGGATGCACAAAAGTTATTGAATGAAAGTCTAGGCATAATGTTTTCCTCTAGACTTTAAGTGCGGGATTGTTTGTGCAATCATTTCTAATTGGAAAGCCCAACAATCCATTACGGCTGAATGTTTGGCTGACAACGTCGCTTTGATCTTTTGGCGATTTTCAAAAGATTTGAAAAGCTGATCTACTAAAGCATCCGTTGATAATTCGCGCATGTCATAGACTTCATTTTGATTATTATAATGCGCAAATACGCCTTTTGATTTCACGCTGTAAGCCATATTTGAAACGGCAGTTTCACTTGTAAGGGCGGCAATCGTGGCATGCATTCTTGATCCAGTGAACCAACAACATTCATTGATGACCCCTTTTAATGTTTGCGGTGCAATATATTCAGATATGATGAATACTCTTTTCGAAATTTCTTCCGGCAAAGAGGTTTTCAACGATTGACAGGCAACAAGATCATTCTCTGTCTTGTCTTCAGGCATAACATGAGGGATAAGGAGGATAGGACGATCTGTTTTTTCTGCAAAATTATGGATCAGCTTTATTAATGTCTTTTTATAATTTGCTTTAAGCGAAAATTGTTCCCTCGCATTTTGAGGGTCATTCCAAAGCAAACCACTGACATTAATACCAATAGGCTTCTGATCATATAAAGGTTTTAAAGATGTCTGATTGATAGAAGCTTTTGGCAATCCAAAGGCCATATCTAAACCCAAAATAAATTGGTTGGGATTAAATGCTGATCCCACAAGATCTTTTATCCTTTCTAAGCTATCTTGATCCCGAGCAATCACGAGAGATGATTTTTTCAGAATATCGCGTGCGATATCTCGAGACTTTTTATGTTTAAAAGGACCAATGGTTTGCGGCAAAAGAATGAGAGGAATGCCAGCCTTTAATACCATGCGTTTAGGAAGTGTGATTTGATTAAAGCGCTTTGTTCCGTATAAATCTGTGAAGCTGTCACCGCCACTGATGTCCAAATACGCTGCTGCTTTCGACAGCAAATCTGTAAAAGGCGACGTCAAACCTAATTGCTGCTTTAGAAGAGCATTGATTAAATTAGTAGATTTATACCACCTGCGACCAATGTTTAGAGTGTGATAGTTCACAGTAATTTGCTTACTATAAGACCTATTGAGACGATGGTTGCCATTACCATTATCAAGGATAGTAAAGTTCTGGATGCCTCTTGAGGATAGTCCAAAGATCGTGCTCTCTAAAAGAGCTGTGACGCCAGCGTTACCTGTATCAGGTGCTGCTCCTGCGATAATGATATCTGCGTTGTTTTTCATACCAACATATTGGCAATAGATATGCCAGTGTTGGCTCTAAGACCTAACTCATTGATATAGTTAATAATTGACTAATTTTTATCAAAATTAAACTTATTCGGTGTTTTTTGTTTTGCAAAAACCTTTGCATGATTTTGGCAATTTAGAAATTTCTTCACAGGAGAGGAATATAAAAAACAAGCAATTACAGTTAGTTAATAGTTTACACTAAAATGGCATACGCATTGCGATTAACAAGGCATGATAAACATCGAAAGATTTTATAATGCTTAACAAAAATACAATATCTATATCAGAGAAGTGCCGCAGACCGTCTAAAAATGACCCTTTACCCGGATGGCTCAAACACAATCACTTTGTTAAAAAAGAGCCCGATTATACATGGTTAAATATTCAGAAAATTATGGCTGCCTTGGGGCTAATCCTTCTATGCCCGCTATGGTTCATCTTATTCATTGGTGTGAAAGCCACTTCTAAAGGGCCTTTTATATATTCACAACTGCGACCAGGCTTAGAGGGGCGATCTTTTACAGCCTATAAAATAAGAACGATGAAAACTGGGGCTGATAAGGATAAATCGCGGGCACGAACAGTCGAAAAGGACGATCCAATGATCACTTCTATTGGAAAAGTTCTTCGTGACTTAAAATTAGACGAACTTCCTCAACTCTTCAACGTAATGCGCGGGGATATGGAATTCATCGGGCCGCGTCCTATTGCGCAAAGCTTGCATGATGAACTTTCGACAAAAATTCCGGATTTTGATAAGCGTCTCACAGTACGCCCAGGTTTAAGCAGTTTAGCTCAAATATCAATTTTACATAATGCTGACAGCCAGAATGTTGTCAATGATTGGAAAGACCGCTTTGACGCAGAAAGACATTATATAAAACTGAAGAGCTGGCAATATGACTGTGTCATCATGCTAATGACAGCTCTGTTTATCGTTAAAAAGATTATGAACAAGATATCCCGTAAAGTCTTGGTCGCTTTGCCTATACTGTTACTCTTGTTGCTCTCAGCTTGTGGTGGATATATCCATACAAAAGATTTTAAGAAGGCTGATACGACTTTTACCAAGGAGATTAGAGCCTATGGATCAAGGATTGATCCTACGGTCGCAGAGATTGAATCTGTGAAAGTATCAGTTTTAACAGATGATGATCGGAAACCCACCTATACCCTTGGAAAAGGGGATGTCTTATCTATAAATATCTTTGGGGAAGAAGGCCTCAGTGATATGCGTGCTCCGGTTGATGGATCTGGCTTTATCCAAGTTCCTTATCTTGAGTCTGTTCAAGTTGCTGATAAGACAATCGCCCAAGTGCAACAAATGCTAAAGGCTGGGTATAGTAAGCATTTCCGAAATCCTTGGGTTGTAGTGACGATAGAAGATTACAGAAGCCAGCCTGTTTACTTACTCGGACAATTTAAGAAGCCTGGGGTGATCTATATGACAGGCCCGACGAATTTGATGCAAATTCTCAGCCTCGGTCAAGGCCTAACGGATATGGCCCATCTTCAAGGCGCCCGCCTATGGAGAAAAGGGGATATAGCCTCTGTAGATTTATATGCCTTGCTCATCAATGGCAATATTGAGAATAATATTCAACTGAATCCAGATGATACGATTTTCATACCAAGTCAAAAAGACAATAAAACCTACGTTTTGGGAGCGGTCGTCCGTCCAGGCGCTGTTCCCTTCACCAATGAGCCTATGACATTGCTTAAAGCTCTCTCACAAGTAGGGGGGCAAATTGAAGAAAAAGCACTCATGTCGCAAGTTCGTATCATTCGTACCCATTCAGCTCTTGAGGGACAGCTTATCCTGATAAATGCTAATCAGGTTTTACGTGGTAAAATCCCAGACCTTCAGCTTATGCCTGATGATGTGATTTATGTCCCAGATCACCCCCTCGAGAGCTGGAACCAATTTATCAGGGCTATTACACCAACGCTCACTCTAGCTGGCGGTGTCCTCCAACCATTCGTGCAAATTAAATTTCTAAAAGGAGATTAAATCGTGAGATCTAAAACTATGATATTATTATCAATCCTCTTGGGCATAGCGATAAGTTCCAAGCCCAGTGAAGCTGGAGAAGTATCACCAAAACAATCAAATGCTAGCCCCTATGGTCTATCAGCCATTGCACCTGTTATGGAGAGAGCAAGCGATAAGGCGTCAAATAATTTCCAAGCGAATGACCTGGAAGGATTACAAAAAATTGTCAATGCAACCCTGACTGAAAATCAGAAAGTAGACAATGTAAACCTCATTGCTCTCAATCCTGATGATTTGATCTTATCAGAAACATCCGATGTCAGAATTTATTTTATCGGTGAAGGTGCAGGTTATGCGAATAGTCTTGGGATGTTTACTGGGGATAGCGCGGACAAACTCTCAGGGGATGCTGCCTTAATTTTTCCCAACGCAAGTGCACAGTCGTCTTACCTTTCGCAAGGGGGGGAAGGAAACAGAACAAATAGAGCGCCTCTTCTCTCAGGTGATTTTGTCGATGCAGGGACCTTTGATAGTGGTACACAGCTGAATCTGTTTTTAATTGCAAATGGGGCAAACGGAGGAGGCACAACTTTTTATTCAGACACAGAACAAAACTCAGATGGGATCGCTCATTTTGTTGTGTTAGCCGTGCCTGATAGCCCCTATATTTTGGTCGGTGTTGAAGACCTAACAGGCGGCGGCGATAAAGATTATAATGACGTCGTATTCGTTATGGACATTGGTAGAGCAAATACCCAGCAACTCATCTCTAATGCTGTCCCTCTTCCTGGATATATGGCCTATTTAATTGGTCCAGGTCTCCTTTTGATGCTGCGCAGAAGAAAGGGTGTTTAACATATGACTTATTTCCGTGAAAAGTTGATGCCCGTTGTTGTTTTAATGGTTGCCATTCTAATGATCTGGCCTTTAATCAAAGAAGCTAATCAAGACTGGGTTTCGCTTTTTTGGTTAAGCCTAGCAACAATTATCATCGTTATTAGTGATCAGAAATCAGCTGCATTGAAATCTATAAAATTAGATAAAAGGTTTTTTTTACTTCTCGCTATCGTCTTAATAATTGGATATCTTATCTTAGAACTTGATAAGCTCAGATTATTAGGAGGAGCGTTTTTACTCTCATACGGACTTGCCCATAAAAATTTAACGCCTGTTCAAATTCTTTCCTTATCAATTCTATTGGTATTACTGGTTCCAATGCCATACGGGATAGAAAAATCCATTGGTTTGTGGCTCGCGCAAAAAGAAGCTGTTTTTTTTACAGAACTCGCACAGCTTATGTCGCTCAATGTTTATCATATAGGCTCTCAAATTATCGCAGGAAACGAAGCGATAACAATCAACGAAAATTGCAGTGGCACTCTCCTACTTATTCCAGCCTTGATGAGTTTTATTTATGTTGCCAGTCAAAAAGCAACAAGTGCTAAAGGGTATTTTTTTCTTATCAGTTTAGCTTTACCCTATGCCGTATTGTTTAATGTGATGAGAATAGGATTGCTCCTGCTTTTGCACTGGCAAGCGGAAGCAGACCTGGTAAAAAGCTTCCACGATTTTCTGGGACTATTCGTTTCAGTCTTGGTTTGGATTCTGCCTATTTTATGGGTTGTGAAAGATCGACCTCTACCCTTTTCATTCGAAAGAAGTAAGTCGATGATCGCTACTGGCTGCGTGATAACACTATTAGCAGGATTTTTCATGATCCGCTCTGATACCTCTAGCAATCAATTAAATCCTAATATTCCTATTTATACATCTGGGTGGATTGGCGAAGAAGAGGATATTCAAGCTGAAGAATTAAGAATTTTAAATGCTGATTTTGTGACGAGACGTACATACACCAATCTTTCAACCGACCGTACAATTCAGGTAACATATATTTTTCATCGTAATGAAAAAGACGCCCTAAAACACTCCAGCTTAAACTGTTTTCAAGCGCTGGGCTGGGCTATGACCCGTAAAAAAACAGTGGGAATCTCTGATACTGCAATCAGTGCAATTTATCTTGGCGAAAGCTTTCAATCCAAACAGACAATTTCTGAAGTGATCTTTCGGCCTGATCTACAAACTTATTTTGGAGAGAAGGGAACCATGAGAATTCAAATTGTTGAAAGCGGTGAGGTTTCTTCACAAAAAGCTGCTCAAACAGCTACTGACTTTGTCAAAACTATATTCTAGATAGAAAGTTCTGCTATGAAGAAAAAATTACTTATTGGATTTTCAATATTAACTCTCTGTCTAATTAGTATATTCACCTATCGTGAGTATAAATCTTATCAATGTACAAATTTAATGACTTCAGCGAAATTACAGTCTGAACAAGGCTATTATTCTGATGTCGTTAAACTCTCAACACTATATTTTTCAAATTCTGCTTGTCGAGGCAAAGACGATCCAAAGATGATAGAGCTTTTGGCTGAGGCCAGAATGTCTGTTGTCTTACCAGCCAATACGCATCTACCAGCACAGTTGATGATGATGCGGATGGGGGTTAGTCTGAAAAATAATGACTATCAGACATTAGAGATCGCAAAAGCCAATTTTTTAGCTGAAAAATGGGCAACTGCACGTCGTATGAGTTTGCCTATTCACTCTCCTGAAGCTGCAAAAATAGTGATCGCATCTTCTTTGAAATTGAAGGATTATGAAACTGTTGACACATATATAAATCAATATCTCCAAGTTGAAAAAAGTCCTTATGCAAGAGCGCTCCTAGTGACATTGATTAATAGAGTTGAAGAACAATTCGACATAAATAAGCAATTTATCCCTAAGGAAGAATACCTTTCTTTAGCTGCTTTACTTTTTCAAGGCCAATTATCTCAGAAGAACTATCAGCAACTGAAGAGCCACGCCCAAAAGATGTCGGAAGATGATCTTTTGTCTTATTCTTCAATAGCTTTATTCAATCGCCTTCCAAAAGCTGCGATAACATTATTGCGTCAACCGGACAGATACTTAACTCAAGACTTAATTTTAAGGCTAGGTAAATTGCTTTGGCAAGAAGGGTATTACGAAGAATTGTCCACACAATTTCTTACGTATAAATATACAGGATTTCCTCGCTCGGACTATAGTCTGCTTATCTGTTTATCTCAGCTTCATTTTCATGGAAATTGTAAGATAAAATATGATGAGCAGGACTATGCCAGAAGAGAAGGTGTTTTTCTATCTAGTCGTTATGCAACCCTTTTTTCAGCTCTGCGGGTTAAAAATATGAAAGAGATATTAGATGGTTTCTCTAAGATGAATTCTCTTAGAGTAGGACTTTCTATCATTGATTACATCGAAGGGTGTCTATATCTCGATATCAATGAGAAAAAACAAGCTTCTTATTTTTTCAAAGCGAGTTTAAAATTGAAGAAAAAATTACCAGCTTGTCGTTCCTTTGGATATGATAATAAGCTGGGGAAAATCATCAGTCATATTTATGAAAGCAAGCATGTGAGTTATGATGATATTCAATATCTCAAAAAAAATTCACCTGACAATGCTTATGGTCGAAGACTACACGCAGCAAATCAAATAGTTGGCTACCAAGAAGAAAATAGCCAAGCTAAAGTAATGAAATTGCTGAGGCCGATTATCCAAAAAACACCACAGCACCCTGCAGCTCAACAAATGATGGCTTCTGCATATACCTACTTTCAAGACGAAAAAAATGCATTACTTAGCCTAATTCAAGCTGTAGAAGCAAAACCAGAATTAATCGCTCAAGTCTCTCGATTAGCCTTAGGTTTTTACGAACAAAATAAAATTAAGTCGAAGACACTTGTCAATTGGTGGCATGCTTTAGCTCATCAAGAATTCAAACAACGAAAAGGTCTATCTTTTGATCAAAAACAAGCGCTCATCAGAGATCGTTTATATATACTTGCTATGCATTCAAGAAAAAAGATAGATACTGCTCTCTATATTGCAACATATGAGAAACTTGTTGAGATAGAACCTAAAAATGACATTGCCCTGAATAATTTAGCCTATGCCCTCTTTAAAGCTGATCAGAACTTAGGCCATGCACTCTCTCTTGCAGATCGGGCAATTGAATCGAACCCACGTGTTAAGGAATATGTGAATACAAAGTTAGATATTTTAGATACAATATTGAAGCGCAATATAAACCCTTAACTTTTGCTAGCATTGGCCTTCCAGTCTTCTTTCTTTCTATAGAGAGTAGAAGGGCTGACACCTAATGTTTCGGCAGCGAGGGGAATGGAACCATCACAGAGTTTTATGCGTTCTTCAATTGCCTCTCTCTCAATATCGCTTAATCTTTTTAAGCGACCACTCTCGTCTTCCTGATTGGAATGAGGTACAGCCGCATTTGAAGTAGAGATAACACCAGTTGACATTTCTGGAAACATTTCTGGCGTGACGAGTTCATCATTATGTAAAACGGCAATATTCCTTATCGTATTTTGTAACTCTCGGACATTACCTGGCCATGAATAAGAGTTGAGGAATACACTTGCTTCCTTTGTAAACCCAAGGAATTTCTTCCCTTCTTCAAGACTATATTTTTTAAGGAAATATTCAGCAATTTCTATGATGTCTCGCCCCCTAAGTTGTAAATCTGGTAATTTAATAGGGACGACATTTAATCTGAAAAACAAATCTTCTCTAAAACGACCTTCCCGGACTTCTTTAATAGGGTCTTTATTCGTTGCGCAAATGACACGCACATCGACCTTCTCACTTTTACTGGTACCCACAGCAGTCACTTCGCTTGTCTGCAAAAACCTTAAAAGTTTAGACTGTAAATTAAGATCGAGTTCACATAATTCATCAAGAAAAAGCGTCCCCCCATTTGCTTCTTTTGCCGCCCCTAGTCTATTCGAGATTGCCCCTGTAAATGACCCTTTAAGATGACCGAATAATTCTGATTCTAACAGATCTTTTGGGATAGCCGCACAGTTTACAGCAATGAATGGTTTTCCAGACCTTGGACCTGTTTTATGGATCGCTTCAGCACAGACTTCTTTACCAGTGCCTGAATTACCAAGGACAAAGACTGTCGCTTTTGATTTCGCGACATTTTCTATTGTCCTATATACTTTCTGCATTTCCTTACTAGAGCCGATAAAATCCTGAAAGTGACGATTATCATGAGTGACTGCCCGAATTTCTTCAAGATCATCTCTTAATTGAATGCGCTCTAATGTATTGGCTACAGTGGTGATAAGGCGGCTTTCTGCAAATGGTTTAACCAAATAGTCCAAGGCCCCTAATTTCATTGCCTGTATCGCTTTATTGAGGCTTGCATCTGCAGTGATAACAATGGCTGATGTCTCTAAATCAGTACCAAAAATTCTTTCCAAATATTCTAAACCATCGCCGTCAGGCAAATTTAAGTCCAACAACAGTAAATCAAATTGTGTAGTAGATTGTTTCTCATTTGCTTCGGATAATGATGACGCCGTTTCCACTATATACCCTGCAGAGGCCAGCTGTTTTTCATAGAGAATAGCCATCGCTAAGGTATCTTCAACAATGAGTATTTTATACGAGGTTGTTGGCATTTTTATAGATATCCTCTTGCTTTAATTCATGAATGGCAGGCATTATATTTTCGGCTAGCCAATGGCTGATGACAGTGACAGTGTGGATCTGCCCCTCTCTTTCAGCGTCACAGACCGCCTCTGATGCCAGTGCTAATTTGTCGAATCCAAAGGTCCCGCATAAGGTTTTAAACCGATGACTTACAGAGTGCATCTGATAGGTATCATTGGTTTTTAAAGCAAGTGATATATCCTCAAAGCCAAGATTTAAATCCGAAATAATTTGAGTAAGAAGCAAGATCTGACTGTCACTATCTAGGTCTGAGAGAACAGAAAGTAGAATATCCGAATTCAATGTCTTCAATTCTTTTACTTTAGTATAAAAATCGGGCTTATCATCAAGAGACACTTATTGAAACCTCACTGTTTTAATCATCATACACCAATATGTTGTTATAATGAAATTTTCAATGTTCTCTGTGACTTAACCCGCTTATATTGCATTATGATAAGGAAACTACGTCCAAATTCCATGGTTCTTTTTTCTTCATCCATTTTAAAGTAGCTTAAGACTAAGGAGAATAGAATGTTAGGAATTGTATTTACTGAATTTCAAGAATTTATTGAAGAGTCTTTCTCGCCAGATATGTATGACGAACTTATTGAAGGCGCTAAGGCTTTAGAAAGTGAAGGGGCTTATACAGCTGTTGGAAATTATGATTATACAGAAATCCTGCAACTTGTATCTGTTTTAAGCACTAAAACTTCTGTTTCAATTCCTGATCTCGTCAAAACATTTGGTCAGCATTTATTTGGTAGATTTTACGAGCTATATCCTGCTTTTTTTATCGATATCCGTGGATCGTATGATTTTTTGCAGACAATAGAAGACCATATCCATGTTGAAGTAAAAAAACTTTACCCTGAAGCTGAATTGCCATCTTTTGATTGTAGAGAAGATGAAAATAGTAAAATGGAAATGATTTATACATCAGCTCGCCCTTTTGCTGACCTTGCCGAGGGTTTAATTGTAGGCTGCATTCTTCACTATAAAGAAGATATTCAAGTTGACCGTCTGGACCTACAACCAGAAAATGGGAAAAATAAGACCCAATTTAAACTGACTCTAAACACTTAGGATCAAAATGACCAATATCGAGCGCATAAATAAGCGTATTGAAAGAGAAAGAAAAGCGCGAAAGCAAGCGGAAGAATTGCTTACACATAAAAGTCGTGAGCTTTATGATAAAAATCAAGAGTTAGAGAGTATAAAAAACAATCTAGAAGAAACTGTTCATGAGAGAACTATAGACCTTGAAAATAAACTAGATACGCTGAAAAAACTCAAAAAAGAATTGGAACAAGCAAAAAATAAAGCTGAAGAAGCTAGTCACCTGAAATCTAGGTTTGTTGCAACCATTAGCCATGAAATAAGAACCCCTCTCAACGGAATCATCGGTAGTTTGGATATATTAGCAGACGAAAAAATGACCCCGAAAGCATCCGCCCTAGTCGAAATGGCCGTAACAAGTGGTGACTCCTTGAATTTAATTCTGAATGATATTCTCGATTTTTCAAAATTTGAGGACGCTAATTTTAAATTGGACGAAGAGTATTTTTCCATCACCGAGTTACTCTCTAACGTTCAATACTTCTGGCTTCCTCAGTGCGAGGAAAAGCAAATTAATTTAGATATAGAGCTTGGAAATAATCTAGATGGTTACTTCAGAGGCGACCCAGGAAGAGTGCGTCAAATTTTGAATAATTTTATCTCGAACGCTCTCAAATATTCTCGGTCAGATCGCATACTTCTCCATGCCCAAAAAATGCAAAAAAGTAAGCCAACTCTCTATTTTTCTGTTAAGGATTATGGTGTGGGCATTTCACAAAATGACCATGAATTTATCTTTGAGGCCTTTGCACAATCGGACCAAAAAGAGCCCTCCTCCATTAAAGGCTCAGGCCTTGGATTAGCAATATGTAAGCAATTATCAAAGTTAATGCTTGGGGATGTTGGTGTTCACAGTGAAGTAGATATAGGATCTGAATTTTGGTTAAAAATTCCTGCAAAATCTATCCAAAACGCTAAAATGAATGATCAAGATAAAATATCGGATGTCAGTGATCTCTCTAAAATTCTAGGCTTTAAACCCACCATCTTAGTAGTCGAAGATGTACTTTCTAATCAGATACTTATTAAGATGATGATGGAGAAAATGGGTATTCAGACCATTGTTGTCAGCTCGGGATCCGAGGCTTTAGACATAACAAATAGGCAGAGCTTTGATTTGATTTTCATGGATATAGGTTTACCGGATATTGATGGCACTCAGGTAACTAAAACTATCAAGTCCAGTAAGTCAAACATAAACAACTTAACGCCTGTTATCGCATTTACAGCCCATGGCATGCAAACTGAACTTGATAAATTTGAGGCAATCGGGATGAATGGCATCATTACAAAGCCTGTCAAAAAAGAAGATGTCTATCAGTGTGTTATATCGATGCTGAAACAATGTGACTGAGTTATTTTCATAAGATAAAGCATGACACTCTAAACCATAAAAACACATCCTTACGCTCCGCCATCATGTCATAGACAATCATGAATAAGAAATTACTCGTCTGCCCGTCTCATCCTTCTCATTTTGAATTAGATCACCTGAGTGTCTCTTTATTTTTTAGAATGGCTCTCTCCATTCTAAAAGAGCCCCCCTATTCTGATGCGATATGGCGCCATAAAACATCACTATGATGGGTAGCTGCAGAATTGCAATACCCAACAAGGTCTACCCATATGCTTTTAAACCATTCTTCGGCATCCATTAATGGAACAGTACCGTCTCGTTTCTGATGAGCTTGAAGTTTTTGCATCGGGAGGTACACAAGGTAATACCCAATACTTGATGCCACTTGCCAAGCAGCATAGCTGTCTTCCATCCCATCTTCATACCACAGCCGAAAATACCAATCATCCTCCGGCCAGCCGAAATTGGCGACATGCTGCCAATGGTGATCATCATCTTTAACATAAAACCTCAGATGCTCGCCTGCGCCCGCAGGGGGGCTGTAAACCCGCCATTCCGGAATATAAGCTGGATCAATCCCCGGGTAATCTTCGTAATTAAGGGTCATTTTTCCTCCATCCTAGACAGGTTAATGAGTGTGTAAGCAGCGGGAGCCAAACACCCTTGGCTTCAGAGTATAATATTATATATATTGTCGATAAAAGCGCTTAATTTTTCGAGTTTCCTCACAGTCAGCATTATTGTTCAAAAATGCATTTAAGATGGCTGTCCATTGTCCGTCTTTATATTTTTCAAATAGGCCTTCAAAGAAAGTCAAAGTCTCCTCATTGAGGCCATAGCTCTGAAGATATATCCGGATGAGATCTGGCAACCTTCCATAACGATCACCTAACTGCTTTTCTATCAAATGACGCTTACAAGGCAAATCCTGATCAGAATATGCCCCAAATATTTCTATAACTGTTATATCGGAGAGGGCATGCCCCTCTTGCTGTATTAAGCTATTTACAGCAGTTATTGTGTTTGCATTGGATGGAAAGTTTTTAAACAAGCCAGTTACAATGAGCGCTTTTGCATCACTGGATAAAGTATCATCTTTTATCAGTGTCATTAGAAAAGAATAAAGCCCTCCAGTCTCTTCCCACTTACAGGCTAAAGCTTTCAACAGAGGCAAATTTTTATGAACTTGACCTTGATTTAACTCACCTTCCCCCTGTCTTTGATAAGGAGCATTCTCCGAAGCTAATGGTTCAGCCCTCTCACAGTTGTTATACTGTGCAATAAGCCAATTTGCTGTTTTATATGAATAGGCTGTATAGTCCTTCAAATTTTCATACATGCCCATACGCTTAAAAAGCCTGATGATTTTTTCATCCCAGATAAATCGATCCTTCAAAATACGGACGATTGTGTTTATAAACCCTTCTTGCAAATAGAATTTTTCTTTTTTCTGATCAAGACTATCGCAAATGGCAATTAGCCGATCTAGCGCATCCCCTAGAACAGAAAAATTTTCCAGACTTTCAAGTGTTTCAGCCGCATGGTATCGAACGATCATGGGCAAATCGCTTTCCATAACTTCTACTAAATGATCTCGTGGCCCTTCCCAGTCATCGTCGTGAAAGAAAAAAGGATCAACCAAATAAGCGATAACTTCTTTGAAGAGGTATTCCTGAGCTTCATCGACATACTGGATGTCTTCCCAGTCCTCGATATCTATGCCGTGCTCTTCCATCTGTTCCTCTGAAATTTCTATCTCAAATTCAAGGAATTCCTCTAACTTACCCTTTAGAAGTGCCGATAGATGTTTCCAATCATACTCAGAATTTTGCTCTCGATATTCTTTGGCTTGTATAAATCCCGCTTCGAAAGATTCCATATCTGGCATAAGGCCATAAGAAGATAAGCCTAACTCTGAACCATCGAGAAGGTAGGCTTGACGGCTAGTTAAATCTAAAATTTTTTCAAGTGAAGCAACCATCGTATCATCCCTCTAATGTATTTTAAACGCATAGCCTACTTATAATATTTAAAACCCTGTGTCAGTTAAGAAAACCTGATTATGCAGCTCTGAAGGCTTTAGACGGCAAGACTGTATTCTCCCTTTGCGAGATGACCCTCACCTGTGGGGGTCAGTCAATGACGGCCCCTCCATCTTGTTTTTCTACTGCGTCTTCACCGAGTGATATTAACCGTCCATCGAGCGTCCAGAAGGCAGATGGCTTAACACGCTTTTTAGGTAATTTGGGTAAATCTTCAGCATTTTTGCCAAGGATGTAAGCGAGTTTTTTTGGTTCAGCGAAAATATCGGCAAACAAATCTGTTTCCCATTCAATGTGACGGATAGCCCACTGCTCTTCCGATTTAAACGCAGCCTCACTAAACAACAAGTTATAAGCCTCATTTGTTTTACCCTGTTTACTTAGGGCCAGAGACCGTAATAAGGCAATTTGCTGTAAGGCTCTATCCACGCCGCCTTTTGTGCTGGTCAATTTTTCTTTGCGTTCCTCAATCCAGTCGGCAGCAATATCAGCCAGTTGTGGATGTCCTGCACTATTAGCGAGCAACCCGTACCAATATAATTGATCCGCGGCTGTCCCTACGCCTTTATCATTTTCCATGCCAAGGGCAACCGTAATGGAATATTGCATGGCTTGACTTATGGCGGATGCATCAATTTCCATGCGTTTTTTTAACAGGTCTAATGCTGGCTTATAATCGCCCGGTGAGGCATCAATGATCGATTTGATACGCACAAGCGCCTGATCCACAAATCCAACTTCATACATTTCCGCAACATCTTGAAATTCTTTGTCCTTCTTCAGGCTTATTCTATAATCCGCAATGCTTTTCGTTACCTCTTCTTCAGTCGGCAAGTGAATAGATTGGATATATATTTCTGAAGTATCACCTCCCTCTCTTACGCCAAGAAAAGCTACCTGGCCAAAATCAGTAGAGATTTTTTCCGACTGTTTTGTATCTTTCCATTTTATATCAAGAGGAACATCTTTAACTTTAATCAAGGCATCATCAGTATTTGCATAAAATGAAAAGTAATTTTTAAACCGCACCATCACCAAATTTGTATTTGGAATATGATTTGGTTGTATAAATGTGTTAATTGCTGTGGCATGCCCCTTATGCATGACACCAGTTTTTAACTCATACGCATCGTTAAAGATAACAAAATACCGACTATCAGGGGTGAAAAAACCGTATCTCAACATATTATCTTTTGAAATAATTTCCCCGTCCGACCATTCCGGAAATTTTGAATGAACCACTTCGCCTTCTGAATTTTCATCTTTTACCCGAATGATGCGGATTATATGTTGGCCGTCTGGACTTATTTTCCGGCGAATAGCCCCTCTATCTGTGCTTAGGACCTCCCCTGTTTCCACACTAAATAACCGATTTTCACGCCTGAAAGCTTCAAGAAACTCATCATAAACTTGATAATCGATCTCTAGAAATTTATCGCTCCCTAAAAATCGTGCATTATCATAACTCGTATGTTTTTTTTGTGAAACAGACAGTTTATGGATAACTTTATGCGTGCGTGTATCCTTTAATAATACGTGTTTAACATCAATAAATTGATGCTCCCAAAAGTTATCATGTCTTTCTTCGGTCATATAATATTGCCCGTTTTTAGAAATAGTCATAACATCTATGGAAAGGTTCAACGCTTCGACATGTATCAACTCGCCTGTCTTAACATCCCATTTTGAAATATATTCTTGACGGATATGCGTATGTGAAAAATTATGAACCAGTGATAAAGTTTGACTGTCAGTATCAAGTGCTAAATATTGAAACCCTACATTTTTATGCGTACCCATTTTCGACAGGTTATCTTTTAGGGTTCTAAACTGATTATTTTCAAGTGACTTTATATATCCCGCTACAACGAAATCTTTAACGTATTCAGCCGCCCCTTTATGGCCGGAATTCGCCTTTTTTGCCAAATCAAGTATATAATCGCGGGTATAAATACCAGGCTCTAGACCAATAGATCGATCCCGACCATCATCAGTTTTTCCGCGACTGTTTTGCACCTCGTTGATATAACTTTTGTTCTCAAGGTTTCTACCCAGTGCATAATTATAATATAGTGATTTTTTCTTTTTATAGGCGTTTTTTGCCATGGAAGAATAAACCCATGCTTTCACATCACTCTTATCGGTAAACTGCAATGCTTTTTTATAAAAATCTGCTGCAATGATATAGTTTTGCTCGTCATCCGCCCGAGCATGTCGTTCTGCAAGAAGAACCATTGATTGAATACTCTGGCCTTGAGCTCCGAACTGATACCATTTATTGGCAAGGATACGGTTTTGTTTACGACCCCGACCATTAAGTAGACAATAAGCAATTGCATTTATGCTGGGGCCAAAATCAACAGCGGCACTACGCGCAAATTGGTCACAGGCCTTAGGGTGTTTTTTCCTGCCTTCTTTTAATAAGAATTCACCGTACTGATACTGTGCTTTAGGGTAATGTTCTTCCCTGCCATCATCAAAATATTTTCGCGCCTTTTTCAAATCTTTTTTCAGGCCGTATCTGCCTGACTTATGAGCCATACCCATCAGATAGAGGGCTTCGCCATCCTCTTTTTTGGCCAGTTTGGCGATCCCCTTCATTGCGTTCTTTTTAAGGGCTTTGCCTTTTTCTGGGTCTTTTTTAAAATCTAAAATACCATCATTATCGAAATCCAACCCGTAAAGGTAAAACTCCCCCATATAGTATTGTGCAACCGGGTCGCCGGCTTTGTAGGCTTTATTGTATAAGTCAAAAGCCTTTTGTTTATTGCGCTGAACACCGATACCTAGCCTATAATATTCAGCTAATTCAGACTTCGCCCGCGCTTTCGTTCTGGCCTTTGATTTGATTTTGTCTAATCTTTTGAATAATTTGGACCGAATTTTATTGATATCCGTTTTGTCACCACCCGACCCCATTGAAGAAGGGCGAACAATTTTTTCTGCTGTATCCCTTGCCCATACAGGACTGATGATTAACAAACATGCTGTAATTCCCAACACTATTTTCTGAATACCTATATAATTCGACATAAGCTTCTTTCTTTTTAAGTCACCATTTAACGCATAAACACGCCGCACATTAAATTTTGAAACACACTAATTCATTATTCATCATCTTGGTTGTTTTTATATAGTGAAACAGTATAGGTATATTTTGTATAAAATAACAAAGCCTGTTTACCATCTGCATCTTCTATGGTTAGCAGCAAAGGCACGGTCTTCCTGTAATAGCTTTTCTCTGCATCTTCACCAATCTTTGGCACATTTTCTTGTACGATCCATTCGTCCAGTTTTTCAGGGTCATAATGCCAATTCAATCCATCCATATAATATGCACTGATCCCCGTTATCTTGCTTTTATAAGGGGCGCGCATACCTGTTGGTGGTTGAATGCTTGCTACTAATGTTGTGCCTTCTGATTTTGATGCCTTTTTCACATTTGTTTTATTATTTAACACATAAATTTGACGGGACAAACTACGTGTCAGGGTTCTCTTTTTGCCGACCCCATCATCAATCGTAACCTTGAATTCTACAGTTTTTTCTACGTCATCGCCTTGAATGTTTGGATAGAGGCTTTCAAAATCAAATTTAAATATATTGGGGTTTAAATCCCACACCCATTCTTTTTTCTCGTTAGCTTTTAGACTCAATTTTTTGTTTGCCGTATAAACAGATTGACCACTGCCTTGTATTTTTCCGTCCACCGAAACGGTAACATTTGTTGGGAAAGAATTGTTGCTGATTTTTATACCAACATTACCCAAGCCCCATGGATAAAACGCTTCTGAAACTTTATCGTCTTTACAACCCGGTTTATATCCACACCTTGAAATCGCAGACGTAAACACCGATGCTGAAAATGCTTGTTCCCGTGCAAAAATAGCAGAATACAGCTTTATACTCTCACTGCCTGTGCGCTTATAAATCAGTTCAACCGGTCCCCCACACCGCGACGAACCTGGCGAAATATCCACACCCCAATCAGATACGCTACCATCAAGGGGAATAGATTTAGATTGCATGCAATTTCTCCAAGACCAATTCAAACTGCCGTTTAATCCTTTTGTAAGCACAGCCGGTACATTGAAAGAAATAGTTGACGTATCACGATAAAAATATTTCGCTGATGATAAATTTGAAATGGGAACATCAGGCAGTCCCGGCGTTGATATAACGCCCTTTATAGAAATAAGTGATCTTAAATCCACGGGGGCTGATGCCGCATACGTAAATGAATATGTTTTTGTTTGCGGCGCAACGTCATCAGCCGTAATAGTCGCTTGAAGAGTATATTTCTCGTTTTCTGTAAGCAGATCAGATTTCACAGGTACAGAAATCCGGATCCTGTCAGTTTTTGAATTGATTTCATGTGACAGCTTGCTGGCGAAGACCGTGTCACCATTAGATTTGGCCGTTAACCGGAAATCAACAGCGATCTTTTCTAACGCACTTGCTGCTTTAACTGCTGTTAACAAATATAGGGGTGTTTTTAAGAGGGGAATTTTTCCGTCCCCTTGCTCAGCATTCGCACGCGTAGCAACAAACAATTTTTCAATTTTAGCATAACGTGGTTCATTTCCGTAAAAGAAACGAATACTTTTGCTTGCTGATTTATATTTTTTACCCGCTCTAGCAGGACGCAAGTTATCTTCAAGGTTTATATCAAATCGATATTCGTGCCCGTCCACAAATTCTATGGTTTTTGGGTCAAGTAATACCCCTACCCGCTGGATATCCATATCCGGTTTAGTGTTTCTGCGGCCAACCCTATTATAAATATTTTTATTGCTTGTCAGGTCATGAACGCTGTAATGCGCCGTTAAGGCATCCACCCCTGAAGGGACCTCATAATAAGTAAATAAATAGGGCGACGCACCAGAGGGCAGTACGGGCATGTGCTTGTCGCCAGTGCGCTCGTCATCCACAACCATTTTGGCGACAATCAATTTATCAACAATATTAATTTCAAATTGGGTGTTTGCTTCAAATTTATGTCTAGTATTTCCTGGGATACTATGGGCTAACTTTACTTGATACTTTCCCAGTTCCATACCTTTCGTATCAATACCAAAACTATAAAGGGCACCCCTGCCTTCCCGGTAATTTTGATCGGTTTTTAGCAATGTATCCGAAACACGACCGTCCGGCAAAATCAACGACCACTGTAACAATGTTTCTTGTTCGTTTTTATCTGTTGGATGCGGTACTTCAGACGTAAAATATACGATATCACCAGCGCGTACGTCTGTCATGATTGCAGGGGCGGTTTTGCTGCTCTTACGTACTATAATTTCAAATGGCTTCACCGGATTGAAGGCAGCGAGTTTTACCAAGGCTGCCAGTTGCGTTTCTAAATCCTTGAGCTTTAAATCCAAAGTTTGAACGCGCTCAACAATATTCAGCATATCTTTTCGTAAGGACACCCCTGAATAGCCAACATTCAGTATTCGATCCAGCTCTGTTAGCTGTGCCTGAAGCTTCATTTCCAGGTCTTTATACTCTTGCTCAAGGTGCAATAATTCTGTTTCTAATTCATTGTTCGCAGTATTTTGTGCAATTGCCATTTGCCCCAAAATCAGCCAAAGAGCCAGCCCAAAAAAAACGGTTCGTTTTATCCAGTGGAATGATAAGACATCTATCATTATTGACCGCCGCCCATTACCGCTTTTTCTGCCTGTGTTTTATATCCAAAACGCGGATCATATTCAGGCCAGCCCCAACTTGGATGCGGGATAAACCCCTTGTTACCTAACTGTGTTTGACGGTGAAACTCTTCTTGAATCCACATCGCCCGATTACTGGCTGGCCCTTCTGGGATAGAAATAACTTTGTTACCCGGCATAATTACGGTGATAGGATAGTCAGGCGGTTCAATCCAAGCATTGGCCGCACCGTGGTGCACCAAGTCACCTTTCACCCCTGTTGTTCGAATAATTTCATTGTTGATATCAGTCATTGCATCAAGGTTTCTACGGTCGATGTTCCCCAGGCCTGTGACGCTTACTGTTGTTTCGTCGATTAATTCACCTGATGCCGTACGGACTCCGTCACCGGATATACTTTTTGATCCAACTGCAAAGGTATCATAATCGGGTAGTATTTTTGTGCCGTGTGGATCGGTTAATATTTCAACTGCGCGAGCTGTCGTGACATCAACATCATATTTCAGTCCTGTGGCAGGGTCTATCAAGTCACCAGCGTCATCAAGAATGCCCATAACTTTCTTACCGCTAGGCTCTGTCGCCCATAAAATTTGATGGTTTATTACCACATTCCCTCTTGTCTCTTTATGAGTAGCGACCATTCGACCAACTAGGGGATTACCTTTTGCATCTCGCATCGCAAAAAGTTCTGCCATGGTTGTTTCCATTTTGGTGATTTTTGCCTGAACACTCGCAATAGCTTCCGCACTGCCGCTCTCAATAGCTTTGCTCATTTCCACATCAAATTTTGACAAGCTTGGGTCAACCGGAATACCCGCCCCTAATATAGGATTGGCCGCAGACTTTGGTTTTACATCCATCCATTTTGTTGCGATCCAGTCGCCGCTGACTTTGGCTAAATCAACGGCTTCTTGCATGGCCTGTTTACCCATTTTATTAAAAGGCCGCAGCATGATCACGATCTGTTGTGACTCTGCTACATTCATCATGGCAGTCATATGTTCAGGGATAATATTCGACTCTTCAATCGCCCTTGCCCGGGTCCAACTATATGTCGACATATTTTGCATACGTCGATTGATCGCTTCAACACTTTCGCCCGCGACAGTGCGAACACGTGTACCAACACGGCTTCCTAGCCCGGTCCCAATAGGCTCAATATATGCCCAAATCTCTCTTGCTTTATCTTTAATAACAGCCAGCTCTTGACCGCTACGAATGATAAGGCTGTCAAAAAATCCACCCTGAGGATACATTGTTTCTCTTAAAAAATCATTCATCCCATGAAAGACTTGCGGATATCGTTTAAACAGTTGCTCGGCGATGGCTGGTGTAAACAAAAGCACGCCTGTAAGCGCCCTATCAAATTCGTTCATTTTCTCGCCAAGTATATCGTTGCCTGTCCCTAATCGGTATAAATCAATCAACTCGCCAATCACAGGGGTCATTTCAAATAGGATCATAACAGTGTCTTGATCTTCTGCCATCTGTTCTGCATTTTGAACTAACCTGTCAGCATCGCGGCCTGACTGATCTTGAATGTATCCAGCAAAACGGCGAAATCCTATGGCTGCATCTTTTGCGCTATCGGCTGTTAAAGCGTAAATATAAGCCCGATTCACTTCGCGGTATAAGTTTAATTTTTCTGTCTGCACACAAGCCAGTCGTTCTTCTTCATTTGCGGCTAAGCCAAAGGCTTCCATTGCGCCTTTAGCCGTCTTAGACACAGTGTCAACCGATTTACCAATGGCATCTAGTTGCGGCGAACCAACCCCGCATTTATTAACCATTTCAAGGCCAAGGATCATCTCTTTAGAAAGAGTATACAATTGCCGCAGTTTATTAACGTCAAAACCATATCCTTCTGCAACGGCCTCGGCATTAAACAGGGCTGCTTTTAATCCCTTGCCGTTTAAATAATTGGGATCGTTTTCCCACTCAGCCATCGCTTCACGAGTTTGCCGCTGCATGTCTGCCAATACTTTTGTGCGCTCGACAATAAGCCGCTTTAACACAGAATCCACATCTGATTTTAAGTTTTTATGTTTGGTTTTTAGACTTTCAACACGGCGATCAATGTCGGTATCCGCTGTGTTCGGCGGGGCGTCTTGTGCTGTTACAGTTACCGCAGCGAAAATAAACATCAGTGAAGCACAAATGTATAAAAAAGCCACTCTTCCTAACAGATGCATTCCCTAAGCCCCTCAGCAAATACTATTGCACTTAAATACTTATACTAAAATGACAATCAAGACCATAACTTATAATTATGTGTTAATCCTGATTTTTTTACATTTAAAAATATGGTCATTACAAAACTATATTTAGGCAATAATAATCTGCATTTCAAATAAAATATAAATACATGAAACGATTAGCAGGTAATCTAAATTCGACTTTGATTATTATAGGCGAGTTATAATGCCTATTCCAACTGACAGGGACAAGCTGGGCATAGGATATGGATCTCTCTTTTGATCAGAGGCGCGACTTAGCCGCAGCCATCTCCGTCATAATTTCTTTATGACGCTTTGCATCCAAATCATAGAGACGAATAAGAAAGTAAACTGAGAGAAATAGGCACGCCATGATGGGGCCTGTGAAAAACGCCAACTCCCATGCTGTCTCTGGAGCCACATCTTCGGGTTTCGCCCCTTGGGGTAAAGCCACAATATCAAGAGCGACCCCAGCGAAGAAACTACCGAGACCAAAACTCGCTTTAGTGGCAAAACTACGGGCAGCAAAAAAGACGCCTTCTTCGCGCATGCCTGTTTGATATTCATTCACATCAATACAATCAGACAGCATGCTCTCAAGAAGAATGATAAGCGCAATGAAAAAAGCCTGAGAAATACCATTTGCAAGGAAGACCAATAAAAATTTTACCGCCCAGGGAATGCCCTCAAAAAAACCAGCGAGATACAAAAAGGATGGAGAAAAGCCAACAACCGATCCCACAATCAAACATACAGCCAAGGCTTTCTTTTTGTCATATCGCTTTGATAGAGTTTGGGCGATCAGCGACGCCAGCAAAAGGCCTAAAATGATTGACGCGTTGATCAAGCCAATTTCTTCTGCTGAAAAGTCAAACACGTAGATCCCCAAATAGGTCATGAGCGTAGAGTTTACCCCAGCTAACGTAGTAATCATCACAAGGATGAAGAACAATACTCTGAAGGAGGGCAATTTTAACGTTTTCGCCAAGGTCATAAAAGCAAGCAAAGAACTTAGAATATTTATTGTTTCTGTGGGCTGACTTAGAGAAGGGATGAGAGATTTTGTAGAGAAGACACACCATAGCATGGCTGAGGCCGCCAATAGACCACAAAAAAGACCAAAGTTTGCATAGCCAGCAGGATTTAACAGTCCATTCGTATAGACTGCCGTCGCAGGAAAGAAGACCATAAATCCAATCACTGAAACGAAAAGAACCCCAAAATAAGCAAAGAAAATACGGTACCCGATGAGGGATGTTTTATGATGATAATCTTGTTCTATTTCTGCCCCAAGTGAGAGATGGGGTACATAAAATAATGTAAGAGCCAACCTTAAAAGTATAGCAAAAGTCAGAAGCCATGCAAAAAGCGCCCAGGTTGATAATCCTCCAGGCGGACTAAATAAAGCAATCATTGCCAGTAAAAAGGGGAGAACTCCCAGCAGCATCAGAGGGTGACGCCGTCCAAATTTACTTTTTAATCGATCCGAAAGGTGCCCGACCATAGGGTCCGTAACAGCATCAATGACGAGGGCCAGCAACGCCGCAAGGCCAGCCATTTTACCAGGTAATCCCAGAACTTGATGATAGTAGAAGACTAAAAAGCCGGTCCAAGCAGCATGCATCACCCCGTCAGATATTTGACCGATGCCGTAATTTATTTTCATCAAAGTTTTCAAATTTCTCATCCTTCATACCCTGGCGGAACAACTGGGGTGATTAAAGAGCCTATAGTCTATACGCCCTCGGATGCAATTTGGTTGCGCACAAAAAAAGCAGGCTCAAAAGCCTGCCTTTCATTCTCTGATCAATGGGTGATCTTAAAAGTTTTTCCGAACTGTCAAACCATAAGTGCGCGGTGCATTCATATAGGCACTAAAACTGCCTGTTTGAATGGTCGTTGGGAAAGCACTTACGAAGAAATCATCGCCTGTTAGATTGCGGACCCATGCGGAAATTTGGAACCCATTTTCTGTCTCAATACCAGCGCTCATATTCACAAGGCTCACTTCACGTGTTGCCAGTGTTGATGCGATATTGTCTACAACCTGAACATCACTCTCATAGTTATATTCTGCGCGAACAAAACCAGAGAGACCATTTCTCAATTCAAAGTTATAGGTAGCAGAACTAGTGATATTCCACTCAGCGATCCCTGCAGGACGCGTTCCTGACAAATCACAAACCCCTGTATCACATGGTGCACCAACAAATTCGTCATACACAGCATCGATATAGGTAAGGCCATAACCGAGTAAAAGGTTATCAGTGACGGAATAATTCCCCTCAATTTCAAAGCCTTTAGACGATTGAGCCCCCGCATTTGTAAGAGCAAAAGCGTTTCCGATAAAGAGATTTGACTGGAAATTTTCAATCTTCTGATCAAACAGAGCCATATAGATGTTACCACGGTCCAGAGAGGCTTTAACACCAATTTCAAAGACACTAACATCCTCTGGATCCGCATAACGCGTTCCAAGTTTTGCGCGCTCTAGGCTTGTTCCAGAAAGGCCGAGACGTGTTGTCGCTTCTTCTCGAGTAGGAGAACTGTCCGACGATAGATTAAAGCCGCCAGCTTTCCAACCAGTGGAATAGCTCACATAGGCATTCACATTGTCAGAAACATCATAGGCCATCTTCAGAGAGTAAACCCATTTGTCGCCCTTTAGGGTCCCATAATCGCTTGGCGAAATATTGTAGAATGGATTTGGCAAGAATTGCAATGCCTGCAATCCAAGAAGAGGGTTCACAGCAGGGTCAGCTTCATTTGCATCTGCAAAGGCCTGAGAACCAGCTGTTACTGCTGCAAGTGTTCCTGGCGCTACAGCTTCTAGACCTGCAATCTGTGCAGGATCAGTCGCATCAACGCCGAAACCGGCATAGGTTGTTGCGAAGGCTGTTTGGAAAAGAACCTGATTACCAATATCATATAGGTTCAAGTTGCCGAAAACTTCATTGGTGGTGACATTTGAAGTCGCTTCCTTCTTGTCATTCATGTATGCCACGCCCGCTGATAAAGTTAGGCGATCAGTTACATTAAAATCAAGCTGAGCATTCAGTGAATAAGTCGTGTTATCCATTACCCATGCATCGTTCAATCCTGATCCAGGCTGATGGAATGTACCTTGTGGAAGACCTAAAATTGTATATTGGAGTAAATCAAGACCACCGCCAGAAACACCATTCAGGTAATTGTATGTATCAGCGCCGAAGAGAACACCGCGCTCTGTATCAACACTCTCATCAGAGAAGTACGCATTCACCATCCAGTCAACCGTATTCCCAGCGCCTGTAGACGCAAGACGGAATTCCTGAGAAAATGTCTTATAGGTATTTTCGGTTGGAACAATCGCAATGTCAGCCGCTGAAAAGTCAACTTCACTATTATTGTCATCTGTTTGAGTGCGGTATGATGTGATCGATGTGAAAGACGCCCAGTCCATATTCACATCAGCCTGCAATGAAATGCCTTTACCAATTAATTCATTAGTCGGCTGCTGGCTCATCACAGTTTCCCGTGCGGCTGGATCGTCGTCACGCGCGATAGCAGAACCAAGACCAAACGGTGCCGGGGCCCCAATAAATTGTGTCGCAGGACCATTAAAGAGCTGAATAGTTCCGCAGCATTCTTCATCAATCTTGTTATAGTCAGCAATTAAACGGAATGTTGTGCTATCTGTCGGCTCAAATTTCAATTGGCCTCGAAGTGAAAAACGATCGCGCTCATTCACATCTGTATCAAGAAAAGTATTGGTATAGAAACCATCTCTTTTACCCATGCTGGCTGACACACGATACGCCATAGTATCTGAAAGCGGGCCGGTCACTGTCCCTTTAATATTCAGCGCATTGAAATTGCCGTAACTCGCTTCAACAGAACCACCAAACTCATCCTCTGGGCCTTTTGTAACGATACTAATCGCCCCAGCAGATACGTTCTTTCCAAAGAGTGTCGACTGCGGGCCGCGCAAAATCTCAACACGCTCTAGAACTGGTAAGTCCAAGATGGCCGCAGCAGACCGAGATCGGTATACTCCGTCGATGAAAACACCAACAGCGCTCTCAATTCCTGGGTTGTTTGCACCATTACCAAATCCGCGGACAATAAAGTTAACCTGCGATGATTTTTGTAATTGGCTCATGCGGAATGAAGGCACCATAGACTGTAAGTCTATAAGATCATTCACGCTCATTTTTTCGATTTCTTCAGCGCCAACCACAGAAACCGCAACAGGTACTTCTTGTAAGGTTTGTGGACGCTTAGTTGCTGTCACTGTAATCACATCAACAACTTCTTGTTCCTGATCCTGTGCAAAGACTGCTGGGTTTGAACCCGCAACAAGCATAATGGCAGCACTACTTAGTAGTGCCTTTTTCATTGATCTCATACCGCTCCCTCCTTGGTATTTAGTCGGTCAATCGTCTATCAGGGCTTTTGAATACCCCTTATTGTATTTTCAAGGTAACATGATTTCTTATGAAGAAAAGATCAAAAATATTGTATATCAGGTACTTATGTGAATATTGCGCTGCAATGTTCATCCATAAGACTATCCAATGAGAAGCTGTTAACACTATGAAATTTATGTTTTTTTTATATTTTGCGCCCGGTTTTCGCACTGCGAAATGGAAGCCAAAAAAGCTTTCTCAAAATGGATTTTTTTTGTAAAAATATAGTATTATGATCACACTTGTTGGAAAAATATCCTAACAAGCCGATCCCGAGGAGCTCAATTGATCGCAAAAAATAAACCCTTTATCGATTCAATATAGGAATATTATTTAGACATGCTACTAACTTGGATGCCTGAAAAAACAAAAATAATAAGTGCAATTCGGGATATACTTACAGAGGAACGCAACATGAAAACGATACCAACAATAATCAATAAAAAAACACTGTTAACAGCCGTAACCGGCCTTGCCCTCATGGGTGCTTCTTTCAGTGGCTCGGCCCTTGTCGATGATAGCGAAAATCGAGATTTAGATACATTTCACTCCCTTATGATAAAGGGTGGTATTGAGCTTGATGTCAAAATTGGCTCTTCCCAAAAAGTTAAAATTGCTGTTGATGATGATCTGGATCTATCAGAAGTCATTACTAAAGTTGAAAATGGCTTTCTCATCATCGATGTGAAAAGGAAGAAAAACTTTTGGGGCGGAAAAAAACAATCCGGCGAAGTCTCTGTGACTTTGACTATGACTGATTTTCAGAAAGTTCATGTTAAGGGCGCCGTTGATGGTGATATTGAGGGGATTGATAGCGAGAACGTTAGCCTTGAAGTCTACGGCGCAGCAGATTTAGACATCACAGGAAAATGCGGTAAGCTTAGCGTGAATGTACGTGGAGCAGGAGATTTGGACGCAGATAACCTTCGCTGTAAAGAAGCTGATATCAACATTTCTGGAGCCGGAAATGCAAAAGTTTATAGTTCAGAAAAAGTCAAAGCGATCGTGAGTGGTGTTGGCAGTGTTACCATTGAAGGCAACCCAAAAGACATCACAAAAAAAATCCGAGGTCTTGGAAACATAAGAATTAAGTAAAGAGTAAACAATAATAAATCCGTATGCACGGAAAAATGACAGCAACTCTATGGAGGATCCAATGAAAACAACATTTAAAAAAGCTCTTCTCTCATCTAGCGCGGCCTCAATGATGGCTTTTGCTCTATCCTGCGGGGCAACTAATGCACTTACAGTCGGTCCTGACATGGTCGAAGAGAAACGAAAGGCCTCTGATTTTTCAGAAGTGCAACTGAAAGGCCCTGTAGATGGGTATATAAAAATCGGTAAGAAATTTTCTGTTACTGTAAAAGCCCCTGAGGATATGCAGGATAAAATTATTACCGAAGTCAAGGGCGATAAACTCATCATCAAAATGAAAAAAGGCCGCTATAATTGGAAAGAATATAAAGACGTTGCAGTCTATGTCACAATGCCGAGCATTGATGAATATACAGCCAGTGGCAGTGGTGACAGTCACCTTTCAGGCAAAATCAAAGGCAAAGAGTTCGAAGTGAATTTGAATGGTTCTGGTGATATTACTGTAGAGACTTCAAGTGCCACAGAATTAGATGTTGATTTAACTGGATCAGGCGATCTTGAAATTAAAGGCGGTAAGTGCACAACTATCTCTGCATCTCTAAAAGGATCTGGTGACATTTCGACCAAAGGGGTGAAATGCACAAAAGGCAGTTTCAGCATTATGGGGTCAGGTGATATCGATGCTTATGCATCTAATTCCGCCAAATCTAATATTATGGGATCCGGCGATGTAACTATTTATGGCAGTCCAAAAGAGATTAGCAGCAGAACCTTTGGTTCGGGTGAAGTTAAAACACGCAAGTAAGCTCACAACTACTCTAGAATTCAAGCCGATCTTTTTAAGGTCGGCTTATTTTATTGCGTCCCCTCTATATCTTCCGTTTATCATTTTTACCCCCTTGCCCCCAAATTGTCTTAATTAAGCCCTGATCATGCCTCAGTGAAACGCCACATTATCTGTGTTGGCCTCTGCTGACCTTGCTTGATTATAAGAGTTAACCTAGCCCCCCTCAGGTTTTTAGTCGAGCAAGGTCAGTTTTTTCTTTTCCTTCCCGCTAATCCAGTCATCTTTAGCCATGAAAAATATAATACCATCAATGATTTTATCTATACAGCCTTGAATTTTATCCCTGCCAAAGATAAATGGTCTTAAAATTGCATATTTTTTCTATAATTCTTATCCTGAATGGAATAGAATATTGTATCATTAATGTAATACTGTAATATTATTGATGCATTGATTGAATAGAAAGGTTCGGAGTCTCATTAATGGAAAAAGCGCCAATCATGCTGCAGGCAGAAAATTTGGTTAAAAATTTTGGCCCCTTTAAAGCAGTAAAAGACATTTCTCTTCACGTTAGAAAAGGTGAAATCCTTGGCCTTCTGGGTCCAAACGGTGCAGGCAAGACGACCACGATGCAAATGCTCACAGGCTTTTTGCGCTCAGATGGTGGTCAAGTCTATCTCTGCGGTGAACGCATGACGGAAGGGCGCGCTGGACTGAGGACCCGCATCGGCTACTTACCTGAAGGCGCGCCTCTTTATCCCGATATGACTGTCAAAGAATATCTAGACTTTATAGCCGAAATTCACGGGCTTGAGGGAGAAAAGGCCCAACAAATGATCATGAGTGCAGCAACAGCTGTTCACTTGATCGGCGTGTTTGATCAAATCATTGATACACTTTCAAAGGGATATAAGAGAAGAGTTGGATTGGCTGGTGCTATTCTTCATGCTCCCGATGTTCTTATTTTAGATGAGCCAACAGATGGTTTAGACCCTAATCAAAAATATGAAGTAAGACGCCTCATTGATACTATGGCTGTAGACAGGGCCATTATAATCTCGACACATATCCTCGAAGAAGTTGAGGCTCTCTGTACACGGACTGTCATGATTAATAAAGGACAAGTCATCGCCGACAGCACCCCTTCAGAATTAAAATCCATGTCACAGTATAACAATGCCGTGACGATGCTTGTTGAGAAAGAGCAGGCCGAACATATTGCAGCCCGACTTAATCAAATGCGGGTTGTTTCCCACATCGAAGCCATTCGAGAAGGAAATGACATGCGGTTGACTGTCGTGCCAGTAGATCAGCAAGAAATAGGCAGTCGCATCGAAGATATGGCTAGCATAACCGGGTGGCCCGTCTCTGAACTTACCGTAGAAAATGGTCGCCTGGATGATGTCTTTCGTACCCTCACAACTCGGGATCCCGAAATAATTAAAAAATTAATGGCCGAATTCCAGAAAAAAAATAGACAGGACCGACCGTATGAATATCAGTAGAACATTCCGGGGCTGGCATCCAATATATAAGCGAGAATTGCGGTCTTATTTCACCACGCCTCTCGCTTATATCTTTCTTATCATTTTCCTACTACTTCAAGGGATTTTCACCTTTTATCTTGGCGGTTTCTTTGAGCGAGGTCAGGCAGACTTATCCTCTTTCTTTAGTTTTCAACCTTGGCTTTTCATCTTCCTTATTCCAGCCCTTTCCATGCGTCTTTGGGCAGAAGAAAGGCGGTTGGGCACGATTGAATTACTCTTGACCTTGCCGATTACAGCCCACGGGGTTATTGCTGGCAAATATCTGGCGACCCTTACTTTTATTATTTTTGGCTTAGTCCTCACCCTGCCTATGTGGCTGACCGTTAATTATCTAGGCTCACCAGATAATGGGCTTATTTTCATGGGCTATATTGGTTCGATCTTGCTCGCGGCCAGCTATCTCTCAATAGGCATGACCATCTCTTGCATGACGCGCAATCAGGTTGTCGCATTTGTCCTCTCCATTGGCGTGTGCTTCTTTTTTGCCGTTTTAGGTTTGCCCGTTGCCCTTGATTTGGTAGATTTTTTCTTGGGTGAAAAAGGCAGTCTCGTCGTCGCAAATCTATCTCTCCTTACGCACTTCAATGAAGTCCAACGCGGCGTTCTTACCGGCCCAAGTATCATATATTTTCTAACATTGAATATCTTTTGGTATTGGCTTTGCCGATTAATGCTTCAGCGCAGTAGGGAGGCCGGATAATGTTTTCTAAACTTAAAAGCTATCGCCTACTTTTTGTCATGGGTATTATCATGCTTGTGTCATGGAATATTATCGCTGATCGACTGCTTGGTCCTTATCAAATTGACCTTACTGAAGACAGGCTTTACACCCTCGCTAAGGGCTCAGATAGGCTCTTGCGTGACTTAGAAGGGGAAGTCACTATTGAATTCTTCTTTTCTAAAAAACTGGCGGCTCCCTATGCTGACCTTCTTTCTTATGGTAAGCGCATAGAAAATATGCTGCGGACGTTTAAGGCTTGCAATCCAGACAAAGTCACCGTCATTTTCCGAGACCCAGACCCTTTTTCAGAAGCCGAGGATAAGGCTGTTGCTCATGGCATTCAGGGCATCCCAATGCAGAGCAGTGAAAATCTATACATGGGCATTCGAATAACCAACGATGTAGACGGGGAAAAAATCCTGCCTTTCCTTTCTTCTGACCGAGAGAAATTCCTTGAATATGACTTGATCAAAGCAGTGACAAGCCTCGATGCTGTCGATGACAAGCCTCAGGTTGCCCTCCTCACGACATTGCCAATGCAATTTGGGGCTGGCGGGCCGCAGATGGCCATGCAAGGTCGGTCACAACCCTATGTCATTTATACCCAGATGCGAGAGGCGTTTAGACTTGTTGACCTCAATAAAGATTTTAAAACTCTTCCCGAAGACTTAGATATCTTGATGTTGGTTCAACCGCCTCAACTTACGTCCGAGCAAGAGGCTCTTATTCATGACTATATTCAAAAAGGGGGCAAAACCTTAATATTTGCCGACCCGCATGCTGAAGCTGTCAATCCAAGAGCCACAACACCGACTGCGGCCTCTCTCAAAACACTACTACTGCCCTACGGCCTTCAAATCCAAGACAAAAAAATCATTGGAGACCTTGGCCTTGCTCAAAAGGTGTCAATGGGTGGTTATGGCCCTGATAACATCAAAGATTACCTTTTTTGGCTCAATGTGACCGATGCTCATTTGGATAAGCAAGATATTGTTACCAGCAGTATTGACAACATAGCGCTTGCTTCATCTGGGGCCCTAGAACTTCTCCCTGAAAGAACTACGGACATTACTCCCCTTATCTGGTCAAGTGAAAATGCCATGCTTTATGACAGTTCTAAAGCAGTCGGCATGCCAGATCCAGACAGCCTATTAAGGGAATTATCACCAAGCGATGAATCTTATGTCATAGCCGCTCGGATCAGCAATAAATCTGAAGACTCTGAATCAGCGCTGCAACTCTTCGTCATGGCCGATAGTGATCTCTTTGATGACCGTTTTTGGGTGCAAGTACAAAACCTTATGGGACAACAAATCATTGTTCCTTCTGCCGGTAATGGTAGTTTCATTATAGGCCTGCTTGACCATATGACAGGCAATGACGCCCTCTTAAGCTTAAGAGCACGAGGCATCTCTCAAAGGCCTTTCTCTAAAGTTGATGAAATTCGCCGAAAAGCAGAGGCGCGCTATCAACAACAAGAACAACTTCTTGAAGCGAAAATGCAAGAAACCGAAGCTCGTATACAACAGCTGGAAGCCATAAAACCTAAAGCTGGATCCTTGGTGATGAACGATGCGCAGCAACAAGAGCTTGCTCAATTTAAAACAGAGCTTTTGGAAATTCGTAAAGAGCTTAGAACTGTGAAGCGCAATCTAAGGCGGGAAATAGAAACCTTGAAATTTTGGCTTATGGGTATAAATATTTTCCTCATCCCTTTCCTTTTAGCTGGGATTGGACTAATAGTCCTCATGCGCCGCAGAGGACAATCTAATCGACGCGGCCGCGCATAGAACGAGTAATGGAAATAAGGAAACTGACATGTCAATGCGTATGACAGACTTTTTAGGCTACCTGACTCTTTTTGTCTTATTGTGGGCCATTTGGATTTTGTTTGGCGAAGACCCTAACAAACACCAAGGTGGGCGCGGTGAGATTTTCTTGGAAGGTCTTTCTGAAAAAGCCAATGACATTTCGTCCTTCTCCCTGACAAAAGACGGTGAGAGCCTTCACATTACCAAACAGATCACAGGATGGTCCGTCTCTAAGCCTGGAGCGTTTACAAATTTCCCCGTTAAAGAGGGAGCGGTGTCATCTTTCGTATCTTCTCTTATGGTTTCTGAACGTGCAGAACCTAAGACCACTGATGAAAACCGATTTCCCAAATTAGACTTAGGGCACAAAGCCACAGAAATTAAAATTTTGGGTACAGCTGGTCAGGAGATCAAAACATTCCAACTTGGTCGACACCGTGAAATACAAGGCAAGAGCATCTCATATGTATATCAACCGTCTGACACAAGAGCCTGGATGGTCCGCGGCATGCCCACTGCATCGGTGAAGGTTTCAGCATGGGTCTCTAATCCTGTGATCTCCATTCAACGCAATCAAATTCAGTCGATGACATTAAAAGATGGAACCGAAATCACGCATCATGAGGGGACATTGTCGCTTCGCTCTTTAACAGAGAAAGAAACTTTAGTAGAAGCTTTTGAAATTGGCCTTATACTAAACTCTCTAGCGCAGATGACTGTCACTGATATTTTGGATGCATCAGATAAAGAATATCAGCGCTTAGAAACTGTTCACCTTACCCTTACTGACGGGCAAGTGATTACTGCTGAGACGGTGGCCATTAAAAATGAAATATGGATCAAGATTTCTGGAGAGGCTGACCTTGCTCCTTGGTTATTCAAATTGTCTAATGATAATCTTGCGCGATTGATGTCTCAGAGATCAGACCTAGTGATAATAGCCGCCCCTGCTTCGTAATAACTCAGAAAACCACATAAATATCCAAAAAATCGATAGAAGACTGTCTTGCCCTCTTGAACTGAGGGCGGCAGACCTTATCTGTGGTGTAAATATCATTCATAGTAATAAATTTTAGTAACGTTAAGGACCCCTTTCATGGCTGATCAAGATCTGAATAATGGTGAGAAATTAGGATTTGAGGCAGAGGTTTCTCGCCTCTTGCATATGATGGTGCATAGTGTCTACTCAGATAGAGAGATTTTTCTGCGAGAATTAATTTCCAATGCCTCAGACGCCTGTGATAAATTGCGGTATGAAGCCCAGTCTGATGCGGCTCTGATGAGCGGTGGGGATTTTTCCATTGATCTCACAGCTGACAAAAATGAAAAGCGTTTAATCATTGCTGATAATGGCATTGGCATGAACCGTGATGACTTGATCGCTAATTTAGGCACCATTGCTCGATCTGGTACAGCCGGTTTTATGGATAAATTGACCGGAGACAGCAAGCAAGACGTACAGCTCATCGGTCAATTCGGCGTTGGTTTTTATTCCGTCTTCATGGTGGCCGATCATGTGACGGTTACCTCAAGAAAAGCCGGAGATACGGCAGCATGGACATGGGAGAGCACTGGCGAAGGCAGCTACACTGTTAAGGAAGCAGAAAAGACAGAAGCGGGCACTGAAATCACCCTCACCCTTAAAGAGGATGCTGTTGAATTTCTTGACAAATATCGCCTCAATCAAGTGATCAAAACATACAGCGATCACATTGCTATCCCCATTAATTTGACCACCGAAGAAACGACCCCAGGGGCAGAGGGAGAAGACGATAAGGTTGAGCTGGTCACAGAAACCGTCAATGAAGGCCAAGCCATCTGGACACGCAGTAAAGGCGATGTCACGGACGAGCAACATGAAGAATTTTATCGTCATGTGAGCCATGCTTTTGATAGTCCAGCCCATACGATGCATTACAGAGTTGAAGGCATGCAGGCATACAGCGTTTTAATGTACATCCCGACAAATCAGCCCCAAGACCTGTTCGATCCTGCGCGAAAAAATCGTGTTAAACTTTATGTTAAACGCGTTTATATTACGGATGATAGCCAAGATATACTGCCAAGTTATCTCCGTTTCATGCGCGGTGTTGTAGATAGTGAAGACTTACCTCTCAATGTTTCTCGTGAAATGCTACAAAATAATCCGACGCTGAAGCGTATGTCTGGTGCGATCACCAAAAAGGTTCTTGGTGAACTTGATAAAATGTCAGAAAAGGATGCTGAGAAATTTGAAACCATCTGGTCAGCATTTGGCGCTGTTATTAAAGAAGGGATCTATGAAGACTTTGAACGTCGAGATCAAATCATCAAGATGGCTCGGTTTAAGTCCACTCATTCAGAAAGCCTAACATCCCTCGATGCTTACATAGACCGCATGAAAGAAGGGCAGGAATCTCTTTATTATATTTCCGGTGCAGACGTGAATGCTTTAAAGAAAAGTCCTCAACTCGAAGGCTTTAAAAAGAAAGGTGTCGAAGTTCTTCTTCTTGAAGATGCAGTAGATGATTTCTGGCTTCAAATGATGCCTCAATATGAAGGCAAAACCTTTAAATCCATTACCAAAGGTGGGTCCGATCTTGCTGATATTAAGTCAGATTCAACTGATGACGAGACATCAGAGGACAAAGTGCCGGAAGGCGATCTTACAACCTTGATCACCTGTATAAAAGAAGTGCTTGGCGATAAGGTCGGGGATGTCAAAACTACCGACCGCCTTGTTGGAACAGCAGCCTGTTTAGTTGCAGATGAAAATGCGATGGATATGCATATGGAACGACTCTTGAAGGCCCATAATCAGCTCGAAGACTCTCAAAAGAAAAACCTAGAGATTAACCCCTCCCATGATCTCATCAAAAAACTTGCTGATAAAGCCAAAGAGTCTGGTGCTCTGGAAACGCTGGCCGATCCCATTTTACTTCTCCTGGATCAAGCAACAATTCTTGAAGGGGATCCCCTTGATGACCCTTCTGCCTTTGCAAAACGATTATCAACGTCAATGGCTAACGGATTGGTTTAAGTCAGGTAGAAAAAAGGAGCCTCTGGCTCCTTTTTTTATCGAACAACCGCACCGCGCATTACAGGCAGTCCTTTTTGCATCCAACCGAATATTCCTTCGTATAAGACCGCAGTTCTTGAGTATCCCATGTCATTCAATTGCTTGACCAGATAATCTGCCGCTGCTCTCGGACACGAGCAATAGGCGACAATTTGAACGCCCTTAGGAATATCTTCCATCAATTTATCAACATCCGTATAATAAGGGACCGGCACAGAGCCTTCAATATGTGACCGCTGCCAAACACTTGGCACCCGTGTATCCAACAGGACCATTCGGCGTCCTTCTTTTAGAGCGGCATATAATGTTTCTGACGAAATATATTTGCCGTCCCTCAGCTCGAAATCTGGGTCCGATTGATTAGGATTAATGATATAATCTTTTGGTTCAGGCTCGGCTCTTAAGATTGGCTTTCCGAGCGGCTGAACGCCGGTCTCAAAACTCCGGACATATGCCGTTAGATTATCAAGATCTTCTTCTGATACCAAAGGCCTGAAAGATTGCATTGCCGTCCCTTCGCGGCCCCATTCAATCGCATAGCGAATAAATTCATCTTTGTTATAAGCTAGAAAAGAAGGATTAGAAAGAACTGGTGCTATCATATGGCCGTCTTGTTCAACGCCTTTCCCATCTTCTCCGTGACATGTGGCGCAATGTTGCTGAAAGAGGCCTTTGCCCTTCTCCCTATCCCCTTGAACTGGATTCTCGGTTAACCTTATACGATCATGGCCAGACTGCCAAAAAAGCCAGTAGGTTAAATCCCAGGTTTCATCTAAGCTTAGTGGTCCGCCCACTTCGTCAAGATAGCCGCCCATAGCAGTCCCATCGCGTCCATAGGATAAAGTGCGCAAAATTCCATGAGGTACCCCACTTTCAATCAAGCTCCTCGATGTTAGACTTGGTGCATTATCATTGGCATAGCCTTCACGGTTCTCGCCGTGGCATAAAGAACAATATTTTTGATAATTTTGCGCTGCTCTTTTTTCCTGAGCCTGCGTCAGTGTTCTTGGCGGTGACTGCTTTGAATAGCCATCTCTGTCATCAGCACTAACACTCTTCAACATGCCTGCAGACACGATGAGTAAAAAACTGACGATGGCGACCCCCGCCCCACTCTTTTGAAAATTTCTTTTATATGGCATTTTGCCCTCCTAGAGCACCCCTCGCTTGCAAGACTATCATGTCAAAAAAATAATGCGAACTGAAAATATACTCATAAACTATTATACTAAAAAGCCCGACAGAGATATCTATCGGGCTTTCATAGATCTAATTGAGAGGCTCAGGACTACTTAGTGTCGCCCTCAGCCCTATCTGCTTTACATCCATATTCTAACAACTCACCGTTCTCGTCACGCTTTACATAACTTGATGTGCCTTTGGGACATGAAAGATGGGCCCGCTTGCCATCTTTCAATTCAATAGATACATGATCATAACCCCGCTTATATTCACCGCGTGCGTCAACATCAATTGAACAAGCGCTGATTCCAATGGCAAGGGTAGATACGGCGAAAATTTTAATCGCTTTCATAGAAAGTCTCCTCATATGTCGTTTTGTTTTTTGTTATAAGGCCGTCTTTAGTGCGGCTAATGAAGATGCTTTTACTGAGAATTCTTACCCTTGTCGAGAAAATTGTCAGGGATTTGCTCTTTTTTTCCTCTACCTTCCTAAGGAAATGGATTTGATGATGAGCTGGGAATTTTTACCCATAAACCAGATCTAGTGTTGGATGATTGTCCAAAGCTGGACATAGGAGAGTCACAAAAACGAAACCATGTCACGAATCACTTATTTTCTGCCCTATTCAGGCCTGTTCATGACCCACGACCTCTGATACTCACCTATTAATTTACACAACATCTTGTATGATTTTCAACATCTTCACACTTCATGTTGACGCGCAGGTCATTTTAGACTTATATTCTTTTTGGGCATTGGGTTGGTCGACTCGCAGACGGGGATACTTGCGAAGAAGCACCTCAAATCCATATAATGAAACAGAAAATCACTTCTGTTCGACTTTTGTTCTTTAGTAGCATATACTGTTTTGGTTTTGACGCCGAACTCTAGAAGTAGCCATTAAGGCCTAGATTTTCGACTCGAGACACAAAAAATGAGTCTTTGATTCGGTTGTTATAAAAAAAATAACGACACCCGGACCAATGCAAACCAAAACACATAAAATGCTGCACTGTCTTATGATCTTATTAAAGATTATAGGGCCATAGTTAGATCGGGCTGGTCTTGACGAGAGCAATTGAGAATAGAAACTGGGCAACACAAGTGATTTCACCGCGCTGATAGAGGCAAAGGCGCATAGGGTGAAAAGGGAGAAGAGATAAATGTTTGAGGTGACGCATTTTGAGCACGGCGGCGCTGTTGAAGTAGATCGCACACGTGATGAACTTCTAACAGAATTTGGTAAAGCAACATTAAAAGATCGATATTTGATGCCTGGGGAGAGCTATCAAGATCTATTCGCACGTGTTGCAAGTTTTTATGGAGACAACCAAGCACACTCACAGCGTCTATACGACTATATCTCAAAACTATGGTTTATGCCTGCAACCCCTGTTCTATCGAACGGTGGGACTAATCGCGGGCTTCCTATTTCATGCTTTTTGAATGAGGCTCAAGATAGTCTTGAATCGATCGTTGGTCTCTGGACTGAGAATGTCTGGTTAGCTGCGCGCGGTGGAGGCATTGGCTCTTACTGGGGGAACCTAAGATCAATCGGTGAAAAAATTGGCCGCGTTGGTGAAACCAGCGGTATCATTCCTTTTGTACGCGTGATGGACAGTTTAACCCTCGCGATCTCTCAAGGATCTCTTCGCCGTGGTTCTGCCGCTGTTTACCTACCGATCAACCATCCTGAGATCGAGGAATTTGCAGAAATTCGTCGCCCGACTGGTGGTGACCCAAACCGTAAAGCGCCAAATTTGCACCACGGTGTTCTTGTGACAGATGCCTTTATGCGTGCTGTTGAAAATGACGAAGAGTGGGCACTTCATTCGCCGAAAGACAATCACGTTGTTCGCACAGTGAATGCGCGAAATCTTTGGATAAGACTTCTTACCGCGCGTGTAGAAACAGGTGAACCCTATATTATTTATTCTGACACAGTGAATAACAGCATGCCAGAGCATCATAAACTTGCTGGCCTGACTGTAAAAACATCAAACCTCTGTGCAGAAATTACCCTACCGACTGGCCTAGACCACCTCGGCAATGAAAGAACTGCCGTTTGCTGTCTGTCTTCTCTCAATCTCGAGCATTTTAATGCATGGAAAGATAACAAGGATTTCATCCCTGACGTGATGCGTTTCCTAGACAATGTTCTACAGGACTTTATTGACCGTGCGCCTGATGAAATGGCGAAAGCCCGATATGCGGCTATGCGAGAACGCTCTGTTGGTCTTGGGGTCATGGGCTTCCATAGCTTCCTTCAGCAAAATATGATTCCTTTTGAAAGCAGCATGGCAAAAGCTTGGAACAATAATATTTTCAAGCATATTCACACAGAAACCGATCGCGCTTCCTATGAACTTGCCCTTGAGCGTGGCCCTTGTCCAGATGCCGCAGATTATGGCATGATGGAACGTTTCTCTAACAAGACAGCTATTGCGCCAACGGCCTCTATCTCTACAATTTGTGGCGGAGCTTCACCTGGAATTGAGCCAATTAATGGGAACTCATATAACCAAAAAACACTCTCTGGTAACTTCATCGTTCACAACCAAGCCCTTACAAAGCTTTTAGAGGACAAAGGCCGGAATACAGAAGATGTATGGACATCTATCACAGTGAATGAGGGTTCTGTTCAGCATTTGGATTTCCTTGATCAAGATGAAAAAGATGTTTTCAAAACTGCGTTTGAATTGGATCAGCGTTGGGTTGTTGAATTGGCTGCAGACCGTGCGAAATATATTTCACAGGCACAATCGGTTAATATTTTCTTACCGGCGGATGTTCACAAACGGGATCTTCATCAAATTCACTTCCAAGCTTGGAAGAAGGGCCTGAAAAGTCTTTACTATTGTCGCTCTAAATCTATTCAACGGGCTGAAGTTGTTTCCAATACGGCAACAAGCGGTAAAGTGAAAAAAGAGAAAGAGCTTTCAATCGAAGAACAGCAAATGCAAGCGCAATTTGCCGATCAGACTGATTACGAAGAATGTCTCGCTTGTCAGTAATCTGAATTAGGTACCCTGGGCCTTGGTCCAGGGTCTGTTAACCTCTGCCTATATTGGCATAACTATTTATAAGTATTGAGAGAAAACCATGTCACTCCTAGAAGATCGTGCCGTATATAAACCTTTCCGTTACCCATGGGCTTATGAAGCTTGGCTTTTGCAACAACAGGTGCATTGGCTGCCAGAAGAGGTGCCGCTCGCTGAAGATGTAAAAGATTGGCAGTATAAACTATCTCCAGGTGAAACCCACTTGCTTACTCAGATTTTCCGCTTCTTTACACAATCTGATATTGAAGTGAATAACTGCTATATGAAGCATTACACCAAAATCTTTAAGCCTACTGAAGTTCAAATGATGTTGGGTGCATTTTCTAATATGGAAACCATTCATATTGCGGCTTACTCCCACCTTCTTGATACCATCGGCATGCCAGAGACTGAGTATAGCGCCTTCCTCGAATATAAAGAGATGAAGGATAAATACGACTATATGCAGCAATTTGGCTCTGACGATATTCGCGATGTAGCTATCACGCTTGCAACATTTGGGGCCTTTACAGAAGGTCTTCAACTTTTCGCGTCATTTGCCATGCTGATGAACTTCCCTCGTTTCAATAAAATGAAGGGGATGGGACAGATTGTAACATGGTCAGTCCGCGACGAAACGCTGCACTGTGAAAATATTATCAAATTATTCCATACGCTTTGCGAAGAAGAAAACTTATGGGATGACGAAATGGAAAAATCACTGGCTAAAATCTGTCAGGATATCGTTCACCACGAGGATGCTTTCATTGATCTTGCTTTCTCACAAGGGGAAGTTGAGGGGTTGACTGCCGAAGATATTAAACAATATATCAGGTATATCGCTGACCGTCGCCTTATCCAACTGGGTATGGACGCCATCTACCAAATTGAAAAGAACCCACTGCCTTGGTTAGACTCGATGTTAAATGCTGTCGAGCATACAAACTTCTTTGAAAATCGCGCGACAGAATATTCAAAAGCAGCGACACAAGGAAGCTGGGAAGAAGCCTTCGCTTAATAATATATAATAATTTCAATTATTTATGCCACTCATTACCTTGGGTGGCATTTTTTTTGTAATAAATCTTGATCCTGTACACTAACCTATATGAACACGGATTAGTGAGGATACATTCGGTGACTGGTAAAGAATTTTATAACAGCTCTATTCTACCCTATGCAGGCATTATCATTAAGATCTGTCGTGCCTATACAAATAATAAGGAAGAATTTGAGGATTATTATCAAGAGGTTTGCCTGCAAATCTGGAGAAGCCGCGAAAAATTTCTAGGTTTATCAGAATGGTCAACCTGGGTTTATCGGATCAGCTTGAATGTCTGTCTAACCAATATAAAAAAGAAACCTACGAAGGAAACTATTGAAGATGAAAATCTAATATGCGACCGGATCAATGCTGATGAAACTATGGAAAACGAGCAAGACCTATCTAGGCTCTATGCCGCTATCAGACAGCTTAAGGAAATGGATCGCGCTATCATTCTTCTGTATCTCGAGGAAAAAAGCTACCAACAAATAGCGGAAATTCTTGGCCTGAGTGCGACAAATATCGGTGTTCGTATCAATAGAATAAAAGAAAAGCTAACAAAAATAATAAGCGATCAAGGATAGAAAGATGACAAAATCAATCGAAGAAATATGGCAAAAAGGGTTTGATGGCAATGTGGGCAATCTTGCGCCAAAAGTGAATACACTTTACCGGAAGAAAACTCATAACATCATCGAACGTCTCACAAGAATGTATGACTATAATGTCAAAGGCCTAGTCATTGCGGCTATCTTAATAGCCATTGTCTTTCCTTTTGTGAAAATGCCAATTCTCGGTTTTGGGATAGCGATATTAATGTTGTGGCTTGTTTACGAGGCCCGGGAACCACTGGCTGAAATCAAAGCTCTTGAGGTCGATGATAACTGCTATCGCTATATCCTGAGCTTTCGCAACTGGCATGATAAAGTTGAGGCACGGTTTGCAAAAATATATACGCTTTTCTACCCCATTCTCTATCTCCTAATCCTCACCCAATTCAATTATTCTGAAGTCGGTGAGAAGGTATTGAATGGCCTCTCAAGAGACGCAACCATGATAGGATCTTACCCTCTCTCAGCTTATGTTGTTCTTGTCGTTGGAACAGGCCTTGCTTGGATTTTTGGGGCGCCCTTATATAAGCTTGATATTAAAATCATGTATGGACGCACTCTCTCAAAGATTGATGACCTCATCGAAGATATGGAAAGTCTTCAAGAAGAAGCTAAGACAGAATAATTAGCTAAGGCAGAGCAATAAGCTGCGCTTTGATGCGGGGCTTATTGTCTCATTTAAAGGATATTTTTAACTCATTTTTACACAGATTCACTCTAAGATTTAATCGATTTATCTCTATCTCTTTTCTCATCGGATCCGACTCATTATCCTGCTTCTTCCAAATGAGGAGAAGATCATGCAAATTGTAACCATAGCCTCTCAGAAAGGGGGGTCCGGAAAAACAACCCTTGTTGGACATCTCGCTGTTGCAGCCGTCAAAGCAGGGGAAGAGTCTGTCGCTATTATTGATACAGACCCCCAAGGCAGTCTCACAGACTGGTGGAACGAGCGAGAAGACAGCACCCCCCTTCTCGTCAATAGCAGTGTATCTTATCTGGCCGATGACATTGAAAAACTAAGAGTAAAAGGCGTTAAACTCCTCATCATTGATACGCCTCCTGCCATAACGACCAGTATTCAATCAGTGATACAGCAATCAGACCTAGTCCTAATCCCAACACGTCCGAGCCCTCATGATCTGAGAGCTGTTGGTGCGACGGTAGACATGACAGAAAGAGCTGAAAAGCCCCTCATTTTCATCATTAATGCTGCTGTCGCCCGCGCAAAATTAACTGTTGAAGCTGCAATCGCACTGTCTCATCACGGTGCTGTTGCGCCGACTATTGTTCATAATAGACAAGATTTTGCTGCGAGTATGATCAATGGGAAAACGGCTCTCGAAATCAATAAATCCTCTCGATCAAAAACCGAGATTGAAGCCCTATGGCATTTCATTGATGAACGGCTGAAAACAATGACTGTTAAGCCTCTTTTCAGAATTCAAACAAATCGCGCCCTCTTTGGCAAACGGCCTTCTAAATTTAGAGCCGGTCTTTCTCGGCAATCACCAACGCAAGCAAATGGCGTAAAACCATTGCTGGTCGAAGGGATGAGCTGATGGGTTTTGCGTCCTTGAATAGCACTCTTATTTCTAGATGCTCACGCACCGCTCACCATCCCTCTGATCCAAGAGAGACGGTCAAAGCTCCCCAGTCTGTAGCTGAGGCTGTAACAGATCTTTTTGCACTGCCCTACACACAGAAAGACATGAAAAAGGTCACAGTCCGCATAGATGAACGGTTATTAGCGGCCTTCAAGATACAAGCGATCCTGAGAGGGCAGTCCCAACAAAGCCTTTTCAGAGAGGCAATAGAGCGACAACTTCTTTCTACGGATTGGCTTAAAAAATAAGACCCTATCGTTGATATAGGGTCTCATTCTCTCTTTATGATACTTGTCCGTGGCAATGTTTAAACTTCTTGCCTGATCCACAGGGGCAGGGAGAATTCCGAGGGACCCGTCCCCATGTTTCTGGATCAAGAGGATCCAGCGCTGTTGCAGAGCGAGAGGCAACGGGGCCTGTCTGAGCAATACTACCGTGACAATGTTTAAACTTCTCACCAGAACCACAGGGGCACGGAGCATTGCGCGGCACATTTTGGAAAGCTGAACTATCTAAAGCTTCAGGAGCATCGCTGCCGCCTGAAAATAAACTTTCTGCCTCTTCATGAATTTCGTGCGTTTCTCTCTCTTGAGGTTGGAACATATTCTCTTGAGGCATCCCTTCAAACTGGATGTTTGATAAGACAGAGGTCAATGTTTCCCGTGTATGATTGAGCATGCCCTCAAAAAGTTGAAAAGCTTCAGATTTATACTCATTCAAAGGATCTTTTTGGGCATAGCCACGCAAGCTTACATTTTGACGGGAGTGATCAAGATTTAGCAAATGCTCCTGCCACTCTTGATCCACGATTTGCAGAAGAATGCTCTTTTCAATATTCTGCCACATCTCTTCACCCAAAGCATCTTTCTTCGCTGCCACATGGATATCTGAGGCCTCAAGCAAGCGTTCTATGAGAACTTCTTCGTCAGCCCCTTCTTCCCTCGCCCAATCGATCACAGGAACAGAAAGTCCTAGTTTCGTTTCAACGTCTACCGCGAGGCCATCAATATCCCATTGTTCGAAATAGGCTTTTGGTGGAATATGGCGAATAACGACATCTTCGATCACTTCGTGACGCATGTCAGTGACCTCTTCTGAAACTTGTTCTGATTCCATGATCTCAGCACGCTGTTCATAAATGGCCTTTCGCTGGTCATTCATCACATTGTCGTATTTCACAATATTCTTACGAATATCATAATTTCGGGCTTCAACTTTTTGCTGGCTATTTTCAATAGCCTTGTCGATCCAGCGGTGACGGATGGCTTCACCTTCTTCAATACCCAGCGAAACAAGCATTTTATCAAGTCGCTCTGGGCCAAAGATCCGCATCAGATCATCTTCAAGAGAAAGATAGAATTTAGAGAAGCCAGGATCACCTTGACGCCCACCCCGACCGCGTAACTGATTATCGATACGGCGGCTTTCATGACGTTCAGTCCCCATAATGCAGAGGCCACCAGCATCTAATACTTTTTGCTTGTTGGCAGCAATTTCCTCACGCACTTCTTGGGTAATTTTTGCGATTTTCGCTTCATCTGTCACATCTTTTGTGCGTTCAGCAATTTCCATATCCGCATTACCACCAAGCTGAATATCTGTACCTCGGCCAGCCATATTTGTAGCAATCGTAATGGCGCCAGGTCGGCCTGCTTGTGCAACAATATAGGCCTCTTGCTCGTGATAGCGTGCGTTTAACACTTGGTGCTTAATTTTGCGCGCCTTCAATAAACCTGAAAGCATTTCGGACTTTTCAATAGAGGCCGTCCCCACAAGAATTGGCTGGCCTTTTTCTTGTACTTCAATGATGTCATTAATGATGGCGTTATGCTTTTCATTCGCTGTTCTATAGAACTCATCATTTTCATCAAGACGCTTCACAGGTAAATTAGTCGGGATTTCAATGACACCAAGACCATAAATATCGCCGAACTCTTCTGCCTCCGTTGCCGCTGTACCGGTCATACCGGATAATTTTGGATACATCCGAAAATAATTCTGGAATGTTATACTCGCAAGCGTTTGGTTTTCAGGTTGAATTTCAACGCCTTCTTTTGCTTCTAATGCCTGGTGTAAACCACCCGAATAGCGACGGCCAGGCATCATACGTCCTGTATGATCGTCAATGATAACAACCTGACCATTTTGAACAATGTAATCCACATTGTTTTCAAACATCATACGGGATTTTAGAGCTTGATCCACATGATGGACGATCGCTGTATTTTCGTAATCGTAGAGATTGTCACCTTGAAGCATGCCTGCATCGCGGAGCAATTCCTCTACACGCTCTGTGCCTTCTTCAGTCAGGCTGATAGACTTGGACTTCTCGTCTTTTTCGTAATGTGCTTCTTCCAGTTTAAGAACGATTGCATCTACGGACTGGTATAGATCGGTTTTATCTTCCGTTGGTCCAGAAATAATCAGAGGGGTCCGCGCTTCATCCACAAGAATACTATCTACCTCATCAACGATGGAGAAGTTAAAGGCTCTTTGAACCTGCTCTTCACGGCTAGAGGCCATATTATCCCGCAAATAATCAAAACCAAATTCGTTATTGGTACCATAAGTGATATCTGCAGCGTAAGCATCACGGCGTTCCTGATGGGTAATTTCGTTTGTAACAACACCTGTCGTTAAGCCAAGCTGACCGTATACTTTGCCCATCCACTCTGCATCACGCTTTGCGAGATAGTCATTCACTGTCACAACGTGAACACCGTCACCAGATAATGCATTCAAGTAGGCAGCGAGTGTCGCCACAAGGGTTTTCCCCTCGCCTGTACGCATTTCAGCGATATTGCCTTCATGGAGTGTTATACCGCCAATTAACTGAACATCGTAGTGGCGTTGACCAAGGGCACGCTTTCCAGCCTCTCGAACCGCTGCAAAAGCCTCTACCAAAAGGTCATCTAATGATTCGCCTTGCTCAATACGGCCACGGAATTCCTGCGACTTGCCTTTCAGCGCTTCATCATCCAGTGCCTCATAATCAGGCTCTAACGAATTGATGGCATCAATTTTAGGCTGTAATGTACGCAGGTATCGGTCATTGGCTGATCCAAAAAGTCTTTTGACAAGTTTACCCAACATAATGGCATTCCTAGTATTTTTTGTCAGTCTACATTCATGATTTGAATGGGCGCACCGAGAGCGGCTACTCACAACAGACATGTCTTTATTAATAATATTTGTTACAGGGACAGATAAGTGTCTAACCCGCCCATGTCAACGCTTTGGCACCAGTTTATTTATCTTTTATTTGAAACATCGCCCTAAAAGTGGTTATTTAGCCTTAAAATAACCGTTTGACGCACTTTATAAGCGAGTATATCGCAAAATTGTGACCATAAAATTATAGAGAAAAATCATGAGTACAGACTCGCAAACAGCCTCCCCAATTTCACCGCTCGCTCCAAAAGAGATGCCAATCCTCCATTCTGTTTCTGGCCTCAAAGTCGGCACAACAGAAACGGGAATGAAATATAAAAACCGAGATGATTTATTGTTTGTTGAGTTTGATGAAGGAACACAAGTCGCGGGTGTATTTACCCAATCAAAAACACCTGGTGCGCCTGTAGATTGGACCATTAATGCCTTAAAGGCGTCTAAGGGACAAGCACGAGCTCTTATTGTAAACGCTGGCAATGCCAATGCTTTCACAGGCAAAGCAGGCCTTCAGACCACTCAAGATATTGCAACATCACTCAGCAGAAAAATAAACTGTTCTCGGACGGAAATCTTACAAGCATCCACCGGCGTTATTGGCGAGCCATTAGACCCGCAACCTCTTGTAACCGGCGTTGAAGACCTCATGGCTAAAGAAGAACAAGGGTTTGAAGCGGCCGCAAAAGCAATTCTGACAACAGACACCTTTCCAAAGGCAGCCTCAGCACACCTCTCTATCCATGGATGCCAAACAACAATAACAGGAATTGCAAAAGGATCTGGCATGATCGCGCCAGACATGGCGACAATGCTGGGTTTTATTTTTACAGATGCTCGTATTGCGCCTCATGTCCTGCACCAACTATTGCAAGATTATACGGACAAGAGCTTTAACGCCATCACCGTGGACAGTGATACATCTACAAGTGACATGGTTCTTCTCTTTGCAACAGGTGCATCGGCTGACTACCCAATGATAGCAGACTGCGATGATCCAGCTCTGGATGAGTTTAAGGGGGGTCTACAGTCTATCATGATTGATCTGGCTCATCAAATTGTGAGAGACGGCGAAGGGGCAACAAAATTTGTCGAAATCGAAGTGACGGGCGCTGAGGACAACCGTGCAGCAAAAACACTTGCGCTTGCTATGGCGAATAGTCCTCTTGTAAAAACAGCCATTGCTGGAGAAGATCCCAATTGGGGCCGTCTTATTATGGCTGCGGGGAAATCCGGTGAACGAGTTGATCGGGATAAAATGAAATTATGGATTGGCGATCAAATGGTTGCCAATGAAGGCGCACGGGTGGCTGGCTATAGTGAAGAGCAGGCTACCACGCATATGAAAGGCGAGGTAATCCGACTTAAATTAGATGGAGGCACTACCGGCACAGGCACAGCAACAGTCTGGACGTGTGACCTCACCCATGGCTATATAACAATTAATGCCGACTACCGCTCATAAGGACAGGGTCCTCATGAGCTTTTCTTGCCTAGCTCGGCATAACCTATTGTAATGTTTAAATTATTTATTTGGCATGACTTTTGAATATATAGAGTCGTCCTGTTCTTTCAGGAGAGTTAAATTATGCCGGAGAAACATTATGTCTGCAGTCGATTTAAACTTGCAGTTAAAATTTCTAAATGAACTTGAGGATGCTCTTGCCGATGCTTTAAAGCGTTATAGTGAAGAGACTCCTGAAAAAGTTGCTGAACTGAAATATATGAAAGGCGAAGTCGATCGGGCGCGCCGCATTGTCTCAGAAAGAATGGTTGAAGAGAGCGTTGATCGCTCACCGTCACGTCGTTCTGCAACTGAACAAGTTCTGCAAGAAGCTGCTTACAGTTAACAACGATCTTTTGACTAAAATGCTCGACTGAAATGAATATTTTGGTCTGTGTCTTTTGGGATATAGGATTATGAACCAGACTGATCTGTCGGCCCATTGAGGGTTGTCTCTGTTTGAGTCGCGAGAGAATCAAACATCGCGTTAATCACTTCGGATAGTTTTCCGGATCCTGCCGCTATGCCCACGGCCATCAAGCCAATTAATATAGCATATTCTATGGACGTCACGCCTTGCATAGACGCCTTCCACTTCATCCATAATCTGAAACTGATTTCCTGCATGATTTCTTCTTTCATCTTGTTCGCAGCATAATGTTGGAATGAAAGCTTGTCATGGGATGCGTAAAATCTTATTTATTTTGTATTCTAACAGACAGTGAGGTCCCCATGACAGATTTGGATTGCCCAGAAGGCTATGTCACCCTTGGTAAACAGTTGCCGACTATTCTAGTCGCAGCGATTGCTTTAATAGATGTGGACGGGCGTGTGCTCATTGCTCAGCGTCCAGAGGGAAAATCCATGGCAGGTTTATGGGAATTCCCAGGGGGTAAAATAGAAGAAGGTGAATTGCCTGAGGAAGCCCTAATTCGTGAAGCTAAAGAAGAATTAAATATCGACATAACTGCGTCATGCCTTTCGCCCTTTGCTTTTGCCTCCCATTCCTACGAGAAATTTCACCTCTTGATGCCTCTTTATCTCTGCCGTAAATGGGATGGCCTTGTTCAGGGTATGGAAGGGCAAGCGACAAAATGGGTGAAAATTTCAGAATTGAACACATATCCTATGCCCCCCGCAGATGATCCTTTGGTTGCTATGCTCAGAGACTTTTTCTAACGAGAAAAAGGGGACGTCCATGTGGCCCCTGTGGTCACGACAATTAAGTTGCTCACCAGAACCAGAAAAACGATCAAACACGTGATTTGCACATAGGTTGGATTTATGAGAGGCAATTTCCCCGGTTCATAATTTTTTTGCTGATAAAGACTGCGCACAAAAAGTAGAATGCAGAGCACCATAATGGGCACCGTTATATATAAGATGCTATAGTCCTGCATATACTCTACTCTCTCACTCAAGCTCTGGCTTGAGCCTGGGGATAGGTTCCTAAAATAGTCAGCCGACGAGAGAAGATTTGAAGCTCTTCGAATGCACGTGCAACATTATCGTCCGTTGGTGTTCCAACGATCTCAGCATAAAATTCTGTAGCCGTGAAACTATCGCTTTCATAATAGCTTTCCAGTTTCGTCATATTCACACCATTGGTTGCAAAGCCACCCAAGGCCTTATAAAGCGCAGCCGGTAAGTTTTTCACTTCAAAAGTAAAGCTGGTCATCGCTGCGCCGTCAAGCGCACTGACTTCAGAGGGGGTCAGCGCATTTTTGGATAAAACAACAAACCGCGTTGTATTATTCTCCATATCCTGAATATCAGCCTCTAAGATCTGAAGGTCATAGACATCAGCCGCTAATCGACTAGCGACGGCACCAAGCGTTGGATCCCCTCTACGGCTCACTTCATGGGCTGAACCTGCCGTATCAGCAAAAGGAACGGGAGTGATGTCGTGGGCACGTAAATACTTGCGTGTTTGACCTAAGGCCTGAACATGGCTGATGACAGATTTTAAATTTTCTGCCGCTGTATTTTTCCCAGCTAGAAGACAATGACGGATCGATTCGAAATGTTCATCGATAATTTTCAATTCAGATCCTGGTAAAAGGATATGGATATCTGCGACTCTGCCAGCCGTTGAATTTTCAATGGGGATCATGGCAAGTCTAGCTTCGCCTTCTCGCACGGCAGCCAATGCGTCTTCAAAACTGGGGCAGGGCATCACATCCATTGTTGGAAGCTTTGCTCTACACGCCATATGTGAATAGGCTCCTAGCTCTCCTTGAAAGGATACGACATTATTTGGATCCGACATTTTGACACCGACTCTTTCTACATCTTTGTATTTCTTCTTTTAACTGTGTGATTTGTGACAGTCTTTGATACTAAGTCAACGCATTTAAGTGAATTAAAGATCGATTTCTGATGATTTTTTACCCTGATTAAGAAAAATTCCATAAAAAAATGCACTTTAAGGGCATTCATCGTTAAAATCGCCTTGAAAAGACTACCCGACCTCGGCTACATTCCGCCCGTGTTGAAGGCGTGCTTCAAAAGCAGGCTTGTTGAGTTGGGACAAACAAATAGACCCAACAGTGTAAGGAGACTAACTCGTGGATTCTTTTGAGTTTAATAAAATTTCTGCAGCCGTCCTTTCTGGGATTCTGCTGATCATGGTTCTTTCAATGGCGTCTGATGTGATTTATTCAAAGCCGACTTCAGATAAACTTGCCTATTCAGTTGAAGTGCCAGAAACAACAGCGGCAGCTGGCGCAGAAGCAGTGAAAGCCCCTTCACTTGCAGAACTGCTGCAAAATGCGGACATTGGTCGCGGTGAAAAAGAATTTAAAAAATGTGTTGCTTGTCACACATCTGCCAAAGGCGAAGCCCACCGCATGGGTCCAAACCTATTTGACATCCTTGGCCGCAAAATGGCCTCAGCTGATGGCTTTGGCGGCTATTCTACCGCACTTAAGGGCGAAGACCGTGAATGGTCTTACGACTTAATGGATCAGTGGCTGAAAGCACCTAAGTCTGTTGTGAGTGGTACTTCAATGGCTTTTGCAGGTATTCGCAAGCCTCAGAGTCGTGCAAACCTTATTGCATACTTAAGAACACAAGCAGACACGCCTAAAGATTTACCGGCTGTTGAGGCAGCTGCTGAAGAAGTGGAAGAAGCCCCTGCTACAGAGTAACGCAGCAGAATTTTCTGAGACTAATACTAAAAAGACAGTCAACGATGACTGTCTTTTTTTACATGACGACGGTATTTAGAATTATGCTAGATTCGTTTAAAGCCGTGGAAAGGGGTGCCATGCCCTTCACGCCGAACCCAGTCAATGACACTTTCTAAGGGATCAACTGTCACTTTCATATGGGTTGCGTTCGCATGTAGCATCAGTTTTTCATCCAACATCATCCCTACATGGCCTGGAAAAAAGGCTAAATCACCTCTTGCTGCATGCTCAACAGAATGACCCGACCACTCACCCTGCAAATCACTATCTCTATGCAGCTTCACACCACATGCTGCAAAAGACAATTGAATCAGTGCAGAGCAATCTAAACCACTGCTTGTCTTGCCGCCCCACAAATATGGAGCATGCAGAAATTCTAGTGCAACCGAGACTGGATCTGCCCGCCAGTGCCCTATAGGTCTAACATGTTTGGCATAAATATAGGCACCCTCTTCTGTCTGCAAAAACCCATTGACCATTGCATGATCGTTCAGGGTGACGAGACTACCCATGCTAAGATGTTGTGGGTCTGCTGTCTTTAAATCAGGGGCGCCGTAGAGATGCGCTAAAGGTACAGAGACAAAAAAATTAGGGACCTGCTGATCACAAAGAAAAGCCGTTTCGGTCCACCCTTTATACCCATCTGTAAGAGATATGACTTTTGTATACTGACCGTGCACTTCTACTGGAGCAACCGTTTCACCGTAGAGAAGTTGCGTCTCTATTCGCTCTCTAGCTTGCGGACTTTCATATAGATTAGCAGCAAAAACATTTACAGTCGCTCGCCGTTCATCAGAGGGACATGCCAAACGAGAATCTATGAAGGTGCCAGAATTTTCAAAGTAGAGATCAGATGTCATCGACATCATCAGCAGCGTCAAAAATCCGGTCCGATAATTCTGAAAGATACACAGAGCCCTTCACGGTCCGCTGAACCAAGACATTTCGTTTATCCCGCTCATCTCTTTTACGCTTCAACAAACCCATTTGCCCTAAACTGTCCAGTGCCCGCGTAATCACAGGCTTTGCAACGCCAAGTTCTTTAGCCAAACCTCGGACAGTATGATCTTCTTCTGGTTTTAAATATACGGAGAGGATGACACAAATTTGACGCATGGTCAGATCAGGTTCATCTGCACGCACCCCTGCGATCATAGCACGATGCCACATATGAAGTAATTGCTGACTAGTTTTATGTGTCATTTCTAAACTCCTGCCTACCAGATTTCCGTTAAAATCAAGACGGTAGCGAAACAAGATTAACAAAGGATATCAAAATTGCCAAGATATAGCCTCTGAATTGATAGCGAATTGCCTAGATTTTCTTAATCTGCGGCAATCAGGTCAATTATTAGTTGGAAAGAGGCCCTCAGTCCTAAAGCTTCTCCCCCTTTTGGGCGCCCCGCTTTGGCGACAGGATTCCAAGCAAATGTATCGAAATGAACCCATTTAATGCCTTCACCGACAAAGCGTTGAAGATAGAGGCCTGCTGTGATTGAACCAGCAAAAGGGCCACCGCTGATATTATTCATATCTGCATTTGGGCTATTCAACAGCTCATCATATGGCGCCCATAATGGTAAGCGCCATAAAGGGTCTCCCACAGCATGACTTGCCGTATTTAGGCGATCAAAAAGGGCATCATCATTACAAAATGTTGCTGGCAGATCAGGGCCAAGTGCAACTCTTGCTGCTCCTGTTAAAGTGGCGAAATCCAGCATCACATCCGGCGATGTCTCACTGGCATAAGTGAGAGCATCACATAAAATCAAACGACCCTCAGCATCCGTATTGCCAATTTCAACGGTTTTGCCGAGCCGCGTATCGATAATATCACCGGGGCGAAAAGCATTCCCTGCAACAGCATTCTCCACAGCTGGGACAAGAAGTTGCATTTTCAATGGAAGCTCTTCCGCCATAATCAGACTAGCGAGTGCAATCGCATGTGCTGCCCCGCCCATGTCCTTCTTCATCAATTCCATGGATCCGCCTGGCTTTAGATTTAAACCCCCTGTATCGAAACACACTCCTTTACCAACAATTGCAAGCGTCAAACTGTCACTAGATGCTTTATCACTTTGCCAATTTAGCTCTAACAATCGTGGCTCGCGTCCTTCAGCAGCTGCACGCCCAACGGCATGGATTGCTGGAAATTCATCCTTTAAAACTTGACCAGAAACTGAGGATGCTATCGCCCCATGTTCTTCTGCTAAAGCTTCAATAATCGCTTGAATATGCGCTGGACCCATATCTTCTGTGGGGGTATTCACCATATCACGAACAAGCGCTACAGCGTTTGTTATATGTGTGATCAGGCGAAGATTGCCAACGCCACCAAGACAAAGTACACGATCTTTTCTATCACTCTGCTCTTTATAAATTGCAAAATCATACTGTGCCAAAACCCAGCCTAGTGCTGCAGCTTTAATGGCCGCCTCGTCTACCGTCTCTTCAGCAATCGCGAAGCGTCCGGCGGGCAAACTCGCAGCAATTGACGCTAACCACCATAAATCTGAAGCTTTAGGATTTTCATCTCCTACCCCGACAAAAGCACAAGCAAGGTCACCCTTTTTTCCCGCGATAAAGCAAAAACTACCTTGTTTAGCCGTAAACCCATGAACATCCATCCATTGTCTTTCACTGGGGGTGATCTTTGCAGGATCATCAAGGTCTGTCACTGTTACAGGAATAAGGGTAATTTCACTGCCATCAAGTTGGTCAGATAAATAGGGGCTGAAGTCAGTCATAATAATCTTAATCTTCCGGAGCTATGGTCACTTTAAGACCATCCATTGTGTCATTTATTTCAATTTGACATGACAATCGAGACTCACCGCCTTTGAAATGCGGGCTATCTTCTAAGAGATAACTTTCATCATCTTCCATTGTCGGCATTTTCTCTGCCCAACTTGTTTCAACATAAACATGGCATGTACAACAAGAACAACACCCGCCACATAATGCTGGCAGATCATCAAAATCATTCTCACGAATGCTTTCCATTAAAGAAATGCCTTCTTCCGCTTCGATTGTTCTTTCTTCACCAGCTGTATCTGTTACGACAACTTTTACCATTATAAGCTCCCCAATTAAGAATCATTTCGTCTGAATGTGTGCCGACTGTTGTTTGAAATCAAGGGTAGATGTTGCATTATTAGAGAAAATGTCTATAGAAAAGGAAAATACACGACATAAACAGAGGTCCCATCTGCTTTTGTGTCCTGATAAGAGGTAGTCCTATGATTTCTGTATTTGATCTCTTTAATATCGGCATTGGCCCGAGTAGCTCCCATACTGTTGGCCCGATGAGAGCCGCGCGCTCCTTTGTCCAGAGTTTGGACGAAGAAAGATTATTGCCCCAGGTGAAGCGTCTTGTGGTCAGTTTATATGGATCACTGGCTGCTACAGGGCATGGTCATGGATCCAATAAAGCTATCATGTTAGGCCTGAGCGGAGAGCGCCCGAGCCAGGTGGATATCAATGCGATCCCAGACATGCTCGAGCACATCAAGTCCAGTCAAACATTGATGCTGAACACGACCCATAAAATTATGTTCAAACAAGACACTGACCTTCTTCTCCTTTCAAGAGAAGTTCTTCCTTTCCATCCGAATGGCATGCGGTTTCAAGCTTTTGATCAGGACGGCACGCTTCTTTTAGAACAAATTCGTTATAGTATTGGTGGCGGATTTGTGGTGAGCGAAGAAGAAGCTGATGAAGACAAATTAGACTTGCCCGCAAAAGTTAATTTTCCCTATCCTTTTAAAAAGGCGGAAACACTCTTAAAACTCTGTGAAGAACATCACAAAACAATTCCAGAAATTATGATGGCCAACGAGATGATTCATCGCTCTGAATCAGAAATTAAAACAAAACTGATGCAAATTTGGCATGTCATGCAAGCCTGCGTTCAACGAGGCTGCAGTGAAAAAGGCGAAATGCCTGGTTTAAAAATTAAAAGACGCGCCGCCTGCATGAAGGAGGATTTACTCAGGCATCCCGAAGCAGGTCTGACAGACCCTTTGACAGTGATTGATTGGGTCAACCTCTATGCCCTTGCTGTCAATGAAGAGAATGCTGCAGGAGGCCGTGTCGTGACCGCCCCAACTAATGGGGCTGCGGGCATTATTCCTGCTGTTCTTCATTATGCTGTGAACTTTAGCGGCCGCGCTTCAGAACAAGATATTGTCGATTTTCTACTTACAGCAGCTGCGATCGGCATTTTATTCAAATTGAATGCCTCTATCTCAGGAGCAGAAGTTGGATGTCAGGGCGAAGTGGGCTCGGCCTGCGCCATGGCAGCAGGAGGACTGGCTCAAATTTTAGGCGGGTCGCCAGAACAGGTTGAAAATGCGGCAGAGATCGGGATGGAACATAATTTAGGTCTTACCTGTGATCCTGTTGGAGGCCTCGTGCAGGTTCCCTGTATCGAAAGAAATGCCATGGCTTCTGTAAAAGCAATCAACGCAGCGCGGCTTTCTTTACGCGGTGATGGCAACCATTTTGTCTCTCTAGATAAAGTCATTCGGACCATGCGGATCACTGGCCGTGATATGCAATCCAAATATAAAGAAACAGCTGAGGGCGGCCTTGCCCACGTCATCCCTATCGCAACCAATGTAGTGGACTGTTAATGACGACCAGCACCTACCAAGAACAAGTTTATACCCTTGTAAAGATGATCCCACGGGGCGAAGTTGCCAGTTACGGCATGATTGCCAGTCTTTTACCTGGTGTGACAGCACGCATGGTGGGATATGCTATGGCAGCATCTGTAAATGAGCCAGATCTTCCATGGCACCGTGTCATCAACTCTCAAGGTAAGATGTCAATTCCTGGTGGAACAGAAAGACAAGTTGCGAAGCTTCTTGACGACGGCGTTTCACTCACTAAATCTAACAGAGTGAGTTTCAAAATTTATCGATGGAACGGCCCTTCTCAAGATTGGCTAGAACAAAACTCTGTGGAAATCGCTGACTTTATGACTATTAAAGCAGGATGGCCGTAAATAAGAAGACTATAGGGAACCCAATTTATGCTCATAATGCGAGGCGGCGGACAGTCTTCAGGCGACCAAAAGCCTGAAGAGGACAGCACGTTAAAAACCGTCAAAACAATCGTTGATGGAAAATATTTTCAAGGGACCATTATTGGTGTCATCTTGATCAATGCAATCATTCTTGGGCTGCAAACAGTCCGTGGTTTTAGCGCAGAAACACAAGAAACTCTTCATATTCTAGATCAAATATGCCTATGGATTTTTGTTCTTGAGCTGATCATAAAATTATGGGTCTTTCGCTTAAGCTTCTTTAAGACTGGCGGCAATATTTTTGATGCTCTCATCGTTGGAATCTCCTTCCTGCCCGCGCAGGGAGGGCTAACCATTTTGCGGACTTTCCGAATTTTCCGAGTATTACGCCTGGTCACTGCCATTCGATCAATGAGAATTGTGGTGACTGGTTTATTGGCTGCCATTCCAGGGGCTGCCAGTGTTGGCGGCTTGTTATTGATCCTTTTCTATATTGCTTCCGTCATGGCAACAACTTTATTTGGCGATAGATTTGTCGATTGGTTCGGCTCCATTGGCGCCAGTATGTATACACTTTTTCAAATTATGACCCTTGAAAGCTGGTCTATGGGGATAGCGCGTCCTGTCATTTCTGAGTATCCCTATGCTTGGGCTTTCTTTATTCCTTTCATTATTCTTTCAACTTTTACTGTTCTAAACCTTTTCATTGGTATCATGGTCGATGCCATTGGTGTTGCGAAAGAAGAAGATAGTCATCACCAAGAAAAAGAGGATATCATCAGGCATGAAACCCATGATATTATCTTAGAAATGAGTGAGCGCCTGAAATCAATGGAAGGCGAGTTAAAAGCCTTGAAAGAAGTGAATCAGCCTTTGCTTGATGAGCAGAAAGACTAAAATTATGAAACTTGGAACTCCCCTGACAGCCTCCGCTACAAAAGTTATGCTCCTTGGTGCTGGCGAGCTCGGCAAAGAAGTGATCATCGCCTTACAACGATACGGCGTCGAAGTAACTGCTGTTGATCGCTATGAGAATGCGCCTGGTCATCAGGTCGCCCATAAAGCCATTACAATAGACATGTCTAATCCTGTGGAATTATTACGCGTTATCAAGGAAGAACAACCCCACTATATCGTTCCCGAGATTGAAGCCATTGCAACAGAAGTTTTAGCTGAAATTGAAGACCAAGCACTCGCTACTGTCATCCCAACTGCAAAAGCTGTGCGCTTGACCATGAACAGAGAGGGCATCCGCACATTAGCTGCTGAAGACTTAAGCTTACCTACAAGCGCTTATGCCTTTGCGAGCTCTGCTGCAGAAATCCGCGCCGCGATAGAGGATGGCATTGGTTTTCCTTGTTTCGTAAAGCCCGTTATGAGCTCTTCAGGCAAAGGCCAGTCTCTTCTAAAGACGGAAGAAGACATTGATTTAGCCTGGCGCTATAGCCAAGAGGGGGGACGTGTTGCAGATGGCCGTGTCATTGTGGAAGGCATGGTCAACTTTGACTATGAAATAACCTTGCTGACAGTCCGATCAAAGTCACTGGATGGTTCTATTCAAACTAGTTATTGCGCCCCGATTGGGCACAAACAGAAAGATGGGGACTATATTGAAAGCTGGCAACCTCAACCCATGTCTGAACTTGCCTTGAAAAATGCGCAGAAGATTGCATGCGACATCACAGAAGCACTTGGTGGACAAGGATTATTCGGCGTCGAACTTTTTGTCAAGGGGGATGATGTCTGGTTCTCTGAAGTCTCACCGCGCCCTCACGATACTGGCTTGGTAACCCTTGTAAGTCAGTCTCAAAATGAATTTGAACTCCATGCTCGAGCTCTATTGGGACTTCCAACGGACACAAAGATGCTCAGTCCTGCAGCCAGTGCTGTTATTTACGGGGGCATGGATGCCAAAGGCATATCCTTTGAAGGATTAGACCGAGCCCTAAATATCCCTCAGACAGAGGTCCGGTTATTTGGGAAGCCTGAAAGCTTCGAAAAGAGAAGAATGGGTGTAGCAGTCTCAACGGCAGAACAAGTAGATATGGCACGCGCTCGTGCCTTAGATGCCGCTGAAAAAGTTAAACCCTGCACATAGGCCTATAAAACAATCAAAAAAAACCCCGCTCTTTGAGGGGGCTTTTTCTTTTAATTCAGATGAGTGGCCGCCCTAAATCAAGAGGCCAACCATATTCACCAGTGACCAAATAATCATCACCATTAATGCTAAAAAGCTGATAAGAAAGCCACGGGCCCTTTTCGATGCTTCTTTACAATAGGCAAAGAAATAAAGCACCCGACCAAGGATCCAAATGATCCCTAATATACCTGCATAAAGGTCATTCACTAGGCTTGAAAAAACCCAAAGAGTTGGCAAGAAAACCACCATCATTTCAACGGTATTTTGATGGGCACGATAAACACGATTAAATTCATCTGGGCCAGACACGCTCGGGGCTTTAATTTCATGTTTTCCCCGTGCACCGCCAACTTTTAAGGCAAACCAAATCAGCATTAAGGCTGATAATATTGTAACTAATTTTGTATATAATAACGCGTCCATGTGACTCTCCCTAAGTGTTTGAACTCAAAGACGCTAACAGAATTAAACACAGCTGACAATTGACTTATCGCTACCTAGGTTATGCTTGATCGTTTTGAGATTGAATAAATTGGGATCTTCCTTTGAGCAATACCCAGATAGCAAAGGCTGTTGTTACAAGGGAAACCCACATAAAAGAGGAGCCAAGATTTACAGCAATACCACCGTAATATTCATCATTGATATAGCCAACTACCACGGGCCCCATAGCTGCGCCCGCTAAGCCAACAACCATCACAAAAAGGGCCGTAAATTGGCCTCTCATCTCATTGGGCGTGAGCATGTTAATTGCAGCATATCCCACCCCAGTCGAACAATTGATAAAAAGAGTGTGAACTGCAATCATCACCCACATAAACTGAGTATTATCTGTATAGGCAAACATCTGAGACGGAAGCAGATATCCAAGTGGAGCCAAAAGCATTCCAAGGATTGGAGCATCCTTACGGCCTAGAGACTGAAGCTTATCACAGATAAAGCCCCCAATTAATAAGCCCGCAGTCCCAAAAATCATGACGATAAGTCCATATGTTTGGCCCATCTGAGCAGGAGCAATACCATGCTTAGCTTGTAGGAATTTTGTCAGGAAAGCAATAATTCCAAAACTTAGAAGAGCTGCCATAGTGAGGCCGAGTATCACCCCTATATAAGCCCATTTATATTTGTAGAATTGGACTTTGAGTTCAGCAAAAGATACTGATATCCCCGCCTTGTGCGCCAGACCTTTGCGGATAGGCTCATCGATCAGCATGATGAGGAAAGCAAGTAGAAATCCTGGCAAGCCAACCAGTAAGAACACCTTCTGCCAATTCGCCATCATTTCCCCACCAAAAGATGGAATATCGGGTAGGAGCTGTGACCAACCAATGACATAGCCGCCAAACAGATAGGCAAAACCCATACCCAGGGTTACACCCGTTGTATAGATCGAAAGCGCCAGCCCTAGCTTTGCCTTTGGAAAGCTATCTGCAATCATACTACTGGCTGCTGGTGCAAGAGCAGCTTCGCCTACTCCAACGCCCATTCGCATAAGAAAGAGTTGGGAAAAATTCCGAGCAAAGGCGCTAAAGGCAGTTGCTAATGACCATAGAACTAAGCCGATCGCAATAATTCCCTTTCGACTTTTTGTATCTGCAAACCGAGAAAAAACAAGGCCGAAAATGGCATAACATAAACCAAAGGCTATCCCCGTCAGCATTCCAAACTCTTTATCATTCAGCTGGAAGTCAGCTTGAATATCATTGATGAGTAAATTTAAAATGGTGCGGTCCACAAAAGAGCACGTATAAATGATCAAGAGTAGAAAAACCAATAACCAAGCCTTTACAGGTGAGGGATAGTTTTGGCTCTTATCCTGAATATCAGTTGACATTTTATGACCTTCCCCTTGAATATCTCATCAAATTACAGTAGATGCTGCCCATAGTGTGCGTCCCACAAGGGCACGTCAAGAAAAATTTGAACGCTTGTTGAAAAATGGATTATACCTATGACCAATCTTGGAACATCAATCGAAGATATTTTAGAGACTTTTGAGTTTATAGAAGATTGGGAAGAACGTTATGGCGTCATCATTGACCTTGGCAAGAAATTACCAGCGCTTGACGATATTTATAAAATCGAAGACTACCGCGTGAGAGGCTGTCAAAGCCAAGTCTGGCTTGTGCCGCAAGTCACAAAGACAGACACTGGGAAAGTCATCTCATTCAAGGGCGATAGTGACGCAGTCATCGTGAGAGGTCTCGTAGGCCTTATGCTCGTCATCTTTAACGATAAAAGCCCTGATGAAATCATTTCAACTGACGCCAAAGCCATCTTAAAAAAAATGGATTTGAAAGAGCATTTATCACCGCTGAGGGCCAATGGTCTTTTCTCGATGATGGAACGTATCAAACAAATCGCCCAAAGCGAACGCTAGTCCCAAAATAAAAAGCCTGCCCCCATAAGAGGAGCAGACTTTTACCTCGATCAGGAAATATCAAGGGTGTGTTAGCTAACGGCCATGCCGATGTCTTTGCACCAGCTTTCCCGTTTCCGGTAAATCGTCGATGGGCTAATGCCTAGAGATTCAGCAGCCTTAGGAATCGAGCCGCCTTTCGCTCTAATCCGACTTTCAATAATCCAGCGCTCAAACTCTTCAAGTTTACACGTATGTGCAGAAAATTCCTCTGCATTTGCTGCTTGCTGCAAATGTATTGAGACAACATTTGTCCCTAAGAAATCATCATCTTTCATAGTTGTAAAAGGCGGTATGAAATTTTTGCCATATTCTTTACGCTGGCTTACTAATGTCGAAAGCCATCGCTTCAATTCATGAACATTTCCGGGCCAGTTATGATCTTTCAATTTCTTAATTAAAGCCGGCGCTAAATTAACGGGGGCAGTATTTTCTTCTTCTGCAATCTCTCGTAAAAAATGATTAGCCAGAGCTAATACGTCACTGCCTCTATCTCTAAGAGGAGGCATCACAACAGGTAGCAAAGACAAGTAACTATAGAGGCTTTCCATGAAATTGCCTCTCCAAACCTGAGATTTCAAATTCATCACAGATCCCGTAATGATCCGCACATCCATATTCTCTTCACTTGAAGATAAACCATGGCCTTCTAATTTTCCTGTCTGAATGAAATCCATAAGCTGTTCCTGAACGTCCATCGGTAACTTATCAACTTCATTCAAGAATAATGTACCGCCGTTGGCTTTTCGGAGCACTGACTTTTCACCATCAAGATGGTTTCCATCGACAGTGTTATCACCAAAGAGGGTAACTTCTAAAAGACCCTTCTGAGCCAGAGAGGCACAGTCAACGGCAATGAAAGGCTTACTGGCGCGCGGACTAGCAGCATGCACTGCAGTAGCACACCTCAACTTCCCTGTTCCTCTTTCACCTGTAATATAGATAGGGCTTTCACCGCTCGCGACGTGGCGGATGGTCTTGTAAACTGTTTGCATCGCAACCGAACTGCCAATCAAACCATGAAACCCTGTCAAATCACTCTCTTCGCTGTATCTTTTGATCACAGCCTTCATCGAAACCCTTTCCAGAACATTGTGGACGGTGGTGAGCAGACGGAGATCACTGACAGGTTTTATCAAGTAATCCGAGGCCCCTTTTTTCATAATTTGAGTGATCAATTTTTGCTCTTGCTGACTTGCCAGCATGAGTAAACTAATATGGAATTGTGAATCGTTGCAGGCTGCTAATAAAGAGGTCAATCCTGCTTGCCCAATATGGCTATCAGCAACGACAAGGCTAAAATCATGATTAGAGAGAAGATCAAGAGCATCTGGAGCACTGCGACTGAGTGTGACTTTATAGCCGTCAGATTCAAGGTGTCCCTTATACAATTGTGCCAGAGCTGCGATCGGTTCAATTATCAAAATTTTACGCGCTTGTTCTAACATATGACATCTCCCTCAATGGTCTACAATGATACAGATTGCTCAAAGCAATCCCCCATATTGATTTCCCCATGTGAATACAGATATTCTAGAAGCAACTGTATACGATTTTCATCGATAGTTTAATAATATTACATTTTTATTAACTATAGCAATCATAAATTACTCATTTTTACTTAATTTTGAATAATTATACCCCAAACAAAGGAATACAGCCATTTAGAGTAAAGTGATCTTTTCTCGGGAGTCTCCAAAATTGGCCTGATCCTAACACTGACAAGGTCCATACTAGGCCGAATCGGGTACGTAATAAGTTTTTTGCTAGTCGCTGACTAAGGACGCTGCAATGGCTTTCGCTGCTGCCACAGGATCTTTAGCTTGAGTGATTGGACGTCCAATTACAAGGATATTTGCACCTGCCTCTACAGCCTCGGCAGGAGTCATAACACGTTTTTGATCCCCCTTAGCGCTGCCCATAGGTCGGATGCCTGGCACAACAAGCTGGAACTCATTGTCCGTGGCTTGTCTAGCGATAGTAATTTCCATAGGACTGCAAACCATGCCGTCCAGTCCATTTCCATGCGCAAGGGTAGCGAGACGTTTCACTTGATCTGAAACACGATCTTGAACACCAATCGACAGCATATCAGCATGATCTAAACTGGTTAAAATGGTCACACCAGCGATAAGAGGTTTTGTTAGCCCGTATTTTTCAGCTTGCTCTGCAGCGGTTTCACTGGCCCGGCGCATCATTTCGGGACCACCTTGAGTATGAATGGTCAATATTTTTGGGCCCAGCGGCGCAACAGCACGTATGGCGCCTGCGACAGTATTGGGAATATCATGGAATTTGAGATCAAGGAAAATAGGCATACCTGTCGCAGCGACATGCTTATAACCTTCTGCGCCGTTTGCGCAATAAAACTCCAACCCGAGTTTTATCCCCCCCACATGACCTTTCAATCGGGTGGCTAGAGAAACAACGTCATCCACATTAACACTATCCAGGGCACAATAAATACGGTCTTTAGGGGCCATGATTAGATCTGATGTCATTGCGATCTCTCCTTGTTTACTCTGTTGGCTCGGTGATACCCATCCTCATACAAGAAGACAAGGGATTTATTCTTTCGCAGCCTCAGAGACTGCTTTGTAACTCTTTTCTGCTGACTGGACAGTCTCTTCTTCCTCTTGAACTTTCAAGCGTGTTTTTAAAAGGTCTGCTTCGCGTTCTGCTTTGCGTCGAGTGGTAAAGCTTTTTAAGCGAGTCCAAGAAAGGGCCATACCTGTCAGCAACACCCCTGTAAAAATACCTGAGAAGAAAACAATGTAAACGGCGCTTTCAATAGAAAGATCCGTAAAAGGCACAGCGATAAAGACACTATCACGATTAAACAGGGAAACTGTGACGAGAAGAGCCGCAAAAAGAACCCAGAAGAGACGGTAGAGAAATTTTATCATGATGATCTATACAGGCTACGGTTGGTTTGCATCCTTCTTTAGAAGGACTTAGATAACAAAAAGGCACCAATCCGGTGCCCTTCCTCAGACGCGATGTCTATTATTTATTCAAACGTTCGCGTAAATCTTTTCCAGTTTTGAAATAAGGAACATGCTTCGCTTCGACTTGAACTTGCTCCCCTGTGCGAGGGTTTCTGCCAACACGGGCTTCCCGTTTTTTAACTGAAAAGGCACCAAAACCGCGCAATTCAACTCTATCCCCATTTGATAGAGCTTCTGTGATTTCATCAAAAATTGATGAGACCAACTGCTCGACATCTCTATGATAAAGATGAGGATTTTCATCTGCGATTTTATTTATTAGCTCGGACTTAATCATTCCGTATCCCTCCACTGACTCAGTTATAATATGTCTGAAATCTTGCGGTGATCGTGCCAGATTTATTTATTGTCGTCAAGAAAGTCGCTTAAAATCAATGACTTTTGCGCTTTTATGGAGGCTGAAGCATAAAAATCTCATAGAAATGGACTGAAAAAGCTACTTCTATGGGTTCCCAAATAAGGCGAATCGCCTATTTCTCTATACCTGCTAACCCATTAATTTCAGGGAAAATCACTAGAAAGACAAAAAGGGCCGCCCCAAAAGGCGACCCAATTATTTTTTCAAAATTAAGCTTTAAAGCTTATTCGTCGCCTTTAAGCGCTGCGCCGAGGATGTCACCAAGTGACGCACCACTATCGGCAGAACCGAACTGAGCAACAGCTTCTTTTTCGTCAGCAATTTCAAGAGCTTTGATAGATAGATTTACACGACGACCATTACGATCAACATTTGTAACCATCGCATCTACTTTATCACCCACAGAGAAACGCTCTGGACGCTGGTCATCACGGTCTTTCGCAAGATCACCACGACGGATGAAGGCTTGTGAACCACTATCGCCAATAACAACTTCAAGGCCGTTCTCTGTCACTTCAGTAACAGATGCTGTTACTGAAGCACCTTTCTTAAGATTTGCAATCTCAGCAAACGGATCGCCTGCAAGTTGCTTAATACCAAGAGAGATACGCTCTTTTTCCATATCAACGTCAAGAATAACAGCTTTAACTGTTTCGCCTTTTGTGAATTCTTTAATAGCTTCTTCGCCGCTCTGATCCCATGAAAGGTCAGATAGGTGAACCATGCCATCAAGATCGCCGTCAAGACCAATGAAGAGGCCGAATTCAGTGATATTCTTAATTTCACCTTCGATCTCTGTTCCAACAGGGCATTTCTCAGCGAATGATTCCCAAGGATTAGACTGACACTGCTTAAGACCAAGGCTGATGCGACGCTTAGAAGCATCAACGTCAAGAACCATAACTTCAACTTCCTGAGAAGTAGAAACGATCTTACCTGGGTGTACATTCTTCTTAACCCATGACATTTCAGAAACGTGTACAAGACCTTCTACGCCAGCTTCCATTTCAACGAAAGCACCATAGTCAGTGATGTTTGTAACAACGCCTGTGAATTTAGAACCGATTGGGTAACGGCTGTCGATGCCTTCCCAAGGATCAGACTCAAGCTGTTTCATGCCAAGGCTAATACGCTGTGTTTCAGGGTTGATACGAACAACCTGAACTTTAACAGTCTCACCAAGTGTAAGAACTTCACCAGGGTGGTTAACACGACGCCAAGAGATGTCCGTAACGTGAAGAAGACCATCAATACCACCAAGATCAACGAATGCACCGTAATCAGTGATATTCTTAACAACACCTTCAACTGTATCGCCTTCAACAACTTTACCCATAAGGTCAGCACGCTGTTCAGCACGTGCCTCTTCCATAACAGCACGGCGCGAAACAACGATGTTACCACGACGACGATCCATTTTAAGGATTTGGAAAGGTTGTTTAAGATTCATAAGAGGGGCAACGTCACGGATTGGACGAATATCAACCTGAGAACCAGGTAGGAACGCAACCGCACCGTTAAGGTCAACTGTAAAGCCGCCTTTAACGCGACCAAAGATCACACCATCAACACGCTGGTCAGCTTCGAAGGCTTTTTCAAGCTCAGTCCAAGCTTCTTCGCGACGCGCTTTATCCCGTGACAGGATAGCTTCGCCCATAGCGTTTTCAACGCGATCTACAAAAACTTCAATATTATCGCCAATATTTACATTTGGCTCCTGACCTGCCATGGCGAACTCTTTAAGAGCCACACGACCTTCGGCTTTTAGCCCAACGTCAACAATAGCGAAATCAGATTCTACAGAGATTACTGTGCCAGTAACAACCTGGCCTTCAAAAGAGGCTTCTGGTGCAAATGATTCATTCAGAAGCGCTTCAAACTCATCACGAGTAGGGTTTGTCATACTAATCGTACTTTCAATCATGACCAAATAACCGACGGATCAAGTTATTCAGAAATGTTCATGCCGACTAGGGTTTTGAAAGAGCACTATGCCCTTTCTATCTAGCGGACTTCCCCTTTCCATTATTGGAACTTTGGGGCGTTAAAAAATAATAAAAACCCAGCCGAAAAAGAGACCCTTTTCAGCTAAGCCCATATGTCTTGTTTTCTGCGGTATTTACTGTGCTGATTGCACAAGCTTCACAGCCACATCAAACACGGCGTCTATATCTAATTTTGTGGTATCTAGCAAGTGCGCATTTTCTGCAGGTTTCAGCGGTGCATCACTTCGGTTCATATCACGGTCATCTCGGGACACGACATCTGCTAAAATTTCATCATAGTCTGCATGCCCAACTCTTTCTTTTTGCTCATGAAATCGCCTTTTAGCACGTTCTTCTGCTGACGCTGTAACAAATATTTTTACAGCCGCCGTCGGACAGACAACTGTACCGATATCGCGCCCATCAAGAACAGCCCCAGCCTTATCTTCTGGGGGCCGACTCGCAAACTGGCGTTGGAAATTGAGCAAATTCGCACGCACTTCAGGAATGGCCGCCACTTGGGAAGCCGCTTGACCCGTTTCTTCACGGCGCAGGTCTGGATCACTTAAAATGTCCAGATCTAGATGCGCAGAAACCTGCGCAGCAAGGGCGATGTCAGAAGGATTGTGCTTCGCGCGCAGCATCGTCAATGCGACAGCCCTATATAAAGCGCCCGTATCTAAATAAGAGAAATTAAAATGTTTTGCCAGACGCTTTGCAAGCGTCCCTTTTCCTGCAGCCGCGGGGCCATCGATTGCTATAATCATAAATTTACCTTATGAATTTGACCTCTTTGATCTCACCAGTATAGTAGACTGACTAACAGGGAAGATGCGAGCGTAAAATGAAAAAATTAATCATCTGGGGTACAGGCTTACTTTCGCGCTCTATCACCCAGTCTTTTGATCTAAACGCAGATTGTTATGTTGATAATAATGCCTCAAATTGGAATCAGACACGACACTCTGTGCCTATTCAAGACCCTGCGTCTTGTGCCTGCGCAGAGAACCAGCTCATCATTGCAAGCATCCATTTCTATGAAATCTATCAACAAGCATTAGAGTTAGGATACCAGAAAGAGAACATTTCCATTGCAACAGAGACCAAGCTCTTATCGCATCAAGAGAGCATCACTCTGATCAGCCACCATGAAAAACATCAGGAGTGGATAGCCACGGAAATAGCAAAATTTCCCAACGAGGTCGTCGACCATACTTCGGATAGAATGAACCATCTTAAATTGGCATGCCAGGCGGCAAAAGTGGATGGCCTTGTCTTAGAATTTGGTGTCTACAAAGGGGCCTCTATCACCCACCTTGCCAAGGAAACTGCCCAGCATGTCTATGGGTTTGATAGCTTTAGTGGTCTACCCGAAGATTGGACTCTCTTTCACAAAAAAGATTTTTTTGATTTACACGGTATAGAACCTGAGGTGTCTGACACTGTCGATCTTGTGAAAGGATATTTTCAAGATACACTACCTGACTTTTTGACAAGACATACCGAGGCCATTCGACTGATCCATTTAGACGCTGATTTATATTCATCGACTAGCTATGTTTTGGAGGCTGTTAAGGATCGTCTTCAAGAAGGAAGTATTCTTATCTTTGATGATTATTTTTATGAGTTAGATTATGATCAGTGCGATTATAGAGCCTTTAATAATTTCCAAACTAAATATAAAATCAAAGTGATCCCTATCTCTATCAGCAAAGGAGGGTCGATCGCTTTTCAGGTTCTCTAGTTCTCCTGGAAATACTTGCATGTTAAGACTATCTGCAATAGCTTGGCTTAATCTTCATTTAACTTTGCTCATAATTAGGATATTAAATGCAAGAATTTATCGTCGCATCATTTGGTGGTTCCGGTTCAAAATTTTTAGTGAAGCAAATTCTCCCATTTTATAATCATTTGGGTTCCAAAGATCCTGATCATTTTCATAAGCATATACGAAATCCAACTATGCATTTCTCAAAACATGCTGTTAAAAAAATTTTATTCATCCACTCAAAACCGAGTGATGCGCTTCAATCTTTCTTCTCCAGACGGGAAAATATCACGCGACAACATGGATTTACACCTCAAAACATCAAAGGCAATCCCAAATGGGTAAAAATTCATTGCCATAATTTATATGGCAGATCTGACAAGATCGATGAGACATGGGACCTAGAGAAATTCATTGCCAATGGGGAAGATTATTTAGATCTAGAGGACTATGTTCAAAACTGGTTAGATTTTAAGAAACAGTCCGTTCTGTTTATTCGTTATGAAAAAATGTGGGATAACATAGATACAATTCAGAAATATTTAGGATTAGATGATAGCTTCAAAGAGCAATTTGCTCCGCAGCTGCCAAGAACATCAATGTCAAATACTCTGAGCTTAAGTCTGATAAATTCTATAGAAAAAATATATAGCCCTGTTACAAAACTCCTTGAGACTTTAGACGATGTAATCATTCGCTAAAATTGAATTTTGATCACTTTCATTGCATTTTTTCCTCAGGGCATGACCACCCTAAGATATCCGCAACCATTGCTCTATCTTCATGGTTTTCACAATTCTTATAAAGATAATGTCTCAAATCCTGAACTGCTTGACCCTCAATATCTTCAGGGCTTAGATTGAGATACTCCGTGCCTTCAGGACTATAAAAAAATGCTGGAGACCTTAATCTTCCATCTTCATGATAAAAAAGTGCCGCTGCCAAAGAATAGATATGTTGCTTATCGTAGTTGATCAATGATCGATCATTCATAAAGCTCTTTTGGGCTGAGATAACCTTCTTTAAATCATCACGACATTCTATTACGTAATGACTATCTAAATAGTCAGCATACAGAGCTAAAGCAGAACAAATAATTGGAATATTCAAATGGATGCATTCTAATCCTATGGTCCCCCAGCGCGTGACGACAGAAATAGAATACTCTTTAGCTAATTCTTGCATACGGCTCTCACAAGAGGAGATAATGATATTCTTATAGTTTTGATAAAGATATTGAAAGAGTTGCCGTTGAAGAAGGCAGTCTTTGTCATGTACTGCATGCTTTATACCTTTAGCATTGGGATGAAATCGGACTGCAATAATAGCATCTGGATGTTCTACTGAAATTGCTTGTACAATTGATTGATAATAATCAAACATATGGATAAAATCATCAATACCATACACAGTGGCTTCATCCGCAAATGAATGCAGAGCTAACACATAAATTTGATCCTCCTTACTCAGTTGCCTTTGCCCCAAAGTTCCCAAAAAGCGCCCCTCTTTATCAAGACTTTTCAACTGGATCAATCCCGTTAACTCTTCATATTTTGCTTCTTTATGCGCCGTATGTTTCGGATCAATACGCATATAATTTAATTGATTATAGTCTTTAGTAACCAGCTCAAGCTTTTGATATGCAGCCTTTGCATGAGTATCCCATATAGAACTGTGATGATTTTTTTTCATGGCTGTAAAGCGACGCGAATGGTGAATTCTGGTAGATTTATTATAATTGAGTTCAGCCCCCCTATAGATTGGGTTGTACATATATTTGTATAATGTCAAAGAGGGGACTTTAGCCTGAATAAAAATATTCTTCAGAGTTGCATGTTCATAACAGTCATGACCATTAAAATAAAAGTGAGGAAAAATATATTTTATAACATCCGTGACAAAATCTACCAACGCCTTATGATAGCAAATAACGCTTGCTAAGGTTTTTATTACCTCATGGGAAACAGGCATTTCGAATGCATTCTCATAGCGCCTTAGGACTTGTTCCCACGCATGAAGGCCGACAGGCAGATTGTTATAGGAATAATTGATTAGGTTTTTGATATTATTTGAGTCTATTGCTTTTTTTTGCATCGTTCTAAATGAGTTCGAACTGCAATATGAATACCCTATGCGAAAGGTACGACTAGATTTTTGATGTCCTTCATACTTAGAAATTGTGAAGAAACTATCGACTTTATTTCCTTCATTTTTAAAATGACATCGAACGAAGAAAAAGTCATTCAAGGTCGTCTTAGTGTTCAAGAAAAGCCTGTCAAATCGTTCTTCATTGTAAAGAACAACTTTTTTATCTTTTAAAAAGACCGCCAATTCTTCAAGTGTTGAATAGTCAATCACTGATCTAACCATTTTTTAATTGTATCAACAATATATTCTATGTGCTCTTTATCTAAGCTTGGATGCAAAGGTAAAGTTAACGCTGTCTTATTGTATTCTAAAGCATTGCTAAAATCATTGCCAAACCGACATTTTTTTTGATCCTTATAAACTGTAAGCTCGCTCAACAAAGGATAATGGTAATAAGCCCCAACTCCTTCATTATTAAGCCATACGAGCAAGTCATCTCTATTTTTTTTGACTGTAATAATACAAAGATTAAAGGCCGAGCTTTGCGGATGAGGAATTAAATTTATGTTTGGAATTCCATCTAATAAACCTGCATATGTCTCCCATAGCATCTGACGCTTTGAAACAAACTCATCAAGACGTTTAAGTTGACAAATACCAAGAGATGCAGCAAGACCATTTAAATGATAATTACTGGCAATTTCGGTACAATCATACATTGCCTTTCCAATTCCATTATTTGCATTCCGAATAACACCATTACTTCTGATTTTGGCCAGTTTTTGAGCAAGGTTTTTATCCCTAGTCGTTATCATACCTCCCTCACCCGTCGTCATATTTTTCGCAGGATGGAAACTAAAACTTGCAGCGATAGAAAGCGGGCTAGATCCAATTTTTGTACCATCCTCATAATGACCTCCAACAGCATGTGCTGCGTCTTCAATGAGATGAAGCCCATATCTCTGACATAGTTGATGATAAGCCTCCATATCAATGGAAATCCCTGCAAAATGAACAGGAATAATAGCTTTTGTTCGAGGGGTGATACAGGTTTCAACCTCATGAATACATAAGTTGGGCAGATGGGAGCTTATGTCACAAAGTACAGGCACTGCACCCGTTAGATTGACTGCGGAGGCCGTAGAAACCCACGTGACATTCGGTACGATAACTTCATCTCCATCGCCAATCCCTAAAGCTCTTAAAATGATTTCTAAGCTTGCACTTCCGTTGACACAGGAGATTGAATGCGAGCATCCAATATATTTTGTGAATGCATCTTCAAACTGATCTAGTATGGGACCTCTTGCTAGCCATCCATCTTTTAGTAACTCAAAAACTGCTTCAATTTCCTCATCATCTATGAAATGTTGAGCATAATTTATATTCATGAATTATTTCCAAAAGTGTTATTGTATTCGATCATTTTTGATATACCCTCTTGCAGTGAAACTGTAGGAGACCAATTAATTGCTTTGGAAATCTTATCAATACTCGGGACCCGACGATCAAGGTCTTGATAGCTTGGACCATAAGCAGCACGGTCTACATGAGTAATTGGGTAATTCTCTTGATTTAGCTGTTCGCTCACCACCTGTGCTAGCTGCTTGACAGAATATTCTTCTTTGGGGTTGCCTATATTATAAAATGAGCCGTGAGAGGACTTAGTTTCAATAAGGGAAATAATCCCATTCACAAGATCAGAAACATAGGTAAAGCATCTCTGCTGAGCCCCCTCACCGTGTATAACAATAGGCTTGCCGGATTGGACTTGGTCTATAAATTTTGAAACGACCCGGCCCTTTAAGCGCGGCCCGTAGCAATTAAAAATCCTTATACCGACAAATTCAAGAAGTTGCTCTTGGTGAAGCGCATTGATATAGTGCTCTACCATTGCCTTAGCGCTTGAATAGCACCATCTATTAATGTCCGTTGACCCTAGAATTCGATCACTATCTTCTCTAAAGGGTTGGACTGTGTTTTTACCGTAAATTTCTGATGTTGAAGAGAAAAAGAATAGTTTATTTGTCGCAGTTACTTCTTCTAAAATAGCTAAAGAAGCTTTTAAATTCACCTCAATTGTTTTTCTTGGCAATTGAACATATTGCTGCGGCTCTGCTATGGCGGCTAAATGGATGACAGCATCAGCACTCCTTACAAGCTGCGTAACGAGAGGCTTATTCAGAATAGTATCAATCACTAGTCTGTAGGTCTCCCAATCTCTAAAATGCGTACACCTTTTTTCTTCAAAAAGATCTAGACATGTAACCTCATTGCCTCTTTTGAGAAGTTCTTCAGCCAGATGAGAACCAAGAAAGCCCATACCACCTGTAATCAAATATTTCATCTCTAAACCTCTTGTTGAATACTGATGAACCATCAGCTTAATAATTACGTTCAAAATATATATATATTTTCATGATTGGCTAGAAAATAGATGAATTCTATTGTTAATAGTAAGTTTTTTATAGCTTTTTTCAGTGCTATCATACTTTGATATAGTCTGGACAGGATATGGTTTCGTTGTTAAGTTTTTATCCAAATCAATAATAGTCAGTCCTTTCTGACACGAACAGAAAGATATTTTTACAAATGAAAACGTTACTCATTGCTGAAATAGGAATAAATCATAATGGATCATTTGATATGGGCCGGCGTATCATTGATTCTGCCTATGACTGCGGCGTACAAGCGGTTAAATTCCAAACCTATCGTCCTGAACTCAGATTTAACTCCGACAATCCATTCATTGAGACCTTTGAAAAATATCACCTTCCCTTCGACCAGGAATTGAACTTGTGGCGTCATGCTCAAGATAAAGGTTTAAAAGTGATGACGACACCTTTTGACCTGCCTTCTGTTGAAGATTGTCGATCAGAACATTTAAACGGTGTAAAAATTGCCTCCTTCGAAACCACAAATCTTGAGTTGGTTCGCGGGGTTGCTAGTTTACAACTGCCAACCTACTTTTCTACAGGTCAAAATACACTCAATGAAGTGAAAACTGTGATCGCAACAATACAGTCCTATCATAACGATATTATACCAATGCACTGTATTTCGTCCTACCCTATGGCAAATAAAGATGCGAATTTAGCCGTCATCAAAAAACTACAAACAGAACTCAAAAGAGACATTGGCTATTCAGATCATTCAGTAGGCTATAAAGTGAGCGGTCTAGCTGTCGCGATGGGAGCAACCTGTATTGAAAAGCACTTCACTATTGATAATAGCTTAGAGGGACCTGATCACTCTTTCTCCATGAACCCAGACAGCATGAGGGAATTAGTAGATCATATTACTCTAACAGAAGAAATTATTGGGGACCATTGGATGGGCGTACGCCACTGTGAACAACAAATTCATGATATTGCTCGACGCGTTTCTATTTAGAATAGTTGATTTATGACTTCTCCTTATCTAACAGCCAACATTATTGTCCGCGGATCTATTGCCGAAGGGTGGGGGCATGTGATGCGGGGTGTTACTATTCGTGATTTTCTGAACCATAGGAATATAAAAAATCGCCTCATATTAAGGTTAGATACTCCCCTAGCTCAAGCCTTTAGGGCAATTGATCAAGGTCCTTTTATAATAGAGGATAGTGACAAGAATAATGATGACATTCCATCATGCGATCTCTGTTTCTTAGATCAATATACATATACATCAGTTGAAATTGAGAAACTTCAAAAAAAATCCATGCAACTTATAGTTTTTGATGAGCTTGCAAAAATAAACTTTACAGAACTATTTAGAACCCAGGATCGAATTGTGAGAGCTCAGCTCCTCAAACAACCCAGACACTCAGATAAAGGAAAGTGCAAAATCTACAGTGGCCTTCCATATTTTGTTATCAAAAGAGACTACCCTGATGATATCGTTCATCCTCCCGAGAAGCTATGGGATGTATTGATCGTCCTTGGAGGCGGAGCTGGACATGAAACCATCTATGAAAATTTAGCTAAACAATTCAAAAAGACAGACCCTAAAGGCAACCTAAGAATTAGTATAGTTTTAGGCGCCAATTCTACGCCCACTTTCAGTAACATGATTTCAAAGATTATCCCTAATGCAACTATTCATGGCTATGTGGGCGATTTAATTTCATTAATGAGACAATCAACTGTAGCAATTATGAGTGGGGGCTATTCTAAATATGAAGCCGCCTATGTAGGTTTACCCAGTATTGTATTTGCTGTTCAAGATCATCAAGTAGAAATTGCGAAAGAATTTTGTAGTGCTGGAGGGGGTATTTATGCTGGAGAATGGCATAACCCAGACTCTATAGAAAAGGCTGTAACCCTAGTTGAGCAACTCTTAAGGTCACGGCAAGAGTTGGAGAGAATTTCTACTGCCGCGAAAAAACTTATAGATGGAAATGGATTAGATAGAATTTTAGATAAAAGTTTAAATCATGACTAACGGAAAGACGATACTAATCATTCAGTGTAGGGTGCGATCTACTCGTTTACCTGGAAAAGCGCTTATGCCTTTTCTAGGGAATATGACCATGCTCGATTTCTTACTTACGCGCCTATCAAAACTTGCAAATGTCCAAGAAGTTGTTCTAACGACGGGGAAAGACCCAGCAAATGACCCTATAGAAAAAATTTCTAATAATCATACCATCCAATGCTTCCGCGGCGATGAAGAGGATGTTTTGTCTAGATTTCTAAAGGCCGCAATTGCCACAGACGCTGAGACTATTGTAAGAGTTTGTGCTGATAATCCTCTTACAGACCCGAGGCTCATTGATGAGCTCATTACTTTTTATCATTCTAGGAATGATATTGACCATCTGGCCACCTTTGATCAACCATCCCTGCCTTACGGCGTTGGATGCGCTATCTTCTCACTAGAAGCTCTTAAATTAACGGATAAATCTTGCGGTTTGAACGACCCCTCCCGAGAGCATATTGAGCCATTTATGTTACAGTCGATGGCCATAAAAACATTTCATTACATAGCAAAAACTCAATGCCACTTTCCCGCCCTAAGAGTAACTGTAGACGAAAAAAGAGATTTCGACTTTGTACAGCCCCTCGCAGACGCTTTAGTCCGGCGATTTGGCTTAGATTTTATCACAGAAGAGTTAGTCAATTTAGTTTCAGCCCCTAAAATTGCTTTATTTGCTAATGGTACTTTAGGTCTAAAAGGGGCCCAGTTTTTAAAATCAATCCAGGCAAATATTGCTGTTCTGGTTTTACATCCAAAATCAACTGCTACTGATAGAGAAGAAATAATTGAAACACTAAATTTATCGCCTAGCTCAGTTATAGATTATTCGGAAATTAAAGAGAAAGGCATAGAGTTTTTTGAAGATAACGGTTGCGATATCGCTCTCTCTCTTTGGTCATCCTATATTTTTAAATCAGATCTGATTAAAAAATTTCCCTTGGGGGTCTATAATTTGCATAATTCTCTTCTACCCGCTCTTGGAGGCTCAGGCGCAAATATTTGGACGTTCCTGTTAAATTTGAAAGAAAGTGGTGCATCTTTGCACAGAGTAACAGCTCAAATTGATCAAGGTCCCATCATTGATCAACGTGCTTTTCCAGTCTTAAAGGATGATACGGGAGGGTCATTGTATGACAAACAACAGGCCATGATGCTTGCCCTCCTGAAAGAGAACTGGAAAGATTTATGTATAGGTAATTACAGCTATAAAATTTCTACTGAAGAAGTATCCTACTTTAAAAAGTCAGAGAGAGATGAACAGAAATGCATAGACTTAGCTCAAAATCTTTCAGTAAATGAAATTTTGAATATCATTAGAGGGTATCAGTTCAATGATACAGATTCTGCTTATTTTGTAGATGAGAATGGTCAAAAGTGGAATGTACGTCTTGCCATAACACCACGTGAAGAAAAGTAAGAGAAAAATTATGTTTCCTTCAAATTTCATAAAAATTCTCTCTGATTACAAAAAAGCATTCATTCGTGATTCAAAAGAAAAAAATCATCTTTACAACAATAACTATTCACAAAGAATGGGAGATTTTTCTCAAAAATCTCTATGGAAAGAAGAAGCAAGCAAAGCTTTTGAGGACATCCAAATTTCTTCAAATTTCAGGGCGCTGGACATTGGCTGTAATGATGGTAGTGGTACCGAAATACTGTCGTCTCTGCTAGATGTTTCTTTTGAGGGCATAGATATTTCCACGGCTGCTATCGATTCTGCTCATAAAAACTTTCCAAACAAAAAGGATAAATTTCAGACCTATGACGGCGAAAACATACCTTTTTTAGAGAATAGTTTTGATGTCATATGCTGCATGCATGTCATTGGCCATGTCAAAAACGTCAAAACATTCCTTTCCGAAATCAGGAGAGTCATGAAGCCAAATGGAACAGTTGTGATCATTACACCCAACGCTCAATATAAAATATTTTCGATCGTCGATAGCTTGATGAATAATTACAATCCCGATCCAACTGTCAGAAATTATTTTTTCCCTAAAGACTTTAAAGACATCGCTCAGTCCGCCGGGTTCAATAGTGTCTCGACTCAACGATTTGGAGAGAAACCCCTCCTTCTTTCTTGGCTACCATCAGAGTCTGACTATGGACGGATCAGAGTTATCCTCACAGCTACGAAATAATTCTCTGGAAACTCATCCAATCCGTTGAAGCTCTGTCAAAGTCATATCTAGAGGAAGATGCATTTGGCATTATTTTTGAATAAAAACTTCTCTAGACCATTGAAATAAAATAGAGTTATTAAAAGACACTTTGGGGATTCTCATGACATCGATTGATTATTATGTATTTTATCATAATGAAGAAAAAAAGGAGGAGGCTCTTTATGGTCAATCATGTCCTGAAATAGATTTCATTAATCTAAACGAACTCCCCTTACCTAAAGAGTTTAAAATCCGTGGTCTCGACACCATTGTAAATAAAGCAATATTTTCAGAATATCTAGGCCTGCTCTCTATAGAGCCTCAAGCTGACTTTATATTCTGCGCAACCTATTCTATTCCCATAAAATTCTCTGCCAAATGGCGTCAAGAAAGCGACACGAAGATTTTTCTGCCTGCTGTCCGTTTTGAAGATATTACCTCTTTAGACATTGATCCTGCTTGCATCTATAGTGTTGAAGTTGGTAATATAACGCTTATAGAGTCAGAGGAAATGCTTGATATCATCAATCAATTTAGCATGTCTGAAAAGATACCTCGTGGCCCATTCAAAGGCACTTTTATCGTGCCAAAAGCTATTTTCTTCGAGTTACAAAACTGGTTGAAGGAAGTCACTCTCTATTTGCTCAAGACTTACCCTCTTGAAAGTCTTAAATCACAATCTAGTAAGTTCGATGAAAGCTCTATCGCAAACCGATCTAACCAGCAAAAAGAAATTGATGCACTCAGACATAAATATGGATTCCTCTTAGAGCGGGCCGTTGCATATTTTTTAGGCGCCTATTCAGAAAATAATTCTATCCCTATCAAGTTGCTAGGAGAGGAAATCATAAAACAGAAAGGGAAAATGGATCTGCTTACTAAAATTGACCGCTTTGCTATCAATAACACGATAGCTCTTTCCTTTGGTGATAGTAATTATGCTGATGTATCAGAAAAATGGATACAAACTGTAATCAATTCCGGTGTGAAAAATTACATTTTTATCGCTTTAGATGCTGAGCTATACGAATCCTTCATTCACAAAGGTTATAATGTTGCTCTTCATCCCTTTTCAGGGGGCCTGGGTGACCTCTGGGTATTCCGTCTGGAAACAATACAAATAATATTAGAAGCAGGCTTTAACACACTTCATTCAGATGCTGATGCATTCTGGGTTAAAAACCCTATGTCGCTCATAGATGATTTGGAATTTGACATCATCGCTTCGCAAGGAACGATTTTCCCAAGGGATGTACTAGCAGATTGGGGCCATGTAATCTGTTGTGGGTTTTTATATTTTAAAGCTTCCCTTAAAACACTCTGTTTTTTCCAAGACCTTTTACCACTTTCTAGAAAAGTTAAAGACGATCAAATTGCTGTTAATAGACTGCTACGAGAGATGTCAACCTCTTGGGACAGACAGAATAACAGCAACTACTCATTATCCATTAAAGACACAATTTTTGATTGTTATCACAACCCTTTAAAGGGCGAGACTAAATGCGGCCTTAAAGTTAAGCTTATACCTCACAAACAGGTACAAAGGTTATATGAAGAAAGACGAGAAGAAGCCTATGTTTATCATTTGCTCTCAGAAAAAAATGAGCAGTCAAAAATAGAAGTGTTTGAGCAAATAGAAAACCAGCTCCAATCTAGTCCCAATAAACAAATCAATTATGACTCTAATGTTATCTGGCTTGCTTCTTTCCCAAGGTCTGGAAACACTTTGATGCGCACAATCTTTAAGCATAATTTTGGCTTAGATAATTACTCATTGTACAATGATCGCCTTGATATTGGTAAGTATGAGAGTCTTAGAGAGTTTGTAGGACATAAAGACGGGGAATGGGAGTGCATTAACGAGGAATATTATCAATATCCAAAATATCCAGAGGCCATGGAAAATTTACCCTCTTCTCATCCTACAATTATCAAAACACACTCTCAATTTGGGCCCTTCTATACACATGCTAAAGTTATTTATGTTGTGAGAGATCCTAGAGCAGCTATTAGCTCAGCTGTTTCTTATAGAAAACAATTTACGCACCCCCATAAATCTAGAGATGAGCTACTAGAAGAATTCTTAAAGAGGGGAGACCTTCAATCTGGTCATTGGGATGATCATTATACGAGCTGGATAGAAAATTCAAAAAATATTCTAATCATAAAATTTGAAGACATTTTGGAAGAGTTTGATCAAGTCCTTGCAAGAATTAGTGAATTCATAGAGATTTCCCCTAAAAGGATGACTCTCACAGACTTCAACCAGTATAAAAAAGTCAATCCACATTTCTTTAGAAAAGGAAAAAAGAACAGTTGGCAGGAAACATTCACAAAAGACCAAATTTCTAAAATAAATAAAAAAAGCGAAAAAGTAATGAAAAAACTCGGCTATTCATAAACTATAGGTGTCTACAGCAAACATCGTCATTATTCAATTTAGGTAAGTTTCAATGAAAATAAGTATAGAAACAATTTTCCCACATGGATCACCGAAAGATCATTACGATTTTGTTTTTCATTGGTCTAAAAAGCTAAAAATCATCTATCTAGCGTTACCTAAAGTCGCAAGCTCCTCAATCATTCGTTTTCTTCAATTAAATGAAACCAATGGGGATGGAAGTGTTTTTAATTTTAAACCCCATGATAAAATTAATTCCCCCTTACTTTCCCCGAGCGATAACTTTGACGGTTTTAAAAGTTTAGTTGCTGATCCAGATTGCTTTCTTTTTACCTTTGTAAGAAACCCTTACGATAGAGTTCTATCTGGGTACCTAGAAAAAATTGCTAAAGCTTCTAATCGCCATGACCCTCGAGTTCTAAAGCTTGGTCTTGATGGTGTTGATATACCATCCTTTCACGATTTTCTGCTGGCTTTAGAAAAACAAGGATTTCCTACCATGGATAGACATTGGAAACCACAACACTTAATCGCGCGACCTCAAGCTATTCGATATGATCTTATAGGAAAGTTAGAAAGTTATGAAAATGATATGGCCACACTTTTAAAAAGAACAGGGTTAACACAATTCATAAGTGCTGAAAAGGAAGGGGTAGAGCATGCAACTTCAGCTCGAACATTGAAAGAAAAATATTATGGTGCAAAAGAGATCGCTTTAGTGAATAAGCTATATGAGCAAGATTTTAAACTCTTTGATTATTCCATGCTCACTGAATCATTTTGAAGGCGTCTTCAAATTTTCAACTCCACTTTTCAATAAATGCCTGCCTCTCTATATCATTATAAAAATACTGCATAGAGGTACAGTGATAGACTAAATCCAATATCTCTTCTGTTGGTTTAAACTTTTCTAAAAATTCCTTGTAATGAGAAGCATACCATTTTTGTGACGACATGTTAATGTGCGGTAATTCAAAATCAGGGATTTTTAGAAATCTCCTTATAGCCATATCAATATTAGAGATATCTTCAAACCGATAACAGAATAGATTTATATTTCCTTTGTGAAGGGTTAGATGTCCTTTTTGATGAGGAAAGACATGGTCAAAAAGGTCTAGATCAACTATATTATTAAATCGAGTGAACCAAGGTAGGACAGTATTTTTCAAATTAAAGACATATTTACTTTCAAAAAAACTAACGAATTCATCTACAGATTTATTCTTTAAGTGCTCTTGTTCTCCCATGTAATAATATTTACCGGCTTTATCACAATTTTGAAAAAAGGCACTGATTGTCTTTCTCAATAAATCACGGATTCCAGTAATAATATAGACTTCTTCATCAGTTTCAGCGTAGTCTTTTAAAATAGATTCAGCAATCCCATGTGAATGAACATGCGATTTATAGACAGGGGTATGTGTTGTTAATTGTCGACTGATTGAAAGAGATCCAACTTTTCCCATCTGATAGACTAAAATTTTCATCGCATACTTCCTGATTTTTTGCCTCATAGTCTCTTAAAGCAAATATTAAGCCATGTCACTGAAATCATATTTCATTATCGGCCTAAGGCCTATAAAAGACCCTCAATGCCCTCTTAATAAATTGGGTAAGAATTGAAGTTAGGCATGATACTTGCTAAGTCTATTCAATATAAATTCCATGGGAAAGGTATAGTATGAGAAAAGCATTAGTTCTGGGTGCAGGTGGATTTATCGGATCACATCTTGTTAATCGATTAAAGTCTGAAGGCTTTTGGGTAAGAGGTGTTGATTTAAAATTCCCTGAGTATGCTGATACACAAGCTGATGATTTTGTTATTGCTGATCTAAGAGATCAACAGATATGCCGAGCAGTGATCGATCAAAAGTTTGATGAAATTTATCAACTAGCTGCTGATATGGGAGGAGCCGGATATATTTTCACTGGTGAAAATGATGCTGATATTATGCATAACTCAGCAACAATAAATTTAAACATTCTTGAAACAGCTAGAAAAAGAAACTGTCAAAGGATATTTTATTCTTCATCTGCATGTATTTATCCTTCGCATAATCAAGAAGACCCAGATAATCCAAATTGCGCAGAAGATAGCGCTTATCCAGCAAACCCAGATAGTGAATATGGGTGGGAAAAATTATTTTCTGAACGCTTATACCTTTCTTACGCTCGCAATTATAATATGGAATGCCGTGTCGCAAGATACCATAATATTTTTGGTCCAGAGGGAACGTGGACAGGCGGAAAAGAAAAAGCTCCGGCCGCGTTATGTCGTAAAATTGCGGAAGTTCCTGATGGTGGTGAAATTGAAGTCTGGGGACCTGGTACCCAGACTCGTTCATTCTTATATATAGATGAATGCTTAGACGGCACCATTAAACTGTTACGTTCAGATAAACTAGGGCCGTATAATATTGGTTCAGAAGAAATGATATCGATTAATAACCTGGCTAAATTGATTGCAGAACTCTCTGGTAAATCTATCACTATAAATAATATTCCAGGACCAGTTGGTGTGAATGGTAGAAATTCAGATAATAAATTAATTCAGGCTGAATTAGAATGGGCACCAAGTAAAACTCTTAAAGAAGGGCTCTCAAAAACCTACCAATGGATTAACAACCAAGTTCACAAGAGCAATCAATAAGAGTACCCTTTTAACCGATCATATGAGGCTTTAAAATATCCTCCAAGGCCTCATAGGAATTTTCCGAGAGACTCATATTCAAAAAATCTACAGGTGTTCCAAAAATGGCATAATTATCAGTCTCTTTATGATATTGCATAATCCACGACTTTGCATTGGTAACAACGACCATAGGGCACCCAACGGCATAAGCTAACATTTGTGATGTTGTTACTGGGCCAATACTCGCATCCATCAAAGAAAGTAATGCAAGGTTTGCATCAATATTATTTTTGAAATCAATATCGTTCATAAAATGTACATTTGAGAGGGAATTAAGATTATTTTTTTCTTCTTCTGAATAGACATATTGAATGACATAAAAATCAGCCTCTATTTTACTGAGCGCCTTTTTCAATAACTCTGTATCAAGATATAACCCTTTTCGGGCACCTTTAATGTTTTGACTTTTCCAAGATAAAGCAAAACGTGGGCGGCTTTTAGATCCTAGACGACTTCTGAACTCCGCCTGTAGTTTGGAATCAATTTTTAAGTACGCGCCTTTAAACTCCATAAAGTCGTCGAATTTCTTGACAAAATACCTCATAAGTGACCCAAGATAGATAGAGTTGTCTATTTCAGCTTTAACAGAATCAAGTGACGGAATCTTTCGTTTTTTATAGCCAGATCGATCATCATCAACATAGGATAAAATTTCCACCTCCGGAAATGATCGTGCATAGGCATCTTCAAGTCTTGGGTCACATAATAAAAATACTTTTTTAGCTTCTTTAAGGAGCTTAGGTAAAAAAGAAGCAAATAAAAGTTCGTCGCCAATACCTTGCTCACTTAAAATCAAAATTGTTTTGTCCGTGATAGGATTGTCTTCTATGGCAGGGATAGAATGCTCATAAGTAAGAAATTTGACTGAACCCAATTGAGCTGCATGACGGGATTCATAATAATCCATCATATTAATAAATAATTTGGGACCAATAAATTTACATTTCGGCAATAGGTATAAAGCAAATGATACTGCCACCTGTGGGTTTTCAGGAGTCAATTTTATTGCCTTCTGATAATAAGCTTTAGCCTCAGCCAACCCATGATATGAAAGAGCCAAATTATGGCAAATATCAGCATTTTCAGAATCAAGTTCATGCGCCTGTTTTAAAAACACTCTACCATTCTCAGTATCGCCTCGATATTCTAGTAAATAAGTCCCTAATAAATCCCACATCTTTGCATATTCCGGAAAATGCTGAAGAGTGGAAGTGAGTAATTCAATAGCCTGATCAACATCACCTTTTTCAGCTTGAGCGATTGCTAAATGAAGGTAATTTGTTTGCTCTGAAGGATTTATCATGCATGCTTTCGAAAATGCTTTCTCCGCCATTTCCGGCATATTAAGTTGAAGAGCGGCTTTTCCAGACAATTGATAAATTAATTCAGTTTCACCCATGACCTGAGCAGCATCTTGAATAATATCGATAACTTGCTGACTCTCATTCATATCTAATAAAGCGAACCCTACAACAACAAGGATGTCTTCTGTTTTAGAACTGGTAAGCCAGAGCTGTTTAATTTGATCGACGATCACGCATTGATTTACCTTGCCCGATCGATGCCTATCAATAAGATCTGTAAGTTTCTTTAATGTCTTTCTCTTATTCATCATACGGCACTCTATTAGTCTCTCTTGCCAAAACAGCAACTATAATAGCTTTAAATTAGATATAGCTTTCAGGGCGCTTTTAAGGACATAAGAATATTTATGCTTGGGATTATGTCTTTTATGAAAGTGCCATGCAGGTGCAATAGCTCCTAAGCTTTTGATATTTGTTAAATAATCCCAAACACTGGATAAAGATTGTTTATGATCGAAAAACACATGATGGCTACCCGTAGTTTCTTCAGTATGTTCCACAGAAAAATATATCTTTGCAGTGACTTTAAGAGCATAGCCTTGGTTTTTTATTCTAAGTGAAAAGTCTGAATCCCCCCAATATTGGGGAAATAAATCTGTATCGATGCGGGGGACACTAGATAAGATTTCTGAACTGAACAAGGTACACCTTCCAAACAATGTTTCTACAGTGATTGTCCTTCCTTCTTTTCTAAATAAACTTTCTGCTTGTTCAAACCGATATAAAGTATGGCCTAATTCTCCAGAAGCAATTGCTTCTGTTCCAGAAATTGACATAGGCGCCCAGCATGTACCTCTATCTTTTAAAGCTTGTAGTAATATTTGCTCTAAGGTGTTGGGCTCCAAGAATACATCATTATTCATAAACAGAAAAAAATCTTCAGAATTTATCGTTTCTCGAATAAAATCGAGGCCTTTATTAATAGCACCTCCCCACCAAAGGCTGCCATCGCCTGTCAACAAAGTGCACTCCGGATAATGGTCAGCTATTGCTTTGTCTAAGTGGTCCGTGCTGCCATCATCAACCACAATAATATTTAAAGAATGGAAGATCGTTTGTTTATACAAGAGGTCTAAACATTTACACGTTAATTGACAGCGATTATGAACAGGGATGATAACATGAATAAGCCCTTGAAAATCAGAACTAGAAATTTTCTTTCTATAAAATCCATATCCAAAATATTCAAAATCTTGTTCAAGGTCAGGATGAGTCACTTTAACATCCAAAGGGACGCGAACTATCCCCCCTGGATTTAAACAATCTATAAGATCTTGATCAATTACTTCAGCAATTATGATATCATAATTAGAAGTCTGTTTTTGAACTAAAGATTTAGATCTTTTTTTTAGGAAATTTTCAAGATTTGAATATAGGCCACTCTCCGCGCCTCCCCAGCTGATCGATGGATAGGGTTGAACACTACCCCCAATTGAAAGAAGCATCCTTATTTGCAAAAGATCAGACTCTGATAGAGTTTGCTTACTTTCGTGTTGATGAATATAGGTTAAGTAATCTTCCAGGAATGAAGAGTGAACAGAAGTATCGTTGATTTTTTTAGCCGAATTAATATGTGCAATCATGACGGTCATTTTAACCCGTTATTTATTTGGAAATACTATTTTTTTGAGAATTCTCATAAAATCTTCCCAAGATTCATCACTATATTTATACACAATTTCACAACCTTGCCCATACCATAATCTATCACACTGCCTGCTTCTACTATTCCCTGCCTTGTATTGAGTATCTAAGGTGTGAATTCTATAGGTATAAATTCCTAAAGCATTTGATAGGTCTGCTACTAACGTTGATGTAGATATAACTTTATCTAACTGTGATATTACAAAGGCTAAAGTATTAATATCATTAAAAAAATCGTAACTGGGAAAATGAATTAGAGAGTCCGAAAATGTAGATTCTGCCTCTCTTATCTCGTCCAAATCATGACTATATTGTAAAGACACGCAAGTAAATTCTATCTCTTGGAAGAGGTACCCATAATCGACAAGGGTCGTGTAATTGAGAGCCCTTACAGGATCAACCTTAGTAGATGTCGTGCAAACACCAATCGCTTTATGCAATTTATTGGGATAAAGCGATATTTCTTCAGCCTTTAGATACCCAGAACCCTGAGCTCCATCCTGTTTATCCCAAAATAATCCTTCTAAAGAACCTGAGGCTAAGATTATATCATAAACTACATCTGGTATCTCGCTTACAACATTGCATTGATGAAAATTATACTGAACCAAGGGCTTGATTTTTGGAGGCACCAGCAATGAAACTTTGCATCCTAACTCTATAATTTTATTAACATAAAACAAATGACGAATAAAATCGCCTAACCCTTCTTCAGCACATATTAAGATATGTTGATTTTCATTTATATTACTTAAGTCTAATGATAGTTTAGGGTTACTATATGTCTGACGAAGTCCCAAGCTCAAGCCAGTATCATAATCTTTCTGCCAGAGAGACCTATCTTTACACTCATGACGGTTTACTAAAGCAGTAAGATATCTTAAATAGTCACTATTCATAAAACCTGAAGGTGCCGACGTCAGGAGTTTTTTAAACGATCGTAAGTCACCGGAAAAATATATTTTTTTCAATTGATTGAATAATTCTTTATACATAATCCAAATAACTTTAACTTTCAGAAAACATTCATCACATTCAGCTAATCATTTTATTTGCATTTAAAGTGAAAAAATGAGTGAGTAAGTGAATAATAATTGTAATAATGACTTTGTCAAAATCTAAAGAATAAACTAGTTCCTGCGAAACAGAAAAAAGATTCAGACAATGACACAAGATACCGACCTTTTAGACCTTACAGACGATCAACTGGATCGATATAGCCGGCATTTGGTTTTACGTGAACTGGGTGGAGCAGGACAGCTTAAGCTTCTTAAGGCTAAAGTCCTTGTCATCGGAGCGGGCGGTCTTGGCTCCCCCCTTCTTCATTACCTTGCGGCCGCTGGTATAGGAACTCTTGGCATCATAGATCACGACAGTGTAGATCTTTCAAACCTTCAAAGACAAACCATTCACAAGACAGAAAACATTGGCACCTCAAAGACAGAGAGCGCCAGACAGGCCATACACTCGCTTAACCCGGATGTTTGCGTCCAGACTTACCCATATAAAATCACTGCAAACAATGCAAAAGCACTTATCGGGGAATATGATATCGTTGCAGATGGATGTGATAATTTTGAAACACGGCTCCTCGTCTCAGATATGTGCGTTGCACTCAAAAAGCCTCTCGTTTCAGCTGCCTTGGGACCATTTGATGGACAGTTGGCCGTTTTCAAACCACACGCGGGAGAAGCTCTCCCTTGCTATCGTTGCTTCGTTCCCTCTGCGCCGCCAAGATCTGAAGCACGAAGCTGTTCTGATGTGGGTATTATCGGTGCTCTTGCAGGCGTCATGGGGAGCATGCAAGCCCTAGAAGTTATTCGGGAAATCAGTGACTTCGGCCCCTCAACAGCCGGTCAAATTACTTTCTTTGACGCGATGACGTTAAAAAGCCGCATGGTCAAATTACCAAAAGATCCTGCCTGCTCTGCATGTGGAGACAGCTAATGGCGACAAGGCCAATGACAATCATGGTGATTACCCCCAGCGCTGAAACAATTCATCAGGCGTTGCTCACTGCAACCAGTGCCTGTTCAATGGGTCAAAAAACCTATCTTTACTTTGGGAAAGAAGCAGCCAAAGCACTTGTTCAAGATCAATGGGTCATGTTTAAAACCCATAACGGTGAAAGCGCTATGACAATGGATAAACGCCTCGAAGAACAAGGTTTAGCGGATTTTCAACTACTTCTAAGTGGCTTAGCTGGTATGAATGCCTCTCTCTATATCTGTGAGCAGGCCATGAAAGAATATGCCATTGATCCTCTATCGCTTCTCCTTTCGCCGCAGCCAAAACCTATTGCCCTTTCTGACTTAATTGTCAAAGGCAGTGGAGGGGACTGGTTAACTTTTTAAAAGTTAAGGAACCAGAGGAGAGGGCAAGGGTTTAGAATAGTAATAGCCCTGGGCATAATCTACCCCAAGGGCTTCCAGAATGTCTGCTTGAAACCGTTCTTCAACATGTTCGGCAATCGTTTTAACTTCCAGATCTTTACACAACCTTATGATGGTCAACAACATCCCAGGACGCAATTCTTCACGGGTAAGGTCACGAATAAAAGCCCCGTCAATTTTCACATAATCAACATCAAAGGCTCTTAAATAATTGAGGCCTGCTGCACCCTTTCCAAAATCATCGATGCTCAAGGCAAAACCAATTTTCTTGATTCTGTTAAAAATGCGCCCGGCACGCTCGACATCTGATACCGCACTGGATTCAGTCAACTCAATCATAATTTGGCCGCAAAGATGCTTGTTTTCTTCAAGAAGTTTGAGCAATTTTTCCATATGATTTTCACTGGATAATGTTCGGCCAGATAAATTTACTGCAAGGCGCAGTTTTGTGTCTAACCGTCGATAGCTCTCAATGCTTTCAATGGCTTTCGTAAAGACAGCCAAATCGAAATTTTCAATCAGACCAATATCTTCTGCAAATTGTATCAGTTCAAAAGGCGTGTCACCTTGAATAACATCATCAAAGCGAGACAGAATTTCATGGTGACTTATCTCACCAGTTTTCAAATCATAGATGGGCTGATAGTTTAGCTTGAAAGACCTGTTTTCAATCACATGATCAATGGCTGTCATTCTGGTTTTTGCTTTCACAGCCACATCTTCATAAATTTCCGTTATGCTCTCAAAATTAAGCTTTGATGGATCTTTAGAAAATTGAGTAAAAACATATGACAAGGTTCTGATAACCTGCTGTTCAGTCATTTCAGCATCATCGCTGGTTTTCACAGTACTCACTGAAGTTTTAAGCAAACCCGCTTTGTCGACTTTAGCCACAGCTGTTTGAATTTCCTGCTCAGAGGTTTGGCCGTGATGCAAAATAGCAAAATCAGTTTCATTAATTTGACCTGCCATGGTGCCGTCAACAGAAAGTGATCGGAAGTGAGCTGCAATATTATTGATTAGGCTGCGAACCTCTTTCGTGCCCAATTTTTTTCGTGTTTCTTCTAACCCTTCAATATGCGCCATCGTTAATTTCACATCACCACCGCTCAGGGTGGTGCCACGCATTGTCCGGCCTGCAAGCTCAAGAAAACCAGTCCGATTAATCAGACCCGTATTTGGGTCAAAATGATCTTGCATCATACCATAATCATTCGCGAGAGGAGCTGAGCGCAGTGCAATATAGATCGCTTCATCCGTCATGTGCAGGGCAAAAACTCGAAGATTGATTTGACCCCCCACTGTATTTTTGAAACGAACAGGCAGAGGTCCAAGACGTTTTTTCTCTGCAATTCGGGGGAAGAAGGCATCAATGAAAGGCATATCTTCATCCACAACTAAATCATGGATTCTCTTGCCAATTAATGTCGTTTCCTCAGAGGGTGTAATGCGAGAACAGGCACCGCCTTCATAATGAATTTTCCCACTCACATTAACTTCTAGAAATATCTCCGCAGAAGCGAAAGCAAAAGCAACAAATCGTTCTCTGTCCTTTTTGATATCCTGCATTCTTTAACCTTCACCCAATACAATCGCATTCCCTAACGAATATTCATACCCTGACAGTCAAGACCGCTCTAGTCAACATTGAATTATTCTGTTAGCGTGCTGATCTCGTTGAAATCCAATAGGGGGATATCAAATGACTCTTGATAATCTTAAAAAAACCTTCTCTGTAATAGCACTTGCCTTACTCTGCTATCTACCTGCTTATGCTGCAGAGGATAAGCTTTCTTATAAAGATGTTTTTGCCATAGAATATGCTGCTAATCCTGTAATGATGCCTGATGGTAAGACTGTTCTCTATGAACGGCGCTCCATGGATATGATGACTGATAGCATGAGAATAAATCTATGGACCGTGAACCTAGATGGCACAGATCATTTGCCTTTACTCTCCGGAAAGGCAAGTCACCGAGCTGCCAGCTTCAGTCAGAACGGCAAAAAAATGGCTTATCTTTCCAGCAAGGAAGGGAAAACCCAAATCTACGTCCGGCATATGGAAAGCGGTAAAACGGCACGAGTGACCGATGTACAAATGGGACCATCAGGCTTGTCTTTTTCTCCTGATGGTAAATGGATCGCTTTTTCCATGTTCACCCCGACAGCGTCTAAAAAATTATTCTCAATTCCTTTCCGCCCAAAGGGTGCTGAATGGGCGAAAGAGGCTACTTATATCGACAGCACTCTTTTCCAACGTGACGGGTCAGGCATGCGCCGCCCTGGAAATATGCAAATATATATCGTTCCTGCAGACGGCGGTACGCCTCGTCAGATTACCAAAGGGGCTTTTGATCATGGCGGTCGCATGGCATGGAGCCCAGAAGGCGATAGTCTCTTCATCTCGGCCAATCGTCGCCCTGACAATGATATGGATATATTCAACAGCGACATTTATCGTCTATCCATCATCGATGGATCGCTCACGCAACTCACAAGCACATCAGGCCCTGAAGGCAGTCCTACACTGAGCCCTGACGGTACAATGATTGCTTTCACTGGATTTATCGATAACGGAAAATCAAACCAAAATTCCACCCTCTATGTGATGAGTGTTGACGGCAGCGATGTTCGTGAACTCACCCCTGAAGTTGACCGTGCTATTGGCGATATCCAATGGGCAGCCAATGGCGCTGGACTGTATTTCTCCTATGATACATATGGGAAAAAGAATGTTGGCTATGTGACCCTTCAAGGTGTGAGCTCAGTAAAAACAGATGCACTCGGGGGCCAAAGTATTGGGCGTCCCTATACGTCAGGCCAATATGATGCCACTGATGACGGCCGAATTATTTTCACTCAGTCAACAGGAGATCGCCCTGCAGATCTCGCCATCGTTGATCGGTTAGGCCGCGTAACACAGCTCACAGATTTAAACAGCGATGTTTTCGCGCATAAAAAGATCAATAAGCCAGAAATTATGCCAATCACAAGCAGCCATGATGGGCGCGATCTTCTAGCTTGGATTGTCAAACCTGCGAACTTTGATCCCAGCAAGAAATATCCTCTGATCTTAGAAATTCACGGGGGTCCTCATACAGCTTACGGCCCTGAATTTTCTACTGAAGTACAGCTCTTTGCAGCTGCGGGTTATGTTGTGGTATACGGCAATCCACGGGGCAGTACATCCATGGGCTCTGAATTTGCAAACCTTATCGATAAGAACTACCCCTCAGAAGATTATAACGATCTGATGGATATGGTCGATAACGTGGTTGCAAAAGGCTATGTGGACGAAGCCAATATGTTTGTTACTGGTGGGTCAGGGGGCGGTGTCCTCACAGCTTGGATTATTGGCAAGACTGACCGCTTTAAAGCTGCCGTTGTCGCTAAACCAGTTATCAACTGGATCAGCATGGTCGGCACTTCAGACATCTATACCTTCATGACTCGTTACTGGTTTACTAAAACCCCATGGGAAGATGTAGATCAATATTGGCGTCGCTCTCCCTTGTCTCTCGTTGGCAATGTGAAAACACCCACAATGGTATTGACTGGGGAATTGGATGTCAGAACGCCCATGTCTGAAAGTGAGCAATATTACGGCGCCCTTAGAATACAAGGGGTCGAAAGTGCTCTTGTTCGCATTCAAGGTGCTTACCACGGGATTGCACGTCGCCCGTCAAACTTGGTCCGCAAAGTCGGGAATATTATCGCTTGGTTTGACAAGTATAAAGACAAAGAGGCTGAATAACCTCTCACACAGAAAAAAGGCTGGGATGACCCAGCCTTTTTTATTGGTACCTTCCACAATCATTCTATTGATCAAGGGCCTCAAAAACAATCTTCCCTTGGACCATGGTCAAAATTGGCCTAACTTTCAAAATATCCGCTTCTGGAATCACCATGATATCCTGGTGAAATCCTGTAAGATCGGCCCATTTTCCAACTGCAACAGAACCAAGATTTTCTTCTTGAAAACTGGCATAAGCTGGCCAGAGGGTAAACATTTTTAGAGCTTCTTGACGGCTGACCATTTCTTCAGGATGCCAATTGCTGTCCGAATAGCCTTTCATATCTTTTCGTGCTACTGCTGCATAAAATTCGATACGCGGATCCCCGCGCTCAACAGGGGCATCAGAACCACCTGCAATAATGACCCCGCTGTTGATCAATGATTTCCAAGCATAAGCCCCTTGTAACCGCTCATCCCCTAACCGTGATGGAGCAAAGTGTAAATCACCGATAGCATGAGAAGGCTGCATACTTGGGATCACATCCAATTGCTTGAACCGTGGAATATCATCTGGGTTTACAATTTGCGAATGCTCAATCCGCCATCTGGGGTCAGCATAGCGCCTTTCGTCTGATGGCACCAAGGCCAGAGCTTTCTCAAACCAATCCAAAACCAATCGATTGCCCTTGTCTCCTATTGCATGGGTATTGATTTGAATCCCCTCTCTAAGAGCAATCTCCAGCATCGGCATCCGCTCTTCTTCCTTCATTAACAGAAGCCCTGTCGTGTTAGCATCAGAATAGGGAGCAAGCAAAGCCGCTCCACGAGACCCAAGCGCACCGTCCATATACATTTTTACCGCTCGAGTCTGAATCTTATTGTTATCACTCTGTCGTGGTCCAGTTTCTAAAAGAAAGCGCATATCTGTATCATTTATGGAATTATAGACCCGGATACCAAGCTGTTCTCCATCAGATAACTGCTCCATAATAGAAAGCTCTTCCCAGGCCACTGACATATTATGGAGACCTGTCCAGCCATAATTGGCATAAACTTCTGCCCCCTTGAGTAGAGCTGCAGCCATTTTTTCTTGAGTCACTTTTGGCGTAAGAAGATCAAACGCATACATGGCCTTATCAACAAAAATTCCAACAGGTTCTCCGATAGCATTTTTTAAAATAGCCCCCCCGTCAGGTGCCGCACTTTCTTTATTGATACCCACGGCCTTCAGGGCTGCAGAATTCGCAACCAACGCATGGCCATCAGCCCTAAACAGGATGACAGGGACATCGCTTACTACCTTGTCTAAATCCCAGCGACTTGGAAATCTTTTCTCAGGCCAGTGCGTTTCGATCCATCCGCGTCCCATAATCACTGTCGTATCTGTCGCAACTTGTGCACGCCAATCTTTTAACTTTTCTTGCAATTGTGAGATTGACATTACGCCTTCAAGATTAAGTTCCATCTCACGTTGACCAATGCCTCTGAGATGGGCGTGGGCGTCAACAAAGCCGGGATAAACAGCCATCCCTTTTAGGTCTATGACATGCGTCTCTGCAGAAACATAGGCTTCAGCCCCTGCCCTTGTGCCCACATAGAGAAATCGACCCTCTTTAATCACAACGGCCTCAACCACTTCAGCAGAAGCTTCGTTAGTATAAATTTTCCCGCCCCAAATGACCGTATCAGCCTGCTCAACCGAGACCATCTCCTGCTGCGAGCCTGGTTGATAAACCAAATTTTCTTGGTCTTCTTGAGCAGATAGAGATAAAGGCGTCAAACTCATCCATAGAATAGTAAGAATTGATAATAATTTTGACATAGGCTGAAATTCCTCTCCAAAATGAACCTGAATTATATATAGTTTATTTGTGAAGGGGTGACAAATGCTTATGAAGCCGTCATAATAGAGGAAAGAGCTTTGGCAGCTCTCAAACTTTGATGATGCAGTCAGCACTTTAACAAGGATTGGCAAACAAGAATGCGCGGTTATTTTATTCTGTTGGGTATCTTTATGTGGATCCCTATTCTGATATTTAAGCCGCATGTAGGGATCTTGGTGTGGAACTGGATTTCACACATGGTACCGCAGGGGAATGCCCCGAATATTCAACATCTTCCCCTCTTAGATTCTGTCGCGGTGTTAACGCTTGCAGGTCTCTTTATTTCTAAAGAACCTCGTAAAATGCCCATGCATCCTATTTTCATGGCCATGCTTATTTTTTATGTGTGGACCATTTTCACGACAATTTTTGCAGGAAACCCTGGAGCCAGTGGGAAGTTTGTTCACTTAACAAAAATCTTATTTTTTGTCACTATGACCGTCATCGTTATGCAAAGCCCTCTTAGACTCAGGGCCTATTATTGGATTATGGGCTTGAGTATGGCCTTCTATGCGATCAAAGGCGGGTTATTCTTGGTGATTACCGGCGGTGCAGGAATTGTAAAAGGCGGCGGCGGCATGCTGGCTGACCGCAATCAGCTAGCCATGGCACTTTCCATGACCATCCCAATTGCCTATTATCTCTATCTGCATCCCCCTCATCGATTGCTAAAGTTGCCAATGCTGGGCTCAGTTGTCTTGACATTTTTATCAGTTATCGGAACCCAGTCTCGCGGCGGACTCATCGCCGGCCTCTCTGTGATGGGTATGCTTTTTCTGAATGTAAAAAAGAAAATGCTCGTAATCGGGCTGACTGTACCTCTCTTATTTCTTGGCTATCAATTTTTACCGGATCATATCAAAAATCGATACCAAACAATTGACACAGCCGCTGAAGAGGACAGTAGTTTTCAAGGCCGCGTCGTCATGTGGAAATATGCAGTAAACCTCACCGAAGATTATCCTATTATGGGTGGCGGCTTCCTCAGCAACTATTATAAACCTTACCAGGCCCGTTTTATGCCATTCGGACATGAACCCCTTGCGTATCATTCGGTGTATTTTGAAGTGTTAGGAGAGCATGGCTATGTTGGACTTTTCCTCTTTTTAACAATTATCTTTACCTCTTGGTTTTCAGCTGGGACTACCTATTCCATTTTAAAACAACATAAGGACTTGATGTGGTTGGCTGATATGGCAAAAACCCTCAGGCTCTCCGTCTTGGCATACAGTGTTGGCGGTTTAACGGTTAACATTTCTACGCTCGATTATTTTTATGATATGAGCTGCCTGATCATTTTAGTCCACATTATTGGCATGAAAATTTTAAGTGCGCGTGAAACGACAGAATCAACATTCAATCCTTTTGACGTAAAAGAAAAACACCTCTTTCATAAAGAGCAAGAGAGAGAAATTGTTGAAGAAGACGACAAGGATAATCCTTATAACCTCAGGCCCAAGAAAAAGAAGAAGAAATGGTCCCCTCACGGGGGTGATGGATAGGGATTCTATTCTTCACGATCAGATGAGCTTGACGCCCAGTCCATGCCTTTTGATTTTTTATATCTTAAAACCTTATAAAGAATAGCCGTCAAAGCTGCAGCTCCTATGATTGCAACAAGAACGATTGCGATGGCTGCGAAAATTTCTTCCCATTCATAAAGGCTTTTGCAGGCTAAGCTGCCCCCATCGCAAATGAATATCCGGAAGGCATAATAAACAGTAATCGAAACAAATATTAAACTTGTCACCAAGCGAACAGACTGCCATGCAGACTTATTTTTGGGAGAATTTTCTTCTGGAATTATATTTTTCATCGCTGTCATCCTTATTTTATACACTATGATCTGAAGGCCATGAAGAAGCAAGTTACAATAACGTGTGTCGCTTCAAGGCATGCCTTAATTGATCATATGAAAGGTTAAGATGCTCAGCCGTTTTGCGTTGATTAAATTTATGCTGTTCCAAGGCTAATGTAAGATGTTGCTTCTCCATTTCTTGTAACTTAGTCTTCATACAATATGCGACGTGAGAGACGACTGGCTCTGTCAAGAGCTGCTGGTTGAGCGCCTCTGCTTCATTTCTCTGTTCGCTTTTATTCTTTTGCACGGGTCTGTTGGAAATCACTTGAGGTCTGTAAGGGCTCTCAAAAGGATCAAAGACAATATCATCTAAAGGGGCTTCTCCGTCCCATGCTCTATAGACAGCCCTTTCAACAACATTTTTCAATTCGCGAATATTGCCCGGCCATTGATGCGCCATCATTGCCTCCATAGCTTGATCCGTAAACCCCGGAAACTGAAGCCACTCCTGTTCTTTGGCCATTCTCTGTCCAAAGAAGTCTGTTAGCACCGGAATGTCCTCTTTGCGCTCTCGCAAAGGAGGAACGGTAATCACATCAAAAGCCAGCCTATCCAGTAAATCATGCCTGAACTCCCCTATATCTGCAGCAGCGGGTAAATCAATATTGGTGGCCCCAATAACCCTTACATCCACATGAATTGTATCGTTACCCCCTAACCGTTCAAACTCCCCATACTCAATCACCCGCAGAAGTTTTTCTTGAGCTGCTGACGTTAAGGTACCAATTTCGTCCAAAAACAAACTGCCCTCATGGGCAATTTCGAAACGCCCTTTTCTCCTTTTGGAAGCTCCGGTAAAAGCACCAGCCTCATAGCCGAAAAGTTCACTCTCCAACAGGTTTTCGGGCAAAGCTGCACAGTTCATTTTCTGATAAACCATATTCCAGCGCTGTGACAGGTAATGAAGGCGGGCAGCGATGAGCTCTTTACCTGTGCCCCGCTCTCCAATGACCAAGACAGGCCGTTCCATGGGCGCCGCACGAGAAATTTGATCCATCACATCTAAAAAGGGATTTGAGCTGCCAATAATTTGAATATCCATAAAACTCTTCTTCTTGCGTCATCTTCTTTACTAAATATTAGCATTTATTACTAATATTTGGCAAATTATTACTAACCCTACGTGCTCTAAAAAAGGAATTTATAATTTTATTCAATAATATCAGTTAGTTACGATTTTTTTAAAAACTGGCACGCAGGCTGCAATATTTAGGGTGTAGCGAGGAAAAAAAGAATAAAACGGTCCGAGTTACGACAGCGAGACAAAAACATAAGCCCGAATGGGCCAACAATAATAAAAGGAACTAACAATGACATACGGTTTTAACCAGGTAGAAAAAATAGCCGGCACAGGCACCCTGGTGGATCTCAAGGATCAACGTAAACCTATGATGGTTAATATTGAAGCAACAGGCTTCTTTGGTGACACAACAAGTTTACGGAGACAGCGACGCCGCAACAGAATTCGCCGCCTCAATTGAAGGTTGGTAAAGTAGCTGGGTCAGGATAATAAAATAATAACAGCCTGCCCCGTCCCGAAGCCAAAAAACAAAATTATAAGGCAAGGGAAAAACCCCACGGAGGCCATTCCAAAAAGGGAGGCCAACGCAAGGCCCGAGTTTGATACGACAGCAAATGAGGGGTGACCGTCAAAGGGGGAGAGCAAAACTCTCCCCCCACGACATGAGGATAGTAAGTAATTAAAAGGAATAGTAAAATGGGTATTTTTTCACGTCTTAGCGACATCATCAATTCAAACATCAATGCGATCTTAGACCGCGCGGAAGACCCGGATAAAATCATCCGTATGGTTATCCAAGAAATGGAAGACACGCTTGTAGAAGTTCGGTCATCTGCCGCACGCGCAATTGCAGATCAAAAAGATATTGAACGTAAACTTGTTCGTATTGAAGAAGCCAGCAGCGAATGGGAAACTAAAGCAGAGCTTGCTATCTCTAAAGGACGTGAAGACCTCGCCAAAGGCGCGCTGATGGAGAAAAACAAGCTTACTGAGATGGCCGACCATCTAAAAGGTGAGATAGCCCATATTCAAGAAGCTCTGACACGCCATGAAGAAGACGTCGTGAAGCTGGATAAGAAATTGCGCGAAGCTCGAGCTAAAAAAGCAAGCTTAAAGACACGCACAAAAACAGCGCAAAACACCGTAAAACTGAAGCGCAACATCTATGACACACGTATTGATGATGCTTTTGAGCGCTTCGATAAAGTCGAACGCCGCTTGGACCGCATCGAAGGGGAAGCTGAAGCAATGGAGATGGGCCGTGAAGGAAAATCTCTTGAACAGGAATTTGCTGATCTTGAAACCACCGACGAAGTAGAAGCAGAACTGGAAGCGCTTAAAGCCAAAGTGAACGGCACTAAAAAGTCTGAAAAAAAAGAAACTGAAGCTGCTGAATAAGAACCGATAAACAAGAAGCTCTGCCCGCGGATTTAAAATCCGCGGGACAACAAAGAGACCAAGGAGACCAACAATGGAAGATGTATTTGTTATTTTAATACTGACGTGTGTCGTCCCTCTGTGGATCATTTTCCACTATATCACCAAATGGAAGCAAATGAAGGTGATGAGCCCAGATGATGAAAACACTTTTGGGGATATGCACCGCGTCGCAGAAAAGCTAGAGAATCGCATAAACACTTTAGAGCGTATCTTAGATTCAGAAAATCCAGGTTGGAGGAGTAAATATCATGACCATTCATAGTCGGACACGCTTATATAAAGATATCCGAAATGCCAAGTGGATGGGTGTCTGTGCAGGGGTTGCTGATTACTTTGGAATGACAACCTCTTCAGTCAGGATCTTAACCTTCCTAGCCGTCTTCTTTTCAGGCATTTGGCCCGGTCTGGTTGTCTACGTCATTCTCGGATTTTGTCTAGAACCTAAACCTGAGGGTTTGTATGAGAATGAAAAGGAAGAAGAATTCTGGAGAGATACACGCAAAGCACCTGATTATAGTGCTGCTGATATGCGTCGCAGATTTCGTGATATTGAAAGAAGAACAAATGATATGGAGGCTTACATGACTAGTAAACGGTACCGCTTAGACCGTGAATTAGAAAGCCTCAAAGACTAACCTTATCCCCCAAGGGGCCTCAAGCCCCTTCCTTCTAGCGCTAGCGGATCGAGTCTACATTATCCTCCCAATTCCCGCCATCAAAAGGCTCGATCTGCACGCTATCTAAATCAAAATCCTCTAAACAGCCTGCATGAATTGAGTATCCGTCCGGATGAGACCGCGGAATATAAAAACTTTTTATACCACATGCTTTACAGAAAAAATGCGAGGCAGTCTTGGTGTTGAACTGATAATTCTCAAGAGCCTCCTCCCCCTTCAAGAGTCGAAACTCATCGCGGCTTACAAAAAGGTGTAAATAGCCAGTTTTACGGCACATACTACAATTGCATTGAATAAGCTTCTCAACGTCCTCGACCATGACTTCAAATTTGACAGCCCCGCAGTGGCACCCCCCTGTATAAAGTTTTTCACTCATTCTCTAATTCCTTTAAGATGTCCTCACTATGTTGACCTGGATTTGGAAAAGCATTTGGCTGCTGTCTGCCACTCGATTGAAATCGGGGTGCCGCCACAGCTTGTTGCAAATTCGCCGATGTGTCGTAGATCCTTCTTGCTTTCATATGGGGATGATCCTTCGCCTCTGAAAGAGTCAAAACGGGAGCGAAACATGCATTACTAAAATGCAATTTTTCAACCCATTCATCCCGTGTCTTTGTCTTAAACAATGCTGTTAATTTTTCAGCCTGATCTGCCCATTTGGTCATATTCATTTGATCTAAAAAGTCCGAATCCATGTCAAGATCTAGCAAAGATAAAAGCTCTCCATAGAATTGGGGCTCAAGGGGACCTAGAGTTACGAAATGATTGTCCGATGTGGCATAAGCATTATACCAATGAGGTCCGTCCAAAAGACTGACCTCCCGCTTGTCCAGCGCCATCATGCCACTTGGCACGATATCTAATACTAAATTCATCATATGGGAAAGACCATCTATCATGGCGGCATCAATGATATCCCCTTGACCAGTTTCCTTTGCTTTCAATAAGGCCGAGAGCATTCCAATCATTAAATAATGCGCGCCTCCAGCGATATCTGCCAGCAAGGTTGGTGTGGGGAGAGGCTTCTCGCCCGCAGCGCCTGTGTAAAATAAAGCGCCCGTAATTGCAGCATAATTTATATCGTGTCCCGCATAGTCAGCCAGAGGTCCATCTTGACCCCAGCCCGTGAGACGTCCATAAACAAGCTTAGGGTTTAGGCCTTGCATCTCTTCAGGACCAAGACCTAAGCGTTCCATCACTCCAGGTCTATTGCCTTCAAAAACGCCGTCCGCAGACGCTATAAGATTTTTAGCGACTTCCAGGTCCTTCGATTTTTTCAAGTCTAAGACGATTGACCTCTTGCCCCGTCTCGTGATTCCCCCAGCAGCCGGTAGCATTGCATGTGGACGCTCAATCACAATCACATCAGCTCCTAAGTCTGCAAAATGCATTCCACAAAAAGGGCCAGGCCCAATGCCTTGAAATTCAACGATTTTCAATCCAGCAAGAGGTAAATTTTTACTCATACGTCCGTCCTTCAGTGAGAAGTTTATTGCGAAGAATTCACTCAATAGAATTTCTGGCACGCATGGCAGCCATTAATGTACCATCATCCAAGTAATCTAGTTCTCCCCCAACAGGAAGGCCATGTGCCAGAGCTGTAATTTTAACCTGCTCAAATTCTGAAAGTCGATCGCTGATATAATGGCTGGTCGTCTGCCCGTCGACAGTCGCATTCAGTGCAAGAATGACTTCCTTTATGGTGCCTGATTCAATCCGTTCCATCAAGCTTGAGATATTCAACTGATCCGGCCCGACGCCGTCCAGTGCAGACAAGGTGCCCCCGAGAACATGGTATAACCCTTTATACCCTTCACTGCGGTCCAATGCCCAAAGGTCTGCGACCTCTTCTACGATGCATAGAGTAGAGCTATCCCGGCGCACATCTTCGCAGACATGGCAAGGATTATGCGTATCCAAATTCCCGCATATTTCGCACTCTCCCACTGTTTCTGCAACGGCTTCTAATCGTTCTGCAAGTGGTGTCATCAGGCTTTCTTTTTTCTTCAACATCATCAGCACAGCCCGACGCGCTGATCGAGGGCCTAGACCTGGAACTTTTGCGAGGACCTGAATGAGACGGTCGATATCTGAAGAATGGGATTTTGGCATCTTAGAAAGGCATTTTAAATCCGTCAGGCATTGGAATTCCACCTGTCAGATCTTTCATGTTATCGGCCTGCATGGCTTCTACCTTACTACGCGCATCTGCATGAGCAGCAAGAATGAGATCTTCAACAACCTCTTTCTCTTCTGCGGTGAATAGGCTTGGATCTATTGAGAGAGCTTTCATCTCTCCTTTGCCGTTAAGGGTCACATTCACCAGTCCAGCACCCGAAGATCCCTCTACAGACTGATTTTCCATCTCTGCCTGCATGGACTGCATTTTTTCTTGCATTTCTTGTGCTTTTTTCAGCATTCCTGAAAGGTTTTTCATTCCTTTATCCTTTACTCAAAATCAAAATCTGCCAGTTCATTGTCGCCGTCAGCACCCTCTGTGAAATCTTGCATCTCTAAGAGCATCGCCTCAGGGTCTCCAGAAAGGACTTCATCCATTTTCTTTTCTCGTACAGCCAAGAGTTCGGCTTCAGGGAAATGGATCAACAGTTCTTTCACAATTGGTTCTTTCATCGCCGCGGCTTTTCGCGCCTGATCAATATTTATTTCTTTTTGGCGAACTGAAATTTGGCCTTCTGCTTTACTTACAGTAACCAACCAGTCCTGTCCTGTCCAAAGCTGAAGACATCGTTTGACCCGCATAATCAAATCAACCGGCGCTTTAGGCGTCGGATTAATTTCTAACTTTCCTGGACTAAAGTGCACGAGAGACACCAGATCTGAGAGGGCAACGCCCAGAGCACTTTCCTTTTCCTGATGGAAAAGATCAATCAATTTTTCAAAGGAGACTGGCATAGGATGTTTGGCATACTCTCCTGCGTCCGTAGTCTGTGGTTTCATTGCAACTACATCTGCTGATCTCAGCTGTGCCGTGGGTGATTGCATCGATGAAGAATTGGCTTGAGGGCCTGCAGAAGCTGATGATCCTGCGGATCCGCCCGTGCTCCTCAGACCCACACTGCCCCCTGATTGAGCGGATGCTTGTACTTTTTTCACAAGGTCAGACGGCGCGGGCAAATTGGCCGCATAACTCAATCTAATCAACACCATCTCAGCCGCAGCGATAGGACTTGGAGCAGAACGGGTTTCTACAAGCCCTTTCATCAACATTTGCCAGGCTCGTGTTAGCACTGGCATAGCCAATTTTTCAGAAAGTTCTCTTCCCTGAACTGCTTCTGCTTCACTGGTCAACGAATCTGCCCCTGTTTCAGGCGTGACCTTCAAGCGGGTTAACCAGTGGGTTACTTCTAACAAATCATTAATCACAACGACGGGATCTGCACCGCTGTCATATTGCCGTCGCAGCGTTGTCAATGCTTCCCCAACAGAGCCCTTCATGACCTGTTCAAAAAGATCAATGACTTGTGCTCTGTCTGCCAGGCCCAGCATATCACGAACTTGTTGTTCAGAAATTTTTCCCGCTGTATGGGCAATTGCCTGGTCTAAAAGAGAGAGACTATCACGCACAGATCCTTCTGCTGCACGAGCAATTAATTTCAGCGCATCTTCGTCGGCCTCACAGTCTTCCTTTTGGATAATCGATGCGAGATGAGAGACTAAAGTCTGGGCTTCAATTCGTTTCAAATCAAATCGTTGACACCGCGAGACTACCGTCACAGGTAATTTGCGTATCTCAGTGGTTGCAAAGATAAATTTTACATGCTCTGGCGGTTCTTCAAGAGTTTTCAATAAGGCATTAAATGCGTTCTTAGAAAGCATATGCACCTCATCAATGATATATATTTTATACCGCGCAGAGACGGGGGCATACCGTACACTCTCAATAATTTCACGGATATCATCGACCCCTGTGCGTGAAGCAGCATCCATCTCGAGGACATCCACATGTCGACTTTCTGTAATACTCGTACAAGCGTCACAAGTTCCACATGGTTCAATGGTAGGACCGTCAGTGGAAAGGCAATTTAAGCCTTTAGCAATAATGCGTGCCGTTGTGGTTTTCCCTACTCCTCTCACGCCTGTCATGATGAAAGCATGGGCTAACCTTCCTGTATCAATCGCATTTGAAAGGGTGCGAACCATGGCCTCTTGTCCAATAAGTTCATTGAAATTACTGGGCCGGTATTTTCGCGCTAAAACGCGATATTCCTGAGAGTGCTCTGCAGTTGACATATTGTTTCCCACTTACCTGAAATTCTTCCTTTTATGACTAGCAGAAGCCAGCCTGATGGAAAAGGGGGAATGTGATAAAATTATGCAATTAGGCACTTCGCGTTGGCTTCAACCGTTTGCCTTATCTTAAGTCTAAGGCTCAATCGAAATGAGAGAAAAGCGGGTAAGAAAAAGAGGAGAAGACTGATGACCCGCCCCGGGCTCGTTACGGCTGCTTCCTTTCGGACCTGACCGAATTGGCGAGTGGCACGTCCACCAGCCTCCTGCGGGCTATATAGAGACTTTCTTTTAGCCCTGCAAGGGGGTAAGCTCACAAAAATCAAGAAAAAGAGGCTAAAATTTATGTCAGACCTGTTAAATGCGAACCAAATTCACATCATGTTCGCAGGAAACCCACTAAATCGTATGGATAACTATCGTCCAGACAGTCAACTTGATGAAAAATGGCGCAGCCACCCTGATTCGAAAATCATTCTGACGTGGCGTGATAAAGTCGCTATTACCTCAGACTATAAAATAAAATGGCATTCAAAGGCTGATCTGCAAACCTATGAACACGAACAGGCTGTCTTTCTAGGGATGGACCAGAATGACACACCATATTATGCAACTGCTTTAGTTGAAGAGAATGACGCTATTAAATTCAAGGATCTGCGCAGCTTGGCATTTAATGCAACCGCTGGCGATGAAGAACTTGCTATGGCCGCGCAAGGAAAAAGCATGCTAGATTGGCATAGAAGTCATGCATATTGTGGGAAATGCGGCGAACAATCTACCATGCGCAAAATGGGATATGAACGAAAATGCAGTGCGTGCGATTCAAGTCATTTCCCTCGTACAGATCCTGTTGTTATCATGCTTGGAGTTCATCTTGAAACAGATAGTATTCTCGTTGGCCGGCCCCATAACCTGTTTGAAGGGGTCTATACTGCGCTTGCAGGCTTCATGGAACCTGGGGAATCCATTGAAGAAGCCACGGCCAGAGAATTGCATGAAGAAGCCGGTGTAAAGGTTACTAAAGTGCATTATGTAGCCAGTCAACCTTGGCCCTACCCTTCGACACTCATGATTGGTTGTATTGCTGAAATCGAAAGCAAGGATTTAGAGATAGACCATGAAGAATTAGATGATGCGCGCTGGTTTAGTCGCAAAGAAGCTCAAGAAATCATGGATGGAAAAAAGGAAAATCTCATGTTTCCTCCCCCCCTTGCGATTGCCCGTCAGTTGTTAGAATTTTGGTTATCAAGCAAATCGTCAATATGATGCGCAAGGGCGAAATCAAGCTCGCTCAGCCCCCCACTGTCATGAGTGGTTAAGCTGATATGCACTCGATTATAGACATTGGACCAATTCGGATGATGGTCCAAAGCCTCCGCCTTTTCCGCTACTTTATTCATGAATGCCCATGCTGCTCTAAAATCTTTAAAAGCTAATTCTCGCTCAATAAACTGTTTACAATCACTGAGGGTCCAGCCTTTTAAATGTTGTAAATTTAACACAACACTGCCTTCAGATAGTTTCGCTCTACTCATTCATAACTTCCTTTCAACACTTGCCCTTTGGTACACGTGACTTAGCCTTTTAGCACTTCATCAACCCAATGAGGTACTAGCTCCCCCGCAGGGCCAAATCTATTTTCTGTGAACATATGCGATCCCTGACTCTGTTCTAAGTTCAGCTCTAATCTCTCTGCATAGCCTGCCTCTGCAACGGTTTGGACAAACCCAGCAGCGGGATATACATGGCCACTGGTTCCGATGGAAACAAAGAGATCACAGCTTCCAAGCGCCGTATATATTGTTTCCAAATGCTTCGGCATTTCACCGAACCAAACAATATCTGGACGCAGTGCCGGTGCAGCACCACACCCTGGACAGGCTGTCTCTTGTGAACAAGCTTTCAGCCATCGATGACTGGTATGGCACTTTAGACAGCGGACTTTTCGCAACTCACCATGCATATGAAGTACGTCTGTAGCGCCTGCTTGGGTGAGTAAATCATCAACATTTTGAGTTACCAGCGTCACTGTCCCTTCAAATGCCAATTGTAATTTGGCAAGTGCACGGTGAGCGGCACCCGGTTCGACAGCCTCAAGCTGTACTCGTCTCTCACTATAGAAGCGTTGAACCAAATCAGGGTCCTGATGAAAGGCTTCAGGCGTTGCTACATCTTCGACGCGGTGCTCTTCCCACAACCCGTTATTATCCCGAAAAGTTCTAAGACCACTTTCTGCTGAAAGACCAGCGCCTGACAAGATTACAATATGCTTATATTTCATCTTCACACCTCTAAAATCTTCCTCTATACTCCCTTTCAGGGGTGATTATAGGATAAAGTTGGGCTGGAGGAAACACGTGGTTTCTATTCTCTTTGTATGTATGGGCAATATCTGTCGTTCCCCTATCGCTGAAGGTGTTTTTCGTGCCTTAGCAGAAGAACGCGGCCTGAGTGAGGCTCTCCATATCGATAGCGCTGGTACGACAAATTATCATGCTGGCGATAAACCAGATCCGCGTTCCATTGCTGTTTGTAAAGCTGAGAAAATTGATATTTCAGGTCAACGATCTCGTGGCGTTACAAAAGATGATTTTGAAAATTTTGATTTAATTGTTGTAATGGACCGTACCAACGAAGCAAATTTACTTAAGCGGTGTCCAGAAGACTATCGCGAAAAAATTCAGCTTTTTTTACCCTATATTCCAAATAGTCCCTTGAAAGAAATGCCTGATCCTTATTATGGTAGAGATGAGGATTTTGAAAAATGTCTCTCCATCGCTCAAAAAGCGGCGCAGGGTCTCATGGATATAGTCGAGCCTCATCTGATATAGGAAAGTCTCAGAGCATGAACTTAAAAAAAGTCGTTGCAGATATTGTTGGAAACCGCTTAATCAATGCGGAACCCCTTGGAAATAATACAACACTGACTCTAAAATTAACGTTGGATGATGATCGTCAATTCGCTGCAAAAGTTGTCAAACAAGATGCAATGGATGATGTGGACAGTGAAGTGCTGATGCTAGAACATATCCAGCGCACAACTGATCTTCCAACCCCTGGGATTGTTTCTGTTAAACCTGGTTTATTATTAATGGAATTAATTCCCTTCACCAGTGATTGGATGACCCCTGCTAGTGAAGTAGATGTGGCCCAACATCTTGCTACTTTTCACTGTGCACCTGCTGACTATTGTGGCTTTGAAATTGATACCAGTGTCAACGGCATTCATCAACCCAATGATGTCAACATGAATTGGTGCGATTTTTTCATCAACCAGAGACTAAGATGGGGGGCGCAACTTTGTGTGGACAGCGGACAGATGCCCGCACGGCTCGCCAAAAGAATAGACGCTCTTATAGAGTTATTACCCAATATTATTCCTCATGATATTCCCCCAAGCCTCCTGCACGGCGATTTATGGAAAGGGAATATTTTAGTGGACGGCCCAAAGGTTAAGGCCTTTATTGACCCTGCTCTCTATTATGGTCACTCAGAGATGGATCTGGCATTCCTGTCAATGTTTGGCAAAGTTTCCAATAAATTCTATGATGCCTATAGTGAAATTAGACCCCTTGATAAGGCCTTTTTAGAAGAAAGAAAGTGGCTCTATTTAATCTGGCCTATCTTAATTAACATTCGCTTACGGGGCAGCAATTTTGTCAAACACTTAGATTCGATGCTGACAAAATTCGGCGTTTAAACATGGCACATTCAAGCTAGCTATTCTTGCCCTTCAATCACTTTCTTAAGGTAAGGTCCCATTTTCTCAATAATGATAGCGACACCCTCTTTATTTGGATGAATGCCATCTGGTTGATTGAGGCTTTGGACTGCCGCTACACCCTCTAAAAAGAACGGATAAAGGGAAGCCCCATATTCTTCAGATAACTCAGGGTATATGGCATTAAATTCTTGAGCATAATCTGGGCCTAAATTAGGCGGCGCTTGCATTCCAACAAGGAATACATCAATCCCTTTCCCGCTAAGATCTTCAAGAATTGCCTTAATATTGCGTCGTGTTACTTTTGGATTCACGCCGCGAAGACCATCATTGCCCCCAAGGGCAACAATAACCAGGTCAGGTCCTTCGGGTCCAAATCCAGCGAGAGACCATCCTAAGCGGGATCTGCCGCCCGTAGTTGTATCCCCAGAAACACCTGCATTCATGATGGTTATTTTATATCCTAAATTTTGTGCATTGATCCATTGAGACATTTGATCCACAAAACCATCTCCTGCGGGCAAGCCATAGCCTGCTGTCAAACTGTCACCTAGTGCCAGAACACGAAAAGGCCGGTCTTCACTGTTCACCGCAAATACAGCACTATTTGCCATAAAAATGAACCAAACCGCAATTAAACGACTATAAAGACTTGAAAGTCTGGATAAATACATCAAATGTCTCCGTATAGGCATGTCTAAAAATAATAAAAGAGCGAAAAACATCATGAGCCAAAACGATAGCATCATCAAGTTAAACAATGTTCATTTAACGCTGAATAGTGGCGCAGGTCCAGTTCACATTTTAAAAGGCATTAATCTCGACATTAAAAAAGGGACGACGGTAGGCATTGTAGGCCCCAGCGGCTCAGGCAAATCATCTCTGATGAGTTTAATGACAGGAATGGAACAAGCCACCGAAGGAGATGTGATCGTCGATTCTCTTTCTTTAGTTGGCAAGGACGAAGATATCCTTGCCAAGCATCGCTTAGGCCGCATAGGTATTGTTCTTCAGGCATTTCACCTCATTCCGACAATGACTGCTACAGAGAATGTCGCTGTACCGCTTGAACTTGCCGGCACAAAGCAGGCTTTTGAACGCGCAGAAGCTGAACTTGACTTGGTGGGACTTGGCCACCGAATGGATCACTATCCGACACAACTTTCAGGGGGAGAACAGCAGCGTGTTGCCCTCGCTCGCGCCCTAGCACCCGAACCCCCGATTCTTTTTGGGGATGAACCCACAGGAAATTTAGATAGCAATACGGGTCGCGCTATCATTGATCTGATCTTTGATCTCGCAGAACGTCGAGGATCGACGCTCATTATTGTGACCCATGACCCAGCCTTAGCTGACCGCTGTGATCGCGTCATTAGCATGGCAGACGGACTGATAGTTGATGATACTGGCGATACACACTCTCCTGACTTGGATCGCTCTGAAAAAACGGCAGTTCACTAATGACTAGACACTCTCAAAATGGGGCCTATGCAGGCCTGCCTGTCTGGGCACGTATTGCCTTGCGGGAACTTCGTGGCGGTCTAGGCGGATTTAAAATCTTTATCGCCTGTTTGGTGATCGGTGTTGCAACAATTGCAGCTGTGGGCACGTTAACAAAATCAATTGAAGACAGTCTCGCTCGTGAGGGTCAAACGATTCTTGGGGGCGATATAGAAATCGGAACTGGCCGCAAAACGATCCCGCAAACTGCCCTGACCTATCTCAAGGAAAAAGGCACGCTGATCACAACCAGTCGGATGCCAACCATGGCCAGATCTATGACCAGCGGGGAAGCAACTATGGTTGACCTGCGTGCCGTGGGGGAAGGTTATCCTCTTTATGGTCGAGTTGAAACAGTCCCTCAGCAAGAAATGGGCACCATCTTAGCGCAAAATAATGCTGTTTTTGGTGTTGCTATTGAGGAACTACTGGCAGATCGTCTTCAGCTTAAAATCGGCGATAAGATTAAACTTGGAACGCTTCAAGCCGAAGTCCGCAGTCTGATTATTAGTGAGCCGGACAAAGCTAATCTTGGGTTTCAACTGGGACCAACTGTCATGATATCCAATGCAGGTCTTCAACAAACAGGCCTGGTCCAATATGGAAGCCTGATCGGCTATGCGTACAAATTACGTCTGCAGAAAAACGACCAACAAGCCCTTACTGACTTTAGAACAAATTTCAAAGAAGCCTTCCCTGATACGGATTGGCGGGTAAGAGATCGCACCAACAGCGCCCCTGGCTTACGTCGGTTTATTGAACGCATGGGCATGTTTTTAACCCTTGTAGGGCTGACAGCCTTAATCGTTGGGGGTGTTGGTGTTGGCAATGCTGTAAAAGGATATATGGATTTTAAAACGCGCACGATTGCCACCCTCAAAATTCTTGGTGCCAGTGGCAGTACAATCTTTAAAGTCTATTTTGCCCAAATCTTGATCATCGGTCTAATCTCCATTGGGGTTGGCCTCGTGGTCGGTAGTTTCTTACCGCAGTTGCTGGTTCAGCTCTTGCCAGATAATTTTCCTATTGAAGCCCATGCGGGCATCTATACCATGCCATTGGTATTGGCTGCTCTCTACGGCCTATTGGTGACAACAGCCTTTACTGCATGGCCTCTCGGGGTTGCCAGAGACCTGCCCCCCGTTCGTTTATTCAGAGAACAAGTAGAGGGAGATCGCACACGCCCAAGAGCTACTTATTTGGCGTTGATCATTGCCAGTGCGATTACAATCGTGATGCTATCAGTGGGAATGAGTGATAGAAAAATGATCGCCGCTGGCTTTATGGCTGGGGCTGTAGGCAGTTTATTACTCCTTCGCCTTACAAGCTGGTTGATAGAGAAAATAGCATCTAAATTGCCAAAAACACGCAAACCCTTGCTGCGACTTGCCATAGCAAATATTCACCGTCCAGGGGCAGCTACGGGACCAGTGACCATCTCGCTGGGGCTGGGGCTTACTCTCTTTAGCGCGCTGGCCTTGATTGAAGGAAATCTGGATGCTCAAGTTCAAGAACAAGTTCCTGAGCGGGCCCCTAGTTTTTTCTTTATGGACATTCAAAAAAGTCAGATCGATGGCTTTAAAGAAGACGTTCTGTCAGTGGACGGCATCTCTGATCTAGAGACGGTGGCCAATCTTCGAGGTCGTGTCATTAAATTTAACGGTGCTGATGTTGACATGAACAAAGTCGGCGAAGGCTTCAGATGGATTGTTCGCGGCGACAGAGGCATAACATATCTCAAAGAATTACCACTTGGTAGCGACGTCGTCAAAGGCTCTTGGTGGCCTGAAGATTATCAAGGACAGCCAGAAATTTCTATCGGGGAACGTGAAGCCGCAGGTTTAGGGTTGGATATTGGAGATACGGTAACCTTCAACATCTTAGGGCGTGAGATTACGGCGACCATTCGCTCTATCAGGAAAATTAATTGGAGCTCTATGGGCTTTAACTTTGTCTTTATTTTTGACCCTTACACCCTCTCAGTTGCCCCCCATACACTGATGGCGACTGTTAAAACTACAAATGCTGAAGCGGAACGGACTGCCCATCGTCTGATTACGAAAAAATATGAAAATGTTAGTGTCATCCGAATGAAGGAAATTCTGCAGAAACTTAATGACCTTCTCTCCCAAATGAGCGTTGCTATTAAGGGCACAGCTTTGATCGCAATCCTCTCTGGCATTTTGGTGCTCGCAGGGGCAATAGCGGCAGGCTTCCGTCAACGGGTGTATGAAAGCGTTATTCTCAAAGTAGTAGGCGCCGTCCGCAGTCAAATTCTAAAGGCTTATATTCTTGAATATTTGATGGTTGGATTAATCGTGGCTCTGATTGCCCTCGCGCTTGGGGGACTGGCCGGTTATGTGGTGGTTACACAAGTATGGCAAATGCAATTTACCTGGCTGCCTGTGCCAATCATGATCACGCTTGCCACAAGTCTTGTCGTCACTTTAGGTTTTGGCCTTATGGGCAGCTTCCGTGCCTTGGCCGTATCCCCCAATAGTGTCTTACGGAATGAATAAATCTCATCTGTCCGCCCAGGCGGACAGAATGCTCTAAACTTTTTCTCTATTAATTTTTTACACTTGAAATCTTGTTAGAGAATCCTCATATTTAAATCATATGGGACTATTGTAGACATTTTGTCTGCCCCTCTAACTTATTAAAGGAGCTCAATCGTGGCTGATTACGATATGAAATATTCCGCTACGCCAAATACGGAAGCGCGTGCTGGGTATAATATGGGTCTGCGTAAGCATATGCTGAACGTATACAACTATATGGCATCTGGAGTTTTACTCACAGGTATAGTCTCTCTGTGGTTGAGTACAAATCCTGAAATGATCTACGCTGCGATGTCAGGCGGTACTGGTTTCCTCTTCATGCTGGCTCCTCTTGCCTTTGTTATGGTCATGAGCTTCGGTGTGAACCGCTTTAGTGCTTCTGCCTTGAAAGGGATCTTCTTTGCCTTTGCTGCTGTAATGGGTGTCTCTATTTCAACCATTTTCTTAACCTATACGACAGAGAGTATTGCCTCGACCTTCTTCGTGACGGCAGCCGCCTTTGGCGCGCTTAGCCTCTATGGGTATACAACGAAGAAAGATCTATCTGGTTGGGGAACTTTCCTCTTTATGGGTCTGATTGGGATTATCATCGCAAGCATTGTGAATATCTTCCTTGGATCAAGCATGATGGCCTTTATCATTAATGCACTGGGTGTTCTTATTTTTGCAGGAATGACAGCCTATGATACGCAGCGTCTTAAGTCTGAATATCATCAACTTGCTGGTAGTGGCTTCCTTGGTAAAGCAGCGATTATGGGGGCATTGAACCTCTATCTTAACTTTATCAATCTTTTCCTATTCCTTTTGAGTTTCCTAGGAAACCGCGAATAGAATTTCTAAGTGAACTCATAGAAAAGCCCAGCCTTCGGACTGGGCTTTTTTTGTAGCAATTCCCGTTTAAAAGTGACCGTTATTATAGTCCGAAATTGCCCGGTGAATTTCCTCTTTTGTATTCATCACAAAGGGGCCGTATCGTGCAACTGGTTCACGCGTTGGCCGCGCTGCAGCGACAATAAGACGCCCCGTCTCAAGCGCAGAAAGTGCGACCTGATCCCCGTCTGTTAAAACTGCCAGCGTTCGTTTAGAGACGACCTGTTTGTCAATTTCAATGCTGCCTTCCACTGGATAAACAAAAGCCGTATGGTCGTGCGGCAAATCCAGAGTCATAGTCTGACCTGCCCTTAAGTGAATATCCATATATGTAGGGTCTAGATGAACTCCTTCCACAGGACCTCGTTGATTATCGTAGCCTCCTGCGATCAGTCGGATCTCACTGCCATCTTCCTCTATCACGATCAGATTCTCTGCTGTGACATCTTGGTAATTTGGCACTTTCATTTTCTCATTGGCGGGCAAATTCACCCAAAGCTGCATGCCGTGCACGCTTTCCCCGTTTTCGCTAACGGGCATTTCACTGTGCTGCAAGCCACTGCCTGCGGTCATCCACTGCGCGTCTCCTGGGCCAATCACGCCGCCGCCACCTTTGTTATCTTGGTGGGCCATTTTGCCCGAAAACATATAGGTCACTGTCTCAAAACCTCTGTGAGGGTGCTCGGGAAAGCCACCCGCTCCATCCTTAAGCTCAAATTCATCTAGTAAGAGAAATGGATCAAGTACGGACAGTTCCGGTCGTCCAATTGTTCTATGTACGGTTGCCCCATCGCCTTCTTGTTGGGTGAGGGCAGGCAAAAGAGTTTTTACTGTACGGGCTGTCATTGGTCATCTCCTTATTAATCTATAATCAGACAATAAGGCAGTATCAGAGAGGATAATAGGTCATAAAGGCGAGACTTTATGTTCCCTTAAAAGCAACACTTAACGCCTTCAGATTTAAAATAAGCCGCCATATGATCAACTAGGGCCCTGACTTTTGTACTTTGCTGACGGGACGGCGGATAAAGCGCATATATACCCATTGTATGCTGGGTATAATCACTTAAGAGCTCAACAAGATCCCCAGAAAGTAAAGAGCGATGCACAAAAAACATGGGCAAGACAGCGACACCGACCCCGTCTAACGCCCCTTGAACCTGCATCTTTCCACTGCTAGTAATCAACCGGCCCTTCACTCGGACGGACTGTGTATTTCCGTGACTGGTTTGGAACTTCCACTGACTTCTAGCTTCAACGTTTGAATAGAAAATACACTCATGGTCCTTGAGATGTTCTGGGGTCTCTGGTGTGCCGTGTTCTTTTAGATAGGCAGGACTGGCAACGACGGCTGGACGTACATCCGTCAGTTTTTTACCAATCAGGCTGCTATCTTTCAGTTGCCCCACACGAATCCCAAGGTCATAGCCCTCCCCGATCAAGTCTACTTGTTTATCAGTTAAGTTCAACTCGAGATCAATTCCAGCGTTTTCCTTTACAAAAGCTGAGAAAGCCTTGTTCAACAAAATGTCACCAAGACTACGCGGGGCTGTCACCCGAAGGCGTCCCACTAAGGCACTGCCAAGACCACTCACCTCTTGCCGTGCCGAGTCTAATCTATCAAGTATAGAGCGGGCTCGGTCATAATAGAGTTCACCAGCTTCTGTGGCCACAGCACCGCGTGGTGACCTTTTAAGTAAAGAGACGCCCAAATTCTCTTCTAAGGTAGACAGACGTCTGCTAGCGACAGATTTGGTCAGGTTTAAACTTTTTGCTGCCTCTGTCACACTTCCTGTTTCAACAGTACGACAGAAGGTTAAGATATGAGTTAGATCATCCATGGATGTTTCCTATTATGAAACTTATACCCTGTAAATATGTATATTAAGCACGTAATAAGCAACAAAAATAAAACTATCCATACCAACCTGCAATAGAATGGCGCGTACAAGTTGTCGGCAGAACTTCATGGGGGATCTCTGTACTCATAAAGAAAGCAACTGTCCCCAGCATAGGGCTCACTTGAACGCGGGTGGTATTATCTACGCCTGTATAGAGGACTAATTGACCTGCATTCTCTGATTGCCAACGGGGATTGAGAAAAGCCACTAAGGACAAACGGCGATTGCTTTGTCCGTGGAAGGCGTCCATATGTTTGCTGTAAAAATCTCCTTTTTGATAGCAAGCATAGTGGCTCTCAATAGGCGATAACCCTAACAGAAGCTCACGGTTTAAATGATGCCGCAACCGTTCAGACCAAAGATGCCAGTCATGATCTGCCCTACACCTTTCTTGATCAGTCCATGCTGTTTTGTCGCGGCGGATCTCAGGGTTATGTTGCTGCGTTTTCTGTCTGCCAATCCCTGCTGGTTTATAGGTCGGCGCCTTATCGCTATGAATGTGCAGTACCAATTGATTGGCTAAGGACTCGGGCAGTAAATTCGGTTGGATACTATAGCCATAGCTCACTAAATCTTGCCCAACTTGAGTGAATAGGTCAGCCTCTATCTCCAAGTTTTGACAGACAGAATGATAGGAAGCAGTTTTCGAATTAGGTATTGAAGAAGGTATGATATATATCCTGACATTGTTGACTAGACCGTCAACACGTCACATATGACATCATTGAAAATGTAGAAATGCACCAAAGTATTTTGATGTTTAAAAAATATAGACTACCTAAAAGACTTTAGCCAGTCTTATCTCGTTTACTGAGTTGCTATCACGTGGTTGTGTTACCAACGGCGACTGATAAAAAAGCTCGCTAGCCCGCCGACAAAAAGCATGAGGCCAAAGGCCAGCATACCGACAATCGGGTCTGTAGTACGATAGCGTTTGGAATGAATTAAATTATAACGGCGATAAACCCCTGCCTTTTCTTGTTCCTTTACAGGAATATCATAATATTCACCGCGGTACTGCCATGTCTTGGTCACATGATAATCAAGACGAGTTGATAAAGGTTTCATTTTCAATCTATCTCTTTCAGAGGAGGGCGCGGGGCCTGGCCCTATGCCCTGCAATTCCATTGTGACTTTGCCACCCGTTTGCATGATCCGCTTAAAATCAGAAAAACTCGGCATCTCTGCGAAAATATATGGTGATTCCTTTTGCTGGATCACCCCTTTGCTTTCGTAAGTATGCTTGACTTGAACGTCGTGAAGCGGAGAAAAGGCGTAGCCCATAAAGAAAACACCCGTCATTACGGCAACCAATCCGGTGATTAGCCAACGTCGTCTACTCTTCTCAGATTTGGTTCGACTGCGCATGATGAAGTCACGCACCAAGACAATTTCTTGTAATTTCTCCAGCTCGCTATCATCCACGGCCTCGCCAAGCTTTTTAAGATCAAACTCATAGCAAGCCATTAATTGCTCGAATGTCTCTGTACTGGGAATGGCCTTTCCATTTTCCAGTTTCGATAAATAGGACTGTTCAATCCCAATCGCCTCTGCGGCTTGGGGCTGCGTCCATTCGCGAGCTTCCCTCTCTTTTTTTAGAAATAATCCAAATTTCATTTTATTATCCTCGTTTGCGTCACTCGGGATATCTTCCCTGTATGATGCTCCTCAATCCACTGAGAAACAAGGATATTCTTATCTATTCCTCTCAGGACTACAAGATGAATATATCTGTATAATCAAGAATAAAATGGTCTTTGGGCAACGATAAAAAGAATAAAGCCGCCTGAAAATCAGACGGCTTTAATAATGTGGATATTTTTTAAAGGCTTATTTCGGGCCCAAGATCATCATCATCTGACGACCTTCCATTTTTGGACGAGCCTCGATTTTCGCATCTTCTTTCATTTCTTCTTCAACACGTTTCAAGACTTCCATACCCAGTTCTTGGTGCGCCATCTCACGACCGCGGAAACGAATGGTCAATTTCACCTTATCGCCTTTTTCAATGAACTGATGAACCTTTTTCATCTTCACATTAAAGTCATGCACGTCAGTGTTTGGACGCATTTTAATCTCTTTGACTTCAACGGTTTTTTGCTTTTTACGTGCGGCAGAAGCTTTCTTTTGCTGCTCATATTTGAATTTACCATAGTCGAGAATTTTACAGACAGGGGGCGACACATTGGGGGATACTTCTACAAGGTCCAGACCCGCATCACGAGCCATATCCATTGCTTTACGAATATCTACAACGCCAACATTATCTCCATCTGCTCCGATCAGGCGCACTTCCGTTTCCCTGATGTCTCTGTTTACGCGAGGACCGCCTTTTTTAGGTGCCCCAGCAAATTGCTGATTACGTATATCTGTCTCCTATTTCTTATTCAGACTATGGTTTAGAAAGCCAAAACGACTCTCTTGCTTTATATTAAACATATAACCCCCGAAAAATCGAGTAAATTCAGGGGTTACGGCAAGATAACAACAAAACATCCGTCGTTATCATTCATACTGTGACGTTCAGGCAACTAAGCCTTTAAGTCTGGCGCTGTACCCTCAGAGACAAGACTTGCAATCACTTCGTCCAATGCAATCACTGTATTGTCTTTAGATCCTAAGCGACGAACAGACACTGTTTGCTGCTCTGCTTCACGAGCACCACATACCAAAATTGCAGGGACTTTTGCATGACTATGTTCGCGCACTTTATAGTTAATCTTCTCATTGCGAATATCTAATACAGCACGGATACCAACAGCCTTCAATTTCTCAACCACTTGCTCAGCATAGTCGTTAGCCTCGCTTGTAATGGTTGCCACGGCCACTTGAGTAGGGGCAAGCCAAAGCGGGAAGCGTCCGGCAAAGTGCTCAATCATGATACCGATGAAACGCTCTAGTGTTCCAAGGATCGCACGGTGCAACATCACTGGGCGTTGGCGCGAGCCATCTTCAGCAACATAAGTTGCATCCAACCGCTCAGGCAGAACAAAATCAAGCTGCAAAGTACCGCACTGCCACGTTCGTCCAATTGCATCGCTCAGGTGGAACTCAAGCTTTGGACCGTAAAAAGCCCCTTCTCCAGGGGCATAATCAAAATTAATGCCCGCTTCAATCAACGCTTTTTCCAAGCCACCCTCAGCCCGGTCCCATGTCTCATCTGTCCCGGCTCTTTTTTCAGGGCGTGTTGCCAGAAGAACTTTAAATTCAGGGAATCCAAGATCTTGATATACACGCGAGAGTAAATCACAGAAACCGACCGCTTCCTCTGTTATTTGATCTTCCCGGCAGAAAATATGGGCATCATCTTGCGTCATTTGACGAACTCGCATCAACCCATGCAAAGCACCGTGCGCTTCATTCCGGTGACAGCACCCAAATTCTGCAAATCGAATTGGTAAGTCTTTATAGGAGCGAATACCCTGCTTAAAGACTTGAACGTGTGCAGGACAGTTCATAGGCTTCAACGCCATCAACTTAGATTTACCAGAAAGAACAGGACCCTCATCCTCAATATTTGGGACTTCATCAGGCACGACAAACATATTCTCACGGAATTTATCCCAATGACCTGACTGCTCCCAGAATTTACTATCGAGAATTTGCGGTGTTTTAATCTCTTGATAGTCAGCATCACGCAGGCGACGGCGAATATATCCTTCAAGCTCTAACCATACTTTATAGCCTTGAGGGTGCCAAAAAACAGATCCTTGCGCTTCTTCTTGCAAGTGGAACAAGTCCATCTCGCGGCCCAGTTTACGGTGATCGCGCTTTTCTGCTTCTTCCAACCGGGTGAGATAAGCGCGTAATTCTTTTTTATCGGTCCAGCATGTTCCGTAAATGCGGGTTAGCATTTCATTTTGGCTGTCACCGCGCCAGTAAGCGCCAGCGACTTTCATCAATTTAAAATGCTTGCCAAGCTTGCCTGTTGACGGCAAATGCGGTCCTCGGCACAGATCCTTCCATTCCCCTTGACGGTAGATTGTGACATCTTCACCGGCTGGAATGTCTGAAATGATCTCAGCTTTATATGTTTCTCCTATGGATTTGAAATGGGCAATGGCTTCATCGCGGTCCCAAATCTCACGGGTAATTTCTTCATCACGCGCAACGATCTCATGCATACGCTTTTCAACTTTTTCCAAATCCGCTTCTGAAAAAGGTGTCTTAAAAGCAAAATCATAGAAAAATCCATCCTGAATATTGGGCCCTATAGTTACTTGAGTCCCGGGATACATCTCTTGCACAGCTTCAGCAAGAATATGTGCACAGTCGTGGCGCAAGATATCAAGAGCATCATCACCGTCACGGGCCGTTAGGATAGAAACATCACTGTCTTCTGTAATTTCACGAGATAAATCCCACAGCTCGCCGTTCACATAAATCGCAAGCGCAGCTTTGGCAAGGCCTGGCCCAATGTCTTCTGCAAGCGCCGTACCCGTCACTGTGCCGGTAAGCGTGCGCACACTTCCGTCAGGCAGTTTCAGATTTACAGCGTTCGATGACATGTCACTCATGATCTTGGTCCTCTTGATTGCATTTAAAATATACCCTAGCGAGTTACCCATTGAACCAAGGGAAGTCAAGGCTTAAAGACCCGATCAATGCTTGATTGACACAATTTAGCTTGATAGTGTCAATGAAAAACCACTGAAGGAATAAAAATGACTACGCCAACATATCTTGAGACTGCGCATGGTACTCGCCTTGCTTATCATAAAATAGATGGTCGCGGGCCTGGGGTTATTTGGTGTGGCGGATTCATGTCAGATATGGACGGTGGCAAAGCGATAGAGCTTGAAAACTATTGCAAGACGACTGGGCGGTCTTATGTGCGCTTTGACTATCAAGGACACGGCCATTCTGACGGTGCTTTTGCTGATGGGACTATCGGTCTTTGGCATCAAGACACCCTGGCTATCTTAGATCAGCTTACACAAGGTCCTCAAGTACTTGTTGGATCGTCAATGGGCGGGTGGATTTCTCTTCTTACCCTAAAAAAGAGACCAGGGCGCGTTAAAGGGTTTGTTGGCATTGCCTCAGCACCTGATTTCACCCCGCGACACTGGGCAGAGCTCACACAAGCACAACAACAGGACGTATTGACTAAAGGGCGCGTTCTTATACCTAGCGACTATGGTCCTGATCCCTATGTTTTCACTAAAGACTTATTTGATGATGGTTGGGCAAACCGCGTTATGAACGGCCCCATCCACACAGATATACCCGTTCGTCTCATTCAAGGCACAGCAGATCCGGATGTGCCTTGGGTAACTGCGCTTGACATCGCCCATGCAATCACAGGGGAGAATGTAGAGGCAATTCTTGTTCCTGAGGGAGATCACAGGTTGTCACGAGATGTGGATTTGAAACGCTTGGTTCGAATTGTTGACAGTGTTTGTCAGGAGATCAGCTAATGGCTGGAAAATACAGTAAACTGAACAAAGTCCAAATTTTAGAAATGTTTGCGCGCTGGGCAGAAAATAATCCTGCTCCTCGCACTGAGCTTGAGTATACAAATACCTATACACTGTTGGTTGCTGTGGCCTTATCTGCGCAGGCAACAGACGTGGGCGTCAATAAGGCAACCCGCGCCTTATGGCCTGTTGCTGACACCCCACAAAAAATGCTCGACCTAGGACTTGAGGGCCTGAAAGACTATATCAAAACCATTGGGCTTTATAACTCTAAAGCCGCAAATGTCATGAAGATGGCTGACCTACTTGTGAAAAACCATGACGGGGAAGTGCCCAGAACTGCTGAAGAACTAACGGCATTGCCTGGTGTGGGGCGAAAAACTGCTGATGTGGTATTAAATGAAGCTTTTCATATTCCGACCATCGCAGTGGATACCCATATTTATCGGGTATCAAACCGCACAGGGCTCGCCCCGGGCAAAACCCCCGATAAGGTGGGAGATAGTCTTTTGAAAGTAGTCCCCGAAGATTTTAAGCTCCATGCCCATCACTGGTTAATCTTGCATGGCCGTTACATCTGCAAAGCACGTAAACCTGATTGCGCTAAATGTAATCTTTCAGACATTTGCAAGTATAAAGATAAGACTTCATAAGCGTCATTACGATCCAAGAACTTTTTTCATGCCTGCGATCCAATCTTCAAGATCGCCGTCAGGATAGGCTGCTTTTGGATAATCCCACATGGTGCGCGGCCAACAAGGATCCCCTTCAAATCGTGCTACAATATGAATATGCAACTGACTGACCATATTGCCCATAGATCCGACATTAATTTTTGTGGCTTCAAAGGCGGTTTTTAACCGTTTTGATACTTCTGATATTTCTTGCATCAGTTGGGCTTGCTGAGGCTGGCTCAAATCGAACAGTTCAGTGGCCCCTGGGACACGCGGCACCAGTACGAGGCGTGGAAAATTTGCATCCCTGAGCAATAGAACAGTGCAGAGGTCTAATTCCATAAGAGGGATACACTCATTTGCGAGCTGTGAATTCAGAATAAATGCCATAAAATAAGGGTTCCTCTCTTGACCATTGAACGCTTTATCGCAATTCATGCACAGATCATAGCGAAACTATTCACTTTGGTTCAAGCATTTTACTATTTTGCTAGCATAGGAATGAATATTTTGCTTCTATAGATAAAATAAAAAATACCGAATAAAGAATTAGCCAACAAAACCTTGAATACCTGAGGATGAACAACGGGGCACAAAGCATGACAACTGTCGGTCAAAGTGATTTATTACCAGATCAGAAGGTATGGAAAGCAATTGGGCTCTTTTTAGGGCTGACTGCACTTTTCTCTCTGCCTGCTTATTATATGGCGATCGAATTGGCACGCCACACTTATTACTATGTTTTTATGATGTGGATGCCCGGCCTCGCTGCACTTGCAACTTGCAAAATCATGGGCCTTTCCATCAATTCTCTAGGCTGGAAACTCGGAGATGCAAAATGGTCATGGCGGTCCTATTTTCTGCCTGTTTTATATGTGAGTATAGCCTATTTCATTGCCTATAGTTTCGAATTTATTAAGCCATCGGGATCTGGCACTCTCACTTATCTGCAAGATAGATTTGGGTTGGTGGGCTGGTCTGCAGAGCTCTCAATCGCCTTCTTCATCTTCATCCTTCTTACAGTCGTATTTGTTAGAACGTTGGCCCATACATTGGGCGAGGAAATTGGATGGCGAGGCTTTTTGGTCCCCCAGTTGATGCGTAAATTTGGTTTCGCAATGACCAGTTTAATCTCTGGATTAATCTGGGCGCTTTGGCACTTCCCTGTACTACTTTATGGCAATTATGCTAACGAAAACTTATGTTTATGCTTCGATAATAGTCGCATTTGGGCCTATATTTCTATGCTGGTTTTCATAAGCTTCCCACTCACATTTTACCGCCTTAAATCTGGCAGCCTCTGGCCTTCTGTAATTTTCCATGCAATGCATAATGTCATGGTCTACCATTTATTTGAAAGCATGACCAAAACCACCAAGAGCGGTAAAATTTGGGTAGGTGAATTTGGTTGGCTCTTGCCTCTTATCACCGGCGTTATTGCTCTCTATTTCATTAAACGAGCAAAAGAAGAAAATTTTGATCAGAAACTTGGATCCTAGGACTGCGCGATGACCAATGAAAAACCTATGACTGCCACTCAAGACGAACCTGATACAAAAACTGAAAATTCTGAAGAATCCCACCCAAAACCACCCAAAGAAATTGGGGGCTATAAAGGACCTGAACCCACGCGTTATGGGGATTGGGAAAAAAAAGGATTGATTTCAGATTTCTAATAGACCGTATCTTTTACCAAAGATCCTCGGAAGCCTTTTGACCATATAACTCCGATTTCGAGATTAGATCCTCAATATCGACATCCTCAGCCTCGCCGCCGCCTTCTTCCACAAGGAACCCTAAGTCAGAAAGATTACTCAATTGGGCTTCTTTTACTTTTTCACGAAGCTCTAAAATGAGTTTATCGTGCTCCTGTTCATCGAAGCCCTCTAAATATTCAGCAACAAAATCTGTTTGATTGAAATAATGCTGAACCATATGACTGACCGAGGTACGTGCAATTCCTTCCGTAAAAGTATCGGAGATCAACATGTCCAATAGCCTCAAGACTTTTTCGCGCAGGGTTCCTTCAACTTGATTAAGCTTTGAAAGCATATCAGATTTTTTCATGATCTGCTTGCAGAAGGAATCTAATTTTTCAGATATCTTGCGCTTATGCATCTCATTAAAGCGCGCCTTAATCACCCGTTTTTGAATCGCAGTAATCAGCTGCATGCCGCCAATCAGGTTATGTTTGGTCCGAGTCATTTGCGCTTCATTTTCTGGGGTGGACAACAACGGCAGTAGATAGTTAGCAATTTGTCTTACAGAGCTCTGCCCGATGGTCACACGTTCCAAATCTAACAAAGCATTTGCCCGGTCAAAGGCGGATTCATAATCTGCTAGATATTCAGCGATCGCTTGGCTATTGATGAGACGGGACTGACGTTCAGCAATTTTATCTTCCATGTCCACAAAGCGGGCCGTAGCTTCGGCTAAATAGGCCAAGGCTTTGTTCAATTGGAAGAGAACTTCAAATTGTTCTTTGACTGTCCCTCCTTCAACAAGCGGTTGTCCAATATTCAGCTCACTTCGCAACTGATTATTCAAGACTTGCGCAGTTTCCGGTAAATGCTCCAGTCGAATGAATTTATTCAATAACATAACATCATCAGAAAATTTAATGTCTAGCATCGCTGCAGCTTGATCCAACTTTCCTACGGACCAATAGGCCAAAGATATTAATATTGCCCCGCGACTTTCACATTTCTCAAGAACTTGACTGAGCAGGCCTCTAAACATAAGCAATTCAGAAATAATTTGATCAAAAATCTTCAAAACCCAATCCGGTCTTTTGGCCGATAAGAAAACAACAATACGCCCAATTTTATCTTCTAGGGTCACGGCGGGTTCAAGATAGTTCGTAATGCTGGCCGTTAATAAATATTGTTTATTGGGATAGGACTTCAATGTTTCGATAAGAGGTCGTAAGCGCCCCATCTCCAGATTGGGCACATCTTTTTGATTCTTCTTAATGGTCTCTACGGCTGAATCAATTACTTTATAGAGTTTTCGCATGCGTTCTTGAATAGACTCTGGCGAATCTTCATAGGCAACTGCCGTCCGTTGAACAGCATTTTGAAGCCGCGTTCCTGCATTATACAATCGATTATAGTGGTTCCACGAGTGTAAAAGTTCTGTAGGGGTGATCCGCCATTCGCTGAGGCTATTGTGCATCAACTCCCAAATTGAGGCGCGTCCTCCTGCACTATACAGACTATCAGGAGTCAAACAGGGCGTAACCGATTTAGATTCATCATATTTTGATATTTTACGAACGGCGCCCCGCAGTAATATTTCAACAGAGGAAAAAGTTTTTTCTTGGGGATTAAAGCTTTCTTTTAATACTTTGACAGCCGTATATCGTCTTGCTTTCCAAATTTTTTCCGCGGATGCTTCTGCCTCTTTTCGATCATGTTGAATATCCACAACTGTCCATGAGCTGCCTCGCTGCCCAAGGATTTCATAATGTGAATTCGTTTTTCCAGAAGCGACCATACAATCCTCAGGCTAAATACTTGATACTTAACTATAGGATGTTCCAACGCTGATGACAATAGATTCACATGGTAGAAGGCTGAGTTAAAAGAACTTTATTAGCGTATACCCCGCCTCCAAGCTCTCAATGTTTGATGGATCGTATTATGCGTGTCTGGTAAATCATGACGCCACAAAGAGGCAAAATCAAGATCATTAGACGCGGGCTGGTATGGTATATCTAAATAATCCAAACGCACGCGCAAGGGACATGCACTGCCTTCTCCAGAGACAAGACATTCTTGATTTTGCAAGCTAGGCAACAGCCTCAAGAAATGAGAAGCCCCCTCTGGCATGGTATTTTCAACAAATTTTCTGTCTCTTTCATTATTCATCCGCATGGATATGACTGTCCCGCACTGGGATAAAATTGCCTCAGAAAGATCTGATGGTCGTTGACTAACCAGCCCTAAAGAGACACCGTATTTACGGCCCTCTTTGGCAATTCGCTCCAGTGATTTTCTTGCAGATTGCAATCTTTTGTCGCCACTTGAATGATGCGGTACATAGCGATGTGCCTCCTCACACACGAGAAGAAGAGGGGTTGAAGCCCCAGCTTTGCGGCTCCACATCGAGAAATCAAAGACCAATCGAGAGATGAGAGAAACTACCACATCTACAATTTCACTCGGTATCCCAGAAAGATCTAAGGTACTGACAGGCCGGCCTTCCACAGGAAAGCGAAGCAATCTACTTACTAAATCGTGGAGGCTATCCTGAACAAGAAGACCAGAAAACATAAAAGCAAAGCGTCTGTCTGAACGGAGTTCTTCAATCTTAGCCTTTAATCTTAGATAAGGCTGGGTATTTTCGGCCTTTTCCAAACGGCCAATCTCTTCTTCCAGTGCCCGCAACAAATCTGTCAGTTTATAAGGAATTGGAGTATCAACAGTGAGACGAGAGAGGCTATGTTCTGCAGCGGAGGCCTTTCTGGCTGAAAAGAGACACCGCTTCAGTATATCAATATCACTATCCCGATCTGTCAGTTCTCTGCCAACGAAAATTTCTATATGCTCTTCAAAATTCATCAGCCAGTATGGAAGCGATAAATTCTCAGTGTTGAAATGTTCGCCCATGGTTTCAAATGATTTCGCATACTCATTATGGGGATCCAAAATGAGCACATGAGCCTGAGGGCAACTTTCCACAAGTTTATGAATCATCAGCGCAAGTGTACAACTTTTACCACTGCCCGTACTCCCTAGGACAGAAAAGTGACGAGATAAAAGTTTTTCTATGTTCAACATCGCAGGCACATCGGGGCTAGGATAGACTGTTCCGATCCTTATACAATCATGGCCTGACTGCTGATACAAATGCCGTTGATCTTCGTCAGAAGCGAGATAAACAGGGGCATGAACTGCAGGGAAGGTATCAACCCCTCGCGCAAACACTCCATCTTGGATAGCGCCGACAAAGGTCATGGCCAGCTCAAGGGCCTGTCCTGCCTCACGCGTGCGAATACTTAAGATAGAAGCAAAAACCCACCCACCGCTGATTGGGATTTTCATGGTTGCCCCAATATTACATTTTTCCGAAATTGACGCATAGCAGGCTAAGTCATCCTGCACGGCAGCCGTTAAATCGGCTGGCGAAACAGATTCTATCCGGGCAATTGGGCTAGAAAAATGCTGGCTCTGCACAGTTTTTTCTGAAACAGTTGGTGTGATTTTTTCACTTTCATAGGTGGCTGGATTACGGCTCTCTGTCTTAAACATTTTACATCTCACTCTTACAGAAAACTTAGTATAAGCTTTTCTTCTAAGGGGGCCGAGTCATGGGTAAAAATTACTTAAAATCCTCTATTTCTCTTATTCCATATAATCATTCTTGCATTCCCTCCTAAAGCATGGAAGATACAGCACGAAAAAGCCTAAGGATCATCCATGCAAACGTTCAAATTTCTACACCAAAACAGCCGCTTTTTAAGCTTTGGTTTCCTTATGGCCTTTCTCTCAAGCTTTGGACAAACATATGTGTTTGGTGCCTATAAAGTAAATATGATGGCCGACTTAGGTCTCTCTAATAGTGAGTTTGGATTCTGGTATCTCTTGATCACCATTGGGTCTGCAGTCGGATTAAATTTCTTGGGGGGGCACATTGACCATATGCCCTTGAAGAAATGGACTCTAAGACTTGTGGTTTGCATGATAATCACGCTCTTTCTATTGTATTTCTCTCCCTTCTTCTCTTTAACAATTCTAGCCTTAATATTTATACGGTTGATCGGCCAAGGGCTCTTCGTTCACACATCGACAACGAGCATGTCTCGATATTTCTTAACGGGCAGAGGCAAGGCACTCTCTATTGCGATGCTGGGCATACCGCTTGGGCAAGCGCTGCTGCCCTATTTAGCAACTCTTACTCAGCAAGCAATGAGTTGGCAGCAAAGTTGGCTTTTAATAGGTGTAGGCTTCTTAACATTGAGCATTCCCCTCACAATGTTCTTTCTTAAAGATCATGATAAACGCCATGAGTGCTGGGTAGAAGCAACGACAACGTCCAATAGTGAACAAGAAGAGACTGCCCAACATAAAAGACGCCGCGATGTGATTAAGGATTATCGATTTTATTTACTCATACCAAATTTTCTGGCTATCCCTTTTTGGGTAACTGCTGTCTTCTTTTTTGCTTCTGATATTGCCCTCATTAAAAATATCTCTATGGCAGACTTCACTTCGCTTTATGTCTTTAATGGTGTCTCGGCCATTCTCGCACCTTTTATCATGGGAAGTTTGGTTGATAAATACGGCGGTAAACCCTTCTTATTACTTGCAGCCCCTATTCTATCCATCGCACTCCTGATTTGTATCTATATGCAATCTCTCACGGGGGCTGGCATATTCTTTTTTGTGCTGGGTTTTTCTATGGGCGTTTCAATTCCTGTGAATAATAGCGTTTGGGCGGAATTATACGGCACCCGATACTTGGGAGAGATCAAGGCTCTTTCTGTCTCAATTGTCGTCTTATCTACAGCCCTATCACCCTGGCTTATCGGTTTGTTCTTAGAAATGCAGATGTCGATTATCACAATTTTATGGGCAGGTGTAATCCACTCTCTCCTAGCCATTCCTCTTCTTATCCCTGTCATGCGCTCTGATGCACACAAAGCCTAGTATTCTCAGCATTTTTCGCTGGACCGCGAGTAGCTTTTCGATTATCAACGGAAAAAGTTAGAAGAATAAGTTAGGGATATCGATGAAAAAAGCAGTTCTTTTTTTATGTTTAGTCGGATGTTTAATGAGTGGCCGCACCTTTGCCAGTGAGATTAAACTTCTCAATATTGGCCTTGTTGACGAAAGTCTGCCCTCTGGGGTTGAAGCCATCTTAAAAACATCGCATGCAACCGGTGATAAAACGCAATTTCAAATCATTGTGTCGACACTTCAGAAAACATTTGAAGACAAAGCTGTTTATATCCTCTTGAAAGCAAATCAAATTGCACCTGAGTGGGTTAACCAGCAAGACGTCAAGGTTGCAAAGCAAACCCGCGACACGCTAGTGCGCACAGCTCAAGCAAAAAAAGAAGAAGAAGACAGTCGGATTTTTGATGCGAAACTTTGGAATATGCAAGCGGAACTTGGCGCGGGCAATACCACTGGTGATACAAGCGAGACATCCATCTCTGCAGGCCTCAGCATGAAGAGGAAATTCGGCACCAAATGGGAACATATCCTTGATTTTGATTATGACCTTAATCGCAGTAAAAACGATGCTACCGGGGAAACAGAGACGAAGAAAAAACGTTTCCGAGCAAAGCATGATTTACTTTGGCGTCCTTGGGATAAAATGTTCTTGGTAAACCATCTTGAATTTCTCTCTGATGCTTTCTCTGGATATGACCACCAAATTTTAGAAACGCTCGGTATCGGTTATCAAATCTATGACAAGTCAACCTTTAAAGCACGGTTAGATATCGGCCCTGGTCTTCGGTATAATAAATTAGACAGTGGTGTGACCGATACTGAGTTTCTTGGTCGTGTATCGGGCAATGTCTTTTGGAAAATTTCAGACAGCCTTCAGTTCAACGACACAATCTCATATTCAATGGCACAAAATTCAAACAGATTTGAGAATAAATTCAATCTTACATCTAAAATTAATAGCAGTTTAGCTGCCCGCCTTGGCTTTGATGTCAAACATGATAGCGTCGTTCCTGCTGGCACAGCTAACTGGGATACAATCGGTCGAATTACCCTGGTTTATGATTTTTAATAAGCCCTAAGCGAACCTAAAACTTCAAGTCCCTATCAAATGGCAAAAGATATGTCGGTGGTGGGGACTTTTTCTATGCTCAAATAAATAAACACCCTGCCATGTGCCCAAGATCAGCCTCCCCTCACTGATCGGTATGGTGAGGCTCACATTTGTAAGGGCACTTTTAATATGAGCTGGCATATCATCGGAGCCTTCCATCGTATGATCATATAATCGATCATCTTCTGGAGCAAGACGATGAAAAGCTCGCACTAAGTCCGATTGTACTGTTGGGTCGGCATTCTCTTGAATAGTGAGAGAAGCGCTGGTGTGCTGAATGAATAGGGTGAGTTGTCCCGTCGTCATTCCCCCTTCCGCAACAAAATTTTCACACAACGCCGTAAGATCGACTAATTCTTGGCCGTGCGTTTTAACCTGAAAGCGCTTTTGGAATTGCTTCATACTCTTATGCTCTGATGGGAATAGTTAAGACAATTTCTTCAGATTGCTTTCTGACCAAATCAATATGCAACAAACCATATTCTAAAAAAGCGTCTTTCACTTCCATCCCGTCCGCTAGAACAAATTTTCTTATAAATTGCCGAGACGCGATACCCCGGTGAATAAAGTTTTGGCTTTCCTCAGGTTTTTTTTGGCGTCCTTTAATGATGAGCTGGTTCATTTCGATCGTCAGCATGAGATCATCATCTTCAAACCCAGCGACTGCCAAAGAAATGCGCAGCTTATGATCCCCCATCTGTTCAATATTGTAAGGCGGATAACTGTCTGCGCTGCTTCGGGCTGCAGATTCTAGCATTTGCTCTAATTGATCAAACCCCAAAAGAAATGGGCTGTTAAAAGATGTCATGATTTACTCCTGCATAAAGCTGAAAGCAGTCTAGGCAGGATAGGATGATGTTGCAAGGTTTAGCTTATTGGTTTTCAGCCCTTGAGGGCAGCTTCCCTTCTGGCTTTTCTGGCGGCCTAATCCAACAATCAGTGCCACGTTCAATAAAAGCGTCGCACAATATTTTTGCTGCAGAATAATTTTCAAGCGGTCCAGCATTCAGTCGGTAATAAAATCCGCTAGGCGTAGAGTCTCGTGGACCAAAATCTTTTTCAGAACGGCGCGGGGGGATGCCTTCTAAAATGTCAGCATTTCTCTCTTTTAAGATATCCCAACCGCGAACAAGATTTTTAATAGTTCTATAGGCCCCAATTTGTACGGCCCAGCCTTCAGGCTCTAATAGAGGTGGAATAACAGGGTCTTCTTGAACAACAGGTTCAGGTAGAGGCGGGGGGGTTGGGCGAGGCTCAGGTGCCGGTTTTAGAATGATCCGCTTCGCCGCTTCAATTCTATTATCATTGTTGGCCAATTTCATATTTGCGCTTTCACGGCTATCCCATGCAGGATCAACAGCTCCTGAAACCAGTGCCCGCATTCTATAGTCAATGGGCAGCGCTTTAATCTCTTGGTAAAATAGAAACGTATCAGTGAGGGTTTCCTGATCAAGGTCAATACGGCCAATCGCATGAGCTTTCTCATCCTCACCTTGCATTAAATAAGCGAGAGCAAGGTTTTGTCGATCTCTCGGATCAGCCTGCTCTGTATCAACCAAGGTTTCTAATATCTCTATAGCCGCACCTTCATTGTCTGAAAGGGCTTGAACCAAGGCCTTATTTGAGAGAGTTTCTCTATCCTGTGATCGAACTTTCAGGGCCATATCAAAACTGTTTAATGCACTAGAAATATTTCCCATTGCAGCAAAAGTTACCCCGCGGGCACTTCTTGGACGTGGATCGCCGGTTAATCGATTAGACGCCTCTGAGAATGCAGCCAGTGCTTCATCATACCTTCCCAAGGCAAGCCACGACTTTCCTAAGGTATACCATGTTTCACCGTGGCCTGTGCCTGCATTTGTCACCTCTTGCAATAATTGAGCAGCTTCTTGATGTTGACCAACAGCCACAAGGGAAGAGGCAAGCGCTGTTCGCCTTTCAAGTGTATCCGATGAGGCCAGGCTATGGCGGAAAATAGGTATAGCCGCCTGATGATCGCCCTTTCGAGCCAAGATGAGTGCGGTATTATATAGGTTGCGACGATATTCTGAGGAAGAAACCTGAGGATCCTCAGTATGTGCCCTTTGCATATTAGGTTTAGCTTGCCGAAGTGCTGTCACATCTGCATTATCAAACGACGGTCCAGAGAGCCCACTGCAGCCACTTACAAGAGGGACAAAAGCAGAAATTACGACTAATTTTCCAATATTCAGCATACTAATCACCATATTTTCATCAGAATCAGAGGTAAAGATATGCCTGAAGCACCGCTAGAAGCCAATAAATGGCAAAATTTTTAATTGGCTTTTCAACAAGTTCGATTAAAATTTTAACTAGGTGTTCCTGTTACTCTTCACGTATAAGAGAATAAAGCTGAGAAAATGAGGATACAATGAAGCATAGTAGAGCAAACCAAGAAAATGGGCATAAAATCCCCTCTCTTTTGAACCCTATTCCATTCATAGGCCTGTTCCTCATCGTGCTCTGTATAAATAGCTTTGTGCTGTCTGCTCAAGAAAACCAAGAAGTCGAAAATCCTGAAAGCGATTCTTCAAAGGCAACGAGCGAAGAAATAACAGCTGGACAAATATATGGTCAGATGAGAGGTGCACGCCGTGAAAATTTCAACGGATTGCAAAGAGCCCTTGATGACATCCAAAGACAGAACTTTAGCCGCGGCTATGCGACCCTTGAACAGCTGGGAAAAGATGGCAGTGCAGAAGCCTATTTTCATTTAGGTGAGATCGAACGGCTTGGTATCTTAGAGAGCGGCGTCAATTTTGAAAAAGCTGTCGGCCACTATAGAAGCGCAGCTGCGCTTGGGCATAGTCGAGCCGGCCTCACCTTAGCCAATATGCTATACTTTGATAAAGGTACAAATCCTGCCGGTAGAATATTAAGCCGAAGCAGTGTGCTGAATGCAATCGCTTCATGGCAACAACTTGCAATCGAAGATCAAGAAGAAGCCCTCTATATGCTGGGTTTGCTCTATTGGAACGGAGATGCTCTTTTACAGCAAGATCCAATTCGAGGCTATGGACTCATTTGGCAAGCCGCGGGAAAAGGTTACAGAAATGCTATCAAAGCTGAGGCACAAATGATTGACGAACTTTCTTTTGACGCTCGTGAAGCTGGGCGTGAATATGCAAGAAAACTCACTGAATACGGCTTCAGCGAAGATATTCTTAGAATAGATCTTGTTTTTAACAGCATTGCTCCTTCAAGCAACAAAAGAAGTTTGCCTCTATCCTGGAATTATGTGTGGCGACTTGAACTCGGCATTGCACTTCAAAAGAGTGACGTTGAAGATTTAATAAAAATCATTGAAAAAGATTACAGCCAAATCGCAAATATTCTTCAATATGAGATTGTCCCTTCAGCCATTCGTCCCACCCGGCATCAATTGGTTATGGGTCCGATGGAAAGCATGACAGAAGCGGTACGCTATTGCATGCGGTTCAAAAAGAATGGCATTGACTGTTATGCTATGGCCCCTGAAACAATTTCAGAATAATCTCACTCAGAAGGGATTTTTCCTGCAGAGGCACCTAAGACTACACCTTGTCCGTAGCGTTTATGAACAAGCACGGCTATGTGAGTCACTTCTGACTCTGGTTTAATCAACGGCATGGAAAGTGAGATTGGCTCCCCAGTCCAGTCTTTAATTACATCTGCTTGTCTCACTACATGTGTATAGTGTAGCGTCCGCCCATTATTTTCCCCGCCTCTAACAGCAACTGACGCTTTTTCTATAAAATAGACCAACCGAATTTGCGCCCCATCTTCAAGGGCTGCTTTAGGTAAATTTATAGTCACGTTATCTTTTGAGATCACCAGCTTAGGGTTAAGTGTCAAACGTGCCCTGCCCTTTGCTTTTTGAAGAGCGGCAGTAACCATTGACTTGTCAGAGCCCTTGGCCTCATATATTCCATTGAAGATCATTTGCGGTGTATAAACACCCGACATCCCAATGCGCTTATTATAGGCTGATTGGCGCATAGAATGTTCTGACCGAGCAAAAGTATCTTCCCAGCCTAAGCGATCCCAGTAATCAATTGGCCACGATAAAACCATAACACCGTCAGTTCCCTTTAAGCTTCGTAACATAGCATCAGCGGGCGGACAGCTTGGACATCCTTGTGAGGTGAATAACTCAACAAGAACAGTCGGTGTTTCCTCTGAAATGAGGAAGTTTTTAGCCGCTATATTTGATGCTGCGGATGACACGGAAGATGTCCCCAAAAGTGCGACCCCCAGCAAAGAAATCAGAAATTTTATCATGGTTAACATATACCTTCGGTCCTCTATGAACACCAATCACCTTGTTGTGAACACAGTCTTGCATTCTCTCAAAGGCCAGACTAAACTTTGAAGATGACACATTGGACGGTAACACAAAGCATTGAAAATCCAACAACAGCGTTGATGGAAGGGCCTCTTTTTAAAGCAAAGTGTAGCAGCGGAAAAAAAGGATTTATTCCTCATCTTGACGGGAAAGAGGGCGACCAGATGACGCCCGCCGGCACTTACACGGTGAGACAAGTTTTCTATCGCCCAGACCGCATAAGTCACCCTCATACAAAAGTTAAAATCGATCCCCTCTCCCCGGATCTTGGGTGGTGCGATGATCCGCATCACAAATTCTATAATAAATTGGTGCGCTTGCCCTTCTCATCCAGTCACGAAAAACTTTGGCGTGAAGATCATGTCTACGATATTATTGTAGTGATTAGCCATAACGATGATCCCGTAGTCCCTTTTGCAGGCAGCGCTGTTTTTATGCACCTCGCCCGGGACGATTTCTCCCCTACAGAAGGATGTATCGCCATGCGATTGGATTCCATGCTTAAGTTTTTGAGCATGGTCTCAGTTGAAGATCCCCTTCATTTTATTGCTTCATAGTGCAGCATAATTGCATTCTAAGAATATTATTTCATGTGAAGTCAGTATGCGATCTAATCGTTTACAAGCAGCTCTTTTCAATAAGATAATCTAAAATAGAGTATAAGTCGTATACTGTATGGGAGAGAAATAATGGGGGCCTCTTTGTCAAATGTGAATAAAGGAAGATACTGATGAAAGCTTTTCTGTGGGGGTTTTCAGGCATTACAGCACTAGTGTTACTTCACTTGTGGCCAACGCAAGAAGATGTTTGGCTTGTTCATTTTCCTGAAACTTCAAGCCAATCTGTAAATATCGCATCTCTTTTAACCATGGAAGGGACGATTATTAATGCCCAAACAGCGCATCGCTATCTCTTCAAGCCTTCTCGTTTAGATAACTGGTTAGATCTCTATAAACTCGGGGCAGTTTTAGTGATCAATGCAGAAGGAGCAAGTGGTTGTTCTAGCCCGCGATCGGAAAACGAATTTGTTAACTCTTTGAACTATTAATGCTCTAAAGGAAAAAACTATGAATATGCTTCAAGATATTCGCGAGAGCTTCGGAAATTTACTTGGCTACGCCCTCCTTCTTCACATTGTATTTGTGGCCATCGCGGGTCTCTCCGCAGGCAACCCCATCTTGGGTCCCTTAATCATTTCTGTGATCATAGCAGGCGTTCCCTTTTATATCTTGAAAGCCCAAGGGCCAAACGCCCTTTACCGACAACTTTCTAGTGTCTCTTTGGTGCTCTTTGCGGCTCTTCTTGTGTATGAATTTCGGGGTCATCCTTACCAAATTGACATGCATATGTATTTCTTTGCAGTATTAGCAGCTGTTGCGGCTTTCTGCGATTTCAGAGTCATTATCCTATCCGCAGGGGTTGTGGCTGCACATCATATCATTCTATATTTTGCTGTACCTACTTGGGTCTTCCCTTCAGAGTCCAGTTTTTGGCGTGTTCTTATGCATGCCCTGATTGTTATCTTAGAAATTCCCAGCCTCATCTGGCTAGCCATGAAATTAGAAGGGACTTTTGCAACAGTTAAAGAGGCCCAAGACGCCGCAAGCGCAGAAGCTGAGAAAGCACAATTAGCGGCTTCAGAAGCGCAAGCTCTCAAAGCCCAAGCGGAAAACGCCTTAGCTGAAGTAGAAGAAAAGTCTGATGAAAATTCTCGCCTTGCTCAATTGGCTGAAGAAGAACGAGAAAAAGCTGCTGCCTTAGCGATACAAACTCGCGAAGAAATTACAAATGAGTTCCAGTCAACTATTATGAGTGTCCTTGACACCATGGGCAGTTCTATTCGATCTATCGAGAATAACAGTCAAAACCTACAAGAAACCACCAACACTGCTGATCTTAAATTGTCAGCCGTTTCAGGCGCAACCGGTAGTATGAGCGATAATGTCAATACAGTCGCCAGCAGTATTGAAGAAATGTCTGCAACAGCTCAAGAGATCGCACAACAAGTTAATAGAACTGCGCAGGTTGCAGATCAAGCGGCTAATGCGACGCTTAAAGGAAAAGAAGCAATTGAAGAACTTTCAAGGCGGTCCACAGAAATTAGCACTGTTATTCAAATGATTAATGACATTGCGGATCAGACAAACCTGCTGGCTCTCAATGCGACAATTGAGGCAGCCCGCGCTGGAGACGCTGGCAAAGGATTTGCAGTCGTCGCCAATGAAGTGAAAAACTTAGCGAACCAATCACAAAGTGCGACTGAGGAAATAGAAAAATTAATCAACGCCATCACAAAAGCCAGTGAAGATGCTGCAAAACAAAATGAGGAAATTGTACAAGTCATTGCTGAAGTGAAGCAAAATTCAACGGGCATTTCTGCCGCTGTCGAAGAGCAATCTGCCACAACTGCAGAGACATCAAGGGCTGCACAAGCCACATCTCAGGAAACTCAATCTGTCTCCCATACCACAGACGAACTCGCTGGTGTCGTCGAGCAAGTCCGCATTGCTTCCAACGAGACTGCCACAGCCGTGAATGAGATTAATCAAAATACAAATCAACTGCGTACGCAAGCGGACGAATTTGTTGCGCGCTTAGCTTCCATGTAAGTTCTGGTCATTAAATAACTTATGAAAACCCTGCTGTTTGCAGGGTTTTTTTTGGACTGCCCCATTAAGAGCAGCCCGGTTTCTCAAATTAAGAGTAAGACACAAATTTAGGTTTTGACAAAAGTCAAATACGACCTCTTAAACTAAGGTTAATAGTCCCTTATCGCAACAATGAGATTCGATCAATGGACTATTTATTAACACAGGGATATGACTTAGATGGACGCTTTATGCCCCTCCTCTTGGTCTTGTTTATGGCAGGCCTGCTTGGCAGTGCGTCCCATTGTGCAGGAATGTGTGGCCCTTTCATTATGGGCCAAACTGCTACTCACACTGAGGCCCCTGAAAATGACTCTCTTTCTTGGCTAACAGTAAGCCGGATGGTCATTTCCAGTCTGCCCTATCATCTCGGCCGCATGACAGCCTATTGCCTTCTTGCAATGCTCGCTGCGAGTTTAGGAACAGCGCTCATTAAATCTGCAGGCCATAAAATGATCATCGCTAGTTTTTTATCAGTGGCTGGCGTTCTGTTTATTTTGAGCGCAATACCCAGCACCAAATCACCTCTCTCTTTTCTCAGATTACCCGTCAGCTATACGGCGTGGATTGCAAATATTGCCCGCCCTTTCAGTCGGCAACAAACTGGCTTTCAACGCTTCATGTATGGATATTTCCTTGGCTTTTTACCTTGCGGATTTCTCTATGCAGCTTTGTTGGTGGCCGCTAGCACTGGCTCTGCGATCTATGCCCTTGTCGGTATGATAGCCTTTACCCTTGGCACCATGCCTATTCTCATCACTCTCGCTCTGGGAGGGCGGTTTCTCTATCGACACTGGCCTTTGACTGTCCGTGTCGCTGCAAAGGGCTGCATGGCCTTTAATGGCATCTCACTTTTCACCATTGCGGGCCGGATGCTCGCATAAGTCAACATGGCCCAAAACAGGAATGGATCAATGACAGATACAAGAACATACAACAATGACGTGGTTAAAAAATTCACCATCGCTTCGGTTTTTTGGGGCATGGCTGGCTTTTTAGTTGGCTTACTCATTGCCCTTCAAATGGCTTTCCCAGAATTAAATTTCGGTGAATATTTCACATTTGGTCGCTTGCGTCCCTTGCATACATCCGCAGTAATTTTTGCGTTTGGGGGAAATGTACTTTTTGCGACAAGTTATTATTCTGTGCAACGGACCTGCCGGACCCGGCTTTGGGGTGACGGCTGGGCGACCTTCACTTTCTGGGGCTATCAGATCTTTATTGTTCTCGCGGCACTAGGTTATTTAACCGGTGTTACACAGGGGAAAGAATATGCTGAACCTGAGTGGTATGCTGATCTCTGGTTAACAATAGTCTGGGTCGCCTATCTGATTGTTTTCTTAATGACTTTGCGCAATCGTAAAGAGCCCCACATTTATGTGGCAAATTGGTTTTTCTTATCCTTCATTGTAACAGTTGCAATCCTCCACTTAATTAATAACGCTTCAATTCCAGTGAGTTGGACAAAATCTTATCCACTGTGGGGCGGTGTTCAATCTGCAATGATACAGTGGTGGTATGGCCATAATGCCGTTGGGTTTTTCCTCACAGCTGGCTTCCTTGGTATGATGTATTATTTTGTGCCAAAAAGAGCGAATAGACCTGTCTATTCATACCGCCTATCAATCCTACACTTTTGGTCCCTAATTTTTATTTATATCTGGGCGGGCCCTCACCACTTACAGTATACAGCGCTTCCTGACTGGGCGCAGACATTAGGAGCGACCTTCTCAATTATGCTCTGGATGCCATCTTGGGGGGGAATGATTAATGGGATGATGACTCTTTCAGGGGCTTGGCATAAATTGAGAGAAGATCCTGTTTTAAAGTTTATGATTGTCTCTCTTGCTTTCTATGGAATGAGCACTTTCGAGGGACCCCTTATGTCAATCAAAACAGTGAATGCTTTGTCACACTACACTGATTGGACAATTGGCCATGTACACTCTGGCGCTTTAGGATGGGTTGCCTTCATCAGTTTTGGTTGCCTTTATTTTATGGTTCCAAAACTATGGGGAAAAGAAGAATTATACTCCTTGAAGCTGGTGAATACTCACCTATGGGTTTCTACTGTAGGAATCGTCTTATACATCACCGCCATGTGGGTTTCAGGCATTATGCAAGGTCTTATGTGGCGTGCATATGATTCCCTTGGTTTCTTAGAATATAGTTTTGTCGAGACAGTCCAAGCCATGCATCCTTACTATATCATCCGCGCAATGGGCGGTGCTCTCTTCGTGGCTGGCGGATGCATCATGGTTTACAACATCTACAAAACAATCACAGCTATGCCTGATCAGCAGGCGCAATTGACAAATGATGAGGAGATGGCTCATGCTTCATAAACACGGAGTAATTGAACGCAACTCAATCCTGATGCTGGTCCTCACAGTGGTCATGATCAGTATCGGCGGTATTGTGGAAATCCTTCCTCTCTTCCGCATTGAAACTACCATAGAACCTGTCAAAGGTATTCGCCCGTATACGCCTCTGGAATTGGCGGGGTACAATATTTATCTCAAAGAAGGTTGTTATAACTGTCACTCTCAACAAATTCGACCTCTGCGCGATGAGGTTGAGCGGTACGGTCATTACTCTCTCGCCGCTGAAAGTATGTATGATTACCCATTCCAGTGGGGAAGTAAAAGAACAGGCCCTGATCTCGCGCGTGTTGGAGGTAAATATTCTGATGAATGGCACGTAGACCATATGATCAAACCACAAAATCTTGTCCCTGCGTCCATCATGCCCCCGTATCCGCATTTGGCAAATAATGTGATTAACTTTGAAGATATTCATGTGCATATGAAAGCATTGAAGCGCATCGGTGTGCCCTATACAGAAGAGATGATTGAAAATGCACGATTTGACGCACTGGCTCAAGCATTGCCAGCGGATTCTCATGATAGCCAAGAAGGCTTAGTGGCACGCTATAAAAAGGTGAATGTTGGTAACTTTGATGGTCAACCCATGATCACTGAAATGGATGCTCTCATTGCTTATTTACAAGTTCTAGGCACCATGGCTGAGCTAAAAGACTATAAAGCCGAAAGCCTAAAGAAGGGAGCCAGAAAATGATTGACTTCCTCACAGATAATTCTGGCACAGTCGGACTACTGTTTTTCTTTTCAGTCTTCTGCATGATTGCCCTTCGTTCCTTTCGACCTTCTGTCAAAGAAGAAATCGAATCTCACAAAAACATTCCGCTGATGGAGGACTAATCCCATGGCTGATAAAATTGAACGCGACGACCATTCTGGTGTTGAAACAACAGGTCACGAATGGGACGGCATTAAAGAATTGAACAATCCAGCCCCGCGTTGGTGGTTAATGGTTTGGCTCGTAACCACAATTTGGGCAATTGGTTACTGGGTCGTTTACCCTGCTTGGCCCACACTTTCTGGCGAGGGTGAGCGCGGCGGCACAGTAGGAAATAGTGGCTGGACACAATATACTCAATTAGAAGAAAGTCAGGCTGAAATCCTGCAGCAACGCGCAAAATATCTGAGTGATTTTGAGAAAGCCTCTTATAGTGAAATCACGAAGAATGAAGCTCTTTATGCCTTTGGCCTGGCTGGAGGGGCATCTGCTTTTAAGGACAATTGTGCAACGTGTCACGGTACCGGCGGGGCTGGAGCACCAGGCTATCCTAACTTGAATGACGATGACTGGATTTGGGGAGGATCGCTTGACGATATTGAAATGACCATTGCCTATGGCATCCGCGCAGACCATGAGGAAACGCGCTATAACGAAATGCCGCCATTCGATGAGATGCTGGATCAAAATACCATTGAAATGATTACAGACTTCATCTTATCGGACCAGCCTGCTGGTGCCCCTGCCTATGCAGATAACTGTGCCTCGTGTCACGGTGATACTGGTCGAGGTAGTCAAGAGATGGGCGGTCCTAACCTGAAGGACGTTATCTGGCTTTATGCGGGCACTCGCGCCGACATAATTGCCCAAATCAAACGCCCAAAGCACGGTATGATGCCTGCTTGGCACTCTCGTTTAGACAAGCAAACCATTCGTCAGCTTTCGCTTTATGTTCATTCTCTAGGCGGCGGTGAAATGTAACTCAGGACGCCCGACTACTTGATGGGGGTCAAGGCCCCCTTCATCTAATCAGCATAATCTGACATCAATTGATAAAAGGGAATCATACAATGTCTGATCAGCATGAAAAGCCTGTACTTAGTACAGACCAGCCCCTTCAGCTGTTTGAAAAGCAAAAACGGATTTTTCCTAAACGGGTCTGGGGAAAGTTTCGAAAACTTAAATGGCTCGCTATGCTTATTACGTTAAGTATCTATTATCTGGCTCCATTTCTCAGATACAATCGCGGCCCAAATGCTCCAGATCAGGCAATCCTGATTGATTTGGCTGATAGCCGTGCTTATTTTTTCTTCATCGAGATATGGCCTCAAGAAGTATACTTTCTGACAGGGATTTTAATTGTCGCAGCCATCGGATTGTTTTTCTTAACCAGTCTCTTTGGACGCGTTTGGTGTGGTTACCTCTGTTTCCAAACCGTTTGGACTGACCTTTTCGTCTGGGTCGAGCGCTTTGTTCAAGGCGACAGAAATGCTAGATTAAAACTCGCCAAATCAAAATGGTCCCTAGAAAAAGCTAGAAAATATCTGACCACTCATGCCCTATGGCTTCTAATCAGCCTCGGTACAGGTGGAGCTTGGGTTTTTTACTTTAATGATGCCTATGTTCTATTGGATCAGATCTTCCATTTAGACGTAGAACCCTCCGTTATGGGTTGGATCATAGCCTTGACATTGTCGACCTATTTAATGGCAGGTTTTGCGCGCGAGCAAGTCTGTACATATATGTGTCCTTATGCACGATTCCAATCGGCGATGTTTGACCAAGACAGTTTGGTTATTGGCTACGACGACCGTCGCGGCGAAACCCGCGGTAAATTAAAAAAGGGCCAAGATCTCACGAAACGCGGACATTGTGTCGATTGCACAGCTTGTGTTCAGGTGTGCCCCATGGGCATCGATATTCGGGATGGTTTGCAAATGGAATGCATTGCCTGCGGTCTCTGTGTAGATGCATGTAATTCTGTGATGGATAAATTATCCTTACCCCATGGCTTAATCCGCTATGACACAGACAGAGGCTTTAGAGAAGATCGCCCCAATGGGTCACCTCCCAGTGTTAAACCGCACTATCTGCGTTTGAGAACGCTATGGTATGTAGGAATTTTAGTCAGTGTTAGTGTCGGCATTCTTTATGGATTACTTACGCGCAGCCCCCTTGATCTCCATGTCATTCATGACCGTAATCCACTGTTTGTCACTCTTTCAGACGGGACAATCAGAAATGGCTACGACATCAAAATCTTAAACAAGACCCACCATGATAAAATGTATAAAGTGACCTTTGAGGGCGCTGATGGGATCACAACCAAAGTCCAAGGCGTTGGCAATTATTCTCTGATTGCCCTGCCTGTTTTTGCGGATAGCGTTGCCCATTTCAGGGTTTTTGTAATGGCCCCTGCTCAACAAAATCCCCGCACTCCAATCACTGTGACGTTAACAGATCCTTTCACAGGGCTCACAGATCACTATGAAACAATTTTCGTGAGTAAAAAATATGATGACTGAAGAAAAGATGACTTCTGAAAAAGGGATTAAAAAGCCTCTTTCTGGAAAACAATTTGCTTTTATGTTGATCGCATTCTTTCTGACCTTTGCTTCAGTTGATGCCTTCTTCATCTATTCTGCAGCGCGGACTCACACAGGATTAAAAGTAGAAAACGCTTACGAAAAAGGACTGGCCTATAATCAAGTTGTCGCAGAGGCTGAAGCTCAAAACCTTCTTGGATGGAACACTAAAATTGAATATTTTCATGGCGTTTTGCTTGCAACTATACAAGATAACAAGGGCAAGGCAATTTCTAATGCTGAAGTCCGAGCAGAGATTACACGCCCCTTAAGCGGGGACTATGATTTGTCCCTCTCGCTCGGGCAAAGGGGACAAGGCGGCTATGGAAAGAAATTAACCTTTCCTCTGCCTGGGCAATGGGACGTTAGGATTTATGTGAAATGGCAGAATACCTTATATCAAACTTCGACACGCCTGATAATTCAGTAGATCAAATGGGATCGGAATGTCTTCACTGCGGCGAGGCTTGCCCTGACGGTCGTGAGTATTGCTGTGAAGGCTGTCACTCAGCTCAGGTTATACTGAAAAATGAACCCTATGAAACGTCATTATCTCAATTTTCTGAAGCGTTAGAAGATGGTAGTTTTAAAGTAACCCTCTCTATCTCAGGTGTGCACTGTGCCAGTTGTATTCAAGCTATAGAAAAAAAGCTTCTTTCTCAGCGTCATATTCAGTCGGCTCGTGTGAATATGTCGACGGAGCGTCTGTCCTTTACCTGGCGAGGCGAGCAGCATTTAGGAGACACCTCCTGTCGGCAGATTGAAGCAATGGGCTATGCCCTTCGCCCGTTGGATCAAGTGGCACTATCAGGCGTAAAAAGTGAAGAAGAGAAGCTCCTGTTTAAGGCTATAGCTGCCTCTGGCTTTGCAGCTGGTAATATTATGCTCTTATCCGTAGGTCTTTGGACTTCCTCTAGTGATATTATGGGGCTTGCAGTCAGAGATTTTCTCCACTGGGTCTCTGCCCTTATTGCCCTGCCTGCAGTGGCATATGCAGGACAACCTTTCTTTAAGTCAGCATGGTCAGTGTTAAAGGAAGGCTATACAAATATGGATGTACCTATCTCGCTGGCCATTATTCTTGCTAGCTGCATGAGTATTTTTGAGACTATCAATCACGGCGAACATGTCTATTTTGATAGCGCCGTCATGCTTCTTTTCTTTCTTCTCATTGGGCGATATCTTGATGCAAGAGCACGAGGGAAAGCGAGGGAAAGTGCCGCAAATTTGCTCTCAAAATTAGTCGGTCAAGCACGCATCAAGGTTGGCAATTCTTTTGACATGATCCCCTTAGATCAAGTGATGCCAGAGATGATTGTTTATGTGAATGTAGGGGAAAATATCCCAACAGATGGAACAATTCTAAACGGGACAAGCGATATTGATATGTCCTTAATTACTGGAGAAAGTCTTCCTGTCTCAAGCCAAAAAGGCGATCGGGTTTATGCTGGAACAACCAATCTCAGTTCTTCCCTAGAGATTCAAGTCTCCAGCAAAAAAGAACAAAGCTTGCTAAATACCATTGTGAGCATGATGGAAACTGCTGAACAAGGGAATGCTCGTTTTGTTCGCTTAGCAGATCGTGCAGCGCGCTTCTATACACCTGCTGTTCACTCCCTAGCACTCGGAACTTTTCTCTTTTGGGTCCTCTTTACCACAATTCCTTGGCAGGTTGCTTTGCTTCATTCGGTTACAGTTTTGATCATCACATGCCCTTGTGCTTTGGGGCTTGCAGTTCCAGTTGTCCAAGTTCTTGCCAGCAGTTTATTGATGCGGCATGGCATTCTTCCAAAGTCCGGTGATGCTTTGGAAAAATTGGCCGAAATTGATACGGTGATATTTGATAAAACCGGCACGCTTACAAAGGGCATCCTCACTCTCCCTTCCCCGTCGCACCCTCAAGAAATAATGCAATTGGCCGCCAGTATGGCAGCACAGAGTAGTCACCCACTCTCTCGTGCTTTAGCTGCTCAATATGACGGCGAACTACTTCCTTTAACTGTTCAAGAAAAAGTTGGCAGCGGTCTTCAAGCTGAATGGGAGGGTAAACACTACCAACTGGGGAGCAGGCGCTGGCTTCATATCTCTAGCGACAGTGATTCTGAAGGGGCGGAACTCTGGCTAAAAGGCCCGGGCCTTGATCCCTATCGTTTTGTTTTTCAGGATGAATTGAAAACAGACAGTGCTGAGCTGATCACCTTTCTTCAAAAGACAGGGTTAACCGTCCATCTTCTCTCGGGAGACAGAAGTTCAGAGGTTCTGACTGTCGCAGAAAAAGTCGGTATACGAAGCTGGTACGCGGACATGAAACCCTCAGATAAAACACAGTTTGTAGAAAATCTTCAACAAGAGGGCCACAAAGTCCTTTTTGTTGGGGATGGCTTAAATGATGCACCTGCTCTTGCCGCAGCGCATGTCTCCATGTCACCGAGCACAGCAATCGACATCAGTCAGAACGCAGCCGACATCGTTTTTCAAGGCGTGATTCTATCCCCCCTGAAGACCGCATGGCTCACATCCAAACTATCGGCCCGCCTAATCAAGCAAAACTTTGGGTTAGCTATCCTTTATAATATGATTGCTGTCCCATTCGCGATTTTGGGCTATGTGACACCTATGATCGCAGCCATTGCTATGTCATCATCTTCGCTTGTGGTAATATCCAATAGTTTCAGGCTGCGGTTGGTCCGTGCAATTCAAGCAAATCGATAGGAACTATAGTGGATATTTTACTCATCTTAATCCCCTTAGCACTCATTCTTGGCCTTATCGGTTTTGCTGCTTTTATGTGGACTGTAAAAAATAACCAATATGACGATTTGGAAGGGGCGGCTCATCGAATTTTAATGGAGGACGAGAATGAGCCATAAAAAACCCCGCAAGTAGCGGGGTTCTATACACTGTCGCTTGCTTTACATTTGCCAGCGAATTTGTTCGCCGTTGCAAACCGCTTCAAACATGACACGTTGTCGCTCAACAGAATTTGCAAGGACACTTTCTACAATGTCTTGCTGACTAAAGCCCAACTCTTTGGCGGATTCTACTATTGCCCTGCCTTGTCCTAAATTACAGCTTAGATTAAATTCAAGAGCCCAGACTTTGCCATTTGGTTCAATCCGATAATCAAAACGGCCATAATCATAGGGCCAGATCATGGTGTTGCATTTTTTGGTATACTCTACGAGTTCCGGGAAGGCCTCTCTCTCTTTAAAGAGTTCAATGGAAGATCCCCCTTTAAAGCCACGCTTTTGCTCATATGTCACGATATTCAAATCATCCTGACTAGGATTGAGCATGGGATACAAAATCCAAGGGCGCCCGGCCCCAACTGATGGTACCGTTACATCCTCTCCAGGAACATATTCTTCCACAATAACATCATGATTATTGCGCAGTAATTCCTGCACAAACGGCCTGAGATCGTCCCAGTCTGTCCCGTGATTGATGCCCCAAGAGGCCGAACTGTTATTCGGTTTCACAACATAGCGGTCGGCTTCAAAACTTGGCGCAGGCGCTGATAAGTCACTGGTACGATAAATTTGCCAGCGCGGTGTTGGAATACCGAGTTGACCGTATAGTAGCTTCGTCAGATGTTTGTCATCTGCAAAACCCCGCATTGACGGCGGTGCGCCTAAATAGGGTGTAGAATGATATTCACTTAAACAAGAGGCGAGAATTTCACTGTTTCTAAATCCACCGCGATTAAAGAGAGTAAAGATAAAGTTACGATCTGATGCTTCATAGAGAGCTTCATAACTGTTTTGAACAGCAAGATCGTCAACCAAATTTTCTAGACAGTGTTTGATTTCGTCATGATAGAGCGAATGTATGCCATCATTTTTATCAAACTTCCCGCCAGCAAGGGCATGCTTCGCAAGAAATAATACTTTGAGACGCGCTTTATCCTCTTCCTTTAATCGAAGAGGCGCCCCTTCATCAAATAACATATGACCCAGGGAAATGCCTGACATAGGGATATCCTTTATTACTACTTCATCTACCCTTCATGCGAATTTGCATTAGAAGACAATTCGCGGGTTTATATATCATATTTTTTCTCAATGTGATGGATTTTTTGCCTTCACAAGAGTTTCTAAGCTTTTTTTATAGCAAAGTTGATTAATCATGCGGGATATATGTTGCACGACAGGCTGTCAAGCATTAGGAATAAACAAAATAAGAGAAAGAATAAGGATCATATCCCTTATGCCACAAAATAAATATACTGCCTTGGTGCTCGCTGCCCAGCGTCCAGGTATCGTTAATCCCCTTGCTGAACATTTTGGGGTGTCTCATAAATGCCTGATCAAGGTTAATGGATCATCTATGGTAGACCGTGTTTTGACTGTATTAGATCAGTCAGACAATGTCGGCCACATAGCCCTTATCCTTGAGGACTATGCCATCATTGAAAATCTTCCTGAAGTCAAAAGATTACAGGAAAGCGGCAAACTAACATATATTAAATCAGAACAGACGCTTTCTAGCAGTGTCCTTTCTGCCATTCGCACTCTAGGCACTGAGAAGATGCCCTACATGATTACAACCGCTGATAATTGCTTCCATACTGTCGATATTATCGACTATTTCATGAATGAAGTCAGAGACAAGAAAGCTGAAGCGGCTTGGGCAATGACGCCAGATCTTCTTGTCCAAGAGACCTATCCTGGCACCGGTAAGATTACGGGCCAGCACAAATTGATTGATGGGGTTTGGTCCAATTGTAATATCTATGCCATCTGTACTGAAGCGGCTTTGTCTTCTGTTGAGCTCTTTAAGGGTGGGGGGCAGTTTGGCAATAAAAAGAAAAGGCGGGCAATGCTACCCATGATAGGGGTCTGGGCCTTCTTCCTCTATAGATTTGGTCTGATTACCTTAAATGGCCTTGCTCGCAAAGCCAGTTCCATTTTTAAGATTAAAGCCCATGCAGTCAAAATGCCGTTTGCAGATGCTCCTATTGATGCAGATGATTTGGTCTCTTTTAATTTTATCGAAGATCATTTGATTGAGCGTGAAGGCAGTCATAGGGATTAGCCTTGACTGAGAGCTGTTTATGAAAAGAAATTTATACCCACCAATCGAGCCTTTTGCCGCCTCTCACCTGAGTGTTGGTGCGGGTCACGAGATTTATTTAGAGCAATCGGGTAACCGATACGGTATCCCAGTGGTATTTGTACATGGGGGACCAGGCGGCGGCACTTCGCCATTGCAACGTCGGTTTTTTGATCCTTCGAAATATCATATCATCCTCTTCGATCAGCGGGGGTGTGGTAAAAGCAGACCGCATGCAAGTCTAGAAAATAACACCTCTTGGGATTTAGTGGCTGATATGGAGGCTATTCGTCTCCACTTAAACATTGATCAGTGGATTGTGTTTGGCGGCTCATGGGGAAGCACTCTAGCTTTGCTTTATGCAGAGAAATATCCTGAAAAAATATTAAACTTGGTTCTGCGAGGGATCTTCCTTCTACGTCAAAAAGAGCTGGATTGGTTTTATGGCCCTGGATCAGGTAGTATCTTCCCAGAAGCATGGGATGAATTTCTCGCTCCTCTGTCCGAAGAAGAGCGTAAAATGCCTATCCAGTCCTATTATGACATCCTCACAGGCGATGATTTAGAGAGGCAATTAGAGGCCGCACAAGCTTGGTCTGTTTGGGAGTCTTCAACAGTCACTCTTGTTCAAGACCGCTTTCAAATTGAGCAAGCAAGGGATCCGTATTTTGCCTTGCCTTTTGCAAGAATTGAGGCTCACTATTTTGTTCATAAAGGTTGGCTTGAAGAGGATAATCAAATCCTAAGAGACACATATAAACTTAAGAACATCCCTACGACAATCGTCCAAGGTCGTTACGATGCAATTTGTCCTCCTGTCAGTGCCTATGAACTGAAGAAAGCGATGCCTTGGGCAAAATTAAAGATTGTAGATGTTGCTGGCCATTCAGCTTTTGAACCTGACATCCTTCACGAACTCATCAAATCGATGGATCAAATTGCCCAAGAAACGGATTGCTCATAAATCTACCGTGCATGGTTGAACACAGCCTGAGAAACCTATTCAATAAAAGTGAAAGTTACCAAGAATGAAATTCCTTATCACCCTTATGATGCTTATGAGTAGCTTTGCTAGCATGGCCCACGATGGCCATAAAGATTCTCTAGAAATCAGTAATGTCTGGGCTAGAGAGACCCTTGGTCGTACCATGAGTGCGGCCGCATATCTCACCATCAAGAATATCGGTCATCATGATGATCATCTTGTTTCGGTCTCCTCAAAAATTGCTGCAGTTACTGAAATCCATCTTTCAAAGATGGAGAATAATATGATGATGATGGCGCCTGTAGATGGCGGTCTTCCTCTCCCAAAAAAGAAAATACTTCGGCTTAAGCCCCAAAGCTATCATATCATGATGATGCGGTTGACCAAGCCATTGGCGAAAGGCGATGTTTTTCCCGTAACGCTGACTTTTAAAAAAGCAGGCGATGTCGAAATTTTTGTCGAAGTTCGTGGAATTGACGGTAAGAAATAATTAAATCCAGCCTTGGGCTTCTTTCTGAACAAGAGTTGAAATCATTTTCATTCCAGCTTCTGATGCATTTAAACATGGAATCATATGAAATTTCTCCCCCCCCTGCTCAAGAAAGATTTCCCGAAGTTCCATATTAATCTCTTCCAAAGTTTCCAAACAATCCGCACTAAAGGCAGGGGTTAAAACCACAAGTTTTTTCACGCCTTGTTGTGCCAGTTTAATGGTAAGAGCTTCCGTCTCTGGGCCGACCCATTCTTTTGGTCCAACACGGGATTGAAAACTAGTCAGCAAGAAATCGTCCTGCCATGCCATTTCTTTACTCAACAACCGAGATGTTTTAAAACAGTGGCAAGGGTAGGGATCTCCCTTATCCCAATACTCTTTAGGGATTGAATGATAAGAGGCTACTATATGATCTGGTTCAAAGTCTAATGTGCTTAGGGACTGCTTCACTGAGTCTGCTAAAGCTTTAATAAAGACAGGTTCTTCAAAATAAGCCGGTACTGTTCTTATGGCTGGTTGCCACCGCATCGTGCCAAGCACTCGAAAGACTTCATCATAACTACTGGCCGTGGTGCTGGCACTATATTGCGGATAGAGCGCAAAGCAAACGAGACGCTCAACGCCAGCTTTTCTCATCTCTTCCAATTTTGCCTCAATAGAAGGAGAGCCATACCGAAAGGCCCAATCAACCCTCACGGTGTCGCCGTATCGCTCTTGAAAGTCTTGTGCTAATTTCTCCCCTTGCTCACGGGTTATTGTCCGCAGAGGAGATTCATCCAGATCATAATCCCAAATCTTAGCATAAGCCTTTAAACTTTTAGGCACACGAAGGGTTAGCAATGGTCCGTTTAAAATTAACTTCCAAAGAAAGCGATTAGGAAATTCAACAACCCTTGGATCACCTAGAAATTCAGAAAGGTAAGATCGCAGTGATTTCTTCGTTAACTCAAGCGGTGTGCCAAGGGCAATGAGAAGCACACCGGTTTTTTTGCGGTGGACCTTTGGGTGGTCACTAGGCTTAAAATCACTCATTAAACTTCCTATTCTTATTCGAAATTATTCCTGCTATTTACGCATCCGAAACACTGTTGGATTTTCTTCAAATTTTAATTATGCGCACCTCTTACACAAAGGGATTTAGCTAGAATGTCATACACAGCATGCATTGATTTTGCTATACTTAATTCTGTAACGAGTCGTTTGTTGAGAGTTCAGGTTTCGAGTTAAGGTTCCAATCTATAAGGAAGAGACCATGAAAGAACGCGATATTCATAGCTATGCCTCCCACTTATTTGAAATGATGGGCGATAAAGCCGAAGTCTATGCAGCTCAGCAATTAGCTGCCTTTGATAAATCTCTAGATACAGATAGTTCACGATCAATGCGACGAGATTGGCGGCGTATCCGAGAAGCAATCATGATCATGAAGATGACACACTCTCGTTTCACGCATCACTAAGCCTCTCTATTTTAAGAGACGTGCAACCATTGATCCAGGCTCTCGCATAGGATCCGTGGAGACTGCTAAAACGACGCCTTTATGAGGCGCTCTATAACATTTTAATTTATGGCCAAAGGGGTCATTAATACAGCCGAGGACCTGCCCCTCTTTCACGTGATCGAGCAAAGCGACTTTCATCATCAAAATGCCTCCCGTGTGGGTATAAACAGTTGTGGACTTTGTGCCCACATAAGGCTTCACTCTAGCAACCGGAAGAGTTTCTCCTTTTATCATGCCATCCTTTTTCATGACGCGTTTGATGCCAATAATGGCGCGGTTAATAAGATCTTTTTGAAATATTTTGGGCGCGCCAATTTCTAATGTTACGGCTGGTATATCATGAGTCACGAATGTTGTCTCTACTGTGCCTTTTTGCCCTTTGTCTTCCTTGATCAGGTCCGGCCCTAATAGATAGGCCATCTTTTTTGCCGCCGCATTTCTAAAGTCAGAAAAGACATAGAGCGGATATGCTGTCCCCCGTGTTTGGGTATGAAGGTCTATGGCCTTATCTGCGTTATTCTTTAATAGATAGTGCCAAACATGATACGCAAAGCGCTCGCCCGCATGACCATATTTTTCACCCGGCATAACACGATTTAAATCTGTGTGAGATCCGCCTCCATTAGATTCGTGAAAATAGCGACTGTTATTTTCTAGGCCCGTCCGGTTGATCCCGGGTACCATAATCACCGTTCCTTTTAATGATTTAGGATTAAGTTCTGCAGCCAATCTATGAAGAACCCCAATACCATTCAATTCGTCACCATGAACAGCCGCTGTCAGCATCAAACGCGGTCCCTCTTTCGTGCCTTTAAAGACAATAACAGGGATCAGGAGAGCGTCTCCCGTGTTACGGTATCCAGCCTTAAAATAGAATTCATGTCGACCAGCCCCAAGATCATCGACCTTTAACTTAGTGATGATTTTTCTTTCTTTCACCCCAGCATGGGACGACATAGAGAAGGCGATTGAAAGTAAAACAGTAAGAACGAACTTCATTATAAACCTTTGATATTCAATTGATTCAGTTGAGTATAGAGAGGCTGAAGGTCTTTTTCAAATCTCTGCCACACTCCAATAGATTTTGTATGGGCTTTTTCCCGAACTTGCAAAGCACTGGCAGTCGCAACGGTTCCTTCTGTTCTATGAGGCGATGCACAAGCCTCTTGCCAGTCCAACCCTACATGATCCAAAAGACACCGCGCGGACCCCTCAACATCTCTCACCAGGTCTTCATACGCAAGATCAAGTATACGGTCTGGCAAGACATTATGCCAATGATCCATCAAACCTTGGTAGTGTGCATAATGCCGAGCAAGATCTTCAAAGTCATATGAATAGGGATAACTCTCAGCAAAAAGCTGCTTATACATGGAAAAGCAACTGTCCATAGGATGTCGTTTTACATGGATGAAACGCGCTTTGGGGAAGGCCGTCGCTAAGAGGCCTAGATGTTGATAATTTTCAGGCAATTTATCAATGAATAGTCGCGTTTGCCCTCTTAATGGACGCGCGCAGTTTAAATAAGCTTCGCCAAAAGCTTTGGGTGCTGACCTGAATTGATTGGCTAACATGGCGACATAGGGCAACTCACCTGCCGCCGTCACTTCCGAATGCGCGGCAAGAATACGTTCAACAAGAGTTGTACCTGTTCGCGGCTGCCCCACAATAAAAATTGGACTTTCCTGTTGGTCATTTTGGCGACAGACTGACTCAACATGTTCACGCGTCCAAGCTTTCATTTGAGCTTGGAAATATTGTGCCTCCCCGGCTGCATCATAAGAAACGAACGCCTTCTTGGCATTCGCGCCCTTTTCATAGGTAGTAAAAGCTTGATCCCAAGCCCCTAGGTCTTCATATAGCTTCCCAAGGCCATAGGCTAACATCGCGACATCCTGCGGAGAATTAGAGGCTTTTAATGTTTCTTTTATTGGATCGAGATCTTCCTCTGATGTTGCTTTTTGACTTCTGGCGAGCATCCAATGCGCTTTGGCATGGGCAGGGTCTATTTTTAAGGCTTGATTTAAACTGTCAATCGCAGCTTCACTTTGTCCCAAGAAAGTTTGACTGCTGGCTTTGTTGACATGGATAATCGCTGACTGATCCTTCAACTTGAGCGCTTGATCATACTGTTGCAGTGCTTTCTCATGCTGGTTTAAATGCGCATAGATGACTCCTAGACTGTCAAAGTCTTGGGCGTTAATAAGACCAAGTTTTTCAGCATTTTCAGCGGAGGCTAATGCATCTGCATGTTCACCGGTCATCAACAAAGTGCGTGCTAAATAAACCCAAGAACGCGCATGCTTTTGATCAAGACCAAGAACAGTTCCAAAAGCTTTTCTCGCTGTCCCCCAATCCCCTAACTCAACAGAGGCTAGGCCTACTAAGAAATGAGCTTCAACGGCACCTGCATCAAGGGCAAGTACTGTGATGCCATGCTGTTTAGCTTCTTGATATTGCCCTTGGTCATACGCTTGATAACCAGCATGGAGGCGGGATCGAATTTGATTATGTTTCACCATATATTCCAAAAAAATGGGATCTTAATAGATTAAGATCCCATCATACTTATTTATAGTGTGCGGTAAAGCTTAGAAGTCATATCCAAAAGATACACCCGCTGTCCGAGGCGAGACAACATAGAAGAATTGACCTTGATCTCCATAGCGACGCGCACCGCGTCCCCCTGTTATTGCAAACTTGTTAAACAGGTTATTCACATAGACACGAACGTTCCAATTATCTTTGTTATATCCAGCTGCTACGTTTGCCAAAACATAATCATCCATTGTGAATTGATCCGTGTTGTTAAACATAGCGATTTTATTGACAAGTGCTTTTGCTTTGCCGCGGTAGAAGAGGCTACCGTTAGCAAAGATAGTGCCCCCATCATAGTCTGTAGAGAAATCAAAGTAAGCAGACCACTGATGCTCAGGCACCCCAGGAAGCTTATTGCCTTCAATCACACCCGCATCCATGATTGTTTCTTCAATCTGAGCGTCTGTATAGGTATAAGAAGCCCCAACGGTCCAAGCTTGGCTTAGTGCATATTTGCCTTCAAGTTCCATCCCTTTAGAACTGGCTTTTCCGGCATTAATTGTAATGTTTTCAGCTGTGTTAACTGACTTGGCATCAATTTGAATATCCGTCCAGTCCACATAGAAAACAGCACCATTGAAGACCCATTTATTATCAAGCAATTTAGCGTGCCAACCAAACTCGTAGTTTGTTACACGGTCTGGCCCATAAGTACGCTCACTATCCAGAGGATCTTTAATGTTGTTAATGCCTCCACGGCGGAACCCTTCAGCAACAGTACCGTAGAAAAGAACATCATCGGAAACATCGTAAGATACATTCAATTTAAAGACTGTGTCATTAATTCCGCCTTCATTAGGATCGACACAATCTGGTGCAGAATCAAGAAGGACAAGCCAAGTACAACTTTCTTTAATATTGACAGATTGTTCAAAATAACGAGCGCCAACTGTCACATGAAGTTGATCCGAGAAATCATATGTTATTTCACCGAAAACAGCCTTTTCTTCAAAACTGTCATCTCCGTAACTATCATATTCCAGAGCACCATTACCCGTCGTAAACCCAGCCCACTGAAGATATCCTGGGACATATTCACGAGATCGGTTTTGACCGCTATCATGTTCATAGTAAAGTCCCGCAATCCAGTTTAAGGCACCTTCATTATTCGAGAGAACCCGTGTCTCATGAACAAAAGTTTCAGACTCAGCTTCTTCCTTTGTAAAACTAGAGAATTGTGCGAAATCACCATAACCAGGCCATAAAAACAGAAGAAGATCTGTCTGATCGCGACGCCCATCCCCTGTATATTTAGAATAAGAAGTACTAGAGAGCACAGAAAGGTCTTCGCCTTCATGGCTAATTTCCAGATTAAAGATCTCATCTTTGTTCCAGCGCGGCTCAGTATAACGCAAGCTTGAAACATATTTTTCACCAGTAAAGTCTGGATTAACCGCCTGACGGCCCTCAGCAAATTGATCTTGCATATAATAGCTGGCCGAAATTTCAGTCTCTTCAGAAAGCTTCATCAGCGCGGCGATTTTAACATTCAGTGTTTCTTCGCCGTTATTGTCTTCCACTGGCTTCGGAGCGTCAGAAACGCCCGGCACTAAATGTACATAGTTATAGTCCACAAAGCCACTATCGTGCAGATAGTTAACTGCTGCTCTGACAGCAAAATTGTCAGAGTAAGAGACATTGGCAACACCTGTAAATTCTTGACTTACAGAACCGCTGTCTTTTGTGAGATAAAATTCAGCATCCATTTCGCCGCTGACGTCATTCATGACAGGCTTCTTCGTAATATAACGAAGCGTACCCCCCATAGCCCCGCGTCCATAAAGTGTCCCTTGTGGACCACGAAGAACTTCGATGCGGTCAATATCAAAAAGCTTGATGTCCGCCGTCAAAGGCGTTTCATTCATATAGCGAGAAACTGTTGTTCCTGAGCCCTGGTTTTCAGCAGCCTGCAACGGGCCATCAGAAAGACCTCGCATAATCAATTTTCCGTTTTGGCGCGCGCCTGTATCAATAAATTGAATCCCTGGAACCATGCGAGAAATTTCTGTCAGATCACGTGCACCAAAATTTTCTAGGGCATTGCCTGACATGGCAGAAATATTATACGGTATTGATTGAATACTTGCAGCACGACGTGTCGCTGTAACAGTAATTTCCTCAAGAGAAGCTTCATCATTATCTTGCGCTGCAACTTGTGGAGCAGCCAGTGTTAGTGTTAACCCCATTGCTGTTGTTGTCAGTAAGGCTGTCGCTCTTTGACGTGGTAATTTTATCATTTTGTTATTCTCCGGCATTATTTTTCCCTTTTATATTCTGCACAAGCTTCCTGAGAACACCCGAAATTCCTGAGAACACTTGGCAGAATTCTTTCCTGTATTACCAGTTTACAGGGTTTGAATGGAGAAAATATCAACGCCGATCTTAATGTTGCGCTGCAAAATTTTTCCTATGTAACAAAAAAGTCACAATAGCAATACTTTAGACATAAAGTCCGTGCTTTCAAGATGACCATAGTCTTCTTGTAACTGCTTGATACATTCGGTAGAGTGTGCCCTCATAGAGGTGGAAAAGGGGCGCGCTAGTGACTGAAAAAAATAACTCATCGACATTTCGATTATTGAAAAGTCGACGCTTTCTCCCCCTATTTATCACCCAATTCCTAGGGGCATTTAATGACAATTTATACAAATTGGCCATGTTGGCACTCATTGTTTATGTGCTGGCAACAGGCAGTTCATCAGAGGCAGCCCTTTTGTCTAACATTGCCGCAGGGCTTTTTATGCTCCCCTTTTTCCTCGCCAGTGCACTGGCAGGGCAACTCTCTGACAAATATGAAAAATCCACATTGATAAAATTCATTAAACTCTGGGAAATAGGTTTAATGATTATTGGGGCTTATGGATTTTATACTGGGAATATCGTGTTAATGATGATCATTCTCTTCGGCATGGGGCTTCAATCGACCTTCTTTGGACCCATAAAATATGCCATTTTACCACAACACCTTGAAAAAGATGAGCTTTTACCTGCAAATAGTTTAATGGAAGCCGGTGTATTTCTGGCAATTTTACTCGGCACGCTGTTCGGGGCCCCGCTTATCTTAGCTGAAAATGGGATAGTCCTCGCTGCTATGGGCACCATTAGTATTGCAGTGCTAGGCTTTATCACAGCCCTTTTCATTCCAAAGACGGCACGCGCCGCGCCTGACATTCGAATTAGGAAAAATATATTTGCCGAAACCCGCACGCAGTTCAGAGAAGCCAAAAGCAATCCGATCATCTTTTTGTCAATTATAGGAACCAGCTGGTTCTGGATGTTTGGCTCTGTATTTTTAGCGCAAATTACACCAATGGCTCGATCGCTTCTGTATTTGGACGAATATGGTATGACAGCCATTTTGGCCCTCTTCACAGTGGGAATCGGCATCGGCTCAATTTTATGCAACCGGATCCTAAAAGGTCAGATATCAGGCATATATCAACGAAAAAGCCTCGTGATCATTCTACTCTGTGGCATTTTTCTATATGGGACACTCGTTTGGTATAGCACTGCGGTTGAACAGCCTGTGGACGGAACATTAATCTCGGTTTGGGCCTTCATACAGAACCCTATCACATGGGTCATGGGCTTGGCCATTTTGGGCATGTCCGCTGCCGGGGGAATGTTTATAGTCCCTCTCTATGCCCGACTACAGCACCAGAGTGATCCTGATAAATGTTCGCGGACCATTGCATCCAATAACGTCATGAACTCTGTATTTATGGTTTTGGGGGCTGTCGCAGCTTTGCTTATACTAAAGCTTGGTTCTGTGCTAGATCTGCCCCTTGATGTGGCAGAAATTTTACTGATTGTAAGCCTTTTAAACTATCCAATGATCAAAATATTAAAACCTCTCGAGCAAGATGTCCCTCAATCGACATCACATTGAGTCGCTAAATTTTTAGGGAGTCCTTGAAAAAATCATTTTCCCTTGCAATAGTAAACATTGGGCACAAAGAGGTAAGTTATGACGCGGATTTTCACAAAGAAAAAACGACCGATTTTAGAGTTTTTCGGCAGTATTATTTTAATTTTATCCATTATTGCTGCTGTGGTTTATGAGCTTAAATCCTTCCCGGATACTCTCACATGGTCACTGGTGGCTAAGGGCTTACCTGTGGCTCTTCTCGGTGTTTATGCCCTGTTTAATTTTCGCACCCTTGATCATGCAATCTTAGCCCTGGCTCTCTTTGCTTCCGCCGCAGGAGATATTGGCCTAGAGCTGCCTTTTGACAATAAACTCAGTTACGGCATAGCCGGCTTTTCGGTGGCGCATGTTTTTTATATGCTTCTTTTCTTGCGCAACAGACGACACCTTCAGGATCTTGCGAAAATTCGGTTGAATATCGCCTCTCTCGCTTGGGCCTTGACAACAATTGTTGCAATATTGCTCTATGACAGCTTAGGTGAAATGCAATATTTAATCATCGGCTATATGGTAATTTTAACAGGCATGGTCTCATGTGCTCAGCTATCTAGATATCCTTTCATTCTTGTTGGCATAGGCTCTATGCTCTTTTTCATCTCAGACGCTTTCATTGCTGGACGCATGTTCCTAAGCCTCCCAGATTGGTCTAATACTGTCATTTGGCTGAGCTATTATTTGGCACAATTCCTAATTACGATGGGAGTTTTAATTGCCCCTGATCAGGAAAAACGCTATCACATAAAGACCTTTACTTAATAAGATTTGAACTATGAGTGTCATTGTGAATACAGATCAGAAGAAACTGCAGAAAAAAGCAAAAATTCTCTGCGAAGCCCTGCCGTATATGAAAAAATATGCTGGGGAAACCTTTGTCATTAAATATGGCGGTAATGCAATGATTGACGATGAACTTTCCCGTCAATTTGCAGAAGATGTCGTTCTTCTCAAGCAAGTCGGAATTAACCCAATCGTTGTCCACGGCGGAGGACCTCAGATCGGCAAAATGCTAGACCGTCTTCAATTAGAGAGTCGATTTATTGACGGCTTAAGAGTGACCGACGAGCAAACGGTTGAAGTGGCTGAAATGGTTCTCTGTGGGTCTATAAATAAATCCATTGTGGCTGATATCAATGCCGCTGGTGGCAAGGCTATTGGCCTGTCTGGTAAAGATAGTAATCTGGTCATTGCAAAAAAACGAGAAAGTACTATTGATTTAGGCTTTGTCGGAGAACCAGAGGCCGTCAATCCTGACATTTTGAATTCAAGTGTCGAGGCTGGAATGATCCCTGTAATTGCACCTATCGCCGCAGGCAAAAACGGTGAAACTTTCAATATCAATGCAGATACAATGGCTGGCTGTATTGCGGGCGCGATCCAAGCAAGGCGTCTTTTCTTACTGACTGATGTTGAAGGCGTTCTCAATGAAGAGAAAGAACTGCTCACTGACCTTGTTGAATCAGAAGTAAAAACGCTGATCACTAATGGCACGATCGCAGGGGGCATGATTCCAAAGGTTACAACCTGTCTGGATGCCCTTAAAGGAGGCTCCAATGCAGCATCCATCATCGATGGACGCGTCATGCATGCCATCCTTCTAGAGATTTTCACAGAACGCGGAGCAGGCACACTTATTCGGCTCACAGAAGACGATTAACTCTGTTTGAGGCTAACGATTACTGCCTTAATCAGCTTGGTCAATAAAATAGCTGAGATGCCAGTCCAATTCATCTTCATCAATGGGATATTTCTCCCCCCCTTTGCCGTGAAGCAGTTGAGCCGATGGAACGAGCGCTAATTTCGTTTGAATGGCATAAGCAGTCCGCATTTTCAATTGGGCCCGCCAAGACAGAGCCGTCACAGCCCGTCCACTCTTTGAAAGAATGATTTTTCGCACAATTTTTGAAGATAAGTCAGCCATCAATGCCAAGCATTGGATGATAAGTTCGCGATTACTTTCTTCAACTTGCTTAACGATAAAGGCATCATCCAGAAGACCCCGATCCATGAAGTCACGAGCTTGTTTTGCAATTGCCATTTCTTCGCTTTGCTCGAGCCGTTCCCCTTCCACACGTTCTCTTACTTTCTCTAGGATATCTTCTGCTAGATCCTCCTCCAATGTCGATTGTTCCATCATGGCAAAGACAAGGGCTGAGGCAACAAAGCCTGCAATTCTTTTCATCGCTCTAATTGAAAGTTGTGGGCGCAGTGCAAGGGGTTTGTGTAATTCTTCTACAGAACTGGCTTGATCAATAATCCGATCGAGGGTGTCTTCTCTGATTTGGGCTTTTTCATTTGTTAAAAGCGCAGCAATCGCCGGCACATCTAGGCTTGAGACAACATCATCAGACACATCTTGAGACAGGCCTGCTCGCTCAGCAATCGCCTTCAAAGCGCCTGAGCTAGTCCCTGCAGCGATAATTTCTCTTAAGTCATCATCATTTAACAAGGGTGAATATTGTAGGATGGGTCCACAAACAACATCTTCGACATCTTTCGCAAGCTTTGTGACAATATCCTTCGGAATGGCTTCTAGATGCTTAATTGCATCTGCAATAAGGCTTCTAATCTTTGGTTCTTGATCTTTTGCAAGATCTTCTAAAATTTCGATGGTTGTTTCTTGCAGCACTTCTTGATCAGAAGGGTCCATATCAGGCACGATCCGCCCTATTTTTCGCGCTAATTCAAGCCTCACTTCTTCACTCTCATCTTTGGATAGAAGAGTATCTGCCTGTACTGGCGTTGCTGGATTTGAAGCAATCTTAGCGCGCACATCTGGATCTTTATCATCTGCCAAATAATAAAGCACCTCTGGACGGGCATCCTTTTGTTGAGCCAGCAGCAGACGATCTTTCTTATTGCCTTTAGAAAGCATCACACGCGCTTCTTCATACGTGACTGGCTTTTTATCGCCCCCACTAAAAAGGTTTTTTAATTTATTAAATACCATCCATTTTTATCCTTAGTGCTTTCATGATATGGCGTCGTCAGTGAGAACACCTGTCACATAGGTACTCTTTCCTTTTTTCTTTGCCGCATACATTAATTGGTCAGCTAACTTAGTCATATGCTCAAGGCTATGCTCAACAGTTGGGTTAGATTCAACGATCCCGATTGACATAGAGAGCCGTAAAGCGTCAGCCCCAATTTCTTTTCGAATTGCAGGCATAGCTTCTAACAGTGTCTGCGCTTTTCCTTTACCGACATCTGTCGTGGCTGTATCGAGCCAGACAACAAATTCATCGCCCCCAATTCTCGCAACACAGTCTTGCTCTCTGACCTGTTCGGTCAATAGCTCAGAAACTTTCTTAAGTGCCAAATCCCCTGCTGAATGACCAAGAGTGTCATTGATTTCCTTAAAATGGTCTAAGTCCACATAGAGAATAGTGCCAACTTGTCCTGTTGCTCGCATGTTTTTCAACCGTTCCCCTACGGTTTCATCCAGAGCCCGTCTGTTCATTAGTCCCGTTAATTCATCGCTGCTTGAAAGATGGTTAAGGCGCTCAATCAGCTCTGATTGTGTAATAGCGACAACCATATTGTCAGCGATGCCTGTTAACAGTGCTTTTTCCTGCATGGACCAAGGAAATATGGTGGCATCTCGGTACAAAAGAATAACACCTTTAAGCTGGTCCCCGCTTTTAAGTCGCACTGCTAAATAGCGATCCTCTTGCACAGTCATTTCAAAGGCCTGATCTTGGTTGATGTCCTGTGCGAGAGCGATCGTCACATCTTGCAAGTTCAATAGATGAGGGTCTGTTTGATTTTCCTGTGCATCTTGATCTTCGCTTTTCGCCATAAGTTTCAGCCCTCGGGACGCAGAATAGAGGATCCAACATTGATCGGCCCTTAAAACTTCTGCGAGGGCATTGACTGCGGTGGAGAGAAGGTGCGTTGCCCCTCTATTAGTGTCCTGAAGAATACGTGTGATCCGTCCTTGCAAACTTAAACGGAGGGCGTTCTGGCGCGCAACTTTCTCTTGTTCCACGAGGCTAGACATATCACGACAAATCCCGCGTACGGCTTCCAGCTCCAATTCATCATTAAAAACAGGCTGGACATAAAAAGTAATCCATTTATCACCTTCCGGAGTTGAGACACGGTGGGGTTTGCTCTCATATTTTTCACGGCAATGAAAAGGATCAATGGTTGGGCCTTCCCCGTCTGGCCAAAAAAAGCCCGAAGCATGCTTGCCGTGCAAATCTTCTGGAGATTGGCCGAATACGGCCCCAGGGCCAACATATGTAAAGCACCCATGAAGGTCCACTTCCCAGCCAAAGTCAGCGCTACAACTGATCATGTCTTTGAACATATTTCGACTATACATTAAAGCCTCAGTTACTTTATCTTGCATAGAAAAGTCTCGGCCTGCAATAAGCACTTTGTCATCTGCAACAGGAAGGGCCACCAACCAGTAAGTTACAAGAAAGCGATCAAAACGAACTCGCGATTCAATCAGTGTTTCTTCATCATAAGCCCGCACAGCAAGGGCGCGGATTTCCTCGCCCTCTTTGGCATAAATATCACTTAAAGCCTCTGCAGATTGAGAGCGCTCAACGATAGCTAACCTATTATCTAACAAGAGAGCCGGCATATCCAATTTGGATACATTGATAAACTGGGACTCTTTTTTTAACCAATTAAGCACTGACTTGCCTCTGAGTAATTTTGTCTCTGCATCGTTTTAAGAAAGGAAAAATAGATATTTTGTCATCAACTCTTGCCCTCTCGCTCACATGCTCTAAAACACTACAACAAGACAATATTAATTCATAGTGCTATACAATAGTCAATCTATGGAATAGCGATTGAGGGCAAAAAATGGCATCTTCTATCCCCTATCACCCAGATCTCATCACCGATAGATCCATCTGGATTTTTGATCTTGATAATACACTCTATCCAGCGGAGAGCGACCTCTTCGCGCAGATCGATGTCAAAATGACGGAGTATATTGCCAATCATTTTCAAATTGATAAGGCTTCAGCCCGTGAAAAACAAAAGCACTATCTTGTGACGTATGGGGCAACAATGCGGGGACTTATGGAAAATGATGGTATTGATCCGCATCATTTTCTAGAAAATGTACATGATATTGATTTTTCGCCGATTCAAAAAGACGTTCTCCTGCGTGAAGCCATCGAAAAATTACCTGGACGAAAGCTAATTTATACCAATGCGGATGTAACCTATACAGACAATGTTCTAGAACGCCTTGGGCTTTTGAACCTCTTCGAAGGCGTGCACGACATCCTAGCTTCTAACTTGACTCCGAAACCCAGTATCCCAGCGTTTGATGATTTCCTCAGTTGCTATGATATTGACCCCGCAAAAGCTGTTTTCTTCGAAGATAGTATTCGAAATTTAATCCCGGCAAAAAAAGCAGGCATGGGGTGCGTCTGGATTGATACAGGATGCGAATGGGCCGGCATGGAGTATCAAAATGATATCGCCCATGCTGAGATTAAGTTATTGAGCCCCTGGTTACAAAAATTTACAGATCGATTATAGAAGAGTTTTCATAAGACTGATCCATTCAATTTGTTGTTAGACCCATTGACAGTCCTCAGTTTACCTCTATTGTGCTCCGCAAAATATCGCAACTCTAACTTCAATGAGAAAATCTATGTCATATGAAAATCTAGAAAAAAATATCAATGACGCCTTCGACAATCGTGACACAATTAATGCCAGTACAACAGGCACATACCGCACAGCAGTTGACGAAGCTCTTGCCCTTTTAGATAGTGGGAAAGCCCGCGTTGCTGAAAAAATTAATGGATCGTGGGTGGTAAACCAGTGGCTTAAAAAAGCCGTTCTTCTTTCATTCCGTCTCAATGACATGGAATTGATTGCTGGGGGACCGGGAAAGTCGACAAATTGGTGGGATAAAGTCCCGAGTAAATTTGAAGGCTGGTCCTCAGAAGACTTTAAAACAGCTGGCTTCCGCGCTGTACCTGGGTCAATCGTACGAAAGTCTGCCTACATTGCCCCTTCCGCTGTTCTCATGCCTTCTTTCGTAAACTTGGGTGCTTATGTGGACGAAGGAACAATGGTTGATACTTGGACGACTGTTGGATCTTGCGCTCAAATTGGTAAGAATGTTCACCTCTCTGGGGGTGTTGGAATTGGGGGTGTTCTTGAACCCTTACAAGCAGGGCCCGTGATTATTGAAGACAATTGCTTCATTGGCGCACGGTCTGAAATTGCAGAAGGTGTCCTTGTGGAAGAAGGGGCTGTTGTCTCTATGGGTGTATATATCGGGGCTTCAACAAAAATCATCGACAGAGAAACTGGCGAAATCTTTATGGGGCGCGTGCCTGCATATAGCGTCGTTGTCCCTGGGACTCTCCCTGGCAAGCCTTTGCCAGATGGCAGCCCTGGGCCAAATCTATATTGTGCTGTCATCGTGAAACGAGTGGATGAGCGTACACGCAGTAAAACTTCCGTGAATGACCTTCTTCGCGATTAAGAGGAAGGGGAAGAGACATGACATCACTCACGGCTCTAACACTTGCACAAGACCTAATCCGCGTTAAATCCGTGACTCCGGATCAAGGCGCTGCAGTCTCTCTCTTAAAAGAGGCTCTTGAGGCACTTGGCTTTACCTGTCATATGCTCCTTATGCAAGAAGAAGGGGCTGAAGATGTCATGAACCTTTACGCTCGCTATGGCACTGCCGGGCGAAATTTTTGCTACGCAGGCCATACAGATGTTGTTCCCGTCGGCGTCTTAGATCACTGGAATAGTGATCCTTTCGGTGCCGAAATTAAAAATGGCATCTTGTTTGGCCGCGGCGCCAGCGATATGAAAGCGTCCATAGCTTGTTTCGTTGAAGCGGCTGCACGGGCCATTGAAAAAGAGACCCTTGGAAATAATAGTTTATCCCTTTTAATCACTGGTGATGAAGAAGGCCCTGCTGTGAATGGGACCAAGAAAGTTCTGACATGGCTTGAAGAGAAAGGCGAAACGCTTGATCTTTGCCTAGTAGGGGAGCCCACTAATCCTCATACGCTAGGTGAAATGATGAAAATTGGGCGCCGGGGGAGCATGCATGGTTATTTAACAGTCAAAGGAACTCAGGGGCATGTTGCTTATCCTCATTTAGCATACAATCCAATTCCTGATCTTGTAAAATTACTCAATAGTTTAGAGGGAGACCTCTGTTCAGGAAATGATCACTTCCAACCCACAAATCTTGAAGTTGTAAAGATAAACGCCACCAATGACAGTGACAATATTATCCCCGGGGAAGCCTTTGCCCAGTTCAATATTCGCTTTTCTAGTGAATTTACGCCTGATGCACTTCAACTCGAGTTAGAAAAGCGCCTGAAAAGCACAGGCATAAATCATGAGTTACGCTGGTGGGTTTCTGGGGATAGCTTTTTAACAGCTCCTGGAGAACTAACTGAGGCTATTTCCAAGGCATGTGAAAAACGTCTCAATAAAACTCCCGAACTCTCAACAACAGGGGGAACTTCCGATGCACGCTTCATTAAAGATATGTGCCCTGTCGTAGAATTCGGTCTGGTAGGTGCAAGCATGCATAAAGTAGATGAATGCACCACACTTGATGATCTAGAAGCTCTCACGGATATATACGAAGATATTATCTATCGGTTATTCTCGGCTGAATAAGACGTCTCCCTTGAATTTCTGCCCAGCATAGACAATTTTCTAATTGTCGTTCCTTTCTTTCTGCCTTAGGTTCTATTCATTACTTTTGGGAGAATATTAATGAATAGCGCTAGCCTTATTGCAGGACTCTTATTTTTCGCGGCGACAACATCAACGCCGGCCTTGGCTGAAGAAAGTCAAAGAAAATTCAAATCAGCAGATATTTTTAATCTCGAACATGCAGAAGACCCACGATTATCTCCAGATGGTCAATCAATCGTCTTTGTAAGGCGACAACAGGATATTATGGCAGATCGGTCAAGGTCTAACCTGTGGATTACAGACAAAGACGGCAAAGATTTACGCCCCCTCTTCACCGGCAACAATTCTTATTATTCCCCGAGATGGTCACCCAGTGGTAAACAATTAGCCTTTTTATCAAATAAAGAGGGGCGCACTCAGCTTTTCGTGCGCTGGATGGATACAGGCCAAATTGCACAATTAACTCATGTTCAGCAGGGTCTTGGTAATATTAGTTGGTCCCCTGATGGTCGAACCATTGCTTTTACAATGCGAGTCACGAAAAAAGAGCGCCCTCTCAAAGTAAAGATGCCCAAAAAGCCCAGAGGCGCAACTTGGTCAAAGCCTGTTCAATATGTCTCAAAGGCGCGGTATCAAGCTGATGGCAGAGGTATAATGGACCCCTCTTATACACATATTTTCACAATTCCTGCTATTGGCGGAACACCAACACAATTGACAAAAGGTGATTATCCAAGAAGTGGCTCCTTTAGCTGGGCTCAAGATGGATCTTCTATTTATTATTCTGCCAACCGAAGCGATAACTGGGAATATGAGACTCGTGAGAGCAATCTCTACAATGTCACCCTTTCAGGCAAAAGAGAGCAGATCACTGATGAGCCTGGCTCGGAATATAGTCCTCGGGTCAGTCCTGATGGCCGCTCCCTTGCCTATATAAAATCTGATAATAAAAAATTAGCGTTCCGTCCAGCAGTCTTAATGGTGCGAGACATTCATTCCTCTAAGACAAAATCCATTACACACACCCTTGATCGCAGGGTGAGAAACATTCAGTGGGATAGCCGAAGTAAAGGATTATATTACCAATATACAAATCGCGGCCTAACACATGTTGGCTTTTCTGATGTGGCCAAGGCAAACCATAGTGTTAAAGCCGAAGACATTGGCGGAACAACACTTGGGCGTCCTTATCTAAGTGGTACATATCATACCAATGGCAAAGCTCTAACTTACACCAAAGGCACAGCAAAGCGACCTGCGGATCTATATTACGGTACAGGCAAATCAGAGAAGCGTCTGACAGAGTTAAATCATGATGTTCTCAGCTCCATTACTTTGGGTGAAACAAAAGAGATTATCTATAAATCCTCCATCGACGGGGAAGAAATTCAAGGCTGGTATATTCTACCACCTAACTATGATCCTTCGAAAAAATACCCTCTTATCCTTGAAATTCACGGAGGCCCACACCTCGCTTATGGCCCCCATTTTACTGCCGAACTTCAGAGATTTTCTGCTGAAGGCTATATCGTCTTCTTTGATAACCACCGCGGCAGTACAGGGTACGGGGAACGGTTCGCCTTGCTGCTTCAAAATAAATATAGCAGTGAGTATGATTTCGCCGACCATATGTCCGGGATCGATGCCTTAATAGAAAAAGGCTTGGTGGATGAAAATAGATTGTTTATTGCAGGCGGCTCTGCGGGCGGTATTGCCAGTGCTTATGCGATCGGCCTAACAGATCGTTTTAAAGCCGCTGTTGTGGCAAAACCTGTGATTAACTGGATTTCAAAAGTCCTCACAGCAGATAGCTATTTATTTCAAATCCCCAATCAATTCCCAGGCATGCCTTGGGATCATGTTGAGCATTATTGGAAAAGATCGCCCCTTTCCTTGGTGGGCAACGTAAAAACACCAACAATGCTTATTACTGGGGAAGCTGACAGGCGGACCCCGATAAGTGAAACAGAACAGTATTATCAAGCGCTTAAACTCTTGAAAGTAGACACTGTGATGGTTCGAGTGCCTGACAGCCCTCACGGAATAGCTGCAAGACCGTCCAGAATGATTGCAAAGATTGAAAATATCATTGCATGGTTCAACAAATATGATGGCCAAGAAAAAGAGTAAAAAAGAGAGCCCCTGAATCTTCGACAGATTGAGGGGCTCATCTATAAAAAGATATTTCTATTGATTAACTGATATCCAGAGCATACCCCATCGATCGAACAGTGCGGATATAGTCAGGTAAATCATCGACTTCTAAAGCTTTTCTTAGACGCCGAATATGCACATCAACAGTCCGCTCATCAATAAAGACATCTTGCCCCCAAACACGGTCTAAAAGCTGATCTCTGCTAAAGACATGCTTAGGGTTTTCCATAAAATGGCGAAGTAATCGATATTCGATAGGCCCTAATTTCAAGGCGGCCCCATTACGGGTCACACGGTGAGTGATTTTATCCATTTCAATATCTTCAAACTTAAGGTTTTCGGCCGCAAAGGCTGGCCTCACACGCCGCAGAACTGAGTGCACACGGGCCATTAATTCTTTAGGCGAAAATGGCTTAATGATATAGTCATCAGCGCCTGTCTCTAATCCTCGAATTAAATCAGATTCTTCCGATCGCGCTGTAATCATCAAAATGGGTACATTGGCTGTGGCTGCTTCTTTTCTTAGACGTCGGCAGATTTCAATCCCTGACAGAGAAGGCAGCATCCAATCTAATAAAACCACATCTGGGCCTACTTCTTCTGCCAACAACAAAGCCTCTTCGCCGTCTTCTGTTGAGGTGACATCATAGCCTTCAGCTTCAAGGTTATAGCGAATAAGTTCACTGATCGCTTGATCGTCTTCTACTAAGAGTGCTTTTAATTTCATCATTTCCTCTTTAACCACTGTTTTTTTAAAACAAGAGAGCCTCACCTCTTCAATCTGATGTCTTCGTCGCATCCAAATCGAAAGAAAATGTTGTCCCTTTACCAAACTCACTCATAATTTCTAATCGGCTAGAATGGCGGAGCAAAATATGCTTCACGATAGCGAGCCCAAGGCCAGTACCGCCCATCTGTCTAGAACGGGCCGTATCTACTCGATAAAACCGCTCTGTGAGGCGTACAAGATGCTCAGGTTCAATACCTGGCCCTTCATCCTTCACATAAATTGTAACGCTTTTGTTTTTTCTATGGGCTGCGCCTATATGCACAACAGAATTCTCATTGGCATATTTAGCAGCATTTGATGCTAAGTTGATCAAAACTTGCAAGATCTGATCGCTGTCCGCCATGACAAAAGGTAAATCCTCCGCACAGTTTATTTTGAAAGTTATTTGACGCTCTGCGGCTTTTGGCGTTATCGAGTGGACGATATTTTTAATCAGCGTTGCTATATTCACCGCTTCAGTCGGGGTTGTATGGCGTTCCATCTCTATACGCGACAGAGACAATAAATCCTCTATAAGCCTTGCCATGCGCTCAGATTCTTTTTGCATAATCCCAAGAAATCGTTCAGCTGCCGCTGAATCGCCTTTGGCTGGTCCTTGCAGGGTCTCAATAAATCCCAAGATTGAAGACAGAGGCGTCCGTAATTCATGGGATGCATTCGCAACAAAATCCACCCGCATGCGTTCGGTTTTGAGCAAACGTGTCACTTCATAAAAAAAGACAATTGCTCGGCCATTGCGGACCCCTGATTGTTTTGAAATAGGTTGCACAGAAACATCAAAACTTCGGTCATCTGCTGTGGTAAACCTTAAGTTATTGTCGGAGGCAACCTTGTCTGTCACAGCTTCAGTGACAGCTGTTACGATTGCAGGCTGGCGAACATACAAAAACAAATCTTTCCCGGACAAATCCTGTCCAACAATTTCTTCTGCGGCCTGGTTTGCAAAAGAGATGGTAAGGCCATCAGAAATAATAAGAATAGGTGTGGGGATGTTATTGAGCGCTTTAGCCCGCAGTTTCATCGCGCCTTTTTTTATCCGCGATTTTTTACTTCTGGACTTTCGTTTCCTATATCTCATCACCAGTTTTCTAGTCTGGCTCTGATGCTGAAAAATAAAGAAAGTGACACAGCTACCTATGAGAAGAAGAGCGAAAGTAGTTATTGTTTCAAAAGACCAAAGAATGATCAACCCGATCCAAATCAAGCCAGTTAACAATCTGTCATCAAGGGTGTTTAAATAGTTTTTAATACTCATTTTAGCTCTCACTTCATCAATCGCGCTATAGTATCTAAAAATTCGAGACTGACGAGTTCTTATTTCAATAATATGACCCTTGCCTAAGAAATATTACACTTTTATGAAGGTAAAGAAAAAACGAGAAAATACTCTTCCTCATTCATCCTCCATAGCATACAGTGATTTGCATGACACAGTCCCTCTCTATAGCAGCACTCATTTTAGCCGCAGGTGAATCTCTTCGCATGGGTCACTTGAATAAACTGTTATTGAAACAAGGGGATAAAACGCTTGTGCATCAAGCAATTCAGCCCTATCTCCCGCTCTGTACCTCTGTCACTGTTGTTCTAGGTTGTGACGCTCAAAGAGTGGGGGATGCGATTAAAATGCTCCCTGTAGAAACAATCATAACACCGCAGTACAAAAAAGGGCATCATCAGTCTGCCCGTTTCGGGTTACAGGCATTACGGTCAAATCCTCAAGATGCTGTCCTCATTGGATTGGCTGATCAATATGCACTGACTCATGAGGATATTGCAGAAATGGCCTCTCTCTACAAGCAAGACAATAAGATAATAATTCCCAGAATCGCCAATAAACGTGGTAACCCTGTCCTTCTTCCGAAACGATTCATTGAACCTATTTTAGCTTCCAGAGAACCCATACGGACATTCTTAGATCGCCATCCAGAAGAAATATCCTGGCTTGAGTCCACGTCAACGGCTTTTCTACAAGATATTGACACCCCCGAAGAGGCTAAGTCTGCTGGGTATAGTGCTGAATAACTTCTGCAAGGCAGGAAAGAGCGACCATATTGGCATCCCTTAAAGAAGGGATGAGGCCTATGGGCCCTTTGATAGTTGCTACCCTCTTTTCAGACACCCCCTTTTCTATGAGAACTTGCTTGCGAACAGCATGGGTCTTTCGGCTGCCAAGTGCCCCTAAGTAAAAGGCCGGGCCAGAGAGGGCCTGTGCTAGCACTTCCGGTTCCCAATCATGATCATGGAACATGACAACCACAGCCGTCCAACAATCATCATCCGTTCCCGGTAGGTGATCAGGCGTTAACAAATGATGTGTCTTGAGCACACCCAGAAGGTTTGCTTGCTTCAGAAAACCATCATTAGGAGACTGTGCAATCACATCGAAGCCTGACGCTCTGCTTATACGGATGAGGGCCATCATTTCTGCGCCGACCCCCACGATCCTGATTTTCAGCTTGGGGGATAAGGTAATACTATAGGTATCTGTCACGTGGAGCCGTGTCGTCTTTCGTGCATTTAATTGATCCCTGCACTGGGTCAGGCCTAGAATATCTGGCATCGGTTTGATGAGCAGTTCAATAGACCCGCCGCAGGGTAATTGCAAATCTTTATAGGGTGACCCTGCGCCAAATTTTACTGTCATCTCCTGCTGGGCCTTCATGGCTTCTTTGGCCTTAAGAATGAGTGTCGCATCCACGCAGCCATTCGATATATGACCCGCCATTTCCCCTGTATCAGAAATGCCTATAATCGACCCAACAGAGCGGACAGACCCTCCAGATGTGGCTATCACTGCGACAAGCGCACTCATCTCGCCATTTTGATATTGATCAATGAGAAAATCTAATACATCAACAGGGTGGTCGTAAGAAATCATCAGGCATCCATTTCAAAATTATAAGCAGAGATGCCGCGACTACGCTCATCAAGAACAAGCTTTCTAGAGAGAGGTGGATGGGCGCGCTGAGCACAGCTTGGGCGCTCACATAGGCGGCAGTTTGGGCCAACTGGTGCCGCATCATTAGCCTCTAAATTATGGCCTTTAGCATAGGCCAAAGCAGCCGCATTTTTTAAATCACAAACTAGGGCGACTGCTAAGCGCTGGCGAGGTTCACCATAAGGTGTTACGCCGCGCTCAACCGTTCTAGCCACAGAGAAGAATCGTGTTTCATCAGGCATTTCAATCATTTGACTATGAATTTTACCAGGTGTGACAAAACTTTCATGGACGTTCCACAAGGGACAGGTACCCCCAAATTTAGAAAAAGGAAAGCTGCCTGCTGAAAATCTTTTGGAAACATTTCCAGCTGCATCCACGCGCAAAAAGAAAAAAGCTATTCCTTTTTTCCCTGGGCGCTGGAGCGTGGTTAGTCGGTGTGCAGCCTGTTCAAAACTGGTGCCAAATCGCTGAGCTAAATGCTCGATGTCATAGGATAAATTTTCCGCCGCCCCATGAAATTTTGAATAGGGCATCAACAAAGCGCCAGCGAAGTAATTTGCCAACGATATTTTTGCAAGTCTCACAGCCTCGTCCCCTTGAAAGTTAGCCTTATCAAGGCAAAGGTCGATGGTAGGCCCGTAGTTGAGCAGACCAATCAAATAGGCAATTTGAAAAGTCGCAGCGGAGGGCGTGAGCATCTCCGAGAGCATGAGTTGACGTCGATGCCGATCAAAATGACGCAGCGTATCTGGTAGCACATCCGTGGGCATAAATCGAGGCCTCACCGCTGTGGTTAATTCAAGGTGCGTCCCTAAAGCTTCTAGGTTATTCTTACCATTCAAGCCAAGCTCTTCACTGAGAAGTTCAGCCGCCTCATCAAGCTCAGGAAAATAATTCTGATTGTTTTGAAGAAAATCTCTAACTTGATCATTTGGCAATTGCGTAGAAGGAACCTCTCCTCCTTCTTCTGTCATATGCAAAGAAAGTTCACTTGTTCGCTCTCTGGCTTGTTGGTAGGCCCTATATAACCGTGCCATCGCTTCTGCCATCTGCGGAGCAGAAGCCACCGAATCTTGAATATCCGCTTTTGAAATGTCGATCCCTTTAAAAAGAGGATCAGATAATATTTCAGCCACTTCTGCAAAGGCACGCGCATCTCCCGATCCTGCTAGCGTGGCCAAATCTAAATCATAGACCTCGGCAAGTCGCAGTAAAAATTGGGCAGAAACAGGTCGTTGGTCTCGCTCTACTAGGTTTAAATAGCTGGTACTAAACCCCAACTCGCTCGCCATACGGCTTTGACTTAACCCCAGTTCGCGGCGCAGCCGTCTTATTTTGGGACCGGCGAATATTTTCGACTGTGCATCCATTGTGTAAATCCTGTTAATTTTTACAAAGTTTACAATTTTACAAAATTATATTTTACAGAGATATACATCAAAACCCTTTTTTAATCAAGTGTTACTAGACAATCAGGATATTTTTGTAAAATATGTTTACACAATTTCTGAGGTATTATTATGACACATGCACTACTTGATTCTATAACCAGTAATTCTCTTTGCATCGAAGGTCCCATTCATGCAGGGTATGATAAAATTTTAACGCCGCAAGCGCTTGATTTCATTCAGCAGCTAGAACGCAACTTTGGTCAAAAGCGTTTAGACTTGATGCAAAAACGACAAGACCGTCAAAAATCTTTCAATCAAGGAACTCTACCAGATTTTCGTAAGGATACTCAGTCGATCAGAGACGAAAGCTGGCACATTTTAGGGACACCGGCAGAGCTGGTAAACCGAACTGTAGAAATCACTGGTCCTGTCGACAGGAAGATGATGATCAATGCTTTTAATAGCGGCGCAAATGTTTTCATGGCTGACTTTGAAGACGCCAGTGCGCCCACATGGGATAGCATGATCAATGGGCAAATCAATATGTATGACTATGCCAGAGGCATGTTATCGTTCGCTGATGAAAGCCGCGGCAAGACTTATGTGATGAATGAGCAAACAGCTATTCTAAAAGTAAGACCGCGCGGCCTTCATATGGAGGAGAAATACATAACCTTGGATGGTCAACCCCTCTCCGCTGGTTTTACTGACTTTGGCCTCCATATGTATCACAATGCGCTCGCATTGATGCAAAATCCAAACCCTTCTATCGGCGGCCCATTCTTCTACTTGCCAAAGTTAGAAAGCTATGAAGAAGCAGCGCTTTGGAATGACGTCATCAATTATACGGAAAAGGCTTTAGGCATCAAACACGGGACGACAAAAGTGACCGTATTGATTGAAACCCTACCCGCTGCTTTTGAAATGGATGAAATTCTCTTTGCCCTTAAAGATCATATTGTGGGCTTAAACTGCGGCAGATGGGATTATATCTTCAGCTATATCAAACGCATTGGCTGCACAAACAAAGCCTATCAACTGCCGGATCGCAGTCAAGTTCTGATGAGCGATGCTTTTCTTAAAGCATATTGCCTGCTTCTTATTCAGACATGTCACAAACGAGGAGCCCATGCAATGGGCGGTATGGCAGCACAAATTCCAGTAAAGGGGGATGATGCCAAAAATCAGGCCGCTTTCGACAAAGTAAAAGCCGACAAAGTCAGAGAAGTTTCCATTGGTCATGACGGTACATGGGTCGCCCATCCAGCCATGGTAGACTTAGCAAGAGAAGCGTTTGAATCTGTCATGACGGGCCCTAACCAATTGCATCGCACCCGCGACGAAATCACAATTTCTCAACAAGACCTTCTCGAACCACACCAAGGTCAAGCCACTGAAGAAGGCTTACGTGAAAATATCCGTGTCGGTGTTCAATATACAGGGGCCTGGCTCAATGGCAGTGGCGCAGTGCCTATAAACGGCCTGATGGAGGACGCTGCTACGGCTGAAATTAGTCGGACACAAATTTGGCAGCAACTGAAATTCGGCACGGAATTGAAGGACGGCCGGTGTGTCACGCCCGCCCTTGTAGAACGCCTGTTCTTACAAGAAATGCGCACCCTCAAAAAAGATTCGATTGCCATAGCTCAGGCAGGAGATCGCCTAGAAGATGCAAGCCGCCTCTTCTTGCAAATGGTTTTAGATACAGAACTTGCTGAGTTTTTAACAACACCAGCCTATGCCGAAATTAATGAACCGAATTCATAAGTTAAAAGTAAGGAGACACCCAATGACCACGATGCAACCATCCTATACAGATGATATCAATACCGTACAAAATTTAATCAAAAGCTTTGAAGGCACATGGGATGGAATAAATCCAGAATCTGTTGCCCGAATGCGTGCTCAGAATCGATTTCAAACGGGGCTAGATATTGCCCGCTATACTGCCAAAATCATGCGCCGCGATATGGAAGCCTATGACGCAAATTCCGCAAATTATACTCAATCCCTAGGCTGTTGGCATGGCTTTATCGGGCAGCAAAAAATGATTTCTATCAAGAAACATTTTGGCGAGACCAAAGGCCGCTATTTATATCTTTCAGGATGGATGGTTGCAGCACTTCGGTCAGAATTTGGCCCTTTACCGGATCAGTCCATGCACGAGAAAACATCAGTTCCTGCCCTCATTGAAGAGCTTTACACTTTTCTTAAGCAGGCCGATGCTCGTGAACTTGGAATGCTGTTTCGTGACCTCGATAAAGCACGAGATCAAAAAGACACAAAAGCTGAAGCAGCTATTCAAGGTCAAATCGATTCTTATCAAACCCATGTCGTCCCTATCATTGCAGATATTGACGCAGGCTTTGGTAATGCTGAAGCCACCTATCTTCTGGCTAAGAAAATGATCGAGGCTGGCGCGTGTGCCTTGCAAATTGAGAACCAGGTATCCGATGAAAAACAATGTGGTCACCAAGATGGTAAAGTAACAGTACCTCACGAAGATTTTCTCGCTAAGGTTCGTGCTTGTCGATATGCCTTCTTGGAACTGGGTGTTGAAGACGGCGTGATTGTCACCCGGACAGATAGCCTTGGTGCCGGCCTAACAAAACAGATTGCTTATTCAAAAGAAGCTGGTGATATCGGCGACCAGTATAATGCATTTCTTGACTGTGATGAGATCGACCCTAGTCAATTAAACGGCAATGATGTTGTGATCAACCGTGAAGGCAAACTGCTTCGCCCCAAAAGACTCCCCTCAAATCTTTTCCAATTTAAAGAAGGTACGGGTGAAGATAGATGTGTTCTTGACTGCATCACCTCCTTGCAAAATGGCGCCGATCTTTTATGGATTGAAACTGAAAAGCCTCATGTTGAACAAATTGCTGGCATGGTAGACCGAATCCGAGAAGTAGTGCCTAACGCGAAGCTCGTTTATAACAATTCGCCTTCTTTTAACTGGACTCTCAATTTCCGCCAGCAAGTTTTTGATACATGGTTGGCAGAAGGAAAAGATGTTTCCAGTTATAACCGGGATCAATTGATGAGTGTCTCATATGATGAGACGGAGCTTGCTCAAGTCGCTGACGAAAAAATTCGCACTTTCCAACAAGATGGTTCGAAGCGTGCAGGGATTTTCCACCATCTCATCACCTTGCCGACATACCATACAGCTGCTTTATCCACGGATAGTTTAGCGAAAGAATATTTTGGTGATGAAGCAATGCTTGGCTATGTGAAACAAGTCCAACGCCGTGAAATTCGCGAAGGTATTGCCTGTGTCAAACACCAAAATATGGCTGGATCTGATGTTGGTGATGATCACAAAGAATATTTCGCAGGAGAAGCAGCTCTTAAAGCTGCTGGTGAAGATAACACTATGAATCAGTTCAACGAAGCTGCTGAATAAGTGCCACACCACATTCAGCAAACTCAAGGGGCCAACAGGCCCCTTCTTTTTTCTTAGGTTTTATCTCAGTTTAATTAAGCGTCGTGATAGCCCATAGCCGCTTTGATTTCTAAATAGTCATCAAAACCAAAGACACCGCCTTCGCGTCCATTACCGGATTGTTTAAACCCGCCAAAGGGTGTTGCCTCAGTGCCCCAATTACCATTGATATGGATATTGCCTGCCCTCAATTGACGTGAAACTGCGTTCGCGCGCTCCCGATTAGAGGAATAGATATAGGCGGATAGCCCATAGTCTGTATCATTAGCAATGGCGATGGCCTCAGCCACGTCTGAATATGTCATGATGGCCAAAACTGGCCCAAAAATTTCCTCCCTAGCAATGGTCATATCATTAGTGACGCCTACAAATATTGTTGGCTTCACGTAATACCCGGTCTCTAGGCCTTGGGGTTTTCCAACACCGCCGCAAATGAGCTCTGCCCCCTCATCAATCCCCTTTTGGATGAGGCCTTGGATTTTCCGCCACTGAAGATCTGAAACCGCAGGCCCCATAAAGACCGCCTCATCTTCTGGAGAACCGATCGTCATGGTCTCAACTACAGATAAAGCCAGTGCCTTGACTTCGGAAAGCGATGCCTCTGGAACCAAGAGCCGCGAGGGAGCATTACAAGATTGTCCAGTGTTTTGCATCATCGTCATCACGCTCTTTTTAATCGCTCTCGGCAAATCAGCATCATCGAGAATAATGTTCGGTGATTTTCCACCTAGTTCTTGCGCTACTCTTTTTACTGTAGGGGCAGAAGCTGTTGCGACAGCTGAGCCTGCGCGGGTTGATCCTGTAAACGACATCATATCAATATCAGGATGTGCAGACATGGCCTCTCCAACGGTAGGCCCATCGCCGTTTACAAGATTAAAGACCCCTTTAGGCAGGTCACTTTCATCAATAATTTCAGCCATGATCATAGCATCAAAGGGCGCGATTTCACTTGGCTTCAAAATCATTGTGCATCCGCAAGCTATGGCGGGACCGACCTTATTAGTGACTTGATTGATAGGCCAATTCCATGGCGTAATAAGCCCACAAACACCTATAGCTTCATGAATAATCTGGGTATTCCCCAACTTCTTTTCAAATTCAAATGATTTTAACGCTTCCAAAGCAGCACTGAAATTTCCATAGCCTGCACCAGTCTGTGACCCCGTAGCCAGTGTTTTTGGGGCTCCCATCTCTTTCGAAATCGCTTCTGCCATTTCTGACCAACGGGCTTTATACCCTTTTAGAATTTGCTCCATCCAATGAATACGTTCTTCTACACTGGTTAGGCTATAGGTCTTGAATGCTTGCTTCGCAGCTGCAACTGCTCGATCCACATCGGCTTTCCCGCCAAGACTGATTTGGCCCATCGGAGATTCTGTGGCAGGATTAATGACATCGAGGCTCTTCTTGGTAAAGGGCTCGACCCAAGTGCCATCAATATAAAATTTTAGATCATTTTTTGTAATCATTATCTCATCCTCTAACTCTTTCAAGACTATTTAGAAGATAAGGTAGCATTTACAAGAGTGAGAAGGAAAAGAATTATGTCACAGTTTGATAATCAGCCATCAACCCGTGTCTTAGCGCAAAATGAATGACTTCTGCTGTAGAATGAGCATCAATTTTTGACATTAAATTTTCTCGGTGTGTCCGAATAGTTGTGACATGAACTCCAAGGTCTTCAGCGGCTTCTTTATTACTTTTCCCGGCAATGATGGACAAGAGCACTTGTTTTTCTCGCTTGGTCAGTAATTTTAAAACGTTCTCATCCAGTTCAAGCATTCTTTCCTGAAGGCTTGGTGAAACATAACGCATGCCCCGTGAGACGCGGTCAATGGCATAAAGAAGAATGTCCAGAGGATCACTTTTATGCACGATGCCTTGGACGCCATCTTCCCAAAGCGATGCAAATGCATCCATCTGCATCAATCCACTCATGCTGATCACCTTGATATCAACTTTGTCAGATTTAATAGTCTCAAAAACTGCCATCCCTGACTGTTCAGGCATTGCGATGTCCATAACCAAAATGTCGACTGGGTGTGATTTGATGATTTTCAACGCTTCACTGCCTTTCGTGACAGCACCAACAATTTCAAAAAGGTCATCCATCCCCAAGGCCATCTCTAAGCTCTGCAAGAAAATTCGTTGATCATCGAGTAGTAAAATTTTGATTGGAGAGTATGTCATGACTGCTGCTTTTTAGATGAGGTTATAGGTCTTATCTGGAATATACGAAGAATCTACAGGGCCATTGAGGATGGGTCAACGGGCGTTAAAATACTTTTTCAGTGTTTTTAGGGCATTTGACGGAGTTTTTAAATGAATTCTTCTGATACGGTTTCGGCGAATTCTATAACGATGGAATTCACAGTCATTTCGGTGACACTATTTTACCTGTGATCAAAATACACGATTGCACGAGGGGGTATATAGAAAAGCATTTTTAAAGATACTGTTCACGAAGGCCTATATTATTTTCTATAAGCTGGCAGTATTCGTCTCCTACACCGCACATTACGGCTGAAAAGGCCTTAGTGGAATTCGCCTTCCCTAAACACTTTTCAGAACCATATATCTCACCGCGGTGTAGGAGGCATTTTACATTTCCTCAAATTTTGTACTCTTGACTTCCCTCTCACTTTCGCAAATAGATTGTCTTAAGGGGAAAACTATGTGGTCTCGGTTAAAAATCTTTATCTCTCTTTTAAGCGGAATTGGGCTTGGTTTAGCAGCCACACTTTATCTGCTTAATTCAGAAACCATCGGACAATCAATCCAAATTGGCAGTTGGGAAACAAATCCTGATATTGGCAATATATCTGCCAATATGTTTTTACGGGCAAAAGTCGCGCGACAAGGCTTGCTGGCATTAAATAAAGATCAAACTGTATATTTCTCAACACACAGGGATTCTGACGGGGACCTGTTGCATAGTCGTTGTACCTATAAAATCTCAGGATCTGCCTTACCTGCACGGTGGTGGTCCATTACAATATATGGCCCAGATTTTTATTTGGTAGCGAATGATGACTTTCGATATAGCATCACAAAACAGACCCTAAATCCTGAAGGATGGACCGCTAGCATTGCTTCGATTTCACAATCAGCATCTCTTTCACAGACTGACCTCATTGCCCCAGAAGACAGTGAATTCAATTTTATTCTGCGCCTCTATAATCCTGAGTTTGATTTAGAAACAGAATCAAAAAACCTCATTCTCCCGATTATTACGAAAGAGGTTTGCTCATGAAATATACTCTTTTAGCAATGACCACCGCTGTCTGCGTCTGTCTTCTATCGCTCGCCTTTGCTCCTGATATCATCATGATGGTAGCCATGAAAGGCTTGATAGATCGTAGCCAAGCCATCAATCCACAAGCTGGGTATAATATGATTTTAATTCCCACCGAGCGCACCAGTCATTTGAACCAACCTGTGGTCCGGCCTTCGAATGATATGCTATATGCCGTCTGTGTTTTTGATCTTTCTAAGGCACCTGATGGATTGCTTATCTCAGCTCCTATTCAAGATGGGTATATTTCACTTTCAGCTTTTGCATCAAATTCTGATAATTTTTATGTCCAAGACGATCGAGGTTTTGAAGGAGATTTGAAAATCCAATTAGTCTCTGACAAGGTGGCCACCCCTGTGGCGGGTCACACTGCCGTCGTTTCTCCCTCTGAACAGGGCATCGTTCTTGTGAGGCTTCTCATAGAAGACGAGACACAACTCGCCGCTTATTTTACGCAAATTAATCAGGCCACATGCAAGCCAGCATAAAAAAGGGGAAACCTAAAGCCTCCCCCTTTGCATCAAGATATGAATGGTGATCTTAAAAGACAGCTTTTATTGCTTCTGCAATAAGATCAACATTACCTTTGTGAGCGCCTGCAATGTTAATTCGACCAGAGCCAACAATATACACAGCATGTTCTTCTCTTAATCGGTTAATCTGATCTTTGCTTAAATCAAGGAAGGAAAACATGCCTTGATTTTCTGTGAGATACCCAAAGTCACCAGGAATGCCTGCCCCCGTTAAAGCCTGGGCCAACAGTTGGCGGTTTGTGTTTACAGTGCTGCAAATATCTTCAAGTTCGGAGACCCAGCTGTCTCTGAGAGTAGGTGTAGATAAAATTTTCTCAACAATGGCACCACCATGAGCTGGCGGCATAGACCAGATCCCTCGACCCACAACTTTCACATGGGAAAGCACTGCATTGACATTAGTCTTATCAGTTATCACCGCTGCAAGTCCAACGCGGTCTCTATAAAGGCCGAAATTTTTACTGCAGGACAAGGCAAGAAACATCTGTGGTACAGCTTTAGCCATCGTCCGCATACCATACCCATCCGCTTCAAGAGATGTCCCTAAACCTTGATAGGCACTATCAATGAATGGAATCCAGCCATTTTTTGCGGCACTTTCTGCGAGCTGATCCCACTGAGCCTCAGATAGGTCTGCGCCTGTTGGATTATGACAACAGGCATGCAATAAAACAATATCATCTGCTCCGAGCTTATTGAGTTGAGAAAGCATGGCATCAAAATTTACACCGTGCGTGGCTCTGTCAAAATAGGGATATGTTTCGATCTCAATGCCTACACCGCCAATCAAAGGAATATGATTAGCCCATGTTGGATCACTGACCCAAACTTTGGCTTTGGCATTAGAGCGTTTAATCATCTGAGCAATCATGTGAAGCGCCCCACATCCACCCGGTGTTAAGGTGGAAGCAACTCGACCTTCAGCTATCACGGGATGAGAAGCGCCAAGGGCTTCCGCTAGCAAAAGACTATTATAGCCGTCTTGACCCGTCATGCCGATGTAGGCCTTCGTTGTCTCGGTTTCAACACGGTAAGCTTCCGCTTTTTTCACGGCCTCAAAAATTGGTGTTTCACCCTTTTCGTTTTTGAAGACGCCGACAGATAAATCAACTTTATTGACGCGCTCATCTGCGCGAAAGGCCGCCGCTAGTCCTAAAATAGGATCCGTTGGCAATTCTGTAAGATTATTAAACATATTCTTTCCCTATGCAGCTTTTTTTTGCTCATAAGAAGCTGCGATAAAAGCTTCAAGAAGCATTGGTTTTTTTTGTTCAAAGTCTTTTAACGCGGTTTCAAACACAGGTCCATAGCCTCTTACGTCTAAATAAGATTCAAGCAATAAAATTGCTTCAGACTGATTATTTTCGTTCAATTTTTCAGCCACAAGCCCCATAATCTCTGTCACATCTTGAAGGCATTGTCTTTGCAGCCGTCTCTCATGAGAATAACCAAACACATCCAGCGGGGTATTTCTCAAAAATTTGAATCGACGAATCACGCTTAATGTTGCTTTCATCCAGCCTCCAAATTTACGTTTCTTCGGTCTGCCACTGGCATCTTTCGCCCATCCAAAAATAGGAGGAGCCATGTGATATTTTACAGAGAAATTTCCTTCAAATGTATTTCGAAGATCTTTTTCAAAAGAACCATCAGTATAAAGACGGGCCACTTCATATTCATCTTTTATGGCCATAGCTTTAAACAATGCTTTGGCCGCCACCTCAGAAACAAGCTTCTCATCGCTGATCGATTTTTCCGCCTGCATAAGCGGCTTAAGTGTTTCAGAGTAAAGAGTCGCATAGGCATCATTTTGATAGGCCGCAAGGAAAGCTTGATGATGATCTTTGAGAGCCTCAAAACTTCTGTCCATTTTTTCAACAGGGCGTGCATGTCCATTCACATAGTCAGGGTTTTCCGCTGCGAGACGGCCCCAGTTAAAGGCGGCTTTATTCTTAGAAACAGCGACACCGTTCAGCTCAACAGCCCGCATAATGGCGTCATAAGACAAAGGCACGAGACCAAGTTGCCAAGCATAACCAGCCATCAACATATTGGAGAAAACGCTATCACCCATGAGTTGCTTAGCAAGATGCGTGGCGTGGATTACATTTAAATTTTCCTTGCCCACTGCATTGGCAAGTGTAATCGTTCTGAGAGACACATCCATATCTGCATCACGGTTCATCACATAATCGCCTGTAGGAATTTCTTCATCATTCAAAGTGATCCGTGTGCTACCAGTCCCCAGTACTTTCATGGCAGCAGGGCCTGTGGCAACAACCATGTCACATGCAATCATGGCATCCGCTTGCCCCGTTTCTATCCGCACCTGATTTAGGCTGTCTGGGGAGGAAGAAAAACGAACAAAAGAAAGGACAGTTCCGCCTTTTTGGGCAAAGCCCATAAAGTCTAGGACGCTTGCCCCTTTTCCTTCAAGATGGCCTGCCATGGTCATAATCGCACCAATGGTAACAACGCCGGTACCACCAACACCACCGACGAGCAAATCATATGATCCGTCGATCGCAGGAAGGGTCGGCAGGGGAAGGTTAGCTACAGAGATGTCAAAATCATCAATTTTTGCCGCAGTGGGTTTTCTTAGCGCCCCACCTTCTACCGTAACAAAGCTTGGACAGAAACCATCCACGCAAGAGAAGTCCTTATTGCAATTATGCTGATCAATTTGACGCTTACGGCCATTCATGGTTTCTTTGGGCACAATTGACAAGCAGTTGGATTGCACAGAACAATCACCGCACCCTTCGCAAACACTGCTATTAATGAAAGCACGCTTTGCAGGATCTGGATAGGTTCCCCGTTTTCTGCGACGTCTTTTTTCTGCTGCACAGGTTTGATCGTAAATGATTACCGATACACCTTCGATTTCTCTGTATTCACGTTGCAAGCGATCCAATTCATCGCGGTAGAGCACTCGCACACCATCAGGCAATGTGACTGAATTATAACGCTCAGGCTCATCGGATAAAATCGTAATAGGCTCAACACCCTCTGCCCGTACCTGGTGAGCAATCTGAGGCACTGAGATGGGCCCATCTACAGGTTGCCCCCCCGTCATGGCAACAGCATCATTGAATAAAATCTTATACGTAATATTTGTCTCAGCTGCTTTGGCTTGACGGATCGCCATATAACCTGAGTGAAAATATGTTCCCTCACCAAGATTCTGGAAAATATGACCGTTGCCAGTAAATTTACTCCGGCCAACCCAGTTAATTCCTTCTCCGCCCATTTGGATCAAACTTTCCGTATCTCGATCCATCCAGCTTGCCATAAAGTGACAGCCAATACCTGCAAGGGCTTTACTACCCTCGGGAACTTTCGTTGATCGATTGTGCGGACAGCCTGAGCAAAAATAGGGCAATCGGGAAACATTGGTCACAGGATTTTCTCTTGTTTGTAATGTCTCAAGAGATTCCGCAACCTCAACCAAATCAAGCTTAAGAGTCTCTTTCACTCTATGGGCAACTGCTTTTGCCACCATTTTGGGGCTTAATTCCCCAACCCATGGGAGTAATGACTGACCATGGCCATCTTCTTTACCATGTACGCGGGGTTGAGGGGCTGTTTTATTGGAGAAGCAATATTCTTTAATCTCGCTTTCAATGATGCCGCGTTTTTCCTCTACAACGAGGATTTCATCTTTGCCTTCCATGAAAGCAGTTAGGCCGTTCATCTCAAGTGGCCACGTCATACCTACTTTATATATATCAATGCCTACGTCGCGACATTTCTCTTCTGTCAAGCCAAGTAACCGCAGCGCTTCCATCAGGTCTAAATGCCCTTTTCCTGTTGTAACGATTCCGAAACGTGCTTTGCTATTATTATAAATACAGCGATCGATTGGATTAGCACGCACAAATGCTAAGACAGCTTCTTTTTTCACAACCATACGGTTTTCAATTTGTGGCCCTGGTAAGTCGGGCCAGCGATAGTGAAGCCCCATCTCTGGTACATCATAATCAGGAGGGGTGATAAAAGTCGGCAACGCGCCAATTTCGATAGAAGCAGCCCCTTCGACAGTTTCGCTGATCGCCTTAAACCCAACCCACATGCCGGAAAACCTCGAGAGGGCATATCCATAAAGGCCAAATTCGATATATTCACTGATACTCGCAGGATTGAGCGTTGGCATAAACCAATCCATAAAGGCTACATCTGATTGATGAGCCATCGAAGACGATACACACCCATGGTCATCCCCTGCGACAACCAACACGCCGCCATTTTCACTCGACCCGTAGGCATTGCCATGTTTGAGGGCATCCCCCGCGCGATCAACTCCAGGGCCTTTTCCGTACCACATGGCATAGACCCCATCGACCGTTTTATCCGGGTCTGTTTCCACTTGCTGTGATCCTAGGACAGCCGTGGCCGCCAAATCCTCATTTATGGCAGGTAAAAATTCAACGTCAGCTGCCTTGAGATGTTTCTTTGCTCGCCATAATTCCTGATCGACCGCGCCAAGAGGGGATCCTCGATAGCCAGAGACAAAACCTGCACTTTTGACATTGTCCCGCTTATCCATTGCCGATTGCATCAATAAAATGCGTACCAATGCTTGTGTGCCTGTTATGTATACTCGACCTTTTTCGCGGTCATATCGGTCTAAAAGTTCATATCCAGAATCAAGAGGGGCCATGAAATATTCTCCTATTATATGTGAGTATTTTACAGCACATACCCTGAATTATGTGATCAAAATTAGGTGTTTTTTTGCACGAGTTGAATTTTATATTCAAATTTATCAAATAACAGTGTATAATATATTCATGATATCCTTAGATCAAAAAGACAAAGATATTCTCGACCTAATCATCGAGGATAGCAAATTATCGCATCAGCAAATTGCTGAAAAAATAAACAGTTCCCAAGCCTCAGTTTGGCGCCGCATAAAAGCTTTGGAAGATATGGAAGTAATCACGGGGTATGGCGCAAAGGTTAACCATGAGAAGCTGGGCTTTGAAATGGTTGCTTTTGCCATGATTACCTTGAATAGACATAGTCGAGATACAGTAGGAAAATTTGAGACGGCCATGCAAATGTCTAAAGCTGTATTGGAGTGTCATTCCATCACTGGCCAAGCGGATTATATTTTAAAAATTCAAGCCCATACTATTCGGCAATATGAATTCTTTCTCAATGATGAATTATTTCGGACACCGGGGGTCGAGCATGTTCAAACAAGCATCTCTCTCAGGCCCGTAAAATCATGAAGCTACTTACCGTATTCTCACTTTTTTCATTCTCCATTTTACATATCACCCAAGCGAATCTGCCGCCGCTTGCGGATCGATTGACACGATGTGGAACAGGGACCGCAGCGAAGGCCATTTCTGGTGATCGGTTTATATTGAAATCTGGTGAGTCTATAAAACTGGCTGCTATCAAAGCCCCAATGCTTTTTTACAAAGATGTCGGTACAGTGGATCGAGATCGGAGTTGGCCCTATGCTGTTGCTGCTAGACATGCCCTCGATCGTCTCATCAAAAATAAGGCGCTCATTTTTTACTGTGAAGGGCGTCGCAAAGATTATCAAGGTCGACTGGTGGTCTATCCAGCACTAAGAGATGCCCCGAATGATCTCCTCAATCACACGATGGTTCAACAGGGTTTTGCATGGACTTACCCCTACTCGGGACAAAAAAAGGCAGCCTTCTATTTTTATAAAGTTGAAGAAACTGCCCGCAAAAACCAACGTGGACTATGGAACCACAAACCATACCGTCCTAAAGCTGCCTCACAGGTGCAAACTATTCCCTATCACTCTTTTGAAACAATCATTGGTGTTGTTCACAAGAGTGCCCGTCGGGGGCCTTATGTTTATTTGAATTTTTCTGAGCAAATTTACGAAGATTTCACCCTTAAAGTTCCTATCAACTTTATACCTCATTATTTCAATACTGATAGGCTTACTTCAAACCCAAACAAGGATTACTTTAAAGGGATTAAAATCATGGTCAGAGGATGGACTGAGAAAAAAGGCGGTCCCTTGATTACTGTTGATCAGAAGGACCGCCTTATCATACTTTCAAGGCAGAAAATCTAGGTGCCGAGCAAGCCTGCTTTGTAGGGGTCTCCGATGATTGACATCATCCGAATTTTAAGCTTCTTCATCGCTTGAGCTTCAATTTGCCGCACTCGCTCTTTTGAAATGCCGAGCCGCCCTCCTAAAGAAGCCAACGTAACCGTCTCACCAGACAGTTGACGCTCTGATACAATCATCACTTCACGGTCTGTAAGACTGCTCATCGCTTTTTGGATGATCGCTTTTGTTTTTGCTGTATCAACAGCGTGCTGCACGGTTTGGTCTGGCGTGGGATCCATGCTTTCAAGCGTATCTTGCCATGAAAATCCTTCTCCTTCACCTATGGGTGCATTCAACGATCTATCAACCCCAGACAGACGCCCTTCCATCAATTCAACGTCCTTGGTGCGAACTCCCATTTCTTCTGCAAGCTTCTGACGGTTACCCTGCGAGAGGGGTCCCTCACTCAACCCATCAATTTGCGCCTTCACGCGCTTGAAATTAAAAAATAGAGATTTATGAGCAGCTGTTGTTCCGGTTCTCACGATTGACCAATTTCTCAAAATGAAATCTTGAATAGAGGCCTTAATCCACCAACTGGCATAGGTTGAAAAGCGCACTTCTCTATCGGGGTCAAACCTGTTGGCTGCCTGCATAAGGCCGACATTCCCCTCTTGGATGAGATCGTTCAGTGGAAGACCATAGACTTTAAAACGGCTTGCTATAGAAATAGCAAGTCTCATATACGGACGGATGAACATATCCAGCGCTTTTTTATCTTGATGATCTCTCCACTTCACAGCCAGTTCATATTCTTCTTCACGTTCAAGAAGCTTTTCGCGCATGGCTTTTTGAATTTGCTTGCGATCTAAATCGACTGGGCCATCGTTTTTTGGCGGCGCGGATTGAACCTCAAAAGGCGGGACTCTTGGTGAACTGTTTTCGCACTCTCCTTCCAGAGGTTGCCGCAGCTGTCCATCAGGCATAAATGATCTCCTCTTCCTTCTTACCATAGTCTCTACGGTCAGAATTTCTTCTTAGATCATATTATGAGTAAATTAGTCTTATTTAAAATCACAACTTTGTCAGATCGATTTTAATCGATTAAATCGATTAATGTTTATTCATTCCAACTAAAGCCCTCATAGGTGGGTAAGATTAATTCCTTTTCAGGATCCTGCAGAAGCTGCGTCTTTAATCGCTTTAAGTCCTTCGCAAGTGTTGACCTGAATTTTGCCAATTCGTTCCATTCCTCATTAAAAGACTCTGGGGCTTTCCCTTGTTTATAAGCTTTGAGTTGAGGGCCTACGTGACGAAATCCCTTCAACACTCTTTTAGCCATTTGCTCTTCAAATAATTTCAATCTAGCAAGAGCCGCTTTATTGATAGGTGGCCTTTCCGAGACTGAGGAGCTCGCTGTGGCATGCTCAGTGAAATAATGAACTGTTTCCTCCAAATCAATAGCGTAAGCATTCCGCCATTTGTGAAGGGTAGATTTATTCACTACTTCATGGGAAGACGGATCGATAATCATAACTGTCGGAGTGCCTAAAATTACAGGCAACCCAAAGCGAGGCGAGACATCTAAGGCTTGATCATAATATCCGACACTTGTGTAGTGAATGATATAATGCTCATCCAACAAAGGTTTCATCTCAGCCGTAGACAACTTTCGTGCCATGCTACGACTATCGTGACACCAATTGGCCCCAATAACCAAAATTAATCTTTTCTTCTCCTCCAAAGCTTTTGAGAGGGCTTTGTTGACATCCGCATGAGGTTCTAAACTTTCTTTGTATAATTCGAAGTCCTTATCTTCTGCCCAAGCGCTACAAGCGCCACAAGCACTGAGAGACAAGAAACCAACAACGAAAACTAATAAATATTTATACGGCATCATAGGACTCACTATATTATTTTTCAGCACTAATCACCCAGGTAACATTCCCGGCGAGCGTTAAAGCCCCTTTTAAACCATTTTCACGGTTTTTAAAGGGTATTTGATATAAACCAAGAGGGGTAACCACTGCAAAGGTGTGCCCATTTTCATCGTGAGACAATCTCAATAACTTGAGCTGATCGGGCAGCGGTGCGCCCTTAGAGATGAAACGCGCCCTAAATTGCCCTGGCGTCTCAATCAAGCCAGTGCACCGTGCCCCCTCATCAACAATTGTCATCTGACCTTTGGTGAATTCTGCACCAAAATTGCCCCGATACTCATAAACACCGACAGGACAATCTTGAGGAAAGTTATAGTCTTCTTTCACAAATAAACGCATCGGCTCAACTAAGGTTTCACTGGTATGACGAGCGTCCAAATCTGCTCGGGCATTCGCAGCATAAGCAACATGAAGGCCATATCGGGGATAACTTAAATAAGCAGATGTCGATCCTATGGTCTTTCCGTCCATATGAAAGAAGAGGTCGTTATCACGTGTACGCGACAAGCGCCAAGCAAGAGCAGGGTCAAAGTCCAAATTCTGGCGCGCCTTGTCCGAAAAAGGCACCGCTTTCAACATTTTGATCCATTCCACGGGATCTAAGATGAGTCCAGACCAATAACTGGCAAGTAATTTAACGACAGAGGCAGGTGTTCCATTAATTCCAGCTGCAGGCTTAACATAACTAAAGTCTCTTTCAGCTGCCACTTCTGCTGTTTCTTCAAACCGATTATAAAATTTAGTCTCGCTATCCGGCCTATTTCCAGCATTATCAAAGTGGAGATCGTTGATCAGCAAAGGTGATAAAATTGCTGCGTTCAAAAAAGAATCATATGACTGGCCTGTGACATTTTCTATAACAAGGCCCAACAAAACATAGCCATATGAAGAGTAGACATAGCGGGAGCCAGGGTTAGACAACAGAGGTCTCACAGAGAACTGTTTTAAAGCTTCTCTCAATGTTTTAATATGTTTTTGACCGCGATTATAATCATTAAAATCAAAGTGAGTAATGCCTCCAGTATGGGACAGTAACTGTCTGATGGTAACTGCCCCTCTCTTTTGCGGAAACTCAGGGACATATTTGCGCACATCGGCATCCAGATCAACGCGTCCTTCGCTCACCAGCTTCATAATGGCACTGGCTGTAAAGAGAGTGCCGACTTCGCCTAAGCGAAACCGAGTGCTTGGCAAAACAGGTTTTTCACCGCTAATATCCGAGAGACCAAACCCTTTTTCGAGAAGAATATTTGATCCATAACCAATGGCTAGGCTTACCCCGGGTATCCCAGAGGCAGCATGAAATTCATTCATCAACCAAGTTATGTCTTCTTGCGTTTGCAACAGACGGGCATTGCGATCTACCTCTTGAGACAGAAGTGCATTTGTCCCCATAAGGGCCACAATGCCTACCGCCGTGAAAGTGGTGACAGCCTTTGTAAAAGTCTTGTGCAAATGTTTGATCATAATTTTCGCCCTCAACGCATGCTAAATTTACCCCAGCATGATTGCAACAAAAAAGGGCGTCAACATGACGCCCTGATTTCTTTGATGCTTCTTAGCATTATTTTGCAAGAGCAGATTTAATAGCTTTGGTAATCTTTGTCCCTTGTGGCCGCTCTCGGGATGAAAAATACGCAACAGGTTCGCCGTCTTTACCAATCAAATATTTATGGAAATTCCAACGCGGTGCCGATTTTTCGCCAAGCTTTGATGCCAGCCAAGTATACAAGGCATGTCTTTTTGCCCCAACAACTTCCATCTTATCGGTCATTGGAAATTTAACCTGATATGTTTTTTCACAAAATTCGGCAATTTCTTTGTTAGAGCCGGGTTCTTGCTCATTAAAATTGTTAGCAGGCACACCCACGACAACAAGGCCTTTATCTTTATATTCATCATAAAGCGCCTGAAGCCCTTCATATTGAGGCGTAAATCCGCAAAAGGAGGCTGTATTCACCAGCAACACGACTTTGCCTTTATATTGATCAAAACTCATTGGCTCCAGAGCCAGAGATTCAAGCTTAAAGCTATGGAAATTATCATTTGCTGTAGCAGCTAGTGTAAGGGAAAAACTGAGCAAGAGCCCTGCGATTAAAGTTTTCATTTTTGACATACTATTCTCTTTCATCTTTCTTTCTATACAGACATAGAGCAGAAGTAGATTAAGTCACTGCATTTTTTACAGTATATTTGTCCTGCTTGTAAGACTGAGTGCTCATGATATCTTTCAAGATCATAACTGCTTGATAAATATCTTCATAGCCCACATACAGCGGAGTCACCCCAAATCGAAGATGGTCTGGGGCTCTAAAATCGCCAATTACACCGCGATCAATCAATGCTTGAATGATGGCATATCCGTCCGGGTGTCGATAGGTTATATGAGACCCTCTTGTTGAGCGATTTCTAGGGGTAACCGCGGTAAAACCATAGCCTGTAAGCTGATCGTCCATTAGCCTAGAAAACAGATCTGTTAAATCCAATGATTTTTCTCGAAGAGTCTTTAAATCAACGTCTTCCCAAAGGGATAGTGCTTCATCCAAGAGAGCCATCGCTGACACGACTGGCGTACCAACTTGCATGACTCTAATATCAGGCGCCCCTTCAAAATCATCGACAAAGTCAAAGGGCCTCTTATGTGAAAACCACCCAGACAGGGGCTGCTTCACAGAGCCTAAATGTCTCTTATTGATATAGGCAAAAGCAGGTGCTCCTGGACCACCGTTTAAATATTTATACCCGCACCCAAGAGCAAAATCGACCTCACAATCATCCAAAGATAAAGGCACTGCGCCGGTCGAATGAGACAAGTCCCAAACCATCAAGGCCCCTTTTTCATGGGCTGCGGCTGTCATAGCTTTCATATCCCACATTTCTGCCGAAATATAATGAACATGGGTTAAAAGAACACAAGCTGTCTCTTCATCAATTGCATCAAGAAGTTCCTCACGGGGTTTAATGACTACTTCCAAGTCTCCCTGCATGAAGGCCTCAAGACCATCCAGCATATATAAATCCGTCGGAAAATTACCAGGTTCAGACAGGATTTTTCTCCGCCCCTTATTCAAGGCGCATGCTGCAGCGACACATTTAAAAACATTCAATGATGTACTATCTGTGGCAATCACACTTTCTGGTACAGCGCCAATCAAGGGAGCAATTTTTTGACCAACCGTCAGAGGAAGCGTAACCCAATTCGCATCATTCCAACTTTTTACAAGCCCCGTCGCCCACTCTTGCGACAACACTGTTTGCATCCGCGGCACTACAGATTTCGGTTGCGCGCCGAGAGAATTTCCGTCCAGATAAATCACACCTTCCGGCAAATTAAAAAGAGCTTTTTTGGAGGCCAAAGAGTCTGATTGGTCGCACTTTCGGCATTCTTCGAGTGTTATCATAAGTTTTCATCCAGTGGGCGGAGGATGGCTCTGACAGGACTACCGTCACATCCTTCAAGTTTTAGCGGAAGGGCAATTAATTCATAATAGCCCGGATTAACAGCTTCTAATTTTAAGCTCTCTAGAATTGATATTTTATGGGCAGCGATTGCTTGATGCGACGGCATCTTCTTACTCTCTTGAGGATCCATAGACGGGGTATCTATCCCAATCAGTACACACCCCCTCGTAGCCAAAAATTCAACAGTATCAGGGTGCAGGGCAGTAAACCCAAAAGGCCATTTGTCTGACGAGTATTCTGCCGTCGTCTGAATAAGTACTCGCTCAATAGTGTCTGGAATTTGATCTTTTATATGCTCAGGAGTTACCAAGTCACCGCAGTGAAGGGCATCAACAACCAAAGCCTTTCCAATATAGGGTTCTAAAGGCATTTCTGAAGAAGACACACCTTTGGAATCATAGTGGAAACAACTATCCATGTGAGTGCCTGTATGCGGTGATAAAGTTAACTTACTCACATTCACAGGGCAATCATCTGAAATCCTCATGACCCACTCCATTGAAAAGTCAGAATCTCCTGGCCAGACCGGCATCCCGGGCTTGAGAGTCATGGTGATATCAATAATAGGTTTAGACATCCAAAATCCTTTGGCTTTATATTTTTGTTCGTGCTGTCCAGAGCTCTGGGAAAAAGCGAATATCCAGGGCTTTGACAAGATAAGATACGCCCCCAGTACCCCCTGTTCCCTGTTTATATCCAATAATTCTCTCCACCGTTTTCATGTGAGAGAAGCGCCAGCTGTGAAACTGATGTTCCAAATCTACAAGCTTTTCTGCAAGTTCGTATAGTTCCCATTCTTTTTCAGGATTACGGTAGATCTGCAGCCAGGCATTTTCCACAGATTCATCAGCCACATAAGGCTGAGAAAAGTCGCGCTGTAACTGTGTCTTTGAAATGGGAAAGCCCCGTTTCGCAAGCAACGCAATAACCAAATCATAAAAACTAGGTGCATGTAAGGTCGCAGATAAAGCATCATACCGTTTTGGATTGTCTTTATGAGCATTAATCATCGCAGCATTTTTATTACCTAAAGCGAATTCTATGGTGCGATATTGATACGATTGAAAACCAGAAGATTGTCCTAATTGATCTCGGAATTTCGCATAGTCTGCGGGCGTTAAGGTCGAAAGAACATCCCAGCTCTGCTCGAGTTGAGCTTGAATGCGCGCAATTCTAGAAAGCATCTTAAAAGCCGGGCCGAGGGTATTCTTTTTTACGCATTCCATAGCCGCCATTAATTCATGGATACAACATTTCATCCAAAGTTCAGCCGATTGATGAATGACAATAAATAACATTTCATCATGTTCGTCCGAGAGCGGCTCTTGACATTCCAATAATTTTCCAAGTTTCAGATAGCCCCCATATGAAATATCTTGAGACCAATGGATATCTGTCTCTTCAGAGATATCGATACTGGTTTTCGTAAGATCTTTTTGATCTGTCATCTGCATGCTCCCACGGCCTTTAAGTTTCATGTGAAACTATTTATCATGGAGACTATAGAAAGTCCAATCCATTCCTAAAAGAATTGAGGTTCATCTCCTTCATGCCACTGACTATATTTTGTCATGATCGATTGAAACAAATCACCTTCTAAAAAAGTCTTCAGCCAAGGTCGAAGATTAGGAAGGTCTTGATCGTTGAACCAGGCCTGTTCTACCATTGAAAATTGTCGAACAAACGGAAGAATAACATAGTCCACAAACCCTTTCTCTTTTGTAATAAGGCCTCGGCCGTTTGCCAGCTTTTGGTCCAACTCCCTTAAATAACTTAGGGCCTTTTCGCGGTGTATCAGAGGATCAATATTGTCATAATCTCTTTTGGCATATTTATACTTATTTAATTCAGGTATGAAAAAGGCATGAAGCCCCTCAAGGAGCGGCTTTGCTTTTTCCGTATCAGAAGACAGCCATGATTGCGGATCATGCTTTCCCAAGATGTATCGCATCACGTCTAAGCTTTCTTCAAGAAGTAAGTCCGGTGATACGACTAAGACTGGCACAGTCGCTTTGGGACTGATCGAAAGCATCGCTTGAGGTTTATCCCGCAGAACAACCTCTCTGATCTCCACTGAAAAACCAGAAGATTTTATGGCAAGACGCGCACGCATTGCATAGGGGCATCGTCGAAAGCTATATAATACTGGACTCATACATATTCCTATTTAAAGTAAATTGAACCTTATACCTCATTTAGAAACTTGGAAAGAGAAAGGCACATAGAATGTTAGAAGGGATTTGGCATCCATCGCTCTTAACATTTTTAGGGGTCTCTGCTGTACCTATCTATCTCCTAATTGCACGAAAAAATCTTGGAGGGGAAGACAAAGGTTATATGGCTTTGCTCTTTGGAGGCCTGATCATCTCTTTAGCCAGCCTTATAGATTATCTTGAAGAGTTACCTGTCCTTAAACCCTTGGTCTTAGATCTCAACAATGGCCTCGCATTAAATCAAACATTTCTACCCTTTGCCTACGCGGCAGGCACGATATTGATTGCCTATGGCTTGGCCAATTGGTTTCCTGGGATCATTCGCCTAGCGAAAGAAATAAGAAGCCGAGAAAAGAAGGAAGATGAGTTAAAAGCGTTAGCAAAAGAATTAGAAGGAAAAGCTCTAGAGGCCAATCAATCTAACAGCGCCAAAAGTGAATTCTTGGCCACCATGTCCCATGAATTGAGAACCCCTCTAAATGCAGTGATTGGCTATGCACAAATGTTAAAACTGGGAATTGTTCCTATGGACAGCATAAAGGCACGGGAATATCTGGACCATATTGAGAGCAGCGGTAGTCATCTGCTCTCAATCTTGAATGATATTTTGGACCTTTCTAAGCTAGAAGCGGGTCGCTTTGAGGTCCATAATGCCCCCTTTGATCTAGACCAAGTTATTCAAGACAGTCTTGCTTTTTGCCAGCCTCTGGCTCTGGCGAAACAATTACCAATTCAATATCAAAAAACAGAAGTTAAATTAAAAAGTGATGAGCGCATTCTCAAACAAATCGTCATCAACATTTTATCGAACGCCGTTAAGTTCACGCCCGCATTAGGGTCTATAGATCTCTTTGTGACGCCGCACGAAAACACGCATATTTTACATATTACAGATACAGGCTTAGGGATGAGCCCTGAAGAATTAGACAAAGCCGTGCAGCCTTTCCAGCAGTTAGAGAGCAGTTTTTCACGTTCACAAGAAGGAACTGGCCTTGGACTTGCCTTAGTCATGCGACTTAGTCAATTGATAGACGTCACTATTGAGGTAAATTCAGTGAAGAAGAAGGGAACAGAAGTTTTGGTGAAATTGCCCGTCTCTTCAATTCTTCAGGACGAAAAGAGTCTTGGAGACGCCGATAATTAAGATTGCGACATGAGGGGGAAGAGCGTACAAGATGCCCTATCCACCGAATGACTAAAGGTAAAATGACCATGACTGAAAAAGCAACCATTGAAGACCGTGTAATTGAACTGGAAACCCAGATGGCCTTTCAGCAAGAAACCATCGATCATTTGAACGACATGGTCACAAGGCAGTGGGATCTCATAGAGAATCAGAAAAAAATGATCAAGCAACTGGATGATCAACTCTATGCTCTAGAGCAACAATCCTCTGGGGGAGCGATCCAACACCAAGTGCCGCCGCATTACTGAGAAGAAACGCGTTGGCTTATCATCCGATCAAAGGCCTCTGACACTTTATCAAGATAAGGCCGAGTGTATGGAAAGTTACCTGCATGATCAAAATTATGCCGCATGGACGCATTGGCTTCAAAAATAAACAATCGTCCGTCGGGGAGCTTGGTGAAATCTACGCCAAAAAAGTCCAATTTAAGCTGATCTCTTATGGCGTGTAACGCCGTTAAACCCTCCCCAAGAAATTCATGGAAATTCTCTAGATAATTTTGTTCCCATTCTTGTAATCTCTTCTGCTTGTCCATCACACTATAGCGATCACCAGAATGTATATTCCACTGATCATGGTGCAAACCCGCAACAGGATAAAAGGTGCCGTCGATACAGAATGTTCTATTCTTATTATACAGTCCCTCATCCGTAACCGTTTCTCTATATTCTATGGCATAATAATCGCCCCAATACCTGTGACTTTCAAAATATGACTCGACGTCCTCTCTAGTTCTGGCAAGGGTCACAAATTTTCCTGTATGGGTCACGGAAGGTCTTAGGATAATGGGATAGTTCAGGGCCGCTTCATCAATTTTTTTCATGACCGCAAGGAGAGAAAGCCCTTCAACAGTGAAGAGCTCTGTTCTTGGAAAGACAAGACCTGGTATGGCACCGAGGGACTGATAATTTTTCACCCTTGTTGTTTCCAAAACATTCCGAGGCGGATTTATAATGCGGCGACATCCACTGTTCTCAACAAAAGTTTCAAGGGCAGTCAATCCTTCTTTCATGCGCTCGGCACAAGCGACTGTATTGACAAAAATGTCTACGTCGGGCGTTGCCAACGAGGCCCAGTCCGTTTGATCATAATGATTTAATTTTGTTATATTGAACTCATCTGAGCGCAGGAAATTTCGTAAAGAAAAATGCCCTTGCATAAGCGACGGAGAATAGCGACCAGCTGACTTTTTATATATATATTTGCCGTCCTTAAAACCTCTGATTGTCATCACAGAGATACGCTCTTTCTTCATCTCGGTTTCAGCCACTAGAGGACGTCGTTGGCAGGCCTTTTTCTTCGCTCTCTCAGCCTTCTCTTTTTCACCGAGGCTTCCATAAATCGCGGCCAAATGAAAAGGCCGCGAACTATCAGAGGCGAAAGCATCAAAATAGGATTCTATCAATGCCGCTGCAGTTTTTAAATCGTCTTGTCTCAATGCTTTTTTAATCTGTTTGTCTACAGCACTCATATCGACGGGTATAGACTTTCGGATGGCATACCATAATTTTTTTATCATCTTGAGGGGCCACCATGACAACCGAAGATGTGACAGGGTTGGATGAATAGAAATGCGTCCTCGATAGATAAGTCGATTACTTTTATCACTAAGAGCCGAGCGCGCATGCAAGACTTTATGGTTGTTGATCAAGATCATTTCGCCTGCACCCATGGCATCTTGAAGATGAGCATCTTCCTGCCCCAACAAGCCATCGATTTTATCCAGTAAAGGACCGACTTTCTCCTGCAAAGCATTCTCTTTTGATAGGGCGATATCCAGTTGACTTCTATAATAGCGGATTGAGGGCCCTTCTTCATCATCGTATAAGATAGGCAGCACTGTCCCTTCTCTGAAAGGAAAGAGATCTTCACGCAGTAATGCCTGTTCAGGTTCAGTGAGATTATCTAACAGATGATCAATAGGCATTAAGAAACTGACCCCACCAGAAGGATCCGGAACAATACACTGAAAACCCATAATATTATGGGGGTTCATGTCATAACTAGAGTCTGTGTGCATTGAGATCTTTTGATCTGTACGGCTGTACCGTGTCACTGACGATTTTTGGCGACTTTCTTCAGGTTTTATTTCTACTCTTGTCATTGATACCTTCGCAGAAGACGACGGATCAGCAATTGTTTTAAGCGCTTTTAGTAGATGAAATATTTCTGATTTATATTCATCAGTGAAATGCCCAATGAGTCCTGAGATTTTAAGACAATAGGGATAGGTGCTCAAGGCATTCATGACAGTCCGCAGCAAAGACCGCGGCGGCCTACTGCTCAACAGTGCTGTCACCTCTTTTGGAGAGAGTGTAATCTCAGGAATTGTGTTTTGTTTTTTCATGCCATGATCTCTTTAATTGAAGTTTTACACATTTCCATACCCCATGCAATTGACGATTATCTGGTCTTGACAGAGCCCCCCTATCCCTTGTCTTATGAACATGAGCCTAGAGGAGACATCCATGAAACATATCGTCGGCATTCTGATCCTTTCCAGCATTATGAGTATTCAAGCGCATGCCCAAAAATCAACCACCTATCCTAAGGTCAAGTCAATGCAAGAGCGGGCTGCCCTCGAGGACGCATGGTTAGAAAAGCGTTTTGAGACTGTCATTCCGAAACTGATGCGGGAGCGCGGGGTCGATATGTGGCTTATGATTGCTCGTGAATATAACGAAGATCCTGTCGTGAAAACAATGTTGCCTGCAACATGGCTCAGTGCCCGCAGGCGCACCATCCTAATTTTCCATGACACCGGCAATACTGTGAAAAGATATGCGGTAAGTCGCTATGCCGTCGGTTCCTTTTTTGAGGCTGTATGGAACCCAGAAAAAGACCCTGATCAATGGCATCGTCTTAATGAATTTGTCACAGAATTAAATCCTAAAAAAATTGCGATCAACACATCGAATATTTATGCACTTGCAAGTGGCCTTACTGCGAGCCAACATGCTGGTCTTATGCGGGCACTACATCCAAACTTAAAAGCAAAGATTGTCACTGACCCTGCTCTAGCCATTGGATGGCTCGAAGAACGCATTCCCGAAGAAATGGCCCTGTATCCAGAGATTGTCCAACTCGCCCACGCCATAATAAAAGAAGGATTTTCAAATAAAGTTATTGTTCCGGAGCAATCGTCCGTCGACGATGTGCGTTGGTGGTACAGGGATAAGATTAGGCAAATGGGTGTGGTAGCTTGGTTCCATCCCAGTGTAAGCATTCAACGCCGTGATGGTCTGGTCAAAGACAAGATTATACGTCGAGGTGACCTTCTTCATGTGGATTTTGGCATTACATATATGGGTCTGAACACAGATACACAGCAACATGCCTATGTGCTGAATGAAAATGAAACGGCTGTCCCAAAAGGAATACAGCAAGCCTTCAAAGTTGGGAATCGACTTCAGGATATTCTAACGAATAACTACAAAACAGGTTTGAGCGGCGATCAAGTCCTCGCCAAAAGCAGAGCCGATGCCATTAAAGAAGGGATCGTTCCAAGCATCTATACACATCCCATCGGCTATCATGGTCATGGGGCCGGTGCCACCATTGGCATGTGGGATTCACAGAATGGTGTCAAAGGTCGCGGTCTCTACCCTATAAGGGCCAATACTGCTTGGTCCATAGAGCTCAATGCTACAGTGTCAATTCGTGAATGGGACAATCAAAAAATTCGCATCATGCTCGAAGAAGATGCATATTTTGATGGCACATCGGTTCGATATATAAGCGGCCGACAAGAAAAGATCCACGTGATCAACTAACTCAAGACACTCAAACCTAAGGATCACTTATGGCTTATGATCAGACAAATATTTTTGCTAAAATCCTCAAAGGGGACATCCCTTGTAACAAAGTTTATGAGGACGAGTTTGCCCTCGCTTTTCATGACATTAATCCTCAAGCCCCTGTACATGTCCTTGTCATTCCCAAAGGTGACTATATTTCTATGGCAGATTTCACAGCCAAAGCGCCTGCAGACTTAATCACGGGCTATATGCGCGCCGTAGGGAAAACAGCTGAAGCCTTGAATTTAGTGGACGCAGGGTACAGAACCCTTGCCAATGCAGGCGAGAATGCCCATCAAGAAGTGCCTCATTTACATATCCATATTTTTGGCGGCAAGCCTCTTGGCCCCATGTTAGATGCCCGGTTCACCTAAGGGAAAGGATCTTCTCTTGGTGAGGGCATCACGATTGTCCTGATCATTCGTGGCATTAGTTTTGACTGAATTAGCCAAACAGAGAAGGAAACAGCTGGGATATAAACCAGACAAACTGTGATAACATAGTCTGTTAAAGAGCTATATGAGCCAATGCGAAGGGATTGAGCCAAGGCGGCTAAATTTAATCCCATGAAACTATAACACATATTAAAATAATGATTTGCAAGGGCTCTTGGGCTTTTTGTTTTCTGATATTGCACTATCGACCACCAGCCTCTTGAAACACTAACGATGCTCACGATTGAGAAAAAATGGAAAATATTAAAGCCGCCATTAAACTCATACATCCCAAAACCACTTAGAGCCGCTAGCAGCATACTTACTGCGTATATTTTTCCCCATAATTTATGATGGGGTCCTGCTTTTGGAAATACAAATACAAACCATGCGGCAATATAAGAGAAGGCTACACCGCTAAGGTGTACCCACCCAAAGGGAGAGAAATCAAACATAAGGTCCTCGCTGTCGTAAGGCCGTCAATCAGTCTATGCTGATTTTAAGACGGGTTGCCAATCATGGCTGTTAATTTGTGAAGATAATCCCCAAAGGCTTTTTCTCCTTCTGCGGAGAGTTTCACTGTGGTTTGAGGCTTTTTACCGATAAATTGTTTCTCTAGAACAACATAGCCTGTTATCTCCAGTTTCGATAAATGAGTAGAAAGATTGCCATCCGTCAGATTGAGCTGCTTCTTCAGAGCTGTAAAGTCTTCAGAACGAGCCGTCATTAAATATGACATGATCGCAAGTCTCACTCTGGAATGAATTATATCATCCAGAATTCGATAATCAAAATCACTCATGATACTGATACTTTATCTTTACTTGTTAGGCTGTGTGCCCGGCGCATCACAAAGCCAGGCAGTAAGATAAATAAGGCACAGGATGCAGCCATCAACAGCAAAGATTCCTTATCTAAATTTTGCATTGATCCAAAATAGGTCATGATAGACCACCAGCCAAAAGCAGGAATAAAAAGCGCATCCAAGCGCGTAATTGAGGCGATTATGAAGAAGGCAGCTCCAAACAAAGAAGAACAGATTAGCGTGATAGCCAGAGGACTGAAGGCCCCCATTGCCATTGAAATGGCAAAATAAAGACCAGATCCAATACCCGTCATCATCCATGCATAGGAATAGACACGAATATGCGTATTGCCTTCAGAACGCTCTGCATCTCTCTTGCCATAATAAAAGGATAGTGCCGTACCTATAAGGGCAATGGGCACCCAGATGCCAACAATTGTTTCAGGGATCTTGCCTACTACGCTGGCATATTGCGCATAAAAGGCAAGCATTAAGAGCCCCCCCCATATAATGAGATGCGAGCCATCAATGCGCGCTCTTTTACGTCCGGCTTCCATCATATGACGGATAAGGGCTAAATTTTCTTCTGCTGTCGTCTCGGGCCGATCGATCTTGACCGTTTTTATGTCAATCTCTTCTGATCTCTGTTCAGCTTTTGCTGATTTTAGAGTTTCTTTTGTCATTTTAGTTTCGCTTTCGTGTCTCGGGTTTTCGCTCTTTCAAAGAACTTTGAATTACAAAGTACATAGACACGCAGACAGAGTCAAGAAAGAATCACAGGAATAATTTTATACTAGGGTTAAGGGACCCTTAGCCACACTGAGTGACATCTTCGAGCTTTTGCTGAGCTAGAGGGGTATAGACATCATCCGCAGACAAAGTCGATATATGTTCAAAGAGGGCGCAGGCTTGGTTTTTTCTGCCCGAAGACATAGCGGCTCTGGCGAGAAGATATTGCACTTGGATATTGTTGGGAATTAATTTATGCGCATGCTCAAGGGCTGCATAGGCCTGAACAGGATTACCGATATCTTCAACCAACATCTTCGATAAACCATATAAGTAGTGAACCTTAGGGTTGTTTGGATATAAATCTTTCATATCAGAAAGCGCTGTTTGAACGTTTTCTATGTCCTGATTATTATAAGTGACTTGATTTTCATAATTGTCAAAAACATATTTCATCAGCAAATATTGGCTTTCCAGATGCGTATATTTCTTGCGGTCTCTTCGAGGAACCAAAGGGACTAATTGGCGCAAAACTCTCAAGGCATCTCGATATTGATTGGCCCCAGCATAAGCCCGCATAAGAATATCTTGAAATGAGGTGTTCGCCTTCATAGGAAGCGTATTGATCAGCTCCATTCGACGAGCTGCTTCAGCAAAGACCTTAGGCTTATGTGCAAATTCCACAAGAATATGCCAATTCATCGTCATCTGCCGATCATTGCTAACTTTATATGATTTTACCCGTGCTTTTTTCACCACTTTATGCACGGTTTTTCTTTTTCCTGAATTAAACATCCGCGCATATGTGCGAAGAGCCTTGTCCACATCCTTTATGGACATCTGATAGACTATGCGAAAGGCTTCTTCGCCCGACATGCCCGTACCAAGTGCCCGTGTAAACTCATTGTGCTTAGGAGAAAATCTATCACTCATATGAATCATATGAACAAGAAGCCACGACATAGAATAAAATTTACTGGTTGAGAGATCAAAATTTTCATGGGAACGCATGGCTCGTGATTGATCAAAAAGAGACTGAACACTACTCCAGACAATATCTTGCTCAAAATATCTTTCACGCGCTACTAAAGTCTTCCCTAAATTCATAGAATTACTTGAATAAACACCTGTGGATAAGAAATCAGCCAATCCTTCATTATACCAGTGAGGTAGATTATGTTTATACTTCTGGTCTATCAAGTAATGAAGATATTCATGATAACTAATGATCTCATAACTCAAATCCCATTCATATCGATTATATAGCCCAAGCGCGGCTGCGCGAATACCATCAAGCGAAGAGAAATAGATCCCACTGATACGCTGGGCCTCTGAGGCCTCTTTTACTTTTGTCAGAGACCGTGTGAGATATAAGTTCAGGGGAATTTCAGAGGCTTTTGGGTCTAATTCAAAATAATCTGATAAATGAGCATGCATAAATTCCAGGTCTTGAATCAGAGTTCTGACGGTCCTAGATTTCATATTACTGACAACATGAACCGTAGATGAGCGGAATTCTCGCCACTTTGTGGCTGCATGAACATCCGAAGGTAGAACCCACAGACCAAGGAGCATGCAGCACCCTACTCTAAAATTTTTAAACCACTTATCCATCATATACCATATGATTTAGTATAGCATATGCGGAAGTCAAAACCTAACTGATGTCCTGTTAACTTTAGATTATAGGATCTGTCTAAAAGTCAAAATCCACAAGAACAGGGGCATGATCAGACGGTTTTTCCCAGCCGCGTGCCGCACGGACCATTTCCATAGCCTTAGCTTTCCCTTTAAGAGAAGGGCTGGTCCAGATATGATCCAGTCGACGTCCTTTGTCTGCCGCAGACCAATCCTTGGCACGATATGACCACCAGCTATATAGTTTTTCATCTAAAGGCACAAAATCACGCATTACATCTACCCAATCATGCGCCGCCATCAACTCAAACATCATGTCACGTTCAAGGGGGGTATGGCTGACCACTTTCTTAAGTTTTTTAGTGTCCCAAACGTCATGCTCATGCGGTGCTATATTTAAATCTCCGACTAAAATTGACGGTTCTGATAAACGGCGTGACCATTCTGTCATCTCTTCTAAAAACTGAATTTTGTGGGCAAATTTATCATTCACTTCAGGATCAGCAACATCCCCCCCCGCAGGCACATAGAAATTATGTAGCGTTGGTCCCTCTGCTAATTTTACTGCGATATGGCGGGCATCCCCTTTATTGCACCAATCAATAATTTCAGTTGACTGGAATGGTTTTTTGGAGAGTGTCGCGACGCCGTGATAGCTTTTCATTCCGTGGAGAGCCATATGCTCATACCCTAAGGCCTGAATGAATTTTACTGGAAATTGATCATCCATCGCTTTGGTCTCTTGTAGACAAATCACATCAGGATCATACTGTTTTACAAAATCTTCAACCAAATGTGTACGCGCTCGAATGCTGTTAATATTCCATGTCACTAGACGCATCTTATTCTCCTAAAAGGTCTGATACCCTCTTTTAATAAATAGCAAAACTGGTGCCCTGAATACCAATAGGTATCCGGCCCAACTCAAATAATTTAATTCTTTTACTGAGTGGATGCTCTTCATCCTCTGCGGTAAGCATCACTAAAGCGGCTTGATGGATAGCTTGAGCTGCTAACCCAGTCACGGCCACAACAAACTCTTCATCCATTATCAAGAGTTCATCCCGAACTTCTTCAGCATACTCTTCGACTACGGGTATTGTTTCGCTTGCGATATGACTAAAGACCATCTCGAAGGTTTGGTCGTCTAACACGGAAAGCACTCGGTCTGTGAGCGACGCACGTTCCTGCTCTTCAGCTTCCCATCCGGGGCTATTATAATTATTCGCTTCCAAAGCATAAGCAGCCTCTTCCCAGTCCGGCACAAAATGCGCATAGGCCTCTGGAAACCCTAAACTAGCTGCATAATCGTCTGCAGCGGTGCATATAGCCTCTGAAGGCTGCTCACCAACAGTTCTAAACCATGGAATATGGCGAATAACTTCGATAAACGAAGGTACCATTTTTAATGTCGGTAAATCTTCGATTAAGTCGATATCAGAAAAATCCGTCATACAGAGCCCCTATAGTAAATGTCCAGTGCGATCTCTTTTCACTTCGAGATATTTTTCATTATATTTATTGGTTTCAAAATAATGAGGGACGCGTTCTGCAATAGAGATCCCAGCCCGCTCTAACCCTATTACTTTGTTTGGGTTGTTTGTCATTAACCGAATTGATGTGAAACCCAATTGTTTAATCATCTCAGCTGCGGGGTAAAAAAGGCGTTCATCAACATCAAAACCTAAAGCCGTATTGGCATCTACCGTGTCATAGCCCTGATCCTGTAAACTATAGGCTTTTAACTTGCTCGTCAGTCCTATGCCGCGGCCTTCTTGTGCCATGTATAAGATCAAGCCGCCCCCTGCCTGACCAATATTTTTTATAGCCCCACTCAATTGTTCGCCGCAATCACATTTCAAAGACCCGAGCAAATCCCCAGTGAAACATTCGCTATGAAGACGCGCAAGAACACTCTCCCCGCGCGGCGGATCACCCACAACAATGGCGATATGCTCAACGCCACCGCTCTTAGGTCTAAAACTGACCAACTGCGCTTTCTCTGCCCCGGCAAGTGGAACATTTGCCCGCGCTACCATCGTCAGTAACTCTGCTTCTTTATGCTCGTACTCAAGAATATTTTCAGCCGATACAGCAAGAAGGCCATCAGGAATATCATCTAGATCAGCGACTAGCGCAGCCGGTAAAAGCCGTGCAATCTTTAGAGCTTTAATGGCGGCATGAGATAAAATATCTGGTTCTTGATCAATCCGTTTAAAAGGTCCTTTTAAGGGGGTCGCTAAATCAAGCGTAGGATCCGCCAGAGCCACCATATCTTCCGGCGTAAACCATACTGGGCGTTCAATGCCGACCACTGGCCAGCCTTTTGGTGCAACTTTTAACGCCAAAGCTCGATTGTCAGTAATAAGAAGCCGCGCATTCTTTTGACCTATAATCTGATCAAATGCTGGCAGAGTTTGCTTGTTAGCAAATTCAGCAGGAAAAACCATAAGAAAACGAGTCTGTTCACGCACAAGGATAGGCTGTCCTCGTCTTAAATCATCTGCGACGCGCAGGATCGCGGCTTGTTGTTGTTCATCACTGTTTAAAAAGTTAAGCATGGGGCTCTTTTGGCATAATCTAAAGGGGCGATCAATCGGAGATTTTCAAATAAATGTGATCAATTCTTTAACAAACGTGAATTGAAGCCTTAGAAAAAAACTTTATGAAAGAGGCAAGGCATGACATGATAAAAATAAGAAATAAGGAATAGACGATGGCAAAACAGAAAATATTACTGGTAGATGATGATAACGATTTGAGAGAAGGCCTCGCTGATCAATTAGATCTGTTGGATGAATTTTCCATTTCACAAGCCTCTGGCGCTTGCATGGCCCTCGAAATTATCGAAGAGAACAGCTTTGATTTAATGATTTTCGATGTTGATATGCCTGATATGGATGGCCGCGAGTTATGTAAGCGTGTGCGCAAAAAAGGCGTCACAGTGCCCATAATCATGCTGACTGGCATGGACGGTGATGCAGATACAATCTTAGGTTTAGAGAGCGGCGCCAATGATTATGTGGCTAAACCATTCTCATTTACCGTCTTACTCGCGAGAATCAGAGCACAATTTCGACAGTTTGCGCAAAGTGAAGACGCGACCTTTTCTGTGGGTCCCTATAAATTTCGTCCTGGCACCCGCGAACTCGACCTTCAGGACGGATTACGCCCTTTAAAGCTGACGGAGAAAGAAACGAACATCCTCCGATTTTTGCTTAAAGCACAAGGAGAAGCTGTTAGCCGTGAAGAGCTTTTGAGCGAGGTGTGGGGATACAACAGCGGCATCACCACCCATACACTCGAAACGCATATTTACCGACTCCGTCAGAAGATTGAGAAGAAGGATGATCAATCAATCAGCCTCATTCTGACAGAGCCAGGCGGCTATGCTCTTAACAAATTGGCCCTATAGAGTTGAAGAAATGCTTTCATCTCTGATATTTGAGATGAGGGCATTTATATCAAGCTCTAATGCTTTGCTAATCTGAACCATTTCAAGGAAATCAATCCCGCGTTCAGCTGTTTCAATTTTAGAAATGAATTGTTGGCGAACGCCTAATTCCTTCGCGAGATCAGATTGGCGAATGCCTTTTTCTTTTCTGGCCTTAATGAGCTTGTCGCGAATGAAACTATAGCGTGGATCACTTTTTTTAAACAACATGGAAAATCCCCATTTACTAGATACTAAAAAACAGTGAAGCTTCAGCTATATCAACCAAATATAAGTTTGCTCGAACCCCATGCAAAACTTCACTGTCATAAAAGGTACACGCATATCGTTAAGAAACGGTAAAAAGAATAAAATAAATTCTCCTTAAAGATGCATGAAGAAACTTAAGGATATTTTCTTCATTTGAGCATTATCTCCCTAAGCGTAGGAATAGCCTTGCTATCTTTTATGAGAAAAGATTAAATAACAAGACTGCTGATACCTGTTTACAGTTCAAGGACCTTATTCAAGACTAATCATTAGCATAGAAGGATGAAATCGTGAGCACGCCTGTAGAAGAAGATCTAGAATCTCTTTCCCCCGAAGTTAAAAATTATCGTTTTGGGCGCGGTGGCTGGCCAGCTTTTCATAATTATGGCATGCCCATCCAAGAATTACTAAAAGCAGCTGAAAAATGGGCCGAGGCTTTTGAGGGCATTGAAAAGCCCTGGCTCGTTTGGAATGCTCATCCTGAATGGTGTATCATCCAACAAAATCTTGTAGAATCAGTTGGTTGGACCCCCATCGTCGGCTTTGATCCTCGTCTAGGCCCGCCAGAGAAAAAGTCTCCTAATGCCATCATCTATAATTTCAACAGTGACCTTGATTTGCTCTATATGAGTCCCATGTTCGTCATTGAATTTTTATTCTGTTATGCAGATAAAATGGCGATGTTTCATTCTGATTTTCTGCTCGCACCTGAAGACTTGGCCGTTTATGCTAAACAATTTGAACAGTTAAAAGACGGGGAAACAATTGCCACATCTTTTTGGCGGTTAAATCGATTTTGGCGTAAACCAGATAGACATTGGGAGCTGCTTGCCTGCAACACACGAGCAGCCTCAAAGAGTCAGTTTGACCAAGCCGCAGATTGGTGGTGCAATATCCACGATCATATTAATTGTCCCGATGAGGCTGGCTATGAACTCAGAAAAACAAAAGTTGGTTGGGATCATACTTCTGGCATTTTATTTTGGGAAAAATACTGCGGTGGTACCGTTCATAAGATTCCTTTGTCTAAGATAGAGCATGGCCATTTCTCACCCAGCAGCCATCCCCTTCGTTTTAATCGCACCAATCACGAAAAGTCCCGCCGTGTGCGCGACCTCAAAAGTCAGTTGGATAAAAGTATTAATATAAAAGAAGCATGTGCTTATGTTGGCCTAGACTACGATCATTTCTCAAAAGGAGAGACCGTATCGTAAACTCAAGTCTGTAATTTTTTCGTTGCCCAGTCAGCCGCATCCCGAACCATTTCTGAAGCATCCTTCCCAAGAGGGGCTATGATGGGCAAATAGTCAGCTTGACCACTATTTCCAATGGCGTAGAGAACATTCCGGATAAATCTATTGCGCCCTGACCGCTTGATGGGACTTTTTGAAAAAACCTCTCTGAAAGTGGCATCATCAAGAGTAACCAAATCTGCCAATTGTGGATTTTCTAAAATTTCTCTCGTTTTAAAACGCGCTTCTCGAGCTTCATGGGCGAATTTATTCCATGGACACGCTGCAAGACAGTCATCACACCCATATATTCTATTGCCCAAAGCCTCGCGAAATTCTTCGGGCACAGGGCCATCGTGTTCTATGGTCAAATAGCTGATACACCGCCGTGCATCTAATTGATATGGCGCCGGAAAAGCTTTCGTCGGACAAGCCTCTAGACAGGCAGTACAACTCCCGCATTGATCTTTATGAGGTTTATCCACATCAAGTTTCAATGTCGTATATATCGCCCCTAGGAAAAACCAACTGCCGATTTGATTAGAAACAAGATTGGTATGCTTGCCCTGCCAGCCTACCCCTGCCTCTTCTGCAAGAGGCTTTTCCATCACTGGGGCTGTATCAACAAAAACTTTGACCTCACAGTCGAAGGATTGGCACATCCAACGGCCTAATTGTTTCAATTTTTTCTTTATGATGTCATGATAATCTCGACCCCGAGCATAGAGAGACACGCCCGCCTGATTAGGATCGCCAAGGTGGGCAAGAGGGTCGGGATGTGCATTATAATTCATGGCTAACATGAGCACGCTCTGGCACTCGGGCCAAAGCGACTTTGGGCTCGCTCTGTGCTCATGGCGTTTGTCCATCCACGCCATTGTGCCGTGTCTTCCCTCAGCGATAAACTGACGATATTGATCATACATGCCTTCTTTACCCTCAGCACGGCAGAAGCCCACTTGATCAAATCCGATCTCATGAGCATATTCAATAATCTGTGCCTTCAGGTCTTGTGACATAAGTCTATCCTAAACATTTCTCCGTAGATTTAATAGACATGGGGATAGGTCTTAAAAATCAATATCTGCATAATGAGACGGCGGCGTTAATCCTGAGACTCGATCTGAAAGTAACGGCTGAATAGACCGGCGTCCCTTCACCCGACTATACCATGCCTTTGCACCTGGCCAATCCTGCCAGCGAATATCCCCGAAATAGTCAATCACTGTAATATGAGCGGCAGCAGCCGCATCAGCCATAGTAAATTGCCCGCCAGCTAGATAGTTGTTTTCTATGGTAAGAAATTCAATATAGCGAAGATGGTTTTTCAAATTATGGGCGGCACATCTCAAGGCCTCGCTATCGGGCTCTCCGATCCCCAAAAATCGTTTCAAAAGTTTTTCACTCACCAAATGACGTGTCACTTCAGATCCAAATTTTGTATGAAACCAATCAACAAGATTGCGCACCTGATACCGCTCTTCAGCATTACCAGGAATAAGTTTTGGCTCAGGTATAGTCTCTTCAAGATACTCAGAAATCGCACGTACGCCTGAATAGGGCTTGCCTTCAGTGGACAGAATGACAGGTACTTCCCCAGCCGGATTGAGGGTAAGAAATTCAGGTCGGCGTTCCCACTCTTTCTCAAGACGCAGAGCAAATTCCATACGCTTTTCCGTTAACAGCACGCGAACAAGACGTGATGCAGGGGATAACCAGTGATGGTAAAGAGTAATCATAAGATTCTATGTAAAGATAAGCAGCGCCAATGCCAATAGAAGATTTATGAAAAAGACAAAAAAAGGAAAGACTCGCTAGAAGAATCTTTCCTTTCATTTAGTTAGGCCAGCTTTTGTCTAGGCAACATCGCTAGATTCTGGTGCTTCATCTGACAAGGGCTCACTCAGTCTTGATAACATTTCTTTGGGACATACCTGCCAAACATGACCGCGCATTTCTTCCCAATTTGCAAGAATAGTTGCCCCCCAGCGGCTGCCAGTTTCTAACACATGAGCACGGATACCACTTAACAGGTCCTCTTCCCAATATTGACTAGCAAGGCGCTGATAAACAACACTTTCGGAATTCACTCGACTTTCAAAAGTCCCGTTTTGATCCAGAACGAAAGCCATTCCCCCCGTCATTCCTGCACCAAAATTCTCACCAACATCACCGAGAATGATGGCAGTCCCTCCCGTCATATATTCACATCCACAGGCCCCGCAACCTTCTACAACAACATTTGCCCCAGAATTTCTCACGGCAAAGCGTTCACCGGCCTGTCCTGCTGCATAGAGAGTTCCACTTGTTGCTCCGTAGAGTACTGTATTTCCAATGATAGTATTATCGCGACTATTCAAGCCACTGGCTTTTGGTAACTTCACAACAATCGAACCACCAGACAACCCTTTGCCGACGTAGTCATTGGCATCGCCAGTCACAACGAGCTTTACCCCTTGGACAAGAAAGGCGCCCAGAGATTGGCCTGCAGAGCCTCGCAAGCGCACTGTCACATGGCCATCTGTCAAAGACTTCATGCCGTATTTCCGTGTTACATGAGAGCTAAAACGAGTCCCAATAGCTCTGTCAGTATTGCGCACTGTATAATTGAGCTGCATTTTCTCACCCCGTGTAAATACAGGTTTAGCATCTTCAACCATTTGAGCATCGAGTGTATCAGGGACTTCATTCCGACCCTCAAGCGAGCAAATTGTCTGAGCATTGCGGCCCGAAACCTGAACTAGTAACGGGTTTAAATCTAAATCATCCAGATGTTTGGCACCGCGACTGACCTGCGACAAAAGTTCGGTTCGGCCGACAATTTCATTTAAGGTTTTTACCCCGAGTTGAGACAATATATCTCTCACTTCTTCAGCAATGAACGTGAATAGATTGACCACTTTATCGGCTGTGCCGACAAACTTTTTCCGCAGTTCATCGTCTTGCGTACAGACGCCAACAGGACAGGTGTTGCTATGACACTGACGGACCATAATACAGCCCATGGCAACAAGACTTGCTGTGCCGACTCCAAATTCTTCAGCGCCCAGGATGGCACCGATCACGACATCACGACCTGTTTTAAAGCCACCATCAACCCGCAGCTTCACACGATGGCGTAGATTATTGAGAGTCAAAACCTGATTGACTTCTGCAAGCCCTATTTCCCAAGGTGTTCCTGCATATTTAATGGAGGTCTGAGGACTGGCCCCAGTTCCACCGTTATGTCCAGACACAAGAATAACATCAGCATGAGCCTTAGCAACGCCAGCAGCAATGGTGCCGATGCCAGCACTTGAAACAAGTTTCACACAGACTTTGGCATCAGGATTGATCTGTTTGAGATCATAGATAAGTTGCGCCAAATCTTCGATTGAATAAATATCATGATGCGGTGGCGGTGAAATCAAAGTCACGCCCGGTGTTGAATGACGCAGTTTAGCAATCATATCGGTGACTTTGAAGCCTGGCAGCTGCCCTCCTTCACCGGGTTTGGCACCCTGGGCGACTTTAATCTCAATTTCCTCACATGCATTCAGATATTCTGCAGTTACACCGAAGCGTCCGCTGGCAATCTGCTTGATCGGACTGTTGGCATTGTCACCATTATCATAGGGCGTAAAACGGCGTTTATCTTCGCCGCCTTCACCGGAGACTGATTTTGCTCCAATGCGATTCATCGCTATAGCCAGAGTTTCATGAGCCTCTTTAGACAGCGCCCCAAGCGACATGCCCGGCGTGATAAAACGTTTGCGAATATGTGTAATACTTTCAACATCATCAAGTGGCACAGTCTCTCCATTTGGATTAATCTCCAAAAGGTCTCTTAAATTCACAGGCGGCTGGTCTCGCAAACCCCGCGAATAGGTAAGATATTTCTGAAAATTATCCTCAGTGACTGCAGACTGTAAAGTATGGATTAGTTTACCGTCATAAGCGTGCATTTCTTCATTGCGGCGTAGGCGATAAAGCCCGCCAATTGGCAATGTCTTTGCCGTGGCTGAATAGGCTTTCTCATGCTGCTCAAGAATTTGAGCCTTAATCCCAGAAAGGCCAATTCCAGAAATTTTAGACGGCATGCCTGGAAAGAATTCAGCGACAAGTGAGCGAGAGAGCCCGAGCGCTTCAAAATTATAGCCCCCGCGATAGGAAGACACTACAGAGATCCCCATCTTTGCCATAATCTTAAGAATACCTTGATTAATGGCTTCTTTCTGATTCGCAACCGCTTGATTCAGTGATAAATCTCCGAGCAAGCCACGACTATGCCGTTCTGCCAGGGTCTCTTGGGCCAAATATGCGTTCACTGTGGTTGCACCAGCACCCAGCAACACACAGAAGTAATGAGTATCCAAACATTCAGCGGCAGCGACATTCACACTTGTGAATGTCCTCAGACCCTTTGCCACCAGATGTGTATGGACGCCAGCTGTCGCCAGGATCATAGGGATGGGCGCTCTTGAATCTGATATATTTCGGTCACTTAAAAATAGGTGTCCTCTTCCTTCACGAACAGCATCTTCCGCCTCTTGGCGAATGCGTTCGATCGCGAGTTTAAGAACCTTTGGTCCTCCGGCAGCATCAAAGGTACAGTCAATTTCATGCGCACTGTCTCCAAAATTGCCTCGTAGGGCCTCAAATTCAGCATTCGTCAAGACGGGGCTTTCTAGAACCAACGCGCCTTCTTGCGTGTGACCTTCGTCGAGAACATTGGCAAAATTTCCAAAGCGCGTCTTCAGACTCATTACACCACTTTCCCGCAAGCTATCGATCGGTGGATTTGTCACTTGAGAGAAATTCTGTCTAAAGTAGTGACTTAAATTTCGATATTTTTTACTGAGAACTGCAATCGGGGTATCATCTCCCATGGACCCAATTGCCTCTTTTCCGGTCACAGCTTGAGGTGTCAAAATGAGTTCAATATCTTCGTGGCTCAAACCTGCTGCCAATTGATGCCGACGAAGGCCTTCACTTTCCATGCCTTGTTTTTCCTCAATGGCTGGCCCAAAAACATCTTCAAAAGTCTGAATATCTTTTGACCATTCTTCGAAAGGCTGGCTGCTACAAAGAACATCTTTAATGTCTCGGTCGTGATAAAAACGACCCTCTTTTAAATCCACAGCAACCATTTCGCCTGGCCCAAGCCGGCCTTTTTCGAAAGCATGGTCTTCATCAACCACAACCATGCCTGTTTCACTGCCAACAACCAAAAGATTATCATCTGTCAATGTATATCGCATCGGCCTTAAACCGCTTCTATCAAGACCAGCAATGACCCAACGACCATCCGTTGCAGCAAGCGCCGCAGGACCATCCCAAGGTTCCATCACACTATTGGTGTAGGCATACATTGCTTTATGCGCATCAGGAATATCGGCCCGCTTAGACCATGCCTCCGGTACGAGCAATGTTTTCACCATCGGTGCATTACGCCCAGCCCGCACCATGACTTCAAAAGCAGCATCCAAAGCAGCACTGTCAGAGGCGCCATTAGGAATCACAGGTTTGATATCACTACTATGATCACCGAAAGCAATTGACGCCATTCTAATCTGATGTGATTTCATCCAATTCACATTACCACGAATTGTATTGATTTCACCGTTATGAGCCAGCATACGGAAGGGCTGTGCCAACCACCACTGAGGGAAGGTATTTGTGCTGTATCTCTGGTGGTAAATAGCAAAACTGGAAATGAATTTATCGTCTTCCAAATCTGGGAAGAATGAAGATAGCTGCTCTGCTAAAAAGAGCCCTTTGTATATAACACTCCGACAAGAAAGCGAGCAAATATAGAGCTCACCCACTTGAGCTTCGACTGCCGCCTTCTCGATCCGACGCCGAATAACATAGAGATCCCGTTCAAATTCATCATCATCTAATCCCTTATTGTTTGCGATCATGATTTGTTCGATTTCAGGTCGTGTGGCTTCCGCCTTTTCACCGATAACAGAAATATCCACAGGCACTTGTCTCCACCCATAGATTTCATACCCAAATTCGATAATTTCGCGCTCTACAATTGTACGGCAGATTTCTTGAGCATGAAGATCTGTGCGCGGCATGAAAGCCATGCCAACCCCAATTTTACCGTCTAAAGGCTCATGGCCAGTATCAATCACATGCTTTCTGAAAAACTCTTGTGGTATTTCGAGGTGAATTCCGGCACCGTCCCCTGTTTTTCCGTCTGCATCGACAGCCCCGCGATGCCAAATCGCTTGGAGGGCCTCAATTCCTTTTAAGACTACTTTACGACTGGCAACGCCGTCTGTGGCAACAATCATTCCAACGCCGCAAGAACCCTTTTCTTCGGCAGGATCATAAAGGCCCATTGGACCTGGTGCTTGAGAGAAATCTGTGTAAGTCATTATCTATACTCTATTCTATTTATTCTGCGGCAACGGATGAGGAAGGCTGGATGTCGTCTGAAGATTGGGTGTCAATATAAGCTTGCATATGCTCTGCCACATCCCGACCATCCCGGATGGCCCAAACCACAAGAGAAGCCCCCCTAACAATGTCTCCCGCTGCAAAAATGCCGTCTATATTCGTCATCATTGAAGTGTGATTCACCTTTACAGTACCCCAACGAGCCACATTCAATTCTGGTGCTTGAAACAGTGCAGGCAAGTCTTCCGGCTCAAAACCTAAAGCCAAGATTGCCATATCGCACTCAAGTTCAAAACTACTCCCAGGAACTTGAACAGGGGCCTGTCTGCCTGTGGCATCGGCAGCGCCTAATTGCATTTTATACGCCCGCACAGTCTCGACGTTATCGGCGCCGACAAAAGCTTCTGGCGCTGATAGCCAAATAAACTCAACGCCTTCTTCTTCAGCATTTTTCACTTCACGCACAGACCCTGGCATATTTTCTCGGTCACGGCGATACAAACATTTTACTGATTTTGCACCTTGGCGGATAGCTGTTCTAACGCAGTCCATTGCAGTGTCACCGCCGCCAATAACAACCACATTCTTTCCTTCTGCATTCAAAGTCCCATCATCGAAAGATTGAACGGCATCTCCTAGAGATTTTTTGTTGCTGGCAATTAAATAATCAAGGGCCTTATGAACATTACCAAGCCCGACACCCGGTGCTTTCAGTTCACGACCTTTATACACACCTGTCGCTATCAAGAGTGCATCATGATTGGCCTTCAGTGCCTCTAGCGATTCAACTTCATAGTTTAAATGAAACTGAATGCCACTCTCTTCCATACGTTTTGTCCGACGCTCAATCACATCTTTTTCCAGTTTAAAGCCTGGAATACCGTAGATGAGAAGTCCCCCTGCTCGATCGGCTCGTTCATATATATGCACTTGGAACCCTTGCTCTCGCAGTTGTTCTCCAGCTGCGAGCCCTGCTGGCCCAGAACCGATGATCCCAACTGTTTCAGCCCGCTCTTGGATGGGCGTAATGGGCTGAACCCAGCCTTCATTCCAGGCCGTATCCGTAATATATTTTTCAATAGAACCAATAGTGACAGAATCAAAATCTTGCTCAATAACACAATTGCCTTCACACAAACGATCTTGCGGACAAATTCTGCCACAGATTTCAGGCATATTATTTGTCGCACTTGAGAGCTGATACGCTTCTTCCAGTCGGCCTTCTGCTGTTAAACGCAGCCAGTCAGGAATATTATTCCCAAGAGGGCAATGGATTTGGCAGAAGGGAACACCACACTGAGAACATCGAGAAGCCTGCTCTGCAGCTTTTTCACGGGCATATTCTTGATAGATTTCATCAAAATCTTGCTTCCGTTCCGAATGATCCCTTTTATCGGGATACTGCTGGGATTTTTCCACAAATTTAAGCATTTTTTCTTCAGCCATGGCTTTATCCTCTATCATCGTTCGGCGTAAAGCCTTCATGCTGCTCATGAGCATCTCGTTGATGTTGAAATAATATATCAAAGATATTTAATAATGCGCACAATATACATAGGTAAATTGAAAAATCACGTAAAAAAAGCATAATAAGTCAATATTACTGTCCTAAAATTTTTAAGGAATTGGATTCTTTACCTTTTTTGCAACTGAGTAGGTGCGTTTTTTAGTACCATTTTTGTACTATTGTGTCGTTTTTCCATTTTGGTGCCCATAAAGATCGAGAATCAGCTTTCTCATAGATTTCTATTCAAGATGGCGATACAAAGGGTCAGACAAGAGAGGGACTGATGACTTTACTTCATATTCTTATTTTAGCCTTGGTTCAGGGCATAACGGAATTTCTACCTATTAGCTCTAGCGGCCATTTGGTACTTGTTCCTTTTTTCTCAACTCTTCCGGATCAAGGGCATCTAATGGATGTTGCCGTTCACGTTGGCACTCTTTTCGCTGTTCTTTTATATTTTTGGAGAGACACCAGAGGCCTTGCCCTTGCTGGTTTTAGCGTCATAGGAATTACCTCTACTCGCAAAGCCATTGAGGGCACTTCCTATGCAAAAATGTTTTGGGCTCTCATCATCGGCACCCTACCCATTGTAATAATAGGTGGCATGATCGCTCAAAGTAATCTCATCGATACCATTCGCACAGCAGAAGTTATTGCAATAACCAGTATCTTTTTTGGCATTCTTCTCTGGTTTGCTGATCGAAAGGATGTCAAGAAAGCAGGAGATAGCCTTGGTATCAAGGCCGCTCTATACATTGGCCTTGCACAAGTCCTTGCTATTATCCCTGGCACGTCTCGATCGGGTATAACGATGACGGCTGCACGCTTTATGGGATTTAACAGAGAGATCGCTGCACGCTTTTCAATGCTTCTTTCTATTCCGACAATTATTGCAGCAGGAACTTTGGGCGCTCTCGAAATTGCAAGCTCAGAAGAACTCATCATCTGGCAAGATGCTTTACTCGCAGCAGGTCTTTCCTTTGTTTTTGCAATGGGGGCCATTCACTTTCTAATGCGATGGGTCCAAACAAGATCTATGACCCTCTTCGTGGTCTATCGAATCCTCTTGGGTATTATTATCCTGAGTCTTTTATAAACAGCCCCCCCTAAGGCCGCTTTGTTATTGCTCAACCATTGCAAGAGGCTGGAAGGACGCTCATAATTTTGCAAATTGTTAACTTTATAACAAATTTTATCATTTATTAAGGTGTTATAAACCATTTTTACGTAAACATTTATATACTTACGAAACGCACAAGTTGTTAAATCTGACCTTTCTAACAATAAAGAAAGCAGATGAATTAAGGGATAAAATCATGTCAGGCATAATGAATTATATAGAAAATCTGTCACTTAACATTCGAATTTGGGCCCTCATGCTCCTTTCTGTTGTAGGATTTATTATTGTCTGGGCCTTTGTTACTATGGGTCTCAATGATCTTCATGACGCAAAAATAACAAATGATTATTATGCCAAGCTGTCTGAATCAGAAAAGGAAATTAGCACCTATGGGCTACAACTGCGCCGCAATGAAAAAGATTTCCTCATACGCAAGGACACGAAATATGTTGATCGCTACCTGAAGAATTATGACAAACTGAGTACCGAATTAGGACAGCTTAAGTCTTATGTCCAAGGAAAGCCTGTGGCAAAGTTTGTCAGGAATTTTGAAGAAAACATCATTAAGCATAGAGCAAAATTTAAAGAAGTCGCTGCGAACGAAGAAAACCTTGGCCTGAATGAAAAGCTTGGGTTGCAGGGCACTTTAAGAGGCGCTGTACACGATATTGAAGAATTACTAAAAACACATAAGAACGATCTGCTGCAAATTAAAATGCTGATGATGCGCCGCCATGAAAAAGATTTCATCATGCGCGTTGATGACAAATATATTGGTCGCATCGATAGCAGACAATCAGAATTCCTTGAAATTCTTGCAGGGACCTCATTTAATAGCGATGTTAAGACCGAGATGACCACAAAACTCGCGCAATATGTTGCAAGCTTTCAAGCCTATGCAGAGGCCCGAAAAGAGAATGTCTCAGCGACAAAAGAACTATCTTCGATTTATGCGACAGCTACAAAAGATATGCCAAATTTAGTTAAATATGCTGCAGACAATGGTGCGCTCGCTTTGACAGGGTATACTGATGCCGATGCAGCCTTAAGTCTTACAGTGAATATTGTCATAATCTTTGTCCTTCTCATCAGCATCACTTTTGGCTATTTCATCATTCGATCAACAATTGAACCAATGACTGCCTTAAAGAGTGCTGTTAAAGAAATCTCAGGAGGTGATTATTCTGTCCTAGTACCAAATACATCTCTTACAAACGAAATCGGGGAAATATCTCTAGCAATTGATGACTTGAAATCATCTGCAGCCAAACGTCTTGAACTGGAAGCCCTGGCAGCTAAAGAAGCCAAAGAAAAAGCCGAGCAAGACCGAAGAGAGCAAGAAGAGAAAGCCCAACTTGAGCAAGCTAAGCTGACTGAGGAAAAAGCAGCGCTGCGTGAAAAAGAAGATAAAGCAGCACAAATCAATCAATTGATTGCAAGCTTTGAAGCACAGATCAGTTCTGCTGTCTCAAACCTTGATAATTCCTCTCGAGTGATGCGTACCACTTCAACTGAAATGGTATCAATTGCTGACACAACGGGTCAAAAATCTAATTCTGTTCGCGAAGCCAGTGAAGCGATGCAACAAAATATGTCGACTATGGCAGCTGCTATGGAACAGTTTACGGCGTCTATTAGCGAAGTGAATAGCCAAGTTCGCATTGCTAATACATCCTCTAGTGAAGCTGTCTCGGCGACCGAAAGTAGTTCCAAAGCAATTGAACGACTTTCTGAAGCCAGCACGAGAATTGAAGACGTGGTCAAACTCATTAGTGACATTGCTGAACAGACTAATTTGCTAGCCTTAAATGCGACGATTGAAGCAGCGCGAGCTGGTGAAGCAGGCAAAGGTTTTGCCGTCGTAGCCAGCGAAGTGAAAAACCTTGCCAATCAAACAGCCAGCGCTACAGAAGATATAACCAAACAAATTGGTGATATGCAAAGCGTAACAGGCGATGCCGTTAGTTCTATCGGTGAAATTTCCAATATTATTGGGAACCTTAATACGGTGATGTTGAATATTTCATCCGCAGTTGAAGAGCAAGATGCCAGTACACAAGAAATCACCCGTAGCGTTCAGTTTACTGCTGAAGGATCACAGCGTGTTACGTCGGAAATTATTGAGGTCTCAGAAGGGTCAGAGCAAACTGGTTCTGCTTCAGCAAAAGTACAAACTGCTGCAGAAGAACTTGAAGCCCTGTCATCTGGCATTAAGTCCGAGGTTGATAGCTTCTTATCTCAGGTAAGAAATTCATAACCAATAGACGGTAGTACTAAGCTGTCATAAATTTGAAACATTCAACGAATAGTAAGAGTGCAACCAAACTGAATTAATGAAATTGGCTTTTGGTCAGTTTTGAATAACTCGTAATGAAACTTAGGAATTGAAAATGAAAAAACAACATTCCCAAATCATCAAATCACTAGCTGCAGCAACAGCTCTTTCAACACTTATGGCTGTACCAGCTTCTGCTCAGGATCTTGAAGAGCTGAAGAGACAACTTGCTGCTCTCGCCAAGAAGGTTGAAAAACTAGAAGAAGCGAAAAAGAAATCTGTGACTGTGAAAAAAGCTGAACCTGCTTTTGGTCTCGCAACAGATGACGGGCTCTTCGAAATGAATATCAGAGGTCGCCTCTATACAGATTACATTACTGTCTCTGATTCGGACGGTAACTTTAGCCAATCCGGAACAGAGTTTCGTACAGCACGCCTTGGTATTGAAGGCAAAGCTTGGAAAGATACAAAATACAAGTTTGAAATTGAAGTTGACGGCAATGATGTGAATGTAAAAGACGCTTACATGCAGTTCAAAACATCGATGGGTAGCATCACAGCCGGTCAGTTTAAAACGCCAAATTCTCTTGATGAGCAAACATCTTCACGCCATATTAGCTTCCTAGAGCGCGCCTCTATAACGGATGCGTTTGGCTTTGCACGCCAGACAGGGATTATGTGGTCTAACGGCGATAGCAACTATACTGCTAAATTAGGCGTGTTCAAAGGGTCTACGACTGATTCAGGTAGCGGCGATACAACAATTGCCGGCCGTGTCACTTACGGTGACAAAATGGACGGTGGTAAATGGCTTGTTGGTGGCTCGTTCCGTGATCGCAGTTCTGATGGACAATTCCGCTACCGCCAGCGCCCTCATGTTCACCTCAGTGATCGCTTTGTAAACACAGATAGAATTGGGAACGGCGATGATTTCTTCTACGGTGTTGAAGGCGCAATCCAGTATGGCTCTTTTTATTCCTCTGCTGAATATGGCATCTTGAATGCGAAAGAAGCCTCTGTTTCCAATCCAGGATCCGATGCAAAATTGCACGGTGGTTATATCGATATTGGATATTTCGTTACAGGCGAAAGCAGAACTCTTAAAACTGATAAAGGCGCATGGGATCGTCCTAAAGTCAGCAATCCAGTCTACAATGGCGGCATGGGTGCTCTTGCTGTAACAGCACGGTATGACACCCTTGACCTGACTGGTGACGGCATTTACGGCGGTGAAATGGATACATGGATCATTGGTCTCAATTGGTACCTAAACCGACATTCACGCATTGTTGTTAATTACAGCAATTCAAGCATCGACGGTGCCTTTGATGTGTCTGCAAACGGTGCTGACGGCAAGAACAGTGTTGATGCCTTTGGTGTACGTTTCCAGGTTGACTGGTAATAAACTATAAACAGCTATGATGTATTGGGGCTCTCTGGAGCCCCTTTTTCGTGGCGATCCTGTCCCCTTCCGATTTAACACATCTGAGGCAGACAGCAGGCAGACAGCAGGCAGGCGGTAGGCAGGCAGACAGGCATTTTAGGGGTGCAGACGGCCTTCAAGGACGGTTTTTTTGCCAGCCCTGCAGATTACAATGACCAAAAAAAACAGCCCCTCAAAGGGGCTGTCATAAAATTTTATGTCCGAAAAGTTATGCGTTACCCATGACTTTCTTAATCGCATCCGTTAAAGACAAAATCGATTTGTTTGTCTCTTCAAGATAATCTTCCATATTTTCAACAGTTTCATGTTGCACTTCTTCTTGTCTCAATTCTAGTTCGGCCTCAAGTTTCGAGAGAAGTTTCTGAGTAGATTTTATGTGCGATTTTAATTTTTTACGCGACATATCTGAAAAATCATATTTTGACATACTATCGTATCCTTATGCGAATAGGTTATGAAGAAAGATCATCAAAAGTGGCAGACCAAAGTATACGCCGAGAACGTAGAGGATCGAAAGCACTTTATTTTCCATGGCAAGCTTAGCCAAGCGGGAAGCTCCCCATAAGGGGATATTTCTCAAGAAAGGTATACCGTAAATTACAATGACTGACATTAAGTTAAAAGTCAGATGCACAAGAGCAATTTGCATGGCATATCCCGCCGTATCTCCCGTGACGGCTGTCGCTGCAAGAAGCGATGTAATACACGTCCCAATATTTGCGCCCAAGGTAAAAGGATAGATTTGCTTCAACCGGAAAACCCCTGAAGCAGCCATTGGAATAATCAAGCTGGTTGTTGTTGAAGAAGATTGTACAGCAACAGTGACCACAGTTCCTGAAGCAACACCAGTGACAGGGCCACGGCCAATCGCCCAGTGCATTGCTTTTTTAGCTTTACCAACCATCAGTTTTTTCAGCAATTTGCCTATAAAGGTAATTGATGAGAAAATAATAAGTACGCCGAAAATAATCAGAATAATATTCATGCCAGGCGCGTAAAGAGCAGAGGCTAGTTCCTGCATTTGTGCAATGAAGGGCTTCGTCAACGGCTTAATGAAGTTCGCATCTTTAACACTGGCATCCGCGCCAACAAAAAAGCCTGTCATGGCCGCAGAGACTTTGGCTAAAAATCCAGTGAAAAGCTCTAATGTTAAGAAAGAGACGACGGCAATCAGATTAAAGAAATCATGAATTGTGGCCGCAGCAAAAGCACGCCTGAATGTTTTCTTTTTGTGGACACTTCCAAGGGCTACGATGGTATTGGTAATCGTTGTTCCAATATTTGCCCCCATAATCATCGGAATCGCAGCTTCAACGCTAACGCCTCCCGCTACTAGACCAACAATGATTGAAGTCACCGTAGAAGAGGACTGAATGAGCGATGTCGCTAAGATTCCGATCACTAAGCCCATGAAGGGGTTTGTCGCAAATTCAAATAGCTGCATAGCGTCGCCCTTCGTCGCGCCTTTAAATCCTGTTCCAATCATCCCCACAGATGAAATAAGAAGATATATAAGAAAGAGAACGAGCATCCATTGTCCCGTTTTCTGCATAACCGATGTTTCATCTCCCGGTAAGACTGTTTGTTGGTTTGACATTAGTGGCCCCTTTTTCATAGTTAGATGCAATGGATCCATCCTCGTCAGATCCCATTGTTTCATTTTTGTTACAATAAATATTCTGATTTGGGGACTCAAATTTTAATAATTCTCAAAACAATTTTAATATTGAAATGTTTTTTATGCCTCTGCCTCTCTTGCGGAGGCAGGATTCTCTTTAAAATACAGCGTCCTTTTGACATATTAAAAAAAAATTAGCCTTGTAATCTTATTGTCATAAACGCCCGCTATTCCTTCTTCCATCGAAAGAATTAAACAAGATTTACGATGAGTTGCGACAGCGATTCAAACTGAAATATGAGGTTATCATGAAAAAAATTCTCAATACACTTCTTGCTCTTAGTGTTGTCGCTGGTATCAGCAGTCAAGTCACTGCGCAAACCCGCGATCAAATTAGAATAGTTGGGTCTTCTACAGTTTTTCCATTTGCTACAGCTGTAGCAGAGGAATTTGGTCGCTCTGGCAGTTTTAAGACCCCGATCGTAGAATCAACAGGATCTGGCGGCGGATTAAAATTATTTTGTTCAGGGGTTGGCCTTTCACACCCAGACATTACAAACGCATCACGACGCATTAAAAGTACAGAAGTCGCTCTTTGTGCTAAAAATGGTGTCACAGATGTTACTGAAGTTAAAATCGGTTTTGACGGGATTGTCCTTGCAAATGCAAAAGGGGCTCATCAATTTAAATTATCTCTAAAAGATATTTATTTGGCGCTTGCTAAAGAGGTTCCTGCTCCTGGCACACAAGGCGGAACATCTAATCTAATCGCAAATCCTTATATCACATGGGATCAAATTAATGCTGAGCTTCCAAATGTAAAAATTAAAGTAATGGGTCCACCGCCAACATCTGGGACTCGCGATGCCTTCAACGAACTTGCTATCGAAGCTGGCTGTAAAGCATTTGCTGGCAACGCGGCACTCAAAAAATCTGATAAGGCCCTTTATAAGCAAAAATGCCGCAGCATTCGCGAAGACGGCGCTTATGTTGAAGAAGGCGAAAATGATAATCTTATCGTCCAAAAACTTCAGGCAGATACAGACGTCCTCGGTGTTTTCGGTTTCTCTTTCCTAGACCAGAACAGTGATAGCGTTCAAGGATCATTGATCGCTAAAAAAGGGACAGACTTTAAAGAACCTACTTTTGAGAATATCTCAAGTGGTGCCTATCCTGTATCCCGCTCACTCTTCTTTTATGTCAAGAAAAAGCATGTGGGCGTGGTCCCTGGCATTGCTGAATATCTTGCCGCTTTTACAAACGAAGATGCATGGGGCGACGAAGGCTACTTAACAGATCGTGGTTTGATCCCTCTGCCAGAGTCTGAGCGCAGAGTGATTGCTAAAAACACAAAAATGCTTGTGAACCTCAGTCTTAAATAACTGATCAACATTAACCAAGGTTGAGAGAGTGAGTTTTCGCTCTCTCATTCTGCCATTTTAAATGAAATGTTATGGTGAAATTGAAGACAGTCCTCTTCCCGTAACTGCTTATAATTGAGATGAATTATGACACCCTCATCAATCTTTATGTTCATAATCCTGTTGGCTTCGATTGCCTTTATCGTTGTTCATCAACGCTCTCTTGCTATCAGCAAAAATAAACGCCAAAAATTACACTCTTTACCACGTCATTATGGGTATTTTGCTGCCACCTGCGCTTTACTGCCAGGTATATTTGTTTTGGCGATATGGCTTGTTTTTAGCAGTTCCACTCTTGATGGGATCATCATTAATCAATTATCAACTCACATGACAATTGAAACAGATGTCCAAGCTCAACTTCTTATCAACCGTGTCAAAATGGTGATGGATACAGCCACACAACTTGAAACCGACCCAAATGTGATCGCTGCTGCCTCAGAATATCTCAGATTAGAGGGGATGGGACGCTATGCCACTCTCTTTTTTGCACTTGGCCTTGGATGCCTCGGGATGGGATATGCCTATCTAAAAACGGGCGTTGAATTCAGAGCTCGGAATAAGTTTGAAAAAATATTAATGATCATCTTGGCCTTCTGTTCGGGGATTGCAATCTTCACGACCCTTGGCATTGTATTATCCCTCTTGTTTGAGAGCATACGGTTTTTTAAAGAAGTCCCTCTTTATGACTTCCTCACGGGCCTTCAGTGGTCCCCTCAAACAGCGCTGCGTGGAGATCAAGTCGCGTCTTCTGGATCTTTTGGCGCAGTGCCCTTGTTTGCAGGGACATTGATGATCAGTTTAATCGCAATGACAGTTGCAGTGCCTGTTGGACTGTTGGCCGCGATATACATGACACAATATGCCAGTAAAAGACTGCGCAAAATAACCAAGCCTATTCTTGAAATTTTAGCCGGTGTCCCAACAGTCGTATACGGGTTTTTTGCCGCATTGGTAATAGCCCCAGCCTTTAAAGATTTTGGCGACCTAATTGGCCTGCCTATCGATAGTCATAGTGCTTTAGCAGCTGGATTCGTTATGGGCATCATGATTATCCCCTTTATTTCTTCCCTGTCCGATGATGCAATAACAGCGGTCCCCCAAAGTTTGAAGGACGGTTCAATGGCTCTGGGTGCTACCAAATCAGAAACGATTAAAAAAGTGATCATTCCTGCAGCGCTACCAGGGATTATTGGGGCTATTCTTCTGGCTGTTTCTCGCGCCATCGGGGAAACCATGATCGTAGTTATGGCTGCAGGCATGCAAGCCAACCTTACAGCGAACCCAATGGAATCCGTTACCACCGTGACAGTACAAATTGTCAAACTCCTGACGGGTGATCAAGAATTTGATAGTGCGAAAACACTGTCTGCTTTTGCTCTTGGGTTGGTACTTTTTGTCGCAACCCTTTTCCTCAACATCTTAGCCCAACGCACGGTCCGCAAATACCGTGAAGCATATGATTAAGTTAGGTAAAAAATGAATATTGATAGAGATCTAAAACCGACAGATTGGACCGATCCAAAGATCGTTGCCCGCATTAAATCGCGGTACAATAAGGAACGCCGATTTAAAATATACGGATTCTCAGCCATGGCCGCTGCTTCAATTTTTCTCTTCGTTTTGATTGGAACAATTGGCGCAAACGGCATTAGTGGGCTGTTTCAGACCTATATCAAATTGGATGTCACTTTTGAACAATCCCGATTTAACAACATATCCCAATCAGCCTCCAACGAAGAAATAACGTCAGCCGTTCAAACCGCAAGTTATAGAACGCTTCTACGGAACGCTGTTTATGCAAAATTCCCAGATGTAAAAAACAGACGGGACAAACGCCGCTTGGCGGCACTGATATCGCCAGGGGCCCGGACAAAATTAAAAGAATACGTACAAGACAATCCGAGCGTAATTGGCACAACTCAAACCCTTTGGCTCCTAGCATCCGACGATATTGATCAATTGCAAAAAGGGGCGATTGATGCAGCAAAGCCAGAATCAGATCGCCGAGTAAAAGATATTGAACTGACTTGGGTCGCACAATTGGAGAAAGAGAAAGCCATCCAGATTCAATTCCATAAGGACTTCTTCACCAATGGCGATAGCCGCGATCCTGAAAATGTAGGGATTTTGGGTGCTGTCATGGGGACAATTTTTACGCTCACTGTCACCCTGTTGCTGGCTTTCCCCGTCGGGCTGTTTGCAGCCATTTACTTAGAAGAATTTGCTCCACAGAATAAATTCACAGATTTCATTGAAATTAATATCAATAACCTTGCAGCTGTGCCGTCCATTGTTTTCGGCCTGCTTGGGTTGGCTGTGTTTCTGGGGACATTCAATCTTCCAAGATCAGCGCCGCTTGTTGGTGGTCTGACGCTCGCTCTGATGACACTGCCGACTATTATTATCTCCTCAAGAGCTGCCATCAAGGCCGTTCCTCCATCCATTAGAGATGCTGCATTTGGCCTGGGAGCCTCTAGAGCGCAAGTTGTATTCCACCATGTGGTCCCACTTGCAATGCCCGGTATTCTAACAGGAACTATCATTGGAATGGCGCAAGCATTAGGGGAAACTGCCCCTCTATTAATGATCGGCATGGTCGCCTTCATTGTCGATATTCCTGGCTCTGCCATGGACGCAGCGACAGCTCTGCCGGTGCAGGTCTTTATTTGGGCTAACAGTCCTGAGCGTTTGTTTATAGAGAAGACATCCGCCGCAATTTTAATTCTTCTTTTGTTTTTGATTTCCATGAATGCCGTCGCAATCTGGCTCAGAAATAAATTTGAAAAACAATGGTAACACAAGAGAAACCCATGAATGCTCTCAATCCAACAGAAGTTAAAAATATGCTTGATTTAGAAAAAAATACAAAGATGACTGTAGAAGGATTAAATGTCTTTTACGGAGATACACATGCTGTCAAAGATGTTTCTTTAAACCTCAGAAAAGACGAAGTGACCGCTCTTATCGGCCCATCTGGCTGCGGAAAATCCACCTTTCTCCGTTGTCTCAATCGAATGAATGACACTGTGGACAGCTGTCGTGTTGAAGGGATGATCAAGCTAGACGGCCAAAATATTTATGACAAAAATATTGATGTGGTTCAACTTAGAGCACGGGTGGGTATGGTGTTCCAAAAACCAAACCCTTTTCCTAAATCTATTTATGACAATGTCGCATACGGCCCAAGAATTCACGGCCTCGCTGAAACCAGCGCTGATCTAGATGAAATTGTCGCCACATCTCTGGAAAAGGCCGGTCTATGGGTAGAAGTGAAAGACCGATTAGAAAGTTCAGGAACTTCCTTGTCTGGTGGTCAACAACAGCGATTATGTATCGCACGCGCTATTGCTGTGAGCCCAGAAGTTATTCTAATGGATGAGCCCTGTTCCGCACTTGACCCCATAGCTACAGCAAAAGTAGAGCAACTGATAGAGACGTTGCGTGGTAAATATGCCATTGCCATTGTCACACACAGCATGCAGCAAGCCGCACGTATTTCACAGAAGACAGCTTTCTTCCATATGGGGACTCTCATAGAGCAGGGAGAAACATCGGCTATTTTCACCGCACCCGCAGAAGAAAAAACACGTGATTATATCACTGGCCGTTTTGGATAGACCAGCCCGTCAGTCAGAAATAAAGAGAAAGATAAAACCATGAATGATCATATTGTAGCATCCTATGACGACGAACTCAAAAGTGCGCGCACTCTTATCGCTCGTATGTTTGGTCTGGCTGAAAAAATGCTTGATGATGCCATGCAGGCGCTGGTAGCCCGTGATAAAGTGAAAGCCCAAGCCGTTAGAGATACTGATAAAGAATTGGATCGTATTGAATTAGAAGCAGAAGAGCTTGCTATCAACATTCTTGCAAGACGCTCCCCAGTTGCAAATGATTTGAGAGATACTGTTGCTGTTCTCAAGATCACCGGCATGATTGAGCGGATGGGCGATTATTCAAAAAATATTGCCAAAAGAACACAGGCCCTTGCAAACTCACCCTATTCAAAAACCCCGGAATGCGTCAAAATTATGGGGCAAGAAGCGAGGAATTCCATCCGAAATATTTCAACAGCCTTCATCGAATATAACGATGAAAGGGCTATGTCTGTTTGGGAAGAAGATGAAAAACTCGATACGCTGCATAATGCTGCTTTTCGGCAAATCATGGCCATTATGATTGAGGAACCCGAATATATTGGGTCTCTCACTCACTTTCTAATGATTGCAAAAAATTTGGAGCGAATAGGGGATCAGGCGACAAACATTGCTGAAATCATCCATTTTTCAGTGACAGGCCATCCGATTGAGCAAAAAAGGAATAAGCGGGACCAAACAACCAAAATTATTGATTAATATTTCTTCTCGCCCTGATTAATATCATTGAAGGCCTAGTCTGTTTTGTACTAGGCCTTTTCTTATATTGACTGTATGGGCGATCGCCCCATACTTATGATCAGTAATAAATGTAAGAGAGAGTAGCATGACAGACACGGTTGAAATTGTTGAAGTTGGTGCCCGAGACGGCCTTCAAAATGAGAAAGTTCACTTTTCTACGGACCAAAAAATCACTCTAATTGAGAGAGCAATCGAAGCAGGGGTTAAACGATTAGAAGTGGCTAGTTTTGTTCACCCCAAACTTGTCCCTCAAATGGCAGACGCAGAAGCAGTTATTAAGGGTTTGCCAGACAGTAAAGATATTACATATATTGGCTTAGCGCTGAATAAGCGAGGGGCTCTTAGAGGCCTTGCAACCCGAGAAAACGGGGCACGTGGTATTGATGAAATTGGCTGTGTTGCAATTGCTTCGGACACTTTTGCCACTAAAAACCAAGGGCAGACAAGTGCCGAATCTGTCCAAGTCTCAAAAGAAATGATCAAACTTTGCAAAACAGAAGGGATGAGTGCCCAGGTTACCATCTCAGCTGCCTGGGGCTGTCCATTTGAAGGCCGCGTCGATCAGGCAAAAGTAATTGCCATGGCCGAGGAACTTGCAGAAGCAGGACCGCGTGAAATCGCAATCGCTGACACCATTGGTGTTGGTTCCCCAAAACGTGTTTATGAAATGATGAATAACCTAAAAGAGCGCTTGCCTGAGATGCCCCTACGCGCTCATTTCCACAATACACGCAACACAGGTCTGGCAAATGCTTGGGCCGCTTATTCAGCCGGTGTCCGCACCCTCGATTCGTCAGTGGCAGGCCTCGGAGGATGTCCGTTTGCGCCAAAAGCGACCGGTAATATTGGGACAGAAGATTTATTATATCTGTTAGAAGAAAGTGACGTTAAGACGGCAGTTGATCTTGAGAAAATGATTGATCTCGCTGGCTGGGTTGAAGAAATTATAGGCCGAACGCCCCCAGCAATGGTGTCTCAAGCCGGAGGATTTCCTAACAGGAAATAAAATCGCTTAGAGAATACAGAAAAGCCGCCAGACCTTTTAAAACGACAGGTCTCGCGGCTTTTTTTTGAGTAACACTAAGGCTGTTAAACTGTCCCTGCCTCTTTCAACGCCTTAAGTTTCACTGCATCATAGCCTAGAATAGAGCCATACACTTCACTATTATGCTGACCCAATTCAACAGGCCCAGCCCATTTGACTTCACCCGGTGTCTCTGAAAGTTTCGGGAAGACATTCTGCATGGGAACTTTGTCATGCACAGGATGGTCTACTTCAATGATCGCGTCCCGAGCCTCGAAATGCGGATCATCAAGCATATCAGGTGCTTTAAATATTTTACCAGAGGGCACCCCAAATTTTTCCATAAGATCAAGCACGTCCTGAGCTTTTTGCGGCCGAGTCCAGTCAGCGATAATCTCATCAATTACTTCTAAGTTTTTCCCGCGAGACACATGATCCACAAAGCGAGGATCATCAACCAACTCTGGGCGGCCCATGGCTTCACAAAGACGTTTATAGACGCTGTCTTGATTGGCTCCGATTAAGATATCCCCGTCTAGGGTTGGATATGCATTCGAGGGTGCGACGCTGGGCAGTACGGACCCTGTGCGTTCGCGCGTATGCCCTGCGATCACATATTCTGGGATAACCGATTCCATATTAGCGAGAACCGCCTCGTAGATTGCACTATCAACAATTTGACCTTCCCCTGTCACATCACGGTGACGAAGGGCCATTAAAGCTCCAAGACATGCATAAGTCGCTGCAAGAGAATCGCCGATCGAAATACCAACTCGACTCGGAGGGTTAGCTGGATCTCCCGCTAAATTGCGCATACCGCCCATGGCTTCCCCAATAGAACCATACCCAGCACGCTTCGAATAGGGTCCAGTTTGGCCGTAACCGGAAACACGAATCATGATCAGTTTCGGGTTAATTTTTTTGAGTTCTTCATAACTTAAGCCCCATTTTTCCATGGTGCCCGCGCGGAAGTTTTCTAACAGAAAGTCTGTATGTTTGACCATTTCCTTCAAAATGTCTTGGCCTGCTTTTTCCCGCAAATTCAAGGTGATACATTTTTTATTCCTGGCACAAACTGACCACCACAGAGGAATGCCTTGACCCCATTCCCGCATTGGATCAGGTCTATCAGGGGCTTCAATTTTAATAACTTCTGCACCATGATCAGCCAATAACTGACCACAAAAAGGGCCAGCAATTAATTGCCCTAATTCTAACACACGCAGCCCCTTCAGGGCCCCAAACGCTTCTTGTGTACTCATTTTTTTCTCCAACCGGATCATCAACTAAACATAGTGTCCTAGATAAGACCTTGAAACTAAGGTTAATATCTGCCTATAAAACATAATGATATATTTTTATAACATATACCACGAAAAATATACATGACGATGATAAAGATCAATGCATCAGACCTTGTCTATATTGTTTGATGTAAAAAAAGATCAAGGAATAATACGGGAAAACTTGATCGACATGATTTTTGAAATACCTGTTAGACTGCCAGCATAGCGCAGGCAGTAGATTGATCGATTCAGTCAACCGGGGTTAACTAAAGGAGCGGGAAAGAATGGCATTCAGATTAGGTGTAGACGTAGGGGGGACATTTACGGACCTTCTGCTAATTCAAGAAGAAACAGGCCAAACGTGGCGAGATAAGGTGCCAAGTACACCACACGATCCATCAGAAGCCGTCATTGCAGGAACCAAAGCCATCTGCGATCAAGCAGGCATTCGTGCCTCTGATATTACACAATTTCTTCATGGAACAACAGTAGCAACTAATGCAGTTCTTGAAGGAAAAGGGGCAAAGACTGGGCTTGTGGTAACCGAAGGATATCACCAAATTCTGCAAGTGGCCCGGTCCCTGGTACCCGGTGGATTAGCAGCATGGATTACGTGGCCAAAGCCTGAACCGCTCGCAGCTCTAGAAAATACTGTAGAGATTGAAGAACGCTTAGCGGCGGATGGATCCGTGGTTAAGCCCGTCAATAAAGAACAGTGCCGAGCCGCTCTTGAAAAATTAAAAGCAGAGAATATCGAAGCCCTTACCATTTGTACCATTAATTCTTATGTGAATGGGCAGCATGAATTAGAGATCGCTGAAATTGCCAAGGAAATCTTCCCAGATATTCCTGTTTCACTCTCGCATCAGGTTCTACCTGAAATGCAAGAATATGAAAGGGCTTTGACAACAGTTGCAAACTCGCTTGTGCGTCCAATCATGGCCATGTATGTAGCCAACCTGCGCAATGAACTTAGAGCGATGGGGATGACAGGTCATATTAATTTGCTTCGATCTGATGGTGGGTTAATGGGCTCTGAAAAGGCTGAGGGACATCCTGTGAACTTGCTCATGTCTGGCCCTGCAGGGGGCGTTACAGGAGCACTTTGGGTTGCCAAAAACTCAGAACAGAAAAACATTCTGACCCTAGACGTAGGCGGCACATCAACGGACGTAGCCTTGATAGAAAACGGCGAGCCTCGCCTGAGACGTGAAACAAGTGTTGGTCACTTAACTGTGCGTGCTTCCTCGCTTGATGTGAAAACAGTCGGCGCTGGCGGCGGTTCAATTGCACACGTTCCAGAACTAACCGGCGCCTTGCGGGTTGGCCCTGAGAGTGCCGGTGCAGTGCCAGGCCCCGCTTGCTATGGAAAAGGCGGTGAGGTTCCAACTGTTACTGACGCCCATGTCGTTCTTGGAAATTTACCTTCAGCCCTACTTGGTGGTTCATTCAAACTTGATGTAGATGCTTCACGCAAAGCTGTGCAGACTATTGCAGACGCGCTGAGTGTGACCCTTGAAGAAGCAGCCCAGGGCATCATCGATATCGCTAATGAAAATATGTTCGGGGCTCTTCGTCTTGTCTCTGTGCAACAAGGCTATGATCCACGTGATTTTGCCCTCATGGGTTTTGGCGGCGCTGGGTCACTCCACTCGAATGCGGTGGGTCAACTTATGGGGTCTTACCCAATCATTGTTCCTGTTAGTCCTGGGGTTCTTTGTGCAACTGGAGATGCGACAACGCAAATGCGTAATGAGCATGCCCGCTCATTTAATCGCACGATCAAACAGACAGATGACGCAGAAGTTGCTCAGTGGTTAAAGGACATGAAGGCTACAGTTTCTAAAGACTTAGAAGAAGACGGTGTGCCATTGGATGCCCAGACAATCACTTTTGAGGCTGGCGTACGCTATTCTGGCCAAGGATTTGAAGTGGATATGACCATCAATATGTCTGATTTTGAAAAGGGTAAAGGGATCGAAGCTTTAAAAGCTGCTTTTGATGAAGAACATAAACGACTGTTTACCTTCAATCTTGATGTGGTTCATGAAATTGTGAATTTGCGAGCTATTGCCATAGGTCAAGGCGCAGAAATGCCAGCGATCAAATTGGAACGGGGTGATGGAAATGCATCAGCCGCTAAAGTCAGTGATCATACCATGTGGGCAGAGGGTAAAAAACATGAAGCCGCTATTTATGATCGATCCCGCTTGAAAGCCGGCGATATTATTCCCGGTCCATGTATCGTCACCGAAATGGATAGTACCGCTGTTATTTTACCGAACCATGAAGGAACGGTCGATACATACGGTAACATTCTCATCAATCCAGTCGCGTAAGGAGGGCACCATGAAAGCAACAATTATTGAAACAAACTCCACCCCTTTCGCAAAAGAAGATGTGGATACGATCACCCTAGATATTATTGAAAACGCCCTCAGAAATGCACGGGAAGAAATGGATGCAACGCTTTTCCGTACAGCCATGTCTCCTGGCATTCGAGAACAGGGAGATGCTTTCCCACTCATTGCGGATCGAAACGGTCTGATGGTTGTGGGACAGTTTGGCTCTTTCATTGGTGGTTTCTTAAACCAATATGAAGGCGATATTGAAGAAGGCGACATGGTCTGGCTATCAGATCCCTATAGCTGCGAAGGAGCAGTTTCTCACAACAATGACTGGCTTATCCTCCGTCCGATCTTCCGGAATGGACGATTAATAAGCTGGGCATGTATGTTTGGCCATATGACAGATATTGGCGGTAAAGTGCCAGGCTCTCTGCCGACAGATGCCGTAAGCGTTTTTGAAGAAGGTGTGCGCATTCCACCCGTTAAACTTTTCAAAAAAGATGTTTTGCAAGACGATCTTCTGAAGCTTGTTCTTCACCAAACACGAATGCCAGAATGGTGCCGTGCAGACCTTTTAGCCGTGGTGGCCTCTTGTCGTGTTGCTGAGAAACGTGTGCATGAAATTTGTGATCGCTTTGGGGATGAATTTTATGCCAGTGCAACTGATGAACTTCTCTCGCGTAACAAAAGAGCTATGGCTCACCTCATTAATACTGCCATTGGTGAAAGCCCAGTAAGCTTTGAAGATTACATCTGCGATGACGGCCGTGGATTTGGCCCCTATAAGATCAAGTGTACCATGTGGCGAGAAGGCGAAAAAGTCGTACTAGACTTTAACGGCACGGACCCCCAAGCTATGGGCTCTATTAACTTTTATCTTAATGAAAACATGCTTAAAATGTTCTTTGGGATATATATGGTAATGGTCTTTGATCCACAAATTATGTTTAACGATGGTTTTTATGATTTGTGTGATGTCCGTATTCCACAAGGATCGTTATTAAAGCCAAACTTCCCCGCTGCCCTATCATGTCGTACACATGCATTGGGTCGAATCTTTGATGTCTTAGGTGCGCTTCTCGGAAAAGGACAACCCGAGTTTCTGTCAGCTGCAGGTTTCTCTTCTTCACCGCACCTCATGTACTCAGGCTTTGAAAAGGAAAGCGGTGATTGGTTCCAGCTTTTCCAAATCGGCTTCGGGGGTATTCCTGGACGTCCCTTTGGAGATGGACCCGATGGTCATAGCCTATGGCCTGGTTTTACCAATGTACCCAATGAATTCCTAGAGCGCTATTTTCCCATGCGTATTACTCGGTATACTTCGCTCGCAGATAGTGGCGGTGCTGGTAGTTTCCGGGGGGGTAATGGTATTCTGATGACCTATGAATTCCTCAATAATGGCATTGTGGCCATTCACGATGATCGCTGGTTCATTCCCCCATGGGGTGTCAATGGAGGGACACCTGGAGCACGCTCTAGTAAAATACTCCGCAAAGCTGACGGGACTGAAATTCCCCTGCCAAGCAAATGCGATAACATTGAAGTAGAAGTTGGCGATCAACTTGATTACATCACCTGGGGCGGTGGCGGATGGGGTAAAGCCTTTGAGCGCGATGCCGATCTTGTTGCCTTAGAAGTAAAGCAAGGGCTTGTGACTAAGGAATGTGCCTACGATGCTTACGGGGTGAAACTGAATGAGGACGGCACTGTTGATCATGCTGCCACTGAAGGTAAACGCAAGGAATTGGCAGCTGCTCATATAGATGGGGAAATCTTTGACTTTGGTCCAGACCTTGAGACGCTGAGAGAAAACTGTAAAGCTGAAACAGGCTTAGAGGCGCCAATCCAGCCAAGCTGGTAGACGCTACAGTCACTCTTGAGATATCAGAAAATTTCGCAAGGGCCTGTCGGAAAACAGCCGATGGGCCCTTCCAGTATGAGGGGTATGCTATTCTATTGCCTCCCTACGAAAACAGCCTAATTCTATAGACACTATTTTCGAGTAAATGATCCGACACCGTTTACAGGCCGTACCAATCAGTGACGACCTTAATCATTTGTGCAGACCATACATGGGAGGGATATATCTATGAAGCACTCTAAGAAAATGATCCAATTTTTATCTGGGGTAAGTATTTTGGCAGCACTGCCTGCTGCACCGCTCATCGCTCAAGACGATGACGAGATGCTTGAAGAAATCATTGTTAGCGCACGCCGCAAAGAGGAAAAATTACAAGATGTGCCGGGAACTGTCACTGCAATCACGCGCACCACTCTTGAGCGGGCAGGTGTATCACGGGCGGCTGACTTTATTGCCCTGACACCGGGTGTGACTCTCGTCGATGCTGCTGAAGTTGGGGATACTCAAGTGAATATTCGCGGTATTAACGGAGCCCGGGACGCTGAAAACAGCTTTGCCTATATCCTAGACGGAGTTCTTTATACCAATCCAGCCGCGTTTAACCGTGAATATACTGACCTAGCGCAGATTGAAATCTTTAAAGGCCCTCAGGGCGCGATTTATGGTCGAAATGCTGCCGCTGGCGCGATCATTGTAAACACTGACAAGCCAGACGGGGACGTCAGAACCCGGGGAACAATTAGCTACGGGGAAGACAGCACAATCCTTGTTAAAGGGTCTACCACAGGTGTTCTTATAGAAGATAAAGCCTATTTCAGACTGTCAGGTGATTTTCGCAGCACTGATGGATTTTACCGGAACCGGTATTTAGGCGGTGCTGCTACAGTTGATGCCTACGAGGGTTTTAATATCAAAGGGCGTCTTGTATATGACGTCAACGATCAACTCTCAATCGACAGTAAAATCAGATACGGCGAAGTCGATGCTTCCTCGATTACTTTCAACTCCACATTCAACCTGCCTGTTTTTGCAGCAGGCACTAACACACCAGCAGCCAATCAGGACGTGAATGATTTCGACTTTGTTTTTGACAGCAATATACCATCAGACAATGATCAAAAATCATTCGAGTTTTCCTCAAAATTCGATTACGAAATGGATGACATGACGTTAACAGGCTGGGTTCTTTATAGTGACATTTCAAATAACCTTATGTCAGATGGAACATCGGCAGCTTTTGGTTTTTATGCACCAGATTCTGCATGTCAGGCCTCTATTTCAGCGAATACTGGTTACGGCCTTTTAGCGCCGCAGTTTATTGGTCAAACCCCAACGGGTGTGATTTTTGATCCAAATGGGTCCTTCCTCGGCGCTTATACACCATCCACCTGTGATGGCATCCAAGAGCAATTGAGAAATCAAAAAGATTTGAGTGCTGAGATCCGATTGGCATCCAACACGACAGATGACCTGCAATGGATGGTTGGTGCTTATTTCCTAGACATTGACCGCCGTGTTGGTGTGTCTCTGAATCGTGATAGCGGTGGCCCTGTAAACCGCGGCCTTTTCCAACCCTCAGGACCCAATCAGACAGCTCAACTTCTCAGAGATCAATTTGATAGCAGTGTCTTTGCCGTCTTTGGTCAGATCCAATATGACGTGAATGAAAAGACAGAAATTTCTGTTGCTTTGCGTTATGACAATGAAAAACGGAAGGTATCTTCTCGAGTGCCCGTAAATGCACGTCAAAATGTGATTGATTTAAACTTTGATGGAATCTTCAATGATCCAATCAATCCAGCTCTCAGCAGCTTGATCAATCCATCAGGCGTCATTCCCGATCAAGAAGAAACATTCTCAAAAGTACAGCCCAAACTATCTGTTACATATGATGCAACTGAGGAAACAACCCTCTTTGCAAGTTGGGGTGTGGGCTTTAAAGCCGGTGGCTTCAATAACTCAGGTAGCGCAGCCACTGTACAAATCTTTAACAATGGTTTCATTAACGGAGGGATCGGCATTCCTTTTGCTGATAATCTCGGTGTGCCACTGCCAAATATCCAAGATAACTACGGCAAAGAAACATCCAGTGCTTTTGAAGCAGGGTTTAAGTCTCGCTTAATGGGGGGACGTCTGAATATAGGGGGTGCCGCTTATTATACCAAAGTTGATGATATGCAGTTCTTTGAATTTTTCGTTGGCACCTTTGGTTTACTCCGCGTTGTCTCAAACATGGATAAAGTCGATATTTACGGAGCAGAATTGGATATCAATTATGCTGTAAATGAGAATATCCGTGTCTATGCAGCGGGTAATATCACGGACAGTGAAATTAAAGGCAACAGCTCCCGGCCAGATACAGTTGGAAACAAAGCCCCTTACACAGCAGACTATACTTTGAATGCTGGTATTGATTTTGATTTTGACATTAATGAAGATATGGCCTTTTTTGCCCGCGCGGATGCTCAGTTTGTGGGTCCGACATGGTTCCATACAGTTCAAGGCGGCGATCGTCCAACCATCTTCATGCCGCTCTTTGAGCTCGGCTTTGGCCCTGGTGCTGGCGCTCTTGGTACTGCCAATTATGCCAATGCCCGCCGCGATGCATACGAGACCGTTAATCTAAGAGTTGGTATCCGCGGTGAAAGCTGGACCTTCACGGCTTATGCTGACAATCTTTTTGATACAAAATATCTAGAGGAAGTAATCCCGGCACCTGAATTTGGTGGGGCTTTTGATCATCCTGGTGCGCGTCGCCGCATCGGAGCTGAGCTGAGTTTTGAATTTTAAACCTCAGACAACCTAAATCTGAAAAGGCCTCTTCGGAGGTCTTTTTTTATGGACCATCAAGGGTTACACCGAAAGGGGTGAGGAAATTTTTACCTCGTCCTCCTGTTTTTCAATGGTTAAATATTCGATTGTCTCAAACAGTAAATCCTCTAGATAGATTGTCTCTTCAAGCTCATTGTTTAAAACAGAGAGAACACGATTGAGCCAGGCCTGCATCATTGGTGACTTCTCAATCGATTTGTTTAAGATCCAACTGGCCGCTTGGATATCTGCAAGCGATAAATGCTCTCCTTGAAGAAAGGAACGACCATCGTCCATTTGCCGCATGACCAAACCACTTTGGGCCGTTGAATCCTCTGATGACTCAGCCATCTTTTTACGCCAAAACGATAAAGCCATGGGCATACCCTTATTTCCATTGGGAAATAAGCTTGGCTCAGGCTTTAAATATTCTAAAGCAAGAATAATGGCTTCCTCTCCAACCAGCTGGATCGTCCCTTGAGACAGACAGATCTCTCCCTGTGTATCCTCTTCACTGACAAGCCAGTCAACGCCCTTATGCGCCAGCATGAGTTGACAAAAAGTTGCCGTAGATTGGTCCTGTGCTTTTAAGGTCAAAATGCTCATTGTCTTTAGGCTATTCTTTCTGCGCACCGTTTATCTGTAGATAAACCTTCTGATCTTAGGAAACTTACTATAGCCTGATAACAAATGAATGCCAGCAGTCTATGTATCAAATAGTTGCAAGAGCAAGGGTGAGCTGGCTTTACTGATCTTTCTCATAGAGCTCGACAAGAGCCCCGCCCGGTGCTTTTAAAAGAAGCACATTCACGCGCCCAACAGACGACAAAGAGAGTGCTGATGCTTGCCCAAGAATAGGGATATCCAACTTCAAAGCTTTAGCTTTAAAAGCTTTCAGGTCGTCCACAGGAAAGCGGTACCGTGAGAGCCCCCTGCGCACCCCCAGAGTGCGCTGTGAGAAATCCTTGCCCTCAAACCCTTCGAAAGCCAACAGTTCAATAGAGCCTTCATTGATTTTTTGGGGGTGTAAAATCGCGATGTCGCGCACGATTTTATCCGCCATTTCATGCGGCAGACCTAAGACATTAGGCCCTGGTTTCTTTGAAGCGCCTCTGTGCTCTAAATAGGGTTTGAACCCCATGAATTTTTGCCAAAATTTCAGGCCCTCAGTCATATTTGAGACAATCATTGTACTGTTAAAAATACGCGAAAATCCTTCCATATGCGGCCACCCTTTTAAAGGGGGCTGCATACGCTCGATTAGGGCAAATCTTATCCCATCAGGTCCGCGTGGAATCCACTCTTTCACAACAAACGGCCCAAAAGAAAATTGAAGCGGCTCAGATGCCGCGTTAAAGCCAAATGATTTCAAGGCATCGCTCGCGGTTTTCAGATCACTCACTCTCATATTCAAGTCAAAGATACCTCCAGTATCCCATGCATTGTCTTGCGGGCGTATAAGGTCAGTTTCAAAAGAATCAAATTCGATCAACCTCAAAAAACCGCGCTTTGTGCCTGGATTGTGCAGAACCGTAAAAGAGGCCGACCCTTCCAACTGCCAAAGATCTAACCAGCCTTGATCAACACGGCCTTCTTCTTTGACTTGCCATCGACCGACCTGAGAAAAGATCTCTTTCCAAACAGCTCTATTTTTCACCACAGCCACGACTTCATGAAATCCACCTGTCACGTGCTGGGCAGTGACTGTGAAAGGCAGAATAGTTGCAAAGATTAAGGCTATAAGAGTTTTCATGACTCTAAAAACTTTCTAAACTTATGAGCAATCTCTGCCCCGTCCATCTCAAAGAGGTCACTTTTCAAGTGGGGCCACTCTTCAATAACGACCTGCTTGAACAAGGCGGCTGCAGCACGACTATTTTCAGCCAATGCTTCGTCGGGAATTGGGATAAGAACTGGCTGACTTACTTTTGGCAATTGGACCTCAGGTATATAAGAAAAAACGGCAGAAAATCCATCATTAGCATCAAGCCCCGATAACAAACTTTCAGCAAACTGTTGTAAAAACCGCTCCTCAGTTTGGCGCCCCCGGGCTTTTAAACCCAAATCCCAGCGTTTTTGTATATAGCCTTCTTCTGTAAAATAAGGGCGTCCCTTGGCGTACATGGCTTTCAAATTTTCACGCTTCGTCTCCGAAACCAAAGGAATGCCAGGCAGTATTAATCTACGCACCATCTTCGGAGCTTCTAAAGCAATTTCCGCTGCAATAAAAGTACCGCTATGAAAGCCTAATATATCAACTTCTTCAACGCCTAAGCTATCAATAAACTCAATGAATGATGCGGCGTATTCTTGAATTGTTGGATTATTTCGGATCCGATCTGACCCTCCATATCCAGGAGTATCAGGGCAAATTACAAGGCGATCTTTCGACATTTCAACTTGAAAATTCTCATAGAAACTACCGGAATAAGGCGATAGATGCAAACAGACAAGCGGAACTCCGCCCTTCCCAGCGATACGATAATGCACTTGCCCAAAACTACAGGAAGCATAAGCCTTTTTAATTGGATTGAGAGGGCCTCTAGGCATCAGAGTTTTCCAAAATAATATAGATAACAATTAAGTTGCCATCATAGTCTAAAAAACCTAATTCACGACCTATGCGGCCGTCTTTGGTTTCCAATCTGGATTCGTCAAAAACTTTCAAGCCTGCAGCCCGGGCGTTGTTCATCACTCCATCAAAATCTTCACATTCAAGAACAATAGCACTGCGCGAAGGCAACGGCACTTCAGGCAATTCAATTCCTTTTAATTCCGTGAGAGCCATAACATTGGTTTGCGTTTGAGTAGAGAGAACCGCAAACCGCATATCTGCCGCGGGATCAATTTGAAAAACCTCATATGAGTAGCTGGTCTTCTCTGAGTTTTTTGTAAAGGCGATCTCTAGACCGAGAATATCCCGGTAGACAGTAAGTGCGCGGTCAAGATCTGTAACAACATAATTTGGCCGCTGAAATCTAACATGTGGTTTTGCTGACATAAGTCATTCCTCTTCCCTCTTGATTTCCCTTATCCTCTCTACTTTCATAACAAAATAGAAAGAAGTGTCTCATGTCAACTATCCTACGGCGCACCACTCTAAAGGTCCGTGATATGGATCAATCCATTGCCTTCTATGAGCAGGTCATCGGAATGAAAAAATATTACGACAATGAATTAACCTTAGAGGGTGATTTATTACCTGGCTGCGAAAAAGGCGATGTTATTCGCCTTGTGATTATGCAAGGAGAGGACGATTATATGGGGATGATTGGCTTGATGGAATGGCTCAGTCCAAAACACCCCGCTCCTGAAGTTGCCTTTACCTTTGATTATGGGATGCCTGTTTTTGTCACAGCCGTTGAGGACGCCGAAATTGCTTTTTCTAATGCCAAGAAGAATGGCTGTGTCATTCGAGCCCCGCTGACCGAAGCTGAATATCCAGCACCAAACGGACAAGGGACTGTGAAAGTTCGCTCTGTAGGCGTCTTTGACCCCGACGGTCATTTCTTTGAATTAAATCAACGTTTAGCAGGCTAATGTTCCAATAAAAAAGGCTCCAACTCGGAGCCTTTTTCTTAAACTTTTTCTAACTGTTTCCTATAAGCCTTCCCAACGAAGAAAGAGAAAAGAATAATAGGCCCCCCATAAAGGATAGGGATGAGAGCCATAGAATAGCGAATTAGGCTTTCATCTGCAAAAACAACATTTGTGAGATAAGCCACACCGTTAGGTCCAACAAAAAGCCCCGCAATCGAAATCACCATGTAATATAGCGCTACTGTTTGGCCTCTTATTTCACCGGGGACTATCGCGAGCAGAGCAGTGATGCCTCCTGTGGTCACCATTGTAATCCCAACATTTGAAACTTGAGAGAGGAAAAAAGCAGTCCAAACATCTGGCACCAATGGGAAGATCACGGCTGTTGGCACCAGTAATAGTAAGCCCATCTGGGTGAAGCGAAAGGCCGCGTCCTTACGCCCTTTATGAGACCATTTGTCAATCAATATACCCCATAATATGTTACATACGGGGGCTAAAATTATGAGGACACTGCCATTATAGTAGCTAAAGGTTGCAGGGTCCCACCCCCATGTTCTAGCAAAAAGAGACGGCAGCCAAAAACCGGTATAAGCCACCACTGTCATTACTGAAACCATGAGCATTACACCGATAAACGCGACCCAGTTTTTCTTTAAGAATTTCATGGTATCAAAGATGGTGGCAGCTTCACCAGATTCTGAGATAGCTTGCTTTGAGGCGATTCGCTCAGGTTCTTTTAAAAAGACATAGATAAGCGCTAAAAATATTCCTGGAAAGCCTACAACTAAGAAAACAACTTGCCAAGGGCGGTCTATGCCAAAGGTGGCGAGAGAGGTCAGATCCAATGTTCCTGCCCATTCAAGAATACCACTGATTAACAGATAGGCTATGCCAGAGCCTATTCCAAGGGCAGTAGAATAGACACCAATTGCTTTCGCACGACTTTCAGGTTTAAAAAGATCAGAAATAAGGGACATCGCTGCTGGACTGAGCGTTGCCTCGCCAGCTCCAACGGCGACCCGTGCTAAGAAGAGACCTGCAAAGGATTTCGCAACACCTGAAAGCGCAGTGGCTATTGACCACACGAAGACACCCACAGCGATAATCCATTTTCGCGGTTTACGGTCTGAAAGCCATCCTAAGGGAATACCCATGGTCGCATAAAAGAGCATGAAGGCCGTGCCCGTTAACAGGGCCATTTTTTGATCGGAATAGCCAAAATCAGCTTTAATGTCTTCCGTAAGCATGGCTAAGACTTGACGATCTATATAAGAAAATATGTAAGTGATCGTCAGAAGAATAACCACAAACCATCCATAATATCGACTAGGATAGACCTGTGTATTTTCATCCACATGTTCAGTTTTTTCTAGCTGCTCAGCCATTTTTCTTCCCCTAAAGATGATCTAATGAGATCCCTCAACATGAGAGATATACCATCATCACAACTTTTTTCAGACAATGATATGTATCAATGCAGTCTCGGCTCTGCACACTGATGATAGGCTAAATACTTCTCACAACCAGGAGGGAAAAATGGAACTTGATCTTAACCCTGCTTTGAACTTTGGCGATTATTCAATTATGCTGCATGACATCTTACGGTGGCTGCATGTGATCCTTGTTGCTTATTGGCTTGGCGGTGAATGGGGTGTGTTTAATGCCTCCACCAATGTAGCCAATCCAGACCTTACACTCGAAGAACGCTGGCGCCATATCAACACTTCAGTTATGATTGATATCTTGCCGCGCTCTGCCATTATCTGGCTCATGCCCGTTGGGTTTCATATGGCAGACAATTTGGGTGTTTCGCCAGTATCCGGCATTTGGGTGATTGTTGTATGGCTATTAACTGCCGTCTGGTGGTATGGTCTTATTTGGCAGGCTTTTAAAAATCGTGGCACTGATAAATATGTCCATTTAACGCAAATAGATAATAAAATTCGGTGGGTCGTTATTCCATCGCTTATCGTCGCAGGCTTTTATAATTTCTTTACTGGGGATGTTTTCATCACTGGCACAGATGCTGGCGGCAACTGGTTTGGATTTAAAATGGCTTTCTTTGGTTGGGTTCTTATCATTGGCCTCTATCTTAGGTATATTATGACGGACTGGGTCATTTGCTTTAAAAAACTTGAGGCTGGCCCCGATCCAGAAGTAGAAGCCCATATCACAGAGACACTAAGAAAAGGCAAACTGACAGCCTACGTCTACTGGGTGAGTATCAGCACCATTGCATTTGTCGGTGTTACAAAGTTTTTCTAGATCACAGAGTTAAATACAGAATTAGATACCAGAAATAGATACCAGGGAGGGAACTATGAAATCTATCAAGTCTATCGTTCAATCTGTTCTTGGCATAGCAGCAACCACCTCTATGCTAACGACCAGCATTCAAGCAGATCAATATGATCTTTCGAATCCAGAAGATGCCCTAGCAGTGAACCGAAAAGTTCAATGTTCAACAATCGACAGCAAGCCCGTGTTTTATACATGGGAAGGCTATGCTCTTGGTCGAAGAATGGGTGAAGCAGATAAGCGCCTGTTTAAAGTGATGGGCATGAATGTCCGCCAGTGTGGCAGTCTTGATGGCGGCAAAAAAGGTAAAGGGTATCGTATGGTTACCCGTGAAATCATGCTCTATTTAGACATGAAGACTGGCAAACCCTTGGATAAGTGGCAAAACCCTTACACAGGGAAAGAGGTGGATGTTATTCATGTTGCCAATGATCCTGTGAATAGTCGTCCTTCTTATCCCTATAATGCCAAAGGAGAGCCAGCTTATCGTTTCTTCGGTCGCTTCCAAGAAAACAATTGGTTCATGACATTCCCCGTCCCTCTTTTCTATCATAATGTCTTAGCAGGAGAGTATCAGAAATATGTTGGGAATGCCTATCATGCCACTGAAATGTTCAATTTCATGGGCGAAAAAGATAGTCTGCTTGATAAATCAACGGATACAGATATGGGGGCCAAGGTTGGTTGGGTTCGTCTTTCAACATGGTTACCTTGGATGGAAATGCAGGGCCGGGAAGGCATCATCTATTTTCAAGCAGCTGGCGGGAAAGTTTCAGGCTTTGAAGGCTTACCAAAAGTGATGCAAGACTATATTAATAAGGTTGAACCGGCCTATAAAGCGCCGCCGCCTCTCGATGACGATCGTGAAAATGAAACCAGTTGGACTTACTTTAAGAAAAAACTGGTTGGTGGAAAATTGAAGCGTGGCGGTCACTAGATCGATCCACGAAATAAGAAAAAGGCCGGATATCCCGGCCTTTTTTATAAAAGTTAATATGAAATACCACCAACAGCAGAACCCAGCGCCCCTCTAAAGGTTTCAAACTCAATGGTCTCCCAGATACCCGCAGAATAATAGGGGTCATTCTCAAGCAACTGCTGTGCTTCTTCTTTCTCTGCTGTTTTATAGATCAATATGGATCCAATGATGGTTTTATTATCCTGATCAAACATAGGGCCTGCCACTAAAATTTGATCCACAATCTTTTCAACATAGGCTAAATGTTCAGCCATCAGAGTCTCCCGCTGGTGGGAGACAGCAGCCCCTCTTTTGTCCTTACACAGGGCTGCGGTAAATAATATTCGTTTTGAGTCTGGCATGTCTGAGGTCTCCTCTTTCCTCCGGTTTAGCGCAAATCATTCCACAGAGTCTTGAGCCATATCAATGAATTTTATTTTGCAGCAATGGTATTAATGTATTAATGATATAACAATGTAGTCTTTTTAAATAATAGGGAACCTTATGACTGAAACTGAACATCTGCCCCTTTCTGGGATCAAAGTTATTGAATTTACCCATATGGTTATGGGGCCAACTGTTGGCGTGATGCTCGCTGACCTTGGGGCTGATGTGATTAAAATTGAACCGGTCAAAGGAGATAATACACGTCGCTTGGTCGGCTCAGGCGCTGGTTATTTTCCAATGTATAACAGAAATAAACGCTCTATCTGCCTAGATATGAAAGCGGCCGAAGGGAAAACAGTTGCTTATCAGTTGATTAAAGAAGCTGACGTGGTCATTGAAAATTTCAGGCCTGGAGCAATGGATAAACTTGGATTTGGTTATGACAAGCTTTCGAAAACAAATCCCGGTTTAATTTACTGCAGTGAGAAAGGCTTTCTCTCTGGCCCCTATGAACATAGAGCCGCCTTAGATGAAGTGGCACAAATGATGGGTGGCCTTGCTTATATGACTGGCCCAACAGGCCGTCCCTTGCGAGCCGGAGCTAGTGTCATTGATGTTACAGGCGGCATGTTCGGCGCTATGGCTGTGCTTGCAGCCTTAAATGAGCGACATCGTACCGGCAAGGGCCAATATGTAAAAAGTTCCCTCTATGAAACAACAGCCTATCTCGTCGGTCAACATATGGCACAATATGCAGTGACAGGCAGTCCCGCCAATCCCATGCCTGAACGCATTAGTGCCTGGGCCATTTATGAAGTGTTTGATACAAAAGACGACGACAAAGTTTTTGTTGGTGTTGTCAGCGACACTCAGTGGGTTGTCTTTTGTGAGAGCTTTAGCCTAGAAGAGCTCGCCCATCATCCAGATTATGCAAAGAATGCTGACCGCGTGGCGCAGCGCGATACACTTATTCCGCAAATTAAAGCTCTTTTTAAATCTTATACAAAAACTGAGCTTATGGCCAAACTCGAGACGACGGGCTTGCCTTTTGCTCCTATCACTCGTCCTCAAGACTTGATTGAAGATCCTCATCTCAATGCACAGGACGGCATGATCGAACTCACTTTGTCAGATGGGTCTCTTGCGAAATTACCCGCTCTTCCTATAGAAATGAAGGGTGAAAGATTAAAACTGCATACTGATTTGCCGACCATTGGAGAACATACAAATGAGGTTCTCTCGTCCTTAGGGTATAGCGATGAGATGATTAAACAAATGAAAAATGCATCTATTATCAATGATTAAAGCCTTTTTGTTTTTTTAAAATTGCTACTGTGATAGGGATCACGTAAACTTTTTGAATTAACAGAGAGGGTAACCATGATCCTGTTTAAGGATATTGACGATCACATTGAAAATGAGGATGTTTTAAGCCTCGCCAAAATTTGGCAAGAAAGAGCAGTTTCTTGTTCATCTGGGGTTCCCAAAAAAGATAGTTTTCCTATTCAAAGTCTTGTTGGCATTTTACCTCACGTGGCAATTTTTGGTCTGACAGAAAAGAATGAGGTGATGTTCAAATTAACCGGCAGTTTTATTGATCAACTCTTTGCAAAAAACCTTTCCGGTGAAACTCTTTCAGCCATTTCCCAAGGGGAAAATTTAGAAAAGATGGCTGCTTTTCATCATGAGATTATGACCCAGCCCTGTGGCGCATATGTGAATACTCGATTTGTAGGAGATAACGGTTATCTCTTTACTTATGAAACACTCACTTTACCGCTAATTCTTGAAGATGGGACGCCAGGTTCTATGGCTGTGCTCTATGCTGAAGGCATTCATCCCAGTCGCTATGAAGAAGGGCAAATCAGCTCCGCATTAAGAGAAGAGCCCCTCTCGACTTTCTGGATCGACATTGGTTCTGGCACTCCAGAAGGCCATGAACAAACATTTACTCGGTATGTATCTGACCAATAGTCCCCTGTTATAAGCGTATATTAGTCGTAAACTTTAACAATTTGCTTACCTATATTCTTGCCTTCATAAAGACGCATCAGGGCATGCGGCATCTGTTCAATACCCTCAAGAATATCTTCTCTGTAGTGCAGGGCACCTTCTGCGATCCACTGGGCCATGACGGTTTCTGCCTCAGCAAAAAGAGGTTCATAATCATATACAAAAAAGCCCTGCATTTTAGCTCTTTTTGCTCCAATTTGGCCCCAATTTTCAAGAGAATAGGGGCTTTCATTTAAATATTGAGAAATCCGGCCGCATGACACTATGCGTGCATACTGGGCTAGATTTCCTAGCGCATGATCTAAAATCTCCCCGCCCACATTATCAAAAAAAACATCAATGCCTTTTGGGGCATGACGTACGAGAACTTCTGTCAAATTATCTGTCTTGTAATTAATGGCTGCAGCACAGCCCAATTCATTGGTCAATGTGTTGCATTTCTCGTCTGTCCCTGCGACACCTATCACCGTGCACCCCATCAATCGCGCCACTTGAACAGCGATAGATCCGACTCCGCCCATGGCGCCAGAGACAAGGGCAATCTCTCCTTCTTTTGGATTTGCGATGTCCTTCAGGGCACAGTAAGCTGTATAGCCTGTCATGCCAAGCACACCCAGTGCTGTAGACAGGGGCGCGGTTGTTTGTCTTACAGGATACATAAGCGGCGTTTGACCTTCAGACTGCAAACTATACTCCTGCCACCCCAATTTTCCTTGTACAAAAGTCCCTACAGGCCAGGCTTTACTTTTACTCTCAACAATGCGCCCCACCCCGCGACCAAGCATCACATCTCCTATTTTGAGAGGTGCTTCTATCCCTGCCCCATCAATCAAGTATCGACGCATAACAGGCGCAACAGAGAGATAGTGTGTTTGCACCAGAAATTGGCCCGCATCAACCTGAGGTATTGGAGACGACCGAAGGGCAAAATCACTTGCCTGAATCGCGCCTTTCGGCGTCGCAGCTTTTATCCATTGTTTGTTCATTAATGAGGTCACGACACCCTACTCATCAAGAGTACAACTGGCCTGCATCCAGCGAAGATTGAGGGCGATCCTTTTGCTTTCGGGGGCTGTCCAAACGTAGGAGGTGGCACGATCACTGCCATCTTTATGAGCATAGAGCACGAGAGAATCTCGGTTCGGGTCATAAGGCCATCGAACATTTCGCATTTTTATACCAACACTTTTTCCTTCTTGACCCACAAGATCAATCCAAAACTCTCCCCCTTGATCCTGAAGTTTAACATTACGGACAAACTGCATTTTCTTTGGCGCTTTGTCATTGGTTGCGAGCATCCAACACGTAAAATTTCTTTGCTTTAATAACTTATGGGGCACACCGGCTTTATTCCCATAAACATAATTACCCGCTTCATCCTCTGCACGATCATGAATCCATATTTGATCTTCTGTCAGAACCAAATCATCTGAAAAGACCAGGGTGCGCTTGCTTCGCGGTGAATAAACTTTGCACGCTTTATCGTCCATAAATCCGATAAATTGATTGGCTTGCCGTCGCCAGAATACGGTACAGCCTGCTGGAAGAGTTGTCACATCTTCTCTGGTCAAACCATCAAGCTTTGACGGATCCAAATGCGCGTCTTTGACCTGAGAGACATCCTTTGGAGAAAAAATCTCTAGAGCCACAACATGCCGCTCATAATTTGGCGTAAAGCGATAAAACCTTTGTCGATATATTTTTTCTGGGTCATTATCGCTATATTGCTGCACATAAAAGACATGCGTCCCAAGAAAAGGGAGGTCAACTCGTTTAAAAATCGAGTGAATTCGGCCGTGTTTCTCATCAGCCGGTGTCTTCAGTACGCCCTCAAAATAGACTTGTTCCATGTTATCATATTCACCGCCAAACCATTCCATCATGATCCTGAAATCTCGATCTAAGACGCTGTTCTTGTCTTTAGCCTCAAGTGAATTGCCTGGAAATACTAGCACAAGGCTAAAAATGGCAGCTGTCAAAATCTTCATCATCAGTCTCTCCCATTGACGTGAAGAGAAACTATATCCAAGCCAAGCACAATCGCTTATGATTTAGATCAACACCCTTATTGATTTGTATCATGGTGAGTGCGCCAAAGAGTCGGTAGCTTTTTAATAGCTAGTGAGGAGAAACTGATGGCGGCTTATATGGTTATTATTGCTGAAATTCATGATAGGGAAAGCTTTATGGCCTATGCAGTTGAGGCTGCAAAACTGGTCGAGAAAATGGGGGGGACTTATCATGTCCAACGCCCAATCAAAAGTGAATGTTTAGAGGGGCAATGGCCCGACACGGATCGCCTTGTTATATCAAAATGGCCGAGCTTTGAGGCAGCAAAAGACTTTTGGCACAGCCCAGAATACAATGAAGTTAAGAAATTAAGGGCTGGGAATTCAACCGTAAGAGTTCGTCTGGTTGAAGAGTTGAGTGCCCTATCATGAGCAGTCCATTCCCTGTTAGAAATCCTAGAACCGGCGTGTATGACTACAGGATCACCCCTACTCCTGCATCAGAAATTAGCCTTATCAGCTCCACCATGCGTGTCCATCAAGAGACGTGGCTCCAGATAGGGCTCGGCAAAAGAATTGCCATTCTCCAACAATTTGCAGAATCCCTAATTGACCATAAAGAAACAGTATTAAAGGCCCTTGAACAAGACACGGGACGCTCGCTCATTTCATCGGTGGAAATAGATGGAATTAAAGGTGCTGTGGATCGCTGGGCCGCTATAGCTTGCGCACATAAAAATGAAATCGGCGTCTCTTCTTCCATGCCTCATATCTCCTATGAGGTCACTTATAATCCCTATCCCTTGGTCGGTGTTATTAGCCCTTGGAATTTCCCTCTCACCCTCTCATTTATCGATGCTCTTCCGGCCTTAATTGCTGGCTGTGCCGTTCTTATTAAACCCAGTGAAATCACACCAAGATTCGCTGAACCACTGAGAAAAATTCTCACTACCATTCCTCATCTGAAGGATGTCTTGGTTCTCGTTGATGGAGACGGTGAAACTGGGGCCGCTGTCGTCGATCAAGTTGACACGATCTGTTTTACAGGCAGTGTGAAAACTGGCCGAATAGTAGGGGAACAAGCCGCACGAAATTTCATTCCTTCCTTCTTAGAATTGGGAGGTAAAGATCCTGCGATCGTTCTCAAGTCTGCTGATATTGATCATGCATCAACGGCACTCCTCCGTGCCAGTATTCTCAACAATGGACAGGCGTGTCAATCAATAGAGCGTATCTATGTCGACGAAGCAATCTATGCAGACTTTATGGAAGCCCTTATTCATAAAGCACAGCAGGTTACATTGAATTCTGACGACATTCATAAAGGCATTCTGGGCCCTATCATCTTTGAAAAACAAGCACAGATCCTACAAGATCAAATCGATGACGCCCGTGAGAAGGGAGCTGTCATCCATACCGGTGGGCACGTAGAAAATCATGGTGGAAGCTGGCTGAAACCTACGGTAATCACGGATTTGACCCCTGACATGCTTGTGCTGACTGAAGAAACCTTTGGACCCCTTTTGCCTGTGATCCCTTTCAATACCGTTGATGAAGCCATCTCGCGAGCCAATGACAGTGATTACGGGCTAAGCGCTTGTGTTTTTGCCGCAACTGCAGAAGAGGCTATTGAAGTGGGTCGTCACCTTGAGGCTGGCGGCATTAGCATAAACGAAGCTTCGCTCACGGCCCTAATGCATGAGGCTGAGAAGAATAGTTTCAAATTAAGCGGTATGGGTGCTTCGCGGATGGGGCACTCTGGATATCTAAGATTTTTCCGTCGCCAATCGCTGATGATTAATAATGGAAAGGCATTACCTATCCATGCTTTTGATGAAAACTACATTTCAAATTAGTCTCAATAAATCCCCATAGACAGCCAGAAAAGGTATTCTTTTTCCTTTGTTCTTCCCTTTTTTTTTGATAACGTCCTGTGATCAGGGAGTGAGCCTATCATGTCAATGAATCCAATAAAATGTCATAGCTGTTCTGCGCGGGCAAGCCGGTTATGCTCGTCTTTAGATGAAGATGCCATCTATGAGTTAGACGCCATTGCTACACGGATTGAAGTCTCTAAAGGTAATTATATCTTTCAAGAAGAAGACCCCTCGAGCTATGTCTATAATATCAGCACTGGGATGGGCTATCTTGAGCGCCTCTCAAGCGATGGACGCCGGCAAATTATGGCCTTTCTCTTTCCAGGGGATTATATTGGTCTTATCCCTGATCCAATTGTCAATGTGAGTGCGGGCGGCTTAACAGACATGTCTGTCTGTCGGTGGAACATTAAAGACATAGAAAATCTCATTGACAAACATCCTGAATTTGAGCACCGCCTTAGACGCATAGGCAATAGAGTTCTTGCAACAACATTGGACCAGCTCTTCATGCTTGGCTGCAAAGATGCCCGCGAGAAACTGGCCTTTTTTCTTTTACAAATGGAGAAACGTCAATTGGTAGCACTAGGGGAAATTGAAACTATTCACTTACCGATGACCCGCGGTGACATCGCTGACTATTTGGGAATCACAGTAGAAACAGTGAGTCGAATCTTTACCCGAATCAAAAAAGAGGGGCTGATCGAGTTACCCGACTCGAATGAGGTCGTGATTAAAAACCGTGAGCTTCTCGAGGAAATCGCCGAATATAACGGCATTGATTACTAAAAATTAAATTATTTTCTTCTCTACCAAGCCTGTGATGGCTGCTTTTTGAGTCTCGATAAAATGCGCTCGATCCGGCTCACTAACAGTCCCATCTTCTGCAAGAAGGCTATTGGCTTTTTGACTGCCCCCTACGGCATATGTCTCGGCAAAAAGTTCAAACCGTTGACGCGCTAACAGATTGCCCATTCCAGGGCGGCGGCGATATTTTCTGAGGGCGTTTAAATCAATTGAACAATGGGCAGTCATGGTCTGCCCCCATCCTGATTCCACCTGCGTAATTCCCTTATAATCAACAATAGACGATTTGCCGTCTGTTGCAGAAAAAGGCAAGTCATGGCCGTTAATGCCTGCAGCATTTGCAGAGACGACATAGGCTAAATTCTCGAGCGCTCTTGCTTTACGAGCAATGGCTTTCGGGGTTTCACTCACATTCCCCATCTCGCCTGTCGAGTGGACAATAACTTCCGCCCCTCGCATCGCAAGCGAACGCGTAATTTCAGGATATAAAATCTCTTCTGACGCTACTGCAGCAAGACGCCCAATCTCTGTCTCAACAACAGGAAAGACACCGTCTAAGCCATAAATATCTAAATATTTGTCCCATACATCATGAGGGGTGGGGGCAAACATGCTATTCAAACGACGATAGCGGAGGATAACATCCCCCTTTGGATCGAGAATAAAACTTGTTTGAAAATAAATCCCTTTAAAATGAGGATCATTTTCATAGGCATTGCCCGCAATAAAGATATCATTGTCTCTCGCGATCTTTCCAAGGGCTTCATATTCTGGCCCCTCCATTTCCAGAGCTGCCTTTTCTGCCCATCCTGAAATGGTATCCCCCATAGGGTAAGCGGTCAGCACATATTCTGGGAGCACCACGAGTTTGGTATCAGGGCCGATGAAAAGTTTTGTGGCACGAATTTCTTTAGCTAGACGATCAATGGTTTTCATCATGGATTGGCGCACTTGCGCTCTATCAACTATGGAATTCACGGCATCGCAAGCCGTTTGAAGTGCCACCGCGTAATAGGACGGTCCCAGTAATGCCCCGCTCATAAAAAACCCCTTTGATTTGAAACAATGATTCTCTTTATAATCTGTTTAAACTATCATGTCATAGAGCTATATCAATAGAGGAACAGAGCCATGACGATCACTCAACAAATCATTCTCAAATCACGGCCAGAAGGCCGCCCGACGGAAGACAATTTTGAATTGATAGAATGCCCCCTCAAAGCGCCACAAGACGGTGAAGTCCTTTGCAAAAACCTCTTTTTATCTCTGGACCCTTATATGCGTAGCCAGATTGCAGGTCGGCATATCTCTGGAGCAATTCCAGAAGGGGGTATATTGCTCGGCGAAACAGTAGCTGAAGTCATAGAAAGTAACAACGCCTCCTATACAGTCGGTGATCGCATACTCATTCAAGGGGGGTGGCAAACTTATACAGTTTTAAAGCCTGAAAGTGCTCGCCCTATTGATCCCCGCATCGCCCCTGCATCGTTGGCACTTGGCGTGCTTGGCATGCCCGGGTTAACCGCTTATGCAGGCATTCAATATTTAGCTGAGGCCAAAAAAGGGGATACCCTTGTTGTGTCCGCTGCCTCTGGTGCTGTCGGGTCAATGGTGGGTCAATTTGCCAAAACTAAAGGCTGTCATGTGATCGGGATAGCCGGGTCAAAAGAAAAATGTGACTGGCTTGTAAAAGAGGCGGGCTTCGATGCCTGTATCAACTATAAAGAAAACTCGGTTGCTGATGAAATTGATCGCTTATGCTCAAAAGGGGTGGATATCTATTTTGACAATGTAGGCGGCCCCATACTTGATGATATAATGTGGCGGCTTGCAGTGGGTGCGCGTGTTGTTTTATGCGGCTTAATGGCACAAATTAACAGTGAAGATCGACCTGCGGGGCCAAACCCAGCGACCATCATCAAAGCGCGTGCAACTGTTCGCGGTCTCGTTGTCTATGATTTTTGGGATAAAATGCCTGAAATGGTTGACTGTTTTGCTCCCCTTATTGCGGCAAATAAACTTAAATTTATAGAAGATATTAGCGTTGGAATTGATCAAGCGCCGGTTGCTTTTGCCCGCCTCATGCGCGGCGAAAATTACGGCAAGACAATCATCAAACTAGGCTAAAGGCCAAGAACACCAGGATTAATCAATCCCTTTGGATCAAGAGATTTCTTCAAATTTTTTACGAGAGCAAAAGTCGCAGGATCCAAACTTTGGTGATATGGATAGGTGCGTCCGATTTGCAGATGAGTGCTGCCCATCTCTTGATATATTTTTAGAGCATGGTTTTTAAGTTCTTGAACAAGAGCCCTTGCATCAGGCCGATCTCCGAAATCCGTAAACCTTTTTAGCACTGATTTCTCAACGGTGCGCTTTTGAATTTCTTCCAATTTATCGGGCCAGAAAAAAACCAATTCTACAACACTGATGTTACTGCTGACAGTGGCAAAGAGATATCCAATTTCAATGCCATGCTCTTTAATAGCCTTCTCATGCGAACTAAAGGCCTTATTCAATTCATGCACACAGTCTATAGCTTTTGAATGGGGCACAAGACCATGGACTGGCAGCCACCGCTCGCCCTGAGGTCCAACCATATTATTGAGGGGCACAAAAGGATTCGCTCTCACGATTTGTGGGATTGAATTCTCCACAGCAAGACCGCCTGCGTTCTCAGCAATTTTCTCAATGGCATGGATTGCATCTTTTGCCCCCTGTTGACTGTGAGATTCTGTAGAGAAGTTATAAGCGTAAATGACATCTTCCATATAACGGCGGCCAGCAAAGGCAATTTTAATCCCCTCCTTCATCGCAGAGAAGACCGAGCCGGACTTTTTCATCACATTACCAAGAGATTTTAGATCACGTGACATACTCTCCCGTTTCATGCGCTGGCCATGCAGAACTGGATCAAACCCAAAGCTTTCGCTTGCAAGACCGGCCCGTGCGACAGAAGATGCTGCTTCGAACATGCTGTCGACTGTGGGGAAGTTATAGGAGCAATGCGCGTCGTATTTAGGTTGCCTGATTAAACGTAGGGTTATAGTGGCCTTCACCCCAAGTGCGCCAGCGTCGCTGGTAAAAAGCCCTGTAAGATCGGGGCCATAGTGCCGCATAAACGGCGAACCACCTTTCACTGCAGCTGCGCCAGTTTTCATAATGGACCCATCTGCAAGAACGATTTCAAAGGCCAAAACACTATCCGCTGCTGTACCAAATTGGCCAGAGCCAAAGAAGATACTATTTTGACTCACACTACCACCCACCGTGGCATAAATGCCAGAAAGAGTTCCCCAGTAAGGCGTACGAAGACCCTTCTCCAGCAGATCTTCATATAAAGATTTCCACGTACAGCCAGCTTCTACTGTCACATACATATCTTCGCTATTCACCTCTATAATCCGATTCAGCCGCTGGGTATCGATGCTAAGAGATTTGCTGCTTTGTGGACAATAGCCATTTGTATAAGACATGCCACCGCCGCGTGGTAAAATGGCGACCCCAGCCTCAACAGCGAGTTTTACCACTTGTGCCAGCTCTTCCTTTGTATTCGGTTGAACAATGGCGCCTGTTAGGCTGTCTGAAATCCCCGACACATCTTGGGAAAAATATGCTCGCTCTGCTTCATCCACAATCACACAATCGTCCCCAACAAGGGCCGTTAAATCTTTTAGCAGGGAGGCAGGCAGTGACATAGACATCCTTAAACGAACATAAGAGATAAAGCGGGGACAAATGTGATGATTAACAGCCCTAACAACATGATGAGCAAGAAGGGTATCACGGATTTGGCAATCAACCAGAAATCTTCATTGAAGGCTGTCATCGCTACAATCAAGTTGAGACCTAGCGGCGGCGTTAAATAGCCAAGCTCTAAATTTGTAATCATAATGATCCCAAAGTGCACAGGATCAATATTTTGGGCTAACGCTAGAGGTAAGAGAAGTGGCGCGATGATTAAAATTGCAGAACCAATGTCCATGAAGGTTCCAACAATCAGCAGTAAAACAAGCGTGACAAGCAGAAACGTCACCGGATCAGAAATTAGCCCGCTCATCCAATGCACCAAATCATGGGGTAACTGTTCATATGACATGAAAGTATTGATTGATAGGGCCATCATCAATAGCGGGAAAAGGCTGCCCATCATCGTCGCTGTTTCTAAGGTCGTTCCTTTGAGATCGGACAGCGACATATCTTTGTGGATCAAAAATTCAACCAAAATAGCATAGGTTACAGCGACCGCAGCTGATTCTGTAGCTGTAAACCACCCTGCATAAATACCACCCAGAATGAGAACCGGCATAAACAGGGCGAAGATCCCCTCCTTAAGGGCTCCCAAAAAACTAGATAAATTGAAAGCTGCTCGTGGCTGATTCCTATTGATAATCACAGCGTAAATAACCATTAAGCCTGTCAGTAAGATGGCAGGACCAACCCCAGCTTTAAACAAATCAGCAATCGATGTCTCTGTCATCACACCGTATAGAATGAGCGGAATTGATGGAGGAACAATAATCCCAAGAGTTCCTGCAGCACAAAGCGCGCCAAGGGCAAATTTCTTGCTATAACCAGCGTCTAAGAGTGCTGGATACATTACAGACCCTACCGCAATCAACGTGACCGTACTGGATCCAGAAATAGCCGCAAAAAAAGCACAGGATAAGATGGTTGCTATTGCTAATCCGCCAGGGATTGGATTGGTTGCTTCCTGCATTATCTTGATCAGACGCCGTGCTATACTGCCCCGCGACATGATATTTCCTGCGAGAATGAAAAGAGGAATAGACAGCAGGACTTCTTGATCAGCAGCAGCCCAGACATCCAAGACTACATATGATAATTTGCCGTCTCCCCAAGCAAGATAACAAAAAGCTGCTGCAAAGCCGAGCATCACAACGATCCGTTGGCGTAAGATCAGCATGGCTGCTAGCGATGTCGTTAAGAAAAGAGCACTCATTGTTTAATGCCCTCCACTTCTGAGAGCGAAGGATTTGCCTCTAATTGAGGGCGCAGGTCTAAATATAGGCCGTAAATAGCATGACGAATACCCGCCACTAAGAAAACCAGGGGAATAAGAGCCTGCATAGGCCATACAGGCATTTGAAGCATGCGGGTGACTTCTTGTAATGCATATGTTTCCTGTACAACGCCAATAGCCACACCCGCAAAAGCAAGGCAAAAAGATGCAGTTAATAATTCTTGAATGCGCGTAATGACAGGATCCCATGCTGCTGGGAACCACTGATCTGCAAATTTAGGCCGCAAATGACGTCGTCCATCTGAGGCAAGGCCAAAACTTGCAAAAGCTGTCACAATCATTGCAAACACAGCAATCCGGGGCGCACCAATAATGCCAAGACCTGTGACTTTACGTGAAATGACATCTCCAACAATCACGAGGGTCATCACAATAAATGCAAACACTGTTAATGCCTTTTCAGCTCTTAGTGCGTAGATTAAAAACAGACCGGCAAGTCGATACATTAGGATGACCCCTTGCTCAATTGATGCTGCTCATAAGCCTTTTTGGCTTTCAGCATTGCGTCATAGATCATCTGTGATTGCCCCCCAACAGCCTTGATAATTTTCGTGTAATTATCCTGTGTTGCTTCTTGCCAAAGACGTCGATCTTTTTTTGACAATCTGTGGGTTGTCACCGCTTTATTTCCGGCAATTTTATTTTCTAAATAGCGAACCATACCCCTTACGCCCTGTCGTGCTGCATCGGAACTTGGAAACGATGTTTCAATTAACTCTCTGGTCTCTTTTGGGAGTGACATAAACCACTGATAATTTGCAACCACAATACCACTATCATAGGCATGTTGAGTGAGTGTAAGATGCGGTGCTTCTTTCCCTAGGCCCGTAACGCCATAGAGAACAATCCCGGTTTCACCGCCCTCAACCAATCCTGTCTGCAACGCAGGAATAAGATCTTGAAAAGACATTTGCAACATATCGCCGCCGATAGAGGTCATAAAGATTTGAGACGCCTTAGAAGCTTGAGAACGCATGCGATATCCTGCGGCATCTTCAGGGCGTACGATCGGTTTGCGGCCATACATATTAAGCCAGCCCACATCAACCCACCTTACAAGATAAAGGTTTTTCTTCGCAAAGAGAGGTCGGAATACATCTAGCATATGCGTGTCCATGATCCAGTCTAATTCTTCGGTGCTTTCAAAGAAAAAAGGGGCAAGAAGAACAGATAATTCTGGCACAACTGCCGCGCCGCCTGCCAGAGTAAATCCCCCAAACTGAATGCGATTGCGGCGTATATTGCTCATTGTGATAGGCTCGCCGCCTGTCTCACCGCGCACTAACAGCTTCACATGTGCACTGCCCTTTGAACGCGCCTCAGTATTTTTCTTAAACGTTTGCCAGTCTTTATCCCAGGGCGTTCCTGCTGCCGCAAAAGCACCGACAGTCATTTTTAAAGGACGCTTGTCTGTCTCGTCAGCCACAAGAGACTGCGACCCATTTAAGAGGAGGCCAATGAACCCAAGAATTTTTAGCAATGGCATAGGATGATGCATAAAATTATCTTACTTTGTTAAAACAAGAAAAGAGGGGCGACCCCCTCTTCTCAAAACTTTACTGTGTTTAGCTTAGAACTTCCAGCCGAGATTCACACCATAGGTGGCACCTTGGCGCGGTGAAAGGGCGAAAGATCTTTTGTAACTTTCATCCACATCAACGAAACGGAAAGCCCCCATGACACTGTCATCATCTGTGATATTCTTGCCCCAAATCTTGATGGAAAGACTATCATTTTCAATGGTTAAATTCGCATCTACAAGGCTAGAAGCCCCCATGTATGCAAGGTTATGAACCTGAACGAATCTTTTACTCTCGTAGGAGATTCCAGCACTCAATGTCCAAGACCATTCATCGTTGATCTCACCTGTATACTGTGCGCTAGCATAGCCCTGCCATTTGGCTTGCCGCGGCAATTGATGGCCCACAATAGAACCAAGAAGAGACTGCAATGTCACATCTGTTGGATCCGCACATAGAGCAGCAGGAGCAGAGCCGCGCCCGCAAGCGGTAGAAATTGAGCCAGAGCTGGTCATGTCTGTCAACATCAACACGGCTTGGTTCAAGTCTGTCCCCTGAAGAACTTCACTATCGGTATAAGCAATGTTCGCGTTAATCATAAAGCCTGGCAAAGCAGCAGGTGCCAAAGTAACTTCTGCTTCAACACCAGTTAGGCGCACTTTACCAACATTTCTAATGGCTGTTCCTGTTTGCCCTGAAGACGCGACATAGGATTCTGTCAGTTGATAATCCTTGATTGTATTTCTAAAGAGCGACACGTTAAAGCGCGCTTGACGATCAAACAATTCCGTCTTAGCACCCAACTCCATAGACCAGTTGGTTTCCTCATCATACGTCGCAAGGCCATTTGAAGCAGCGAGCGTCCCATTTAGACCCCCCGGCTTAGTACCTTTCGCCGCAACCGCATATAAATTCACGTGATCAGAAACTTTATAAGCTGCAGAAAAACGAGGCGTGAAACTCTTGAATGTCACTGCTGCAGGATCGTCAATAGATCCGACACCACCCGCAACATTAACAATATTGCCTGCTGTGTCATACGTCACATCACGAGTCCAGCTGATACGATTAATAGTTTCTTCAGCATAGCGTGCTTCAACCGTGATCTTTAAATCATCCGTGAGATGCCGTTCTATACTGGCGAAAATCGCCTTATTTTCTAAGTCGCTGTTGGTCTTCCCATTGTCTGTCGTAATGGTAAAGTTAGGCGGCCCAAAAAACCCGAACTCAAGCGCAGCTCCGCAAGGAAGGAATGGAATGCCACCTGCGGCACAATAATCTGCAAAACGACCCGTTTGAAGGGCATAGCTTTCACCAATAGCCTCACCAAATCGCTCTGGGAATGGCTGCGTTCCACGACTTGAACTATCATAATTCAAATAATAGAGGCCCATAACTGCGTTGGTTCTCTCTCCTGCATATCTCAATGTCATCTCATGAGAATAATCTTTAGATATCTCGTTGCTATGCGTTGTGAAATTAGAGGCACTGGTTACAGTTGAATGACCATATGCCCATGGTCCACCCGGGAAGAATTGGAAGAAAGGCGCGATAAAAAAGTTACTTGTTGAATAACTCTCAGCTTGATAATCCGAATCATAAGCGTCATTGCGCTCTGTATGGTTAAAGCCGTAGATATACTTCATGCTCCAACTATCATTCAGCTCATAATTGGCCGTTAAACTGGTTTGCCATTTTTCTGCTCGACGATAGCCTGGCTCGTTCAATGCACGAACATCGTCAAAACTAACAGGGCGATCTAGTAATTCACCGCAGAAATATCGGCTCTGGCCTAGATAAAAAGACCCTGTATCCTGAAAACAATTATTCTCAGTGGAGTCTGTATTTGCAATGGCAATATGTTCATCATCAGACTTTAAATAACTGGCACGCAGTCGCACATCCAATTTATCATTCACTTGCCAAAAAAGAACACCTGAATAAGAAGTAGATTCGATTCCCCCGACTTTACGTCCATCATATTGGTTCACAAAGTCTCCGTCGGCTTTATATTTTCTTGCCATAAAGCTACCGGATAGATTTTCAGAGAGAGGACCTCTTAGAGCGACAGATGCCTCAAAAAGATCATTGCTGCCAAAGCCGACTTTAGCAGAGCCACTAAACTCATCTGAAGGGCCTTTGGTAATGATGTTGATAGCGCCTGAATATGTATTCCGACCATACAGTGCTGACTGCGGGCCTTTAACAACTTCGATGCGTTCTACCTGGTCCAGGTCATAATCAAGGAGTGAGCCGTTGATATAAACACCATCTACAAAATAAGAAACACCAGAGGAACCAAGAATATTTGCTTGTCCCCGAATAACAGGACGGTCATCAGCACGACCAAATTCACTATCCAGTGAGAGGCCTGCTGTGCGCTTTGCAATCTCATCGATGGACACCAAATTTGCGCGCTCTATTGAATTAGCAGTAAAGGCCGTAATAGCAACGGGCGCTTCTTGAATATTCTCACTTCTTTTTCTTGCTGTCACAATGATCTCTTCAAGCATCAGCTCTTCATCATCTTGAGCTGCAACAGTCGTTGTGCCCGAAAAAGCACTGGTGATTATGACTGTTGAGCAAAGCAATCTAGTCTTAAATTTCATGGTTCCCTCCAAAATTACGACACTTTCCTATTCATCACTTCATCAAATTGAAACATCCAACCCTACTTGGGATGATTCATGAAATAATACTCGCATTAAGGTTATCTCCAATATTTCAGGAAACACTGACATAGATCAAATATGCTAGAGCTATTTCTGTGTAATCCTTAATTTTGTTGCAAAATTGCAGCATTTATCCTTAACTTCGCACCTCAAGGAAGACAGGCTTGAGGCCGCGTTTTTCTATGTGTATAAACAATTAAAAAGGTCTTTATGAACAGCAAGTCTCCATTGATACCCCAATTAGGACCCGTGTTAATGGGAACAATCGTGACAAAGGATTTTGATTTTGTTGTCTCTGCTTATGTAGAATTTCTGCATTTAACTGTTGTAGAAGAAGGAACACTTTCGACTGATTTTGTAGAAATGGTTGCAGCCCCAGATCTCATCGATCATAGGTTTGCAGTTCTTGCAAATACAAAGGGACACGCATGGCTGCGTATTATTGAGGATACTCACGCACAAAGACCCTCGCCCTTAAAATCTACCGGATGGATTGCACTAGAAGTTCTGGTTGAAGACGTGGACACATTAGCTCGTTCACTTGAAGGGTCTCCTTTTAAACAGCTGAGGCCAGTCGCCAACCTTGAAATGAGTGATTTAATACGTGCTGTTCAAATCGAAGGTCCTGCAGGAGAAGTCCTTTATCTCACACAGATTAAAGCAGAAGTCCCCCCTTTCAAGTTACCCCTAGCCACTTGTGCAGTGGATCATCTTTTCATTCCTATCCTTGCTAGCCATGATAGACAAAAGACGCTTGAAATTTATGAAGACCTCTCTCAAACTAACGGAATGTCTTTTGACACCAAAATCACTGTCATTAATCAAATCTATGGATATGATCTAGACCAACAACATCCCGTTGCCGTCATACAATTGGCAGGGAATACCTTAGTTGAAATTGACGAGATACCTTCGGCAGAGCCCCCCAAGCGTAGTCAGCGCAGAATGCCGGCAGGAATAGCGATGATCTCTTTTGCGCAGGCTAAACTGCCTCAGGGCAACGCCCCTTTGTTTGACGTAAGCGGTGCAGCCTATGCTCCCAAATCAAAAGCCTGTGTGATTTCTGGAGCAAGCGGTGAATTAATTGAACTGGTCTCTGTTTAAGACCGCCGTCTAAATCCGTAAAGGATCACCAGTCCTAGAATGAAGGGTGCCAGTCTCTCGAGCCAGTCCCCTGGCATATTCGGTTGTGAAAATAAATAAACCGCACATCCAAAACCTGAAGCAATGGCTAGGAAAGCACCCCTAGCCCTAAAGTCCACCCCTGCTAATCGCATAATTATGAGAGGCCCAAAAGCCGCGCCGAGTGCATTCCATGCAAAGAGGACGCGATTAAAGATCGAGGCTTCAAACTGTATAGCCACCCATATTGAAAGAGCTGTTACAGCGACAATCGCAAGTCTAGAGACCAAAACTTCCCGATCTTTAAATCGTTGAGAAAGTCCCAGGTCATGTGAAAAAATACCTGCCGCAACCAAGAGCATACTGTCCGCCGTTGACATGACAGCTGACAATACTGCCGCAAGAATAATTCCTCCTAAAACAGAAGGGAAGAGGACGGCAGTTAGCTCAAAAAAGATATTTTCTGGATTGTTTAAATCGGGAAGGATTGCGTGCCCCATCAGCCCTAATAGGCACATACCAAAGAAAACAAAAGCATACCATCCAATGCCAAGAATAGCTGCTTGATTGATGGCCTTATCATCTTTCATGGCCATAAACCTTGCCTGTAGATGAGGCTGCCCCAAAGCGCCAAGCCCCACGGCAAGATTGCCAATGATAAGCCCTACCAAGGCTAGGCCCATCGATTGTCCAGAGAGTGTCAACGCTGAAGGCTCATATATTTTTTCTAAGCTGACCCAAAACCCACCCATGTCAGAAAGTGTTATAAAAGCAGCAACCGGCATAATGATGGCCGCCAAAAACATCAAAATTCCTTGCAAAGTGTCTGTGAGACTGACAGCCCAAAATCCACCAAGCATAGTATAAAGAAGAATAACCACCCCTCCCAATAGAATGCTTTCACTGGCCTGCATGTCAAAGGTCAACGCAAAAGTATTCCCAGCTCCTTGAAATTGAGATGCTATATAAAAAATAAAACTGACCAAAATTATTAAACTCGACAGCAAAACGATGGCCTTCTTTAGAGGGCCATCCGCGCCGAAAGAAAGGAAATCAGTTAAGGTCAGAATTTTATGCTCTTTAGAAAATCGACGCATTCGCGGCGCGACCCAAATCCAAGCCAGGGCACTGCCTAGGACTGCTCCAGCAGCAATCCAGATAGCAGGCAATCCGATGGTATACGCGAGGCCACTCATCCCTAATAATGTCCATGCTGAGGCAGCGCTCGCCGAATAACTGATCGCCCCAACCAAAGGACCCAGACTGCGTCCACCAAGAAGCATATCTTCTTGACTTTTCATCCTTTTAGACGCCCAAAATCCAATACCGATTAAGAGAATTTTGTAAAAAATCAGTGTGATCAATACCACAGACGTATTCATGGATGTCTTCCTTAGTCCCGCGTGACTTCTACTAACTCATAGTGAGTTTGCATATAACCCCCAACCCCTGCTTTTAGAAAAAGGTAATCATCATCCGCTGTGCACCAAACATCATAGGGCGGATGTTCTTCCGGTAATTCCCCAGCTGTATCAGTGACTTGGAAATGACGGGCTTTGAATGTGCCTGCCTTAACTGTCACATCTTCTTCGCCTAAATAAACGATAGAAAACCCAGCTTTAAAGAGAAGGGGTCCAGTGGCACCGCGATGATCTGGTGATGTTAAATACATATCATCCATGCGCTGCTTGCCCGCTCCTTTTGTCAAATCATAGCGACGCATCAAAATACTATCGCCGCAAATTGGGTGAGATTGAAGCCAGCGAACAGGGCGCTCAAGTTCGATTTTTTGACTGATTCGACCATCTCTGTGATTAATGCTTTCAAGTTCAGCCGTTGTGTCAGTGAATCGCATCCAGCCTGACCCCTCAAACCGATCTCCAACGCTTAAGCGAACGCTACAATCAAGTGGGCTTGCATCTTCTTTGAAGGCCATAACGATATCGCGTATCACATTCGGACTATCATCAATTTCACAATGTGCATGCATGACTTCGACCCCATCAGCTTGCCGAGTGATTGTGAAGTATTCTCTACCCCGCTCCTGATCCATACGGTCTGGTTTTTTACTGGTATATTGGATGGTTCCGCGAATTGTTTTATGGGGCATTGGTAAATTCCATTTCTCTTTACTGCGCACTATGTGCCTTTAAAAACACTGAGCAAAGCCGCTCAATATCATCAACTTTTTTATCAAAAATATAGCCATCTCCGCCAATAATTTCCGCTTGCTCTGCACCTTTAAGGGCCCGAACAACAGGTGCCACAGCTGGGTAGAGGATATCAAGTGTCCCGGCGAAAACAAGAGTGGGGCATTGAACAGCTGGCAGGCGTTCAATCAAGGCATAATCACTAGCTGCCAAATAAGTATGCTGATAATGGTCCCCTAAAGAGAGTGCACTTTGGACTTCCCGTTCAATCACGGCGGCGGGCAATGTGCCGTCTTTGTCTTTATTCACAATTCGCTGCCACATTTTTTTATGATGGGCACCATCTTTTTCATAAGGAATTGTATACGATATTGTTGGAAGTAATGCCTTCAAATCCTCTGTTATAAGAGCTGGTCCAGAAAGGATAAGGCTGGCTATCGCTTCTGGGTAAGAGACTGCAAGTTCAATAGCAACAGACGTCCCCGTATGATGCCCTAAAATATGCACGGGGCCTTTACACACATCTTCTATGACAGGCCAAATGCAGGCCGCGAAATCCTCTATGGACGTTGCTTGGGCCATCTCACTTTCGCCAAACCCTGGTAAATCTATAGCAACGCAGAAAAAGTCATTGCACAATAAGTCCATTAAAGCCTCAAACATACCACCGTGGCTTGGAACCTGATGCAACAGAATGAGAGTAGGGTTTTTTGGGCTCCCCATTTTGCGTATATGGATTGCCCCGTCACGACCTTGTAAATATGCTTTTGTCAACTTTTTCACGTGTTATTATCGCTTTGTCACTCTAGAAAAATCAGCCGTTACTTGTTGTAATTTTTCGCTATCTATAAAAGCTTTAGCCGCCGGTTTCTGTTTTAAATAGGCATCCAAAAAAGCCGTCGTTGTTGCCCTTACCATTTTTAATGCATCCTGTTGAGGCGCTTCATTACGATCGAGCCGGCATATCAAGTTGCCAAGATAATGATCAGCGCCCTCTGTTACTAATAAATAATTTTCTCCTTCAGGTGCATTGCGATAGCTCAATGTGTGTAAAGTCCATTCCCGAAAGAATGAGGCATCCATATCCCATGTACCCGTTGTGACAAGTTGGGGCTTCTTCATGCTATCCCAACTTTGCTGATCAATCATGTCAAACATTGGCCCAGGCGGGCTAAGGGCGACAATAGCTTTGATACGAGCATCATATGCTGTGAGCCGCTCCCCTCCAGTGGGGTCTGCAGCATCAGCGCCCCCCATCATTTGAGCGGCAAAAGCCCCAAAACTATGTCCCGTTGCTGCAACAAGATCTGCGTTAACCTTCCCTTTCAATGCGGGGAGTTTTTCTTCTATGGTTTCAAGATTGTCTAACAGTAGGATTAAATCCTGAGGGCGTTGTTTCAACACACCATCTTGTCCATAGCGCAGCATAGCTGAAATGCCATTCACCATCCCCCCGGCATCAAGATGATCAGGGGATAAGACCACATAACCATGACTGACCCAATGCATGATCACCCGGTCATAAGAATGACGGTCAGAAAAATTGCCGTGCGAAAAAACAAGAAGAGGAAAACGTCCTTCTTCTTTTGGAAAATATACAGAAACATTTAATCCATCCACTTTGAGAGATGAAATTTTTTGTGGCGTATAAAGGCCTGCCTCTATGCCGTAAACACTGCTCAAATCTAGGCCAGCACCTAAGGGCCTGGCCTCTGGGAAAACAAGAGGATCGGGTTTAAAGAAAACCATATAGCTTCCATAACTCAAGACTATGACCGCAAGGAATGTTAAACCAATGCCTTTCACCCATTTCATCTCTCGTACTCCTGTGCTTGTATAAAGTCTTTCACATCTTCTAGAGGCTTATCTATCTTTTCTACTGGGGTCATATGGCCCGACCCTGGATAAATCTTCACTGTTACTGACGCACTGCCTTTTGAAATTAATTCGTAGAATTGATCCGCCTGAGCAACAGGTAACTGAACATTTTTTTCCCCCCACATCAAGAGGGTGGGCATGGTCAATTGAGGTAATACTGTCGCTGTATCATGAGATTTAAAGTCCTGCATGCGGCCAACAATTCCTTCACGTGTCCCTTTATTTCTAAAGGAAACCTGAAAATGATTCCTGAAAATATCCCCCGTATCATTATCGCCCGATAGCCAATTCACAAAAGCATCAAGAGCAGAGTCAGGTAAATAGCGCAAAATCCAATATGCCCAGTCAGGGGCTGTTGCACTGCCTTTTTTATCATAGCCTTCCAGGCCCCCTGGATTTACTAAAATCAATTTTTCTACGGAAAGCGGATTGGCCGCTGCATAATTAAAGACAGTCGCCCCTCCCATCGATGACCCCACAAGAATAGCTCGCTTAACCCCGTGATGATCCATAATTCCCTGCAAAGTTTTCATGGTTGCCTTCAGAGAATAATCTCCTGAGGTGGCTTGAGATGAAAGGCCATGCCCTGCAACATCAAAACGAATCACTGGATTCGTTTTTGCTAACTCAGCCGCCCAATCATCCCACATAGCCATATCAAAAAACATGGAATGAACAAGAATGACCGCTGGACCCGTTTTATCTTCCCCTTGGTAGCGATATGCTATGGAGGCATCCTCAATCTGAGCATATCGAATTCCACTGTCTTTATAGAGGCTTCGAGCATCGGTTGCACGATAAGCAATGGCCCCATAGATGGCATAAAAAGCAATCAACCCAATCAGTGTTAAAAACCCTCTTTTAGTCCATTTCCAAATCGATTTACCCATGACATACTTCCCTTGCTGGACATTTACTTATTCTTATGTATAAAAATATGAATGATATATCAATAATACATTTGACGGAGATAGGCAAATGGCTGCTTTTGACATTGAAATCAGTGAGGTTGGTCCAAGAGATGGGTTACAATCTATTCAAACCATCATGCCCTTAGAAGCAAAAAAGGCGTGGATCAAAGCTGAATTTGAAGCAGGTGTTCCGGAAATAGAAGTAGGGTCTTTCGTCCCGGCAAAACTTTTACCGCAAATGGCTGACACAGCTGCTCTCGTTGACTATGCTCGCACCTTAGAAGGATTAACAATTGCAGCCCTTGTGCCCAATTTCAGAGGCGCTCAAAACGCCATAGACGCAGGCGCTCATAAAATAAGCATACCTCTGTCTGTAAGCGAAACTCATAGCCTTAAAAATGTCAACCGGACCCATGATCAAATGATTGAAGAAGTCACAAAGATTGCAGCTTACATTCAATCTCTTCCGAAAGAAAAACAACCTTTCTTTGAGGGCAGCCTTTCAACGGCATTTGGTTGTACTATAGAAGGCCCGATAGCAACTCAAAAAGTCACTGAAATTGCAGAGCGATTGATGAAGGCCGGGGTAAATGAAGTTGGCTTGTCTGACACGACCGGCTATGCAACTCCAAACCATTTAGTGACCCTCATTAAAGCCGTAAAATCAGCCGTTGGTGAAGAAAATTTAACAGGGTTGCACCTTCATAATACACGCGGCGTAGGCCTTGCCAATGTTGTGGTAGCTCTCGAAAATGGCATCACCACATTCGATGCCTCCTTAGGGGGTCTTGGCGGTTGTCCTTTTGCGCCTGGCGCAAGTGGTAATATTGTCACCGAAGATTTGGTATACATGCTTGATAGTATGGGTCTCAAGACCGGCATTGACCTGGAAAAATTATGTGCGGTGCGCGACATTGTCCAAAAAGCGCTTCCTCAAGAAGAGCTCTATGGTTTCTTACCCCATGCTGGCTTACCGAAAGGCTATCCTAAGGGCTATCAAACGACGTCTTCCTAGCGCGGTAAATGTGCAGCTTTCAAATAACGATCATTTTTGGGGTCAGAACTGACATAACCCCCGGCACGATAAATAGGTCCAAAAAATCGAATACGCCGAGCAGCGGGCGTTTGCTCTGTAGACCAAAAAGGGGGCATGCGCATACCGATGGTGCAGCCTATCAAGGCAAGCGTTTGCAGCGCTATCACCACCATATAAGACTGGTATAGGCCCATATATATCAGACACAGAGTCACATTGGGAATATGTGAAGCGAAAGTTTTAAGCGGAATAGAATACGGGCTATCATGTTCAGGGGAGATATATATATCCCAGTATAAGTCCTGCCACGCCCACTGAATGAACCCAAGTAATGACCAGGCAAATATAATTTGTCCCCAAAGAGGCCAATCTGCGCCAACTGTTAGGGACAAATGCCAGACCATCATAATCACTTGTCCCATGGCAAGGCCCCATATCAACCCAAAGGGGATTTGACTAAGAAGATGGATTTTTCGGTCAAACCGGATGGTATATCTGACCCAAATAAACCAATAAGCGAAAAGAATGAAACCTGTTATGCCTGTTGTCCAGAGAAGCCAGGATTGATTGGTAAGCTGGGCTTCAGTCCAAAGAGGACTGCTTAAGATAAACGCTTGTGTGCCAGTAAGAGCGGAAAGGCCAAAACAAAAACTAAAATAGAGAAAGGCCCTAATCCAAGACGCCGTTGGACTATAGTGATGAGAATCACTGCCTTTATATTTATATAAATATATCCCCAGCAAAAGTATAAAGCCAAGACCATTTGCTCCATTCAAATACGCAATCATTCTTCTATTCCCCCTAAGTCAAGCAATGACCATCCTCCTCTTTTCCAGCTGTCTGTAAAGCTCTTATGGGCGAGTCTTTCCAGTCATTGGAGACCTGAAAATTACCGTTAAAACCGTGTTTTTTATACAACAATAAATCCAATATTTTATAAGATATTGAATTTAAACGAAATTTACTGATTGATCATAATGACCTATCAATATATCATTAGTATATTAAAAAAGTATGGAGTAGTTAAGAAATATCTGCCTCAAAGCAGGATATTTAGGGAAAATTTTAGAGTCTCTTTTTGATCTATAAAATAAAAAATGATCAAGAGAGTCTATAGCAAGGGAAGCCTTAGGGAGAAGAGTCAGTGTCGAGCAAAAAACATCTGTTAATGTCCACATGTATGGGGGCAGCATTATTATCAACAGGTCATCAAGCGGTTGTCGCTCAGGACGATGAAGAATTTGTCCTTGAAGAAATTATTGTAACCGCGCGCCTTCGCGAAGAGACGCTTCAGGATACACCTCTATCCATCACTGCGATGACTGGGGATGCTCTTGAAAAACGTGGTATCACTGATATTCGTGAGATGATGAACCAAGTCCCAGGTGTGTATTTTACAAATCAGGGTGGGCCAGGACTTGGCAACGTTTCAATGCGCGGCCTTTCACAAGGATCTCTTATTGGAGATGAAGCCAATGTCGCAACTTTCGTAGACGGCTTTTATTGGGCTGGTCGAATTGCTTTTGACGCCTTCATCGATGGGATGGAACGCGTAGAAGTGGTGCGTGGTCCTCAGTCTGCGCTTTACGGACGCAACTCCTTTTCAGGAGCTGTAAACTATATTACCAAAAAGCCAAATATGACAGATACCGAAGGCGGCTTTAAGCTTTCTGTAGGAGAACATGGCCGGCGCATCGCTGGCTTTAACTATTCCGGCCCTCTTGTAGAAGATAAAGTAGCGGTACGCATTGATGCGACACATATGGAAACAGGTGGTTCGTGGGTGAATCCGACGAATGAGGAACGCTTGAATGATGCCAATTCAGAAAATATTCGGGCGCAAATTCGCTTCACACCAAGTGAAACTGTGACTGTTGATTATGCCTTCACCTATGTTGACCGCAAAACAACGGATCAGCCTCTATACGGTATTCCATACAATGAGATGGATAGTGGATATAAATTTGATTTTATCACTTTTAACTATCGGAACCATAAAGTTCAGAATCCTGAAAATCGTCCGTCTAACGATCTAGATCGCTATTCTTCAGACTTGGTTGGATCCACATATGATGTGAAACGGCATACGTTAAAAATTGATTGGGAAGCTGATAATTTCCTAATGTCTGCCCTTATCGCCCATACAGATGAAGAAATTTCAACAATTTCTGACGCAACTTATGGTCTGGGTGGTGAGCCAATCTTAACAACTTTGCTTGAGTTGCCCTCTGCTGAGTTGTTCCCAGGAGGACCGGTTGTTCCAACAGGCGCCCCACCGGTTTCCTTTGGCAATGGTCCGATGCCCGTAGATTTGGACGGCAATTTCATCCCAGATCTATTCCCAGTGATTGGCGGTCAGCCAAATCAATCACGGAAAGATTTCTCTGGGGAGCTTCGCTTCCAGTCTATCAATGATGGGCCTTTACAGTGGGCATTTGGTGGTTTCTTTGCTCGCCTGAAATATGATGACCGTCTTGAGACTGGATATGATATTGATGCAGCCACAATGGATGCCGCGGTGAACTGGGTTCCTACAGGGCCAGGTTTCCCAGCGTATCTTATTAATGCGGGTATTATCCCTGCGACTTATAGCTGCAACCCAATGCCACCTTTCACTGGTTGCATGGGGCCACCTGCTCTTGTGGACACATGGGGGGTAGAAAACGGTCAGGTGCAATTGCTTCAGGATAAATATTTCGTCAACGAAGAAACCTCTGTTTTCCTCTCGCTTGATTACGAAATTTCCGACCGCACCAGTGTTACCGTAGAAGGGCGTTACACTTGGGAAGATCGCTACATGGAAGACCGTGTGGAAGTGACCCGTTTGTATGATGCTTCTTTCTCTAGTCCAATTGAAAAAAGCTATAAGACCTTTACGCCGCGTGTCATTCTAGATCACAAAGTGAATGAGGACACTTTCCTCTATGCTATTGCAGGGAAAGGCGCGAAGGCAGGGGGTGTGCAGCCATCTGCTACAGCAGGTCGGACTTTCTATGATCCAGAAACGAACTGGACATATGAAGTGGGAACTAAGCTCACCTTGCTTGATGGTCACATGAACCTAAATATGGCTGCTTTCTTTGTTGACTGGACAGATATGCAGCTACGTGAAAATGTTGGTCTTGATAATATCGTGACTAACCTTGGTCAGGCTGAAGTTAAAGGTTTTGAAATTATGGGGGCTTGGAAAGTCCACCAAAATGTTCAATTCCGTTTCGGATATACCTATCAAGATGGCAAAATTACAGAAGGCTCAACTGCCAGTGCAGCGGGCTATTGTGATATACCACATCTCGAGAAATCTCGTGTTGATATTTCATCAACACAAGCCGGATTATTGTACACATCAGGAAACGGTGCGAGTTGTGGTCTTGAGATGAATCCTGTAACAGTATCGCCGTTTGCACCGCCAGTGGTCATTCCTTTTGTATCAACAGGTTCTATCCTTGTCACAACTGGAAATATCGCAGGCAACCGCATGTCGAATGCACCAAAGCATACGGCGACACTTGGATTTGATATTGACATTCCTATCAATGATGAGTTGTCCTTCTTCACGATCACAGACTTGAATTATCGGTCACAAACCTATCTTGATTTTGATAACTGGGTCACAATCCCAAGTGTCACACTCTTGAGTGCTCAGGTTGGTATTCAGGCTGAAAACTGGAGGTTTGCTGTTTGGGCGAACAACCTGACTAACAATGATACACCGATTGCGGCCATCCGTAACTTCAGTATCCTTGGTCAGCAGGGTGCCGGTGTACAGCATCGCGAAAAGCGCATGTTTGGTGCTACTTTCAGCTACACCTTCTAAGAGGTCCATCCATAGCAAAAAAGAAAAGGGGGCTCTATGCCTCCTTTTTTTATAGTGCTGAAGCCTATTAGGGGCTGAAGTCAGCATTGAAGGAACCGGTCATAAAAAAACCCACCCTAACTTGGGTGGGTTTCAACTTTTCTCTCACAGAAAAGGTTATTCTGAAGCTTCCAAGAGAGGAATGGTGGGTATAATCCATCCCTTCGGGTTTTCTCTCCTGGCGGGAGAGGGAATAACACACGCGCGTTTTCCTTTGAATTCTTTGTAATAAGTCTCCAGATCTATTTCCCAACCCTTCTTCTTGAGTGCTTTGAATTTTTTGCGCGCATCCATCATTAAGACATCGCACTGAACTGACATTTCTTCAGCCAATTTTTCAGGCACCATTTCAGGGCGGATTTTCTCAACCACCACCTGATCCTGCTCAAAAATACTATAAGTTCTTTTCCTAGCATCAAAATCCCACATGGCACTCTTGAAGAAATTACGAATGGCGATGAAATAGGTTTTCGTTGTATTTTCATCCACAGGGATATTCACATCAAAAATAATCATCTTCCAACTGGCTGTTATATTCACTTCAAGACGAAGCATCGACCCTGAAACATGATAGCCGGGACTGGCTTCCACACCTTTTGATGCGGCTGCCTTTTTATTCCTCAGAGATGCCCAAAGGCCTTTAGGGCGCGGCGGTTTATACAGATGACGGGCCCGTGCGCCCCATTCATGGGGTTCGAGGTCAATGTGATTGATTTCTCCTTCGTCCGGATCCCCAAATGCAGGGTGTACATAGGGTGCATGGCCAAAATCAAGACCATTTTCTAAAACTCGCTCATAGTTAGCATTCCACTCCCATGTACCGCGCACCATCCCCCAATCACTGCCAATGAATTCATACTCTGGAAATTCTGGAATGGGGGGACGTTCTTCTTCTGGAAGGTCACCGAGGAAAACCCATACCCAGCCATATCTTATTTCTACAGGATAGCTATCGACCCGGGCACGATTAGGAATTTTTGCATCCTCACCAGCCGCAGGAATTTTCAGACATGCCCCCGTATGACCAAACTGCCATCCATGGTAGGGGCACGCTACATGGCCGTCGCGGACAACACCGCCGGAAAGAGAAGCGCCTTTATGAGGGCAAATATCAGAAAGACAAACCACACGTCCCTCTCCATCCCTAAAGACAACTAAATCTTGACCCAAAATCTTTACTTTGACGGGGTCCTCTTTGATATTGGCTTCTTCTTCGGCCACATACCACATATTAATCAGCATTGCTGTTTACTCCTGTAAAACATCGACTTGTATTATATCTCGTACGCTAATGACTTAATGTTAGATCATTAATTAAAGGGTTACTTCTTATTCTTCTTGCTTCTGCCATGTCTTGATCAGAAAACTATGAAAATCAATCCATGATTGTTCCTTGGTCGGTCTATGTTCACCCATGGTATAGCCGCTTTGATCCGCACATCCAAGCAGAGCTCTGATGGCACCAAGTTTACTATCCATTGACTGGCCTGTCGTCTGTTCTATGGTTTGGCCATCTTTCATCCATTTCATTTCACAGTCTTTAGTGACCCAGGCCCCTTCATCAAAGGCCATAGGCTTTGGCAGCTCCCAGCCATGAGCAGCTCCCGGATAAACGATGAGGCTCGAGTGAATATTATAGCTCTTTAATTTTTTCCTAAATGACTGACATCTCTTGACAGACATACTTTCATCCTTCTCGCCCATCATGATCAAGACAGGAGATCCTTCTGGACGGAAATCTTCAAAGTCAAATGAACACCCCGCATAAAAAGAGGCATAAGCAGAAAACCGAGGCCCTTCTTTGCCAAGAATATTTTCAAGGACAGGTTCAAACATAAGATAGAGGGCTGACGCTGCACCAAGAGAAAATCCTGTGACGGCTATCTTATCACCGTGAATAAAGGGATGATTTTGCAAGGCTTTAAGTGCCATAGCCCCGTCCGCAATCTGTGTAAATATAGGCGCTTTATTCAGTCTATCAGTATAACTATCTGAATAGTTTAACTCTCTGGCTTGAAATGTCTCTATAGACAGCGCTGCTATACCATGCCGCGCCAACCTATTGGCAAGATAAAGGCTACGCCCAGACCATTCGCCGCCCGATCCATGTAAAATAACCACCGCAGGCACTTTATTTTCAGAAGATGCCAATTCCGGGAGGACTAGAATCCCGCCTGATGTTTGCTGGACACTCTCATTGCCGCCTGCCTGTATCTCCATGCCAGACATTGCATTAAAGGAAGGAAAACCTACTTTTCCATCAGGATGGTGTTCGAAATCTGTTACGCTGTATACATCCACAGTCAACTCTGCCTCAGGCCATAGTGCGTAGACACCGTAAGCTGCCAAGAGCAGAATGATTAGTTTGACTATTTTAAACATAGGATGCTCCACAGAAAGCCATCAATAGTTTTCGCATATCTCATCAGCTAGACGAATTCTCTCTTGCCAAGATAAATTGAATAGATATAATGATATATGATTATAACAATGTAAAGCTTTTAGTGGATCTAGCCATCAGTTTTGATGATTTATATCATATCAGATGTGATATAGATATTGATATAAAGTCCCATAATATGAGGAAAGAGGAGAGCAGCGTGGAAAGCACCATGCAAACAAGTGATAAAACAGCCCGTGAAATCTTTGAAGAAGTGATGGCAAATCCCGCCCGTAGTAAATTTGGGTTTGGGGAAAAACTTGCTATTATCAATGTTGACCCTCAAAAAAGTTATACACGGCCAGATCTCTTCCCTAAAACAGCTTATATTACTGATCCTAATCAGATGACCCATATTAACACCATTTCTACCATGGCTCGGGATAAAGGACTTCCTGTTGTATGGACGCATGTTGCTTACATGGAAAATGCTGCAGATGCTGGTGTTTGGGGTACGCGCACAGATACGCCAGATAGTTTGCAAAATATCAAATATGGTTCTGAACGACATGCCTTTGATGATCGTGTTGACATTCACGAAGACGTGGATCCAGTCTATACAAAACGGATGCCTTCTGCATTTTTTGAAACACCCTTACAGACCTTTTTAACGTGGCATAAAGTGGATACCCTTGTTCTGACGGGTGGCTCAACATCAGGCTGTATAAGAGCAACTGCTGTTGACAGTCTTTCAAGAGGCTATCGTACGATTATCCCGGTAGAATGCGTCGCTGACAAGCACGAGAGTTATCATTTTGCAAACCTTACTGATCTTCAACTGAAATACGCTGATGTTGTCGATGTTCAAGACGTTAAAGACTGGCTAATAGCCTATGAGGGGTAGTATGAAGCCTGATCCAGAACTCTATGACTATTGGCCTTATAAAAACCGACCAAAAATTGTTTGGCCGGAGGGGAAAAAGGTTGCTTTTTGGGTCGCACCTAATATTGAATTCTATGAGTTAAATCCTCCTGTTAACCCACAAAGAAAAGCATGGCCAAGACCCTACCCTGATATAACACCATACAGCTATAGAGATCACGGCAATCGTGTGGGCCACTGGCGGCTGATGGACATCATGGACGAATTCGGCATCAGAGGATCTGTTTCTCTGTCTGTGGCCATGTGTCAGCACCATCCTGAGATTGTTGAGGCGTGTCAAAACCGTAACTGGGAATTTTTCAGCCATGGCATATATAACACCCGCTATATTTACGGCATGGATGAAGACCAAGAACGTTCCATCCTCGAGGACAGTATCAAAACAGTTGAGGCCGCGACAGGGCAGCGGATCAAGGGCTACCTAGCCCCCGCTCTTACCCATACAGAAAAGACCATTGATTTGCTCGCTGAGTATGATTTTTGGTATAGTTGTGACCTGTTTCAAGATGATCAACCGCAACCTTTGATCACAAGTCACTCTGATAAAAAACTCATCTCAATGCCCTATTCCCTAGAGGTGAATGACCATTATGCTTTCAATGTATACGGCCAAAGCGCCCGACAATATGCAGACTTACTCAAGCGACAATTCGACCAACTCTTAGAGGAAGGCGCAGAGAGTGGCACCGTCATGTGCATTCCCCTACATGCTTATTTAATAGGCCGCAGTCACCGGATTGGTCCCTTTAGAGAGGTTCTCGATTACATCACAGCACATAAGGATGATGTCTGGGTCACAACCGCTGCTGAAATTGCTGAATTTTATCGCGAGACCTATTATGACACCGCTGTTGAAGACATCAAAAAATACAAGAAGGGAGTCTCAGTATGACCCTTCCTAAAAATTATCTTACCTATGAAAATCGTCGCCATGGAATGGATCACGACCTATACTCTTTTTCACCTCTCTTTGACAGGGCGCCAGTGACTTGGCCTTCTTCTAAAAAGGTTGCGCTCTGGATAACGGTTGCGCTCGAATATTTCCCGCTTGTCCCGAATGAGGGGCCCTTTAAAGCACCGGGACATATGGTGACACCTTACCCAGACTACCGCACATATACCACACGTGATTATGGCAATCGAGTTGGGATATTTCGTATTCTTAAAGTCCTTGAGACTTTGGGAATTAAAGCCTCTATCCCTATGAATGCTGCTCTTGCTGAGCGCTATCCCTCTTTACTGTCTGAGATTGTAGCGGGGGGACATGAAATTGTTGCGCACAGCATAGACATGAACAGCCTGCATTACGGTGGCATGGATATTGATGTCGAAAGAAGTCAGATAACACAATCACTGGACACTCTTCGAACTCTTTCTGGTCAGTCGATAACAGGATGGGTTTCTCCTGCACGCAGTCAAAGTGAAAACACGCTGGCTCTCTTAGCAGAAGCCGGTCTTGCCTATCAAGCAGACTGGGTCAATGATGATATGCCCTATGTCATGAAGACTGATAAGGGAAAGATCGTCTCTATGCCACACACTATGGAACTAGAAGACAGGCATCTTTTGGTCAATCTGGGCCAGAATGAAGATGTCTATCAGGAACAAATTCTAGAAGCATTCGATTGTTTCCAAAAAGAATCATCTTCACACGGGGGGCGTCTCCTGCATCTAAATTTGACGCCCTATGTGATCGGGCAACCGTGGCGCATACAAGCGTTGAAACAAGTCTTAAAGTCCCTCATAGACTCGAATGACATTTGGACAGCCACAGGGCATGAGATTATGTCCTGCTGGAAAGAGCAACAATAGGAAACCAATGAGTCATACTCTCTTTGATAAAATATGGGATCAACATTGTATTGCCCCCCTGAAAGATGGCAGCGATCTCATCTATATAGATCGTCTCCTCCTGCATGAACGGACAGGCAGTGTCGCCTTAAAGGCGGTAGAAGAAGATGGACGATCCATTGCTAATCCTGCTCATGTTTTCTGTGTCATGGACCACATTCTAGATACTTATGAAGACCGAAGTGACCAAACAACAATGCCAAGCGGGACAGACTTCATTCAATCCCACCGCATGAGCGCCGTAAAATATAACCTGCCCCTATTTGATGTGAATGACGAAACACAGGGAATTGTTCATGTGATATCCCCCGAACAGGCCATTGTTCTACCTGGCTTAACGGTTGTTTGCCCTGACAGTCATACCTGCACACAAGGCGCGTTTGGGGCGCTGGCTTGGGGGATTGGCAGTACACAAGCCGAACATGCCTTAGTCACTGAAACATTATCCCTGACAAAACCAAATTCGATGCGGATCACTCTTGAAGGCTCGCCACAAGACGGTGTAACAGCAAAAGATATTGTTCTTGCTCTTATCGGTTCTCTTTCAGCGGGCGGTGCTGTTGGGTATGTGGTAGAATTTGCTGGACCAGTTGTTGAAGAGATGGACATGGAAGCGCGGATGACGCTCTGCAATATGGCAGTAGAGTTCTCAGCCTTCACGGCTCTGATTGCACCTGATCAAAAAACCTTCGACTACCTCAAGGCTGGCCCTTATGCCCCAAAGGGAAAAGAGTGGAAGGAGGCCTGCAAAAACTGGCTAGCCTTAAAATCTGAAGAGAATGCTGTCTTTGATCAAGAGATCACTTTCGATGTTTCTGCTCTTCTGCCGTCAATTACCTGGGGGACAAGTCCTGAGCATATGATTGCGTTGAGTAGCCCTGTCCCGTCTGCAACAGACTCCTCTACTCAAAGAGCGCTCGATTATATGGGCTTAAACGAAGGTGACCTGCTGACGGAATACTCGATTGATGCAGCCTTTATAGGATCTTGCACCAACAGTCGAATCAGTGATTTAAGACGGGCGGCCACAATCATTAAGGGGCGAAAAGTTGCCGACGGTGTTACGGCGATCGTTGTACCGGGGTCTATGAAAGTAAGAGCACAGGCGGAAAAGGAAGGGATCGATAAAATTTTTAAAGAAGCAGGGTTTGAATGGCGAAAACCCGGATGCTCCATGTGTTTTTATGCTGGTGGTGAACATTTTGGTTTCCAGGAGCGAGTCATAACGACAACCAATCGAAATTTCGAGAGCCGACAAGGACCAAAAACTCGGTCACATCTTGCGAGTCCTGAAACCGTCGCTGCTTCTGCCCTAATGGGCAAAATAATAGCCGCGTCTATGCTGGAAGATCTGTGATGGAAAAATTTACCACATGTACAAGCCTTGCTGCACCTTTGATAAGAGATAACATTGATACAGATGCTATCATCCCGTCCAGAGAAATGAAGCGCGTTTCTAAAAAAGGCTTATCAGTAGGCTTGTTTGCAGGCTGGCGCTATCTGGATCAAAAAAGGCGGACGCCAGACCCTGATTTTATTCTCAACCAAGCCATCTATAGTCAATCCAAAATCCTTTTATCAGGGAAGAATTTTGGGTGTGGCTCCAGTCGGGAACACGCTGTTTGGGCGCTTGCAGAATATGGGATTAAAGCAATCATTGCTCCAAGTTTTAGCAATATTTTTTACGGAAATTGTATTCGAAATGGCCTTTTACCTATTCGGCTTGATGCAGAGAAAATCTCTATACTTAGTAAAAAATCCAAGGCACTCTTCATAGACTTAGAAACACAAAAAGTCGACGCATACCCATTTGAGATTGAAGCTCAAAATAAAGAAATATTGCTGAATGGCTTGGATCAAATCACAATGACACAACACCATCAGCTTGCCATTGATGACTTTATTTCAAAAGATAGACTTGTTAGAAAATGGGCTCACCTGTAGCCCGAACAATACGGATCTCACTTACTCAGCCAGTTTTTGGTAACGGCCTTGACAGAAAACCAATGGTCTTGCTTCTTCATGAGCCATTTTTTCTACACGACCAACTATGATGATATGATCCCCGCCGTCAAAACAGTTCTCGAGGGAACATTCAAATCGAGCACAGACATGATCAAGAAGCGGAACCCCTCCTAGGCCCGGAAGACTGTCAACTTCCTTAAATTTGTCAAACCCTTTCCCTGCGAAATGATTGGACCACTGCTCTTGATCTTCTTTAAGGACATGGACAGCAAAATGAGAGCAGGTGGTGAATTCTTCAAAAACACCTGTGCTCTTATCTATGCTCCACAAGATGAGGGGTGGGTCCAATGACAGCGAGTTGAAACTGCTCACTGTCATACCGATTTTATTCCCGTCTTGATCAACGGTGGTGATGATGGTCACGCCCGTAGCATAACTGCCGAGGGCTTGACGAAATTCAATTGGATCAATCATGTGACTACTCTAAAATTGAGGGTCTTATTCAACGTATACAGCCCCTAAAATTTCTTCCCCTTCTTCCCAATGAAGGACGCCAAACGTCGTGTATTTTTCTTTCTGGCTTTCTAGGAATTGCCAAGCACATACCATGGTATAGTCATCATCCACAACAGTTTCTCGCGACCAAAGTTTAAAAGCTTCGCCGAAAGAATGACGTATGGAATAGAGATAGCGTCCGTATGACATGCCGTTTCCGAACATCTCTGGTCCATGGAATTGGTGATGATTGCCGTTTCTGGTGCGCATGGCCGTCCACTTTCTATTCACCACGCCTTCAATCTCAATTGTTTGCTCACTATGGAGCAAATTGATAGGTTTATGATGGATCGTCACCTTATTTGTCCCGATCAATTCTTGCTGATCATTATAAACTTCAAATTCTCCTCGGAAAACGCCCGCATTCTTCACAGGGTAATTGAAAGGTTTTTTACCGTCAGTTTTCTCTTTCGCTAGGAAATCAATCACCTTTTGTTGAGTCTCAGGGTTAGTCTCATGATCCTGTGTCACCACATAAAGTCCATTGAAAACGCCAACCAAAGTGTCCCCTTCAAATAGTTGAGAAGAGTAGACTTGCAGCCCAAGCTCTGGCACAACGTGATTGACGGTCCGTAGATCAACATTCCAGCCGGGTGAAAAATAACGACTATCAACTAACAAACCATAAGGGCGGCCTGTTCCGATAAAATCCGGTCCCGTGTAAATCCGGTCCTGATCACTATCGATCACACCAAAGTTGAACTTTGCGCCAATCTCAAACCGATCATTCAACGGTCCCGTGGCATCAAATTTTGTTTCCATCCAATACGTGGTTCGACCGTCTTTAAATTCACTCGCTCTACTCACCTTATTATAGCCTACATGAGTCCCATCTGCTTCAAAAAGCGAAGGCATTCCGTGCCATTCTCCTGTGATTGCCTGTTGCCAGTTACTTGGTTTTTTATCATCAGCCATTCTCTGTTCCCTTTTACTTGGTCTGCAACACAACCGATACTCGGCCTTTTGCACAGTCTTTAATTGTCTTTTCCTGGATGCCCTGGTGGCGAATAAACATCCCCACAAGCGCTGCATAAAATTCTCTAAATGCATGTGAATCTATCGTTTCTTCCTGGTCAAGGAAGGGGCGGCCGGTTGTATCATCCTGAGGATAGACACATGAAAAATGATTGGCGCCCTCGATAAAAACCAATGCACTCCCATTTCCTGCTTTCACGCCCTCAACAAATGTCCGCTCAATGCGCGCCGTGGGACTGTCGTCCTCAGCCTTACCATAGCGATGAGAGCTGGATGCAATCACACCGTCCTTTGTTCCCCCTGTCAGCAATACCGGAACATCATCACCGAGCGGTAAAACTGTATCCTCAGGCCATCCGAGCGCGACCGAGGCACCTGTATGAGCTGCATAGCTAAAAACACCTTTTATTGATGGAAACCACTGTCTATTAGCATTCATCAAGGCTACTGTTCCGCCAGCGGAATGACCCCCGATGTAGAGAGATTCCATATCAATCAAACCTGCAAATTGACCTTCTTTATTTAAAGACTTTAACTCTTCAAGAAGGGGGGCTATCGCTGGACAACTTGGACCTTTCCCGTGTCCTTCAGGCGAAAAACTCTCCATATCTAGGCCTGGCGTTAAGGAAACATAACCCGGCATTTCTTCCGCAATCCAGCTATAGGTCACAACCAAATTACCCTCTTTTGCAAGGGCTTTTGCAAGCCACGCATATGATTCAGGGCCCACATTGATCCCCGGCAAAAGAAGCACAACGGGCAAGGGTGCCTTCTCTTCATTCACAGGAATCATTCCTGTATTGCGCTCTAGGTCGCTATTTCCAAAAGTCGCAGGGTAATAGATCTTCGCGCTGATAGTATCATAAGGCGCTTCAGCTTCCGTCACATGAATAGCGCGGAAGAGAGCACGGACAGAAAAGGGCATGTCTTCAGTAGTCATGGATAAGTCCTATTCAAGACCAACTCGCGGTAAGGTGCGGTTGCCGCCCCACAATGTTTTCACCATGCGGTCAGCGGGCTCTTTGCCAAACATTTTCTCAGCCAATGCATTAGCCGGGTCTCGTTCACAAATTGTCATACGAATGGTCTCTTCCCGCTTCGAAATCGCCGCTCTCTCTTCTAAAGGTGTTTTTTCTGCGTCGCGCATCCATCCAAGCCAGCGATCTAAACGCTCGTGAGCAATGCCTCGGATTTTCTCAATAACGGCATCATCCACATCTGCACAATATCCGACGGCTGTGGGTGTCATAGCGATGCGGGTATATAAATCATGAGAAATAAAGGGTTTAAATCTTTCGTCTGCCTGCAGCTCTAAATATTCTTTATTCACTTCCGTATAATATTTATCTGCATAAGAGGCATCATAAAGATAATCTCTACGGGGAAGATAATCCATATACATAAACAAATCTGGAAGTGTGCCCAGGGCAAAACCGAAATTTGGCACATCATACTGAGCACCAGGGCTAATGGTGATATGCATATTGGTAAATGTTGATTCAGGGGAACCTATAAACGAATGAATAAACCAATCAATCTCAGGGCCCGCATAAGCATTCAAGCTGCCCTCGGTGCCACTGTCACCAAATTTTGTATAATCATCAAACTCATCAGAGCAAGGGTCTTTCGTCAACTCAAATTGAGCGTCAATTTTTTCCCGCATTTCAGCCAGAATTGCCCAGAGCTGATTAAAGACAGAACGACGATTTTCATTAGGGCGTTCCTCAACTTGCTGAATAACAGACTTTAATACTTTTTCACCCATGATACCCTCTTCCTAATCTAATAAAGTCGAAACAACTTCCTTTTTCTCCGACAGTTTATACACAGAATTTATTGTAAATCAATTCAATTAAGCATAATGATATATGTTTATATCAAATGTTGCGTTTTTTGTCCCTTTTGATATGTTGGAAGAGAGTATTAGGCCTTGATGGGAGTCAACCCTGAGGAAGCTCATATAAGATAGAGTGACCTCAAATCATCATTTCAGAGCAAGGGGGAAACAAACCCTCAAATGGAGGCAAAAGTATGTTGGTTAATCTTTGGTATGTGGCTGAATGGTCAAAAAATGTGAAGAATGACCCTGTAAAGGTCCAAATATTGGGGCAAAAATTAGTTCTTTTTAGAGATTCTGAAGGAAAAATTGCCTGCCTCGCTGACATTTGTCTTCATCGCGGCGGATCCCTCGGGAATGGGTGGTGCAAAGACGGAAACGTTGCTTGTCCTTATCATGGCTGGGAATATAACACAGAAGGAGAATGCGTTCATATTCCCTCTGAAGGACCTGAGGCCAAAATTTCTAAACGATTCAAAGTAGACAGATATGATGCAGAAGAGCGCTATGGGATGATTTGGGTCTTCATGGGGGACTTGCCAGAAGAAGAACGCTTTCCAATTCCGCCCTTCCCTGAGTATGACCAGAAGGAGTATTGGCGCGAAGTTACAACAGAATATACATGGAAGGCAGAAGCCTCTCGGGTCGTTGAAAATGGCATTGATCTAGCGCATGCTTCCTTTGTCCACCCTACTTTTGGTTACCAAGACACAGCAGGGGATAACAGTATTGACCATGTAGAAATTAATGAGTGGTGGGGCACCTCAACCAATACAAATTACCCCCCTCAATTAAAAGGAGACTTGGGTTTTAGACGGTTCATTCGCAAGGATAAACAACCAACCCGTACCCATCCAACTTGGTATCTCCCGGGGATGATTGTGCGTATGCAAATTGACCTTCGTGAAGGCTGGACCATCATTATGTTTGATGCCAATACACCCATTGATGAGCACACAACCAGAACCTTTGCTATTCAACTGCGCAGCTTCATGAAATGGCCTATGTTTGACAAAGGGTCAAAGAAACGGCTAGAAAAAATCCTTCATGAAGACGCTGCCATCGTTGAAGAATCCCAGCCTTATTACTTACCTGAAACACTGGCCAATGAATTGTCTGTTGGGGATGATAAATTTATGAATAGTTTCAGAAAAGCACGGCGTATATTGATCGAAGAAAAGGGCTGGCAGATCGACCTGAAAAAGCGAGATACTGAGAAAGGTCGGACCGTCATGACCATACCCTCCCCAGCGAGAAAGAAAGCAGAGGCGGGGGGAATCAAGTGGGTTTTTGAAAAAATGCCTACCGTAGGGCCTGTCTCCAACAAAAAATCAGAAAATAGAATGTCGCAGAACTCGTCAAATAACTCAGCGTGAGTATCATCTAGCACTACTGATCAAGGAAAGCCGTCTACTGGCTTTCTTTTTTATGCGAGTTCTGACCACATTTGAGTGACGAAAGCTTTTTCGTGCACAGGACCGTCTGGCCCCCGTGGATCAAGATCATGTCTTTTTTGGCAAGTGGGACTGAGGCGTGTTCCCTTCGCTGTCAGCGTACGAATTGCCTCTCCGTCCTTATACAATACTGTATGTCTCAGACGTTCTCCTGGAGCAGTAAGCATGATAAAATCTGGCTCCATATATATATCGCAAGCTTTCTCAAGGCGGCGACTGTTAAACGTCAGAATTCCTGGTCCGCCTGACATGCCAATATTTTCATAGGCCCCTGGTCCGAGCTGATCAAAAACTAAAACACCCTCTTTTAAATATCCTGTAAAAGTCTTTGCTGTTGTTTCCCGACCTCTGATATGGACATTTGTCAGTGACATTTTATGTCCGTCAAAGTCTAAATATACTAGATTGTCAAAAGGACTAGGGCCTGGCGTTCCCGCCTTTGGATCATCCGATAGAGGTGTGCCATCAAGAGCGTATGTTTCAACATGATCATGCCATGTGCCGCGCATCAACATTAAATTATAGCCAACGGAACCTATGGGAAAAGTAGGATATGCTTCAGTCATTTTGACAGGACCTCTCTATGGGGGTTGCAAAAGTCATCAAATTACTTAATGATATAACAATAAATCATTATAGGTTGCCAGCCTTATTTTATTAGGGCGTCAATAAACTGGAGGAAACCATGAAATCTGTCGTCATTACAGGAAGCACCAAAGGGATTGGTCGGGGTCTGGCTGAGAATTTCTTAAAAAGAGGTTGCAAGGTTCTCATAAATGGAAGGCAAGCAGAAGATGTTGATGCCTTGGCAGCTTCTCTTTCAGAACGCTACGGCGCAGATCATGTTGCCGGATGTCCAGGAGATATCACCAAAGCGAAGGATCTCCAAAAGCTATGGGATACATGCACAAAAACATTTGGGCAGGTAGATATTTGGATTAACAATGCTGGCATGGGTATGCAACGCGGGCCTCTCTATGAGGCTTCTCCCAGTGCGATCAAAAAAATTGTTGATGTGAATGTAACTGGCATTCTCTTAGCGAATGCTGTGGTTTCAAAACAGATGCTGGCTCAAGGCTACGGACAAATATGGAATATGGAGGGCTTTGGTAGTGGCGGTCAGATGCAACAAGGCATGACGGCTTACGGAGCAACCAAACGAGCTGTTAATTATGTAAACGGCGCTATGCAAAAAGATCTCAAAGATACTCAAATTCAAGTCTGTACGTTAAGCCCTGGAATCGTCGTGACCGAACTGCTGATGGGAGATTATGACTTAAAGTCTCCAGAATGGGAAAAAGCGAAGAAAATCTTCAATATTCTTGGGGATAAAGTAGAAACAGTGACTCCCTATTTGGTGGACGGCATTCTTAAAACAAAAAAATCCGGCGCGAAGGTGGCATGGCTTACGGGCGGAAAGGCTTTTGCACGCTTTATGACAGCTGCATTTAAGAAAAGAGATCTATTCTCTGATCAGGCATCATAGAAAAATTTACAACATAATGAAAGGAGGCCAAGGCCTCCTTTTTTATCACGACTGTCTCTTTTAACTATTCGTCATTTCAGGTATTTTGATTTTATCAACAAGCATTCTTGACCAGATCAACACGACAAGTGCGGCAAATCCGAAAAAGACGATAGGGCCAGAATTCATTACGTTAAATACAGCACCACCGACAACACTGGCAGCCAAAATCCCGACCGCACCAGCAAGGGTGAACACGCCGATCACTGACCCACGATTTTCTTTGGGTGATTGTTCAGCAATTAATACTCCACTTGTTATAATACAGCCGACTTCAGCCATGCCAATCAACACTAACAATATCATCATAGGGACGCTGAAAGGGTCTGATACAAAAGCCGTGCATCCATAACCAACCACTCCCACGAGCAATGTAACTGAGAGTGCATTCACTCTATTCATTTTATCTGTCATAATACCAAAAATGGGGGCGAACAACAGTGAAGCTGCATATGATATGACCACGACCTTGCCCCCTTTAGCTAAGGCATCTGCCGTTTCCATTCCTAAGACTTGACTGCCATAAATCGCGGCCCATAACGGATAAAATGTACCAACGACTGCAAGGTTGCCCCGAGCTACAAAGCTTGCAGCATAGGCCAAAGCAATGCCTGGAGCTTTCGCCGCCTTCATACCGACGACAACCTGACTTAAAGACGTGACTTCTTCATGATCATGACTTTTGATGACGCCGCTTTTAACTGTAAAGCCAAGCAGAAAAACCAAGACGAGGACAATTGCCGCCATCGTCATATAGGTGCTTAAACTTGCTTCTGTTGCAATCATGCCCTTGCCTTCGTAAATTTGAGGCATCTTCACGAGGACTGTCACTGCCATAGACGCGCCAAGGCCATTCATAAAGCCAACGAAGCCGGTTGCTTTTCCACGGCTATCGTCGCGAATATAATCCGCCATAAGCGTAATAATCATAGCTGAGGCAGCCGACAGACCAGCCGCAGCAATTAATCGTCCTAAAAGGGCTACCCAATAATCTTTGGTGAACGCGAATATGACCATAGAAAGCCATATTAAAATGAAGGAGACCACAGTCACTTTCTTTCGGCCAACCTTATCTGAAAGTGCTCCCCAAAAGCCAGCCGTCAAAATGATAACAATTTCGCCCCAAAATAATAGCTGACCACTGACAGCGCCTTGGTCATTCTTTGGAATATTAAGCACTTCATCTAACAAATAAGGCTGCACAGCAGGGATGAATGTCGCCAGCATGATGGTGCTAAAGCTCAACGCAAGTAGCGCAATCACATTGCCCTTCGAAACATTCTCATTCAGATTGAGTCCGAGAAATCGTTTTGTGTTACTCTCTGTCATTTGTCTCCCCTTAATTCCCTTTAGCTCACAGTCTCGTGTGACTTTGCGATATTGCTCTTCTTATAGAGGAGCCAAGCCGCGACTAATAAACACCCTTGAGCCCCTGTATTCACGGTCTCTGCAGCCCATTGCTGAGCAAGAGTCTGATTTTCTATTCGAGCAAGCCCACTCATGGCAAAAATGCCAACAAGATTGAGTGTAAATAAAAAGCCTGGCAGCTTCATTGCCCGTTTTAATGAGTATCTAATCATTGTGATAGAAAAGACTAAATTTGCCAGTGTTACCGAAGCGATCCCAACAAAAACCCATTTCCTGTCTCCTGTTTGACCATATAAATAGAGGCCGGCCCCAAAAGCAGCAGCAATCAAGACCAATGGGAGTATCGGCATCCCGTTTGGCCACGTATCTTTTGTGATCACTACAGCTGCATAGGCCAGTAAAATAAAGCCTGTTCCCATCACAGGAAACAATTGCGCATCTAAGAATGAGATATTCATCCCAGTCAGAACAACAATTAATTTCCAAGAGGCTTTCATTAAGCCTGCGGCAAAAATAAAAACTATCGACCCAAAAACCCAATTTTTTGCAGCAGGCTGAATTGCAGAAAGCCAACGTGCCACAAAACACAGACCCCACCCTGAAAAAAGTACTGGTAAAAAATCTACAAGAGCTAAACTGAGTGTATAATCTTTCATGACTTCCTTTCGAAACATCCCTCAAATGTGGTCCTCGTATTTCCTTACGAAAATCATAGAGATTTGGATCAGGAAATGTCTTTGATATTGACTTAAATGATATATTGTTATTATATTATGTCAAAGGGCAATTTAAAATAATGTAACCTATTGTTATTAGGGAGAAAATTTTTGTCAGAGCAAAATACAGTGAGAGTCGCAGCTGCGCAATTTGCCGTTGGTGCAGATATTAAAGCCAATCTAGCAAGCTGCCTGAAGGCCATTGATGATGCCGCTAAAATTAATCCAGATTTACTGGTTCTACCTGAGTTCGCCAATCATCTTTCTTGGTATAATGACAAACAACACTGTTGGGATGTCTCTGCAGATATGGATGACGATTTTCTCTCAGCCATTGCCCGCAAGGCACGTGACGTAGGTTTTTATGTTGTGGTGAATGTCACACTGAGACGCGACAGCGAAACTGTGACAGGCACTTCTCTTCTTTTTGATGGAGAGGGCAACCTTATTGCTGATAATGATAAACAAATATACATTGGCCACGAAAATGACTTCTTACGCAAGGCGCTCTGCGAAGGGCCAATTGTAAAGACTTCTCTTGGACGTCTGGGGCTTTATGCGTGTATGGACGGGGTGATCAATGAAACACCCAGAAGTTTAGGGCTCAGGGGCGGGCAAATTCTATTGAACAGTTTAAACAGCTTTGCCAGTGACGAAGGTTCTCTGCATATTCCTGTAAGGGCAGCAGAAAATAAGGTCTTTGTCGTAGCCGCCAATAAAGTTGGTCCGCTTGTGCCCCCAGAGATGGTTGGTCCCATTTCTCAAGCAACAGGTATTCCAGAAAAATTTCTAGACGGCGCTGGTGAAAGTCAAATCGTTGCACCGGACGGGACCGTCCTTGCTAGGGCGTCTCTCACAGGCGAAGAGGTTGTGTATGCAGACATTCGCCCAAGCGACGCAGACAATAAAACTCGTCCAGACGGTACAGATATTTTTGCATCGCGTCGACCTGAGCTTTATTGTTTTATTAGCGAGGATCCTGCACAGCAACCTATACCATCCTATGACGGTGCCGCTGATGCTAAAGCAGCGGTCATATCCGCAGACTCCCTTGACGAAGTTGTTTCTGCGCTCAAGGAAGTGAGTGGCTCAACGGAGATTATCACTCTTCCTGGGCTTCTCGGCGTTACCTCTCTAGAAGATTTGCATGCGGCAAAGTCTGAGAGTGATAAGACTATCCAGGCTATCCAATCAGCTTGCGGATCAAGTCTCGTGGCCACGTCAATTGTTGCGTCTCATGGCAGTGGATTTCAACATCAGGCCGTTCTTATAGATCGGTCAGGTATTATTCTTAGACAAGGTCAAATTCATAGCGCCGAGCGTTTTAAATGGTCTGCCCTCGCTGATGATGTTGAGAGTCATCAAGCATCCTTTGGCAAGATCGCTCTGATCACAAGTGATGACAGCCTCTATCCTGAGCATGCTCGTCGTCTTGCCCTAATGGGGATAGAAGTGGCCTGTGTTCCCTTAATTCCCCTTGAAGCATGGGAGCTAAATACAGGATTGCTAGAACGGTCTGCGGAAAATAGGATTAACTATCTTGTGGCCACTGCACCAACAGATTTGGGCGTAAGTTTCATTACCAGTTTGCAAAAAGATTTCACTGTAATGACCGAATGGCAGGACAGGCCTTTTGATGGGCTCTTATCGCAGCCAATATGGACAAAAGCTAAAGGAAAAACTTGTACTGCCACCATTCATCCTGCTGCTGCAGAAAATAAAGTTGTATCGCAAGGGACTGACATGATGCGCGGTCGCCCATGGCATGTTTCTCAAGCAATAACAGCCACATAAAGAATAGGATATATTATGAGTCCAGTCTCTCTACCAAAAGCCTTATGGGATAACACCTTAAATCAGTTGATAGATCGCCTAAATTTATCAGAAATAACTGGAGATGACGGCGGTCATTATATGGATCTGATCAGTCAGCTGCCAATGGTACAGGGTGAAGTAGGTAACGTACGCCTCTTCAAAGGCGACGGAATCTATCAGCTTGTCACTTGCTCACTGGTTGTGCCCCCGATCCATCTTGATAGTCATATGCTTTTTGTTTTTAGCGACTCTGACTGTGCTGTCCCTCATTTCACTTTGGATTCAGTGAAGGCAGGAGAGCATAATGCCTTCCATCTAGACCTGATCCCGCGTGTTGATCTCGGATCAAATTATACATATATGACTGAGGTTTTTGGCCCTCTAACAGACTTGTGTGAGGAAGCACGCGCCATTGATGGGATGGAGAAAGCGCATATTTCTCCTATCCAGTATGCGGTCATGTCACCGTGGATGTTGGTGCAACGTGCAAGCGACGAAGCCTTTGAGAAAATGGACAAATATGTAGATGGATATCTCAATCACTGGTTATCGATTGTGGAAAAGGGAATTTCACCTGAAGCACTCGAGGGCCATTCTGCAGACGCTTTGATTGCAAGGGATGCTCGAAACAAATCGATGATTTTCGATCCTGCTGTCGATCCTGTTTGGGGTCGCATTGAAGGCATGATTGGCACAGATGCCGTTTCAAAACTGCGCAGGTTGCTAAAAAGCACCAGCGCCTAAGTATAGGCTACAATAGGTTTTCAGCGTTAAGAGGATATGGAATGACAGAGAGAGCAGACACAAAATATACTGGCGAATTCTTCGTTGAAGGTATGACCGACGCTGAAAAGCAGAGAGCGGCAGCTGTCGACTCGGTCTTGCCCGCTCTGAAGGCAGCTGCCGCTGAAGTTGACCGCGAAGGAGCCTTTCACCGTCCTCATGTAAAAACGCTCAGTGATGCTGGTCTAATGGGATTAATCGTCCCTAAAAGTCATGGAGGGATGGGTGGCGGACTTCGTGATTTAGCAGCGGCGACCTATGCCCTTGGCACAGCCTGCCCTTCAACTGCACTTGCCTTCTTTTTCCATTGTAGTTCTGCATCGCGGGGACTGTTGGCCTTAGAGGCACTTGAAAATGGCTTTTTTGATGCTTCAGAAAAAGAGGCTGTTCAAGCTTTTGCGGATAAAGTGTTGAACACAATGGGTCATGAGAAAAAGTGGCTAGCCAATTTTGCCTCAGAAAGTGTGAAGTCTGAAAAGGCGGCAATTACCATCAGTACCAAAGCCAAAAAAATAGACGGTGGTTATCTCTTAAACGGCGTTAAATCTTTCGGCTGTGCAACCGGTGTCGCTGATCAATATTTAGTAACCGCCTCCCTAGAAGGAAATGACACAGGGGCTGGACTTTGTACCTTCTTTATCGACCCAAAGGCCACAGGTGTATCAGAGCGTCAAAAGTGGGATGCCATTGGAATGCGCGGTACAGCAACACACGGTATCATCCTTGAAGATGTTATTGTTTCAGATGAGAATGCTCTGGCAATCCCAGGTGCTTTTGTCAAATGCATGCAAATGAGTCGAGGAAGTTTTGTTGGAAACCAGTTAGCAGGCATTGCTGTCTATCTTGGTGCAGGTAAGGCAATTTATGATGCCTCTCTGCATAATCTAAAAACTTTTACTTTTGGTGATACAGGGAAACCAATCGGTCACGCCCCTTTTCAGCAAGAACTTATTGGGAAAATGATGGTCGAGCTTGAAACAGCGACCATTTGGTTGCGCCGTCAATTGGAATTAGAAGCCGCTGAAGTGCCTCTTTTGCCAAAACATGAGGTGGTGCAACGTTGGCGCCTTTGTAAAGGAGTTGTTGCTGAAAGTGCCTTCAAGCTTGCTACCTATGCCTTAAAGACCAGCGGGACATCGGGCACAGGATTTTCTGCCCCTATGGCGCGCGGTCTTCGTGACATGGCTATGGCACTTGTCCAAGCCTTCCCTATTGAAAGAGGGCGTCTCATGGCAGCTCAAATGGAAATGGATGGGGCCGAACAGAGTCAATTTGGGGTCTCAAAAAAGTAAGGACATGACGGTGCGAACATTTGGTCATATCATTGGAGGCGAAGAAATTGCTGCACAGAGCGGCAAGACATTTGACGTTTTATCTCCGTCAACGCAGGCTGTTATTGGTGTGTGTGCGGACGGGGCATCAGAAGACATAGATGCTGCCGTCTCTTCCGCGCGTGCTGGCTTTAAAATATGGTCAGATCTTGCGCCAAAAGACCGAGAAGCCTGCCTCTTAAAAGCAGCAGATCTGGTGGAAAAAGAAGGAGTGGAACGTTTCTTAAATACTCTTATGCATGAGAGTGGTTCTGTCCTTAATAAGGCACGCGGTGAAATTGCATATACAGTGGATCTCTTAAGAACGGCTGCTGGTGAAGTCCGCCGTCTCTATGGAGAAACTTTTCCCAACGATAATCCAGACAGAATGTCGCTTGTCATTCGGGAACCGTTGGGGGTGGTTGCTGTGGTTTCGCCCTATAATGCCCCTTTAGCTTTGCTGGTTAAAATGGCCGCCTTTCCTCTCGCTGCAGGGAATAGCGTTGTGATTAAGCCTTCTGAAGAAACGCCAATGATTGCTCTGGCTTTTGTCAGACTGCTCTTGGATGCAGGTTTGCCCAAAAATGCGGTCAACATTGTCACTGGCTTTGGTCTGGGAACAGGAAAACCACTTGTCGAGCACGAAGATATTGACGCTATTGCTCTCACTGGCTCAACGCAAACAGGTATTGCAGTTGGTGCAGCAGGCATGCAGAAAATGCGGCGGATGCAGCTCGAGCTTGGCGGTAAAAGCGCACTGATCATTTTAAAGGATAGCGACCCGCACAAAGCCGCAAAAATTGCTGCTCAAGGGATTTTCACCCATGCGGGTCAAATCTGCATGGCCAACAGTCGTATCCTTGTTGAGCAAGAAATCCTCAAAGACTTTCTTGTTGCTTTTAAAGCCGAAGCCGAAAACTTACCTATTGGCGACGTGGAAAGTGAAAAAAGTTTTTACGGCCCTTTAATAAATCAAGCCGCAGTCTCAAAAGTCCAAGCCCATGTTGACAGTGCCGTTGCAAAGGGAGCGACTTTATTAACAGGAGGCCAACTCTTAGAGGGTTTAGTCTATCAACCCACCATTCTTCTAGAAACACCAAGAAACTGTGATGCTTGGCGCGAAGAAAGTTTTGCACCTATGTGCAGTGTTATCGGAGTGAGCTCCTTAGATCATGCGATTGAAGAAGCTAATGATAGTCCTTTTGGATTAAGTGCTGCAGTTCTGACTCAGAATATCAGTCGCGGGATGCGAGCGGCTAAAGAGATTAAAGCAGGCTCTGTGCATATTGGGATGCATGCATTTCAAAGCAATGCTCTTGCTCCCATTGGTGGATTCGGTATGTCAGGCATTGGTAAATCTGGCGGACGCTATAGCACCGAAGAATTCACAGAGCAAAAGTGGATTAGTATCGAGGTAAATGAGTAATGGATTTAGAACGCAATGCCATGGATATGGGCAACATGCCTGCCCTTCTTTTGGTAGATATGATCAACGGCTTTACAAATTCAGCATGCTCATTGGGTAGTGATTGCCCGGACGTTGTTGCTGCCAACGCCGTCTTATTATCGGAATTCAGAAGATTAGGCTTGCCAATTTTCTACACGACTGTTGTCTTTCACAACGATGATCAAGCTAAAGTTTTTCGTGGTCGTATAGATGCTCTCAATCAGCTCACTCCCGACAGTAATTGGGTAAAAGTTGACCCAAAACTTGCTATGCAAGAAGGGGAGGTCCTTATTGAAAAACAATGGGCAAGCTCTTTCCATCAAACTGACCTGCATGAACAGCTTCAAGCATGTGAGGTTGATAGCTTAGTAGTAACAGGCCTTACCACATCAGGCTGTGTCAGAGCCACAGTCGTGGACGGTCTTCAATATGATTACCGTGTCTTTGTTCCTAGGGAGGCCGTTGGAGACAGAAATCAAGACGCTCATCAAGCCAATCTTTTTGATATGCACGCAAAATATGCTGATGTTATCTCACTGGATGAAGCCATTAAACACATACGTCGTAGTCAGGGTAAATAACATGTCTCAAGAGTATCCCGTTATTATTGCCGGTGCAGGTCCTTCTGGATCTGTCCTCGCTTTATCTCTCGCTAAAGCGGGTGTCAAAGTTCTGCTTCTTGAAAAGGAAGCTCAGTTACCAATTGACCTTCGGGCTTCTACTTTCCATCCACCCTCTTTAGAGATGATCGGCGCCATGGATCAAGACATCGTTGATGCCATGATAGATAAAGGATTAGTGGCTGATCGCTATCAATATCGAGATCGAAAAACGGGCGACTGCGCCACTTTTAATATGGCTCAGCTTAAAGACGAAACCAGCTATCCGTTTCGCCTTCAGTTGGAACAATATGAGTTGACATACCTGATTGCTGAAAAACTCAAAGACTACCCCAATGTCGAGGTGCGCTACAATCATGAGGCGCTTCGCTTTGAGCAAACTCCTGAGACTGTCATCCTTTTTGCTAACACTCCGGAAGGAGAGGTCAGTCTTACAGGATCTTTTCTCATTGGCGCTGAAGGCGCGCGTTCGAACATCCGCAAGAGCTCTGGAATTGCTTTTGGCGGATTTACTTACGATGAAAAATTTCTTGTCGTCAGTACTTCTTTTGCCTTTGAAGATGTCTTTGATGATCTCTCTTATGTGAATTACGTAGCAGACCCTGACGAATGGTGTGTCATTTTACGCACTGAAAAAATTTGGCGGGTCCTCTTCCCTACACAGGGTGACGAAGATCCGAATTACATTCTCTCAGATGAATTTATTCAAGAGAGACTGCACCATCTTCACCCAAGAGAAGGCGCCTATGACATTGGTCATAGAACAATTTACAATGTGAACCAACGCGTGGCTGAAACTTATTATCAGGAACGGATGGTTCTCATTGGGGATGCCTGTCATATCAACAATCCTTTAGGGGGAATGGGGATGAACGGCGGGCTACATGATGCTTTTAATTTGGCTCCGCGTCTCATTAAAATTATCGAAGGAAGCGCGACTCATCAAAAGGAGTTCGCTCAGTATGATCGTCAACGTAGGGAATTGGCGGTTAAATTTGTTCAGGATCATACCATTGCAAATAAAAAACTTATGGAATCTACTGATCCTGATGTTCAAACAAAACGACAAAAGTGGTTGATGGAAACGGCGGCAGACCCTGTTCAAGCCAAAGAATTTCTATTGGAAAGAGCCATGATTAACTGTGTGCGTGACAGTCTCAAGGTTGCTTGATGACTGCAGTCCAAGGACTGGAGGGAAAAATGATGAATAAATATGGGTATGGGACAGACTATTATGGCTACCGCAAGAAATTTGTTGTGCTCGTGCCAAGCACCAATACAGCTGTGGAAAGTGAATATCACTTGATGAAGCCTACAGGTGTTGCCCTTGCAACAAGAGCCTGTGTTATCCCCTCTATAAAAGTAACCAATGAAGAAGAATTCGTTGGGCTTGTAAAAGCCATTGGGGATGCCACTGAGCAAGGATTGAAAGATGCCCTGAGCTGTGAACCGGATCATGTTATTTTTGGCTATTCAGCAGAAACATTCTGGGACGGTAAAGAACGGTCAGACCGAGAATTTAAACGCTATAATGATATTGCCCAAGCTGTGGGCGGATGCAACATCACCTTTGGGGCTCAAGCCATTCAAGATGCTTTAGCCTGCTATCCTGGTGTAAAGAAAATTGCTGTCATTTCACCATACATGCCTGTCGGCGATAATATGGTTATAAAGTTTTTAGAAGATATCGGCTATGAAGTCACTGCAATCAAGGGCCATTGTTCCCCGGGTGCCGTTGAAATTGCTCACGAGCCTTTTGGCAAAACCCGTGAATTGGTGCAAGCAGTGAATAGCGCTGACTGTGATTTGATATTACAGGCTGGAACGAATTTACACTTCGCAGAATTAGCAGGCTCCTTGGAAGCCGAACTGGGAAAACCAGTTCTCGCCATCAATACAATCACTTTTTGGCATGCATTAAGGACCAATGGCATCCCAGATCGCATTAAAGGGTTTGGGTCTCTATTATCTGAACATTAACAAGGGCATCTAGCCGCTCGAAAGGCCTTCTATGCGTATCATATTTTTTGTCATCTTAGTCGATTTGATTGGGTTTGGAATCATGATTCCTCTCCTCCCAAATTTTGCTGATGAATTAAGTGGTAGCACAGGTTTAGCAACGTTGGTGGTTGGATTATATGCTGCAGGCATGTTGTTTAGCACGACCGTGATGGGCAGACTGAGTGACTTCTATGGGCGTCGTCCTGTTCTCTTACTGAGCATGGCCGGAGCTACGCTTGGGTATGTAGCTCTCTCCTTCTCAACTACAATTACCATGGTTGCAGCGGCACGTTTATTCAGTGGATTAATGGCTGGTAATATTTCAACAGCACAAGCCTATATAACTGACATTACAACGCCTGAAAACCGCGCCAAAGGTATGGGGATGATCGGGGCCGCTTTTGGATTAGGGTTCATTATCGGCCCCACGATTGGCTCTCTCATGTCAGGAGATGATTTCAAAGCGATAAGTCTGGCGACAGCAGGGCTAACATCGGCAGCACTCTCAGGGCTAGCTTTCTTAACGATCCTCTTTAAACTGCCCGAAAGTTTATCCAAAGAACAGCGGGACGCTCTGCGTCATGAGAAGAGAATTAGTCAATTTAAAGCTCTGGGCCAAGTGATGACACGCCCTGTCATTTTGGCAATGCTGGTCTCAATTCTTATATATAATACTGCGGCAGGTATGGCTGAAACCATCCTACCTATCTGGACAAAAAAGATCGGGGTCATTCAATCGCCCGATGAATTATTTCACTATCTTTTGCCTGCTGGGTTGATGCTCGCAATTGTGCAAGGGGGACTTGTTGGTCCCATACAAAAACGGATCGGTGAATATAAAATGGTTTTCACCGGCTTAAGTCTTTTTGCAGTGGCGCTTGTTGCTATGGGCTATTTCGGATCGCAGGGTTCAAAATTAGGGACGATTGTCTCTCTTTGTTTCCAATCATGTGGCGCAGGGTTATTTATGCCTGCTCTCCAAAGTCTCGTTTCCCAAAGAGCCGGGGATACCGAACGCGGCATGGTGATGGGACTCTATAGTTCATTTGGCATGTTGGGCCGTACTATAGGAACCATTGGAACAGGTTTTGTCATGAGTAACATTTATATTCACGCGCCCTATTATGGCGGTGCACTTTTAGCGATATTTCTCATTCTCATGATTAGTTTTTTAAATAATAGGATGGCAAATAAGCCAGCAGCTTAGGGGCAAGCAATGGACAATTATCAAATCGCAAAACGGGCACAGATCGGGGTTTTAATCCCTTCTACCAATACAGGGGTAGAATATGACTTGCAAAAGTTCATTTTAGACGGTGTTTCATGGCACCCTTCTCGGTTCTGGATTGAACTTAAAAACTGGCAAGAAGAACAAGATAAAACAGGAGAAGGGATCGACAATGTCTTCGAACGTTTTCTCGATATGATGCGGGATGAAATTCCTATTTCTATTAGAAATGTCCTCTCTGCAAAAATTAATCATTTGATGCTGGGCATGTCTGCAGAAACATTTTGGGGTGGGCTAGAAGGCAATATAAAATTTGAGCAGGAAATTCAGGATCAGGTGGGTGACATAGGCGTGACCACGGCCGCAGCGGCCACACGGGATGCTTTAAATTGCTTTAAGGCAAAAAACATCTCGGTGATTACCCCTTATCCCCCTGTAGGGGATGTGAATGTGCGTCGTTTCTTTAGTGATATCGGCTTCAATGTTATTCATGTGAAAGGTATGGCACGTCCAAGTGCCACGGCGATCGCAGAAACGTCCATTTCAGAAGTCCTGAGCGCTGTCCAAGAAGTAGACGGCGATAACGTGGACGCGATTGTTCAATGCGGTACAAATTTATCAACTATAGATCTATTCCCCACATTAGAACATACCCTAAGCAAGCCTATGTTGCCGATCAATGTTGCAACAATTTGGGGCGCTCTAAGAGCCGTGGGCGTTAAAGATAAAATCACAGGCAAAGGCCGTCTTTTAGAAGAATTTTAAAATTTGGGGACTCTTATGACTTCATTATCATCTCGCGCAGATCTGCCTTGGATCTATCAGCCAAAAATTCAAGCAATCCTAGTTTTCCTCTGGATCTTAATGGAAAAAATGGTAGCCCATGTCTACTTCGTAACCCTTCTTTATACTCCAGGAATGCCATCATGGTTGCCCTTGACCATTGGAGTATCAGTCGGCTTTCTGGGCTGTGTTATGGTCTGGAAAGGTATTCACACAACGGGTAACGAAGTAAGAGAGAGCTGGTATGGTTTCATGGGCGGCTCTTTTCTATGGACTGGTTTTCTTGAAATGTGGCACCACCTGATGGGGAAATATAATGCCCAACCAGTGATTATGAAGAATGGTGAGGCTGCCTTTATCCCAAGTTTTGATCCCATGCTAGGACCCGAGGGTGGTATCTATCCTTTCTTTATGGGAGAACATGCATACTTACAATCAACTAGCATGATGTGCCTCATCCTATTTTTCCTCATGTTTACCAATAAAGACGTACGCTGTCGGATGCTCATGTGGTTCAGAAGAATTCTTAAAATGCGTGTCGGCATGCCCACAAAAACAATGAAGCCCCAATATACACGGGTCGCTGCCACTGAATATATCTTTGTAAACTGGTTTATGTATGTTGTCATGCTGGCGGTTCTGGATGAGCGAACCTTTGGACTCAATCATCCTGTGAACTATGTTGTCTCTGCAGGCGTTACACTCTGGGCGGCCTATATTATCTGGTGTCAAACCAAACAGCGTGAAACCGGTTTAACTATTCGGTATGCAATCGCAACTGTTGGTGTCTTTTGGTATATTCCTGAGATGACCACTCTATGGGGATGGTATAAAGAGCCTTGGGTAAATTTCTATAATGGCTCCCCAGAGCATAATATCAATGCGCTCCTGATGCTTGCCATCATCACAGCTTATATCTGGTTATCCGTGAAATATTTTAAAACACCTATTAACCCAAAGTCAGGGCGATCGTGGTAAACCATGGCACAAACCCTTTATGATAAAATTTGGTCGGCTCATTTGGTGGATGAAGAAAAAGACGGTAGCTGCCTGCTCTATATCGATCGTCACATCATTCATGAAGTCACTTCAGCACAAGCCTTTGAAGGACTGAAGCAAGCTGGACTATCTGTTTGGCGTAAAGGCTCAATTCTTGCCACGCCTGACCATCAAGTCCCCACCACTGGGCGCGGCTTAGGACTTGAGGGGATTGAAGATACGATCGCGCGTGAACAAGTCATCACTCTTGATCAAAATTGCCGAACCAATGATATCCGTCACTTCTCTCTTAATGACCATCGCCAAGGAATTGTCCATGTTGTTGGACCAGAGCAAGGGGCGACTTTACCTGGCATGACAGTTGTTTGCGGCGACAGTCATACATCCACCCATGGGGCTTTTGCAGCCCTCGCCCAAGGCATTGGCACAACTGAAGTCGAACATGTTTTGGCCACACAAACACTGTCCCAGAAAAAAGCGAAAACGATGCTGGTTCAGGTTGACGGCGCACTCAAACCAGGCGTCACTGCCAAAGACCTAGCCCTCTATATTATTGGCCAAATTGGTCTTGCCGGCGGAACTGGATATGCCATTGAATATTCTGGCTCTGCAATCAGAAGCCTCTCGATGGAAGGGCGCATGACCCTTTGCAATATGTCTATAGAAGCTGGGGCGCGCACTGGAATGGTTGCTTTTGATCAAATCACAGAAGCCTATCTAAAAGATAAACCCTTTAGTCCAAAAGGGGCGCTCTGGTCAAAAGCTGTTAGCCACTGGAAAACATTAAAATCTGATTCTGACTCTCAATTTGATAAAGCCTATTTTATAGATGCCTGTGATATTGAACCGCATGTGACTTGGGGGACGAAGCCAGAGCAAGTTTTACCAATTTCAGGTTTAATACCGGATCCGGAGAATGAAACAGACTCAGTTAAGCGAGCAGATTATACCAGAGCTTTAACGTATATGGGGCTCAAGAAAAACAGGTCTCTGATGCATACACCAATTGATCGTGTCTTCATCGGAAGCTGCACCAATGGTCGGATCGAAGATATTCGTGCTGTCGCTCATTTTGTAAAAAATAGACGCATTGCACCGTCCATTAAAGAAGCCCTTGTTGTTCCAGGGTCTGGGCTTGTGAAAGCCCTAGCTGAGTCAGAGGGCCTCGATGTCATTCTTAAAGAAGCCGGTTTTCAGTGGCGCTTTGCAGGCTGCTCAATGTGCAATGCTATGAATCCTGATCATCTATTACCTGAAGAACGCTGTGCCAGCACCAGCAACCGAAATTTTGAAGGTCGGCAAGGGCCTAAAGGCCGTACGCACCTTATGAGCCCCGTTATGGCCGCAGCAGCAGCGATTACAGGCAAAATTACAGACAGTCGACTGCTTGAGGAGAGAGAGTAATGGACCCTTTCATCAAGCATAAAGGCACTGTGGCTTTTATCGATAGAGCCAATGTGGATACAGATGCCATCATGCCAAAACAATATCTGAAATCCATTAAGAAATTTGGCTACGGTGATTGGTTGTTTGATGACTGGCGATACTTAGATCCCGGCGATATCAATCGTCCCATTGAGACACGCCGAATAAATGAAGACTTCGAATTAAATAAGCCGGAATACAAAGGGGCATCCATTCTGGTTGCTCAAGAAAATTTCGGATGTGGTTCAAGCCGTGAGCACGCTGTTTGGGGATTGAGAGACTATGGTATACGCTGTGTCATAGCACCATCTTTCGCTGATATCTTCATGCAAAATTGCTTTAATAATGGCCTGCTGGCACTTGAGATAGCTCAAGAGACAGTCGACACCCTCATTCGCGCAAAAGCACCTGTTCAAATGGACATCAATTTAGAGCAACAAACACTCACTCTAGATGAAAAAAAAGTGATCCAATTCACCATCGAAGAGAGTAGAAAATATAAGTTACTAAACGGATTGGATACCATATCAATGACGTTACAAAAGGCTGATAAAATCAAAACCTTCGAAAAATATCATGCTGAAAAAGAGCCATGGGTTTTTATAGATTTGTAAGAAAGGAATGAGACAATGAAAAATCTAATCATAATCACACTTCTCGCATTTGGCATGACGCCAGTACTAGCGGATGAGAAGACAACAGAGCTCACCATTGTCTTTACAAACATCTCTAAGAAAGTGAAGGGGGATGGCTACCTCTCACTTTACAATGACAAAAAAACATGGCTGAAAGAAGAAAAGGCCCTTAAATCTCTTCGAATTCCCCATGACTCAATCAAAAATGGGACAGTTACAGTCACCCTCTCATTACCCCAGGGTGAGTATGCCTTTTCTAGTTGGTTTGACAAAGATGGTGACGGCAAAATGGATAAAAATTTCATTGGAATTCCAAAAGAGCCTGCTGGAATGGCCAATAACCAAAGACCAAGTTTTGGCCCCCCAAAATACAAAAAATCTGTCTTCACCTTAGGGGAAGATCCGGTTACACAAACGATTAAAGTGAAATGATAGAAAGCGGCCTTTGCCGCTTTTATATCTTCTAACGGCCCCCGAGCGGATCTTGGGGAGACACGCCTACGACACGCGCACCCGCGAAAAATTCAATGGATTGGCCGTGGCCTTCTTCTCCCAAGCCGGAAAGGCCCCATGCCGACCGAGGTGTATCTTTCCCGATGCTTAACAGGCTATAGCCGTTAATTTTAACGCCACCTGTCCGCATCTCACGAGCAAAAGCAAAAGCTTGCTCCTCATTGGCGCTGTAGACATACCCGGCCAAACCATAAGGCGTCCCATTGGCAAGCTTTAAAGCCTCTTCCCGCGTTTCGAAACTATGGATCACTGCAACAGGGCCGAATATTTCTTCGATTGTATCTTCTGGACGACAGCCATCAATGAGTGTGGGGGCAATGAAATATCCTTGGTTTGCCGGCCGATTGGTCATGGAAAGTGCCTTGCCACCCTTTGCCTTCAGATCATCAATGGCATTCAAAATACCATCATATTGACCCTTATGAACCATCGGCCCCATATCCGATTCCTCACTTAAACTATCGCCTAACTTTATCTCTGCAAGAAGTTCTAAAACTCGGTCAACGAGCTTATTCTTGATTGATTTATGGACAATTAATCGACCAAGAGCCCGACACCACTGGGCGTTCAGATTTGTCAGGCCAAAGACAACCCCAAGGGCAGTTTTCTCAATATCAGCATCTTCAAAAGCGACAAGAGGATTATTACCTCCAAGCTCTAGCTGTGTTGGTTTAAAATCATCTGCACAAGCTCGTGCAATCGCTCGACCTCCAGTGAGTCCCCCAGTAAAAGAAACAGACCCGATACGGCTGTCTTGAACCATTTGCCCTCCAATAATACGGTTGCCACAGGTTAACTGGAATGTCCCCTCTGGGAGGCCAACTTTGTCAATTGCCTTTGCCATCATAATTGCTGAATGCGGCGCCCATTCTGAGGGTTTCATTATACAGGGTGCTCCTGCAGCAAGGGCGCTCGCAATTTTATGACTTCCAATGGCTGTCGGTCCATTCCAAGGTGAAATGAGTAAAGCCACACCCCATGGACGGCGAAAATATTCTACTGGGCCGAGCGGTCCTTCAGCAGTTTTGTCCAATCCACCTTCTCGAATATAGGAGGCTGCCATTTTGAAAACCATCGGCGCAATTGTCGCCATTTTTCTTGTGGTTCTTAATATTGCTCCTGTGGTAATACTGTCGCTAAAGGCAATTGTATCTCTGTAGTCGGGCTGAGACAATTCATCTGCAATCGCCTCTAATATGTCTGCTCTCTCTGTAGCAGGCGTGCGTTCCCATTCGCCCTTTTCATAAGCTTTATGCGCAGCAGCTAAAGCCTCTTCTACTTGATCAGTAGAACAAGAGAGTTGAGCTTGAATTGGCTCGCCTGTATTGGCATTACACAAGTCGCTCTGGCGGTCAATCTCAGGGACAGACTGCCCACCAGCGATAAAATTTACAAGCTTAGGTAACTGTGTCATTGGCTGTTCAATCCTTCTTTACGCTCGCTTTAAGGCCCATATTTTTCGGCATCTTTTATTAAGTCTGGAGCCCCTAATAAATCATTCATATACTTTAGATCGACCATTGTTTCTCGCATTTCCACAGTTTGACCCTGCTGCTTCAGATGAGCGAGAAGTCTTTCTGCGACGGGAACAAAGCCATGTAATAAGGCGGCAGGATAAAGTGCAACTTTATAGGATAATGCGGCAATGTCGTCTAACTCTTCAAGCGGAGACCCGCCCCCTTCGACTAAATTATGGACAAGAGGAATATCGCTGCCAAATGCCTTACCTATCTCTCTCATCTGAGTCACAGTTTTCGGCGCTTCAATAAACAGTAAATCAGCCCCTGCATCTTTATAAGCATGCCCCTTTTTGAGCGCTTCTTCAAACCCCAGAACGCCAAGTGCATCCGTTCGTGCAATAATTTTAGTGTCATCATTTTGGCGCGCATCCAGCGCTGCTTTGATCTTTCCAACCATTTCTTCTGTGCTGACCACTGCTTTCCCAGCCATATGGCCGCATCGCTTGGGTAAAACTTGATCTTCCATTTGCAAAGCCGTGGCGCCCGCCCGTTCGAATGTTTTTACTGTTCGGCCTACATTAACAGCATTCCCAAAACCAGTATCCATGTCCACGATCAACGGTATGGAAACCCTTTCTCGAATTGCCGCAACAGCATCTGCCACTTCCGTCGCTGTAACCAATCCCATATCAGGACGTCCAAAGCGTGAAAAAGCCAAGCATGCCCCTGATAAAAAGGCAGCGCTGAATCCTGCTTCTTGGACAAGGTGTGCACTCAGACCATCATAGACACCCGGGGCTTGAATAATCCCTGGAGACTCTATCATGGCAGTAAACTGTTTTCTATGGGGCATGGGTTCCATCCTTCTTCTATTCTTTCTATAGCAAGACATTTACCATTGCTCAATATGTATTAAAGATATATCATTAATATTATTGTATGGATGTGGGATAGAAAAAATGAAACCAGCTAAGTTTCAAATTGCTTTAGTCACAGGCTCTAATAAAGGAATCGGTGAAGCTATAGCTACTGGGTTGGCAGCAGAGGGTTATACTGTTTTGATCACGTCACGTTCACTAGCAAAGGCTGTGGCAGTGGCACAGCGTCTGACCCAAGACGGCGGCAAGGCCTATGGATTTGAATTAGATGTAACAAATGAAGAGGCAGTTGATCATTTTGCTCAACAGATTTTAAACCAATTCGGTCAGGTGGATATTTTAGTGAATAACGCAGGTATTGCCCTTGATCAATGGGTGCAGGGCCAAAATCTTGACCTCGATTATATGCGCGAAACTTTCGCTGTTAATGTGTTTGCGCCGCTTCACCTCATTCAAAAATTTCTCCCTCAGATGAAAAAACAAGCCTTTGGTCGTATTGTGAATGTTTCCAGTGAGCTTGGATCGCTGGAGACTATGGAAATGGCTGGAACTGTTGCCTATCGTTCCTCAAAAACTGCTTTAAATGCTGTAACAAAACTACTCGCTCTTGAGATTGAGGACGGAGAAGACATTCAGATTAATGCAGCGTGCCCAGGTTGGGTGAAGACAGCGCTTGGCGGGCCGGAAGCCCCGCGAAGTCCAAAAGAGGGTGCCGACACAGCTCTCTGGCTTGCCACTCAACCCAAAAATGGCCCCAATGGCAAGCTATTCCGCGACCGTTCTCTTTACCCTTGGTAACACTAACTTATTAAGAGGCCTGTATGACCTATCTATTCCTCACTTTTGCAATCTTATATTTAATTTTGTTGATCCAAAGCTTTCGCTTTCTCCCCTCGTCGGCACGCGTTTGGTTTCTTCGCGCTCTCATGATATCGCTTATGTATGATAATATGGTTGTCGGGCTAGGCACTCAATTACAAGAAGCTGGCACGTTGCCCTTCTTTAGTTATGGTCGTGTCTGTCTACATGCCACAGTGTTGCCTTTCCTGTCCTTTTTCACCTTTTCGACCTTGAAAACATATAAGACCGAAAGCACTGTGTTGATGCCTCTTGGGCTGCTTTTGACAGGGGCCGCGCTCTATTACGGTGTCACTCATGAGATCATGGGCCTGACGATGGATACAAAAACTGTCTTGGGAATTACTCGCATGGTAGATAATAGCGGAATCCCACCTATAGCAACAATTGCAACTAACTTTATCACGATTGGTGCCGCAGTGATGATTTGGCGTGCCGCCGGCAGCAAATTTCTCTTATATGGGGCAGGGTTCATCTTTATTATCAACGGAGCCACAGCAACGCTAGAATGGGGATTTGCCGCAGGAGCCTGCGCGGAAGTCATATTCTTGCTTAGCCTCCTCAGGACAGAAAAAGCGACTCTAACTCGAAAGACTTCTGAATAAATTTTGGATGTAAAAAGCCTGCTACTTTAATGAGTAGCAGGCATAGCGTTCAACACAAAAAAGAACGATTAATATAGTTTACTGCTTAATATAACTTACTGCGGGCCATTTGACCTGCTCCCATACGAGTAGTCACTAAATCATCAATCATCTCTTTACCAAATACATTCTCTGCCAGTTTATTCATGGGATCAAGCTCGTACCCTAGGCGACGCATAATGTGGTCTTGTCGCTGACGTTCTGCCCGGACTTCCTGAGGAAGGGGTTCGGCTCTGTCTAACCATCCCAACCAACGATCCAGTGCTTTATAGGCATAGGCTTCTAAGATATCGATATTTTCGTCCGTCAACTCAGCAGACAAACTTTGTGTAGAGGGATTGTTCAATGCCCGCATATATGTCCCGTGACTGACAGCCCACTGGAAATTTTCATGACCGCGAAGAGCGATATAATCTTGATTATCCTCATCATAGTATTTTTTTAGATACTCAGGGTCTGTCAATAAATTCGTGCGGGGTGTAAAATCAAAATAGAAAAATAATTTCGGAACCGTTCCAAATACCATAACAAAGTGAGGTACATCGGTTTCTGGGCCAAGAAATGCCGTGGCATTCATGTCAAGAATACTGGCCTTTCGATTGCCAATCCAACTGTTGACCAGCCACTCACATCCAGGACCTGACCAAGCATTAAATGATCCCTCAAACTCTTTATTCGGTGAGGTATAATATTCACGGCCTGTGCAACTGGGGTCCTTCTCCATCCCAGGAAAGCGAGCCGCTATTCTCTCTTTTACATCACTTAAAATTCCCCAGCAGCGTTCCCAAGCCTTCGAAACATCTACATTGGGATTTTCCGCTAAAAATTCATCGAGAGTTTTTGTATCTGAACTCATTATATTTCCTATATCTATAAGATGTTGCTTTTCTTAAAGTCCGAACCGCTCAAATTGATCTGGTCTTTTTGAGATCATATTTTTGACTATCCGACCCATGATTTTGAATGTGTTGAGCCAGGCTATTTTCGCGCCTGTCTTTTCAAATCCAATCATTTGGTCTACTAAAAAAGGAGAAACCGTTTCAACTTGATCGACTAGTGTATTCATAAATTTTCGAGATTTTTGAAACCGCTCTAAATCCTCTTGAGCTTCTCTAACCACAGCTTCTGTCACAATCATCCCCGGGCGAATTTTACCAACCAATACACCCGTATCCTTCAGTTCTTTAGCAAGGGCATCAGAATAATAATTCAGGCCTCTTTTAGTCGTGCCGTAGATCCCCATCCCAGGGAAATACTCGCCGTCACTTCCGCCGCCTAGCATGTTAAAGATCTTACCGTATCCTACTGAAACCATGCCTTTGGCCGCGATTTTAGAGCCTCCAATAGTCCCCAGCATATTGGTTGTTATCATAGTATGGATCTCAGAATCTGGTGTATCTAAAATAGACCACTGCGTGCGTGCTAAGCCTGCATTATTTATCCATATGTCCACAGTATTGAATGCATCAATTGCAAAATCCCATAAGGCTTGCAACTGATCATTTTCGGCGACATTACAGGGTTGTCCGATAACACGCCCGTCTTCTTTCTCAAGAGACCCCAGCGCTGCATTCACACTTTCATCACTCCGGCCTGTAATCACCACATTCCAGCCTCGCGAGGCAAATTCACGGGCCAGTCCAAAGCCTATACCTTTTGTACTGCCTGTTATTACCGCTGTCTGAGGCATATCATTCTCCTATGAGCTCGCATGACGGGCAACAACGTCAGCGTTCGGGTCCCCGTGCTGAACAGAATAGCCAGTCGCATAAAATTTATCAGCTGAAATTCGTCTGTTGGGGGCCTTAATTGCATTCATATACTCAAGACGATCAATTCCTATATCATCGCATATTGCATCGAAGACAATCTTATTGGCAGCGGGGACATTGGCGTTATCACAGACATTGAAAACACCTGTAAGCTCTTTAGATAAACTGTGATAAACAGCATCAACAACATCTTCAAAATGAATGGCATAAAGCGGGGCATCGGGGCCAAACAAGATCTTGCCACCAAAAAAATCAGCCGCCATTTTCACCCGGGCTGGAAAATCCATATCGCCAGGCGCACCGTACATATCCGGGAACCTCAGGACACACCCTTCAGCACTTTCAAGAACTTTGGCTTCTGCAGCTTGATAATATTTACTTGAGGGCTCTTCATGATTGCTTGTTGGAGTGGCTTCCGAAATGGGTGCATCGCCAGGTCCGCCGTCCCCGTAGACTGAAAATGAGGATAAAAAGAGCACTCGTCCACAGGCCGCCGCCGCGCTCGCACAGCTTTTTACTAAAACTTCTTCATATTGAACTTCTCGCTCTTCTTTGGTTCTTGTATTTTTTACATTGGGTGCAACAGTGGCAACGACCGCGTCACAGCCTTGTGCAGCCGATTTCACTCTGTCGCTCTCGCTGCCCTTTAGAACATGCACTTCATCAGCATGAGCCTGAAGAGTTTCTACTTTTTCTGACGTTGTTGTAGTGCCGACTACAGTATGACCATCAGACTTAAGCTTTGCAGCCAATGCCTTTCCAACATGCCCCATGCCTAAAATTAAAACTTTCACCCGTCTCTCCCTAATTTCTATTGTGCCATTCCCAACTTTATATATACTAAAGATATATCATTATGACAATAAGGGAAGCTGAAAATCAATGATCAGTAAAAAAAAATTATATATGCGGGTCGCTGCTCTTCAGTTTCAAACCACGAGCCATGTGCCAGAGAATCTTAATACTTGCCTTCGCCTCATTGATGAAGCAGCGCTTCAGTCGCCAAATTTAATGGTGTTAGGAGAATTTTCTAACCATCTTTCTTGGTATGATGATCAGAAGCACGCTTGGGAAGTTGCCCTTGAGATCGGCGGGAATTTTCTTCAAAAAATTGCTGAAAAAGCCAGACGTCACAGCTGCTATATCGACATTAACGTTACCTTGCGGCGCGCTGAAAATACCATCACCGTCACCTCTCTTCTCTATGACCCAGAAGGGCAGTTGATCGCTGAAGCGGATAAACAAACACTGATGGGGCACGAAAATATCTATTTCGAACGAGCCAGCGCACCCTCTCCGGTCATCGAGACTCCCTACGGCCGTCTGGGCCTCTTTCCTTGTCGTGATGGTGTCACCTTTGAAACACCACGCGGCCTTGCCTTAAGGGGCGCTCAGCTTTTTTGCGACAGTCTGAATAGCTTTGCCCTTGATGAAGCAACACTTCATGTTCCTGCGCGAGCACCTGAGAATAAATGTTTTCTTGTATCAGCAAATAAAGTGGGACCCCTTATTCCAGAAATTTTACTGAACGAAGTAGCCAGGGCCACTCAAATCCCTAAAAACTTCCTGTACGGCGCTGGCGGCAGCCAGATCGTTCACCCTAATGGAACAATTTTAGCGCGCGCCTCTCTTGATAAAGAAGAAGTGATTGTGGCCGACATCTGCCTCTCTGAAGCTGATGATAAAAGTCGACCTGATGGCACGCACCTCTTCACAGCTAGACGCCCAGATCTCTACACGGATATTGTAGATGAAAATGCCTGTATAGACTGTGGGGCAGCTCAAGCTGAGGTGAAAGCTGTTACGCTTTCTGTGACCAGTGTCAACGACCTTCTGGCGCAGGCCTTGGTCATCGACCCATGGGTGAAAATTATAGTTTTATCAGGTAATTTCATTGCGAAGGAATCTGAGCTAGAGCAGATAATACAGATCTGCAAGCCCTATGATTGGAGTTTATGTACTCGCGCCCTAATCGAGGAAGATCAATTTGTTGTGCTGATAGGCAAGGGCAAAATCCTTGCACAGCAAAAACAAATACATAAGTCACACCGCTCAGCGTCAAAAACCCTCGCGAAAGAACTGATAACGCTAGACCTCGAGTGGGGTCGGGTTGCCATGATGCATAGTGATGATGCTGCTTATCCTGAGATAGTGAAAGTAGCGGCCCTCAAAGGTATCCATACGCTTCTTGTTCCGGCCGATTTTCAAGAGCAATGGGAATGGCAATATGGTCTTCCCTCTCGAGCCGCAGAAAATAGAATTTGTGTGATTGCTGCAGATAAAGAGAAAAGCATGATCGCTTCGCTTGAACGTGAGTTTACGATCATGACAACTTGGGAAGAACGACAGTTTGATGGCAAAATAAACGAACCCCTTCTTGCCTGGCAAGTTCGAGGGAAGCCTTATCTTGAAGCCCTCTTTCATCCTCAGGCGGCTTGCAATAAAGTCATGTCTGAAGCAACTGATTTACTCAAAGATAGACCGTGGTTTCTCTCTGAGGCTTTGATAAAGGAAGAGCATCAATGACCCAAGTACTCAAAGATTATATCGTTGGCCTGCGCCATGTTGGATTTATCGTACCCAGCATAAAAGAGTCGCTGCTCACCTTTAAGCGCGTCTATGGTATTTCGGATCAGGAAATTACAATTACACCGCCTTATGACGAAGCGTGTATGACACGATTTGCTTTTTTTAAAGTGGGTGGCCAAGAGTATGAATTAATCGAAGCCGTCACAGACGACTTTAAAGAGACCTTGCACCAATCAGCTAGTGCCGGCGGCGGCCTCAATCACCTTGCTTATGCTGTTCGCAACATTGAAGGGGCGCTTGATGCCCTCAATAAAGTTGGGGTTAAACCAGGACATGTAACACCTGATGGTATCGTTGATTTTGGAAAACGGAAAATGGTATATTTGGACCCAGAGACAACGGATGGCTTACTAATTGAACTCATAGAAGACATATTTCATGACAGTTAAAACGAGAGATGCAGAGGCGCCTCTGCGCATGTCAGGCCGCTATGCTTATTTCTGTAATGGAAAAAGAACTGATATTATAGAATCCTTTACCATTCTTATTGAAAATGGGCACTGGATCGTGACATCTTCACGCACTTCTAAAAACTTTGCATTTTCAGCCTGTGTCAAAGCTCAAGTCTCTCTAGAGGACTTTCTTTTACCGAAAGTGGAGGTCCGCTGGACTGCTCATAAAGAAAAATATTGTATCGATACCGAAATGAATTCAAAGTCGCTCATATTCACACTAAATGGCATAACAGATAGCCTGCCTTTAAAAGGCCCTACAATATATTTTCCTCTGCTTCGGATATTCATGGGGCCTATTCTTCGCTTTTTAGAAAAACACCAAAATACCACCACTCTGATCATTCCCAACATTAAAGTTCCGGCTGGGCATAAAGATTTTCTCAAGCCTGAGAAAACAAAACGAAAAGCCACTCTTATTGAAAGAACGACTTATATGCCTAAAGCGCAGACGCCTATCATTTCAGACTTACATTCTTACGCTGAAAATAGGGCTATCCCTTGTAGAAAATTTGAGTACGAAGGGGATCAATATGAAAAGGGAACTTATGTGACAATTGATGACAATGACATTCTGTTACACTATGCATGGCAACAGGATGCAAAGACACAGTGGGACATTCATATAGAAGACTATACACTTTCACTCGCTGCAGAAGCAGAAGCAGATTAATTATCCATTTTCAAATCCATTTGGTATTGGAAGTGATCAGGGTGATAAAGAATTTGCAGAACATCGACCAGTTTCTCTTTTCCGCCAACCATAACAAATGAATGACGCTCTAGGCTTAGGAGAGGATGCCCCTCTTCCACCTTGAGTAAGGCGGCAACCTTAGCATTGGCTGCGACTGCTGATATTGTTTGACTGATATGGCTGATATTCAACCCTTGTTTCCTGAAAAGATCAAGGCGCGGCGTATGCTCTAATTCAGAACAAACAGTCTTCTCATTCATCCCTGCTGTCCAGCTGACATAATGGCCGAATGGCATGCCGTCTCTATGGCGAACACGCAGGACATAGAGTGCTTCTTCAGATTCATCCAACTGCAACAAAGCTCGAATATTGGAAGGAGGGGCTAAATCTTGACAACTAATAACTTGCGCATCAGAATGACGGGCCATGCTCTCAATTTCTTGCAACATGCCAACCAGAGGAGCCTGCAAAGGTTGAGGTTCATAATCATATATTACCCGCGTGCCGCGCCCACGACGACGTTCAACAAGTCCATCTGCGGTTAATTCATCCATCGCTCGTTTTGCCGTAATCCGTGACACATCAAAATATTCTGAGAGCTGAGCCTCAGTCGGCATCTGAGTGTTATGAGCGAAGGTGCCATTTAAGATAGAATTCTTCAAAAAGATATAGAGCTGATGATATAGGGGCGTTCTCGTATCCTGCTTGAGAGCATCCCGTTGGTATTCTCCAAAAATAGATGTTAAGCGCTCCACAATTACGTCCCCTGAAAAGTTATTTTGATATGTTATTATAATGATATATCAAATTGACAACCTTGGCAAATTGTTATCAGAATAATAGATCATGAGAAATGACTCATAGTCTTTGAAAGCTCTTAACAAATAATAAATGGCTTTAAAAGAGCCAATTATAAGCAAAGCCCTCACGCCCGTTCGTTTTTTAAAGACAGATGAAATTATATGTTATAAAGATATATCAATATTATTTCACTTTAGCTTTATGGAAAATGGATCAAGCAAATGGACGGTCTCTTACTTATCAAACTTTTGCATCTCATCGCTTTTGTTTATTGGTTGGGAGGTGACTTAGGCACCTTCTATGCCAGCCGATTTGTAACAAAAGAGGATTTATCAAGTGAAGCACGTTCCACAGCTCTCACTATCATGATGGGCTGTGATCAAGGGCCGCGTTTCGCGATGCCTTTGATTTTCCCTCTTGGATTCGAGCTGGCGGTCCACATGGGCTATATTGATATGGCACCAATAGGGGTTGCGATAATCTGGCTTGTTTCCATCATTTGGGTTGCAACCGTTATCACTCTGCATTTTGCGCATGGTAAAAACTTCATTCCTGCTCTCACAACTTTCGATTTTTATCTCAGAATTTGTGTCGTGATTGCCCTATTATCTCTCAGTGGCTACGCTCTAGCAACAGGGACGATTATTCTCGCTGCATGGACAGCCTATAAAATTATCGTCTTTGCCCTGCTTGTTGCTTGTGGTTTAATGATCCGCATTAAGCTCAGGCCCTTTATGGTTGCTTGGGGATCGCTTATGACATCAGGACCAACAGACGCTGTTAATGCTGCCATTTCAGGTTCTATTGCCAAAGCCCGTCCCTATGTTTGGGCGATCTGGATTGGGCTGTTTGTCAATGCTGCGCTCGGTTTACATCTCATTGGATAAAGGAATTTTGTTATGAAAGTCTACAGCGGAAATTTATCCCCCTATGCCACACGGGTGCGAATACAGATAAAAATCAAAGGCCTTGATATTGAAATAGCACCGCCGCCATTTGCATTGAGAACACCTGAGTTTTATGAAAAATTCTCGTTGGGAAAAATCCCCGTTTTAGAATTAGATGATGGGTCTCTCATCCAAGATAGCTGGGTGATCATGAATTATCTTGAGGACCTCTATCCCAGCACACCTCTCAGACCGGTATCGGCTGAGGATAAGGCCGCTATGATTGTCCTAATGCGATTTGCAGATACCTATCTCTCTCCCGTTTTATTTCCGCTTTTTTTGGCGCTCAACAATCGCCCGGATGAAAAAGCTCTTTCCGGCATGCTCTCTGCTCTTAGGACAGAACTCGTTAAGCTTGATCGTATTCTTGAGGAGCAAGGTTGCCCCGAAGAGCGGGCCCTGACCCTCGGGGATATTGCGCTCGCGCCTAATTTATTTTTCGTCATTGCCATAGCGCCCATTTTTGGAGAAAATTCAATTCTAGATGACCTGGATCAAATTCAACGGTGGTGGCAATGGGTAAATAAGAATGAGCATGTCGCTCATGGCATCAATGAAATCAGTGATGCACTCAAAGCTATGGCCTAAATTAAATTTGATCTAAAGACGTGCTCGCGCTCTATAAAGACTCAAATAGTCATCATAATATCGAGAACACTATGAAATTGTTAAACAAAGGAACCCTCCAACTCATCATTGTTATTGGTGTGATATTCCTTGCATTCTTTCTGTCCGAAGCGTTAAAACCAAGCAAAGAATATGTTGAGGGACTGAGGCCTGCCCAGGCATCAAAAACTAAAACCGTTTCTACTTTTAGTGCAATAAAAACTGACTATACGCCGACGCTTACATTGAGCGCGGTTGTCAGTGCTGCTTCGAACACGGACATTGCCGCACAAATTAGCGGTAAAGTATCTAAAGTCTCTGCTTCTTTTAAAAATGGCGGAGTTTTTCAAAAAGGGGATGTTCTTTTTGAAATTGAGTCGATTGACTATGAGCTAAAACTTGAATCTTCCCTTGCAGACGTTAAGGCTGCAAAAAGCGATTTGGATTTTCTTATCGCGAAAGCAGAAATTGCAGTTGAAGACTGGAAAAAACTCTTTCCTGGTCAAAAAATTACACCCCTCGGTTCGCGAGAACCGCAAATTGCAGCAGCGACAGCACGCCTCAATGCAGCCGTCGCCAACCAGAAAAAAGCACACCTTGAGTTGAACAGAACTAAAATTAAAGCCCCCTTTAGCGGCCGAGTCATTGAAACGGGCCTGGAAGTGGGTCAAGTCGTTGCAATGAATGCTGCCGTTGGAAAAGTCTATGCGCTTGATGCCGTACAGATCGAGGCCTCAGCTGCACCCCGCCAGCTCACTCAAATTGATCCTGTTCTTGGTAGGGTAGTAACGGATTTGGGAGGCCATTCTATAGGTTTAGTTGATCGATTGAAGGCCACCTTGGATCCTAAAACTCGCCTCGCTACAGTCTATATTTCACCAACAAGCCCACGGGGTCTATTAATTGGACAATTTTTGCAAGTACGCTTGGTCGGCCCAAATGTATTGTCTGCTGTTCGTATTCCTAGAGACAAAGCAATTCTTGGTAAAGTCTGGGTTGTCAGAGAGAATAAATTAGCGCAAGTCCCCTTAACCCTTTTAGGGTCAGATTCTGATACGCTCATCGTACTTGATTTCCCGCATTCAGACTCTGTTCTCTCAGTTCTTCCTTTTAATGCTCAGGTTGGCCAAGCAGTCACTGTTGCGAATAAACAGCAATAAAGGGGACGATCCATGGACGCCCATTCCCACGCTAAAGAAACAGGCCTTATTGCTTGGTTTATTAAAAACCCAGTGGCCTCAACTCTTGTGACCATCGTCATTTTATTTGCAGGCTTTTTGTCGATGCAGGCCATTCGCTCTGAAGTCTTTCCTCAGATTAATCCGAATACTGTTACTGTCTCTGTAACCTATCCTGGAGCAACACCTGCTGAAGTCGAAGAGGGTATAACTCGGCGCGTAGAGGAAGCGGTATTAGGCTTGGACGGCATTGATCGTGTCCGGTCCACGGCATCAGAAAACTCAGGCAGCATCACAATCGAATTGGATGATTTTGCAGATCGCCGTAAAGCCAGAGATGATGTGGAATCAGCCGTCAATCAACTAGTGGCCTTTCCTCCTGAGAATGCCGAAAAGCCTGTTATCAAAATTCCAGAAGCCTCTTCTAATGCCACATCCCTTGTGGTGACAGGAGATGTGGACGCACTCACTCTGAGGCGTGCTGCTGAAAAAATTGAGCGTGATTTACTCACTGATCCAGACATTACTTTGGTAAGCCTAACCGGCGCGCGGGACTATGAAATTTCTATAGAAGTCAGTGAAGAAACACTTCGAGAATATGGCTTAAGTTTTAATGAAGTTGCTACTGCCGTAAAAAACGCTTCCATTGACTTAGCTGGCGGTGAAATCCTCTCCCAGGGGGGAAGCATCTTGCTGCGCGTCAATGAAAAAAGACAATCTGGACAGGCGTTTGAGTCGATTGTCGTGCGATCTGATGACCGTGGAAATGTCATTCGACTAGCGGATATAGCTACCATTGTAGACGGCCTTACCACGGATGAGTTAGTCAGTACATATAATGGACGTGCTGCTGTTTTTGTGGAAATCTCTCTTTCTAAAGCTGAGGATGTTCTTCAAGTCAAAGCTGCAGTGGATCGTTTTTTAGAGGACTATATCCCGCCGAGCGGCGTTGAAATCATGCAATTTAAAGACGAAACTCTCTTGCTGAAGGAACGCATTAATCTTCTTGTGCGCAATGCCCTCTTTGGGTTTGCTTTGGTTTTCGGCTTTCTTGTTCTCATGTTGGACTTGAAAATGGCTTATTGGGTCTGTGTCGGTATTGCCACAGCCTTTATGGGAGGCATTGTTCTTTTTGGGCTTGCCGGCGTAACCTTCACAATGGTGTCTATGTTTGGGATGATTATTGTTCTGGGGCTTGTGGTCGATGATGCTGTTGTCATTGGAGAAAATGTTGATGCACAACGCGCAAAAGGTCTCAGTGACACAGATGCTGCTATTGCCGGCGTAGGCGGTGTCAAAGGACCAGTGTTTGTTGGTGTTCTCACAACAATTGCTGCCTTTTCTCCCCTTCTAGCTACGGGGGGAACTTTCGGAGATATAGCACGATCTATTCCTATTGTGGTAATCAGTGTTTTAATTGTATCTCTGTTTGAAGCTTTCTTCATCTTGCCTTCACATCTGAGCCACTCTGGCTCTTGGTCGAAAGGCCCAATTAAATCGATTCAATCTAAGTTTTCAGGCTATATTGAACGCTTCAAAGAAACCGCTTTGAAACGATGGGTCATGAAAGCCGTTGACTATAGATATGCGACCTTTGGTATCTCGCTAGTCTTTTTTATATTTAGCATCATGCTAGTTGCAAATGGTGCGGTCAAATTCGTCTTTTTTCCTGAAATAGAAGGCAATAATATTTCTGGTTCCGTAGAAATGTATAAAGGCACGCCGTTCAGTAAAACATATAAAGCCATGCAAAAAATAGAAGCAGCGGCCTATAAGGTGGCTGAAACGGTTGAAAAGGAAAGAGGCGAAATCATTTTCAAATCTATTGCTATAACAGCAGGAGGGCGCACATCTTCTGGGGGAGGCCATGGACCTGCTTCTACAAAAACTTTTTCAACTGCCAGTCATCTTGGCCAAGTGCAAATCGAACTGATGCCTTTTGGGATCAGACAAATGTCTGCGAAAGAGATTGAACTTCTCTGGCGCGCAGAAATTGGGACCATTGCTGGTGCAGAAAAAGTTAAACTTGCAGCATCAGTTGCTGATTTTGGTAATGATATTGATTTTGAAATTTCTCATGTTGATCCTCTTAAGCTTGAACAGGCAGTCTCAAAAATCAGGAAAGAAATTGCTAAAATTGATGGTGCTTTTGAAATAGAGGACACGTATGATCTTGGCAAGAAACAGCTGGTCTTCAAATTGAACCAAAAAGGATTAGCAGCCGGTCTTAAAAACCGCGATTTGGCACAGCAGGTGCGTCAAGCCTATCTTGGTGAAGAAGTCCAACGCATTCAACGAGGCCGTGAAGAACTGAAGGTTTATGTGCGTTACCCAAATGAAGCCCGTCGTAATTCAACATCCCTTGCTGAATTTCGCGTTCGATTACCAGACGGAGAAAGTATTCCTCTCTTCGAAATTGCGGATGTTGAGGAAAGCCGCGCTTATGCCTCCATCACTAGAATTGATGGTAGGCAAGTCATTAATGTTCGCGCGAATGTGGATGATAATCTGACAACGCCCAATGAGGCCAATCGCATTATGCTCACCTCAATAATGCCAAAATTGACCCAAGAATTTCCTTCTCTAAAATGGGCTCAAGCTGGGTCTGCTCGTGAACAATCACAAGACCTTGAAAGCATCCTTGTGGCCTTTCAAATCGTCCTTGTGATTATCTATGCTCTTGTGGCATCCCAACTGCGTTCTTATATCCAACCTCTGGCAATCTTAATTTCTATTCCCTTAGGGATAGCAGGCGCGATTGTAGGTCATTATATCCTTGATGTTGCTCTTTCTTTCCCTTCAATTTTTGGAATTGTGGCCTTAGCTGGTGTTGCTGTGAATGCATCCGTTGTGCTCGTCGATTATTATAATCAACGCCGCAGAGAAGGAATGGAGCGCATTGAAGCGGCAGCGGTTTCTGCTATTCGTCGCTTTAGACCTGTGATGCTCACAACCTTGACCACAGCACTTGGGCTAGCGCCCCTCTTATTTGAAACCAGCCCTCAAGCGCAATTTCTACTGCCGATGGCTGTCAGTTTAGGCTTTGGCATCCTTATCTCTGGCTTTTTAGTCATTGTTGTAACTCCAGCCGTCTGTGTTATCATCGAAGATCTTCGATATTTGCTCGGAACAACTGACAAGCAAAAGCAGGGGAAGGTATAGTTATGTCTAAACTTAAGTTTACCATAAATAATTAGTCTGGTCAGCCTCATTGAATCGGACTAAGTTGTGCCCCAGAAGCCAACTGGGAGATAGTTTCATGAAAAATTTGGTCAAACTGGTTTGTACAGCCAGTCTATTGGTGCTTGCTGCGCCTTATGCTGAAGCGGATGTCGTCATTCAGGATAAACCGGAACCACAAAAACCTGCGCCTAAAAAGCCAGAGCCTAAGAAAGAAGTGCCTAAAAAAGAAAAAAAATCGGCTAAGAAGACCGACGGTAAAAAAGCCGCCGATAAAAAGACTGATAAAAAGAAGGCTAAAAAGAAAAAGCCGAAATTTAAAAAATATACGGATGTTATCACCAAGAAAGCGATCACAAAAAAAGGGGTGTTCACGACACACCACATCGATGCAAAGGTATATTTTGAAATCCCGAAAAAACAGTTTGGCCGTGAATTTGTCTGGCAGGTTAAAATTGCTGGCATTCAAACCAAAAAAGGTACAATTAGTACGGATAGTTCCCGTCAGTATATCTATTTTGAGCGCATCAAAGATGATCTCATTCTTCGCGCGAGAGACTATAGTGTCATCTCTAAAGACGGGGCGCCTGAAACATATGTTGTGAATGCCTCAGACCTTGATGCTATCCTTGCCAAGTTTAAAATCGTGACCTTTGGGGAGAATAAAACCCCAGTCATTGATGTTACATCCATCTTTATGGGGGGTGTTAAAGGCTTAGAAGGCATGCGCAACGGCAAGATGGATCGCAAATCTGCTGTCATCAAAAATGTCAAAGCTTTTGAGAGAAATATTGAAGCCCGTGTCCTTGGAAAATTTAGCCGCAGACCTGCGCGTCCAATTCCTGGATCCCGTCCGACACCGGCATCAGATGTAACAGCAGAAGTTCGTCATTCTATTTTCGCCTTACCTGATACTCTTATGAAACCGCGCTATTATAATCATCGTGTTGGCTATTTTGATGCCCAATATTCTGACTTTAGCGGTAAGAAGAATAAGGTTGAAACAAAGCGGTTTATCAAAAGATGGCGTCTCGTTAAAAAAGACCCCTCTGCTGAGCTATCAGAACCTGTGAAACCTATCGTCTGGTATATCGACCCTGGCACGCCAAAAAAATATGTGGAAGCCACAAAAGAGGGGATCGAATTTTGGCAGGTAGCTTTTGAACAAGCTGGCTTTAAAAATGCAATCGTTGCAAAAATGGCCCCAACAAAGGCAGAGGATCCTGACTGGGATCCCGAAGATGCGCGCTATGCGGTCGTACGCTGGGTTCCGTCTGACATTCCTAATGCTCAGGGGCCTCATGTCGCTGACCCCCGCACGGGAGAAATTATCGAAGCGGATGTCCGCATGTACCATAATGTGATTAAACTGATCGAAGAATGGTATTTTGCTCAAGCCGGCGCGACGGATCCACGTGCTAAAAAACTCCCTTTGCCGGATGATGTGATGTCTGACTTGGTTCGTTTTGTTGTCGCACATGAAGTGGGTCACTCAATTGGCCTTCATCATAATATGCTGGGATCCAATGCGTATACTATTGAACAGCTCCGAGATCCTTCCTTTGTTGCTAAAAATGGCGTGGCGTCTTCAATCATGGATTATGCCCGCTTTAACTATGTTATGCAGCCAGAAGATGGGACATCACCGATTGATTATGTTGCCGGTCCTTATGATAAATTTGCCATCGAGTGGGGATATACAGAGTTTCCTGGTGAGTTATCAGCTGAGGAAGAAATTTCTCACCTGAATAAAATTGCTGATCGTCAATTAACCAATAAAGCGCTGCGTTGGGATGCTTATTCAGCAGGGTCACGCTATGATCCTCGCATTCAAACCGAAGACATCTCAAATGATGCTATTGAAGCAACACGTCTGGGTCAGAAGAATCTGAGACGGATTATGGATACTCTTGTGAGTGCAGCCAGCTACGAAGACGGAATGACATATGACGAGGTCAAGGTCGCATACCGTGCTCTTGCTAGTCAGTATAACCGAGAACTCGGTCACGTCGCAAAACTTGTTGGTTCAGCTGTGTACCGCAATGAATTGGCTCAAGGACACAGTGATGCTGATGTCTATGCATCATACGATGTAACACGGCAGAAAAAAGCTCTCGAGTTCCTAGCGGATCATGCCTTCAAGCTTCCAAGTTTCTGGCAAAATAAAGACGTGCTGAAACGTGTTGGCTATGACACTTTAATGAGTACCGTCAGCAGATTTGGTACACGCCCTATCAATAGCATTCTATCAGCAGATCGGATTGATCGCCTCTTTAGCTTTAACGCAGCAGGTCTAGAGACATATCAGCCTGTAGAGATTTTTGCAGATATGAGCGATGCACTTTTTGAAGAATTGTCGGATAGAAAACCTGATGTGAGCCCTTACCGCCGTCTTATCCAAGCTGAAATGGTCAATACGTTGATCAAAGGCATGGATGTAAAGAGAACCCGCGGTGGATGGCGAAACCCATCGCGTCCTGTCAGTGAGGATTATCGTTCTTTATGTCGTGCTACGCTGGTTTCTCTACAAAAAGGCTTAGCCAAAGCAGCTGCAAAGAATAAAGGCTCTATGACCAGCATACATTTTGCCGGTCTTGCATCAAAAATTGAAGATGCCCTAGATACAGACTAGATCATATCAGATTTTAACTCTTGAAAAAGCCAGTCATAAGACTGGCTTTTTTGTTTTATGACTGTTGCTGAACATCTATTTCCAACTTATAGAGATCACAAAGCTCACGGCTCAAAGATTGACACACCTCTAGCTTCTCGGGATCATAAACAATCACAGCAAGATCAATCAGCCCTGCTTTCGTCAGGGACGATTTGAGTAAGACATACTCTATCAACCTCTTTTGTGTGAAATGTTTTTCGATCATAGTCATGGTCGCCATACGACGCAGTTCTGGCTTATAAATCTTGCCAACAGCAGTCTTTGGTAATTCCTCCAAAATGATAATCTCTTTCGGTAAAGCAGGCCTATCAGGAATTGTCTGCCTAGCAAAGGCCTTGATGCTTTCAAGGTCAGCTTCTGCCTCATCTGCAATTTCTATATAGGCAATCGGTAATTCACCTGCATAATGGTCCGGAATACCTACCGCGGCTGCCATGGCCACTGACGGGTGTTTTTCTAAACAGGCTTCAATCAGTACTGGATCAATATTGTGACCTGATCGAATGATCAAATCTTTGGCGCGACCTTTCAGATAAATATGGCCTTCCTCGTCATAACACCCTAGATCACCAGTTCTCAACCAACCATCCTCTTCAAAAGACTGATCTTCTTTACCAAGATACCCTTTGAAAAGATTAGGGCCCTTAAAGAAAATCTCCCCAATAGATCCAACAGGTTCTGTACCTTCGCCAATTCTAATCTTTGAGCCTGCAAGAGGTTTGCCTGCACTCCGGGGTATAGGGGCTTTTGTCACATCAGCTATGGCAAGCCCCCCACATGTCTCTGTCATACCGTATATTTCATAAACGGCCACACCAGTTTTATCATAAAGAGCAGAAGAAACAGCTTCTGGTACTACAGCCCCCCCAGTGAGAAAATATTCAAGAGACGAAATATCAGCATCTCCAACATCCACCTGACAGAGTGATCCAAGAGAGGTAGGAATAGCCACCAGCGTATTAATTTTATAGTGATCAATAATGTGCCAGAGGTTTTGTATGGTCTCCGGGTCTCTATAACCAAGAGGGTGCGGTGTAATAACATGACCCCCGACACCATAGGCGCATAAATTATTCAAAGTGGCACCGCCCACATGAAAGAGCGGCAGTCCATTCATTGTAGTTTTTTGATCCAAATTTGGTAAGCGATCGTGATACATATTTATTAAGGCAATATTTGACGCATGGGTTTGCTGAGCAATTTTTGGCAATCCGGTTGTCCCTCCCGTATGAAAATAAGCACATATATCGGACGGGGCTGGTCTTTCTTCTGCTGTCAACTCTGTGTCTACGCATTCTGAAACCAACTTATCATAGTGCCCATCAAGAGACGTTAATTCCTTACCAACAGACAAAAAGACAAGTTCTGGGTGTTCAGCTTTAAGAGCCGCAATTTTTTCATACATAGGGTCCTCTTCAGAGGACGCAAATACACAAACAATATCAGCCTTAGAGTGAGCTAACAGACCGGACAAAGCTTCCACACTTAACAGAGGATTGAGCGGTAAAATTATCCCGCTACTGGCGGCGCCCCACATGATAAATTGACTTTGAGGCAAAAGTGGCAACAATGTCGCAACGACTGGTTTTTTCTTCTCTGTCACACTTTTGAACAAATTCATCGTCTGGTTGATGACCTTAAAATATACCTGATAACTAATCTCATTTGGAAAGGCGCCTAAATATGCGGCTTTGTGATAGGTCATAGCTATCTTGTCGCCTTGCTGTGACGCTTGGTTCCTAAAGAGTTCATATAATGTTGTCGTCTGATTCATCTTACCCTCCTAACAATCAAAAAAGAGAAATCAACTCGGCTACCCCCACCTAAAGTACCCTCTTAATATATGAACATTTGTTCATATTCAATATAATTAATTTACAAAATCCCAATACACATGATTTAAGTTATTGTATGAATAGGGGTATTGTGTATATTTAAGGTGAATAATTTTCAGTATTTATAATAAAATGAGAGTAAAAATGGCTGACTATACATTATATCATTGCAAAAACAGTCGTTCCCAACGTGTTCTTTGGACTTTAGAAGAATTAGGCCTTGATTATACCCTCCATCAAATCCCTTTTCCTCCGCGACTACGTTACAAGGACTATCTTGACATCAACCCTCTTGGCACTGTCCCCGCCTTTTTCATTGGGGATACTCTTATGACTGAATCCAGTGCTATTGCGCATTATTTATGTGAAAAGCATAGCCCTACAACACTGGCGCCAACACATCAAAGCTCTGAGTATCCCGCATTTTTAGACTGGCTCTACCGGAGTGATACGACCTATACTTTCCCGATAGCTATTGCGCTGCGTTATACCTATATGGAGCCTGAGGGAAGACGCCTTCAACAGGCAAAAGATGATTACATTCAATGGTTTTTCTCAAGGCTAAAGCATGTGAATAGCCGCCTAGAGTCGCATAACTACCTTGTAGGTGACAGTTTCACAATTGCAGACATCTGCGTTAGTCTTGGATTAAGCTTGGGAGAACAAGCTCTTGGACTCGGTGAAACCTTCAAGCCCCAAACAAAAGACTGGCTTTCACGCATTAAAGACAGACCTGCTTATGAACGCTTAGTTGAAATAGATAAAAATGCACCTGACTTTTTATCGGATATCAATATAGTGAATTCATAAATAGCTAAAGCGAGACTACAGCCATGTCTGAAGCAAACATTTTATTCGTAAATACACAGCTTATCCCTTTTGGTCTAATGCTGATCATGCTTAGTCTTGGCATGTCCCTGACTGTTCAGGACTTTAAGAATATTGCCCTGTCCCCAAAAGCAGCATTCATTGGGCTGGCAGGCCAATTTTTCTTACTCCCGGCTCTTGCTTTTGCAATCTGCCTTCTGTTCCAATTGCCCCCGCCTTTAGCCACAGGTTTAATGATTTTGGCCGCATGCCCCGGCGGCATCACTTCAAATGCGCTGGTGTTTGCCGCACGGTCCGATGTCGCATTGTCTGTATCCATGACAACCATATCAAGTTTTGTAACCGTCTTTACGACACCGCTCCTTGCTAGTTTTGCCTTATGGTATTTTTATAATCAAGGTGCTGCACCTGACATGTCTTTTATAAAGACGATGAAAAAGATTTTTCTGCTCACAATCCTACCCGTGGTAACTGGAATGCTGATCAAACAACTTGCTGGCACTCTTGCTGATCGCCTTGTTGTATGGTTACGTCCTACCTCAATGATTATTTTAATATTGATCATTATTTATAGCACTTATGTTTCGAAGGATCGTGTCCTTTCCAATATTGAAACTGCAGGATTTGCAATTCTTATGATGAATGTTTTAGCTCTTGGGCTAGGTACTTTTATTGCCATTAAAGCACAGTTAGGACCAAAACAAATCACAACAATTGGTATCGAGATTGGGGTTCAAAACGCCACGATGGCCACTGTGCTAATTCTTGCAATTTTAGAGGATGTAAGTCTAGCGATCATGCCTACATTGTACGGGGTATGGATGCTGGTTAGTGCTTCAATTTATATCCGCTTAAGACAAAAGCATACCTAAAACGCCGATCAAAATATCAAAAGGATTTCCCGATGATCGTCATCAATGCCGAAACAATTTCTTCCTTGCTTCCTTCTCCAATTCAGCAATCTCTCATCCGAGACGCTTTTCTAATTGCAGGGGACACAGACAAACATATTAATCCTCTGCGTCATAAAATGATGCTCAAAGGTAATGAATCTCTTATGGGTATGATGCCAGGATGGTCTAGTGCTGGAAATCATTTTGGTATTAAACTTGTGAATATCTTTCCAGACAACCCACAGAAGGGTTTCTCCAGTCATATGGGAGCAATGCTGTTATTTGACGGCGAGACAGGCGTGGTCAATGCTCTATTAGATACAGCCCGCCTAACCGCAATCCGAACAGCCGCAGCGTCGGCATTTGCAACAGATCTTCTTGCCACTTCCTCTGTGTCAAAATTAGGAATTATTGGAACAGGAGAGCAAGCCCTGTCTCATATCCATGCACACATGCCCCTTCGAGATTTTGACGCAATCTATATTGCAGGCCGTTCTAAGAAAAAGGCGGAAGCCTTTATTAATACATTGCCAGAAGTTCTTAGGCGCCTTGCTGTAGCCGCAGAAAATGCCCAGGATCTCTGTGAGAAATCTGATGTCATTTGCACAGTAACATCCTCGCCTACTCCTGTTGTTAAAACTGACTGGCTCAAGGACGGGCAGCACATCAACATCGTAGGAGCCAGTGTGCCTTCTAAAATGGAAGTAGAAGCCTCTATCCTGAAACGCACTCACTATTATTCGGACTATGTGCCTTCCCTTATGGCCGAGGCCGGCGAAGTCAATCAGTATCAAAAAAAGTATGGTAACGCTGAAGCTCTTATAAAAGGCAGTATCAGTGATATTCTCCTAGGAATTCGTGAAGGGCGGCAAAACCCGTTGGATGTTACGGCCTTCCGAAGCCTGGGGTTCGCTGTTGAAGATTTAGTCTTTGCAGAGTATCTCTATAGGCAGTGCAGTGATCAGTCCCTTGGCATTGACATCCCTTTCTAACGACACCTGAATTTAGTCAACATCAATTTAGCAACAGTGATCTTGTTGTGCCCGGCTGGGCACGCAATTTTTCTGCCTGCGCAAATTTTGTCCAAAATAATATTAACCGCAAAATAATACCAATTTATAGGGATTGACCTCTCTTAGATCTTAATATATGAATATTTGTTCAGTTTGTATACTTTTTGTTAAGCATTTGACCCTATTTTATAGGTAAGTCATACAGGCATAAAATTTTTGTATTAATAAAATATTACAGATTATATATATAATAGTAGTATTTTGTTTCACAAAAATAGTAAAATGAGAATTATATTACGAATTAATCCGAAATATGGAAAATTCACAGTGTATCTTTCGTTTTTGTTCATATGATGATATAATGTTCATGTTCATGCAAAGGGAGTAGAGCCATGACGTACGAAACTAAGCACAAAGAGAATGACCACAAGGCCATTTTTCTTGCCAGCCTTTCATTATTAGTAATCAGCACGGTCCTACCGCACTCACAGGTTGTCGCTCAAGATGATGACGATGATTTCCTTTTGGAGGAAATTGTAATTACAGCGACGAAACGCGCCGAATCACAGCAAACAGTACCTATTGCTGTAAAAACAATGACTGCGAGCATGATTGAAAAATTTGGTGCCTCTGATTTGAAAAGCCTAGAGAACGCCAGCCCTAGCATGAATTTTGGGCGCGCAGAACGCAGTAATCGCGGCGAGATTACAATTCGCGGTGTAGGTGACTGGGCTAGAAATGCCGGTATGGATGCCCGTGCAGGTGTATATGTTGACGGCGTTTACATGGGTCGTGCCGCCGGGGCAAATCAAGCGCTCTTCGATGTTGAACGAGTCGAGATTTTACGGGGTCCACAAGGGACTTTATTTGGTAAAAACACTGTATCTGGAGCGATCAACATCACCACAACAAGACCTGTCTATGATGAAACAGTTGGTACCGTTGATGTTTCATATGGTAATTACGGAACTTTAGATGCCAAGGCACGATATTCAATGCCTCTATCAGACTCTGCAGCTCTCTCAATTACTGCGGCCTATAGAAATAGCGATGGGTATATCAAGAATAAATTCACCGATAGCACCATCAATGGGGATGATATTTTCTCTACCCGTGCGAAGGTTGCCTTCTCGCCAACGGAAAAGCTCGATATTGATCTATCCTTTGATTATACAACAGAAGACAAACCAGCTACTAACGCAGAAGCTCTCGGTTTTATTACCAATCCAACAGCAGTCTTTTTAGCCAGCGTTGTTGGGATTACTCGTCCGACAAATGAAGTGAACACACCTTATGTTGTCAATCACGATGCCGAAGAATTTGACAGAAGAGAATTATGGGGAAGCTCTCTTACAGCAAATTACACCTTTGACAATGATTATATTTTTACAATGATTGCTTCTTATAGAGATTCTGAAACGCAAGATTTGAATGAAGAGGATTACCTACCTGTTCATCTCGCGACATCAGGGTTTGCTGAAAACAATCAACAGACCACACTCGAGGCGCGCGTTGCATCGCCGAAAGAAGAAAAATATGACTTCGTTGCAGGTCTATATTATTTTAATAGTGATGTACAAGGCGCGGCGCGTGCAACTGTAAACTTTACACATTTAGGGGCTATTGATCATATTGCACTGGATACAGACGGCAATACCCAGTCTTATTCTGCCTTCTTCAACGGCAATTACCGCTTTACAGATCAGCTAGAGCTTAATCTCGGGGCCCGCTATACCTCGGAAGATAAAGCCCTTCTTTATTCAAGCTCAGACCCATTCGGCGCTTTCTTTGTGACAACGACCCGTGATGTAGAACGCAGCGAGAGTAATTTCTCTCCTCGTGTTGGTCTGAATTATTATGTGAATGATTCTATTATGGTGTACGGAAACTGGTCTGTCGCATATAAATCAGGGGGCTGGAATGCCGATTTCTTGAATGCTATCGCTATTCAAAAATTTGAGTTTTCAAAAGAAAAAGCAACCAATATTGAATTGGGTTTCAAGTCTGAACTGATGAATAAACGTATGCGGTTAAACATCGCTGCTTTCCAAACCAAATATGATGACTTCCAGGTCTTTCAGTTCCAACAATCTGAAGGATCAACAACTTTGATCTTTGATAACGCTGGAACAGTGACGTCAAAAGGGATTGAGACCGATATTACCTATGTGGCCACTGAAAACCTAACCCTCACAGCCAGCGTTGCACTTATCGATGCAAAATTTGATAGCTTTAGAGATGCTGGAGGAATTGGCGTTCACTATGACGGAAATAAGTTACCGTATGCCCCAGAGTTTAACTATTATTTAGCAGCTGATTATAGCTTTGAGCTCTTTGGTAATAGTGCAACCATCCATCTTGATTATGCACATAACGATGAAGCGTATGCAAATGCAGACAATACAGCAGCAAACTATATGCCAAGCTATGGTGTTGTGAACTACCGTGGATCCTATTTCCTAGAGGACTATGATATTGAGCTTTATGCCTTTGCCCAAAATCTATTGGACAAATCTTATATTCGGTCAAGAAATGTTAATTTCTTCGGCATTCCGCGCGCAGTATACGGAAAGCCAGCAACTTATGGGGTGGGTATAAAATTCAATTTCTAAGATAGTTTAGACTATTGTAATTTTAGCCTAGAAGAGAGAAGGGTCGCTGAGAGCGACCCTTCTTTTTTATTTTAATGATTGGTGATAAAGAATAAAAAGAACGAGCCTTTTAGAGCGGTTCCGCTTCCATATCAGTAATGATGGCGTTAAGACCCTCTCTTGTCATTCTCATGAAAGCATCTTCATACCCTTCGTCAAGGTGGCTAATATAGGTCAGGGCGGCCGATCCAACATGCTGTAAAAAAGAGGCATATTCAAACAGTTTCTCCAGGGGAATATGCGGGTAATGCTGAAGCATAAGTAAAGACAATGTATGATTATATTTCTTTCGGTGATCCATTTTTAAATCGAGAGTCTCAGGGAAGACGACATGGACATATTCAAGAGCCGCGAAAGGTAACTGCTCTCTATGACGATCCAATGTACGCTTCACTAAGTGATAAAATCGATCCTTAAAGTCCTTTTCATGATTTTCATTTACCAATTCAGTATTTACAATTTCTCTTAGGCTGCCTGTGTTTTTTTCGTACAGCTGCGTCAAAATCGCCTTCTTATTTGGGAAATACCGATAAACGGTGCCCACAGGAATGTTACCAGCCTCAGCTATCTTACGCGTCGTCAGGCTATTCATGCCATCCTTGATGATTAGATCTAGGGCGATTGATAGAATGCGATCAAAGGTTTCCTTGGCTCTTTTTTGGGTTGGTACTTTTCTGATTTCAATTGACATATCTTTTTTCCACTTGTAATCCATACACTATATCAGATGTAAATATGAAATCAATAAAATGAACATATGATCATTTAAATTTTTTATTTTTTCCTGTTATCTGTGCTCTCTGCCCCTTCATCCCAATCTAATAAATAGACTGTGAAAGACGACTATGGGTATAGTAAACTGATTCCTTACCCAATCAACTTAGGGATATGAATCTTCCTAACGCATGGATTGGTCTAGAGTCTTCCAAGATTTTGATTCGATTCAGAAGCGTCTCCCCAGAAAGAAATTCCACCCTAAGCTGCGATAGTGCAGTTTATAGGTGATTATATGTTCACTATTTATAGATAATGTGAAGCGTATTCATATTTATAATCATGGTTAATATATATTTAATATAATGACTATATGTTCACTTTATTAATTTGATTATTTATTGAGGGAGATTGCTCATGTTTGATAAAACAAATATATTTGAAGGTCTATATGGGAATCCTCGCATAATTTGCCCTTCAGAAGCGCCTTCGTCTTTTCAAAAAATTTACACTTACTTCAACAGGTATTTCGACAAGGACGTCCTCCCAAAAAGGAAGGATCTCAACCCTGCTGATCATAAAAAGCTCCTTCCCAAAATGACTCTTGTTAACATAAAATACACAGAGGATAGCCTTGACGACCACATCACCTATGCTGGGTCCGATGTTGATGACTTTTTTGGCTCTTACTCTTTTCAGAACATGTCAAATATCAAGGATTTAGATGTCTATTATCGGTATAAAGCGGTAGTCAGTCATTTACAAAAAACGAGACAGCCTCTCTTTGTAAAAGTTGAAAAGCTTACCCGGAAATACTATTTTTATTCGGCAACATTTGCTTTCTTACCATTCTCAGAAGACGGTGACTCTATCAGTCAAATTGTGTCTATTTTTCAAAAACAAGTAAAATCATAATATCTATTTCCAGGCCTTCCAGATTGGTCTATCTATCTATAGACACGAGGAACTGGATATTTGTATGGCCACTGCAAGTCTTATAGGACTTTTCTTTTTAACGGCACTTCTGTATGCCATGGTTGGGTTCGGTGGGGGCTCGACATATAATGCATTGCTCCTTCTTGACAACACCCCCTATGAAGCAATTCCTTTTATTGCGCTTTTATGCAACCTGCTTGTCGTTGGCGGGGGGGTGTGGCACTTCAGTAACCAGGGCCACCTCTCACTTTCACGCGGCCTTCCCTGGATCATATTCTCTGTGCCTTCAGCTTTCGTTGGGGGCCTAATTCCGCTTTCAGAAGATGTCTTTATTGGCTTTTTAGGCTTGGCCTTGCTGTTGTCTGGACTAAAAATGTTACTGCCTGAACTAAAAGCATCACATCAATCTGAAAGGCCTTATCGTCTCTATATTCCTCTCTTCACTGGATCTGGTCTAGGATTAGTGGCTGGGATTACGGGCATTGGCGGCGGTATATTCCTCGCCCCTATTCTTTACTTTCTTCGCTGGGGATCGCCAAAGCAAATTGCGGGGCTCTGCAGTCTATTTATCCTCGTAAATTCTCTGTCCGGTCTTGTTGGACAAGGTTTAAAATTACAAGCATACGAAAATTTACTGCCCCTCATAGAAACCTATTGGCTCTTATTTCCCACTGTTGTGATTGGAGGGCAAATTGGGTCCCGTCTAACCCTCTATAAAATCAAAGCTTCTTTTTTGCAAAAAATGACCGCTTTGCTGATCTTATATGTTGCGCTACGGCTTTTATGGCGTTTCACACACTAAGCTATACAAGCACTTCCGTCTGATACAGTTTTACAGACAACCCTCCGTGGGAAAAGGGTAAGGTTTTTGAAAAGGGCAATCCTGTTGCTTGAGCGAGTGAATCACTGCTCGTAATGAGCCCTATTCGCCATCCGACAAACTCTCTCGCTAAAGTACTCCCCATAGCCTTATAGAGTGCTCCTAAGCGCTTTATCTCACCCAAACGAACACCGTACGGTGGATTGATAATCACAAGCCCCTTTGCACCGCCTGGTGCTTTCAAGGCATTGATAGTTCCTTTTTCAAAAACTGTGCACTGTGCAACGCCCGCTCTTTCTGCATTCGCTCTCGACAATTCGATAGCGCCATCGTTGCGATCAAATCCGTAAAAGTGCGGCGTGTCATCATGAGGCTGTGACTGAGAGCGCAGAGAGTCCCAGGCGACAGGGTCAAAACTTAACAACTTTTCGAAAGCAAAAGTCCGCGAGCGGCCCGGCAGTAATCCTTGTGCAATTTCAGCAGCCTCAATGACAAATGTCCCTGACCCGCACATGGGATCTAAGACAGGTTCATCGCCTGTAAAACCACATTCCTTAATCAGAAGCGCCGCAATATTCTCGCGCATAGGCGCTTTATTGACCCCTTGCTTATGACCTCTCTTATGAAGGGAGTCGCCGCTTGTATCGATACTGATTGTGCATAAATCATCAAGTATTCGAGCTTTAATACAAATGTCTGCTTGAGGGTCTATCTCAATACCGACCCCTTTGATTGCATCTTCAATCCGCTGGGACGCTGCTTTGTGATGATATATACGAGACTTCTTACATGTGGCTTCAACACGGACGGGATGGCTTAAAGACAACAAAGCCCGCCAGTCTATTCGATTAGCTTGTTTGTCTAATTTTGCTAAATGGACCACTCGGAAACTGGCAATTCTCACCAGCACATGACTTGCGCCGCGTAACATCAAGTTAAAGCGCCATACATCTATCCACGTTCCAGTGACCGTCACACCCCCTGTAGAAGCGGCAGCATCAGAATAACCTAGTTCAATAGCTTCCTTCTCAAGAGATGCCTCGAGACCAGGAACGGTAACTAAAAATATTTCAAGAGTTTCTGTCATGCCTCATCCCTACAGAATTCGCTGAGAAAGGTCGAGAGAAATAGAGAGACCTATCTAAAAATCTATTCATAAGCGCATGCTGATCCCTTGGTTCATTCCCTTACCAGCGAGACCAAGATATTGAGGAGCGACCTGTGTCACGCTGCTCTACCTTTTTTGCGTTTAAACCTACTCAGGGCGAGATTTAAGAGCGACCACATCCCGTCGGCACAATAAATGAGGGTTGACGGCGTTTCTGATTAGGGGCAGTTTCATAATCCATATCCTGCGCATAGGCCTTCCATGTGTCTATCCGCTCCATACGGGGCTCCCAACTATCATCTGGAAAAGTCAGCTGTTCCGGGGCATGTTTTTCAAGATATGCAAATAATTTTTGTGGAATGTCACCATAATCCGTCAGTCCTTTATGGGAAAAACAACGGCCAAAAAGAACCCCGTCAGCAAAAGGGGTGCCGCCCATTCTCATAAAAGGCCACCACTGAGACACTCGAGTAAATCCCCCCGTCATACGGACAGTCGGAAGATCTCTATCTTCAAGTTCAGTTCGATTTACTTGCAAGGTAAAATGCTCTGAAGGGCTAATGATTTTCCCTGTAGATGCACGGGGCCAATATTCTGGATTAACAGGATTTTCATAACTATGGGTATAATCCCAGCTCACCATTAAATCATCGCCGTACTGCTGGAACGGCAGCGTAAAAGGTGTGGTATCGCTGGCATTAGGAAAGACTGTACCCTCATTGATTAATGTTGGTGATCCGCCCTTAGAATCCATCAAAAGCGTGGGCATGGAAGGTCCTATGCGGCCAATGAGACAATCGTTATAAAAGTGATAAACCTCGACCGTTTCTTCCGTATAGGGATTATACCAGTGTTCCAAAATATCACCGGTTTCAAGGTCTGTAAAATAGCCGGTTTCACGCGACTTTAACAGCAAATCGCCATTTTCGGCAACCTTTGCCTGCACCAAACCGGTCCCAGTGTACCCAAACAAAGGTTGCATCCTGGCAGTGCCAACGCGTCCATACATCAATCCGTGAAAGGCACCAATAACTGGCTGCTCATAGCCTGCCCATATTTTTCCAAATGCATAGAGATTGTCATAGGGATCACCGTAGTTAAAGCCCGTTTCAGATGGCTGCATCGCCCCACCGCCAAGAAGAGTATTCACATAAAGCGACTGAGTCATTTTTTCCTATATCCCATGGTCCATGTAATAATTGACGGCTGTTTGAATATGCCTGAAGCGATCCCCTCCTAGATGTTTACCGCCGTACCACCGCGTGACAATAATTAAATGATCTTTCAACTTTTCTCGTTCAAGCATCCGTACAATCACCATACCTGCTCCTGTTTCACCGTCATCATTTTTTACAGGACCTTCTTGACCAACAAAAGCCCAACTGTGATGAGTGGCTTTGGCAAATTTCTTTTTTCTGCACAATTGTTTAATCAGCTTTTTTGCTTCCTCTACAGATGTACAGGGATTGCCAGAAACTGCGTATTTCGACCCCCGATCTGAGACAACCCCCTCAAAAATCTGCATTATTCACTCTTTATTCTTTCTCAAAGCGCTTTCTTTCTTTGCCTTCCAGCGCATTGCATTCAAGATACGTTTCTCAACGGTTGGATGACTGAAGAATAGAAATTCTTGTAAGTCCCCTGCCTTAGGATCTCTGTATTCAGCAGTTTTCAAAAGTGCACTGGCTAGACCGTCTGGCAGCCCAACTGTTTCAAGAGAATAGACATCAGCATCCAGTTCACCTATGCGGGTGACCCCATTCATGACAGGTTGGCCAATAACGCTGAAGAGAGAGACAATGAAAATGAGAACCGGCAAACCTGACGGCGATGACAACTGGGCAGTGGACCCAAATTGACGAGCAAAAAATGAAAAACTCCTGTCTGCAAGAAAAAATCCTGCCATCATTAAACCCGCTATAACGGCAATAATTCGCCATATATGGCCACTAACAAAATGACCTGCCTCATGTCCTGTCACGGCGAGAACTTCATCTAATGAAGCTTTATCAAGAGCGACATCAGAAATTGCGATACGGGCTGATCCACCAATTCCTGCCACATTCGCGGTAAAGTTTTCTGATTGCCGAGAACCATCATAGACAAAGATTTTATCTTTTGGAATGCCTGCTTTATCAGCAATTTTTTCAATCTCAGTACGCACCTCGCCTTCTGGTAAAGGTTTATATTCGTTAAATAGAGGACTGATATAAACAGGGCCGACCACCATCATGATCGCGATAAAAGCCGCAGCCAACCCACCACTCCAAAGCCACCAAGCGCGACCGGTTTTTCTAATCAGGCCGTATAGAAAAACAAAAAATAAAGAAGTTATCAGCGCTGTCAGAATCGTCGATGTAAAATTTTGAATCAAAAAATCACTGAGCGGCTGACTGGTCCGACCATAGCTGCTCTCGCGAAACCAACTTTCATAAATTGTGAAAGGAAGACTGAGGAGGGCTGATACGCCTGTATAGACAACCCCTATGCAATAAATACCTAAGGCAGAGGAGGCGCCAAACTTCTTTTCGAGTTGATCAAGCCACCCAAGACGCACGATCCCCCAAGTTACAAAGGCAGAAACCACCAGCCCTGCAAACAAAAGCCAGTGGCTCCCACTGGAATAGGCAGCCGCTTTTTCCAAAGCCTCAATACCCAAGCTGTCTATATAAGCTTGCGTTGTTTTCTCGGGATCCAGTCCTGATCCTATTTTTGTAATCATATCTAAGTCCTCTAATGGAATGCACTCTTTACACCACTGACCTTCAAAGAGTTAATCACACTAAAAACAATCTGTTAAGTATGAATATCGTGAATCCTTATTATAACTGTTGATTTAAAGCCATTCCCAACACATAGTATCCTAAGGAAAAGGGAGATAATTCATGCACAAAATGATCACTAGTTTCTTGATGATCCTCACATTGAGCTTATCAAGTATGGCCGATGAAGGTAAAAAAGAGCAGAAAAAAGAAGAGAAGAAAAAGCACTATACAATTCTTCATACAAAAACACTATTGGCGGTGCCTGGAGAGGATCCTGTACAAGATCAGTCTATTATCATTCACAAAGGAAAGATTGTGGATGTTGTCAGCGGTGCCGTAACAACAGTAAATGAGGACAAAGCAACGGTAAAAATAATCAATCTAGGGGATAATTTTGTCATGCCTGGCTTGATTGATGTTCATGTCCATATCAGTGGTAGAAAAGGCGATAAGGTTGCTAAGGCTCTCGATGCTGCAGCCAATGCGAAGAAAACAATTGCTGCAGGGTTTACAACGATCCGGGAAATCGGCCTTCGAGATTGGTCAACACTTAAAGTCTTTGAGAAAATCAAAAAAGGTCACCTTGATGGGCCTCGCATCATTTATGCAGGCAAAATTATCGGTGTGGGGCCAAACGGATGTAACGGGGTTGAAAGCTGCCGTAAGATGACTCGCGAAAATATACAAAAAGGCGCAAAATGGATTAAAATCTATTCCTCTTGCTCAGGGTTTTACACATGTTCTGAAGAAGATTACCCCACTGTCTTCTTTGATGATGAAATCAAAGCCATCGTTGAAACGGCAAAGAAATATCGTATTCCTGTTGCCGCTCATTCGCATCCAACAGCCAGCGCTCACTATGTCTTAGACCGCGGTGTGAAATCTATCGAACATGGTACATTTCTTGACGAAAAAGCAATGCGGCGTATGAAAAAAGAAAAGGTTTTCTATGTCCCAACTGTTGCTGTTCAAGACTTCCTAGAAAAAAGTAAGAAGAAGAAGACTTTTGATAAGGAAAAGCAAACGCATATCGACAAAATGATGGGAGAGGCTATTAATTCTCGTATCGAAAAAGCCCACGCAATGGGCGTTTTGATCGCCACTGGCAGTGACGCAGGTGTGGTGCCTAACGGGAAAAATTACCGCGAAATAGAACGACTTTCAGAAATTGACGGCATTTCCAATGCAGAGGCTCTTCAGATGGCCACTGTGAACGGCGCTGCCCTGCTTGGTAAAAGTAAAAGTTTAGGCACCATCGAGAAGGATAAATTAGCGGATATTATTGTCATTGATGGCAACCCGCTTAACACTATAAAAGACATTCGAAATGTTAAATTTGTTATGATTAATGGGAAAGTGCTCATTAATAACTTATAATAAAGTTACCAACTTTTGCGGATCATCTCCATATGGTCCGCAAAAGCCTGAGAGGCTTTTAGAGGGACCACCCGAGATTCTAGCCTCCCTTTCAACAAATCTTGACACATCGCCTCTGTCTCGAATGAAAGCCCAATGCTTTTTCTGTGATCACAGAATGTCTCAAGACAATCATCAAGCTCATAATAAGCACACTGAGATGCCCGGAAAAAATCTGGAATTTCAATATGTCCTTTGGTCCCTATGATGACGCCCATGTTTTTCAAGCGCGCGCGAAAAGACGTACCAAGCGTCGCCGTCATCTTCTGATCATATTCAAAGATCGTCGTGATGTCATCGTCTATACCATTGGGTGCAAAGCGGGCTGAAGTCATCAGCCTCTTGGGTGTGCGGCCACCGGAAAATAAATAAGCAAAGGCCACGGGATAGATCCCCATATCAAGCAAAGCCCCCCCCGCAAGATCAGGATTATAGGTCCGCGACTTTGGATCATATATTTGAGGATAGCCAAAGTCTCCCTTGATGGCCACAACATCACCAATGCGGCCTGAATCTACCCACTCTTTCGCCTTTTGAATAGCTGGTAAAAAATAGGTCCACATGGCTTCCATGAGATAGACGCCCGTTTCTTTTTGTATGGCTATGAGCTTACTGGTTTCTTCCGCTGTGACAGTCAGGGGTTTTTCACAAAGAACCGCTTTTCCAGCCTTCATTGCAGCGCGTGCCGCCCCGAAATGATGAGGATGAGGTGTGCCAATATAAACAGCATCCAACTCAGGATCCCTAAGCATCTGATCCAAGTCTGTGTGCACATGAGATATGCCGTATTGAGCAGCAAAACTATGAGCGTTTTCTTTTTTCCGTGAAATGACGGAATGTAGCTTAGCATTAGGGACAAAAGCACAATCCTTTGCAAAGCTTGTACTGATAATGCCTGTGCCAATGACACCCCAATTAATGACCGTTTTTTTCATCTTACGACCTATTATTAACGAGCGCGTCCTCAAGTTCTTCGAGAGACTTACCTTTTGTTTCCGGTAAATATTTAATCACTAAAAGAAGGCCTAAAATAGCAAAAGCCCCATAAACGGAAAACATGGTTGCTGCCCCAAAAGTACTCAATCCTTTTGGAAAAAGGAATTGCACAAGAAAGCTGGTCCCACTATTGAATACACCAGTGAAGGCCATGGCCACAGCACGCAAATTATTCGGGAAAATCTCTGAAAGCATGACCCACATGACAGGCCCAAGAGAGATGGCAAAGGAGGCCACAAATCCAAGAATACCAATGAGAACAAGCTGTGCATTAATCGTGATTGCTCTGTTCATGATATCAGATTCTGTCGACCGCATCTTATCATCCCCAATGACAGCAATAACCGCCTCTTTAAAAGTCACATCACTGTCGAATTTTTTCCCAGTTAATGTATAAATCGCAGGTATTTGATGACGATCCGATAGTGCTAGTACATCTTCTTGCTCTAGGGTAAATGTCGCTTTTGAGAAGCCATAGGCCGTGGTCAACAAACTGATCATCACACCAGCCAACCCGATAACCATCAAGGGTTTGCGTCCCAGTCGATCAATCAAAAGCATAGCAATGACAGTGAAAACCACATTAATGAGGCCCACATATACCGCTTGAATAAAAGCAGCATCTGTCCCCACACCCGACTGTTCAAAAATTGTCGGGGCATAGAAAAAGACCGCATTAATCCCTGTTGCCTGTTGCACAACCGCCAACAAAACACCAATGAGTAAAATGAACCGCATTTTCGAAGCAAATAGGCCTTTTAAGTTATCCTTGAGGCTTTCTTGCGTATCTTGTAAATTGTCAACAATTCGTTGGTAGGAAGTCTCGATACGGGCTGGATCTACGATTTTGTGCAACACAGATTTTGCTTGCTGTTCACGCCCTTTTTTCACAAGCCAGCGGGGACTTTCAGGGATCAAAAACAGCAACAGAAACCAGAGCGCCGCAGGGATAGATTCGATGAAAAGCATTACCCGCCAGGTATGACTATCAATATAGAGAGCTGAGGCCCAAGCCTCACCAGAATCTGCTGCATTCAATAGGAAATAGTTCACAAAATAAGCTGCTGATAGCCCCACAACGATATTGAGTTGATTAACGGATACCATCAACCCCCGCTTATCAGAGGGCGACGTTTCAGCGATAAAAACAGGCGCAAGCATCAGAGATCCAAACGCATACCCCCCAATCATCCTAGCAATCACAAGATTGATATAGTCAGGGGCAAATGCTGAATAAATTGCAGAGAGGAGATAGAGAAAGGCTAACATCATCAAGATGTTTTTTCGACCAAAACGATCCGCGAGAGGTGTGACGGTTAATGCTGCCAGTGTCGCTGTGAAAGTAGGGGCAGAAACAACTAATCCCAGTTGATAATCATTCAGTGCAAACTCTTGTTTAACGAAGCCAACAACACCTGCAATCACTGATGCGTCATACCCAAATACGAATCCACCCAGCGATACAAAAATCGCATAGAGTAAGGCTGTACGTGCCCAAGTTGTCATAATCCCTCTTCCCTCTATTTTCTTCTTCAATTGGTTACCCAAGAAGAATTTTCACTGAAGTTACACTCCAAAAATTCCTAGTATATATACTATGTAAACGCTTACATAACTCTTCGCAACTCTTTTCCATTTTCCATCATACCCTCGCATCAATGCTTTTTTACAGACTGCCTGACAACCAATTGATGGGGAACCACATTCATTTTTTGAACATCCGGTTGACCATCAATCAATGCTTTTAACGTCCTAAAAGATTGTCGACCAATTTCTGCTTTTGGCTGATAGATTGTTGTCAGCGGAGGATCACAAATTTCAGCATAGCGGTTGTCATCAAATCCCATAACAGAAATATCTTCTGGTACTTTTAATCCATGTGCCTTTATGGTTGAAATTGCCGCTAAAGCCATTTCATCATTCGCACAGAAAATAGCCGTGGGAGGCTCGGCTAATGAAAGCAAGTCTTGGGTTGCTTTTCTTGCTCCCTCAATGGTCATGTCCCCAGAGACAACATAGTTTTCGCAATGAGGCAATCCAGCCTTTTCAAGTGCCTGTTGGTAACCGGTCTCTCGATCAGCAGTGAGTAAAGACACGGGCGATCCACTCATAAATGAGATTTTAGAATGCCCTTGAGAGATTAGGAAAGCCGTGGCTTCTTCAGCGGCTGCCTTGTTATCAATATGCACACTCGGAAAGTCAAATTGATCTATAGACACTGCTTCACAGCCAACCACCACAGGCAGGGTTGAAGGGTGCTGTGGATCATCTTTAAAAGGCGGGGTCGTTGCCAGCAAAATCATACCATCGACTTGCTTACTAATCATCATAGCTAATAATTCATCGTCTCGCATTAAATCAAGCTGAGCTTCAGTAATCATGACTGTATAGCCCGATTCTTTTGCCGCTTGTTGCAAGCCCTGCATGATATTTGTGAAAAAGGGATCCCCTACTGATTGTAGAACAACCATTATGATATTGGTTTTTCCACGGCGGAAACTTTGAGCCAGTGTATTTGGAGTATATCCTGTTTCCAGAATTGCTGACTTAACTTTTTGACGTGTTTTAGGGCGTACAACATCTGGATCATTCAAATAGCGTGAAATCGTGGCTATGGACACGCCAGCAACCCTTGCAACTTCTTTGATCGAAACTGATGTCATTTCTTACTCCTTCTTCCTAACCTCTATCATGCACTGAATCGAAATTCTATAACTTCATGATATGGGTGTTCAGGACTGACCCAGGGGGTGTTGAAAGCTTCATGATTGGGACTGTCAGGGAAAAATTGGGGTTCCAAACAAATACCACTGCACGCCTTAAAGGGCGCTTTCAAATAATGCCCTCCATAAAATTGAAGCCCAGGTAACGTTGTCCAAACACTCATTTTTAGGCCAGACTTTTTGGAAGACAATTCCGCAGCAAAAGAAAGCGCCCCCTGAGTATCCAGACAATAATTGTGGTCGCAGTTTGGTGCTGAATTGATTGGTTTTTCCTCTCTAAAGTCGAAAGGTGTTTTCTCTACTGACACCCAGGATCCTGTGGGAATGCCGTCAGCGTCCACCTCTAGTCTTTCTTTGGCATTGATCATTAAGACTTGTTCATGGGATGCGGCGGAAGCATCCCCTGCCTTGTTCACCCCGTGAAGATTGAAATAACTATGATGGGTCAGGTTTAAGATCGTTTTTCTGTCCGAAACACCGCGCATGTCGATAAGCAGCCTGTCTTCCTTCTCTAATCGGTACAGAATTTGAATCTCCACATTTCCTGGATATCCCATATGGCCATGCGGACTGTGATGTGAAAAAACGACAGTCCGATCATCCAATTGCTCTCCTGTCCAGCAAAGATGACTTAAGCCAGCACTGCCGCCGTGCAAATGATGAAGGCCTTCATTGATATTCAGCCCGTAGGTGTTGCCGTCAATTTCAAGATGACCCAACCCTATCCTATTTGCATAGCGTCCAACTGTCGCCCCGACAGAGAAAGTATCCGTTAGATATTGCTCAATCGTGTCATAGCCTAACACCACGTCTACCCCCTGATACCGAAGTCCTATAAGGCGTGCTCCGAAATTTAATAGATCGACTTCTAAGCCTCGTTGATTGGTGATCCTAAAAGTCTTCAACTCGGTCATTTGTGACCTGCCTTTAATTGCTTAAAAAGTGTAGGTGATCCATGAATAAAATGAGGTTGTCCTGTGGCTGCTAGCCATTTTTTTAAGAGTGCTTCTGTCGTCTGAATGCGAGAATCCCCCCAATAGCCGGCCGCATAGGGAGCACCCCACATGGACTGAGCGTCCCAATTGGCATTGATATAAGCAAAAGCCTTGATCACATCTTTGTTCTTGTCAATAAAATTGAATGTAGGTTCAAACCATTCAGCCCATAACTGTTCTGCGGTTAATTGGCGCACATCCTGCCCAGCCTCACCGTCCCAGAGAGGGGAAACATTTCTATAGGTTAAATTCTTGAGGTCATAGCCTTGAGGCGCGCTCTCAGCAATCATCACAGGTTTCTTGCGCGCACGTGCAAATTCTAACACTTCTTGCTGTAATGAGCGTGATGTAGGTATAACGAGGCCGTCTTTTACAGGTCTAGATTGATCCAAACGATTGAAAAGCGAACTGCCAATCCAATCCACATAATCATCCCCAGGATACCAATCAGCAATAGCTTCACGCTGCCCGCCTTCTATAACATCATCAACGGGGCTGGTCCCTGCTTGCCAAACATAATTAATATTTGTCACCCCTTCAGCTGTGAGGCCATCAACAATGCGTCGCCACGCCGCTTTATAATTCTCAACTTGCTCGTAGCCCGCATTCCAAGCGCCGTCGAATTCATAGCCGATGCGTAAATAAACCGGCTTATCTATCACTTTAAAAAACTGTGCTAATTTACTTATCTTAGCGTCGTGCATACCTGCAGCGATATTTTTGACGCCGCCCTTTTCATCAGCTTCTGCAATTGACAATCCAATGACCAGGGCAGCATGTGGATATTCTTGAGCCGCGAGATAAGCATTGGATCCTCCAGCTCCCCAATCAGCAAGAGTCAGGTGAGGTTGCCCACTATTATCCAAGCCTAGTCCTCTAAAATGATCTCTCTTGTCATCTATGTGATAAAACCCAAGATAAGTTGTAATCCCTGCTGGCATACGGCAACAGCTGCTGGCTTGCCATTCTCTTACGCTCTCTAGATCCTGCCCCATGATAAGCATCACTTTTTCAGTGACCCATAATGGACGTGATGTCTGGTCTATTCCTTCAGCCGTCATTGAGAAAGCTACGAGACTTAATAACAGTGTAATCGCTTTTAGGATTGCATGCATGCCTATTCCTCTGCTCAGAATTAATTTATCTTTTACCTAGGATATATTGGTTCAAAATATTCTCATATAATTCCTGTTTACCGCTTTGCCGTATCGGCTCACCCTGTGAAACAGCAATATCTCTAAGGTCAGAAAGGGAAAGTTTCCCAGCTTCAAATTCAGCGCCTTTTCCAGAGTCAAAGGATGCATACCGTTTCGTCCGCATATCAGGTAAGGGACTATTCGTATTGACTGCGTGCGCAACTTCTAACCCAAGGGCAAAGGCATCCATACCTCCAATATGGCCGAAAAATATATCTTCCATATCCACACTTTCTCGCCGAACTTTCGCATCGAAATTCAGCCCTCCAGTTTTAAAACCACCGCTTGACAAAACAACCATCATGGCTTGGACGGCATCGTTCAAATCTGTTGGAAATTGGTCAGTATCCCATCCGTTTTGAGGGTTGCCTCTATTGGCATCAATACTGCCTAACATATCCGCGTCTACGGCCATCTGAAGGTCATGAGCAAAACTGTGTCCTGCAAGCGTTGCATGGTTCGCTTCAATGTTCAGTTTAAAATCATTCTCTAGACCGTAATGTCTCAAAAATCCGATCACCGTCTGACTATCCACATCATACTGATGATAGCTTGGCTCCATGGGCTTCGGCTCAATCAAAAATGTCCCTTCAAATCCTTGAGAACGACCATAATCTCTGGCGGCGGTTAGAAAAGTCGCCATGTGATCTAATTCTCGCGCAGTATTCGAATTAAAGAGATATTGATACCCCTCACGCCCTCCCCAGAAGACGTAATTTTCGCCTCCAAGAGCGACGGTTGCATCAATAGCATTTTTTACCTGCGCACCAGCAGAAGCCACTACTGAAAAATCTGGATTAGTCGACGCACCATTCATATAGCGCGGGTTAGAAAAAACATTTGCTGTACCCCACAAAAGCTTCATACCCGTTTCGTCTTGGCGTGCTTTCGCCTCTTTAACAAGAGTTTGTAGATTACTCTCTAATTCACTTACGCTATTCCCTTCAGGCGCCATATCAATGTCGTGGAAACAATAATAAGGAACGCCAAGCTTTGTGAAAAATTCAAACGCTGCATCCATTTTATGACGCGCCGCTGTCATGGCGTCAGAAGCGGTGTCCCATTCAAAAACTTGTGTGTCTGGACCAAATGGATCGGATCCTTTGCCGCAGAATGTATGCCAGTAACACACGGCAAATCTTAAATGATCCTTCATGGACTTACCGCCCACTATCTTATTTTCATCATAATATTTAAAAGCTAAGGGGTTATCTGAAGTTGGACCCTCATATTGAATTTTGCCGATATCTTTGAAATATTCTTTATTGCCAATGAATGGAGATGTCATGGTCGTTCCTTATGCGTTGAATAGGGGAGTTAAAGTGGCTGTCAGACGTTTATAGTCTTCATAAACCGCTTGATATTTTGCTATGTTTGCTGCATCAGGGGCGCAGCATTTTTCTTCTTTTAATACTAAATGTTCTTGTGTTAATTTTTTGAGAGAAATAGGGCGTTTCTGCATCTTTTCCAAACACCATAGCGCTTGTAAAGCTGCCCCAAATGCAGCATTTTCATCCTGCTCCAATATCTTGACAGGCAGGCCTAAGATATCAGCGGCAATTTGACGCCATTCAGCGCTGCTGCTGCCCCCACCAGTGAGAACAACCTCTGTAAAAGTCATTTGGCATCTCGAGAAGGCCTCAAGGCCTGTTTTCAATCCAAAAATAGCTGCTTCCATAGCGGATCTCAACAGATGTCCCTTGCTTGTATTCGTAGGATCAAGGCCGTAGAGCACAGCTTTGCCATTCGGTAAATTAGGTGTGCGCTCTCCATTATAAAAGGGCAGCGTCAAAACACCCTCAGACCCTACAGGCACATTAGAGACCAAGTGATCTATATCAGCAACATCAACCCCCATTAAGGCACGAACTTGCTCTGTTGCTACAGTACAATTCATCGTACATAAAAGAGGTAACCACCCCCCTGTGCTAGAGCAGAAAGCTGCCAAGTCGCCTTGCGTATCCACAACAGGAGAACTACTGAACCCAAACAAAGTACCAGAAGTGCCTAGACTGGCCGTGAGTGCTCCATCGAAAACATTAGCTGTTCCAATGGCTGCCATCATATTATCCCCGCCGCCAGCCGATACAATAATACCCTCTGGCAATCCGAGTTTAACAGCAATGTCAGGTAAAATTTCTCCAACCGGTTCATCTGCATCACAAAAAGTAGGAAGGCATGAGAGCAAATCACGTTGCCGGTCGATGGCCTTCACTATGGGTTTACACCAGCGTCGTGATTTTACATCGAGTAAACCCGTGCCTGAAGCATCTCCATATTCCATTGAATGGCGTCCTGTCAGAACATAGTTCAAATAATCATGAGGCAGCATGATCATGGCCATATTTGCATAGCGATCTGGATGATGTTTCTTAAGCCATAATATTTTAGATGCCGTGAAGCCAACGGCGATTTTATTGCCTGAAAGAGTGAAGCATTCTTCAGAACCGCCCACAGCCTCCATCAGCTCTTCACACTCTGATGTGGTGGCGGTATCACACCATAGCTTCACTGGCGCAAGCACCTCACCTTCTCGGCTCACAGGGACAAAACCATGTTGCTGCCCCGAGACACCGATCGCTTTGACCGACGCTTTACTTTTGTGATCAATTCGCTCTAAGCATCGCTGAAAAGCTGCCACCCAATGAGCAGCCTCTTGCTCTCTAGCTCCATCCGCACCAGAGTGCAGGGGATATGTTTCATAAGTACATGCAAGTGTTTCTTTTGAAAGCGCATCATAGACAAGAACTTTAAGTCCCTGTGTTCCTAGATCCACACCCATAACAATTTGACGATCCATAAGTCACTCTTTGCTGTTATTTTTTTGTAATGTAAACGTTTACATTTTTCATGTCAATAGGAAGATTACCTCAAAGTATACAGAAGGGGTTTAAGGTGATACTTTACAGAAAATAAACGGTAATTTCCTTTACAATGGACCCTAAAATTTGCATAAATAAAGAGTATAAAAGCAAGGCTTTGCTGCTGGGGAGGTGGCATTAGCGCCAGGGGAGTTCATGGGCCATGAATGACGAGAAAATCAAGAGCATCTGCATTCTCGGCGGAGGCACCGCAGGCTGGATGACGGCTGCGGGTCTCGCAAAAAAACTAGAATCTCTGAATATAGAAATTTCTCTTGTGGAATCAGAACAGATCGGCACAGTCGGTGTAGGAGAAGCCACCCTACCGCACATTCGATATTTCAACAAAACTTTAGGCCTTGATGAGGCTGAGTTTATGAAAGCTACCAACGCAACCATCAAGCTTGGCATTGAATTCTGCAATTGGGGTAAACTGGGAGATCGATATATTCACCCTTTTGGTGATTTTGGTGCTCCTATTAAAGATGTAGATTTCTATCACTATTGGATTAAGTTAAATCAACAGGGTCTCGCTAAAAGATTAAGCGATTATTCATACCCCATTGTTGCTGCAGAAAATGGCAAATGTCGGCACCCATCTGAAAATATACATGAGATTGAATCAACTTTTGGCTATGCCTATCAATTTGACGCAGGTCTTTATGCCAAATACCTAAGGGCTTACGCTGAAAAGAAAGGCGTACACCGTCAAGAAGGCAAGGTAAAAGATGTTGCTATGCAACCGGAGACAGGGTTTATAACAACACTCACCTTAGACGATGACTCCACGATTGAAGCTGATTTATATATAGACTGTTCTGGCTTTAGAGGCGTCCTCATCGAACAATCCCTAAAGACTGGTTTTGATGATTGGAGCCAGTGGCTCCCCTGCAACCGCGCCATCGCCATTCCCTGTGAATCAGCAGGGCGAATTGACCCTTATACGCGAGCTACAGCCCTCACTGCGGGTTGGCAGTGGCGCATTCCCTTGCAGCATAGAACCGGCAATGGGCATGTTTATTGGAATGAGCATATCTCTGATGACGAAGCCCTTAGCCAGCTCTTATCAAATCTTGACGGGAAACCACTTGCAGATCCTAATCAACTCTATTTTACCACGGGTAAACGTAAAAAACTTTGGAATAAAAATGTTGTATGCATTGGCCTGTCTGGCGGATTTTTAGAACCGTTAGAATCTACATCAATTTATCTTATTCAAGAAGGCATTACAGCGCTCCTAGAATTGTTTCCGGATAAGGCCTGCCGTCCATCTGATCAAAATGAATATAACCGGCGAATGGATCTTCAGTTTGATAGAATACGAGATTTCTTACTCTTACATTATGTTGCTACGCAAAGAGATGACAGTCCTATGTGGCAATATTTCTCGCAAATGACTTTGCCGGATAGTTTGACTGAAAAGATCAATGCGTGGACTGAAAGAGGTCTCATTCAGCGTTATGAGCATGGGGCCTTCCTACCGCCCAGCTGGGTCGCCGTAATGGCAGGGCAGAATTTAATCCCTCGTGGGTTCGATCCACGGGTAAATGCACTTTCCGATCAGGAATTAAATTCACAAACATCAGCAATAGCAGATGCTATTGAGAAAGCTGTCTCTCAAACGACAGATCATATGGATTTTCTAAAATTAATTGGCGCTGCCATTGACGAGACAAAGAGGACGAGGACATGAACAACCAACCCTTTTCTTCTCTTATTCTTTATGGTTCAGGCCTTGCCTTTGAATATACAGCCGCTGTTTTGAACAACTGTCTGCCAAAGACAGTAAAACTCATTCTTCTAGAAGATGAAGAAGCGGCTCAGTATGATGACTTTTACGGGTCTACAATGCCGCCGCTAGCCTATAACTTCAATCGATCTGCATCCCTTGAGGAGCCTGACCTTATTCTTCGGTCAAACACAGCGCTTTCTTATGGCACCTCATACTCAAATTGGGGCGCAGCAAGTCAGTGGGTACAGTGTTTTCAATTGCCTCTTCCTGTTTGGAACGGCGTCCGCTTTCACCATTATTTAGCCCGTGTCGGCGCGCCTTTAGAACCTTTCTTGCCCGGAGCGCAAGTGGGATTAGCTGGACGATTTGCCCATCCACCGCCAGATCCAAAACAAATTCTATCTCGGACGGAATATGGATATTGTTTCTCGCCCTCAAGCATCACAGCTTTACTCAAAGAGAAAAATAAAGCCGCAGGCATTCACCGCATCATGGAAAGACTTACCCATGTTGAGAAGTCTGAGGGTGAAATTAGCGGTCTCACCCTTCAATCTGGCGAGACCCTCTCTGCGGGGCTATATATTGACCTGAGCGGCCCTAAGAGACAATTAATCACTGCGCTTAGTGGGTCCTTTATGGCAAATCAGTCCCTGACTTTAGCGCACAGTAAAGTCAGGGCAAAAACGGAAAGCGGGTCGCTCAAAAAGCTCTCAGCGACGCACTATGGCTGGCAAGCCGCAACGCCCCTGCAAGAGGGGCAGGAACGATCAACACTATCCGGGCCTGAAGACCAAGAAGTAGCCATAAGAGACCATCAAGGAGATGACATACGAAGCTGCACTCTTTCAACGGGCTGCATCGAAGAAGCTTGGCAAAAGAATTGTATAGCAATTGGAATCGCAGCAGCAGCGCTTGATCCTATAACGCCAGCGCCCTTCCTTTTGTTAATGAAAGACATTGATCGCTTAAGCACTCTTCTGCCTAATAGCCTTGATATGACCGTTGAATCAAAAGAATTCAATCGTAGACAACGCAACGACTATGATCATGTCATGCTCTTTCACAATGCTATGTTCAAAACAAAAAATTTGCCGAAGGCCGAATATTTCAACACCTCTCAAGCAAACGCTGTTGGCGATAAACTTGAGCGCAAAATTAGTCAGTTTGAAAGCCGCGGCGATTTAGTGACCTATGACCTTGAGCCCTTTAACGAGCAAGATTGGACCATTCTACACCACGGAATGAAGAGAAAACCCCAGCGGTACGATATTTATATCGACCCCCTCAGCGACACCCAAATCAATCAAAATTTGAAAATGATGAAAAGCTCAATCGATGCCTTGGTACCCAAGGTTCCACCACATGATTTTTATATTGATAAGCTAAAAGCCTATCTGAAAAATAAGCAGGGATAATATGTTCAATAATAGTTTGAAATCTATCGTAATCTTAGGGGGTGGCTCTGCTGGTTGGATGACAGCGGCAGCACTTTCAAGCCTGTTAGACACTAATAAAGTGTCTGTAACAGTGGTTGAATCTGAAGATATTGGCACTGTCGGCGTTGGAGAGGCTACCATTCCAGATATTATTAACTTCAACAGAATTCTTGGTATTTCTGAAGAAGAATTCATGAAGGCCACACATGCAACTTTTAAACTAGGTATTGAGTTCAATAATTGGGGCAAGCAAGGAGACAGTTATTTCCATCCCTTCGGCACCCACGGTGTCGACATGAATGGCATCGATTTTCATCAATATTGGCTATATCTACAGTCAAAAGGGGACCGCTCTAAATTAGAGGATTACAGTATTAACGCCCTTGCCGCAGAAGATAATAAATTCTGTTTATCCAACAACGACCCTCGATCGCCCCTTTCTCTTATCCGCCATGCCTATCACTTTGATGCAACACGCTATGCACATTTCTTACGAGACTATGCTGAAAAGCGCGGCGTTAAACGGATAGAAGGTAAAGTCCAAGACGTTCAGCAAGATTCTGAAACTGGACATGTAACATCCTTGATACTTGAGTCTGAGCAAAGTGTTTCCGGTGAATTCTTCTTTGATTGCACCGGTTTCCGTTCTCTTCTTTTGACAAAAACACTTGGAGTCCCATTCAACGATTGGAGCCACTGGCTTCCCTGCGATTCTGCTCTTGCGGTTCCCTCTGAAAGAGCTGGACCTCTTTTACCTTATACAAAGTCAACAGCCAAGTCTTCTGGATGGCAGTGGCGCATTCCAACACAAGACCGTGTGGGGAATGGACATATTTATGCCAGTGATTTCATAAGCGATAGTGACGCAGAAAAATCTCTCCTGGATGATTTGGATGGTGCGCCTCTTGCTGATCCAAGGCAACTGCGTTTCAAAACAGGTTGCCTTGAAAAATTTTGGGAGAAGAACTGCATTGCTATCGGCTTGTCTGCAGGGTTCTTAGAACCTCTAGAATCTACCTCAATCTATTTGATCCAAATGGGTATTAGTCGATTTATTGCGCTCTTTCCCGACGCTAGTCTTTCTGATGTTATTCGCGATGAATATAATCGCCACATGCGGCAACAGTTTGATCAAGTCCGCGATTTTATTATCCTTCACTACTGCGCCACAGAGCGTACAGACAGTGATTTCTGGAATTATTGCCGAACCATGTCTATCCCAGAAAGTTTAGAGCGAAAAATAGATCTCTTTAAGCAGGGCGGTCGTATTTTCAGATATGAAGATGAGCTTTTTGCGACCCCAAGTTGGCTGGCTGTCATGATTGGTCAAAATATTAGCCCTGTAATCGGAGACCCTATTGTTGCTTCTCTGCCTTTTGAGCAAGTTGAGAAAAGTTTGAAATCAATGAATATGGGAATGAAGCGAACGACCGCTCAAATGCCAAGTCATCAAGATTTCATCAATCAATATTGCAAGGCACCTGCTTCGTAATGGAAGAAAGTTTTGAAAGAATACCATGTTAAATGATGTGAATATTAAAAAAATAGTAATTGTTGGTGGCGGCACCGCCGGCTGGATGGCCGCAGCAGCTTTGAGTCGATTGATGCCCCATCCTGAAATTTCTATTCGTTTAATCGAATCGGAAACAATAGGAACCATTGGAGTCGGTGAAGCAACGATTCCCCACATCCAACATTTCAATCAACTCCTCAATCTGCAAGAAGATGAATTTGTAAAGCGCACAAATGCAACGTTTAAGCTTGGTATTGAATTTGTAAACTGGCAAAAAAAGGGCCAGAGCTATATCCACCCCTTCGGTGATTACGGTATCCCTATGCAAGGGATTCGTTTTTACAATTATTGGTACCGACATCAGATGATGGGCCATACCCACTCAATTGATGACTATAACCTTCAAATCATGGCTGCAAAGGCGGGGAAATTCCAAAGACCAGAGCGCCTTCAGAATTCACCCCTTAGTCAAATTGAATATGCTTATCATTTTGACGCGACACTTTATGCGAAATTTATGCGTGAGTTTTCAGAAAAAAACGGTGTCATCAGAACAGTAGGCAAAGTCACCACGGTTCAACAGAACAATGAGAATGGCTTTATTGAAAGTATCACCCTTGAATCCGGAGAGGTTATCGAGGGAGAACTCTTCATCGATTGCACAGGTTTTCAAGGCCTGCTCATTGAAAAGGCGTTGAAGACTGGCTTTGAAGATTGGTCAGATCTCTTACCTTGTAACCGCGCTGTGACAGTTTTAAGTGAGCGGGCGGCTGATCCAATTCCTTATACACGATCAACAGCCCAAAAGGCCGGCTGGCAGTGGCGCATTCCCTTGCAGTCTAGAACCGGGAATGGGCATGTCTATTGCAACACCTATATGAGTGATGACGAAGCCGCAAAAGTTTTGATGGAAGGGCTTGATAGTACTGCCATTAGTGATCCAAGGTTGATCTATTTTAAAACCGGTATTCGCGACAAAGTGTGGAATAAGAATGTTATTTCTCTTGGATTAGCAGCAGGATTTATGGAGCCCCTTGAATCCACATCTATTCACCTAATTCAAACATCCATCGCGCGATTGATGACCAACTTTCCTGATCGAAATTTCAACGAGGCAGACATTAAATATTTTAATGACCGCACTCGCCTTGAATTTGAACAAATCAGAGACTTTCTCATTTTGCACTATCATGCCACTGAACGGGAGGATAGTGATTTTTGGACCTATTGTCGCACTATGGAAATTCCGGAAAGCCTGAAGGAGCGAATGGCGATTTTCGAGGAGAATGCCCGCCTCTATCGACATGATAATGAATTATTTGGGGAAGCCAGTTGGTTTGCTGTTATGCACGGCCAAGGCCTCACACCTAAGGGGTATCACCCGCACGCTAATATGATGCCAGCGGCAGAACTTGATCAACGGATGAGTGATATTAGGCGCACATGGAATGCTTGCCTCGATCAGATGCCGTCCCATCAAAATTTTATTGATCGTCACTGTAAATCATCCGCATAAGCTGATCATACAGACCAGGGAGAATGGCGATAAGATTTAGCCATAAAAAAAGGAAGGCACATGGCCTTCCTTTTTTGTTCTTTAAGGTTCTAAACTTAGAACTTGAAGCGAATACCCGCTTTAATACGACGATCGCCTAAGAAAGCGGTCCGGCCAAATGTTTGACCATCAGCATCAATTTGCTGATCAGCTTTCGCTCTTGTATTCAAGATGTTAGCCACCTGAACACGAAGCTGCATCATATCATTCAGTTCATATTTGATCGATCCGTCAAGGTATCCCCGGTCCTGCTGGATAATTGGGTTACCTGTCACGAAGTCACGATAAGAACTGAGATGCGATGAGCGCCAGTTATAGGCAAGACGGACTTCAAGTTTGTCATCCTGATAAATACCGATCAGGTTAGCAGTATGCTTAGAAAGTCCTAGATAGTCATTCACACCGTATCTGAAGATACGCTCAAAACTATCAGGTGTCCCGTCACCGTCCGCATCAACAATCGGAAGCGGTGCATCTGTTTTCGCGTCAATATATGTATAGTTCGCCTGAACACCTAGGTGTCCCAAGAAACCATCAAGGTGTGTGAAGAATTGCTGATAGGCAACCTCAAACCCTTTAATTGTTGCTTCATCCTGGTTCAAATCACCATTGTAAACAATCGCTACTTCTTGACCATCAAGTGTTACAGTTTCTAAGGTTTGAGAACCATAGATAATGTTGTTCGAGATGTCTTTATAGAATAAAGAGAAAGTAAAGCTATCTTGCTCACCGAAGTAATACTCATAGCCTAAATCAAAGTTCCACGATTCAATCGCTTCAAGATTAGGGTTACCACCATAAATATTAATGAGGTTAGGTACCACATCAGTGACTGTTGGTGGATCAGTATCTTCATCTACAATGTAGCGAAGAGCACCAACTGCCACTTGGCTTGAGCGAAGCTGTGAAATATTTGGACGCGTAATCTGCTTACTTCCGGCAAAACGAATCAACGAAGTTTCGCTAACATTCCATTTAACGTTCAAAGATGGAAGCCAGTAGCCAACATTACTGAACTGACCGCTACGATCGATACTCTCTTGATCGAAGAAAGCAGTTGTTTGAGGTGCTAGTGTTCTCGCATCATCGTCTGTAATGTCATTATAATCCAGCTGGCCTTGGCCGCTCACTGAGGATTTAGTATAGCGCAGACCAACGTTTGCATCGAGAGACATACCATTGTCAAACTCATTGCCCATATCTAAGCGAACATAAAAGTCTGTTGTTTTCTCAACGATGTCACCAATTGTACCGCGAGACCAGTCCACTTGACCGTCACGGCGCAGGGGATTCCAATCAGGCGTAATTAGCGGATCTGTATCAACCATTTGCACGAAGGCATCATAGTCTGAAAGCAGCTCACGATTTGCAAAAACAACTTCAGTATTGTCACCTGTAACAACGCCGCCACCAAAGAAGTTAGAGAAATCTACAGTTTCAAAGCCAGGTGTTGCGAGAGCATTCATTGGCAGAAGACCGCCGCCCCATGATGGTGCAAGTGCAGCCCAGTTCAATCCTGCAGAGCGGTTCACTTGATCACGTTCCGCATAGCGCGCACCAAATTTCACAGACTCGAACCAACTGTCGTTGTCGAAATCATATTGAACATCACCCTTGATTGCGAACATATCGCCTTCATTGTCTTGGAATTCATCCGCAGCAAAAAGAAGGAATGAGTTAACAGGGTCCGAAAGGTCGCCATTGTATGCAGGTGTTAACCCGCCGCGTGCTTGTGGGTTGTTGTCTGGATCGACAACAAGACGGACACGAGGATCATCAAGATCAGCATTCAATTCAAAGTCAGAATAGAAGCGTGTTCCAGCCCATAGGCGTGACATATCAAAGCTAGCCGATGTTTTGTGTGCATCGATATTAACAAAAAGCTGCTCTGTCGGCATCCATTTGATGTTGATGCTCAGATCATCAGTCATCGATTTTTCTTCTTGGTGAATACCAAGATTTGTAAAGTTCGCACCGCGAGAACCTGTCCAGTCACGAAGACCGTTAGAAACCACGCCAGATTCAAACAAAGCAGAAACTGATTGTGTCATTTCACAAGTTGGATTTGACGGTGTTGGATCGTTAGAACCATTACACTGTGCGAGACCATTAGAAGAGAAAGGTGTTGTTGTATAGTCACCTGTAGGGCCCGTTTGGAACCACATTTCACCATCAGAGAACCACTCAAGTGTCCGCTCATCACTCGTAACTGTATTCTCAATTCGAGAATATTTCGCTGTTACCTCAAGGTTACCCTCTTCATTGCGCCATTGACCCGCAAGATAGTAACTGTCACGACTCCGATCAACTTCGTTTGTACGCAGCTGGAAACCACCAGGCACTGCGACTGTTTGACCATCTAGGTCAATTGGTAACAATTGACCAATTTGGAACCCTTCAAGAGAAGACTTCAGCTCTGATGTTGAGAAAGACCCAAGAAGGCCAACTTCACCACTACTGACTTCCCAGCGATCACCAAGTACAACACTGATATCAGGTGTAAACTCATCTCTTAAGTCTGTGTATGTACCATCAACAGTCACAACAGCAATACGCCCAGAACGGTCGAATGGCTCTAGTGTGCGCAGGTTAATCGTACCACCGATACCCCCTTGAATAAGATCTGCTGAAGAGTTTTTGAATACCTCTACAGATCCAATCAATTCAGGCGGAACAGTGCCAAAATCTAAAGAGCGGCCACCATTGGCTGAGAAAGCATCTCGGCCGTTAAATTCTGAGCGAACAAGCTGTAGGCCACGAATAAGGTTATCGCCGCCTTCAGGTGATGGGAAATCGCCATCACTGGCACCCAGACCAAAGCGCTGAACCACAACGCCAGGTACACGTGCTAAGGCTTCAGCAACAGATAGATCAGGCAGTGTTGACACGTCAGATGCAGAAATCGTATCCACAGCTGTATCCGCATTACGCTTCATGTCTCTTGCTGATTTTAACGATGCACGAATACCAGTAACGGTAATTTCTTCCACATCATCTTTATCATCTTCATCCGCATCTTGTGCGGTCGCATTTGCTGCAAGCATCATTGGAGTCAGCATTACTGAACCCATCAGCATTGAACGAAATGCCTTGTGTTTTTTACTAATCATATTTCCTCCCTCTGAAATAGAAATGTCGATGTAATAATCAAACTGTTAAATCAGTACTCCCCCGATGAAATACTGATAGGATTAAATTATCAGCATAAAGCTAAATACTCTCGCGTTTAATGTCCAGTGATTTTAAGTAAAAATCCTATATTTTTCCTCTCTGTAAGCGCTTCCACATTCGATCAATTGTAACCGGTTACATGAAAAGGCTAGTAATCTCAATCGTTTCAGCGTAAATGGAGACATTACCCTTGTTGTAAATTTGCAACAAAACCGAGGGGAAATAGATTTGCTATGAAAATAGATGTTTCAGTCTGGTCGCATTTACGTAGTCAAAATTTTATTTTGAGTCGCATTCACGGCATCTCAAATGGAGATGAGTGTGGATATGCGCGCAACCAACCCTAGAGATGGAATTATAAGAAACCCTTTATCATCGATTAGGTGAGCCTCAATCGACTTTTAAAGTTGCGTAAAATATTGGAATGATAATTCAGCCTAGATTTTTTGTTAGAACATCTATACAAAATCTGCATAAGCTATTCATTCTAGAATATAAAGACTAAGGGAAAATTTATGGCAACCATTTATGAAGTGTCAAAACTTGCAGGCGTTTCGCTCGCTACAGTTTCACGCGTCATTAATGGCAATGAAAAAGTTCGCGACGTCACACGTAAAAAAGTGATGAAAGCCGTTGAGGAATTAAATTACCGGCCCAATAGTGTTGCGAAATCTCTTGCGTCAAATAAAACTGATAGTATTGGCATTCTTGTATCAGAACTCCACGGTCCAATCTTTGGGAGCATGATGAGTGAAATTGAGGCCACTCTTAGAAATGCGGGCAAGCATGTCATTTTCACGGCAGGCCATAGTGACGAGCAAAGCGAGCGAGAAGGCATTGAATTTCTTCTGAATAGAAATTGCGACGCCCTTATCCTTCATGTGGAAGCCATCAGTGATGCAGATCTTGTGGCCTATCAGGCCCGCGCCAAAACACCTTTTATATTTCTAAATCATTTTATAGATGCCCTTCCTGACAATTGTATCTATCTCAACAACGAATTGGGGGGGCAATTATCAGCGCAAGCTTTAATAGATAAGGGGCATAAACACCTTGCTTATATTGCTGGTCCTTTCTGGAAACAAGATGCGAATGAGCGTTTTCGCGGATTTAAAAACTCTTTAGAAGCTGCAGAGTTTATACTTGACGATGACCTTGTCTTTGAAGGTGATTATCATGAGGACAGTGGCTACCTTGGAATGAAGCAAATTCTCGAAACCAAAAAACCGTTTACTGGTGTTGCATGTGCCAACGATGAAATGGCGGCTGGTGCAATGCGTGCTATTCGGGAAGCCGGTATCACAATTCCTGACGATATTTCTATTGTTGGGTTTGATAATATTATTTTCACTCGCTTCATGAGCCCCAAACTCACAACCATTCATTTCCCAATTGATGCGATGGGGAAAATGGCTGCACAACTTGTCATGAAACGCCTTTACGGCATGGAAATGAAAGATCCTGTTCAATACCAATTTGATCCCACGTTAATTGAAAGGGAAAGCATCCGCTCTCTCTAAGTTTAACGTGTCATTCTTAGATGACACGCCGCCCCTCTCTTTACCGCCCTTTAATCTGTTTACGCCCCGTGCAGCTACGGTTTGAGCTTTCTCGAAGGGTCGCCGCAATATTTGAAACTGACAGTGACTGTTCACCGGAAGTGGACAAGACCATGGGCGAGGATAGCGCTTTAAATTTTTTGATGTCTTTAGAAAAACAAGTGAAAGGGACTGAGATGCGCTGCCAACCTTGCCCGACGATCGCAGTCAAATGCTGCGTTAAATCAACAGATAGACGACATTCGTCCCCGCACAAAAGTGAGTAAATAAGCGGTGATGTAAGCGCTTGGTCAATTTTCACATCCAGCGCAATCACGCCCCCTTTTGCGGCGATTTCTGAAAAATCATAGGATGCATTGCCCGCAAATGCAAAGATGCCCACAACTGCTTCATCTTTACTGTTCCAGTGAATTGTCAAAGCGTCTTCTTGAATCTCCTTATCGGTTGTAGAGACGATCAAATCCCGCTCAGCTGTGGAACCAAAAGCCCCACTCATCACGTTGCGACTTTCGCCTGACTGAAGGAAAACTTTCCACGATGCTAAGGTTCTGCCTTGATAAATCATTTTCTCAGCAGACCCAGTAGAGCGACCAGAGACAGTCTCCGATAGGTGTTTAATCTCTACTGAATCACGATACCTAAGTCCGTATCCAAGCTCGAACTGAGGATCATACTCTGGGTGGTGAGGGTTTAATATCTCTTGATCTGGGCGCTTGGGCCATGAAAATGACAATCTGCCTTTAAAATCATGATTAATAGACCCATCAGCCTTAGCAACCAACACATCAGCGACACCCCGACCTTCACTTCCTGGTAACCAAGCCGCAACAAAAGCATCCGAGGCGTTCATTTCTGGCGCGGCCCACATAGGCCTCCCCGACAAGAATATGCTCACTGTTGGAATATCTTTCTCTTTAAGGGCCTTCAGAATAGGCAGGCCTGTCTTTTCTGTAGGTTCAAATTCGAGAGTCTCGCGGTCTCCTTGTGATTCTGCATAGGGTTCTTCGCCGTAGATCACGAGAGCAACATCAACTTCTGCATCTGTCATGCCATCCTCGGCCAATATTGCCTGACCCCCTACGGCCTCAATGGCCTCTTTTAGCCCCATCCACAAGGACTGTCCGCCAGGGAAATCTGAGTTTTCATTACCTGTGCCTTGCCAAGTAATGGTCCACCCTCCTGATTGTTTGCCAATATCATGCGCCCCGTCTCCAGCAACCAAAACTTTCATCCCGGGTTTAAGGGGAAGGATATTATCATTATTTTTCAACAAGACTAAGGATTGACGTACGGCATCCCGAGCCACTTCCTTATGCTCGTGACTGCCAATGATCCCTTCCTGTGCCGCAATGCCTCGCGTAGAGGGCATACCTTTATCAAAGAGACCTGCTCTGAATTTCACACGAAGAACCCTCGAGACAGCATCATCCAAACGCTCCGTTGGAATGACACCACTCTCGACTTGCTGGACAGTATTGCTGTAGAATTTTTTCCAATCTTCAATCACCATGACAAGGTCTATGCCTGCATTAATCGCATCGGCACAAGACGCGTTGGTACAGCCCGGCAGTTGGCCATGCCCGTTCCAATCGCTGACAATCAGCCCATCTAGGCCCATTTGCCCTTTCAAAATATCAGTCATAAGATATTTATGACCGTGCATTTTATCGCCCTTCCAGCTAGAAAAGCTCGCCATCGCTGTTTGTGCACCAGATTCTAATGCCGTAATATATCCTGCTGCATGTATATCGCGCAGCTCTTCTTCCTCAACGTCTGTATTACCTTGATCCGTACCATTCACTGTACCGCCATCACCAAGCCAATGTTTTGCCGTAGCGACCACATGTTCTCCATCAAGAAAGGAAGCCGTCCCAGGAATGCCCTGAAGCCCATAAACAAGCTCTCCAGCATAGGACTTCACGACGGCAGGGTCTTCGCTGAAACTTTCATAAGTTCTGCCCCATCTGTCATTCTGAACAACGGCCAGGGTGGGGGCAAATGTCCAATCTATACCCGTGACCCGCATCTCTCTTGCTGTGACGCGGCCAATCTGTCGCATTAAGGCTGGATTCCTAGCAGCCCCAAGGCCGATGTTATGGGGGAAAATTGTCGCGCCGATCACATTATTATGACCATGTACAGCATCGCTGCCCCAAATGATTGGAATAGCTACTTTGCCATCTGTTACATCCATAGAGGCTTTATAATAGGCATCAGCCAAATCCAGCCATTCTTTTGGTGTCGCATATTTATTACGGTTGGGCATTGACCCGCCCCCATTTAAGACGGAACCCAGGTGATATGCCTTTACATCTTCAGGAGTGACATGTTGAATTTCAGCTTGAATGATCTGACCGACTTTTTCCTCGACAGACATCTGATCCAACAGGTCTTTGATTTTCTTTTCTTGCGCCATAGTTTTGAGAATTGGGCTGGTTAATTTTGGCCATGCCTCGGCACCAAGAAGAGAAGGGGTTCTGTCAGCGGTCTCAGCCATAGACTCTGCTGATTGCTCCCTGGATTTTGATTGCTCGCTAGCCTTTGATTGCTCCCTGGCCTTTGATTGGGCCTGATCAGCCTGCTGTTCACTGCATGCTGCTGCTGATAAAACTACTGCACTCATGATTAATCCTTTTACTGTCCTTACTGACAAAGTCATGAACCGCTCCCTAAATAACTGAACTTTCATACATCATATAAATGTAAGCGCTTTCATTTTTAAAAATATATGCTATAGATAATTTTGCAAGTGCATTTTTATCAAAGGAGGCGATAAATTGACCAAAGCGTATTTTTATCTCGCAGGGGTGGTATCTATCCTCTTGTTTTCAACGCTTACAGAGAGCGACGATAAAAAATGGACCCTTGTTTTTGAAGATAATTTTGACAGCTCTACCCTTGATTCTAAGAATTGGGCAATTTCTCATGGAAATGGCTGTCCAGAATTATGTGGCTTTGGCAATAAAGAATTGCAAGCCTACAACAAAGACAATGTGAAGCTAAAAGAAGGTAAACTCATTCTGTCAGCCCATTACAAGCAAGCAATGGAAAGAGATTATCAGGCCGGTAAAATCACCACGGAGCCTATGGGTGGCTGGAAGTATGGCAAATTCTCTGTTCGCGCTAAACTGCCAAAAGCCTTAGGCACATGGCCGGCAATATGGATGCTGCCTCAAGATTGGTCTTATGGCAGTTGGCCAAAATCTGGTGAGATCGATATCATGGAGCACGTTGGCTTTGAGGTTGATGCTGTACATGGCACCATACATACAGAAGCCTATAACCACAGTATTAAAACCCATAAAGGCAAAGAAGTCATCGTTAAAGGTGCCACAGAAGCCTTTCACACTTACACTGTTACTTGGACCAAAGACGTTTTAATTTGGGATATTGACGGACAAGAATATTTCAGAATACCTCGACAAAAGACAGACACAGCCAAAGAATGGCCCTTTGATCAGAAATTCCATCTTATTCTAAATGTGGCAGTCGGGGGGACTTGGGGTGGACTAAAGGGTATAAACAACGCAGAATACCCAACAGCTATGGAAGTGGACTGGGTCAAAGTTTGGCAGTAACACTGCATCTAGAAGAAGAATAAAAGACAAGTGGGAGGGAAACCATGTCTGTTGAAGGAAAAATATATAACCTGGGCTATATAATGCTCATAAGTTTTGTTGCTACGATTGGTGGCTTTCTATTTGGCTTTGATAGCGGAGTCATTAATGGTACCGTTGATGGTCTCCGAATAGCCTTTAACAGCGACAGTATGGGCACTGGTTTCAACGTCGCATCGATGTTACTGGGGTGTGCAGTAGGGGCCTTTTTTGCAGGACGACTAGCCGATCTCTATGGGCGTAAATCTATGCTCTTAGTGGCTGCCCTATTCTTCATTATCAGCGCCTGGGGGTCTGGCATTGCAGACTCTTCTATGGAATTTATTATCTACAGAGTGATTGGGGGCCTAGCAGTTGGGGCTGCGTCTGTGATGGCACCGGCCTATATCTCTGAGATTGCTCCTGCGCATTTACGGGGTCGCCTTTCTTCGATCCAGCAGGTTGCAATCATCTCAGGTCTGTTTGCAGCATTTGTGAGTAACTATATGCTGGCAAATGTTGCCGGTGAATCTACAGCTGCTTTTTGGCTTGGTTATGAAGCATGGCGCTGGATGTTCTGGATTGAACTTATTCCTGCTGTGCTTTTCTTGCTTTTGTTACTTGTCATTCCTGAAAGTCCAAGATATTTGGTTGTCAGCGGCAACCTGGATCAAGCCATAAATGTTTTAACCAAGCTCTCTAATGCGAAACAAGCGAAAGAGACTGCTATCGAAATTGATAAGAGCTTGGCTGAGGACCATCACAAACCAAGCTTTAAAGATCTTTTCGATCCTTCGACAGGAAAGTTAAGAACAATTATGTGGGTCGGTATTGGGCTTGCTACCTTTCAGCAATTGGTCGGTATTAATGTTGTCTTCTACTATGGGGCAGTCCTATGGCAAGCTGTTGGGTTTTCTGAAAGCGACGCCCTCATGATCAATATTATCAGTGGCGCCGTCAGCATTTTGGCTGTCGCCATTGCTCTCCTTCTCATTGACAAAATAGGCCGCAAACCACTTCTATGGTTCGGATCCTTAGGTATGGCTGTTACACTGTCTATCCTTGCTATTGCTTTTTCACAAGCGACCCTCAATGCAAGTGGTAATCCGTCTCTGCCTGGTTCTCTCGGATTGGTGGCGCTTATTTCTGCTAACGCCTATGTATTCTTCTTTAATATGAGCTGGGGTCCTGTCATGTGGGTAGCTCTTGGCGAAATGTTTCCTAATCAAATACGTGGATCGGGCCTTGCAATCGCCGGACTTTTCCAATGGGGGAGCAATTTTGCCATAACGATGACTTTCCCAGTGATGCTTGCTGGTATTGGCTTGGCAGGGGCCTATAGCATTTATGCAGCCTTTGCCGCTCTCTCTGTTCTCTTTGTTCTTAAAATGGTCAAAGAAACGAAAGGGCTGGAACTAGAGGAAATGGAATCGTAACCTTTTTTCATGCATAACTAACCATATGAAGGGTCAGTGATTTTCACTGGCCTTTTTTTATTAATCACCTGGTTGCGAGAAAATAAAAACCCTGTAAAAAATTTCATTGGGCTGAAGTGTTTTTAATATTGACTTTCATTATCATGAGTGTAAATGGTATTGCGAATTATTTGCAACAAGGATTATCGTAATGCAAGCCCTCCCTAAAATTATTCTTACTTCTCTCTTAAGCACATCAATTTTATCAAGTTCTGTTTGCGCTCATGAAACATCAACAGAAGAGAAGATTGAAGAAATTGAGGTTACAGGAAAACAAGTTTCAATTGATAAAATGAATGCGGTTAAAACCCCAACACCTCTGGTGGATATCCCTCAGAGTTTATCAATTATCGACAGTCGCCAAATCGCAGATCAAGCCTTCTCCAATTTTGGAGACATTCTTCGATACACCCCAGGTCTTTCTATCAGTCAGGGAGAAGGGCACCGTGATGCCATTATCATTCGTGGGATACAAACGACCGCTGATTTTTTCCTGGATGGTTTTAGAGACGATGTACAATATTATCGTCCGCTCTATAACCTAGAGCAAATTGAAGTCCTTCGCGGTTCAAACGCTTTACTTTTTGGTCGCGGCGGCGGGGGCGGCATTATTAACCGTGTGACAAAGAAGGCTAACCTTGAAACGGATATCATAGGGCTGAATGCAAGCCTGGATAGCTTTGGCGCTTACGCACTGACATTCGATTACAATACTGAAATCAATGATAATGCGGCTTTCCGCCTTAACGCTTTTTACGAAGATATGAATAATCATAGAGATTTTTTTGATGGCGAACGCTTTGCTATTAACCCGAAGTTTTTGTTCAAACCTTCTGAAGAAACCGATATTCACCTAAGCTATGAATATATTGATGATGACCGCACTGTAGATCGGGGTGTACCATCTCAAAATGTTGACAATGGTCCTGACGTGCCTCTTAAAGGGTATCAGGAAACATTCTTCGGGTCTCCTGAAGAGAATTTTACGACGTTACAAGCCCACATCTTAAGAGCACGGGTTGATCATGAATTCTCTGAAGTCTTGCGCGGCAATATCGGCGTTCAATATGCGGACTATGATAAATGGTACCAAAATCTATATTCAAGTGAAGAAGTCGTGGTTACAAACGGCGCTTTCTCAGAAGTTGAATTAGACGGCTATAGTGATGCCACAGACCGCGAAAACACCCTTGTTCAAGCTAACCTAATTGGTGAACCTGAATTTGCTGGATTTAAACATACTTTTCTTCTAGGCCTCGAATTTGGATCACAAAAAACATCAAACTCACGCCGTGATAATGTCTTTGCTGCGAATGGTGACGATCAATTGGTAATTCCTTTCTCAGATCCTTTGGTTATTCCTGATTTTTCATACGTGAGCACATCCCGCAATCGTTCTTCTGACGTTTCATTCCTGTCGGTCTATTTCCAAGATCAAATCGATGTAACAGATTGGTTCAAAGTCATCGGGGGTCTCCGTTTCGATCGGTTTGATATTGATGTCACTGATGTCATTGTGAACAGCAGTTTCTCTCGCACAGATGAAGAAGTAACCCCGCGCTTTGGTGCGATCGTGAAGCCAATGGAAAATTTGTCAGCTTATTATAGCTACAGCGAAACTTTCTTACCCCGTTCCGGAGATCAATTCTTAACCCTCAACCTGGATAGTGAGAGCACGCGTCCACAATCATTCAAAAACTCAGAGCTTGGTCTAAAATGGGATATGAATGATCGCTTTAGTCTTACGGCTGCTTTGTTTGATCTTGACCGAGAAAGTTACACATCTGTAGATCCAGATGATGCTTCTCAGCTTATAATTATCGAAGGGTCTGTAACTCAGGGCTTTGAAATTCAAGCAACAGGCTATCTCTCTGATAAATGGTATATCTCTGTTGGGTACAGCTATATTGACGGTAAAGTTGCGCGTGTCGATGACAGTGGTAATTCAGGTAATAAAACGCGTCAGACCCCAGAAAATATGCTCTCTATTTGGAATCGTGTTACTCTTTCAGATGCCTTCAGCATCGGCTTCGGCGCCACCTACCAGGATAGCTATTTTGTTCGTGAAGACAATAGTGTCGAAGTCCCGAGTTACTTCCGGGTGGACGCCGCTGCTTACTACACACTGAATGAGACAACACGCCTGCAGTTGAATGTAGAAAACCTCTTTGACGAAGATTATTATCCAGACGCTCACAGCAATGATAATATCTCTACTGGCAAGCCTTTGAATGTCAAACTCGGCATCCAACTTTCTTTCTAAAATGAAGAATTAAACTTTAGAAAAGCCAACTCAAATTCTCTGAGTTGGCTTTTTTCATTCTAGGTCAAGGCTAAAGATAGCCTTAAACAATCCCTTCCTCTTCTTTAAAAAAGAGAATGACCAAATAGATCAAAGCAAATGGGGGTAAAAAGGCCAAGAAGAAACCAATGAGGGCGGCACGATTAGCGTCTTCTGTTTTACGCATGCCTAACCGGTAACTTATATAGGTGATTGTTGAAATATAAATGATTGCTGTCAGAATTATTGTTGTAGACCACATAATAGTCTCTCCTTTTTATTGTGATGTTTATATTTTTAACTGCGCTTCAGTGCTCACGCCTCTTCGAGATCAATAAGATCTCCTGGTTTACACTCCAGCGCTTCACAAAGAGCCAAGAGCGTCGTAAACCGAATGGCTTTTGCCTTACCTGTTTTCAATTTTGAAAGATTAGCGATTGTAATACCAATCTCCTCAGATAGGTCTATCAACTTACGCTGACGTTTGACCAATAGTAGGTCTAGGTTGATCTTAATTTTATTATTCATACTCTTGTATCCTTTAACTAAGAATCACCTTATAAATTTATCTTTAAAAGGTCAATAATTATCTTTTATCGATAAATATTTATTAAATAATGATGATTTATAGTTATTTGATATTCAACCGTAATATGGCTCTCAGAGAAAGAGATCGGCGTACTATGAATATATGTCTCATTGATTTCAAAACATTTTGAAAGGGAAGTGGACTAATATGAGAAGCTATAGTGTTTAATCTATTATTTTACTATCTTCTTAAAAGGTCGTATAAAAGAAATAGCATAATTTAAAAGGACCAATATATATTATGAGCGTCTTTATCTATCTTGTTCTAATAATTTTGACGGCCGTAAATTTCCCTTCCCTTGCCGAAGAAAGAGAGTCTTCCTGTTATCTGGCTAGAAAATTCACAGAAGATAAAAGTATACTCTCACGTTTTCAGAAACTATATAAAAGCAAAGGTATGTGCATTAAGTTTTTGGATATGTCATATCCAAAAGCAACCTCCATGTTTAAGTACGGAAATTTAGATATCGATTTTGCTAGAGTTGCTCATTATGGCACAGAAGAAAACATTCCTGTCGTTAAAATAAATCCGGCATGGATTACCAACGAAGGAATGCTCGTCTGCAGGCAAGGTATTTCTTGTACATCCCATACAATTCCTCAATTAACTGTAGGATCGATAAGAAATACACTATGGAGTAAAAAATTTGCTGTGAAGGCAAAAAAAAGTCTAATTGTTAACAATGCCAAAAGCTTAATAAGGCTTATAGAAAACGAAAGGGTTGATGCCATTTTACTATCAAGCTTTTTTAAGGACAGGTCCTTTGCAAAGCCTAAAATTCCCCATACCAGTATAGTCCTACAAAATGCGGATATACATATATGGGTTCATAAGGACTTAAAACAACTCTTTAAAGTCACTAAGCAAATTATTCCCGATATAAAGCTTACACTCTCTCAGGGCAGCTAACCTCTCTACATGCTCTCTTATTTCAGGCGTCATTCCTTTATATACTGAAGCTAAATGAGCCCTGCTGTGTTGAGATATATTCTATTCCTACGGGAAGTAATTCATATATTTTTACAACGGGCTAATAACTATTAAGACATTAAACGGCTTTCACCACTGTCTGATCAATAGCGCCAAATATACTATGGCCTTCAGCATTGAACATTTCAATACGAACTGAATCTCCAAACCTCATAAAAGGTGTTTTTGGTTCACCATATGTCAAAGATTCAACCATACGCATTTCTGCAATGCAACTATAGCCTAGGCCACCTTCAGAAATCGGAAGACCGGGCGTCCCATCATCAGCTTTATTAGACACTGTGCCCGAACCAACAATGGTTCCTGACCCCAAAGGGCGTGTTTTTGCAGCATGCGCAATAAGAGTGGGGAAATCAAAGACCATATTATCCCCTGCATTGGCGCACCCAAACGGCTTTCCATTGTAAGTGACGATTAGGGGCAAATTTAACTTCTTGCCGTCCCAAGCAGCCCCCAATTCATCCGGCGTCACACAGACTGGGCTAAAAGCGCTTGACGGTTTAGATTGGAAAAACCCAAAGCCCTTTGCTAACTCTCCTGGAATTAACCCTCTCAACGAAACATCATTTACAAGCATGATAAGCCGAATTGCTTCAGCTGCCTCTCTTGGACTAGCTCCCATTGGTACGTCGCTCGTAACTACTGCAACTTCGCCTTCCATATCAATGCCGAAAGCCTCATCTGCAACTAGAATAGTATCTCTAGGGCCTAGAAAAGAATCTGAACCTCCTTGATACATTAATGGATCATGCCAAAAAGAAGATGGCATCTCAGCATTTCTAGCTTTGCGGACTAATTCCACATGATTTACATAAGCCGAACCATCTGCCCATTGAAAGGCTCTTGGCAAGGGAGAATCACACGCTCGTTCGTCAAAAAGGGTGCCTTGGCCCCTATTCACATTGCTAGATAGAGCTTCGAGATTTGGAACGATCTTGTCCCAATTATCCAGTGCAATTTGCAAAGTCATATCGGTTGGCAAATAGCGCTTTAAATCTCGTGATACTACTACCAAACAACCATCACGATCATGTTTAAGACTTGCTAATTTCATTCAGCCTTTCCTAACTCTCTTTCATGTAACCACGCTGCATGGCGAGGTGCTTTCTTAGTTCGGGACCATTCAGTAATCATTTCTTCAGCAACTGAATTTAAACGTTCCATATCTCCTTTCCTTGCACAATTCGCTACAAGTTCCAAACGATGGCCATTGGGATCTAAGAAATATATTGATTTGAATATACCGTGATCCGTAGGCCCTAAAACTTCAACGCCAAAGCATTCCATTCTTTTCTTTGCCTCTAATAGAGCGTGCTCATCTGTAACTTCGAATGCAATATGCTGTACCCATTCTGGTGTATTTTTGTCACGTCCCATTGCTGGCTTTGTTGGCAATTCAAAGAAAGCCAGAATATTTCCCATACCTGCATCCAAAAAAACATGCATGTATGGCTCTGGCTGTTTTGTTGAAGGCACGCAGTCTTCAGCAATAGCGAGGACAAGGTCCATTTTTAATACCTTCTTATACCAATCAACGGTTTCTTTGGCCTCACGACACCGATAGGCTACATGGTGAATTTTTTGAATATCCATGTTAAACTCCTTCGTGATGCTCTATGGTATTAGATCTAGCAATTTCTGAAGCTTGGGCTATGACATCGAAGTCGGCAATATGATTGGCAAGTATCAAGATTAGCTTTGCGTTTGCTGTTAAACTTTGATTTGCAGTTAGCCCCTTGTGCATATCGATGATAACTTCGTATACATCGTCAGGAACTGGAATATTGTTTTCCAGTATTAAGTTAGTTGACATTTCGGCCCACCTTTTTTGCAAGTGCGCGATCACGTGCTGCAAATAGGTCAGACGCTGTAGCTTTTTTCCATCTCCCTGCAACATATTGGTCGGGCCGAAATAAATAAGCAGTACCTATTTGAGCATCTAAACGCTTCGCTAAAAGTCCTTTACAGTCATTAATCACTTTAAAATCAGGATCCACTTCAAAATCACTAACTAAAAAAACTTCAGACGGAATTTCATTTTCACAAAATTCTTTGAGCTGAGAACGGTACTTAGAAGATAATTTATTTCCATCACAAAACAGAATGACCTTAAATGCCGATCCCACTTGATCAATAAACCACCCTTCAACCGTTCCAAGTGAAATGGGTGCATCAATCGAGTTGGCCCCTGGCGCCACGCCGCCAGCCCAATTTTCACGATCAAGCGTATTTAATCTTGAGTTATGATAAGCTACTGGTAATGAAAGCCTGCCAGAATTAACAAACCCTCTAGCAAATTCATACTTATGAGATAATTCGAGTACCGCATCCCTGAAAGTCTTAGATATGGTACTTTTGGGCGTTATAAAATCTGTAGATCGTGTTGAGTTAAGAATGTTAACTTTTGCAGCATAAGAACGTTCTTCATCATAGCTCTCTATCAAAGGTATGTCCGCAAGGCCTCTTAATACCAAATCCATCTTCCAGCCAATATTATCTGTATCTTGAAATCCAGTATTAGCGCCGCGTGCACCAAATGGAGAAACAAGGTGTGCTGAATCACCAGCAAAAATTACGCGATCTACAACCATATTTTTCACTTGGCGACAATTAAAAGTGTAAACAGAAACCCATTCATACTCGAACTCAATATCGTCACCAAACATGGCTTTTATATATGGAGTAACATTCTCATGTCTTGCGATTTCTTCTCGATCAATATCCCAGCCTACTTGCAAATCAACTCTCCAAACATCATCAGGCTGTTTGTGTAGCAAAGCCGATTTCCCAGGATTAAAAGAAGGGTCAAACCAAAAATGTCTTTCTACAGGGCGTTCCTGTTTGAATTTTAAGTCGGCAATCAAAAAATTATCCTGAAAAGTTTCGCCTTCAAATCCAACGGCTAACTTTTCGCGCACTAAGCTCTTAGAACCATCGCAAGCGATTACCCAGTCAGCCTCGATCTCATAACCTCCTTCAAGGGTCAGCACCTGTGCTGTAACACCCTTCGCAGAATTGATGAGGTCAGCCACCTCATTGCCCCAACGAATTTCAACATTTTTAAGCTTGACCAACTCAGCAATACAAAATTCTTCATTATAATATTGTTGAATATTGATCATGCCTGGTAATTTTTGATCTTTCAGCGGCAGCAAGTCAAAACTATAAACAGGGACAGGGTTATCTTTAAAAAAAACACGTCCAATATTCCAACTTAGTCCCTTATCTAGCATAGGCTGCGCATAACCCAATCTGTCCATAATTTCCAAAGATCTCTTCGCAAAGCATATGGCCCTAGAACCATCGGACACCTGTGTTGATCTATCCAATAAAGTAACATTGTGCCCCCTCAAACCTAACTCTAATGCAGTAGCCAGACCGATTGGACCTGCCCCAACAATTAAGACCGTGGCTTTCTCCAACTTTCCTGTTTGAACAGCAGCTGGGATAACGGGAGCATACTTAGATGAAATATGCGGCATACAAACCCTCGCTTAGTGGTATAAATTTCAATTAATCCTGTAACTTTTTCCAAACTTCCTGATCACGATTATCTGTCCAGATACGGGGCCAATCAATTCCATCAAACTCATCCCATAGCCTTTGAACATTAAATGGAAGGCAATGCTCAAAAATAGGCCATCTTCCAAATTTTGGTTCTAAAGCTTTATGAGTTACCTCAAACGCCTCTTTCAAACTACCACCTCTGTTGTGAACCTTGCCTACATGATTGATCATATCTGTTAAAAATCCCCGAGATTGTTCTATAGCCCCCTCTACTTCACAACGGCCTTGTGCAACAACACCCCTGCCTCCAATCATTATTTCTGCGCCATATAATTTTATTCTATCGAGAGTGCTAGAAGACCAATCCATATGAAAGGCATCCCCTGTATAAAGAGCTGCCTGAGCTTCTACGAGATCCCCAGCAAACATAATCTTTTGCTTAGGAAGCCACGCTATGATATCCCCTGCTGTATGCCCCCTTCCACAATGTTCAAGAATTAACACACCTCGATCACCGCCCAACTCAATAGAAAGCCGATCGGAGAACGTAATATCAGGATGCGTAAGTCCTGGAATTCCTTCAGGTTCTCGAAACAGTCTAGGCATTCTACCAAATTCGCTATCCCAGTCCTGCTGGCCGCGTTCATCGATTAATATTTTTGTATTCTCATGAGCAATGATAGATTCAGCGTTAAAGGCCGATGCCCCTAACACTCGCACTGCATGATAGTGGGATAACACCAGATACTTGACAGGCTTATTTGTATGAATTCTTAATTTTTTGAGCCAATCGTTCGCAGCTTTAGGAGTAGCACGAGCCTCAAAGGCGACAATGAAATCTTCCCCTTCTATCGCCCCAACATTTGGATCTCCCTCAGCAGTTAAAGCATAGACTCCATCAGCCAACACTTTTAAAGATTCAACTTTTTCTCCATGATCTGCTGAAGAAGCGAACGGTTTAGACATGTTTTTCTCCTTAATTTTTATTCCTATAGCTATTATATAAAATTAAAGGGGCCAGATATGTCCTCTGGATATAGGACTAATGACAATAAGCATGACTAATGAGCGCGCGCTACTTTCAGGCACATATTAAAAAGCTCATTTTGTGATGAAATATTCAGCTTTGCATAAGATCGCTTGCGATATGTGGCCACACTAGTTGGAGCGATGCCGAGGTCGAAACCAATACCAATTGTTGTATATCCCAGCAAAATTCTCTCACAAACTTGACGTTCTCGCATTGTAAGGGAGTCAAATGGTGGTGAATCTTTAGAGATAACATTATGGACAATACTTTTTCTGACTATATTTTCACTGCCGTTGTCAGGAAAAGCGTTTCCATTAGCCCTAGCTATATCATAATGAACAGCGATCAGTGCAGTCGCAAGTGGCATCAAGTCCTTGAGCACAGACCATTCTACATTAGAATATTTAACCGAATCTACCATTCTATAAAAATTACAATAGACACGCCCATCTTCAACTTTTCCAACCGAGGCTGCTTTATCAATCAATCCTCGACGATCAAAGAAATGATTTTGATAAGCTGGATCATAATCGACTGAAATCACCTTTTTATCCAATTCAATATACTCGTCAGAATCGGAATTCTGAATCTCTTTAAAGTTTGGATCGTCCTTATAGAATTTATCCACATAGTCTCTGGCGAGTTCTTCCGCTTCTCTGTCTGGCATTCTACTATGCGTAAACAAATGGCCAGCATTACCTCTATCCGAATAGGTAAAGACGACACAGTGATCTACAGGAACAACTTCGGAAAGAAAATTCATCAAGCACTTTTCAAAAGCTTCTCCACCCATCGAACGGACGACATCTGCAATCGAACAAACATACTCTCCAATTTCAGGGTTTTTATGAAACAAGCTAATGAGCTCTGACATTTTTTACTCCCTAGTGTTCACCTGCATTCAAGACTTCCGAGCCGATTTCTGACTTACGTACTTGAGCTGGAAAAGCCCTCCTTTCTTCTCGAGCCCGATCACTTTTATCCCATTTAGAGACTAGAATAATAGTCAAGAAAGTGAATGGCATCGCCACAACTGTGGGGTAAGTATAAGGGAAAGGGGCCCTATCAAATCCAAACACCGAAACGAATATCGCAGGACTTAAAACGATTAATACCGCACAAACCGACAACCCAATATACCCACCCCATATGACTCCGCGTGTGGTCAATCCTTGCCAATAGAGAGAGAGAATAATGATAGGGCAGTTAACACTAGCTGCAATAGCTAGAGCAATGGCAGCTGTTACGGCAACATTCTGTCCTTCAAAAGCGAAGCCAAAAATTACGGCCAATATTCCTAAAATCACGGTGGCATATTTTGTGACTTTCACTTCTTTTTCAGGATGATCATCTACTTTCTTAAATAGTTGGCCATAGAGGTCATGTGAAAGAGTTGCCGCACCCGAAAGAGCTAATCCGGCGACAACGGCTAGAATTGTTGCGAAACTAACGGCAGCCATAAAACCGAACATAAAATCACCACCAAGTAATCTGGAAACATGAATGGCAACCATATTAGCCCCTCCTGTTAGAAGGCCGGCCTCATCGAGAATCGTGTCATTTCCAAACAAAACAAAAGAAGCCCCGATCCCAATGACCAAAATAACACCATAAAAATAGCCCATTATTGACGTCGCGTAAAAAACAGATTTTCGAGCATCAACAGCATCTTTCACCGTAAAAAAGCGCATCAGGATATGTGGCAATCCCATTATCCCGAATGTCATAGTCAAAGAGACTGTTATAATGGCAAAAGGATCACTGGCGAACCATCCACCTGGGATAAATAAAGACGAGCCAAGATCACTTTTCTCAATGGCATTTTGAACAAGCCTTTCAAAAGAGAACCCGACATGAACAAGGATCGCATAGGCAAGATATGTCCCGCCGATTAAAAGCAAGCTCGCTTTAATGATTTGGACCCAGGTTGTGGCAACCATACCGCCAAATGCTACATAGACAATCATCAATATTCCAACAATGATGACTGCCCATTTATAGTCTAGCCCGAATAAAATTTGAATGAGAGTACCGGCTCCAACCATCTGTGCAATTAAATAAAAAAGTACAATACTAAGGGACACGCACGATGCCATAATTCGGATTGGACGAGCTTCAAACCTAGATGCCAGTACATCGATGAATGTGAAGCTTCCTAGATTGCGAAATCGTTCAGCAACAACCATTAAAATTATTGGCCACCCTATCATTATACCAACAGAAAGAATGAAAGCATCAATTCCGCGAAAATAAAGAGCGCCCGTTATACCCAAAAAAGTAGCTGCTGACATAAAATCACCAGCAATCGCCATTCCATTTTGCCAAGGTTTTAAGCCGCCTCCAGCAACAAAAAACTCTTTCCGGGAACGGACCTGATTAGCGGCCCACCATGTAATGCCGAGTGTAGACAAAACAAAAATGAGAAAAGTCCCTATTGCTACGGGATTAATAGCCTGTTTTTCGCCACTTGATATTATCGCATCGGCCGAAAGACCTTTACAAAAGAGAGGAGTAAAAACCATAAATCCGATTAGCATTGAAAGATAGTTAATCATGTTTTTTTTCTTCACGAATTCGCTTTATTTCAGGGTCAATAGCCCTCTTAGACCACCACGAATAATACCCAGAAATAAAAACTCCCATGAAGATAGAGAACAACGACATGACAATGACGAGGTTGACTTCTCCCAAAATTGAGAGTTGAGCAAGATCCTTTCCTGCTGACAGTAAAAAGCCATAAAAGGCATAGACTATGAGTAAAATTGCACTAAGAGAAAATGACATGACCAACCTTACTCTCACTATTTTCTGGATGTCAGAAGGCTTTTTCTGCCTCGTTGTATAGCCTGCTCTCATTTCAGACTTCCTTTCGTTTTGCTACCCTAGGCAATAACATTGCAGGTAACTCTATAGCTGGAGAAACACTCATAAATGCGAATAAAAACCTCAATTGTCCATGTATATGGGATATAGTTTAGGTCAAAAAGATGCAGACAATGTCGCACCAAACGTTCTCGGCGGACCCCATATACCTATTGCCCCTGGACCTATGATGTAAGAATGAGCGACATATGCTTTATCAAAAATATTCTTTGCCCAAAGAGCAATCTGGTATCTCTCGTCATTCGACGTCCAAGATACGCGTGCATCGGTTAAATTACGTTCGCTAATCACTGGTAAATCACTTTGGTAATCCATTCGCTCCTCATCAATATGAGTGAAGTGAATATTGAAATCTAGGGTGCCCTTATTCTCCATTGGAAGTGAATAGTTCAGATCCAAATTGTAAGAGTTTCTTGGAGCCTGTCGTAAATCTTTTCCTGAGACATCAGTGCCGTTAATTATTAAATCATTCCCAACAGTATCTAAAAATGCATAATTAGCGTTTACATGGAAATACTCTGTAAGCTGCCAGACCATTTCCACTTCAAAACCTTTAATTTCTGCACTCCCTAGGTTGGTTGTTGTGAATGTTCCAAATGAAGATTCGGGAACAGGCCCAAATCGCACAACCTGCAAATCTTTATAGTCCATATAAAATCCTGTAACATTCATTCGAAGCTGATTTGCAAAAAAATCGCCTTTAAAACCAATTTCATAGTTTGTAACAGTTTCAGGTTCTACAATATTTTGCGCCACGGCCTCAACACCTGCTGATCCTGCAAAACCACCACTTTTAAAGCCAGTTGCCCACGTTGCGAAAACCATTAAATCATCTGTCGCCTGATATTGAATAGAGGCCATTGGAGAAAAATCACTCCATGAACCATCAACTTCAACATTGAAAACCTCTGCAATAATTCCCAAACTACCGCCAACGCTGCCACATAGCTCAAAATTGGGAAACCCAGCTGCGGCTCTAACAGCCTCATCAAGCCCACAGTTAACTGCCGTTGTAGTATATTCTTTTCTATCATGTGAATATCGACCACCAAAAGAAAGTGTCCAATCTTCAGCGAATGTCCACTGGGCCTGTCCATAAGCAGCATAGGATGTTGTTTTATTCGCAGTAAGGGAATATTCATTGCCAACAATGACTTGCCCTGTATCGACAGTATTTCTTTGAATACTCCACTGTTCAGGGCGATCCGTATTTTCAGTAAAAAAATACAGGCCTGCAATAAACTCCAAAGAATGCCCAAGATTTGATGTCCAGCGAATCTCTTCTGAAAAAGTCTCAACTTTCTCTTCAATATGATCAATCACATCTGACCCATAAACATCAGCATCCAAATCATAATTTCCCCCAAGGGGTGCTCCTACCGAAGGCATTGCCCAATCAGTATCAATGCTACGAAATGATGTAATTGTCGTCAAAATTCCGTTTCCAAATTGCACATCACCCTGCAAGCTTAGCCCTCCCCCTTTACGGTCGGTATACCCCTCAACAGGAGCAGCTGTCGTTTGAGGTTTGTTTGCCCCAAGCGCTTCAGCCGTCCCTACATAATCAAAGTTGCCATTCCTAAAGGGGAATCGACCCGTATCTTCACGATGATCTTCCATATAGTCACCAGAAAGAAGCCAGTCACTCCTATCCAATGCCAATCTCAACTGTCCTCTGAATGAGGTTTGATCTTCATCATTCACATCTTTATTCAAGAGCGTATTACGAACAAATCCATCATGACTTCTGTGATTTACAACCACCTTCCCGAATAGATTGTCACTCAATGGCCCACTTATTAATCCTTGAGCCCTAAATATATTTTCATTACCATATGTAAGTGCAGATTTTATCACCAACTCATCTGTCGGCTTTTTACTTACAACATTGATGGCACCCCCGATTGTATTTCGCCCAAACAAAGCACCCTGAGGTCCTTTCAGGACTTCAATTCGCTGCAAATCAAACATGTCAAAATTAATGCCCGCTCCGCGACCGATATACACACCATCCAAAAACAGTGCGACAGAGTTATCCAAACCAGCGCCATCATCCGAGGAACCAACACCTCGCATAGAAAAGGAGGCCTGACCCGGTGAAAATTCCCCATAAGCCAGACCTGGAGTATTCATTGCAATTCCATGTGCGTCAAAAATATCTCGTTTTAGAATCAAATCTTCACTCAACACAGAAACTGTGACCGGAACATCCTGAACATTTGCACTTCTATGTTGGGCCGTTACAATGATCTCTTCTAGTGCATGGCCACGATCATCATCCTCAGCATAAGCTGAAGAATGACCAACCAATAACGAAATTGTAGAAACAGTTGCGACTAATCCGTACATCCTCTGCATCACTTTTTCTCCTAACGCATTTGGTAAATAAAATAACGATATTATAATTGCCATTTCGTCTAGACTAGCGCTCAAGTGCACTAATATCTGTCCCCGAAAAGAAGGACAGGAATAAATTTAAATTCTCTTATTCGAGAAAAAAAGCCCTTTAATATTTTAACTTTTCAGACCTCACCGCTACAGCTTCCACTTCTTCTTTTGTGAAGGGTAATTGCTTTTGCTCAAACCTAAGATACATTCCAATTTGATCTCTATAATGCTGGCTAAAACCAGTTGTCTGAGCAACAAAACCACTTTGGCCTGGAGGGGTAACATCAGTGCCTATGATCCCCTCATTATGCATCACAGATAGGTTGTTTTCGGATCCGCGATTCATCGTAATTGGGATACTAATAGACAATTGAGGAAGCGTTTGAGGGATTCCATAAAAATTAACAGAGCGAAATACTTGGCGTGCAACAGGCAATCTCCATTTCTTGAGGTCACCGCCATATCGGTTACTTAATTCTAAGCCTATTTGTCGGAGAGTTGATAAAATTACATGAGATTTTTTCTGACCATTAAAAAAATCAAAACGCTGAGGAACACCTGATTTCTCTTCCAACAAAGCGTTATATAAAATCTTCACACCGGGCGTGATATTTGTGGAACTTGTTCTTGGCTCAATTGCATACCCAGGAGACTGATAAAGATAAAAGAATTCTGACCCGATATCATCCCGAAGGACAGTTTCTAACATCTTCGATAACCAAGCATTTAGTATCACTGGTCCTGCATGATCATAATAAAAATTATGATCTTTATCTTTCCAAGTCTGATCCCACGAGCGTAAGTGTGCGACTAAAATCGCAGCCATATCTGAGTCTGGTAATTCAGAAACTGCATTTTCTAGAAAGGGTAAAAAATAACGTATATTTAGATCTTTAAATGAGGCCGTGCGGTTTAATTCAATCACGTCTTGATATGACATTTTTTTCTTACTGTCTAAAACTTCAAACAGTTCAGTTGCACGGTCAGCAGATGTCCAAACAACATACCAAGGATCCCCGTTTGGCCAAAAGTTGGCAGGCTTGTTGTTCCAATTTACAATATACCCTATTTTTGGGTTATAAACTTGGGGTAATTTATGAGGAGATATAACACCTTGCCATTCCATATTGCCAGTACCAGGAGTAGGTAAACGTGAGTCTTGGCCTTCCGCACGGTTAGGAAAATGACCACTATAAAAATATCCAATATTCCCTGCTTTATCAATGTAATACCAGTTGACAGAGACAGCGTTACGGGCTGCAGCGGTTTTCCATTGGTCATAAGTGGTTGCTTCCATTTGATCCATAAAAGCAAAAAGACTCTGCACTTCTTTCCCGTCCCATGTACGTTTTCTTGAAAATGCAATTTTGGAATGATTATCTTGACGAACAATAGGGCCATGAACAGTCCTTGAAATATTAAACTGTATACTTTCCAGCCCTTTAACATGAATTATTTCTTGATGTTTTTCCATAGGGCGAAATCTTCCCTTGTAAAAATATTCATCAAGATTATTGGGATTCAATTCTTCAATGAAATAATCAACCGTATCTCCCATTCCCGCCGTACTGCCCCAAGCAATATGTTTATTGTGAGCGAAAAAAATCGGGGGGATCGCAAAATATGAATTTCCGACCACATCCAGTCCTGCCCCATGTAAGCCTACACTATAAACATAAGAAGGATTGATCCAACCAAACTGAGGGCCATTTAGTAAATAACCATTTGAATCCTCTGACTTACTTTGCCCAATCAACCAAATATTACTGGCTGACGCATGGCCAGCAGAGCCACTTATTCCAGAAGCAGCTAATTCAGATTTATAATAACTTACCGCCTCTTTAAGGTTTACATTCTTGTAGCTACCATCACTATTAAACACCATTCTCGGTGCGACCAATAAATCACGATTGATCTTCGGCAGACTAGAGTATTCATTTTCTTTGATGAGCGAGGCTTTCTTGGCCACCTTCGTTGGGACTGTCGTTGGGGCCTTTGGATCGTTAATCCAGTTTAACTGATTAAAAATTACGAGAGCTTTCTCTTCACCATGTTGAGCTTGCAAGGCGTTTAACAGAGCAAGATTCTCCAGCTCTGTTGAAAAGTCAGAGAACCGATCAGCAACCACAGCGGTGAATACCATTGCCACATCGACAGCGTCCCACATTCTCGGTAAAAAATTATATACTGCATACTCTTTTGGTAACAGTTTATCGGGGTCAGTCTCAATGAATTTTATCCAACGATTCATACCATCTGCATAGCCTTCTAAGACAGCCCGCTGATTAGGCAATAACGCTTCGACCTGTTCTCTCACAGACGTAATAGACAATTCTACCCTCATCGCTTTATCAAAGGAGATATATTTATCACCTAGCACTTCTGAGACCGTGCCTTTTGCTGAGCGCCTGATCATTTCCATCTGGAACAACCTATCTTGTGCAACAGAATAACCATAGCCTAGAAACAAACCGTATTTGTCGTCAGCATATATGTGTGGAACGCCCTTTTGATCTCTTTTTATTATTACTTCTTTTTGTGAAAAATCTGCATGTGATACAGCTGACAGTATTAGTAAAAAAAGTATCAATGAAACCTGTTTTGATATGCCCGTCATTATATTTCTCCACAGTGCATGGCCATTTACTCAATTGTATAATATAAATTAAAATACCCTTGTTTGCCTGTCCTAGAATTAGAGGACATCCTTCATCAAACGTAGAACCACAGTAAATTAATTCTATAATGCTATAACTAACTCCAATGTGCCTGCACGTTCAGGTGCCCTTCAAAGGATTAGATTATGTTACTGTGAAAATTGTAACACCCAAAATTCGGGAATATTATGAGGGTGAAAATTCTATTCAAGCGACAAACTTAAACGGTTATTGTTTGTAGTGAGAAAGCGCACTTTGGCTAGCCCTTCTCTCGCAAAAGTCATTAGAAACGCAAAAGACACACTTTTCAATGCGCTCCATAACAAAAAAGCCAGTCCCCCTAGAACTATATTTTAATGGGAACTATATTTTAATGGGAACTATATTTTAATGGGAACTATATTTTAATGGGAACTATATTTTGATGGTTTTTTGATTGTATGGCCAAACTTTTAATGCGCTCCATAACAAAAAAGCCAGTCCGAAGACTGGCTTTTTGATTTAATGGAGCGGGCGATGAGATTCGAACTCACGACATTCACCTTGGCAAGGTGACGCTCTACCCCTGAGCTACGCCCGCGTTCCCATTAATGGAACAGGATAAGTTTTCCTGCTGTGGCGCGCATAATATCGCGTGTTCTTTGCATTGCAACAGAAAATTTCAAAAAAATGAAATAATTCCATAACTAACTGATATATATAATATTATTTCTCATATTATTCTTTATTCATTCCCTTTTCCAATACCAAAAGCGGCGAATCTTTTATTTCTCCTCTTTTCAGCAAATCTTTTTGTCTCTAAAAGGGGGCGTAAGAATATAAATCTGCCTCTCTTAGGCTAAGATAAACAATGATGCTTTAACAAAACAGAATGGATCACCCATGAATGACCAAATGATGCCTCCTAGTGGTATAGCTGCCCCTCAAGACCCAACAGCGTCTCCTCAACAAGCAGCGCCACAAAGTGACACACCTCTGGTAAGTGAAGCCACCTTAGAAACATTTGGCCCTCTTGTTGTGGATGCCAGCATGCACGTGCCCGTTATTGTTGATTTTTGGGCAGAATGGTGTGAACCCTGTAAACAATTGATGCCGCTTATAGAATCCGCCGTGATAAATGCATCGGGTGCGGTTAAATTAGTAAAAGTGAACGCAGACGAAAATCAGGAACTCTGTTCTCAACTTCGCATTCAAAGTTTACCAACTGTCATGGCTTTCTTTCAGGGACGCCCAGTCGATGGCTTTCAAGGAGCTGTTCCTGAAAGCCAACTGAAAGAATTTATTCAGCGCGTCATCGAGAAAACAGGGGCTCAACCCGCTGAAGGATCCATAGACTCTCAAATCAATGCGGTTCTCGATCAAGTTGAAACTATGCTAGATGCTGAAGCCTATGATCAAGCCATGGCAATGCTAGCCCAAGTCTTACAGGCCGCACCAGATCATGATAAAGCAAAAATCTTATTTGCTGAGGCCACTGTTGCGACAGGTAACCGCGATCAAGCGGCAGAAATTTTGGCTACCTTAAGCGCTGAAATTAACACGGATAAGGCACTTAAGTCCCGTCGTGATCAATTGGTCACAAAAATGGATTTACTGGCGCAAACTGAAGGTCTAGGGAACAAAGTGGCCCTTCTAGAAGCGATAGAGGCTGACACGAATAACCATCAAGCCCGGTTTGATCTTTCTCTCATTTATATCGCTGAAGATGATCAAAACAAAGCTGCTGAAGAATTGCTTCAAATTCTCATGCGCGAAATGGATTGGAATGAGGAAGCTGCTCGAAAACAATTGTTAAAGCTTTTTGAAGTGGCTGGACCCAAGGATCCTTTCACTTTAAAATATCGTCGCCGTTTATCGTCCCTCATGTTTAGTTAAGGTGTTTTATGACCGACTGTAATCCTTCTGAAGATCATATCAGCGCTGATAGAAAAGTTTTAGAAAGACTTGTGTGCCCTGTCACCAAAGAAAGTTTAGTCTATAATCGAGACTCCAATGAGCTCATCAGCAAAAAAGCACAGCTTGCCTATCCTGTTCGATATGGCATTCCCATCATGCTGGTGGATGAAGCAAGGGAACTCTCTGACGAAGACTTAAGCTAACGGCGTCAATCCCTCTTTGTAAGATGGATATCGAAGATTAACATTAAGCTCAGTCCTCATTTTCCTATTATCAATTCTTTTATTTTCTTCATAAAAGCTTCGCGCCATAAAGCTCATGTCTGCTGACTCGTAGTTTTCAGCTTTGGGTGGCGCTATGCCAAGTAAGTCTGCTGCAAATTTTGTTACCTCCTGGGGAGGACAAGGCTGGCCATCAGATACATTATATATACGCCGCAATGATTGCTGCAGTGATTGCCGCGGTGTCTGTGCAGCAGCGAAACAAACTTCTGCAATATCAGCCACATGAATTCGATTAAAAACTTGGTCTTTTTTGATGATCATCCGTGCCTTTCCAGATCGCAGCTTATCTATTGCACTCCGACCTGGACCGTATATGCCTGTTAATCGAAATATATCAAGCGGGAGAGAAAGCTCCTTAGAGAGACTTTGCCACTGAGTTTCTGCATGCAACCGATCATCGGCTCTCTTATTCGATGGATTAAGCGGAAAATCTTCTGTAACCCATTCGCCAGCAGCATCCCCGTAAACAGACGTTGTTGAAAGATATCCAATCCATTGAAGTGAGGGTAATTGGCCAATAGCCTTAGCGAGTGCCTGCCACTGTTCCCTGTTTTTCTCTACCGAAACCGGGGCCGTCATTATAAGATGAGTGGTCGACACTGGCAGGCTAGGGCTTTGGTAATCTACCTCGAGTAACTTGGTCGCTTGAGGAAAAGGTTTGATCCTTTTCTTTTCTTGACTGGCGGCGCGTGTGGTCACTGTTACTGTCATTTCATTAGACGCTGGGTCAGTTAAAAATTTTTCAGCAATATAAGCGGCACTATATCCGGCCCCTATCAGAAGTAAATGCTCCACACGTCCATCCTTTATTGTATAGTCTTGTCATGATTTTAGCCTTGAAAAGACCTCAATTGACTGGCATTTATGCCCTATGATCAAAGATAACATAAGATATATACTGTGCCTGACCACAGTTATTTTTTCAAGCTCTGCAGCTAGTCTTGCACAAGAGCAAGACTTTCATCCGGCCAAGGCTTCTGAAACCTATGAAAAATGCATCACACTGGTTCATTCCTCCCCTCAAAGGGCATTGAAAATGGCCCTTGAGTGGCAATCAGCTGGTGGCGGAACGCCCGCACGGCATTGTGAAGCACTTGGTCTTTATAAACGCAACAAATACAAACCAGCTGGACTGATGCTTGATCGGGTCGCAGAAGACATGCGGACAGGAAAGGACATGCCCTTCCTTGACGGCAAGCGGACGATTGCCAATGAATATATGTTAGCCTCCGTCTATCAGCAGGCAGCAAATGCATGGCTTCAAGCTGAAGATTTAGCCATGGCAGTTTCAGCGGCGGATAGTGCAGAAGCAACAGCCCCAAAAGGAACGCTCTTATACCAAGAGATTCTTGCCGACCGTGCCCGCATTCTTGTGGCAGATGAAAATTTCGAGGCCGCCTATGAAGACATGGCCCGTCTCATTCAATTAAAGCCAGAAGATGGAAATTACCGACTGCTTTACGCCTCAGCCGCTCGGATGACCAATCGCTTAGAAATCGCGCTTACTTCACTCACCGTCATTCTCACGCAACGACCTGATCACCTTGTGGCTCTGCTTGAACGCGGCCATGTTTATGAATTACTAGGCCGCAAAGATTTTGCACGCGAGGATTGGCTTAAAATTATGGACTTGGACCCAGATAGTGCCCTGGCTCAAACCGCTCAGCGTAATTTACAACGCCTTATTCAAACCCCTTAAAAGCTAGGCGGACTCTCGTAAAGATCTGGCAGGTTATTCTCGTATAGAACAGCATCTCCTGCACGGACATTTGTACGCACCCACGCCTCTGCTTCCGCTTGAGAAGAAAATTCTATAAGGGTCAAGTGATCCTTATTAACACCTTTGATGCCCGCAACAAAAGTAGGAATGCGTGAAGGTGTGACAACAAGGATCACATCACATTGCTGGGCAGCGATAACGCCCAGTCGCTTATGTTCTTCATCATGCTTAGCTCCAAGCTCAACCATACCCGGCGTTACCAAAATTCTACGACCTTCCGGTTTGACAATTGCATTTAACGCAATCAATGCCCCCTCAAAACCAATAGGGTTACTATTATAGGCATCATTCACAGTAGCAATTGGTCCAGAGCGATCCACTTCTGTGCGGTGGCGAATTTGAGGCAATGATTTCAAACTTGCTCTGATGACACTGAATGGAAGCCCTAAAGAGCGCGCAACCGCTATAGCAGATAGGATATTCTCAACCTGATGCGGCCCATATAAGGGCACAAAAATCTTATGCTCTTGGTCCTCTTCCGCTATAATTAAATGCAGGCCATCTTCTTTTTGATCAAGAGAGGCAACGCTTAACGCACCCTCTTTTCCAGCTCGAATATAATTGGCACGAACAGTCTCTGTCATGGGATCAAGTAGGTGAGATGGAATCCCATCTGTATTGATAATGACAGGATTGTCCGCTTGTTTCATAGCTGTAGCCGACGCAAGTTCAAATTTTGCAGAAGCCACAGTCTCTAAGGTCTTAAACCTTTCATAGTGGGCGGCTCCCACAGCCGTAATCAGTCCCACATCGGGCGGCGTTAAACGGCAAAGCTTTGCTATAGACCCCGGTCCATAAGCCCCCATTTCAACAATGAAATAACTGTGATCTTCATTCAACTGCTCGCGAATAACTCTAGTAATTCCCATCTCAGTATTCACGCTGCCAGGCGTCGCTAGCGTCGGATGAACGCTGGATAAAATATGCTGCAAAATAGTTTTAGTGCTGGTTTTGCCAAAGGAGCCTGTAATAGCAATAACTGTAGGCTGAAGTAGGGCGAATTTGGCCTTCGCTTCTGCCAAAAATCTTGCTTGGACTCTGGCCTCATAAGGTTCTAAAAACTTATTAGCTCCCATCAAAAAGACTGGTGTTAACTGGACCCCCAATAGAAAAGCAAGATAGAGGCCTGTAATCCGCCAATCTAATGTTTGTAAGGGATTCATCCAACTGTCTAAGCTGCTGTCTAAAACCAAGCGGGTTCCGTTTGGGAAAGATAGAGCCCCAATCGTCAAGAGAAGATACCCCCCTAACAGCAAGAGCACCGCATTGCGATTAATCCGCGCCACCCGTTCTGTCCGAACCAGGGGCTTTTTAGAGCTTTGCCTATTCCCACGAGATTTTATCACCCCTCCAATCAAACCAACTACTGCGCAAATGATTGAAGCATCCTCAAGATAGGCAAAGATTGGGTGTTGTCCTTGAAATTGACTAAATAGGGTGCACATAATTGCCGCACCCAAGCCAAGGGACGCAACTTTATCCCATGCTCTATGCCTTTTAATCCAGGCAATAAATCTCACACTGTCATATTCCTCTTGTTGATAAAACATGAGGTATGTCTGCATGCGGTCATAAGCCATCAAGAGGAATAAGGGCCAAAAAATTAAGACGTAAAACAAGGGCTGGAAATCTTGACCAAATATAGTATTCACCCACTCTGTCATGTGTCATACCCTTTCAAGAAGTCATCAAGATAGGCCTTAACCTGATAAGCCCCACGATCCAAAACATCCAAATGCCCCAGTGAGGAGAGTTCAATATAATTCGAGTGAGGGATGAGGCGGGCATATTTCTGGCCCATAGACGGCGGGGTTTCCGTATCAAACTGTCCATAAAGTAACAAAGTAGGACAGGCAATGGACCTTGCTCTATCCGCCAAATTTTCATTCACCACTTTTACAAAAGTCTCTCTGAGTTCGCCTGCATTTTTATAATCAACACTGCCATATCGTCGGCGAAACTCATCCCTCTTATTCGTCTTGAACATGAAATCTTGAAGATGAGCAATCTTCCCCTTTAATTTCAAAGTCCATGACTTTAACAACCATAAAGGACTGCGCCGCCGCTTAAGGCCAGCGCCCGCAATCATCACAACACCAGCAACCCACTCTGGGAAGAGATGAGCCATTTGAACGCTTACACGGCAACCAAAGCTATGGCCAACTAAAATAACAGGTCCCTCGATCTCTAAAGCTTCCAACTGCTCTTTAAGCATGGTGGCATAAACGGCCGTCCCTGCGCCTTTCATTAATCGTTCCGTCTCACCAAATCCTGGCTGGTCAAAAAGATAATGAGGGCCCTGATGATCAAGGCTTGAGGCAATTTTGAGAAGAGAGTGATGGTCCTGGCCCCAGCCATGTAACCAAATAATCGGGATGCCCTGCTGCTCAGCTCCTATGGTTTTATATGCCCAAGAAACGACCACGTTACGCCCCAAAAATTGATGCATTTCCAAGTGCACTGCTTGTAGAAGCTGACCGCTCTTTTGTCAGCTGAAACCCTTCTTGAATTATCGCGTCTGTCAGCTCAAGGAAAGAGAAGGACGGCGAAGCCGCTTCCCAGAGAAAATAAGCAAATGATCCAGGTATTGTATTAATCTCGTTCAACCAGATTTCACCGGTTTCTCTGTTGCTGAGAAAATCGATCCGCACACTGCCAGCGAGGTCTAAGCGATCAAATGCCGTCTTAGCGTTCTCCTGAAGTTGATTAATTTGTACTTTAGATAAATGATCAGGATTTAAAGTTCGCCCAAGGGAAACCATCCCTTCAGAAGCAGATCCTCCTGTTTTGTGACCAAGTTTTTTACCACTCTTGCTGCCTTGCATATATTTTTCTTGGAAATCAAGGAGGTCACTACCTCGTTTTGGCTCTTCGATGGCGCTTGTCTCTAGGGATCCATCCGCCAGGCGACGGACCGCAATATTATACTCTGTCAAATTTTGGACAAAGGGTTCTATAATTACAGCATGATCCATTCGGAATGCACTGAGAATCGCTGCCATACAATCATCTGGATCCTCTGCTTTTGCCACCCCAACACTTGATCCCAAATTACAGGGTTTTACAATCAAAGGATAGGGGGTGCTCCCTAGTGCCTCTTTTAATAAAGCAGCTAGGTGATCATCCTCAAGATATGTTCCTTTCTTCGGCCGCTTTAAAATAAGGTCAGGAAGACAAGGGACTGATACTGTGCGAAGGATATGCTTTGTAAATCCTTTATCCATGGTACTGCTTGCCGCTAAGGGTCGGCAGCCCGCATAGGGAATGGCGGCAAAATCAAACAATCCCTGTAACGTTCCATCTTCGCCGTTTGACCCATGGATCGCAGGCACAGCAAGGTCAAAAGGATACTCAATCCGTTCTGAGCCAAAAAGCTTTTTCCGTTCGGTATAAAGAAGAGGATTACCGCCTTGAGAAGCTGATATATCAAGGTGCAACTGAGACAAGGCCATTTTTTCAGCATCTATAGGATAGTTAGAACGATCTAAGAGAGCCTCTCCGCCCCAAAATTGACCTAATGGATCCACATAGACGGGCAAGGGAGAATATTTGAGCGGCGATAAAGCTTCTATGAATTGCAAAGCCGTTAAAACACTTACATCATGTTCTACGCTGCGTCCGCCAAAAAAGACGGCTATATTCTTTTTGTTTGTTGCTGTCATCAATGATGTCCCAGATGAAGTCCCAGATGAGGTCGGTGGCGCCCAAACCGTTCCACTTTCTTGATTTGTACCCAATTCATGTTCTGATGGAAAGCATAAAGATAAGTTTGGCAAAAGTTTGTTTAAGCGGGCGCATTTGGAATTGTCCCTTTTCTTTTTTCTCTTTTGCGCCATACTTATGTCAAACAACATTAGGAGGCTTACAATGAATAAAACATTTCTCTTTAGTGCGGGTTTGCTTTCAGCATCTCTCGCCTTGCCTGCAACTGCACAGCAAAATGAAGTGACAATCAAAGCACAGAAACTTACGGATTCTGTCTATGTTCTCTTTGGCCAAGGCGGCAACATTGGTCTGCAATTTGGCAAAGACGGTGCCTATTTAATCGATGATCAATTTTCAAATTTATCAGAAAAAATTCTTGCTAAAGTAAAAGAAATTAGCGGCATGACCCCCAAATATGTGATCAACACACACTATCATTTTGACCATACAGGCGGGAATGAGAATATGGGCAAAGCTGGTGCCATTATGGTCTCGCATGATAATGTTCGTCTTCGCATTTCGAAAGAAACATTTGTGAAAACATTTAATGCTAGAAACCCACCTACAAAAAAAGTAGGGCTGCCTCAAGTGACTTTTAATGAAGAGCTTTCTATTCACTTGAATGGGGAAGAAGCTCGGTTGTATCACATTCCTAATGCCCATACTGACGGCGACAGCATCGCTCATTTTAAAAGCTCAAATGTGATCCATATGGGCGACACATTCTTTAATGGCATGTATCCTTTCATCGATGTTAGCGGCGGCGGCAGTATCCACGGTGTGATTAAAGCCATGGAGAAAGCCCACAGTCTATCAAATGAGGCTACTCAAATTATTCCCGGTCACGGTCAAGTTACAGATAAAGCCGGTGTGAAAGCTTATAAAGAAATGCTTGAAGTTGCCAGAGATCGTATTGCAAAACTGAAAGAGGCCGGCAAAACCCTCAAAGAAGTTCAAGACGCAAATCCAATGCGTGATTTCGACGAGCGTTATAAAGGCGGGGGAGCTGGTTGGAATTTGTTGTTTATGGAATTTGTATACTCTTCTCTATAAAATCAGATTGAGTGCAACACACAAAAAAGGCTCCCAATAGGAGCCTTTTTTTCATTAAAAGTTCAACGATTATTTCTGCTGTTTTTTTGCTTCCTCAACAAGGGCACGTACCTCAGCACGCAATTTCACGGCATCATAAATCACCCCGTCTTTAATCGTGTATTTCACGCCGCCTACACGCTCCACTTTACCTGTTTCGTCATTTAGCTTCATATGGCCCGTGCCGTATAGCACTTTAAAGTTTCGGATAGGATTCTCATCCACAATCACTAAATCAGCTATCTTGCCAGGCTCAACCGAGCCATATTGATCGTCAATGCCTAGAAGCTCTGCCCCGTTCAAAGTTGCAGACTTGAGCACTTCAAGTGGATGGAAACCTGCTTCTTGTAACAGTTCAAATTCGCGGATGTAGTCAAAACCAAATAACTTGAAAATGAACCCGCTATCCGACCCTACAGTGACACGGCCACCACGATTTTTATAGTCATTGATGAAACGCATCCAAATACGGAAATTACGTTTCCAATTTATTTCGTCTTCGGTTGTCCAATCAAAATGATAACTGCCGTGTAAAACTCTGTTTGGTTGGAAGAATGTCCACATAGACGGTAAGGTATAGCTGTCATGCCAATCAGCATTTCGCGATCGCATCACATCACGATTGGCTTCATAAATTGTGAATGTCGGATTCAAGGTGAAATCAAGACTGAGAAGTTCTTTCATCACCTTTTCATAATGATTACTTCCCTTTTTAGCCGCTTGTTTCCATAGCTTACCTGCCTCACCAAAACGGTTTTGTTCGTTATTATAGTTATAATCGAGAGGATAATCTTGTACTATGCGATCTTCAAAAAGTGCTTCAGGCAACCCATACCAATGTTCCATACTATTCAGTCCCATCCGGGCGCTATCGAGAACATTTGTCCGTGTAACGGACATCTGAGCATGATGGAAGGCAGTGCGCAGCCCTTGTTTTTTGGCCTCATCAAACAACGCCGCTAATACTTTAGGTTGGCCGCCAAAGACTTTTATCCCAGAAGCCCCCCCTTTTTTTAAACCCCGCACCCATTTACGCGCAGCTTCAGGGGATTTTATACTGCTTGGAAATGCACAGTAAGGATAAAGACGCGGGCCCGCGCCTTTATTAGCAGCTGTTTTCTTTGCTTGCTTGAGTGTATAGTCTAATCCTAATCCGCAACTGACCTCTCGGCTGTTTGTAATACCGTGCGCCAGCCAAAGTTTCAGAATATATTCCATCGATGGCATCGTGCCATTTGGCAGACCCCAGCCAGGATTTCCAATATGAGAATGAGCATCTACAAAGCCCGGTAATACATAAGACCCATGCGCATCAATTTCATAATCGCCTTTGGCAGGGCGGTATTTAGGATTAATCGGAACACCAGGGTTACCCACACTTGAAATACCGTCGATCTTATTATTGATTATAACAATATCGACTGGCCCTCTTGGAGGCGCCCCTGTTCCATCTATCAAAGTCGCACCGCGAATAACGAGACGTTTATAAGGCCCCTTCATATCGCCTGCTTTTAGTGTTGGAATGTCTGCAGGCAATTTTAAGCCCATTTTTGCGATCCGGGCGGTCGCCTCGTTGCCTGGTGTTGGCTTATCATCCGCAATCACAATAGGCGACAAGAGAGTGGCCAGTGCTGAAATTTTTACCCATGTTTTTATCATTCCAAATCCCTTCCTCTATAATATCTTTTACAGTACTCCTGAGAAAAGAGCTGGCAAGTAAAAAAACTCGATCAATAGACCGAGCTTTTTTACTTATTCTGGAATTTTAAAGTCTCTTGAGGGATAAACCTTAGAAAGAGAATGTGCCTCTTAAGACAGACACCACAACATCCTCAGCCCCTTGACCTCCAGGATTATTAATCGCTTGAACATCAAATTGAAGCGTAAACCAATCGGTGATTGGCGCTTTATAAAAGAGCTCATAAGCGGTTTCACTGCCTTTAGAAAAAGGCGATGCCGACACATCAGAGAATTTCACAGTTGACAATCCCGCCCCGAAAACATCATTTTCTCGAGATTGGAAGGGACCCTTCCATTGCATCCCTAAGCCCACATGCCGAGACAAAGCACTTACTCTTTTATCAGCATGGCCGTATTGAGCATAAACGCCAATTCCATTTTCTGTCAGTGTTTGATCATAAACGACATAATATCCATCTGTCCCGTCAACGGTACGTCCAGAGAAACGATCTCGGTCACCCTCTAAGCGCCACCCACCAAGTTTGACACCACCCGGTAAGCCGTTGATTCCTTGCTCCCATGTATAGCGTCCTTCAAGGAAAATGGCGAATTCATTGGCATCAAAGAAATTATGAAGTTTAAAGGTATTTTCATCCCGCCCACTGTTCCAGCTCGCATCGTAAACGCCCATGGCAAAGGTGAAGGAATCAGAGAGCTTCAAAAAAGTGTTGATGCTCATGGAAGGGGGACCTTGAGCAATAATAGTAGGGCTTCTTTCTGTTGAAAATCCAAGGTGATTGCGCGCATTTTCAGGCGCAAAAAATTCACTCTTAGGTTCAACTTTCCCAATTTTTACCCGCACGGCACCGTCCAAGAAAACATGTTGATACCAAAACATATGGATCCGGTCATATTCAGGATCATCTAATCCGTCAAATTGCTGAATATCAAAGATATTATTAACGCCGTGCTCACCGTTATGATTTTGATATTGGAAAAACAAAGTACCGTTTTCTAAGCCAAGCAATTTATTCATGTCGGCTTTTAGGTTTAGGGTGAATCGTTGTTTTGAGGACCCGCCTGCATCACTGCCTAAAGGCGCTGCTTGTAGACCCACTTCATATGAGCCCCCTAAATCTATGCCAACCTCTTCAAGGTCATTTGCTACTAGGGCTGTAGAATAGCTCATTGCAGCTATGCATACGAGCGTTGTAAACGCATTTTTATATGTCATGGTTTTCTTTCCAAATTATTGTTTCTGAGTAACAGAAAGGTCGCTTTTATCCTGAACGAATTTCAGAAAGAAAGGCCTCAACTTCTGTCTGAAGGGTTTCAGCTTGACGCTTCAACTCGATAGAAGATTGATTCACTTCTCCAGCGGCGGCACCCGTTTCATTCGCGATGGCCGATACTGCAGAAACATTCTGACCAACTGATTGAGTCCCTTCAGCTGCTTGACTAGAGTTTCGGCTAATCTCTTGGGTAGAGGCTGCTTGCTCCTCAACAGCCGATGCAATTGCAACAGAAATTTCATTTAAACGTGAGATTGTTGATGAAATATCTTCAACTGAATTAACCGCACTGCCTGTCACTGTTTGTAATTCTGTAACTTGCTCTGCAATTTCAGATGTCGCACTTGCTGTTTGATTGGCAAGAGCTTTCACTTCACTGGCGACGACTGCAAACCCTTTTCCAGCCTCACCCGCACGCGCTGCCTCAATGGTGGCATTGAGGGCTAAAAGATTTGTTTGCTCAGCAATATCATTAATCAAAGATACAACTTGATCAATTTTGCTGGTGGCATCATTCAAATTACCTACCTGATTGGCTGCAGTCTCAGAAACAGACAAAGCTTCCGTCGAAATTTTAGCCGCTTCATTCACCTGATGGCTAATTTCTGCCACAGAGGCTGACATTTCTTCAGAGGCGCTGGCCACCATTGTGACATTCTGACCTGCTTGTGAGGCAGCTTCAGCAGCTTTCTGTGCTTCATTATTGGTGCGATCCGCAGATTGTGTCATCACATTTGACGTTTCTGTTAATGACATGACCGAGTCGTTTACAGATCTTAAGACACCGCCAACACGGCTATCAAACTGTTCAGCCAGAGCCATTTGTGACTGTTTTTTCTCTGCTTCTGCTTCCTCTGCCACAACACGCTGTGCTTCGATCGCTGCCTTTTCTTGCTCTTCGCGCTCTCGAGCCCGCTGCTCTTTCATTTCAAACTCTTGCTGACGCTGCTTTTCAGCTTCTTCAGACAGACGCTTATTCTCAATAGCTGACTCACGGAAGATTTCAACGGCTTCAGCCATATCACCAATTTCATCCGCACGGCCAATGCCAGGAACAGTCAAGGTATATTCACCGCCAGCTAATCGCTTCATGCTCTCAGTAATCGAGATGATTGGATTAGCCACAAGACGACCAATATACATGGCCAGTCCTATCCCAAGAAGAAGACCAAGAAGAGTAAAGGTGTAAATATAAGTGTAAGTTGATGAAGCAGTCTCTTCATTTTTCACAAGACGCTCTTCCATCAGTCTTTGCTCAATCGAAGCAAAATTAGCCATCAGTCCGCGAAATTTGTCAAAATATTGTTTCCCGCGCGCTTCACCAATAAGAGAAGCAACCTCCTCCATAGTTCTGCTTGAACCCACGTCGCGTCTAAACTGAATGGCTGGCTCAGTCACATTAGACTGCCATTCTTTTAACACGTCTCTCACTTCATCTAGGCGCGCCATTTGGGGCGGGTTATCGCTCACAGTATTCTTTAATTCTGCTATTAACTTATAAACTTTTTTCTCTCCCCCTTCATAGGGCTCAAGAAATTCATCTTTTCCAGCGAGCATAAAACCTCGCATCCCGGTTTCCATATCAACAGCAGAAGCAACAATGGCAGTAGATTTTGCTAAAACATTTTGCGTGTGCTGCACCCATTTACTTGTTTCTAAAAGGTTCGCGATATTGCTGATAACAATAGCGGCTAGAAGAACAAGTAAAAGGAGAGGGGCACTTACCCCCGTGAGGATTTTTGATCGCGTTTTAAGGTTAGTAAAACTGAAAGATTTCTTCATCTCTGACATGACAAATTTTCCTATAATTCCCTAGATCCAAGTGAATGAATTCCTTGGCGATATTTTCGACCCCATATATGGGTATTAGACTAAAGTTAAAATAATGTTAAAGATGAAAGGCTTTCTTCAAAGTAGGCATTGCAAAATAGTAAGTATTATCAATAAATTACCGATAAACTGGAAAAATACACCTATAAAATTTCAAGAATACTTTCCGGCGGGCGCCCAACGGCTGCTTTCCCATTTGCAAAGACGATTGGACGCTCAATAAGCTTCGGCGTTTCAGTCATTGCCGTAATCAAAGCATCCCCTTCCTTTTCTGCAAGTCCCTGCTCTTTATAGGCAGTTTCTTTCACGCGCATCAATGACCGTGGCTCGCAACCCAACTGATCCAATACGCCCTTAACTTCGTCGACTGAAGGCACGTCTTCAAGATAAAGCCGAATAGTCGGTGAAATCCCTTTTTCCTCTAAAAGGGTTAAAGTTTGACGCGATTTACTACAACGTGGATTGTGCCAAAGAGTAACAGACATAGAAAAGCCTCCAGAATTAAAGTGTTTGCGAGCTTCTACAGATGAGAAGGAAACTTTGGGCTCGCTCATAGCAAGCCAACCCAATTTTCGTCACCTTAGCAATCTACTTTTTAATTTCAACCTCAAACACAGCCTTTGCTTGACTTTTTGCGGCGAAGAGGCAAGTTAGCCTTGCGTTTAGATTTAGGGAGTTTTCCGATGAAACATAAGACAGGTACTGACAAATCAATCACATCAAAATGGTCCCGTAAGACACAGCTCGTGCGCGGTGGATCCTTTAGAAGCGATATGGGCGAAATGTCAGAAGCTCTGTTCCTGACATCTGCCTTTGCTGTTGAAGAAGCGGAAGAGGCAGAAGGGCGCTTTGACGGCTCTCGAGAAGGCTTTGTTTATAGTCGTCAAGAAAACCCCACCGTGAAGATGTTTGAAAATCGAATGGCACTTCTTGAGGGAGCTGATGTTGGGCGGGCAACTGCCACAGGCATGGCGGCGATGCACGCCGCGATATTCTGTCAGGTTAAATCCGGGGATCATGTCTTAGCCTCCAAAGCTCTTTTTGGATCTAATCGTTGGTTCATGGATGAATTACTACCTCGATTCGGCGTAGAAACCACTGTGGTTGATGGGCCAAATCTTGATGAATGGAAAGCCGGTATTCAGGATAATACCACTGTCTTTTTTGCAGAAAGTATGGCCAACCCTACCTTAGATATGGTTGATATCCAGGCCTTGGCAGATCTTGCTCATAATGTCGGGGCGCGCCTTGTGATTGATAATGTCTTTTCTACGCCTGTTTTGCTCAACCCCTTAGATTTTGGTGCTGATGTTGTAGCTTACTCCACCACCAAACATGTGGACGGTCAAGGGCGATGCATGGGGGGTATTGTGTTATGCAGTCAAGCCTTTGATGAAGAATTTTTATATCCCTTCTTTCGTCATACAGGGTCCGCAATATCACCTTTTAATGCATGGGTACATCTCAAAGCCTTAGAGACATTGGATATGAGAATTCATGCCATGTGCGATAATGCAGAAAAAGTCGCAGCGGCGCTCGCAGAACGGCTTGAAGATGTACGGTATCCTTCCTTACCCTCCTATGCTCAATATGACTTGGCAAAAAAACAAATGAAACGGGGCGGCAATATGGTTACGCTCTCAATTCCTGGGGGGAAAGATCAAGCTTTCAAATTTATGAATGCTTTAGAGATTTTTGATATTACCAATAACCTTGGAGATAGCCGCTCTATTGCAACCCATAACTGGACAACCACACATAAGGCTCTCCCAGAAGAAACGAGAAGAGAATTGGGTGTAAATACAGGAATGATCAGGATGTCAATTGGTCTAGAAGACGGAGATGATCTCGTCAAAGATCTGATGCATGCCCTGGATCAAGCAGGAATATAAGAATGAGTGACGGCTCTAACCAAGTGGGTCAAGAAAAGCTATTTGAAGGCCTCATGACATATGAGGCCACCACGCACGCAATTCGCGTGAGTGTTCAAAGTTTTTACATGAATCATGAAAGCGATGTTGATCGGGGATATTACTTTTGGGGATACCGTGTTGAAATTGCTAATATCGGTTCAGAAACAGCTCAGCTCCTGAATCGTCATTGGATCATCATAGATGCCAAAGGCAAAAAAGAAGAAGTTGTAGGCGCTGGCGTGATTGGTGAGCAGCCAATTCTAGCACCGGGCGAACGCTTTACTTATACCAGCGGCTGTCCTCTATCAACACCATCAGGCTTCATGAAAGGCTCCTATGAATTCATCTGGCAAAGCGGGCCCTATGAGAATTCCATATTCCAGGTTGAAATTCCTGCGTTTTCGTTAGATAGTCCCTATGTTGTAAATGCTGTAAATTAAAAAGTCATACGCTTAATTGTTTGGGGAGACTTAATTGTTTGGGGAGACAGGGACGCCGTGATTGACCTACGCCCTATTTTATATGCTATTGGAATCCTGGTCATTTTCTTGGGGTTTGGTATGCTTATTCCTGCCTTGGTTGACGTCTTTATGGGCAATCCAGATTGGCTAACTTTTGTATCCTCAGCTTTTGTCACTTTATTCGTTGGTGCTGCCTTCTATCTTGCCAATAAAGGGACTGAACAAGCTCTTAACCTTAAACAGGCTTTTTTAATGACCACGGCGCTTTGGGTGGTATTGCCTTTTTTCGCGGCTTTTCCTCTTGCCTTCTCTGAATTAAACTTGAGCTTTACTGATGCCTATTTTGAAGCCATGAGCGGGCTGACGACAACCGGGTCTACTGTCCTGACAGGTTTGGACTCGATGCCACCAGGAATTTTGTTGTGGCGGGCGATACTTCAGTGGTTTGGGGGCATTGGAATTGTTGTAATGGCAGTCGCAATTTTGCCTATGCTACAGGTGGGTGGTATGCAACTTTTCCACATGGAAAGCAGTGACACCAGCGATAAAATACTTCCGCGTGCCCGACAAATCACAAGTGCAATTGGCGGGTTATACATTACCTTTACAGCTATCTGTGCATTGATGCTTATCATCGCAGGACTCACGCCGTTCGATGCCATCGCTCATGCGATGACCACTATTGCAACAGGAGGATTCTCAACCAGTGATGGATCCGTAGGGCATTTTGACAGTGCTTTTGTGGATTTTATTATCATCCTCTTTATGATCGTAGGCTCTTTGCCCTTTGTGCTTTATTTACAAGTCTTAAGAGGGAAACCTCTGGCTTTTTGGCGCGATGAACAAGCCCGGACATTCCTGTATATTGTGGCCATCCTCGTTGGAATCGTCACTCTCTGGCTCATATATTTTAAAGGATATGGCCCTTTTGAAGCCTTGCGATATGGAAGTTTTAACATCATCTCAATCATGACAGGCACTGGTTATGCTACAATGGATTATGGGGCTTGGGGCACTTTCTCGGTCACCATGTTCTTTTGTATTATGTTTATTGGCGGATGTGCGGGCAGCACCAGCTGCGGCATTAAAATCTTTAGATTCCAAGTTTTATTTAAAAATATGAAGAACTGGATCGGGAAAAGTATGCACCCAAACGGAATTTTCATTCCGCGCTACAACGGGGCTAAAATTTCTCCCGATGTCACAAGCTCTGTAATGAGCTTTTTAGCCTTCTTTTTAATCTGCTATATGATTCTGGCCGTATTAGTAGCATTAACAGGCGTTGATTGGGTAACGGCTTTTTCTGGTGCAGGAACCGCCATTGCCAATGTTGGCCCTGGACTAGGAGATACAATTGGCCCTGCGGGCACATTCCAAACGCTGCCTGATAGTGCTAAATGGATTTTATGTGCAGGCATGCTTTTAGGACGTTTAGAACTGTTTACTGTCTTAGTGCTTTTTTCAAAAACTTTCTGGAAGAGCTAAGAAAACCTATAAAGGATTATAATGCGCACTTTTATCTTGATGAGTATTTTCATTCTATTCACAGCCCCACTCTATGGAGCTGATGTAGCTCTCAAGGCATATATTCAAGGTGACCTAACCCGAGCTATTGAACTGGCAAAACAGTCTCAAGACATGGAAGAACAATTCCTAGAATGTAAAATCACTATGGTGCAATCAGGCTTGTACGGCGCTTACAAAGACTATAAATCCGAAATTGATCGGATCACGTCCATTTGTGAAAGCTTTCATGAAAAATATCCACAGCATTTTAACGGCCGCTTAAGCGTTGCCATGTCTTATGCTTTAAAAAGTAAGATTTATTCAAGCGCTTCTCTTGCTAAAAAGTCCAAAAAAATGTTTGAAGAAATTGTAGATAAATACCCCAACAACCCTGAAGCATTAGGGGCCTTAGCCACATGGCATTCTGAAATTGATCGAGCAGGATTTTTTGTCCGCATGGCTCTTGGTGGCAGTAAAAAGAAGGCTGATAAACTTTTTGCCAAAGCCGTGACTTTGGGCGATTTTTCTCTACCTCTTCAAATCAAATATCTTAATTATCTTGCTTACGGAAAAAAAAGAGAAGCAGCCGAAGTGCTGGCAAAGAAAATAGCTGCGAAAGCCCCTGTAGAGCCCTATGAGATTTTCATGCAAAGTCAAGCATCAAAAATTATCACAGCGATGCGCACTGGTAAAAAGAAGAAATTGATGAAAGCAATGGCCGCAGCCACTGCCTTTGCAAAAACTGAAAAAGACGGTTAACTCAAAATCACTTTTTGACGTGCCGCAATCCCACGTTCAATCGCCGCTGCAGTTAATCGGTCAATGTTAAAATAGTGCCTTATCATTTCCAATAAACGTAATTCTTCTTGGCTCAGCATACCATCAGACGCGGCAACTTCGCATGCAATAGAATACATCAGATCATAATGAGTCTCTGGCACAGCTTCTTCAATCAAACCAAAGACAGCGTCTAACCCTTCATCAGATTGAAGCAATTCTATGCAGCTCTGCGTATCTGTTCTCAACCGTTCCACATGATAGTCCATAAAGGCTGGAAGATAGCCAACCATACCTGTCATACGGGTTAGCTCACTATCTGTCATAGTTTCGTCGGATGCAGAAACAACAACCATTGTATAAACCAAAGCGGTTTCTGGACTGATGGTAGACATGTATTTTCTCCTCGCTGTCTTATCTTGTTACGATAAAAGGTAAGCGCTGAATTGTCGAGTTCAATATCCGGATAATAAAAAAGACGAAGAGCCTTTAAAGGTCTCTGAAAAAATCTCTTGTTTGCTGAATTGCCTCCCGAATACCAATCCGCTCTATCTCAACACCTTCAGGCATCGCTGAGAGCAGTCGTGTGGGCGTTGCGCCGTCTAGCATAACAAAAACACCTCGATCTGTGGCTCGGCGTACCAAACGACCATAGGCCTGTGCAAGTTTAAGTCTTGTGAGCATTTCATCATATCCACGCCCTCCAAAAGCAGTGCGTCTCGCACGGTGCAAAAGAGTCGGTCGCGGCCATGGTACCCTGTCATAGATGAGAAGCCTAAGTGATGACCCTGGAACATCCACACCGTCTCTCACTGCATCAGTCCCAAGCAAACAAGCATCTTTGTCTTCGCGGAATATATCTACTAGCGTTGATACATCAATCGGATCAACATGTTGGGCATAGAGCGGAATGTGATAACTTTCAAGATCCGCAGCCATAGCATGATACGTAGCCTTCAATCTAGAAATAGCCGTGAAGAGACCTAACGCCCCTCCGCCTGCAGCGAGCATCAGGGCTTTGTAGGCCCCAGCCACTTGTTTCACATCATTTTTATTCACATCACCCACGATTAGAATCCGTGTGTTTTTTGCATAATCAAAAGGACTTTCCAGGGAAAGCCTTTTTGCAGGAACTGCCATATGCGTTGCGCCAACACGCATATCAGCTGCACCCCATCGCTTGCTTGCTTCCTCTTCCCCTTCCAAAGATTTATCCCGCAATGTCGCGCTTGTAACAAGGACCCCGTGGGTTTCTTCTAGAACTTCTTGAGCAAGGGGTTTAGTGGGATCGATGAAATGGCGATGCATTCCAATGTCTCTTTCTCGTCCTTCAATGCGATCCAACTCAAACCAATCTGTAAATCCTTCAGGAATCTCCCCGCCAATATCACTGGCCATAACTTGCCACGTAAAAACCTGATCCGCCCTCAAGGACAAAGATCGTGCAGTGGATTCTAATTTGCCTCTTTCGCCCGCATCAAATTCATCAGCCTCTTCCGCAAGTTTGTTCAACATATGCTTCGCCAGCGCTTTCATGGGTTTGGTTAACTGCGAAAGCTCTTGAGCCAATATGGTGGCTGCTTCTGTTAAACCTTCAATTGGATTGAGAGGCGAAACTTCTATTGAATGAGGGCCTGTGTCCTGTTCACTCCGGGTAAGAATATGCGTCCGCAACACTTGAAGAAAGAGTTCAAAGGCGCCGTAAGGATCCTGACTTTGGAGCCTATTCTGCCACCCTTCCGCCGGGAGAATACGGGCAGCGTGGGTAATATGGCTTATAAGATCTGTGGCTTCTTCATCGCCGACAATCAATTCAGCAAGGCGTTTTTCTAAACCGCGCGCTCGACTTCTGGATCCTTGTTCTTTGCCTCGAAGCCAGCGCCGTAGATCCGTCCCCTCCATACCTGATAAATGGGCTGAAAAGCTGCTATCCGCGGCGTCGAATAAATGATGGCCTTCATCAAAAACCAATCTCTTAGGTAAGTCTGGGTCCCCTTTTCGCATCACAGCCTGCGCCATCACAAGCGCATGATTGGCAATAACAAGATCCGCTTGACGGGCTTTTCTGACCGCTTTCTCAATGAAGCATTTACGATAATGCGTACAACCCGTAAACAGACATTCTCCTCGCCTATCTGTGAGACCCATGATACGGCCATGACCAAAATGAGCGCCGAGCCAGTTGGGAAAATCTCCCCCAATCATATCTCCGTCACGACTAAATCTTGCCCACCGAACAACAAGCCCCATGAGTATCCGATCACGGTCTGCTCCCTGTCTAACCTTAAGAGCTGCAATGGTCTCTTCTATATTTAAAATACAGGCGTAATTTTCACGTCCTTTTCGCACAACCGCTCTTTTGGCTTTAATTTTTGGATCAGGGTAGAGTTTTGATAATTCTTGATCCAGCTGACGCTGCAAATTTTTTGTATAAGTAGATAACCACACCGAGCCTTCATTTTTTTCTGCCCATAAACTGGCTGGGGCAATATAACCCAATGTTTTTCCAGTCCCAGTTCCTGCTTCTAACAATTGAAAATTAGGCCCGGAAGCCATTTCCCTTGGCCGAAACCCATGAATAGCGGCACTTGCATAGCGCTGCTGTCCTTCACGACTTTCACTGGCAGGCCCGAGTAGAGCTTTTAGTCGGCTTAAGGCTTCTTTGCTTTCAACCGGCTGATCATCAGCTGGCGGTGGTGGTGCATGATCTTCTATTTCCGTAAGGTCTTGCCAAAAAGCCAATCCATTTTGTCGATCATATGAGGACAAGGGAGAGAGGGCTTGGACAGCCAACTGACCCCATGCCCATCCTGAACGGGCCATATCGGATGCCACAGACAAGGCACCTCCTCGGTAAGCATATGTTTCGCTCGCAAGGTCCGTTATTAAATGCTGTGCAACCTCTTGTAAGGCGATGACTTCATCTTCTAGATTTTGCGGCATATCCGCCTGTGATTGCATCAAGGCCTGCATTAACCCTTTAAGGGTTGGCAAAGCAAATCGAGCGGGTCTTGTGAAGGCATAAAGTTCAAGGATGTCATAACTGCGAAAAGGACCAAGACCCAATCGACGCGCCACAAGAGGCATGTTAACAACAAGATGCTGATCTCTAGAAATCGCATCTGCTGCCCCTATCAAATCAAGAAATGTCAGCTCACCGTCAGCACTGAGCCGCACGGCGGCAGACACTCCAACCGCCATGGCAGGGAGGTCTTTCAAAGAAATGTGTGTCTTATTTTCTCGTTGAGAAGGATTTGTCATAAAAGCCACTTTACTGGGTCTTTACTGAAAGAAAAGAAAAAAGAACAAAAGGGGAATCGTCGCAGCGCTTTTCTCTCTCGCCCTATTTTTCCAAAGTCAGTGCTGTCACTTTATATCCTAGCGTTTGAAAAAATTTCACAGCATCCTTATTCATATAAGTCACTTCCAATTTTAATTTTTCATAGCTTAACTTTCGGACATGGGCTTCAACGTCATGGTGCAACTTAGTGGCGATATAGGACAATCGATGGGCTTTTTTCACATACACCGTCGTCAGTCGGGCATAACTTTTATAGGCTTCTCTAACTGTTAGATCTTCCCTATCTTCAAATAAAACCAAAACAAACCCAACCAATATTTCAGCAACTTCTGCCACATAGATCAAACCACCATCAGCCATAACACGGCCTTGCAAAGCCTTCATCTGTGCGACAGCAGCAGCGGGCATGATGTCGAGTTCATTCGTATATTTAAATTGATCTCTTACGAATTCTGTCATCATCTTTTCGATAGCAGATTGATCTTCTGGTATTGTTTCCCGAATTAATAGTGTATGTGTCATTAGATAACCCTTGATAATTCTTGACCAAAGTCACTGAAATCCCTATTAAAACGGCAATTTGTGACTGAATGTCATCCGTGAACATAAAGGATAAAAGAATGACTGAAAACCGTGATCTTGCTCTTGCGTCAAAAACTTGGTGTTTTAAAGAAGCTGAAGCTTTGTTGAAACGCATCAAGGGCAAGACACCTGAAAAGGGCTATGTGCTCTTTGAAACAGGATACGGTCCATCAGGGTTGCCGCATATTGGCACCTTTGGTGAAGTCTCCCGCACAACAATGGTGATGCGCGCTTTTCAAGAAATTTCAGACATCCCTACAAAGCTTATCTGTTTTTCTGATGATATGGACGGCTTCCGAAAAGTTCCGACCAATATTCCTGACCAAGAGAAAATGGCCGCCTATATCGGACAGCCTCTAACAAAAGTACCTGATCCCTTCGGCACACACGCTTCTTTTGGCGAGCATAACAATGCACGTCTCCAAACTTTTCTAGATCAGTTTAATTTTGAGTATGACTTTTATAGCGCAACAGAATGCTATCAGTCTGGCAGAATGGACGCTACGCTCCTGAAAATTTGCCAACGCTATGAAAAAGTCATCAATGTCATTCTTCCCACTCTGGGCGAAGAGCGTAGAAAAACTTATAGTCCTTTCTTGCCTCTCTGCCCTAAAACCGGCGTTGTTCTGCAAGTTCCTGTAGAGATCGTCGATGCTAGTGCAGGGATCATTGCCTTTGATGATAGCGAAGGGGAGCGTCAAGAAGTCTCTGTAACGGGTGGTAACGTAAAATGTCAATGGAAGGTTGATTGGGCCATGCGCTGGGATGCCTTGGATGTGGACTATGAAATGTCAGGTAAGGATCTAAGCGAATCTGTAAAACTTTCTTCTATTATTCGAAGAATTCTTGGAGGTACACCGCCTGCAGGGATCACGTATGAACTTTTCCTTGATGAAAAAGGTGAAAAAATTAGTAAATCTAAAGGGAATGGACTTTCTATTGAGGAATGGCTTGCTTATGCCAGCCCTGAAAGTTTGAGTCTTTATATGTATCAATCACCAAAAAAAGCAAAACGCCTTTACTTTGATGTGATCCCTAAGGCTGTGGACGAATATCTCACTTTTGTGCAGAACTTTCCGACTCAAGAGATAACGGATCAATATAAGAACCCTGCTTGGTATGTTCATAACGGAGCCGTCCCTGCAACGACAGTTCCTGTCAGCTTTGCCCTCTTGCTCAACCTTGTCTCCGCTGCTGGAGCAGAAGATAAAGAAACTCTGTGGGGTTTTGTCTCAAAATATGCAGCCGGGGCAAATGCTGCTCAATTCCCTTACCTTGATCAACTTATGGGCTATGCTTTAAAATACTATGAAGACTTCGTTTTGCCGACCAAAGAATTTAGGACAGCAACTGCGCAAGAAATCACGGCATTTTCAAGTTTGAAGAATAGACTACACGCCTTGAATCCAGGGGAACAAGACGCCGAAAAAATCATGACTGAAGTCTATTCTGCTGGGAAAGATGCGGAATTTGAAAATTTGAGAAATTGGTTTAAAGCCTGCTATGAGGTTCTGCTGGGTCAAAGTCAAGGGCCACGAATGGGGGGCTTTATCGCACTCTATGGTATTGAAGAAACCCTCACCCTCATTGATGAAAAGGTTTTTTCATGACCCGCACGCTCAAAGTTCTTGTTTTAAAAGAAAAGCAAACTGTTCTTGAAGGTACATTTGATGTTGAAGATCAAGATTATCAAGTGGTGGTTGAATTGCTAAAAGAGATTACCCTTACTCGGGAAGGAGCTGAGGATTTATTGATCGGCTACATGCATGCAGAGCAGGCAGGGGCAATTACAGAGGATGTTGGTAAAATGGCCCTTGTGGCAGCAACCTATATCTTAAGTCAGGGCGAAACAGAAATTTCAATTTTCTCAGACCTAAAACCAACTTCTGATCTGGGATATGCCGGTTAAAAAATGACTTCAACTGCCCTAAGAAATAAATATTAAAACGGGAAACAACTCCTTTTTTGTCCTTTTTGTCGCAAAATTCCCGCACTTTATCGCATTGTAATTTCCTTCTTCGCCTCTTGCCCTATCATAAAGAGACGACAAAGAAAGTTACCGGCCATGAATAATCAAAAAGATAATAAGCCGATAAACTGGGCGGGGGTCGCCACCTTAGTAGGTGCTGGAATAGGCAGTTTTATTGGGCTAGAGTACGATCATATCATTCTATACACCCTGATTGGGGCGCTTATAGGCTTGTTGGTTGGTACCTATGTGACTAAAAAGAGAAAGTCTTAGCTTTAACGCATCATTGAGGGGCATAGGGTCCAATATAGCGAAGAACCATTTCAATGGCTTCTTCCATAAAGAGGGATGCTTGAGTTTCATCTTTTTCTTCTATTGCTAAATCAATACAGAGCGATAAATTTGCAATCATCACATTTAAAATTACTGAGCGTTTATTCTCCGGAAATTCAAAGCCAAGGAGAATAATAAATTTCTCAAACATTTGCCCCATAGGGCCTTCAAGGTTGGCCGTTGCGTCTAAAAGAGGTCGGGTTGCATTATGCCAACGAGTTAACACTCTAAAACTTTTATGATCCCGGGCAACGCGCCAAAAATTCTGTAACATTTTTTTGATGAACTCATCCCAGGCTGTTTGTCCTAGCAACTCTTCAGCTTTCTTGATCTGGGCTTGCTCTATGGAGTTATAGGCTTCGATATAGAGATATTCGAACATCGTATCCCGATCATCAAAAAACTGATAAAAGGATCCCACAGGAATACCCGCTCGCTGAGCAATTTCACTGGTTGTCGCGGCTTCAAAACCCCCACTCAACGCGAGGTCTTCCGCTGCTTTTAGAATGCCCTTCAGGCGCTCTTTCGACCTTACCTGCTTAGGGATTTTTTTGAGTAATTCTTTATTCATATGTCAAAATTGGCTTTCCTATAACCTTTAATGAGGTTTTAATGCCACTGTGATAAAAAAGCAAACGATGGGTAAAAATACTTCTTAAACGGCTGATTTTGAGCGATTTTTCCCTATACATTGTTAAAAAATAGGTTGAAAGTACCAGTTAGGACTTGCTTTTAGGACACGAACCCAATTACGGTAAAAAGTGAGCAGGTTTCACATTTGTAGAAATTTGACCTAAAAAAAAGAATTTATGCGCCATCATATATTTATGAGTCGTCATATCAGGAGGGAAATCATGACACCTAGTCGTTTAAGGAAATTTTTAGTATCGAGTGCCAGTGTACTGGCCCTTACCGCACCAACAATAGCTGTTGCTCAGGATGATGATGATGATCTGATGCTGGAAGAAATTGTTGTTACAGCTCAGAAACGTGAACAAAATTCACAGGATGTACCGATTGCGCTGACTGCTATCTCTGCCAATGATATTAATAAACTCGCTGCGGATAACATGCGCGACCTTGCTATTTTCACGCCTGGCTTAGAAGTCGGCGGTAACACACAAGCAAGCTTTAAAATCCGCGGTGTGCAAACATCTGATTTTGGTGTTGGAACTGATCCCGCTGTCGCAATTTACGTTGACGGGGTTTACTCAACTCGTTCAGGCGCTTCGCTTGTTATGTTCAATGATGTTGAGCGTGTGGAGGTTTTAAAAGGACCCCAAGGAACTCTCTTTGGCCGGAATACTGCTGCCGGTGCTGTTTCTATCACATCTAAGAAACCGACAATGGACGAACTCTATGGGTCTGTTGATCTGCGCTATGGTCGGTATGATAAAAAGAAATTCACAGGCATGATCAATGTGCCATTTACTGAGAATTTGGCCCTGCGTGCTAATTTAGTAGTTAACCGCAGAGATGGCTATGCCTCTGATGCCGTGACAGGCGATAAATACGGCACAGAAGCCAATGAAACAGGGCGTATCAGATTGCGCTGGGAGCCTTCAAGCACCACATCGGTGACATTGGGCTACGAATTCGATCACACCGATCAAGATGATGACAGTGTTCTTGTTGGTCTCGGCAATGGTCAAATTCGATTCCAAAGTGAACGCCTCGGCGATATTGTTGCGCATGGTGATGTTATTCCTCTGCTTGCACCAATGCTAGGCTTGCCTCTTACAGCTGATACACCAACATCTGTTCTTGACAGTATTCCCGTTTCAGCGATTTATGCTGGCCTTGCAGGCTTAGGTTATAACCCTGCAAATGCAGGTAATCGCTGGGACTTTGTGAGAGATGCAAACACTCTCGACGGGGCAAATGGATTTGGCCGTTTCACCTCGGATATTGGAAATGGCCGCGAAAGTCGTGATTTAGATGGATTCTCTCTTTCAATTGAGCATGAATTTGATTTTGCGACCATGACTTCTGTTTCTTCCTATAAGAAATTCACCACCTTCAACCGCCAAGAAGAAGATGGTACAGCGGATCCGAATTTCTACTTCGATACAGATAATGTTGAAGAAAATGAACACTTCTACCAAGAACTTCGCTTTAATGGATCAAACGATACTTTTACGTGGGCAGCCGGAGGTTCTTTCTATAAGGAAGATGCATATCAGCGGTCTGATACACACGGAACAACCAATTCAATTGATACAACACTTTATAATGTAGGGGCGACAGCTGGCGTTCTTGCAGCAGGTCTTGATTTTTCTGATGGAATTAACAATCCCTGTGAAAACCTCTATTTCGATAGTTGGACAAGATACCTTGGTTTCTCAGAGCTACCGCTTGCATGTTTTGATCCAGGTCTTGGCGCGCTCGCTGCCGGCCTAGGTCTTAGCCCCACAGCCAGCTTTGAAGATGCAATGCAAGGTCTTTATGGCTCTAGTTGGTATGGTCGTCGCTGGACAGAAGATATGATCGGCTACGGCGAAACTACAAGCTGGGGGGTCTTCTTTGACGGTACTTGGCATGTGAATGAACGTCTCAATGTTACTGCAGGTCTACGCTATACCAAAGACAAGAAAAGCTGGCGCTGGGTTAATGAAGGTCGCAGTGTAGAAGGCTCTGAATTCTTGCCCGCGCCGGCAGAATTAACAGGGGCTCTTGCCGCCGCAGGTATCCCTGGTGTGAATAGCTTTGACGATCTTCATGCCTACCTAATGTCAGCTGTCATTGGGGGCAATGGAGATCTGGTCTTTGATGGAGCTTATGACTTTGAACGCTCTGATTCATGGGACTATCTAAGTCCTCGCGTTGTTGTCGATTATCATATTACTGATGACATAATGATCTTTGGTTCATGGGCTATGGGCCATAAAGCCGGCGGTCATAATTCACAAGAGCTCAATTCTGTCTTTGACAACGAAGAAGTGACTAATATTGAAATTGGCTTTAAGTCTTCCCTTCTAGATGGACGCATGCGCTTGAATATGTCTGGGTGGTCCTATAAATATGATGACAAACAATCTATTCGACTTTCAGACGTTGATGGCTCTGGCATTCCTCAATATGTAACAAATACAGAAGACGTAAAAGGAAAGGGTGTCGATATGGACTTCCAATTCCTTGTTACAGACGGTCTACGTCTCTTTGCGAATGCCTCTTATCAGGAAATTAGCTGTGCCGAAAACTGTGAAGTCACACGCAGCGGTGTTGTCTATGATACGACAGGTCAGCCAAACGGAGAGCCTGATTTTATGGCAAGCGTTGGTCTTGATTATGCCTATGATCTTGGGGATAATGGGGTGATTGATCTAAATATTACTCATAGCTATAGAGCTGCAAACACTGTCAATGAAGTCTGCCAAAGCGAAGGCACTTGCGGGGTCTCCACATGGGGCCGTCAAACATGGACTACTGGTGTTTCTCAAAACAGAACAAATGCCCGCATTGCTTGGACAAATAGCGATGCAGACATCAAACTTTCTGTCTACGGCAGCAACATCTTTGACAATGTCTACCGCGGCGGCGCAGGCGGACTCTTGCTTTCTACAATGTTTGCCCCACGTACAGGTCTTGGTGTCGGGGCTACATATGGCTTAGATCTTGGCTTCAAATTCTAAGAACTCCGACAAAAAGTAAATAGGATCAGGCTCGTTTTTTTAGCGGGCCTTTTCTTTTGACTTTTATCCCATTGGCCATATGCTTAAAGGAACTATCTATTCTATAGGAGGAATTGGTAATGGCAGATCGCATACATGTAGGCATTCTCGGTGCCATGGGCCGCATGGGCCAGGAACTGGTTCAAGCAGTTCTAAAAACCAAAGGTCTTGATTTAGCTGCTGGCAGCGAAAGAGAAGACCATCGCATGGTTGGAGGGGCTATACCTGGTACAGATGCCCCCCTTTTTTCAAAAGCGAAAGACGTTTTCAAAGCCTCCGATGTGGTGATTGATTTTACGAGTCCCGGCAACACTGCCGTTCATGCTGCTCTTGCTGGTGATACGAAAACCGCTTTAATCGTTGGGACAACGGGTATTTCTAAAGATGACGATGCCCTTTTGGATGAAGCTGGTAACCTTGCTGTTATTATCCAAGCAGGTAACATGAGTATGGGAGTGAATCTTTTGACGGCTCTTACAAGACGTGTGGCCAAAGCCCTAGACAATGACTGGGATATAGAAGTTTATGAAGCCCATCACCGCAATAAAGTGGATGCTCCTTCTGGCACTGCGCTCATGTTAGGGGAGGCGGCGGCTGCAGGCAGAGGCGTAAATCACGATGACGTTTGTGATCGAGGTCGGGATGGCTTGACCGGTGCCCGAAAGAGGGGCGCTATTGGCTATAGCGCGATGCGCGGGGGCGGCATAGTCGGCGAACATACTGTTGGATTTTACAGCGAAAATGAACGTCTTGAACTGAGTCACAGAGCAGAAAACCGCGGCTTGTTTGCTTCGGGAGCCATGAAGGCCGCTCTTTGGTCAAAAGGCCAAAAGAATGGTCGATACGACATGCTTGATGTCCTTGGAATTGTGTAAAAAAGCGAAACTAATTATGAACATTCCTGAATTTGATGCCTTTCTAGCTGGGTTTCCAGTCTTTCTCACTCATAGTGCTGTGAGCCTGTTTATTCTTTTCATCGGCACCCTCATTTATATGAAACTCACGCGTCACGATGAAATGGCTTTAATCCGTGAAGGCAATATTGCTGCGAGCCTCTCACTCGGCGCCGCTATCGTTGGCTTAGCACTCCCTCTAGCCTTCTCGCTTGCGGCGTCGGCCAGTCTCTATGATTTAATCATATGGGGTGTTGTAGCCTTGTTACTTCAAATTGTCGCTTTTCGGGTTATGGATCTCTTTTTAAAAGACTTACCAGAGCGTATCGAAAAGGGGGAAATGGGATCAGCAATATTATTGGTTTCTGTTAAGCTTGGCACAGCGATGATTAATGCGGCTGCCATCGCTGGATAGGTTCAATGAAGAAATTTGAACTTCCTTTTTATTTTATCCTCATCCTCTTTGTGATCATCAAATATTCAGGGGATTCAAGCGATGAGCCAAGAGAAAGAAGGCCCTCTCTGCCGCCCCCTTCTGTAGGGGAAACTCCCCTGCCTGACCTCTCAATGCCCAGAAATCGTTTGCAACCAAAAGAAGGATATACAGTCAATATTAAGGGCCGGCAAGGGAACGGCACAGGGACTGGCTTCGCTTATGACGGCAAAGGGCAATATGTAACAGCGCGGCATGTAACGGAAGGCTGCCGTTCTGTTTTTATTTTAACAGAAGCCCGGCGCGGCAAACGAGCAACCGTCTCCCCTATGGTGAATAGCGATTTTTCAGTTTTAGACACGGCTGATTTATCAGCCCCTCGAGTTGTTGTCGCCGCAGACAATCCCCAACGCGGCGATGTTGGCTATTTTATGGGCTACCCACAAGGCCGCCCTGCAGATGTGGTCGCTGTCGCTTTTGGACGAAGTAATATGAATAGTGTAGGCAGCTACCGGATGCGCGAACCTGTAACAGTTTGGCATATTAAACAACGCCTGCCCCTTGCGAGCGGCCGTGCAGCAAAAAAACAACGAGGGTCTGAGTATGATCTAGCGGGCATGTCTGGGGGGCCTGCCTTTAATAGCAACGGTGAAATTATTGGTACAGTGGTTGCAGGTCAACCACGACGCGCGCGGGTAATCACAACGGATATCAGAAATTTTAATAGAAATACGAATTTAGCCCCAGAATCCTCTAAGACTTCTGCAATTGCACAACCCTCCCTTTCTTTAGAGAATTTCCATGTCATGGGAAAAAAGTTACGCGAAAACCTAACCATCGCGAAAATCTACTGCAAAGCTTAATTAAGGACGGTTACCTTTTAATAATTCTGGCAATTCACCGATTGTGCCTCGCGCATGAGACATGAAGAATTTTTTGGCCATAGGAATTTCATTCACAAGAGCTAAGCCTGCTGTTCGAGCCTGTTTTATAATCGAATGATCATTTGAGAAGAGATGTGTCAGGCCGTCGGTTACAGATAACAGCATCGCATTATCCATGCGTCGCCACATTTGGTATTCCTCTAATACGGTCAAGGACCCAATATCCATCCCCGAACGCGCATTCTTTGTTAACACCTCTACCAATGCAGCAACATCTCTTAGCCCAAGGTTCAACCCTTGACCTGCAATAGGGTGCATGCCGTGGCACGCATCCCCAATCAAAGTTACACGATTATCTACAAAATGATCACACCAATGTAATTGAAGCGGATAAGCCCAGCGCCCGCCAATCACAGAAACTTTGCCTAAAAAATCGCCCACTCGTCTTTGTAATTCACTTTCAAAAGCCCGATCACTTAATCCCATAACTGTGTCAACCAAATGCGTTTTTTCAGACCACACAATACTTGAGCGATTGCCTGTTAGAGGAAGAATTGCGAAAGGCCCGGAAGGTAAGAATTTCTCATGCGCAATGCCACAGTGACTTTCTTCATGTTCAATTGTACAAACAATCCCGCTTTGTTGATAAGACCAGTGAGTGAGCGGGAATTCTGCCCATTTTCTTACCATACTATGCCGCCCATCAGCACCAACGAGCAATGCCCCTGTTACCAAAGAGCCCGTTTCTAATTCAAGAGTTACCCGCCCAGTGTCACGCTCAATATTTTTAACTGATTGACCATCTAGCCACGTGACATTCTCGCACGCCTCCAAACGTTTCATCAAGGCAAGGCGGGTATGGCGATTTTCTACAAGATGTCCAAGGGGGCCGTCCCCTAATTCTTCATTATCAAAATGCAAGTGCATTAAACTTGGTCGGCGGCCATCCGTAACCCTAATTTCAAGAATTGGCTGGGCATGGTCTTTAATATAATCCCAAATTCCCAGCACATCCAAAAGCTGACACGGTGCATAGGCAAGAGCACTGGAGCGGCCATCAAAAGCTGAAAGCTCAAACTCTCCTTTAGGTAGGTGGTCAACCACTGTGACACTAAAACCAGCCTGCTCCAGGCCAATCGCTGTTGTCAGCCCTACAAGACCTCCGCCGAGGATAATTATATCAGATGAAACGACGTGCATAACTCTTCTTTTTCCTGTCAAACTATTGCCTCACTTATGTAGTGTCTTTGGACAGGAAAGTCCAGTTAACTCAAGACTTGTCAAAAGCCCATGAAGCACAGTATGATGTTATTTCATGGGCAACTGAAATAAAGGGCATCTATACGTGGCAACCTCTGGGGCAAAAACACGCAAAAAATCATCTTCAACGCAACCTTCTGCAGGGGATGAAACAAACGCACCTCTCTTACCGAAAGAGTGGATTGTTGCTTTTAAAAGCCTTGGATATCGATTGATAGGACTGCTCCTCCTGGTCCTGACACTCGGCCTTTTTGTCGCCCTCATTACGCATAGCCCAGAAGACAAAAGTCTAAACCTGTCGATAACCGATACAGGGGCTGTCTCTGTGATGAACTTGGCGGGCCCTATCGGTGCTATTGTCTCAGATATTCTTTTATCCACTCTGGGAATGACATCTTATTTCATACTTTTACCTTTGTTTATATGGGGACAGAAAATTTTACGCATGCTTTGGTTGCCAAAGTTTTGGATGAATCTATTGGCTTTGCCTTTTGCGATGATTATTGCTCCCGTTGCCGCAGCAAACCTTGAACCCCTTCTTCTTCCGTATCTAGCAATCCCACAAGATATTGCGATCGGAGGTTTTATTGGTCAAATTTTAGAACCTAAACTTTCCGGGCTAAATTTCCTCTCCACTATGCCTGCCTGGGTGATTGGGGCCACACTCACACTTCTTTTCATTCCCGTCTACGCTTATAGTTTTGCTATGAATTTATCGGAATGGGCTGGTGTCAGACGTGCAATCTGGGCCTTTGTAACCGGGATCTATCTTTCTCTTAAAGCCATGCTTACAGCCTTTATTCGCGGCATTGTAGGCACAGTGGAATGGATTCAAGAAAAGCGCGCCGATCGCTATGATGTCTATGATGATGACGACGAAGACTATGAAGCGATACCACCTGCTCCGTCTAAAAAAGAGAGCTTGGTCGCCACTCCTGAAGATAAAGTCGGTATTTTAAAACGGAAACGTGTAGCGAAAAAAGCCAAACCCAAACGCGGAAAAAGAGAAGTTCAAGAAGCACAAACAACGCTGGATTTTGGCGATACAAAAGGCTTTAAACTTCCGCCCCTTACATTGCTTGAAAATCCACCTGCTGATATTGGAGAACATCGACTCTCTGAAGAAGCGCTGGATGAAAATGCAAGAATGCTTGAAAATGTTCTTGATGACTTTGGAGTCCAGGGCGCCATTGTGCAAGTGAGACCAGGTCCCGTGGTAACTCTCTATGAACTAGAACCAGCGCCAGGCGTCAAAGCAGCTCGAGTGATTGGCTTATCTGATGATATTGCCCGGTCCATGAGCGCTATATCTGCTCGCGTTGCCGTTGTGCCAGGGCGCAATGTAATCGGCATTGAATTACCTAATCAAAAAAGAGAAATGGTTTATCTCCGTGAGCTTTTGGCTTCTGGTGAATTTGAAAGCAGTCGGGGCAGTCTGCCCTTAGTTTTGGGTAAAGATATTGGGGGATCCCCTGTGGTCACCGATATGGCTACAATGCCGCACTTATTAATGGCAGGTCGGACAGGGGCTGGTAAATCCGTCGGGGTAAACACCTTTATCCTTTCCCTCCTATACCGCCATACTCCTGAGACACTACGGTTAATCATGGTCGATCCCAAAATGCTGGAGTTGTCTGTCTATGAAGGAATTCCGCATCTTTTGACCCCTGTCGTAACCGAAGCAAAAAAAGCTGTGGTTGCTCTAAAATGGGCCGTGCGAGAGATGGAAGAGCGCTACCGGAATATGTCTAAATTAGGGGTCAGAAACCTAGCTGGATACAATAAACGAGTGCATGAAGCAAAAGCGAAAGGGGAAGCCTTAACGCGCGAAGTTCAGACAGGCTTTGATCGAGAAACAGGGGAGCCAATCTACGAAGAACAAGAATTCGATTTCGAGCCTCTACCACAAATCGTCATTATTATTGATGAAATGGCTGATTTGATGATTGTTGCAGGAAAAGATGTTGAAGCAACTGTTCAACGATTGGCTCAAATGGCCCGTGCTGCTGGCATCCATGTGATCATTGCCACACAACGTCCATCTGTTGATGTGATTACAGGCACTATTAAAGCTAACTTCCCAACAAGAATATCATTTCAGGTCACCAGCAAAATTGATAGCCGGACCATTCTAGGGGAGCAAGGCGCAGAGCAATTACTGGGCAAAGGCGATATGCTCTTTATGGGCGGGAATGGAACCATGATCCGTGTTCACGGTGCTTTTGTATCCGATGAAGAAGTTGAAGATGTTGTGAAACACCTTCAGCGTCAAGGAGCGCCTGAATATGTCGCTGAGGTCACAGAAGAGCCCGAAGAAGGCTTTGATAGTCCTTTCATTCCAGGACCTGCAGGCGATGGGAGCGATGCGGCAAACAGTTTGTATGATCAGGCTGTAGCAATAGTAGCTCGCGATAAACGCGCCAGCACCAGTTATATTCAACGTCGCTTAAAAATTGGCTATAACAAAGCGGCAAGTTTAATAGAAGAAATGGAAGAACAAGGGGTTATTTCAGCCCCAAATCATAAAGGGCAGAGAGAAATTCTCCTGCCTGATCACGAAAATGAATTCTAAACCATTCATCCTTTATTCATCCCAAAAGTCATAAGCTCAATAAAAATAAGAAAGCACAAGACGATGAAGACAGCATCCTATTTTCTAGCTTTGGCTGGGCTCACTTGGTTGGTCATAGGTTTAGCGCCAGAGGTGCTTGCCCAAGACACTGCTCCCGCCATTCAAGAAGAAGTAGAATTAAAAGTTGCCCCTGAAACTCAAGCGCTGGGGTCCATAGAAAAGACTTTAAATGAGCTGCAATCCATGCAAGCTCAATTTCGAATGGTGCCTCCAGAAGGCAAGCCCCTTACAGGCACCCTTTCTATGAAAAAGCCAGGCTTTATCCGATTTGACTTTGGCGAGTCGGCTAATCAGCTCTATGTCTCTAATGGAAAAACGCTTTCAGTCATTGATTATGAAATTGGCAAGGTGGAGCGTGTACCTGTCAAGGACACACCTCTTTCTCTTTTACTCTCTGAAAAATTTAGCCTTAAAAACTATAGAAGCCGGGTGATCACTAATCCAGACTCTCGCGCTGATCTTGGGTTGATGGTGGAAGACCCAAAACGCCCAGAAATGGGAATCCTCACTGTTTATTTTCGCTTTAAACAGAAAGAAACTCCCCAAATAGATCACTCCTTACTGGTTGACTATTGGACCATCGTAGACGGTCAAGGGCGACTGACATATGTGATTTTGGAGAATCAACAAATGAATGTGACTCTCTCAGATAAACTTTGGAATTTTAAGGACCCACGGGGCCGGGCACGACGCCGCAATTAAGTCTTTTCAAGAAGAACTATTCATCTTTGATGAAATAACCTCTAGAATTTATAGCCAACGGCTGAGTACCATGTACGAGGCGCTCCGTAATAGCCCGTTTGAATATTGCCCAAACTTCTAAATTCTAATCCCCCTTGCAAAACAATCTTGTCGGTTACATTTCTAATTCCTGCACGAATGTAAAGGCCATTTGTAGATTGCCATTCAACACCAATATTGATGTGCTGATACGCTGGCTGATAGAGTTTGTCTGTATTTTCTACAGAGGCAAAGTAACCCGACCGATGCTTTAGAGATCCTGAGAAACTCACTGTGCGCCCCTGAGCAAGATCCATCTTATAGCTCGCTGTTATCCCGACTGTCAGTTTTGGAGAAAAAACAGGAGTATTGCTACTGCGATCCCCGCTGTCGTCTACAAATTCTCCGTATTCGCTATGCAGATATCCCCCCGTAAAAATAAGGGACAAGGGTCCGAGTGTCGCCGTTACATCCCCTTCTAGGCCGTATATCTTTAAATCTGCAGCATTCACTGTTGGATTGTCAAAACCCACTGTTGGATCTGTGAGGTCTGCAAGGCGAGAAATTCGTGCTTGGAAATCTGTATAATCATTATAAAACGCCGCCATGTTCATCCGTATATTTGGGGCGACATATTTGAGGCCAGATTCGTAACTCCAGACATTCTCGGGCTTATAAGGTTCACTGTCCCCTAAGGATGAAAGTCTTCCATTAAAACCACCAGAGCGAAAGCCTTTGGCAATCCGACTATAGAAGGTGACTTTATCATTCACTTGATACGACAGAGCGACCGACGGCGTTAGACTGTTCCAGTTGTCACTGCCATTAAAAGTAAATTGACCCGTAACAACCCCGTTTAGCTGCTGGGTACTAACCCGGTAAAATGATTTTTCATCTCGAGACCATCTCAAACCTGCCTCCATTGAGAGGTGATCCGATACGCTATAACTTAAATGAGCAAAGGCGGCATAGGAACTTGTCTTATGCACATCCTCGCCAGGCTGTGAAAGGCCGAAAGACGTTCCAGCAACTTGAACTAGGTCTTTCAAATCAGAAAATTGACGCCCTGCGCTCTCTTCTGTCAAATAATATAGACCAAAGACAGCATCCAACTGATCGCCTTTATAATTTAGATTAATCTCTTCTGAGAATTGATCTTGATCCCACCTGGCCATCACATCCGCAATGACCAATGCCGTTCCGTCCAAATCCCAATTAATAGTCGATGTCATCTCTTTATAGGCCGTAACGCTTCTCAATTGCCATTGATCCGTCATCGTCCAGTCAATGGTGGCTGCGAGGCCTTTCTGATTAAAGGTCTCATTAGCATCATCATCAATGGATAATTCTAGTCGCCCATCAAACTCCTGTGTTGGAGCTGCTTGGGCGAGCACAGTTCCAAAGACAAGGTCTGTTATGAAAACATCATCTTCTGCCCGTTGACCAGGGGGAGCAAGTTCCATATCTGTAAGGTCTGCTGCCAACCGAATTGAGAGGGCTTCACTGGCTTGAATGTCCATTTTTACGCGCGCTGTAAAACTATCATCATCAGAATAGTCTTTGCCTGTCTTTATATCTTGATAAAAACCATCTCTGTGTGAATAAAACAAAGAAGCACTCATGCCAATTCTATCTGACATGGGCGCTGAAAGAAAAGCACTGATCTGTTTATGACTTGCTTCTCCAATGAGCGCTTCTAGCTCGCCTTCTAGTTTATCTCCAGCCGACTTTGTCGTAATATTGACCGCACCTCCTACAGCATTTTTCCCGAAAAGCGTCCCTTGGGGGCCGCGCAGTACTTCAATTGAGTCCACATCAAAAAGCTGCAAAAATAATCCTTGCATACGAGGATAGGGGACACCGTCCACATAAGTCGTCACCCCTTGCTCAAATGTTTGAAGACTGTCATTTTGACCAATACCCCGAATAAAAAGGGCTGTCGTTGCCCCCATACCTTGGCCATTCGTAGTTGTTAGATTGGGTATGAGCCCTGCAATATCTTTCAGGGAAACGGCCCCTGCGTTTTTAATGGCGTCAGCGTCAATCTGCGTAAGAGCGGAGGGAATTTTATTGATGGCCTCTTCGCGTTTGCGTGCGGTGACAACTATTTCTTCAACATCATCCCCAGCGTCCACAGAGTCCACAGCGGTCACAGGCTCTGACAAAGAAAGAACCGGCACAGTAAACCATGAAATGGCACCCTTGAATAAAGACATAAATAATATCCTGAACTACGTGAATTTGGTGTTTTAGAGCCGAAAGGTTTCTAAATGTTTAACAACTGATACTGAACAGGTACTTACTACTGACTTTGAATGAACTCTTCATGAGTATATCCGGAAAAAGGAATTCTATGAAAGGACATTCCCTCTAATGGAACTGGTTTTGCGTATTTTGATAATATTGCTGTCAATAAACCCTTCTTTTTTAGGTCAACAAGGCCTTTATTGAGGGATGACAGCATCTTTCTTCCAGTTTCAGAATCATTACAAGCAAAATGCGTGGTGATTTCAGTGATCAATAAATTCGGATTATATGTATAATTTGAGTAGTCTGCTTTATCCATTATAAGGCCTTGATCAGGATTCCACCCAATGATGTAATCCGCTCTTTTACGCATCAACATCTTCGATGAAACAAGATCATTGTTCGTGAAAAAAAGATTAATGTTATAAGATCCAAACATAGTTTCTGGTCTAAATGTTTGATTGGAAACCAACTTAGGCAATTTCTGAATATCTTCAATTGTCTTCAGTGAGGGGGACTCTTTCCTGTGGTAAATATAAGCACTCACCACATCCACGGGTATACTATAAACTATAGAAATCTTGCTCTCGGGCAGAAAGAAACGCTCTACTCCCCGAGGGGAGACCGGAAAAAAGCATGAGTCTTTATTGTCTTGCAAATTTCTAATGGCACGATTTGTATAATTTGGCTCTATCTTTATGGGAACGTCAGAGCGTGATTGTAGATAACGCAGCAAGCGTCCATAACCGCCCGTCAGGTTTCTCTCCAGACGATTATCTTGGAAAAAAGTATAAATTATCCCCGTCTTATCTTCAGCGGTCGACGATGATGTAAAAAGGCATATTAGGATTATAATTCTGAATATCATGGACCATACTGTAGCGATGTTCATGTCATTTGAAAACTATTTATCGTCGCTCATCATCGGACGAATTTCTAAAATGAGGCAATCTTGAATAATGCTCTGATCCCGCAACAGCCGGTTGAGAAAATTCTGACATCAGCGCTTTCATTTTTCCTGACTGTTGAAGATCAATAATGAGTTTATTCGCTTGATTCATAAAATGTTCTGTCTTTTCAGTTCTTTTACAAATAATCGCCGTGGTACTTTCAAAAAATAAAAAGTCTGGATCAAAAGTATACTCTTTGAAATTGATCGCCCGCATGCTCAACGCTATATCAGGCATGAATGTAATCATATAATTTACACGCCCATTCACAAGCATCCGAATATTGTTTGAATCTGACGGCGCTTTGACCAATTGATTTTGCTTGATATTTGGAAAATATCTCTTCACCAGAACTTTTCGGATGACACTGAATGTTTTACCTTTCATATCCTTAAGGGAAGAAACTAAAGGCATGCCTTTGCGGCTGATCACGCGGCCCGTCACAACATCAACTGGAACGCTAATTAGACTATTTGATTGCGAGAATTGCCCTGGGAAAAAAACATCTAATCCTGTATTGGCCATAGGAAAGAAACAGATATTACCCTGCCCCCTTTCAAAGTTTTTCAACGCGCGCGCTAAAAAGGTAGGACGAACAATTACAGGGCTATCGACGTGATCTCGTACATATCGAACGATCTTTCCATAATCTCCGTTTAGCTGTGTGTCCATGCGTTCCGGTTGAAGAAAAGAATGGATTGTAATAACCTTATCTTTGGTCTGCTGCGCCCAAGCCGATAGATCAACGAAGGTAACAAGGATCAAAAAGGCCATTAAAAATTTCATTGTTTACTCTTTTAACTAAGGTGGATGAAAACAGAGGACTTATTATCCCATAAACCTTCGAAACCAAAAATGACTATAGAGTATTTTTAAGCCTGAATGCGACAAAAAGATTTACTCAACTGGCTCTAGTTCAATATTAATCCCCGTGAAAGGATAGCGAACATAAGAGCGACTTCCATACTCAACCGGATTGGCATGCTTAGAGAGAATGAAACGAATTATCCCGGATGTTTGCAGCTGTTTGATCTGAGCGTTTATCGTAGACAAGACGGCGTCATTTTCAGGAGTTTTTTTGCAAACAACATGTGTGGTGGTTTCGAAAAACTTGAGGCTAGGATCATATGAAAACTCAGTAAAATCAAGGTCTTCCGCCATCAATAAATTATCAGGAGCCCACCCAAAAACATAATTGACACGGCGACGCATTAACATATTCATATTTTGACGGTCATTTCTCACCCTGACCAGTTCAATTGTGTTTAACTTGTCCCCAAATAACGGTTCAACAATACTATCATTCAACACGCCAAATTTGAGACCCTCAACCTGTTCAAAAGACGTGATCTTAGGAACTGAACTATGACTGAATAAATGTCCCGATATATAGTCGATAGGCAACGAATACCGAACTGATTGCCCCTTCATCGATGGAATAAGGACACCAATGGTTTCTGGGGGGCTGGGAAAGAAACACCCGCTGGGGTCATTTTCAAAATTTCGCAGAGCCCGCGTTAAGTAATAAGGCCTCATCTCAAAATTTTGGGAACTATTTTTTTGAATATACCGCAACAGTCGACCATAGCCGCCTGCTAAATTTGGCTCTAGCCGGTTTTTTTGAATGAAGGTGTGAAGAACGATAGGCTTTTTTTGTAAGGAGCTATCTTCTTGGGCCATAGCATATGATGTCAAGAATGACACGGCAATGAGGCTCAAGATCCATTGTTTCATCGTTTAACTTTCTCGAATATGCAATCTGTACGAAGTGGTAGAATCATCTGACTATAAATCTACTCCTTCTCAAGTATGAAGCCAAGATTTGCCTTCTCATACCCCTCTAAAGGTTAAGAATGTCCTAATCTTAGATAAAATGATAGAGGTTCGTGACTTGCTAGTGATGTATTATTGCTGCGCTGCAAGAAAAACTACCGTCTGAAGGATCAAAACCAAAAGATCTGACTTGCAACAAGCGCTTTGTTCCCATAGTATACGCGCCAAATGGCTCGCTCCAGTCTAGGGTTCCTCTAGTCTAGGGTTCAGCTAAGTCTAACAATATTATCGTCAGGACTGTCATGAGTTTATATACAGAATATTTAAACGAGATCGAAACACGTCACCTTCAAGGTCTTAACCCAAAACCGATTGAAACAGGCACGTTGGTCCAAGAATTAATCAACCAGATTAACGACACTGCAAATGAGCACCGCAAACAGTCGCTCGATTTCTTTATCTCGAACACTTTGCCTGGCACAACCAGTGCGGCAGGTGTGAAAGCGGCTTTTCTAAAAGAAATCATTCTCAGAATCTCTTCTGTTGAAGAAATATCAGTCGACTTCGCTTTTGAGCTCTTGTCTCATATGAAAGGGGGGCCTTCTGTAGAGGTTCTGATTGACCTTGCACTGGGCGGTGATGAAAAGATCGCAGCTCAAGCAGCTGGTATTCTTAAAACTCAGGTTTTCCTCTACGAAGCTGATACAGATCGACTAAAGGCTGCTTTTAAACGCGGTCATGCTGTTGCGATAGATTTACTTGAAAGCTATGCAAAAGCAGAATTTTTTACAAAACTCCCTGCCATAGAAGAAACCATTGATGTGGTCACTTTTGTATGTGCAGAAGGGGATGTATCCACTGACCTTCTATCGCCGGGGAACCAAGCTCATTCTCGCTCTGACCGTGAACTGCATGGGAAGTGTATGATTTCCGAAGCAGCTCAAGCTGAAATTCAAGACCTCCAAAAAAAGCACCCAAATAAGCGCGTGATGTTGGTTGCAGAAAAAGGCACCATGGGTGTGGGGTCTTCTCGCATGTCTGGGGTGAATAACGTTGCCCTGTGGACAGGCAAAAAAGCCAGCCCTTATGTTCCTTTTGTGAACATTGCTCCTATTGTAGGGGGAACCAATGGTATCTCTCCAATCTTTTTAACCACTGTAGGGGTGACTGGTGGTATTGGTCTTGATCTTAAAAACTGGGTGAAGAAAACTGACGCGAATGGCAACCCAGTTCTAGATGAAAACGGCGACCCTGAACTTCAGCAGGAATATTCCATTGATACAGGCACTGTGTTGACCATCAACACGAAAGAAAAGAAATTATATGATGCCTCAGGTAAAGAGCTTGCGGATATTTCAAGTGCGCTGACCCCACAAAAAGTGGAGTTCATCAAAGCAGGCGGCTCATACGCCATCGTCTTTGGTAAAAAGCTACAGAATTTTGCAGCTGCGACACTTGGCATTGACCTTCCTTCTGTCTTTGCAGCTTCTAAAGAGATCTCCCATGAGGGACAAGGGCTCACCGCTGTAGAGAAGATTTTCAATAAAAACGCTGTTGGCACAACACCTGGCGCCGTTTTGCACGCGGGTTCTGATGCGCGTGTACAAGTGAATATTGTCGGATCACAAGATACAACAGGCTTGATGACCTCCCAAGAACTAGAAGCAATGGCTGCAACAGTGATATCTCCTGTTGTTGACGGCGCCTATCAATCTGGGTGTCACACGGCATCCGTTTGGGACAGTAAAGCACAGACAAACATTCCAAAGCTGATGAAGTTTATGAATAAATTTGGCCTGATAACTGCCCGCGACCCTAAAAATTCCTATCACGCCATGACCGATGTCATCCACAAAGTTTTGAATGATATCACGGTTGATGACTGGGCTATTATTATTGGTGGCGATAGTCACACACGAATGTCTAAAGGTGTGGCGTTTGGTGCTGATTCAGGAACTGTGGCTCTGGCACTGGCGACCGGTGAAGCAACCATGCCAATTCCAGAATCAGTCAAAGTTACTTTTAAAGGGGCTTTGAAAGATCATATGGACTTCCGCGACGTGGTTCATGCAACTCAAGCGCAAATGCTCAAACAATTTGGCGACAATGTTTTCCAGGGCCGTGTTATTGAAGTCCATATTGGAACCCTTCTTTCAGACCAAGCCTTTACCTTTACGGATTGGACCGCTGAAATGAAGGCAAAAGCCTCTATTTGTATTTCTGAAGATGGCACATTAATCGACTCTCTTGAGATCTCTAAAAGCCGTATACAGATTATGATAGATAAAGGCATGGATAACGATAAAGGCGTGTTGCAAGGACTTATTGATATTGCTGATAAGCGGATTAATGAAATTAAGTCAGGGGAAAAACCAGCTCTTACCCCTGACTCTAGTGCCAAATATTTCGCAGAGGTTGTCGTTGACCTTGATGAAATCATAGAACCAATGATTGCGGATCCTGATGTGAACAATGAAGATGTTTCTAAGCGATATACCCATGATACTATTCGCCCCGTTTCCTTCTACGGTGGTGATAAGAAAGTTGACCTTGGTTTCGTAGGTTCTTGTATGGTTCATAAAGGCGATATGCAAATTATTGCTCAAATGTTGAGAAACCTTGAAAAGCAAAATGGTTCAGTAACATTTAAAGCGCCGCTCGTCGTTGCCCCGCCTACATATAATATTGTTGATGAGCTCAAAGCAGAAGGCGACTGGGAAGTCTTACAAAAGTATGCAGGCTTTGAATTTGACGATACTAACCCTAAAAATGCAGCTCGTACTGACTATGAGAATATCCTCTATCTAGAGCGTCCGGGATGTAACCTCTGCATGGGGAACCAAGAAAAAGCATCAAAAGGCGACACCGTCATGGCAACTTCTACCCGTCTATTCCAAGGGCGAGTTGTGGAAGATTCCAATGAGAAAAAAGGGGAGTCCTTGCTCTCTTCAACCCCTGTTGTTGTTCTTTCAACAATTCTCGGCCGAACACCGACGATTGATGAATATACAGCTGCAGTTGAGGGCATTAACCTTACCAAATTTGCCCCGCCCCTAGCGAGCTAAATAGAAAATAGCCTCTCTAAACCTTCTTAAAACCCTGGAATTTTTCTCCAGGGTTTTTCTTTGCTTATCTCTTTTTTTCTGAATTTATGTTTCTCTACCTCTCGCACTAGCAGAAAATTTTTAAGGTCTCAGTGTAAATAGTCAGCCTTATTCTGCCCTTTTCTATCAAATTACTGCCTTATTCAGGGCTTTATCATGACAATATTGGTCAATACTATTGACCCTGACAGCAAAAGAAGTGTCTGAAAAAAATGAATAAAAAGGATCATAAAAATGACGGATTTCACTCTAATCGACCTTATCGCTAGTTTTATACTATTCACCACAGCCATCATGGGGATTGGCTTCACGCATTACCATAGTAATAAATGGTATAAATAATCTACTTTAAACAGTAAGATCACCCGAGAGAGAGTTGGGGGAGGTTTTACGACAATGGTTTTACTTAGGGTTTTGACCCTCATGGTCAGCTTTCTTCTGCTTCTTGAAGCTTCTTCCCTTCGGGCCGAAGAAAGTCCCTACACTGTTATCTATTCTAAAAACTTGCCCGATTGGATTAAAGGCGCGGCTAAATCCCATTTAGAGAAAAGCTTTCATACCTATTCACAGGTCTTTTCTATCCAACAAGACACTCCCATCAATATCTTGATAGAATATCACCCAGAAGGGGATCTTTCTTCTGCATATGTCCAAACCAAACAGGGGATGCGGATCACTTTACGTGGCAGCATCTGGGAAAATAAAAAAACCGAAAAACTAGAACAGCTCCTTGAAAAATTTATCTGGCATGAGGGGTTTCATGTTTGGCATATCTTTTATTTTCCTCGAATTAATAAAGGGATTGATAGCTTTCTAATGGAAGGGGCAGCCGAATATTTTCATTGGAAATTTGCAGCCTCTGATAAAAATAAAACCCAGGATACTGTTGCTTGGCTTCAAGGGTGCGTGCTGAGCACGGCAGACCGTTCATTAATTAATGTATCAAAATATATTCCAGCCAAAGCCAACTATCTGTGCGGCGTTTTCATACAGTGGATGCTTGATCAATGGCTGGATCACTATTCAAAAGGGAATCTATCCGTTGAAAAATTATGGCAACATTTATTTACCTCCTCTCTCTCTTCTGATTTTAGAGAAAGACAACTCTTAGTCCGAATTTTCAGATATTTAGAATCTAGAGCGGAAACAGCTCATCTTTCAGAGAAATTACATCAATTTATTTTTGAAGAGGGCTCAATGAGGTGGCAAAAAATGGATGAATATTTTGCTCAAACTGGAATCAATATCAGGCTAAAAAAACTCGATGAATATCAACCGGACACATTAATTGAAACCATCATCCAAAATATAATTCAAAGAGAATGTACGTCTATTGCGCCGTGGATTTGGTCAGAAAACCGTGTCAGCACCCTTAATTCTAGATCCTGCGGGCTGCTCTCAAAATTAAATAATGTTAAAACAATCAATGGTGTTATTGTCCCCAAAGATGCCCCGAAAGCTTTTCTGCTCATCAAGCAGACCTGTGCAGAAAATGGGTATATTCTCCTTGGGCGCGGCAAAAAATTGGCCGCGCTAAAGTTTCAATGCGAAGAGGGTATAAAACATCCCCCTGCCGAATTTATCTATGGATAGAACGACTTTATATGGTCCCCGTGCATTCCATGCTAAGGGCGTGAATTTGACCACTTCGCACTTCTTCCTTTAAGGCTGCGTTCACGAGCCGCTGACAGTGCACACGGCCTTTCCCATTAAAGAGTTCACTCACAATAATGACGTGAAAATGACTCTCACGGTCACCGTCTGGATTTCCTGCGTGGCCAGCATGACTTGCACTGTCATCAATGACCTTTAAATCAGCCGGATTAAGAGCCGCTGATAATTTTTCTACTATTTTTTGCCCTACAGGGCCCAATTCTATGTGATCAGATGTTGCCATTTCGCACTCCTAAGCCTAGGTTATGGAGAAATTAATATACCCATAGATAGGAGCACCCTGTCTTCAGGACAAGGGTTGAAAGAGACTAGAGGATAGTTTTATGGAAATGAGTAAACAGATGGAAGCTGTAGGCTTGCCGGATACCACTGTAACTGTTAGGGAAGTTTTTGGCCTTAACATTGAAATGGATGTCCCAGCTTTCAGTCAAAGAACGCAACATGTGCCTGAAGTGGATGAAAACTATGTTTTCGATCACGATACAACACTTGCGCTTCTCGCAGGCTTTGCTCATAACCGCCGCGTGATGGTTCAAGGTTATCATGGGACTGGCAAATCAACCCATATTGAACAAGTCGCCGCTCGGCTGAACTGGCCTTGTGTCAGGATTAATCTCGACAGTCATGTGAGTAGAATTGATTTGGTTGGAAAAGATGTCATCGTTCTTAAAGACGGGAAACAAGTCACAGAATTCCAAGAAGGGATCTTACCATGGGCGCTCCAAAATTCTGTGGCGCTGGTTTTTGACGAATATGATGCCGGTCGCCCTGATGTCATGTTTGTCATTCAACGTATCCTTGAAGTTTCTGGAAAACTCACTTTACTTGATCAAAACCGAGTTATTCATCCTCACGGTTCTTTTCGGCTTTTTGCTACGTCCAATACCGTTGGTCTAGGCGACACAACAGGCCTCTATCATGGCACCCAGCAAATAAACCAAGGACAGATGGACCGGTGGAATATTGTCACCACCCTTAACTACCTACCCCATGACGTTGAAACAAAAATCATTCTTGGGAAAGAAACAGACTATAATGATACAGCAGAAGGGCGCGATACCATTGCCAAAATGGTGCGGGTTGCTGACTTAACACGAGAGGGTTTTATGGCTGGGGATATATCGACAGTCATGAGCCCAAGAACTGTCCTTTCTTGGGCTGAGAACGGTCGTATTTTTGGTTCCATTGGCTTTGCCTTCCGCGTTTCTTTCCTTAATAAATGCGACGAAGCTGAGCGTCCAATGATTGCAGAATATTATCAACGCTGCTTTGGAGAAGACCTGCCTGAAAGTGCCATGAATTTGGTGACAGAGGCCTAATGTGGCCCCTTTAGATAAACATAAAGGTCGTCAGTATTTTGAAGAGGCCCTTGCGGGAACCGTCCGGGCAATGACGGAAGAAAGTGACTTAGATGTTATTTTCACTGCTGACATTCCTGGTCAAGCTGGCCTTCAAGTTCGCCTACCACACTTACCCCACAAGGCCTCTGCTCGAGATGTCTCAGAAGTCCGAGGAATTGGTGATTCTATAGCCTTGAAACATCTTCACCACGACGAACAATTGCATAGAAAGCTTACTCCAGCGGGGAAAGTATCAAAACAAGTTTTTGATACACTAGAGCAAGTCCGATATGAAAGTATCGGTGCCCGTCAAATGCAAGGTGTTAAGGAAAATATCCGTATTCATACAGAACAACGGACACTGGAGGCTGGGCTGGGTCGGGCAGCACAAGAACCCCACCAACATCTTGCCCCTGTGATCGGCTTACTGGCACGTGAAAAACTTTTGGGGGAAGAAATACCATCCTCTGTCGCAACAATTGTTGCACGACATCGGTTGAAGCTAGATCCTATATTAGAACCTTTTTTCAATGATTTAGATAATAAGATTGAGAGCCAAAAAAGCGCTTCTGTTGTTCTAAGAACTCTTATTTCTGAGCTGCTGGGCGGGGTTGATGGAGAAGAGGCAGACGGTGATAACCAACAGTCTGATGAGAGCGACGAGTTCGGTGATGACCCTGACAACGGTCAAGAAGATCAACAAGGCTGCGATGACGGGGAAAATGGGGAAGGCGAAGGGGAAGAACAATCAGGAGACGGTCAGCCAGACGGCGATGACAATGAAAATGGGGATGATGTTGCCGTTAGCGATGAGGATATGACTGATGCTGAAACTGGAAAAGGAGCCACTGAAGGCGCTATTCCATGGCGACCCAATCGACCTTTTGAAGAAATCACTGACCCTGACTTTTACAAAATCTATACGGAAGAATTTGATGAAACTATTCGGGCTGAAGAATTAAGCGACACTGAAGAATTAGACCGACTCCGGAAATATTTAGACAACCAAATGGCTCATCTTGGCGGCGTTGTCTCTAAACTTGCAAACCGGTTACAACGCAGGCTCTTGGCGCAACAACAACGTCATTGGCAATTTGATCTAGAAGAAGGCTATTTAGATCCTGCCCGTCTTGTACGCGTTGTTACAAACCCAACACATGCCTTGTCATATAAAAAAGAAAGTGAAACTGACTTTAAGGATACTGTTGTAACACTTCTCCTTGATAATTCTGGCTCTATGCGAGGCCGTCCTATCTCAATTGCAGCCATCTGTGCAGATATTCTTTCGCGAACATTAGAGCGGTGCGGCGTGAAAGTAGAAATTCTTGGTTTCACCACTCGTGCATGGAAGGGGGGACAGTGCCGTGAGAAATGGCTAAAAGCAGGTCGCCCAGAAACACCCGGTCGCTTGAATGATTTAAGACATATCATCTATAAAAGAGCGGATGCCCCGTGGCGCCGCGCCCGACGCAATTTAGGTTTAATGATGCGGGAAGGTCTGCTGAAGGAAAATATTGATGGGGAAGCTCTCATGTGGGCTCATAATCGCCTCATAGGTCGCTCTGAAGAGCGCCGTATTATGATGGTGATTAGTGACGGCGCTCCTGTGGATGACAGTTCTCTAAGTGTGAATTCTGGTACCTATCTTGAAAACCACCTTAGGCAGGTTATTGATGTTATTGAAAAAAAATCTCCTGTAGAACTGTTAGCTATTGGAATAGGTCACGATGTGACACGCTACTACTCGAAAGCTGTGACCATTGTCGATGCTGAACAATTGGGCGGGGCTATGACCGAACAATTAGCCGCCTTATTTGAGGATGTCTTACCGACACCTGCCGGAACAAAGCGTCGATAACCACTAGAACCATAAATCTATTTTTAAAGAAAAGGCAGTTTCATGACTATAAAACCAATCAGTAGAATCCGCATCTTCTTTAGAAGTTTATTGCTTATAATTCCCCTCTCTCTTGCAGGATATTTTTTATGGCCCGCTGCTCCGTTAGAGCCACTAAAGCCTGTTACATCCCAGGAAAAAACAACAAACAATGCAGCTTATGTTCAATCTGTAAATCAATCCGGTAAAGATATTGCCGTATCAGTAAGTCCTTGGGTTTTAAACCCTGATAACCCAGAGCAAGCTCAATTTGGATCCTTGTCGTTGAATTGGGCGAAACGTCTCGAGACCACAGATCCTGAATTTGGTGGCGTTTCTGGGCTAAGCCTTATCGAAGCAACGAACCAAATAGTGTCTTTTAGAAGCATCACTGATACAGGATACGTCTTTTCCCTTCATGTATCAGAGCCTCGACAAGGGGACATGATGTCCATTAGCCACTTCAGACCTGTCCTTAATCGCGGTGAAGAAAAGGGTGATAGTGACAGTGAAGCAGTGATCGTAATGCCTTTTGGTTTTGATTTGATCACATATGAGCGTAATCACCGTATTATGGTTGGTGATATCCGTCTTAAAAACCCCCCAAGAATTGATCTTCTTCCCCTCAACGGCGGTATAGAATCTGCAGATATTTCACCGCTGACTAAGCGTCTAACCCTCTTGGCAGAAGACCCTCGAGAGGGCGAAGAGTATATCCCCCTTTGGATCAGCCGGATGCCACTTGATGAAGGCCGTGTAGACCTCACATATGATGAATATAAATATAATAGCCCTGAAGGGTATAAACCCACCGATATCACTTTTCTTCCTGATGGATCGATGCTTATTCTTCATCGGCGCTGGACACCTCTGGAAGGAACCAGCGCTAAGATCACCCATGTACCTGTGACCCAACTACAGAAACCGGAGGGTTCCTTAATCCAATCCATACTTCTTGCAGATCTTTCCAAAGAAATGGCTGTGGATAACTTCGAAGGATTAGAAGTTATAGAAGGAGAGGGTTTTTATACGCTTTTCATCATTAGTGATGATAATTTTAGAGACGCACAAGAAACCCTCCTGCTCTCTTTCCGCCTCGATAAGGCGATCTTGGAAAATATTAAAATTGACCCATAAAATTCATAGAATTTCTATTGTCCAAACTTATAAATTTGATTACTGTGCCGGCCTAAGGGTGCATGAATGAATTTAAAGGGCTGTTGAGACTGAGTGGGTCTCACATAGAGACGATCATGGCAAACCAAAACAATTCTGAGACATCGGCAAATTCTGGTAAAAAGTCTGGACCTCTAGACGGTGTAAAAATAGTTGAATTTACCAGTGTCGTGCTGGGTCCGTGGGCCTCTCAAACATTAGGGGACATGGGGGCAGACATCATTAAAGTTGAAGCGCCTCGTCATGACAGCAATCGAAACATGGGGGCCTATCACAAGCATGAAGACCTTAAGGCTCTTTATTTAACGTCAAACAGAAATAAACGCTGTATTGCCCTTGATCTTAAAGTTAAGGAGGGCTTAGACATTGCCCTTCAACTCTGTAAAGAGGCTGATGTTATCCTCCACAACCAACGCCCCCAAACTATTGAACGATTGGGTTTAGGCTATGATGCTATAAAAGCTATAAATCCTAAGGTTATTTACTGTGGCTCTTATGGCTATGCAAAAGACGGCCCCTACGGCGATAAAAGCGCTATGGATGACGCGATCCAAGCTGCCTCAGGCCTCGCCAATTTGATGGAGAAAGTTTACGGAGAGCCCCGATATTTACCTACTGTTGTTGCTGATAAAACCACAGCGATGGCTGTCGTACAGGGCATTCTGGCAGCCCTCTTCCATAGAGAGAGAACTGGTGAGGGGCAGGCAGTAGAAGTCCCCATGTTTGAGACGATGGTGCACTGGGTTCTTTGCGAGCATTCTTGGGGGCAAACCTTCGACCCCCCTAAAGGCCCTGCCGGCTACGATCGTATTATGGAAAAAGGTCGAAAACCATTTAAAACAAAAGACGGGCATATCGCCATGCTGCCTTATATGGACCATCAATGGCAATTATTTGCAGACTTGGCCCAGTGTCCTGAATTGGTACAATCTTCGCTTTTTGCTACAATGGAAAGCCGTTTGAAACATGGAAAAGAGACCAATCAAGCTGTGGCAAAGATTGTGGCAGAAAAAACAACGAATGACTGGATTGCTCTTCTGAAAGACACCAGCATTCCGCATATGCGAGTCAATAGTTTGGATGATGTTTTTTCTGACCCCCACTTGCAACAAACCGGCTTTTTTGAAACCCACAAGCATGAGGACCATGGCATATTAAAAATGCCGCGCACTCCAATTAATTTTTCAAAAACACCGGTTTCTATTCAACGGATGCCGCCGCGCTATGGTCAGCATAGTAAAGTCATATTACAAGAGCTTGGGTATGATGAAGAAACAATCAACAGTCTTCTTTCTGAAAAAACTGTCCAAACCCCTGAAGATTTTTAGCACTTCACTCCTTTTATAGAGTGGGTGTTCTATGATATGATTTTAACATACCGAACGATCGGTTGGTTAAAATAACCACAGCCTATAACGCTTTCACCAGGAAAAATTCACATCAATAGACCAAGACTTTGTTACGTGCTACGCTGATAAATGTAAATTTTTAAGTCGAAATACGCGCACCAAAAATTGCAGTTCCCACACGTATATCCGATGATCCCATAGCTGCGGCAAGGTCATAATCTCCGCTCATACCCATAGAAAGTTTTTCATAGCCATAGATTGTCGCCAATTTTTTCAATAAATGAAAGTGAAGACTTGGGTCTTCTCCTGCAGTCGGAATACACATTAATCCTACTACATTAAGATCTAAAGCCTCACACTCAGCAACTAATGCATTCAAATCCTGAGGCAGGCACCCGCCTTTTTGCTCTTCACACCCTGTATTCACTTGGATCATAAGAGGTATGTTTTTGCCTTGATTGGTCATTTCTTTTTTTAAGGAGCGTGCGAGTTTAATACGATCTAAGGACTGAATCTCATCAAAAAGAGCAACTGCATTTGACACTTTATTAGTTTGTAAGCTGCCAATTAAGATCAAAGTCAAATCTTTATAGGCCTCACGCCGCGGTGCCCAGCGCTCCTCTGCCTCTTGAACTCTATTTTCGCCAAAAACTCTCTGTCCTACCTCTAGTGCAGCATCAATTTTTTCTATTGGTTGTACTTTTGAAACTGCGATTAACCGCGGTTCGGAGTGATTCAGCAGAGAATAAGCGATTTTAGACGCAGTTTTATCACGGACTGTTTGAATATTTTTCTGAATTTCTTCTACAAGCTTACTGGCCATTGATCTCTACCTGTCTTCATAGTAAATCTAAGGGGGATCCACCTTCTCATTGCTTTATACTGATACCCTTTCAAAAAGGAAACCATTTGATGGGCCTCTTCCCTGAAAAAATAGACCACCCTTTATGTGCGGCTGCTAATGTTAAGGGGTTGATTTATATGACAGATGAAAAACGCACAGGCCCTACGGAATTCATCATCCCTGAACTCCCAAAAAATACAGTTATTCTTTATAGAGAGTATGAAAAAATCAACAGGGCTGAGGAGGCCTCCAAGCTGCAATATCTATCACTTAGTGCAGGGTGTCGGTTTTTTGTAGCTGGAGATATCCCTCTTGCTCGCTCTTTGAATGCTGAAGGTGTCCATATCCCACACTGGCTACTTGAGACAGTTAAACAAGACGATCTTTTGGGTTTGAAAACGACTGTTGCTTGTCATGATCAACAGGCTTTACATCGCGCAGAAGAGCTCAAACTGACCATGGCTTTGGTCTCTCCCGTTTTCCCAACATCAAGCCATCCTGGGGCGCCGGTTCTTGGAATAGATATGTTGACCAACCTGAGTGCCAACGCCAAGATTGAACTTGCTGCGCTCGGGGGGATCACAAAAGACACAGCGCCCCTCTTAAAAAATCTTTCTCTTTCGGCAATAGCAGGTGTATCAGCGTTTGTTTAAAAAATCGTTCATTTCCTGTTCAGGCGTCCTCACTATACTTAGACTTGATGAGATTAATATTGACCCCTAAGACCGACACTATAGACTAGGGCGTTAAATATATCAGGGGATGATGATGAAAAAAATTAAACTAGTAACGGCAACAATGATGGCTTTTGCCCTTTCTGCTTGCCTCAATACCTTTAATAGTGATGTGACAACTTTCCATCAACTTCCCGCCGCAAAAGGGGAAAAGGTCAGCATTGTCCCAATAGACCCCTCTAAAGAAAAATCTTTGGAATTCGCCGCCTATGCTGCCCAAGTAGGTAAACAACTGACTCAGCTGGGCTATATCCCTGCCAAAGATGCAAAGCCGGACCTGATTGTTGGCCTTGATTATGGCATTAACGATGGCCGTGAAAAAATCTCAACAGTTCCCGCAGTTAACAGTCACCTTTTCTGGAATCGTTGGTATGGGTTTGGATATTGGCACCGGTATGACCCCTTCTTTGATGATAAATTTGATAACGAATTAAGAGCTAAAACGGTCTATAAAACCACGTTGAATTTGGAAATTCGCAATCCTGATGGCAGCAAACTCTACGAAGGTAGAGCGGAAAGTGAAACGAGAGACAATAGCTTGCCCGTCCTCGTTCCCAAATTGGTGGAAGCCATTTTCATCAACTTCCCAGGTGAATCAGGCAAAACAACAAAAGTAATTGTTAAGCCTGCTGAATAAATCTGATGTGACAACGGAAAAGAAGCGCCTCTTAGGGCGCTTTTTTTATGACTAAACTTTGCTTTCAACCGCGTCCCAAATCATTCCAGCTACATTCACACCCTCAAAGTCTTTAATCCCCATCAAGCCTGTCGGGGATGTGACATTAATTTCTGTAAGATAATCACCAATCACATCAATGCCTACAAACAACAAGCCCCGACGCTGCAACTCCGGCTTTAGGCGTTCGCAAATCTCGCGCTCTCTGTCAGTCAGGCCTGTTTTTGCGGCACGCCCCCCCACAGCTAAGTTAGATCGAACCTCTCCTTCCGCTGGGATGCGGTTGATTGCCCCAGCAACTTCACCGTCCACTAGGATGATACGTTTATCGCCGTATTTTACTTCTGGTAAAAATTGTTGAGCGATCAGCTGCTCACGAGAAGACGCAAAGAAAAGCTCTGTCAGGCTATGTAAATTGCTGTCTTCAGGGCGCAGATGAAAGACCCCAGCGCCGCCCATACCATAAAGAGGTTTGACAATAATATCCCCGTATTTTTTTCGGAAAGCTTCGATATCACCGACATGGCGTGTGATCATAGTTGCTGGCATTAAATCACGGTACTGGGTGACAAAAAGCTTCTCTGGAGCGTTTCTTACCTCAACAGGATTATTAATAACCAATGTTTGATCTGCAATTAACTCTAAAAGGTGCGTGATTGTAATATAGTGCATATCAAAAGGAGGGTCTTGACGCATTTGGATCACATCGACATCTTGAGCAAGGTCCAAACGAATGGGGTCCCCAAAAGTATAATGATCCCCCTCTTCATATCGGACAGTTACCGGATGGGCATGCGCTGTCACTTTTCCTTCTTCATACGTCAGAGCATCAGGGAGATAATGATAAAGAGTATGACCCCTAGATTGAGCCTCCTCCATTAATGCAAAAGTGCTATCCCCTGCAAGATTAAGCCCGTCCATAGGGTCCATCTGAAATGCAATATTTAAAGCCATACTCTGTTCCTCGCTTTTAATTTATACTCTATATAAGGATAAAACCCTCTAGCGCCAAGCTGCCTCTATATGTTTCACAAAAAAATGATCGTCTGCCTTAACCATCGCATCAAATCTTACCGCCCCTTTATGATAAATTTTTTGACAATAAAGCAGGGCGGCTCTCTTAATTCTATCTTTTTGTCTATAGCTAATAGAGGCTAGTCCAGCATCAATTGTGGCCCGCGCTTTAACTTCAACAAAAACGAGGAGATGACCCTGTTTTGCAATTAAATCAATCTCGCCAACAGGTGTTTTATACCGTTGCTCTAAAATTTTATACCCTTTGAAGCGGAGGGTCCAAGCGGAATATCGTTCAGCCCACCGGCCTTTTTGCTCAGCTCTTCTCCGCTGTCTCACCGGTCTTTCATTTCTAAGGCTTTTTTGTACAAGTCTTTTTTCTTTTCACCTGTGAGAGAAGCAACAAAAGCACTGGCATCTTTCACGGAAAGATAGGTCAAAGCTTTAGTGAGAAGAGTTTCAGAATCCAACCCAATTTGCTCTGCTTTGCTCTGTGCAGCTGCACGGTCGATCACCAAAACCACCTCTCCTTTTGGATTGCCTACTTCTTCATAATAAGCGATCAATTCATTTAAAGGGCCCCTTTTTACTTCTTCAAATTTTTTTGTCAGCTCTCGGCATACTGCCGCTTGTCGCGACCCAAGAATTTGTTCAGCGTCTTTCAAACTCTCTGTTAAACGGCGAGCACTTTCATAAAAAACAAGGGTTGCCTGATTGTCTTTGACACTCTCGTAAAAACTCTGACGTGCGCCAGATTTATTAGGAGGAAAACCCGCGAAAAGAAAACGATCTGTGGGCATGCCTGACAAGGTTAAAGCCATTATCATTGCAGAGGGTCCAGGGCAGGCTGTGACATAATAGCCCTCTTCCTGAGCTTCATGGACAAGCTTATATCCAGGATCTGAAATGAGGGGTGTACCTGCATCACTGACCAGAGCGACAATCTCACCGCGGTCCATTGCATCCATAATTTTTGGCCGTTGGAGGTCACCATTATGTTCATGATAAGCAATTAATCGAGACTTTACACCATAAGCGGTTAAAAGCTTTGCTGTGACACGCGTGTCTTCACAGGCAATAAGATCCGCTTGTTTCAGTGTTTTTAACGCTCGTGAAGATAAATCACCTAAATTTCCAATTGGTGTTGAAACGATATATAAGCCACTACGTAGGTGATCTTCTATCAATCGATCTTGTTTAAAACTATTTTCATCACTTGCCATAATTTCATCCCTGAAATATTGTCTACTCACGGTATGGCGCTGATTTGATCAGCTCGCAAGTTTTTTTGTGGTTAACGATAGGAATAGCCTAGATGGCAAACACTAATAAACCTTTGTTTTTTCTCTTCCTGATTCCTATTCTCATCCTTCTGAGCGGTTGCGGCGGTGAAACGCGCCCTGAACCAAAAAGATCAACTCTTCATACCCCCCCGCCAGCAGAAGTTCTGACAAAGATAGACGGGGATCAAAGTGAAGACGAATTAGACGCATCGGCACCACTCCAACCTCTTTTGACTGACACATCAAAGATTAACGTGGCAGTCCTCTTGCCCCTTTCTGGCGCAAATAAGGAAATTGGCAGTGCTATGTTAAATGCTGTGATGATGGCCTTATTTGACAGCTATGACCCACGCATCACCCTCTTTCCTTTTGATACTAAAGGGACATCGGCTGGGGCTGTACAGGCAGCTGAGCGTGCCATAGACATCAAAGCAAGAATTGTGATTGGTCCACTTTTGTCGAACAATGTGCAAGCGGCAGGGCATGTCCTTTCCCAAGATAACATCCCGCTCATTGGCTTATCCAATGATCGTCGCGTTGCCGCACGCAATCGCTACCTTCTTGGATTCTTACCTGAAAGCGAAGTAGACCGAGTAGTGTCTTATGCGCTCTCTCAAAACAAAAAAAAGATGGCGGCTCTTATTCCTGAAAATGCCTATGGTGATCGAGTTCTATCTCGTTTTGGACGCTCACTCGACACTTTTGGTGGTGAAATTAAAGCCGTTGAAACTTACCCAATTGATGCAGATAATGTTCAGGAGTCTGTACGCCGCGTGAGTAATTATGATCGTAGACGACGGGACTATCAGGCGGAAATTAATTTTCTTCGCGGTCTACAACGCGATTTATCAGACCGTATTGCAGCAGACCTAGCACGCGCCGAACAAATTCAAGAGCCTGATTTTGACGCCATCCTCATCCCTGAAGGGGGAGATTTGCTTAGAACTCTTGTGCCTCTCCTACCTTTTTATGAGGTAGACCCTAAAAAGATTCAATTCATGGGTACAGGATTGATGAATGATCCTGATATTATGAACGACCCCCCTCTTCAAGGCACTTGGTTTGCAGGCATTCCTCCCCAAAACCTTGCGGCTTTCACTACACGCTATGAACAAACATTTAACGAGTCACCTCCTAGACTAGCCTCGTTGGCATATGACGCAATGGGATTGGTGGCAACTGTCTTGAGAAATGCGCTTGAAGAAAGACTACAAAGCGACAAAAGCACATCACCTATTGAGAGTTCAAGTGACCCAATTTTTACATATAAGACACTTGAAAACGCTCAAGGGTTTATGGGGGTGAATGGACTTTTCCGTTTCTTGCCTGATGGCACGAACGAGCGGATGCTTGCAATCCTTGAGATTAATAGTCGAGGGTTAAGGGTTGTGGATACAGCCCCAGCTCAATTCCCTGCCTTTGGCTATATCCTGCAAACTGTTGAAGATAACCAATTGATGGGTCAACCCCCAACTAAAGAAGAATCTTCTCCAGAAGGTGATTAAGCACAGGCAGGCCGTGTCTGGTCAGTTTAACAGAGGACTCTGACACTGTTATATATAATGGATCTAAGTGATCCTTATTGAGAAGTGTCAGCACATCACAGCCAAAAATTAGCCGGAATTTGGCGCGATTTATCCCCTCGGTTAACCGCAGCCCCATCATAACAGCCTCAATCATTCGGTCCTCATGATTAATTGGATCTACATGGCCAGTCCCCACCCCTTTCAGGGCAACTTGTTTAACCCAATCTTCAGGGCGCTTCATTTGAAAATGTGCTTGAGAGAATATCTCTGTCTGTAGGGGGCCAGGAGCACGCCCATGAGCCCCAGGACCAAGGCCAAGATATGGATCCCCTTGCCAGTAAGCGAGGTTATGCTGACTTTCTTGTCCGAGACCCGCATGATTTGAAATCTCATATGCAGGTAACCCTGCTGCGTTTGTGATGTCTTGAGTGAGGGCATATAAGTCCGCTGCCGCATCTTCATCAGGTAATGAAAATTGGCCCCGTTCATATTGATGATGAAAAGCGGTGCCTTCTTCAATGGTTAATTGATAAAGCGACAAATGCGATAAATCAAAGTCGAGAGCACGCCGCAGCTCATCTTCCCAGGAGTGATCTCTAAAATCAGGCCGTGCATAGATTAGATCAATGGAAACACGATCAAAAATTGAGCGCGCAATTTTTAAAGCAGCCAACGCTTCCTCGCTAGAGTGCAACCGCCCTAAAAACTTTAAGGCGTCATTATGAAGGCTTTGCACGCCCATAGAGAGACGATTCACACCTGCAGCTTTATATCCTTGAAAACGACTGGCTTCCACACTTGATGGGTTGGCCTCTAAGGTCACCTCAATAGAAGAACTTACCCCCCATGCTTGATCAATATCGTTGATGAGTTGTGCCACTGTCGCCGCTTCCATTAACGAGGGTGTTCCCCCGCCGAAGAAAATACTTTTAGGCTTCAGGTTTGGAAAGAGCCTCGCAAAACTTTTGACTTCGAAGGAAAAAGACTTTCGCCACTCTTCCTGGTCAACACTATCTCTCACATGGCTGTTAAAGTCACAGTAAGGACATTTTTTAAGACAGAAAGGCCAATGAATATAAAGAGCTGCAGGCCCTGCGTACTCTGAGGCCTGCAACGGCGTTTGATTATAAGCTGTGCGAACCAACTTTTCCTACTTTCTAAAACAAGCCGAAATGAGTTGCTGAAAAGCGTCCGCACGGTGGGACATGGCGTGTTTTTCCTGCGGCTCCATTTCAGCAAAGGTTATGGCATGGCCATTTGGTACAAAAATAGGATCATACCCAAACCCTTTTTTGCCGCGCATCGGCCATGTTAGAGTTCCAAAAACTTTACCTTCAAAACTTTCCATATGCCCATCAGGCCATGCAAGTGTTAAAGCACAGACAAAATGAGCGCCCTTGCTCTGGTCCCCCACTTCTGACATGACCCTTTGCATCGCCACAGAAAAATCCTTGGTTGGCCCTGCATAGCGGGCACTATAGATCCCTGGGGCTCCGTCAAGTGCATCAACGGAGAGACCACTGTCATCTGAAAGAGCAGGTAAACCTGAAGCCTTCGCGGCTGCTAATGCTTTAATTTGGGCATTGCCAATAAAAGTATCTGCATCTTCAACAGGCTCAGGCAAGTCAAGATCACCTGCTGAAATTGTTTCAACTCCGAACGGGGCTAGTAATTCACCAATTTCACGCACTTTGCCTTTGTTATGGCTGGCGATAACTAATCTAGAATCTGAAAAGTAACGCTGCGACATTCTTATTTCCCAATCGCTTTGAGCTGGGCTTTCTCAATAGATTGACAGCCGATACGAGCTAACCGCATAAGGCGTAAAAACTCTTCTTCAGAGAAAGGCTCTTCTTCTGCAGTACTTTGAATCTCTACAATGCCGCCTTTCCCTGTAAGAACAAAATTAGCATCCGTTTCGGCTGCGCTATCCTCAGGATAATCCAGATCTAAAACTGCCGCCCCCTCATAAATACCGCAGCTGATCGCCTGAATTGTATCTGTGAAAGGAATACTGTTTAAATACCCTTCATTATAGGCCCATTCAAAACACTGATAAAGCGCCACATAAGCGCCCGATATTGAGGCTGTTCTTGTGCCACCATCAGCTTGAATAACATCACAATCAATGCGTATTTGCTTCTCGTTCATTTTTGATAAATCAACAACAGCGCGCATTGACCGTCCAATCAACCGTTGAATCTCTTGTGTACGACCTGACTGCTTTCCGGATGTTACTTCACGGCGCATGCGACTATGTGTGGAGCGGGGTAACATACCATATTCTGCGGTGATCCACCCTTTCCCTGTATCTCTTAACCAACTGGGGGCTTTGTCTTCGAAGCTTGCGGTTACAAGAACATGAGTATCTCCAAATTTGACAAAACAGCTGCCCTCCGCATGTTTGGCAAACCCTGGGATCATTTCGATAGAGCGCATTTCATCGACGCGACGACCTGATGGACGAGTAACTGACATAAGAATTTCCTTGGTTTTTGCTAATTATTAGGTTTTCTTTTATTTAGACCTTTCGCAAACTCTTGGCAACGGGCGTCTTACCTATTACATAAAGAATTATGAAACTTAGTGAATTAAATGATCGATCCCAATTTATCTTTCGCCATATTGTCGAGAGCTACCTTGACACGGGAGACCCTGTGGGATCGCGCACCTTGTCAAAAGCGGATGGAATTTCAGTCTCCCCTGCGACAGTACGAAATGTCATGGCTGACCTTGAAGAGGTAGGCTTGTTAATGAGCCCTCATACCTCTGCAGGCCGTATTCCAACAGAGTCCGGGCTGCGGTTATTTGTTGACGGTCTGATGCAGGTGGGCGGCCTCACAGAAGAAGAAAGAGAGTCGATTAAAGGACAATGCAACGCTACAGGTCAAAGTTTTGATGCAACCCTTTCGGACGCCACCAAAGCGCTTGCGGGTCTTTCTAATTGTGCCTCTATGGTGATGGCCCCAAAAGAGGACGATCTTTTGATCCGTCATATAGAATTCGTTCCACTGGGCTCTGGCCAAGCTCTAGTTGTATTAGTGGGCGAAGATGGCAGTGTAGAAAATCGTATTATAAACCTACCTCTCGGCTTGCCGGCCCCCGCGTTGGTTCAGGCGGGTAATTATATGAGCGCCCGCCTAGCAGGAAAAACTCTTGATCAAGCAAAACGACAAATCAATCAGGAGTTAATACAACGCCAGCAAGAGATTGATACCCTCACAGCAACTGTCATTGAAAAAGGCCTTGCAGTCCTCAGTGAAAATACAAGTGGTGAACCCATGTTAATTGTATCCGGGACAAGTCATTTACTCAAAGACGACGAATCAATTGAAAATATGGATCGCCTAAAACTTCTTTTTGACGAACTTGAAAATAAAAAAGAACTTGTCAATTTGCTCTCAGCAGCGCAAACAGGCGCTGGTACACGGATTTTTATTGGGTCTGAGAGCAATTTATTTTCACTTTCGGGTTCAAGTCTTGTAATTAGTCCCTATATGAATGGGGCAAATAAAATTGTTGGTGTCGTCGGTGTGATTGGCCCAACACGTTTAAATTATGCTCGTATAATTCCTATGGTGGATTATACGGCTAAAGTAATAACAAAAATGTTGTAAAGTTAGAGTTAGTCACATGACCGAAGAAACAAAGAATGATCTCCCTGAGAATGAAGAAGTTGAGGTAAAGGCCCCTTCTGAAGAAACAGAAGCGCCTGCAGAAGAGAGCTCTGTTGAAGAAGATGCTGTTGATCCTGTTGAGGCCTTAACTATAGAAGTAGCAGACCTGAAAGATCGCCTCCTGAGAGCCATGGCTGAAACTGAAAATGTTCGCCGCCGTGCAGACCGTGATAAAACAGATGCCAGCGCTTATGCTGTCACCGGTTTCGCCCGTGATATGCTAGATGTTGCCGATAATTTAGGCCGTGCATTGGACAGTCAGCCAGATGAGATTGCCGATGATATGACTCCTTTTGTTGAAGGGGTTGATATGACAAAAAGAAACCTCCTACAGACTTTAGAAAAACATGGCATCAAAGAAGTAAATCCAGAGATTGGTGAAAAATTTGATCCCAATTTACACCAAGCTATGTTCGAAGTCCCTGTTCCGCCAGAAAACCCCGGAGGGGCTGTAATGCAGGTTGTTGCAAAAGGCTATGTCATTAAAGATCGCTTACTTCGCCCTGCGATGGTCGGCGTCTCTAAAGCCGCGCCTGCACAAAAGGTTGATCAAGAAGCTTAAGAATGATTTAGACGTCAGTAAAGACACATCGAAAGCCCTGCCTAGTGCGGGGCTTTTTCTTTTCCGTGAACAAATCTCCCCCAAGAGCTTCACAACTGTTGACAGCAGCCACGTTCTGCTGAATAGTTAGGAAAATCTTCTTATACATACTTTTTAGGCATACTGAGGAGGGCCCAATGAGTTTAACGCTACAGCAAGAAGCCGTATTAAAAACAATTTCTGTTATGACCCATGTTGACACCAACATTCATCCCGTTGAAGTGGAAATGGTTCAGGATATTATGAAACAAGATGTTGGGGTAGAGGTTGAATCTAAAGACGTTTATATCGCAGCAAAATCAGAATATATCGATGATGAAGATGTAGATAAATATCTTAAATCCATTAGAAAAGAATTAGGCGCTGATGATAAAGCACTTATCATTCGATCGTTAAAAAAAGTGGTTCTTGCGGATGGCAAGGCTCATAGTTATGAGCTAACGCTTTTCAATAAAGTGTGTGCAGCTCTAGAATACACACCTGCAGATATTATTCAGCTTTAAATTAATTCTATCGCAAAAGAAAAAGCCCCATCATCTCCTGATGGGGCTTTTTTATATTCAAACTCAAACAGCCTTCGCTTAATCAACAAATAAGTCTTTCACTTTGTCAAAAAAGCCTTTGGTTTGTGGTGATACCTCATCACCGCCTTCTCGAGCGAACTCCTCAAGAATTTCACGCTGTGCAGAAGATAAGTTGGTTGGTGTTTCAACCGCAGCTTCCAAAATCATATCGCCTACAAATCCTCCTGAATTTAAAGCTGGCATCCCCTTGCCCCGCAAGCGAAACTGACGGCCCGACTGAGTTCCTTCAGGCACCTTAACAGAAACACGGCCTCCGCCAATTGTGGGGACCTCAATCTTACCGCCAAGAGCGGCTGTCGTCATTGGAATAGGGACTTCACAAAAAAGCATCTCAGCATCGCGTTTGAAGATTTGATGAGGCTGAACACTCAAGAAAATATATAGGTCTCCAGTAGGCCCGCCTCTTAAGCCAGCTTCGCCACTGCCGCCGATGCGCAACCGTGTTCCGTCTTCTACCCCTTTTGGAATATTAACTTCTAATGTTTTTTCTTTAGAAATCCGACCCGCACCTGAACAAGGTCGGCAAGGGTTCTTAATGATCATACCCTGACCACCACATGAGTGGCAGGTGCGCTCTACCATGAAAAAGCCTTGGCTGGCACGCACTTTTCCGTGACCGCCGCACGTACCACAAACTTCTGGCTGACTGCCTTTTTCGGCGCCTGATCCACTACACTCACCGCAACTTTCAGACGTTGGCACGGTAATTTGTTCTTGCTTACCTGAAAAAGCGTCTTCAAGGCTAATTTCCATATTATAACGAAGGTCAGACCCGCGTGTAGCGCTTTGACCACCAGGCCCCCGCCGTCTTCGACCGCCGCCGCCCATGCCACCGCCAAAAAACTCTTCAAAAATGTCGCCGAAATCAAATCCTTCTTGGCCGCCAAAACCACCGCGGCCGCCGCCCATGCCGCCCTCAAAGGCTGCATGACCATATTGATCATAAGCCGCACGCTTTTCAGCATCTTTTAGAACATCATACGCTTCGTTAATTTCTTTGAATTTTGCTTCAGCCTCTTCATCACCAGGATTACGGTCTGGGTGATATTTCATTGCCTTTTTACGATAAGCAGACTTCAGCGTTTTATCGTCCGCGCTGCGGTCTACCTCTAATAATTCATAAAAGTCTTTTTTGGACATCAGTAATCTCTCTAGACCAAGAAACGCCACCACAAAGTGTAGCAGCGTTATCTTGTCTATCTTTCAAAAGGCATTTAGTCTTTCTTGTTGCCGTCAACTTCTTCGAAGTCAACATCAACAACATCATCTTCAGGGGCACCGTCTTGAGCCTCACCAGCTTGTGAAGGATCAAATCCTTCAGCGCCGCCAGCTTCAGATTGCTGTGCTTTATAGATCTCTTCACCGAGTTTCATAGAGGCTTGCGCCAATGCTTCCGTCTTTGCTTTGATCTCTTCTGCATCATCCCCCTCAAGGGCTGTTTTCAATTCAGCAATTGCTGTTGTAATCGCCGCCTTGTCTTCTTCACCAATCTTATCTCCGTGCTCTTCAAGAGATTTCTCAGTGCTGTGGACAAGAGCTTCCCCTTGGTTTTTCGCTTCGACAGCCTCTTTACGCTTTTTATCTTCTTCAGCGTTCGCTTCAGCGTCTTTTACCATGCTTTCAATATCATCATCGCTTAGACCGCCCGATGCTTGGATACGGATTTGTTGCTCTTTGCCTGTGCCTTTATCTTTTGCACTCACAACAACCAAACCGTTGGCATCAATATCAAAAGTCACTTCAATTTGCGGTACACCGCGTGGCGCTGGTGGAATACCTACAAGGTCAAACTGACCGAGAATTTTATTGTCTGCAGCCATTTCACGTTCCCCTTGGAAAACGCGCAGTGTCACAGCGCCTTGATTATCTTCTGCTGTAGAGAAAATCTGAGACTTTTTCGCTGGAATTGTTGTATTCCGGTCAATCAATCGGGTGAAGACACCGCCAAGTGTTTCAATACCAAGAGAAAGAGGCGTTACATCAAGAAGAAGGACATCTTTCACATCCCCTTGCAGAACGCCCGCCTGAATAGCCGCGCCCATCGCAACAACTTCATCAGGGTTCACACCTTTATGCGGCTCTTTTCCAAAGAAACCTTGAACAACTTCTTGAATTTTTGGCATCCGTGTCTGACCGCCCACAAGAATAACATCATCAATTTCGCCTGCAGAAATACCGGCGTCAGACAATGCTTTTTTGCATGGCTCAAGTGTCCGCTTTACAAGATCTTCTACAATACTCTCAAGTTTCGCGCGTGATAATTTAAGCTGCAAGTGCTTTGGACCTGAGGCATCGGCTGTAATAAAAGGTAGGTTTACTTCTGTTTGTGTAGACGACGACAGCTCGATTTTTGCTTTCTCTGCTGCTTCTTTTAAGCGCTGGAGAGCTAATTTATCGCTCTTTAGGTCAATGCCATTTTCCTTTTTGAATTCTTCAGCGAAATATTGAACAAGACGCATGTCAAAATCTTCACCACCTAGGAATGTGTCACCGTTTGTAGACTTCACTTCGAAAACACCGTCAGCAATTTCGAGAATTGATACGTCAAATGTACCGCCGCCAAGGTCATAAACAGCAATTGTATGGCTGGCTTCTTTTTCAAGGCCGTACGCAAGGGCAGCCGCTGTAGGCTCATTGATAATTCTTAGAACTTCAAGGCCTGCGATTTTACCTGCATCTTTTGTCGCTTGACGTTGAGCATCATTAAAATAAGCAGGAACAGTAATAACCGCCTGATCGACAGGCTCCCCAAGATAGGCTTCTGCTGTTTCTTTCATTTTTGTCAGAATCATTGCAGAAATTTGAGAAGGACTATAGTTTTCGCCTTTGGCTTTAACCCACGCGTCTCCGTTATCCGCTTTAACAATGTCATAAGGCACCATGTCGATGTCTTTTTTAGTTGTCGGATCATTAAAGGTACGACCAATAAGACGTTTAATTGCGAAAAGAGTGTCAGTCGGGTTTGTGACCGCTTGACGTTTTGCGCTTTGACCAACAAGGCGTTCCCCATCGTCTGTGAACCCAACCATTGACGGGGTTGTCCGTGCGCCTTCAGAGTTTTCGATTACTTTTGGCTTTGAGCCATCCATGATAGAGACACAAGAGTTTGTTGTCCCCAAATCAATACCAATTACTTTACCCATTTTTCTACCTTTTGACTTTTCCTCGGCGATCTATGGCTTGCCCATATAGGCGCATGGCCTAGACCCCTCGGGTAGTTAATTACTAATTACATGTGCAAGACACGCTTGCTTCAGGGCCTATATAGGGAGCAGCAATCCTTGTCGCAAGGGCTAAAATCGTAAAATAGTTGCAGTTTTTTATTTTATTTTTGAAAAAACAGCTTATTTAGGGGTCGAAACACTAAAAATGGCTTAAATGTCACACAAAATGTGTAAGCAATAGTCAGCAAAGATAGAAATCGTGCCTTTTGGTTGCCACTTTTGTTTTATATCGCCTAACTATACAGACAATAATTAATTATCGGATTCTTTTTTATGATCAGCAAGGAAACTAAAAACCTCATCAAGGATATCGTCTATATCGTTGCCTTCTTCCTTGTCTTCATAACGTTCGGCTGGATAGCCTTCCATATTCCGTCCAGCAGCATGGAACCAACCCTGGAAGTTGGGGATCGAATTTTTGTTTCTAAGTGGGCTTATGGGTACAATCGCTATAGTGTGCCAGGCGACCCCAGCTTCATCGGAGAAGGGCGCCTTTTTGAAGACATGCCTAGTCGCGGAGAAGTGGCTGTCTTTACAAAAAAGGGCGTAGATTATATTAAGCGCGTGATCGGTGTTCCTGGGGATAAAATCCAAGTCAAAGAAGGGCGCCTTTATATCAACGGTGTTCGGGTTCATAGAACGTTAATTCGTGAAGTTGATTATATTGACTACCGAGGCATTCCAAGAAGTATGAAAGAATATAATGAAACCCTCCCATCAAGTGAGGGGGGGGAGCCTGTTATTCACCGCATTTATGAAGCGTCTGATTATAACGATAATGACGACACCGTTGTTTTTACTGTGCCTGCAGATCATTTTTTTATGATGGGGGATAACCGCGATGTTTCCAAAGATAGTCGAGCAATGTGGAATGGAATTGGCTTCATCAGGAAAGAAGAGCTTGTTGGCCGTGCCCAAGTCACAACATTTAGTCTCTATGATTGTGATCAAGGAAAGCCCATTTATTGTCCAATGAGTGTGCCGCTCGGTCGATTCTTTAATGTGATTGACTAATGACAGAGGCGCTATCTATCCGCTTTGCCACACGAGAAGATGTACCTATCATTTTTTCATTTATCAAAGCCTTAGCAGACTACGAAAAACTCAGCCATGAGGTTGTCGCCTCAGAATCAGATATTGATCATTCCCTTTTCGGAGCACCACAAGGTCAGCCCGAAGTTATCCTTGCACGCCTAAACGGCAAAGATGTTGGCTTCGCGCTTTTTTTCCATAACTACTCAACTTTTTTAGGTCGCAAGGGAATATATTTAGAAGACCTTTTTGTCTTGCCTGAATACAGAGGAAAAGGTGTCGGTAAAAATCTTCTCTCCCGCTTAGCAGCCATTGCCGTTGAACGCGACTGTGGTCGACTGGAATGGTCTGTCCTGGATTGGAACACCCCAAGTATAGAGTTTTATAAATCCCTTCACGCTGAAGCTATGGATGAATGGACTGTCTATCGACTGACGGGCGATGCTCTTAAAAATTTGTCTCAACTGTGATAGACTATCTCAAACAAGGAGAGTGTTATGGCGGAGAATCAAGAAAACCAAGAAGAATCAGCTCCAGATATCTCAAAAAGCGCTTTACCAATCGGCTTATCCCTAGGGGCCGGGATTGGTGTTTGTTACGGAGCAGTCTTCGGCATGGTTTTTGATAATATCGGCCTTGGCATGTCTATTGGTATCAGTATGGGTGTTGGCACAGGGTTGGCTTTTTATTATGCTTTCAAAAATAAAAAAAACCGCCCCCCAAAAGATTAAATATGGGTGAGATCAAATCATTCTAATTTTAGCGCCAAGGATTTCCATTAACAAGTACCATCATGGCTCCTGCTTTGACATGAACTTTGGTTTGATCTTTTAAAACAACAGGCTCTAAATTAGAAGACCCACTGTCTAGTTCAATCGTCCAGGCTTGTTTTTTCATCATAGGTGGTAAGACAAAATCCTGATCAATCGCACCTGCATTAATGGCAAACATTACTGCATTTTTCTCCGTACACTCTTCTTTAAAAAGCATCACCAAATGACGATGAGCTACAAATTGCCATTGATCGTCTCGGATAGCGTTTCCATCATGATTTAACCATTCAATCCAATGGTCTAGTCCTTTGTTTTGCTCTGAAAAATGATCTGTATATTGATACAGATTCAATGCTTTTCTTAGCGCAAGCGTTTTGGAAACAAAGGCATGTAAATCTGCCCCTTGAGGTGTCTCTAGTAATTCCCAATTTAACCAATTAATGCTGTTATCCTGACAATAGGCGTTATTAGAGCCTAACTGTGAGCGACCAAACTCATCTCCCCCAAGAATTAACGGGGTTCCCACAGATAAAAGTGCCGACGCTAGGAGTGACTTTGATCGACGGTGACGCAATTCACGAATAAATGGATCTTGTGAAGGCCCTTCTTGCCCAAAATTGTCTGATAAATTGTGACTATCTCCATCGCGATTATTTTCACCGTTCTGCCAATTATGTTTTTCTTGATATTGGGTCAAATCAGCCAGGGTAAACCCATCGTGACAGGCCACAAGATTAACACTGGACTGAGGCTGTCTGTTCTGCCCTTCAAATAAATCTGATGAGCCTGAGAGGCGCTGAGCAAAGTCTCCTATGGTGGTTCCGCTGTTTTTCCAAAACCCCCTGTAAGTCATTCTGGCTTTATCATTCCATTCTGCCCACTCTTTTGGAAACCGCCCCAGCGCATAATCAACGGGTGCAGCACACCATGGCTCTGCTATCATCTTTGTATTTTTTAAAGTCTTAGATTTTTTAAGAGCTTTAAAGAATTTATCTTTCCGGGAAAAGGGGCCTTTTCCATTTCCAAGAACAGGAGCAAGGTCAAATCGAAACCCATCAATACCGTATGAATTTACCCAATGCTCTAAACTGTCAATAAACATCTGACGCACCACTTTATTGCCCGTGTTTAATGTGTTCCCGCAACCTGTAATATCATCATAACAATGCGGTGAGTCTTTATTGACGCGGTAATATAAATGATTATCAATCCCTCGAAAAGATAAGGTCGGCCCTGTTGCAGCACTTTCCGCTGAATGATTATAAACTACATCAAGAACCACCTCTAATCCCTTTTCATGCGCAGCATGGGTAAATTGACGGATAGATTGAGACCCTTCGGCACCTAGATAAGCTGGATGCGGCGCAAAATAATTTAATGTGTTATAGCCCCAATAATTCTTGAGACCCATCTGATGAAGAAAGTGATCATTTAAATAACAATGAACCGGTAATAATTCGATTGCAGTAATCCCTAATGCTTTCAAATAATCTAGCATTTGAGGAGCTTTAAGGCCGTCAAATGTACCTTGCTCCTTACGGGTTAAGTCTGCCCTTAATTTTGTAAACCCTTTAAGGTGAGTTTCGTAAAAAACTGTCTCTTCCATCTTATTGTAAGGGTGATTTTGACAATTTAAGGCTTGCTTTGGGTCAACAACAATCCCTTTGGTCATGAAGGCTGCATTATCACGACTATCAAGAATGCCATCCAGAACATCCGTCCCTTTTTGATATGAAAAATGCGCGCCCCGCCAACTGAATCCTTGATCAATCTCTAATGCATAAGGGTCAAGCATGAGTTTGTGAGGGTTGTGAAACAAACCTTTTTCAGGGGCGTATTCTCCATGAACTCTATAGCCATACTTCTGACCCGCTTTTATCCCAGGAACAAAAGTTGACCAATATCCATCGCCTGACTTTTCAAGTGGTTTTTGCTTTTCTTGACCAGAGAGATCAAACAGACATAACGTCACAGCCTCTGCAGAAGTTGATATTAAGCCAAAAAAACACCCATCATCAATTAAATGCGCCCCTAAATCCATAGTTGAATGAGTCTTGTGGCTTCTTAAAAATTCTACGATATTCATCAGAGGTTTATCCAAAACGATAAAGCGTGGTTGAAAGCGGCGGTACAGTAAGGCAAAGGCTTTCGCTTTCGCCGTCCCATGCCACAGTCTCTGACATCACGTGGTCTTTTGCTTCAATGGCAGACCCTCCATACTGAACAGCATCTGTATTCAGCAGGAGACTCCACTGGCCTGCTTTTGGGACACCAATACGGTAATCTGTGCGCTCGAGAGGTGTGAAGTTACATATAACCAGCACTGGGCTGTGAAAGCTTTTATCAAATCTAACAAAAGCAATAATAGAGTCCTCTGGTCTTTCCCATTGTAGCCACCGGAACCCTTCTTCTGCACAATCTAACTCGTGGAGAGCGGGAGAAGATTTATAAACCTTATTTAATGCCGAAATTAGGGATTTTGTTTGTTGATGAGGTGCGTGATCAAGAAGCCACCACTCTAATTCCTTATCATGATTCCATTCGCTGCTTTGACCAAATTCACACCCCATAAAGAGCAACTTCTTACCTGGATGGGCCCACATAAAAGCATAATAAGCGCGCAGGTTAGCAAATTTTTGCCAGTCATCCCCAGGCATTCTATCCAGGATGGATCCTTTTCCATGAACAACTTCATCGTGTGACAGGGGAAGAATAAAATTTTCCGTAAAAGCATAATTAAGACTAAATGTTATTTTTTCATGATGATGCTGGCGATGAAGGGGGTCTTCTTTCATATAGGTAAGGCTATCGTTCATCCAGCCCATATTCCATTTATACCCGAAGCCCACTCCCCCTAAATCCACTGGCGTTGTTAATCCAGGCCATGCTGTACTTTCTTCAGCAATTGTAATGACCCCATCGAAATTGCCATAGGCATGTATATTCATTTTTTGCAAAAGACTGATGGCTTCTAAATTTTCATGACCGCCGTTTATGTTCGGGATCCACTCACCTTCTTCACGGCTGTAATTCAAATAAAGCATTGAAGAAACCGCATCCACACGTAGGCCGTCTATATGGAACTCATCAAGCCAAAATAATGCACTTGAGATCAGATAATTCACCACTTCATTTCGGCATAAATTAAAAATTCCCGTATTCCAGTCTGGATGATATCCTTGACGGGGGTCCTCATGTTCATAAAGACATGTGCCATCAAACTTAGCCAGACCATGTGCATCAAGAGGAAAGTGAGCCGGCACCCAGTCAAAAAGAACCCCAATCCCTGCTTTATGACAAGCATTTACAAAATATTTGAAATCTTCAGGAGTTCCAAACCTTGCTGTTGGTGCAAAAAGTCCTACAGGTTGATACCCCCAAGAACCATCAAAAGGGTATTCACTAATGGGCATGGTTTGAATATGTGTGAAGCCCATTTCCTTCACATAGGGAATAAGACGATCAGCAAGAGAACGATAATTTAGAAACTCTTCTCCATCACGGTTCCAAGATCCCATTTGTATTTCATAGATGGACATGGCTGCATCTAAATTTTGAAGGGCACCGCGCTTCTTAATCCAAGCCGTGTCTTCCCATGTAAATTCTTCAGCAACATAGGTGATACTTGCGTTAGAAGGGCGCAATTCTCCCCGGCGCCCATAAGGATCAGCCTTTAGGGGTAAAAGGCCTCCATCTGCCGCTTGAATTTCATACTTATATATCTCTCCCGAGGACATCCCTGGAATGAAAGCTTCAAAAACACCCGCTTCATGGCGTTTCCTCATAAGATGTTTACGTCCATCCCAAAGATTAAACTCTCCTACGATTGCAACACGCTTGGCGCTGGGGGCCCATAATGAAAACCGCATGCCAGATATGCCGTTTATGGTCTCTTGGTGACATCCGAAATACCGATAGGCATCAATTAAATCACCCTGCGTAAATTGGGTAAGTATTTCAGAGTTTAACAAGAGAGGAACACTATAGATATCTTCAACAAAATATGCCTTTTTATTCCCTTTGTACCAAACTTTATACAAAAATGAGGGTTGTCTTTTTCTATAGCTTAAATCTGCAAGAAAAAACCCATCTTCATGAATGCACTGCATTTCAACGATGCGTCTTTTACTGCCGCGCTGAACCAACTCGACTTTCTCTGCCGCAGGAATAAAAGCACGCACAATAAACCCACCCCCCGAAAGAGAGTGAATCCCCATAAATCCATAGGGGTTTTCGTGGTGTCCTTTTACGATTGCATCAACTTGTAAAGAATCTGCTGCGCAGTCTAACGCTAGGGATAGGGTCATTTAAGTGGCCTCGCCTCATGTTTTAATAAACAATCTTTGAGGCGAACTATAGGTCTTGAAAAGAAGATAATGCAAGAAATATTTATTTTTGCATAAATTTACATAGTTTTTGCACAAACAATGGTGCTTTTTGTCAATCGATGTAAATTTATCGACCCCACAGAGGGTCTTTAAGGGCCATAATATAATCCTTATGGGCTTCCAATTCTGCGTCGGTTAAAGGAAAACTGCGCGGTTCTCTTTTCTTTTTTTCTGTTTGAACAAAAGCTTTTTTCTTCTCCACCGTTAATTCTAGGCCTGTTTGCCGCCCCCCTTCAAGCTCAACATAAACATCCGCTAAGATTTCACTATCAAGAAGTGCGCCGTGCAGCGTTCTGTGTCCATTTTCAATCCCAAATCGCCGACATAGAGCATCGAGAGAGTTTTGCGCCCCAGGATATTTACCGCGAGCAATCGCAAGCGTATCTTTAAATTGAGCAGCCGGGATAGGCTTGCGACCCGCATTTTCTAATTCCCAATTGATGAATTTCTTATCGAATTCAGCATTATGAGCCACCAGAATGTCGTCTCCAACAAAATCTAAAAATTCATCCATAACGTCTTCAAAATAAGGCTTGTCTGCCAGCATTTCCGCTGTCAGTCCGTGCACCTTTACGGCGCTTTCGGGGACGTCACGACGGGGATTACAATATCTATGAAATTGATTTTCCTCCCCAGTTTGGACAATTTTATTTATTAACACAACACATCCAATTTCAATGACTCGGTCTCCTGAAAATGGATCAAAGCCGGTTGTCTCTGTATCAAAAACAATTTCTCTGATGCTATTCATTCTTTAATCCTTGTCTAATGGTCGCTAAAATATGTTCAACTTGTTGCTGAGCGGCCTCTTTTCCGTGACTGGTATCTATCACAAAATCTGCTCGGTGCACTTTTTCTTGGTTTGGTAATTGTTTGGATAGTATGTTTTGAAATTTTTCTTCTGTCATGCCTATGCGGGAGAGCACTCTTTCGCGCTGAACATCTAGAGGTGCATCCACAACAATGACGAGATCAACAGCCTGATCACCCCCTGTTTCAAAAAGTAAGGGGACATCAACTAAAACAATATCTTTTCCCTTGCGAAGCGCATGAGCAAAAAAATTTCTACGCCGCTCGTGCAAAAGAGGGTAAATAATATTTTGTAGACGCTCTAACTTCTTCTGCTCTTTAAATACTAATTCCCCTAAGGCCAATCGGTCAAGAACACCTTTCTGAACAACACCGTGAAATTCTGCTTCAATGTGGGGTAAGGCCTCCCCCCCGGGAGCTTGCATACGGTGCACCATTGCATCACTATCAAAGACAGGGACACCGGCGGACTGAAACATGTTTGCCGTTGTGGTTTTTCCCATGCCAATAGAGCCCGTTAAGCCAATAATTGTCAGCTCTTTTGTAAAATCAGTGCGTTGCATAAATCCCTCTATAATGCTGCAAGCAGTTTTTCTTTTAACTGACTGTCATAGTCAGGGTCAACGCCGAACCAAATCTTAAAAGCCCCCGCCGCTTGATAAACAAGCATACCGAGGCCGTCTACGGTACGCAGCCCTCGGTCTTTTGCGCTTTTCAACAAGGGCGTTTCTAAAGGTTTATAAACAATGTCGTAAACCACAGTCTCGGGATCTGCATGGGAGAGATCTAATTCAAGAGGGGGTTGCCCAACCATGCCGAGCGAACTGGTGTTGACAACAACACCTGCGCCAGTGACAGCATCATGACGGTCATCCCAATCAACAACCGTAACGCGCCCTTGCCCCAGCTCATTAGCCAAAACTTCCGCTTTAGCCTTTGTTCGGTTTGAAAGCATAATAAACGGCACTTCTGTACTTAAAAATGCTGAAATTGTTGCTCTAGCTGCCCCGCCTGCTCCCAAAATTAGAACAGGCCGCTCTTTTGGCCAATCTGGTACTGTTACGTCCAATTGTTTTTTCAAGCCTGTAATATCTGTGTTAAATCCTGTCGTCACACCGTCTTTGATCATCACTGTATTCACCGCCCCTAACCTTTTCGCCATCGGGGCTACTTTATCGAGGAAAGGAATAACCTTTTCTTTATGAGGAACGGTAATATTAAAACCATCCAAGCCATCAGGAATGAATTCATTTCCTCTAATAAATCCTTGAAGGGCCGTTTCTAAATGGTCTGGCTCCACTGCAATTTTCCTGTATTCACCAGCAATTTCATAGCGTTCAAACCAATGCTTATGGATCAAAGGAGAAAGGCTTTGGCCAATAGGCCAGCCGATAACTGCAGCTCTTTTTATGGATGAATATGTCATAAATACCTCATTTTAAGAGTGTGCCCCTGTCTTGAAGAAACTTTAGAAGAGGCAAAAGCGGCAGCCCTAAAATTGTAAAATAGTCTCCTGTCACCTTATGAAAGAGTTGTGCTCCTAATCCTTCAAGATGATAACAGCCAACGGAAGTATAAAGCCTGTCACCAAGTGTGTCGCAGTATGTATTGATAAAGTCTTTGCTTAAGCGGCGAACCTCTAGCTGTGCCTTGTCATAGCCCCGCCAAATCACACGCCCTCCTTCGGCAACAACGGCCCCAGAAATCAATTGATGCTTCTGACCTGATAGTTTTGACAGAGTTTTTTCAGCCTCAGCGCGGGTTGTGGCTTTTGATATATAATCCCCTTTAAGGTCTAAAAGTTGATCTGCACCGATGACTAATGCGTCTGGCATTATTCTAGAAATAGAGAGTGCCTTGACCTCAGCAAGCGCAATCGCAAGATCAAGAGCTGTCACCCCTTCCTCAATCAACGCTTGTTTAATCCCGTCTTCGTCAGCAAGGGGGTGTTTTGCTGTGATATCAAGACCAGCATTCTTCAAAAGCATAAGTCGTGTTTCACTGCCAGAGGCTAAAATCATGCCTTATCCTTTATTTTCTTCATTCCAGAGGTGGAATTTATTAATAATCGCAGCAGCTGTTTCCTCAACAGAGCGCCGTGTGACATCTAGCACCTGCCAATTTCTCTCTCTACAATATTTGCGGCATTCTTTCACTTCATCTTGAATGCTGTCTATTGCAGCATAATCTGTAACCCCTTTTTCATTCAAGCTGTTGAGGCGGTTGGTTCTTATCTGACTGAGGCGGTCCGGACTTGTGGTCAATCCCATGACAAAAGTATTATGCAAATGATCTAAATCTTCTGGCATCGGACAGCCTGGAACAAAAGGAACATTTGCCGTTTTAAACCCCTTGTTCGCAAGATATATACTTGTCGGGGTTTTGCTTGTTCTCGATACTCCCACAAGAATAATATCCGCCATATGTAAATCTTCTGTCAACTGTCCATCATCATGAGCCATCGTATAATCTAATGCTTCGATGCGAGAGAAGTAATTTTCATCCATAGCATGTTGGCGGCCTGCAAGACCCGTCGGCTTCACCCCGAAATAGGATCCCAAAAGATTAATGAGAGGGTCCATGATAGCAAGGACTGGAAAGCCAAGATCGCGACAGCCATCTTCTAGTGTTCTACGAATATCTTCATTTACAATTGTATAGAGAACAAGCCCTCGATTTTCTGATATATCTTGGATAATTCTTTCCATTTGTTTTGGGGACCGCATCAAAGGCCAGTTATGTTTGACCACGTCAACACCATCAAATTGCACAAGAGCTGCTTGCAACAGTCCATCAAGGGTTTCTCCTGTAGAGTCTGATACTAAATGCAAGTGAAGTTGTTGTGTTTCCATAATAATTTTTCTTTCATTCCTCTTTTAGGTCTACCCCTCTTGATAACCCTGTGGATAACTTACTTATAGGTCTGTGGTCTACTTTCTTATTCCTTTTTATCCCCACACTCCAACTTTTTTCATCAGAGTTATACTTTTTATCCCTTGATAAAGATAATGGGGATAGTTTTTTCAAGGAACCACGAGATATACCCATTTTGGGCTTACTTTATACAAAGTATAGATCTATCAATCTATCCTTTCTTGAGAGTCGCATCTTTAGATGACCTCCTAAGAAAATATGTAAAGTATATTTTTAAACAAAAGTTTAGCTGTGCAAAACCATGTGGATAACTTTTTATCCCCATGATTCACAGGGTACAAATACAACTACTATTTCTCTATAAATATATATATTTATTTGTTAGTAAGAAGCTCGTGTATAAAATTGAGTTCAAATAATAGGCAAAGAAGATGACAAAAAGACTTTTAAACGTTCTTCAAGGAAAGAAAGAAGATCAAATCCCTTTTTGGTTTATGCGTCAAGCTGGGCGTTATTTACCAGAATATAGAGAAGTAAGAGCCACCTGTCCTTCTTTTATGGAATTTTGTTATACCCCTGCTAAGGCTGCGGAAGTGACCCTGCAACCTATCCGGCGTTATGGTATGGACGGGGCTATTCTCTTTGCCGATATTCTTGTCGTACCGGATGGACTTGGACAGAAAGTTTGGTTCGAAACAGGAAAAGGGCCTCAATTAGAGCCTGTGCATGATGCTCAAACATTAGCAGCCTTATCACTTGATGGCTTTCACCAAAGAGTGGGTAATGTTTATGAAACTTTAGCACGTTTGAAGCAAGATCTTCCCAAAGAGACCACATTAATTGGTTTTGCTGGTGCGCCTTGGACTGTTGCAACTTATATGCTTGAGGGGGCGGGCAGTAAAGATCATGCAACTGCAAAGAAATTTGGTTATATGAACCCTGATCTTATGACAGGGTTACTTGACCTTCTCGTAGAAAGTACGGCTGAATATTTGATTAAGCAAATTGATGCCGGTGCAGATGCAGTGCAAATCTTTGATAGTTGGGCAGGATCTCTGTCTGAAGTAACATTTCGCGATTGGGTGATTGCACCCACAGTTAAAATAATTGAAAAAGTCAGAGCCGCTCATCCTGAAACCCCTATTATTGGATTTCCTCGTCTTGCAGGGCCTATGAGTCAGGACTATTTGTCTGCAACGAAAGTGGATTGTATTGGTCTAGATACAAGTATGTCTCTTCAGTGGGCTAAGGATAACTTACAATCCAGCGGTGTCTGCGTTCAGGGTAACCTAGATCCTCAACTTGTTGTTGCTGGGGGGGCAAGGATGCTCGAAGAGGCAGAGCGGGTCCTAGAGAGCTTTAAATACGGTCGTCACATCTTTAATCTTGGTCATGGGTTTACACCAGATTGTCCTCCTGAGCATGTGGCTGCTCTTTCAGAATTTATTCAAAATTACAGAAGGTAACACCAGATGGATCTGCTGACAGATTATTACAGCGTTATAAAAGCGCTTCATATTATCTTTGTAATCTATTGGATGGCAGGATTGCTAATGATACCACGGTTTTACGTTTATCATCACCAATCTGCGCTAAATAGTGATGAAGATGCTCTGTGGATGGATAGAGAAAGCAGATTGTTTAAAATCATACTTAATCCAGCAATGATTATTAGTTTGGTCTTTGGATTGCTTTTGGTTGGGATCACGCATGTGGAGGGGCAGGGTTGGTTTCAACTTAAATTTTTATTGGTCATAGGATTGATGATTTTCCATATGATGATGGCAGCTCAACGGAAAAAATTTGCAGCTCAAAACCGACCAAGATCTGAAAAATATTTCCGGATGATGAATGAAGTACCATCGATTTTAATTTTGGGAATAGTTCTTTTAGCCGTTGTAAAACCCTTTTAAAAAAGGGCGTTCGAAAAAGCTTTGCATTTAGAATTTCTATGATAGAATAGGGGTCTATTCACCCTTATGTCGTTCGACATGTTTTTCACAAGAAAATAAATGGAACTCTCCATGCATCTTAAAGATTTAAAAGAAAAGTCACCAGCAGACCTATTAGCCCTGGCTGAAGAAGTCGGCGTTGAAAATGCCTCTACTATGCGCAAACAGGATATGATGTTTGCCATCCTTAAACAAATGGCTGATGATGATAAAGAAATCAGCGGCGGTGGGGTGATTGAAACGCTCTCTGACGGGTTTGGTTTCTTACGCTCTCCGGAGGCGAATTACTTGCCAGGTCCTGATGATATTTACGTATCTCCCTCGCAAATTAGACGCTTTGGTTTAAGGACAGGAGATACGGTTGAAGGTCAAATTAGAGCGCCCAAGGATGGAGAACGATATTTTGCCCTTCTAAAGGTTAGTAAAATTAACTTTGAAGAGCCTGAAAAATCGCGTCATAAAATTAATTTTGATAATTTAACTCCGCTTTATCCTGATCAGCGATTTAAGTTGGATCCAGATGATCCAACAGTGAAAGATAAATCTCCGCGCGTGATTGACCTTGTCGCACCGATTGGTAAAGGACAGCGAGCACTGATTGTTGCGCCTCCGCGGACAGGGAAAACAGTATTACTGCAGAATATAGCGCAAAATATTACTCGGAATCACCCAGAATGTTACCTTATCGTCTTGTTGATTGATGAAAGACCAGAAGAAGTGACAGATATGCAGCGTAGTGTGAATGGTGAGGTGGTTTCTTCAACTTTTGATGAGCCAGCAAGCCGTCACGTTCAAGTTTCTGAAATGGTCATTGAAAAAGCGAAACGTCTTGTTGAACACGGCAAGGATGTGGTTATTCTTCTCGATAGTATCACACGTTTAGCACGGGCCTATAATACTTGTGTGCCTTCTTCAGGTAAGGTCTTAACAGGCGGTGTAGATGCCAATGCTCTTCAACGTCCGAAGCGATTCTTCGGTGCGGCACGAAATATTGAAGATGGCGGATCTCTTTCTATTATTGCGACGGCGCTAATTGAAACCGGTTCTCGTATGGATGAAGTGATTTTTGAAGAATTTAAAGGCACAGGCAACAGTGAAGTTGTTCTTGACCGTAAAGTTGCGGATAAACGGGTCTTTCCTGCGATTGATATTCTTAAGTCCGGAACTCGAAAAGAAGAATTGCTTGTGGATCAAGCGACGCTTGCAAAAATGTGGGTGCTTCGCCGTATTCTGACACCGATGGGTACTGTGGATGCCATGGAATTCTTGCTTGGTAAATTGAAGGATACCCAGAATAACGAAGAGTTTTTCAATCAAATGAACAATTAAGAAAACCCGTGTTTCTTTTTTGTAGAAAAGGTCTGATCTAGTCAGGCCTTTTTTTGTTAAGTCTCAGTATCCCACCGTGCCCCTAAGAGGGTAGGGAGATGTGATTAAAAGTAAAACTATCTTTTTCTACTAGATCTAGCTAAAAGAGCAGAAAAATTAGACAAGGAACTGACATGCATTTGATCCTCTTTGATGTTGATGGTACTCTCGTAAATTCACAGTCTTTTAGTGATACTTTATTCAAACGTGCTATCGAAGAATGTCTAGAGATAGACAGTCCTGATGATTGGGAGGGTATCTCTCATTTGACGGGAACAGGCATTTTGGCTGAAGTTTATATGAAAGCTAAAGAAGAAGCATTGTCTGAGAAGAAACACGATTTAGTAAGAGATCATTATTTAGATTTAGTGATGGAAAAACTAATGGATGAGCCAACACTTTGTCCTGCAATTTCTGGAGGACCAGACCTTGTTAATCGCTGTCTTTCAAATGAAAATTACGTTGTCGCTTTTACGTCTGGAGATTGGGGTCCAAGTGCTTGCTTCAAATTATCATCTGCAGGATATGATATTTCTAAAGCCGTGATCGCCAGTAGCGATGATCATTATGATCGCATGGAAATTTTGCTTTTGGCTCGGGAGAGAGCCGAAGAAATGTTTGAGGATGGGGAAGGTTTTGAAACCATCACTTATGTGGGGGATAGCAAATGGGATATGCTGGCAGCTGAGGGGCTTGGATGGCGTTTTATAGGTCTTGGTGATTTGGTTTCAGATGCAGAGATGCATGTGACATCTTTTGAACAATCACAGGCTTTGGTCATGGGCTTGAATTAGGGGAACGCTGTTTGAAAATTTGACAACGAAAGTTTATCTGCTAACTTCTCACTATAGTAGAATTTTTATAGGAGAGTAGTATGAGGAATTTGTTGTTGTCTACTGTAGTAACTGCGGGCTTACTTTTAAACCCCGTTCAGGCTGCAGACAGTGTTAAAGATGCTGTATCAAAAGATTATAATGAGTATTTGAAAGAACTTTTTGTTCATTTTCATAAAAACCCAGAATTATCTCTCATAGAAAATAAGACGGCAGCCCGCATGGCCAAAGAGCTTGGGGCTGCTGGCTTTGAAGTTCATGAATCTGTCGGTGTTCCTGTTGATGGCTTTAAGCCTACTGGAATCGTTGCTATTATGAAAAATGGCGATGGGCCACTTGTGATGATGCGGGCCGATATGGACGGCTTACCTGTCCAAGAAAAAAGCGGCCTTGATTACGCATCTAAGGCGACACAGAACTCGCCTATAACGGGTAAAGAGGTGCCTGTAATGCATGCATGTGGACACGATGTTCATATAACCAGCATGGTGGGCACAGCGCGGCATATGGCTGCGAATAAAGACAAATGGTCTGGAACATTAATGTTGATCGTTCAACCTGCTGAAGAGCGTGTGTTGGGTGCTAAGGCTATGATGGATGCCAATATTTGGAGTCGTTTTGGTCAGCCTGATTATGGCCTTGCCTTTCATGTTACCTCTACAGGTGAGCTTGGTAAAGTGAATGTATTAGCAGGCGCTCCTTATGCTGGTGTTGATTCTGTAGATATTATTATCCACGGGGTCGGCGCTCATGGTGCCAGTCCGCATAGTGGAAAGGATCCGATTGTTCTTGGATCGCAAATTGTTTTGGGCCTTCAAACATTAGTATCGCGTGAATTAAGTCCGCGCCAGCCTGGTGTCGTGACAGTAGGATCCTTTCATTCTGGTTTGAAGCATAATATTATTTCTGATCGTGCAGTGCTTCAATTGACTGTGCGTAATACCAATGAAGAGACACGGAAACTTCTTCTCGCTGGCATTAAACGGATCGCTGAAAATATGGGCCGTGTTGCAGGATTGCCTGAAGATAAACTTCCAGAAGTGAAAGTATCTAAAGAGTGGTCGCCACCAATGGTGAACGATGACGATCTTGCTAACCACTTGAAGGCGCTTTGGCAAGATAAGATGGGTGAAGAGCGTGTTGTCTCAATTCCGCCTACAGGGATGGGTGCGGAAGATTTTCCTTTCTTTGTTATTCAACCAAAACTCAAATCTGTTTATTGGGCTGTTGGCGGGACACCGAAGTCTGAAATGGATGCCGCTGCAAATGGTGGTGATCCTATTCCCTCGCACCATAGTCCGATCTTCAAAGTTCATCCTGATAGTGTGAAGGTTGGCGTTGAATCGACCGTACATGCCCTTATGGACCTAATGTCGAAAAAATAGATTATTTATACTAAAAAAAATCGACCCTCTCTATTATTTTAGAGAGGGTATTTTTTTGCCTTTAAAATCAATAGGTTATAAGTTAAATCTATGACTTAAAATAAAGACCAAGAAGACTCGAACTCCCTACATCCCTGTATGATTACCTTCAAAAGGGCAGTTAGACTCTCTAAGGGCTTTAAAATGCGAAATTGAAGACTTTTAGTTTTTCCTCAATTTTGGAAGAGCTTTCTTTATGGATTTCCTTTTAGAAGAGTTCAGGTTCTAAAATTTCTTCTAAAATGAGTAGGGCTTTCTTAGTCCAAATGCCTCCATCGCCAGAATATCCACCGAGCCATTTTTCGCTGCCTTTCTCACCTGTCGCCACAACACGATGGCAGGGTAGAATGATGGGGATTGGATTTCTGCCACAGGCAGTTCCTACAGCCTGAGCGCTGGAAGAAAGGTTTTTTGCTAATGCGCCATAACTCATAGTTTCCCCATACTGAATAGATGCCATACGAGTCCAAACACGTTTTTGATGATCTGTTCCATAAGGATCCAGAGGTAAGTCAAACGATGTTAACTGGCCATCAAAATAGGCATCTAATTGGTTTTTTGCTTCTAGTAAAAGAGGACTCTTTTCTTGATCCTCAACCCAACCCCAATCAAGAGCCACTATTTTCTCTTGATGTTCATAGAGTGTGATATCAGCTATAGGTGTATGAAGAGAGAGTTGCGGCACAGTGAGACTTTCAGAATTATCTAGACCTAAAAATTTAATCCGTTATAGCAAAGATATAAGTCAGGAGACAGGATAATGGAAATTAAAATTACTATAGACTGCACCCCAGAAGAAGCGCGACGCATGATGGGTCTCCCGGATGTAACCCCTCTTAATGAGGCGCTTATTGATAAAATGAAAGAGCGCATGGAAGACGGGTTTGATGTATCAAATTTAGATTCTTTAATGAAATCATGGACGGAGGGAGCAACCGGAGCTAGCCAAAACATGGCCGACTTTCAGAAAATGTTTCTTGGCATGCTGGGAGGTCAAAAAGACTAAATGACGGCTCAAAAAACCATTTATGCTTTGTCGTCTGGGGCAGGGACCGCAGGCGTTGCTGTTATTCGCCTCAGCGGTCCAGATAGTTTTGAAGCCCTAACAACGTTGACTGGACGACATGATTTTGAACCAAGGGTTGCAACATTATGTAAGTTGAAAGACCCGGACGATAGGTCTCATCTTGATCACGCTCTCGCATTACCTTTCAAGGAGCCGTATAGCTTTACAGGGGAAGATGTTGTCGAGCTTCATATTCATGGCGGCAGGGCAGTGACGGAAGGGGTGCTCTCAACCCTTCATAAAAACAAATCTTTGCGCATGGCAGAGCCCGGGGAATTTACAAGACGGGCCTTTGAAAACGGGAAAATGGACCTGACGGAAGCAGAAGGGTTGAACGATTTAATTCATGCTCAAACGGCAGCTCAAAGACAGTTGGCGCTGCGGCAAATGGACGGAGCTCTTCGTCATTTATATGAAGGTTGGCGCCGTGACTTAGTTTCTCTTCTTGCACATTTAGAAGCCGACATTGATTTTCCAGATGAAGACCTTCCGGAGGGTGTTGCCGAGGCAGCCCGCCCGAAAATAAGGACTCTCTGCTCAGACCTTAAGGGCCATTTGGATGATAATAACAAAGGACAAGCTCTTAGAAATGGATTTACCATTGTTATTTTAGGAGCCCCAAACGCAGGCAAGTCATCTCTTATGAATGCGTTGGCTCAATCAGATGTTGCTATTGTTTCAGATGAAGCGGGCACAACAAGAGATGCAATAGAGGTCAACTTAGATCTTGGGGGGTATCCCGTACGATTCATTGATACAGCAGGGATTAGAGAGAATGCAGGAAAAGTTGAGAGTGAAGGCATTAAAAGAGCTCTTAACAAAGCAGAACAAGCCCACTTGAAGCTGATTACAATTAGAGCAGATGAATGGCCAGATGTTTCACGTGAAACACTGGAGCTTATTGACGACCGAAGCTTCGTTGTTTTTTCTCAGAGCGATAAAGCTGATTTGGATCCGGCGATGTTTCACGTGAAACATCCATCCTTGAGACCTGTTGAAGTGACAACAACCTCTAGTGTGACACAGCAAGGAATTTCAGACCTACTGGAGAAGGTGGAGCGCTATTCTGTAGCGCAAATGGAGATTAATGAAGCGCCTATATTAACCAGAATGCGCCACCGAACTGCTTTAGAAGAATGTATAAGCCACTTAGAGCGATTTGATCAATCAGCCACCTTAGACGCTGTTCTTGCAGCTGAAGACGTGCGCATGGCAGCGCGCTGTCTTGGATCCATCACAGGTTTAATTGATGTTGAAGAATTGCTTGATGTAATTTTTTCAGACTTTTGTATTGGAAAATAATCTAGTGACCCAGGATGGGACGCTGCTTCCAAGCCTGTTATTATTGACTTTTGGCGTCCTCGTCTATATCAGATCACACAGATGAAATGATCTTACCTCAAGGACATGTGATGGCTCCTATTGACTATGATGTTATTGTGATCGGCGGCGGTCATGCAGGATGTGATGCAGCTGCAGCTTCTGCACGGGCTGGAGCGTCAACACTCCTTCTCACCCATAAACTCGAAACAGTAGGGGAAATGTCTTGTAATCCGGCGATTGGTGGTTTGGGCAAGGGACATCTTGTGCGTGAAATTGACGCTCTTGATGGCTTGATGGGTCGGGTAGCAGATCTATCTGGTATACAATTTCGCCTACTTAATCGGCGTAAAGGCCCTGCAGTACAAGGGCCGAGATGTCAAAGCGATCGCAAACTATATAAAGAAGCCATGCAAAAGATTTTGTTTTCCTATCCAAACCTAAAGGTGGAAGCTGCAAGTGTGGAAGATTTGCTGATTGACAAAAAGGAAGACCGGTATTCGGTTCAGGGCGTTGTTCTGGGAGACGGGCAGAAGATCTCTTCAAAAGCTGTAATTTTAACAACAGGAACCTTTTTGAGGGGAATGATCCATTTGGGAGAGAAGAAAATTCCAGCGGGGCGGGCAGGAGAAGATCCTGCGCTGGGACTCTCGGCCACTTTAGAGAAAATTGGGTTTAGTTTAGGGCGTCTTAAAACAGGTACACCAGCCCGTCTTGATGGGCGCACCATTGACTGGGACCAGTGTATTCCTCAGCCAAGTGATGAAGAACCTTATGCTTTTTCTTTTCTGACCGATGAAATTCAAGTACCCCAAATCCCTTGCTATATTACAAGAACCACCAAGGAAACCCATGAAATTATTCAAGAGAATATTCATAGGTCCCCCATGTATAGTGGTCAAATTGAAAGTTCTGGACCGAGGTATTGTCCATCCATAGAGGATAAGATTGTTCGCTTTAGTGACAAGGATAGTCATCAGATATTCCTTGAACCAGAAGGGCTTGACGACCATACAGTCTATCCGAATGGAATTTCAACAAGCTTGCCCGAGGATGTTCAAGATAAATTGATAGCATCAATCCCAGGACTTGAGACTACCAAGATTATTCAGTATGGCTATGCTATTGAATATGATTTCGTCGACCCGCGCGAATTAAAACCAACACTTGAAACCCATAAAGCCCAAGGCTTATATCTAGCAGGCCAAATTAATGGAACCACCGGCTATGAAGAGGCTGCAGCCCAAGGCTTGATGGCAGGGGTAAATGCTGCACACACCTCTCAGGATAAAGAGCCATTCTTGTTAGATCGAGCAGACGCTTATATTGGGGTGATGATTGACGACTTAGTCACTCAAGGCACGAAAGAGCCTTATAGAATGTTTACCAGTCGAGCTGAATATAGACTTCACTTGAGAGCGGATAATGCAGACCAAAGACTAACAGAGAAGGGTGTTAGGGCAGGCTTGATCAGCCCGGTCCGGCACAAAACTTACCGCCTGAAGAAGCAAGCGATTGACGACGCAAGCGCTATTCTTAAGTCTTTAACCCTAACACCGAACGAGGCAGAAACTTTTGGTATTCGGTTAAACAAGGACGGAGTAAGACGCAGCGGAGAAACTTTACTGGGTTTCAATAGTGTTTCTTTTGATGATTTGCTGCGCGTATGGCCAAAAGAACTCACAGATATTAAGCCCGCCGTTCGAAAACAGCTTGAAATAGACGCACTCTACGCAGGGTATTTAGAACGTCAAAAAGCGGATATTGATAACTTTAGAAAAGATGAAGCTCTCGTAATTCCTGACGATCTTGACTATAGCATTGTGGCGGGGCTTTCAAATGAAATGAAAGAAAAGCTATCACAAAGTCGTCCAGCTACTTTAGGCGCTGCAGCCCGTGTTGCCGGTGTGACGCCAGCGGCCTTAACAATTTTACTAACACACATACGTCGGCCTAAATCTGCAAGCTCTGCGGCATAAGCGAGGTTCTATGTCTATAGATATCATAAAAGCACATTTAGATGTTTCACGTGAAACATGTGACAGTCTTGAGAAATATGCAGCGTTACTTCAAAAGTGGCAGCCAGCAAAAAACCTCATTGCAAACTCAACGCTACCAGACCTTTGGGAAAGGCACTTTTTAGACAGTGCACAACTCTACCCTCTTATTCGAAAAATACATGGAGAGAGAGAACTTACCTACCTAGATATTGGATCCGGCGCGGGGTTTCCTGGACTGGTCCTTTCTGCAATGGGGTTGGGGCAAGCCCACATGGTCGAATCGAATCATAAAAAGGCAATTTTTATGGGCCAAGTTGCCAGATCTAACAAATTACAGGCGAAAGTTCACAATGAAAGAATAGAAGATCTCGATGTTTTTCCTGTTGACCTCATAACAAGCAGGGCTTGTGCAACTATAGAGAAACTCTTAGATTGGACGAGGCCGTTCATAGGAGAGGCTACTGAGATGTGGCTTTTAAAGGGCGCAATCGCAGATGATGAATTGACCTTAGCAAAAAAGTCATGGACTATGGAAATTGAAAGATTTGAAAGCCTAACAGATTCAAGTGGGGTGATCTTAAGGTTATACAATATTAAAAACATCTAAGTTGTTGATATTAAAAGAAAATATTTTAAAAAACACTTAGGGATCGGGTTAGAATGTCTACAAATCATATAATTGCTGTTGCTAATCAAAAAGGCGGGGTGGGTAAAACCACCACTGCGATAAACCTTGCTACAGCGATGGCAGCTGTTGGTAAATCTGTGCTTGTGATAGATCTAGATCCTCAAGGAAATGCCAGCACAGGGTTTGGAATTGACCGGGCTAGCCGAGAAATAACATCCTATGACGTTGTTTTGGGTGTCGCAGCTATGGCTGATGCCATCGTAGAAACATCAGTTAAAGGGCTATTCCTTGTGCCCTCAACAGTTGATTTGTCAGCAGCAGACCTCGAATTGGCTGAAATGCCGCAGCGGAACTATAGACTAAAACAGGCTATTGAAAAAGTTGTCTCAGAGCAACATTTTGATTTTATCTTCATAGACTGTCCGCCGTCTTTGTCCCTGCTCACACTGAATGCTCTTGTTGCGGCATCAGGGGTGCTTGTTCCTTTACAAACTGAATTTTTTGCACTTGAGGGTCTAAGTCTTTTATTGAATACAATTCAGCAAGTTCAGGGCGCACTAAATCCAGATCTCGAGATCAATGGTGTTGTCTTAACAATGTATGATAGACGGAGCAACTTATCCGCTCAAGTAGAGGAAGATGTAAGAGATTACCTTGGTGATAGAGTTTATACGACGGTTATTCCAAGAAATATTCGGGTAACAGAGGCACCCAGCCACGGTGTGCCGGTTCTCATGTATGATCATAGCTGCCCAGGAAGCCGCGCCTATATTCAATTGGCAACAGAAATGTTAAAACGAACAGGCACTTCTATTGCCGCATAGGTGAAACCAATCTTGTAAAAAAGAAACCATAAGAAAAAGAGAGATTTATGGCAGGTATCAAGAAAAAAGGATTAGGAAAAGGTCTGTCCGCATTGATCGGTGATGCAGCGCCTGTTGTTCAAACAGCGTCTGATGCGGTTCCCGCTACAGAACTTGCAGCAGGAGAAAAGGCAGAGGGTAGACGGCGTCTTCCTATAGAATATCTTGTCCGCAATCAAAAACAACCACGCTTAATGTTTGATGAAGCAGCCATTGAAGAATTATCCGCTTCAATCAAAACCAAAGGCCTCTTGCAACCTATTTTAGTGAGGGAGTTGGCTAAGGATAAATTTGAGATCGTTGCCGGGGAGCGCCGATGGCGTGCCGCTCAAAAGGCAGGTGTCTATGAAGTTCCTGTTGTTATTCGAGACTTGGATGATGGGGAAGTTCTTGAAATCGGGTTGATTGAAAATATTCAGCGTCGTGATTTAACACCAGTAGAAGAAGCAATTGGCTACCGCCGTCTGATGAATGAATTTGGCCATACACAAGAAGTCGTTTCAAAGCTTGTCTCTAAAAGCCGTTCTCATGTGGCAAACCTTCTTCGTTTATTAACATTACCGGATAGCGTTCAAGAGATGGTTAATGAAGGTCAACTTTCTATGGGTCATGCACGCGCTCTTATCGGAGCAGCTGATCCGGCTGTTCTTGCGCGCCGTGTTTTGGCCGAAGGGCTTTCCGTTAGACAGACAGAAGAACTTGCGAAAGAAGTTAAAGGCAAAGGCAAACGGGAACCTCGGCCTGGCGGCACGTCTGGAAAGTCAAAAGACGCTGACACCTTAGCTCTTGAAAAAGATTTATCAGAGACTGTTGGAATGAAAGTTACGATTGATCATAAAGGCGAAGCGGGCAAACTTTCTATCGACTACTTAACCTTAGAGCAGTTAGATGATATTTGTGCGCGCTTAGGCGTTAGTTTGATGTAAGGGATGTGCCTGAGACTTAGAAAGTAAAAAGCCCTGCAACAACAGGGCTTTTTTTAATTTAAAAGGCGAGGCATATTACTATGCAGCGCTGAGTTCTTGCTCAAGCTTTGAAATAGCCGCTTCTTCATCGATATCTTCTACTGCAGCTAATTCCCGCGCCAAACGACCAAGAGCACTTTCATAAATTTGACGCTCAGAATATGATTGCTCTGGCTGATCTTCTTTACGATGGAGATCTCTGACAACTTCAGCAATTGAAATAAGGTCACCACTATTGATTTTGGCTTCATATTCTTGAGCACGGCGTGACCACATTGTCCGCTTAATCCGTGCGCGGCCTTTAAGTGTTGTGAAAGCTTCTTGAAGTTTACTCTCGTTAGAAAGGCGACGCATGCCACTTGAGCGAACTTTATTCATTGGAACCCTTAGGGTCATGCGTTCTTTTTCAAAACGGATAACATAAAGCTCTAATGAAATGCCGGCAATTTCTTCTTTTTCAATATCGATAATATGTCCTACCCCATGCTTAGGGTACACAACATAATCGCCAACATTATATGAATTTTTTTCAGACTTAGACGCCATGGTCATTCTAATCCTTTACATTGATGTATCTATTTGGTCTTTCTTATGGTCTGCTGAGCATCAGCACCAAGAGGCAGAAAGTCTATAGACACTAAAAAAAGCCCTATCGCTAAGTATGTGTTAGCGAGATAAGTTCAGGCTTATACATTATAACTCAATCACTCTCTTCAGGGGTGAATGCCGCTGACCGTGATTGGAGCCAAAAAAAACAGCGGAAGGCCTCTTTCAGGCTGGTTTCTGCTGTAACAAGGAACATTGTAACATAAATGTCACCTTTTTAACAGGCCCATATTGAAATAAAATTACTCAACAAAAAAAGCCAGGGAAACCCTGACTTTTTGTATATTTTTCAATTATTTAGAAGTGAGACTTAATCACCATCCCCAGGGTTTTCGCTCAACAGCTCTTTTTTATCATCTTTTCCATCCCAGTCCTCGGCATCTGGCATTGGATCCTTTTGAACTGTGATATTTGGCCATGATTCGGAGAATTTTGTATTGATTTCTAGCCATTCATCAAGGCCATCCTCTGTATCTGGCAGAATAGCTTCGGCGGGACACTCTGGTTCACAGACACCACAATCAATACATTCATTGGGGTTAATGACCAGCATGTTTTCGCCTTCATAAAAACAATCAACAGGGCAAACTTCTACGCAATCTGTATATTTACAGTTAATGCAGGCTTCTGTAACCACATAGGTCATGGAACATCTCCGATTTTTATAATCCTGACTCACCCTATAGGCTGGTGAGCCGTCGATATTTTATATGCACAAAAATTTAAAACATCACAACAGAAATATGCGCAAACCGTTGAATTTCCTGTTTTTTGAGAATGGTTATCATTAATAAGAACTTATTCTTGGCTCTCTGTCAGTTTCTCATAAGCCCGACGGTCTTTTTTCGTGGGCCGGCCCATTCCTTGTTCGCGTGCAGGGTTATATCGTCTATCTTTATTGGCGTGTTTAGGAACGGGGTCTGGAGATAGGTCTTCATAAAGTTCTTTTGCTTCGCTGTAGGGACCTCGGTGTGTCGAGAGAGCTTTGATTTCTATAATTCGAACATCCCCCTCCTTAACGAAGGTTAAGACATCACCCACACTGATAGAGCTGCTTGGTTTGCTAATCACAGTACCGTTCACGCGGACTTTTTTAGCTTTAACAAGTTTGGTCGCTATGGACCGAGTTTTAAAAAAACGGGCATGCCAAAGCCAGATATCCACTCGCTCTTTCATGCCCGCTTCTGTCACTTTCTGTCTCCCTAGGAGGGTTATTTCTTCAAGGCATCTTTCAGGCTGGCTAGGGCAGCAAAAGGGCTATCAGGATCAGCAACTTTTTCCTTCTTTTTAGGATGAGAAGGTCGAGACTGTTGTTTTCCGCCTTTTTGTCCGGGCTTTTTGCCTTTGAATGGCTTTTTACCTGTTGGCTTACCACCACGCGGTTTCGCAGAGAAACGTTTTGGCGCCCACTTAAAGAAGAAGCGCTCTACTTTTTCTTCTTCTGTCGCTTCATTCTGTTCAGAGTTTGTTTCAGCTGGGGTCGGGTCTGGCTCAATTGTATCAGAAGCCGCGACATCAACAGGCTTTTCAGCTTCTTCAGTAGGGGTGTTTACAATCGCTGTTTCGTCAGAAACTTCGGTCGGTGTTGCTTCAGCATTGGTTTCTGTAGCGTCGCCTTCTTTTTCGATTTTTACTGGGTCAAGTTGTCTCACTTCATGGCTGTAGCCAATGGCAGTCATGACTTCAGCAAAGTCACTTCCGGAAAGACCAACGAGTCCCATAATTTCTGGAGATACTTCAAAGAAACCATCAAAGTCAGCAGCATCAATATCTTCCGGCTTCATTCCTAGAGGGCGAACGGCATCCGCAAGACGCTCAAACATATCCATACGAATGGCTTTTGTGCCAGTCACGATAAACCCAGCAAGTTCGTAAAAGGCACGAGGAGCTGATTTTTCAACATCTACCCAGACCATACCAGGAGTTGGGAGCGTCGGAAGACTGTCATGACCATTCTTTTGTGCCCACATCATCAACCGCATTTCTGTGGCATGGGGCTTAAGAATTAAAGGAATGTAAAGACTGTTTGTTCCGATCCGAATACCAAACCGTCGTAAGCCTTTACGAGCTTCTTGATCCAGTTGACGCAGTTCTGCACCAACGGCAGACCTTGGGAGGACACCAAAGTTTTCAAAGACTTGGTAGGCTATACCACGTGTTATGCCTGAGAGAGGTTCTGTCCCTTCTGGGGCTTCAATCTCGCCGTTTAGCTCTTGGCCAAGTTTAACAAGATTTTCCATTTTCTCAGCAATGCGCTCATCAAGCCATTTTTGAATCAACTCTTGAACAGTGGTGCTATTTTCCCCTTCTAAAAGGGTGCCTTCAAGCATTTTTACGCGGGGCGCAAACATCGCACTGGAATCTGTTACTGTGGCAAGGGGCGAGCCTTCCCATACAAGCCGGGGGGCATGCAAACCATTGTCAAAATTAAATTCAAGGGTTTTGACCCCAACATTACCAAAGAGTTTAACACGACGGGTCATTTCTGAAGCGAGAGCTTTCTTTGCTTCTTCCATGAGTTTAGCATGGTCATCGCGAGCAGGGCCGCCTTCTGTAACAAAGGTAAATCCCTTAAGTTCGCCAATTTCAAGGCCGTCAACACTCACCTTGTTTGTTTCGTTATTGATATCCACTTTTAATATGCCTTTTTGACGCAGCGACTTTAACAGTACCGCTGTTCGTCGGTCTACAAACCGCTGCGTTAATCTTTCATGCAATGCGTCAGATAGTGAATCTTCAACACTGCGGGTTACATGGGCCCAATGCTCAGCATCTTTAAGCCAGTTTTTTCTATGCGATATATAAGTCCATACACGGATAGACGCCAATCGCTGGGCCAAGGTATCTATATCCCCGCCCTTATTGTCAAGTCGCTTTACACTTCTTGCCATAAAGTCTTCATCAATTACGCCTTTTGTGCCCATAAGGTCACAGTATATGCGGGATAGAAGGCTGTAATGGTCTGCATCAGAGATTTTTCTAAAGTCAGGAATTTGACAAACAGACCAGAGAGTTTGAACGGCCCCACTATGAGACGCTTTTTTTGCGATATCGTCATTTTGAGAAAGGGCCTTAAGGGCCTTCACATCAACACTATCACGAGTTAGATAAAGACCCTCTGTCATAGGTTTTTGCTCAAGAGATTTTATTAGCCGAAGAGGGGATGCAAAATCTAATTTGCTGGACCGCCATTGAAGTGCTTTCACAGGATCAAACTTATGGTCTTCAATTTTACTGACAATATCCAAATCCAATTGATTACCATCGCCTTGGCCAGCAAGTGTCGTGAATTTCCCATTTGTTCGATAGCGGCCAGCACGGCCTGCAATTTGACCCAGTTCAGCAGGGCGGAGTTGTCTAACGCGTTCGCCGTCAAATTTTGTGAGGCCAGAAAAAACAATAGTATCAATTTCCATGTTTAGCCCCATGCCAATAGCATCGGTTGCCACTAAATAATCAACTTCACCATTTTGGTAAAGCTCAACCTGAGCATTGCGGGTTCTAGGGCTAAGGGCACCCATGACAATGGCAGCCCCTCCTTTTTGGCGACGTAAAATTTCGGCGAAAGCATATACATCATCCGAGGAGAAACCAACAAGAGCGGTCCGTCTCGGTAGTTTTGAAACCTTCAAAGGTTTGCAATATGAAAGAATAGAAAAACGATCGCGGCGCAGAATTTCAATAGTAGGAACCAATCGACGGATCATCCGCTCCATGGTATCTGATCCTAGAAAGAGAGTTTCTTGTGATCCTCTAGAATGAAGAAGGTGTTCCGTAAAAACATGTCCGCGCTGTTTGTCCTCACACATTTGAATTTCATCGATTGCTACAAAATGAGCCCCTGAATGACGCGGCATCGCTTCTACAGTCGCTAAAGTATAGCGCGCGCCGTCCGGTATGATACGCTCTTCCCCGGTGATAAGGGCGACTTGGTTTTTGCCTTTGGCGGCAACAACACGGTCGTAGACTTCCCTGGCAAGGAGACGGAGAGGAAAACCCATAACTCCAGATTGGTGTGCGAGCATGCGCTCGATAGCATAATGGGTTTTGCCAGTATTTGTTGGGCCAAGAACGGCCTTAATCGCAGACATGATTGTGCTCATTAAATTATAGTCCTAGAAAAGCACATAGCAGGCTAGAGACAAGGATAAAATTAAAAAATCATATAGGGTTAAAGAAATAAATCATGAAGGCGCAGGGTTCTGCGCTTTTTCCAAAGATTTTCTTGACCCAAGGCCACGACTCGCGTATACGCGGCGGGTTCTTGAATAATTCAAGATCGTAAATTGAAACATAGATCAAAAGATTCCAAGCTTTTCCACTATTTATAGAGTGGATCGTTTGTAGAAATAAAAGGATAAAGATCATGGCTCGCGTATGTGAACTAACCGGCAAAGCCGTAATGACAGGTAACAACGTTTCTCACGCTCATAATAAGACACGTCGTCGTTTCCTACCAAACCTAAAAAAAGCTACCTTGATGTCAGAAGTACTCGGTCGCTCATTCTCTTTCAGACTGTCAACTCACGCTCTTCGTTCTGTTGAGCATAATGACGGCCTTGATAACTTCCTTTTGAAGCAGCGCAATGAAAACCTTTCTGCTGCAGCTCTTAAAGTGAAGAAACAAGTTAAGAAAGCAAAAGACGCAGCTGCTGAATAGAGGCTCGTTTTTACAGAAATTATAATCACTGAAATTTTACCTCTGGGTTTCCGAACCCAGGGGTTTTTTATTGAGAGGCCCTTTTTGTTGGTTCCTTTTCCATGCGGCGCAGGATAAAGGGATACCAAACAAGCTGAGCCCCACCTCTCAGACCCATAAAGAGCGTTAACGCCCACCAAATACCAGCAATGCCATACATCTCTGCTAGATAGGAGAGGCTAAAGATATAAGGGATAAAAGCTATAAGCATAGTTCCCATCATTGCCTTGCTGGCTGTAGCGCCGATAAAGACACCATCAAATTGATAGCAAGAAAAGGCAATCATAGGTAAAAAGGTTAGGGGCAGATAAGCCTTACTCACTTCAAGCCTTACATTAGGAATGTCTGTTAACAGTGCAGTAATGATGGGTGAAAAGGTGCCAAACAAAACCGTATAAAGTACCGAAGCCCCTGCTGACCAGATAAAACCCTTTATGACGAAAGCTTTAAATTGTCTTTTATCTTTCGCGCCGTAAGCAGCCCCTGCAAGCGCTTCTGCGGCATAGGCGAATCCATCAAGGCCCAGGGAAATTAAGAGCATATAGACCATCAATACTTGGGCAGCAGCCATGGTTTCAGCACCATAGACTGCGGCTTCGCGGGTTACCATCGCAAGAGCCGTTATCAAGAGTAGGGTTCGAATAAAAAGAGCGCTATTGATGTTAATAAAACGAAGAAGTTTGTCTCTGTGCCAAGTTAATTTGTTTGTAACAGCAAAGAGCAGGGTTCTACTTCCCAGTTGCTTTACTAGGATAACCAATCCGAGAAGGACAACAATCCACTCCGCAATAAGGGTGCCTAGAGCGACACCTGCCACACCGAGGTTTAACCCAACAACAAAGAGAAAATTAAGAGCGCCGTTAAGTATGTTTAGGCTCAATGTAAGGCCTAAACTCATCTTCGCTTGAGCCGTGCCAATGAGATAACCATTTATTCCATAAATGGACAAAGTTGCAATAGAAGACCATATTCGAATATCATAATATGGCTTTGATGCATCAATTACAGGGGTTGGTGGGCTTAAAAGAGATGCGGCTGTCTGAAAAAAGATAGCTTGAAAAATCAATAAGATGCCGCCAATAAAAAAAGCAAAGAAAAGGGCTCGTATCATGACTCGCGCTAAAGCCGCTTTCTGATTTTCCGGGTTTCTATATTTTCCTATACTTTGAGCAATCAAGCCTGTTGTACCCATACGAAGAAAACCAAAAGCCCAAAATATATAAGTAAAAATTGTTGAAGCAAAGGCAATGGCTGCGAGATGTTTTGCCTCCGGAAGGTGGCCTATCGCCCATGTATCAACTAGACCAACAAGGGGTGCACTAGATCCTGCAATAATCGACGGCCAAGCAATGGACCATATTTTCTTGTGGTCACTGTCCTGTCTTTTGTCTGCCGCCCTTAACGGTGTCTCGGTCGTTTTTTTTGATGTCCCCATTCTTCAGCCTTCCTAGTAGCTTGGAAGGCAGCATAGTAAGAAATTTCTTTCCACCCAATCATTTTCTTTTTAAAATCATGCAGGGATTCGACCAAATCAATCGTAAAGGGAGTGACGAGGACGTCATAAGTGAAAGGTTTAATAATGTCAGCGGACCAGTTGATCATATCGGTTCAGAATGGATGTGAGTCTGCCTTTCGCATGCTGGTGGATCAGTATGGTCAAAAAGCAGTGGCGATTGCCTTAAGAATGACAGGCAATAGAGCGCTAGCAGACGATATTGCTCAACAGGTCTTTATGAAGATCTGGCAATATCCTGATCGCTATGATCCTGAGAAGGCCAAATTTTCAACATGGTTTTACAGAGTGGTTACAAACCAGACATTAGACGAGATAAAGAAGAAGAAACCTCTACAATTGCCAGATGATTTTGATCAAATTGAACAAAAGCCTTCTGCTGAAGAGGGTCTTATGACCAAAGATCAGCAGGTCTTGATTAAGCAGACCCTAGAAAGTATGCCGGATCGACAAAAAACTGTCATGACCTTAACTTATTTTGAGGACCTTTCGAATGCTGAAGTGGCTCAGGTGATGGAAATTAGTGTGAAGGCTGTTGAATCGTTATTGGTGAGGTCCCGGAAATTATTAAGAGAGAAGCTAAGCTCTCGTATGGAGCAACGTCCCGTGAAAGAAAGGGCTTAGAGGATGACAAAGGAAACAGAATTTACGCAAAAATTAGATTTGCTAGGCTCTAATTTGGTCCTTTGGCCAGAAGAAGATCAACAAAGGTTTATCTTGTTTGCGCAAACAAAAGAGGGCCAAGCCCTTATAGAAGAGGTGCGCTCTTTAGAGACTGTCTTGAGTGAGTTAAAGCTAGAGATCAACACGGTCGACATAGACGATACTCAAAGAGCAGCTCTTTACTCATTGAGTGAGTCACCTCAACAGACTTTTCCGAAGAGTAAGGGGACAGTGTTTAGAAAACTGTCTAGTCTATTTGAAGACGCAGCGGCATCCTTGACGAATAAAGCAATATGGACACAGGTGGGGTCGATGTCTGCAGCGCTTGTTATTGGACTGTATTTAGGTATACAGCCTTTAACAGATGTGTCGGTGGAAATGGATGAGAGCTATGACTTATCATCAGATCTTTTTTCCGATTCCTATTTAACAGAACTCATTGATGAAGGCGGGGAAGACTAATGAAAAAATCAGCCACTTGGATCCTTGTGCTACTGGGTCTCTCTCTCTCAATTAATTTATTCATGGCAGGCCTTTTCGTCGGAGAATCTTTAACAGAGCCAAAGAGGGAAGGGCAGTTTAAGTCTAAGAAGAAGAACCTTCATAAAGTAGACTTTTCTATGCGTCGCCTCGCGAGTTTTCTTCCTGCTGAGAAAAGAAAAGTATTCAGACCTTTTTTAAAAGAAAATAAAAAAAGTATCAATGCGCTCATTCAAGGGCATATTCGGTCCCGCCATGAGGTTTTAAATCTAATTGAAGCAGAAATATTAGATGTTAATGCATTGAAAATAGCTTTTGAAAAAGAAAGAGCAATGAAAGTTGAGATAGATATTCTTTCTCATCAAGGGTTTTTATATTTGCTTGAGAATTTGTCTTGGGATGAACGACAAGCCCTGGCAAGCGCTATTACAGAAGCGCGAATAAATGAGTTCAGGGGGAAACGAGGCTATTTCCGGCCTAAAAGAGGCAAAGAAGGACGAGAGCATCAACCAAAAGAAAAACCATAGGGTCGTCTCACTCTTTTGATGGGATTTGTGAAAGAAAAACCCACCTTAAGAGACGGGTTTGAGAATTTACATTTTTAGAAAGGGGTTTATAAGAAACCCAAGCAAGCCTTTAAATTTAAGGGGGGCGTCTTGCACCACAAAGCAGATGCAACCATTGTCAGGGCAGGCTTCAGGGCTGTGGGTATCATTTTGATCGTTACAGACAAATTCTCCGCGCTCATAATGGTGAGTCCCATCAATGAAAACACCATCTAAAATAAGAGTATATTCATGACCTTCATGAGTATGATCGGGAATTTTACTGCCAGGTTCTACTTTCAAGAGCGAAGCTTTCAATCCTTTTTCAGAAATAGGTAAAGTAAATTCTTTAACGCCAGCACCTCTCGCTTTCCAAGAGATTTCTTCCATATCTAATTGAATGTGATTTTGAAGAGGAGCGGGTAGGATTGGCTCACTGGCAAGCGAAGGAGCTGCAGTAATGGTGTTCTTCACAGACTTAGGCGCGTCTTGCGGAATAGAATCCAACGTGTCTAAAAAGTCGCCTAGGGAAGAATTCATACTTACACCGTCCGTATCTTCAAGTAGATTTCCACCCACCTCGGATAGAATTTGATAGCTCTTTTTTGCGTCGTTATTCAAGGAAACGTGGCTTGCCACGAGCAGGGCTAAAGGTTGGGGCAAGCTGCCGCTTACATAATCTACCATTAGTCCATGTTGAATATCATGATCTGCCATTGTCATACCTATACTCTATTTTACTCATCTAATTGTCCTCGTAATTTTTTGAGGGCAATTCTAATTCTTGATTTTACTGTTCCAAGCGGCAAGCCCATTTCTTCGGCCACCACTGAATGAGACTTTTCTTCCATAAACGCTTTAATAATCACCGCTTTTTGATCATCGGGTAGCTTTTCCATTTGGCTTCTAACACTTTTTGTGTCCTGTCCAATTTCATATTCATCTCCTTGATCTTTCATCTCATTCTCAAGGTGAATAAAATCAAATTCGCTCAAACTTGGTTTGTTTGTGCGGCGTTGATGGTCAATGCGTTTATTTCTAGCAATCGTAAATATCCATGTCGAAGCTGCGGCTTTAGATCCATCGAATAAAGCTGCTTTTCTCCAGACCATAACCATGGTCTCCTGAGCAACTTCTTCGGCAACATCTTCACCCACACCTCCTTTGATCGCGAATGATTTCACTCTTGGAGCAAAATGCTCGTAAAGCTCAGCAAAAGCTACTTTACAGTGCTTTCGAGCAACATTCTCAATCAAAAGATTAAAGCGATTACTGCTTTTTCTTCGTCTTGCTTCATCCACAGCAGGGGTGCCTTTCGGCTTTTTATGCGATGCTATTAAATGCATCTTACGCGTTTTGTGATCTTCTTTTGACGAATTAAAGTGTAATTCGGTGAGATCCTCTCTCTCCAAAGTGCCATTCTTTTCAGCCAAAGTCACGCCAGAAAACATCATAAATCCTGATATTAAAATAAAGCTTGATAGTTTCTATACGGAAAGGGTGTCTGCATGGATCAGAAATAATTACTTATTTCAACTTATGAAAACCCTTATTTTGGTCTCTACGTATAACTATGCTACAGTGTGAGGATGACAACTCTTGCAAGCATATTACCCACGTCAGCCAGTCCTGATCCAAAATTGACACGCCCAATTGTGCCAGCGGCACTTACAAATAAACCCGTTGAACAAAAAAAGTCGCCTCAGGTAGATGCTCAAAACCAAGAAAAGTCACGAGAACAATCCCCCCCCATCCGTGAAAAGGGCTATTTGGCAGAGGAAAATTCAACCTCAAAGACCTCTTCGTCAAATGGTCCTCTAGGGGCAAATTTGGGCGGTGCGAGTGCCGTGGTTTTACAAGTTTCAGAGGCTCGTACATCTTCTTCATCGTCGGACCTTTCTTTTAAAGCAACAGAACCAACCTCTTCGGAAAAGTCTTCTTTGACGAATGAGTTAACAGATGAGGAAAAACAAATTGTTGCGGATTTAAAAGCGAGAGATGCTGAAGTGAGGCGCCATGAACAGGCGCATGCGGCAAGTGGCGGTGGCTATACAGGCGCGATCGAATATGAATATACGCGGGGTCCAGATGATCAACGCTATGCCATTTCAGGAAAAGTAAGCATCGATACAAGCTCAGTTCCAGATAATCCAGAAGCCACCATTGAAAAAATGCGTATCATTCAATCTGCGGCCCTAGCTCCAGCAAGTCCTTCTGGAGCAGATCGTGCCGTGGCGGCCGAGGCTGCAGCTAAATTGAGGCAGGCTGAGGCCGCCCTTAAAGAGAAGCGATCTGAAGAGAAGGTAGAAAAAGAAGAAGCTTTGGAGCAAAGACCTTCTCAATTAGAAAGATTACAGTCTACCCAAGAAAGCGAATCTCAGGCGTTCACAAACAACCTTGGATCAGAAGCTGAAACCGTGCCGTTCCAGCAAGGAATAGATCTCATAGCCTAATCTTTTATCGATGAGCGGCGCCAACAGCTTCACTCACAGCAGTATAGCCATCCTTTTTAAGTAGCTTTGTCAAATCACGTTTAATCTGAGTTACAAGGCCAGGGCCTTTATAAACAAGCATGCTGTAAAGTTGAACTAAAGAAGCTCCGGCTTTGATTTTTTCATAAGCATCTGCGCCGCTGGATATCCCACCAACACCAATCAAAGGGACTTTTCCTTCTGTAAGTTTATAAAGATCATAAAGGGCTTGGGTTGATTTTTCAAAAACAGGTTTGCCTGAGAGACCACCAATCTCCTCTTTGTCCTGTGATCTTAGTGTCTCAAAACGTTCAATTGTTGTGTTTGAGATAATAAGGCCATCAATATCAGAGTTGAGAGCAATGTCAGCAATATCTTCTTTATCTTGTTGCAAAAGATCCGGCGCAATTTTAACTAAAATAGGAATGTATCCCTTCTTGCCAGACATGGCCTGTTTTCTTGCGATGATGAGACGATTCACCAAATCTTCTAAGGCTTCTTTAGATTGCAGGGCGCGCAGGCCTGGGGTATTTGGGCTGGAAATATTCACTGTGAAATAATCGGAAAGGCCGTATAGTCTTTCTAAACAAGTAACATAGTCAGCGGTGCGATCTTCTGCCTCTTTATTTGCTCCAATATTCGCCCCAACTATCCCCCCTCTTTTTTTCTTATTAAAGGCTTCAAATTGATCAATATAGTAGCTTAGTCCTTCATTATTAAAGCCGAATCTATTAATCACAGCCTCATCTTTTTTTAGACGAAATAGTCGCGGTAGAGGGTTGCCTTCTTGAGGAAAGGGCGTCACAGTTCCAGCTTCCGTAAATCCAAAACCAGCGTTCAGGATGGGCTGCATGACTTCGGCGTTTTTATCAAAACCAGCGGCGAGACCTACTGGGTTTTCAAAAGACAGACCAAACACAGTTGTTTTTAAAATAGGGTCATCAGATCCTTTGAAAAAGACAGGGCTTAGGCCTGCCTTTAATAACCTAATAGTCATCATATGTGCGGCTTCGGCATCCCGCATAAAAATCAAGGGTTTTAGGAGGGGGAAAAGATCAATCATCCTCTGGTCCTTTTTTAGTAAACTCATCAATGTTATCAATGTGATGTGAGCCATCCGCCTGCATAGGTACACTCCAAGTGGAGACGACAGCATCCATTGCCATTATGGTATAATAATGTGGAAATAATGCATCATTTCTAGATTTTTCAAACCGCAAAAACTCATCCTTTAAGGCAGATACAGAAACTTTAAGGATGACCACATCTCCCCTTGATTTAAAGTGTTTTTGAAGAGTTTCTTGAGTTTGCTCGTGAGTGGAGAAGTGAATATATCCATCCTCAATATCAATGGGAGCCCCGATGAGCCTCCCGTGGTGTAAGGCTTCTTCATATTCAGGGATGAGCAATATTTTATAAATAAAGGCTGAATTCATGCCCTTCCTTTAAAGAATACAAACGCGCACTGCAAGTAAAGAACCGCTTACGGCGTGTCTTTTTTAATTTCAAACGATTTGACTGTACAGCTATGCCCGCTTCGAGTTCGGATCTCACTTTTGTCTCTGCACAAATGACCATTGATCGGTGTATAGCTCATATAGCTATAATAAGAGAGGTTAAAACAACTAGAAGAGAGAGTCATCAGATAGACCTCTTTTGCAGTTGTGAGACGAACAATCTTGTCAGACAGTGGTGTATATGACTTTAATTGACGGACATCGACGCACTCAATATCACTGATGAGTAGGTTAGATTGTCCCAGCCCTGAAGTCTGGGAACTAGGGACAAAAGAGAGGCCTAAAAGAGCAAAAAAGGGGACTGCGGTGGTACTATTCATTGAAAAAACTCCCTCTTGCCATCTTACCTTATGTTACATGAACCTTCAATGACTGAGGGTGCCCTTACTATAGCCCTCTTGAATTTTCAGAATGAATGACGATATTAGCTAATATATAAGAATAAAAATAATCTCGACAGGAGGACGTTATGGCTGGTGAAATCTGGCTGTTCATTAAAGAAAAATTGAGAGCAATGATGCGATGGATTGGATCATTGTTTGTAAAGTTATGGCTTTATATCAAGGGGCTAGTATCCAGTACTACAGGAGATACATGGCGTAAAATCTTGGTAGGCCTTCCCTTAGTATTTGTAGTTTATATCCTTTTGGGCATGCCTATTGCTAATCGGATAGATGATGATTTAAGTCCTGTCATTGAAAAAACGGCAGGCGGTTCCTTTGCTGTAGACACCATAATTCATCTGGTTGATCGAGAAGTTGAAAAAAACAACTGGACTGCCAATGATCCATTTTTCTTCCCCGCTTTTTATTTAGACAATACACCTAATTATCAGCGCGGTATGATTGCCGCAATTTCGCGCTTTTCTTTCGAACTACGGGATCAAATTGGGCGAGTTAGAAGTTCTAGTGCCGCTGATAAAGATTTGGACTTAGCGGCAGGAAATTTATCAAAAGATCCCAACGAGTGGGTTCTTGGAGGGGGGAAGTTTTTACCGCGAACCGCTTCCGATAGTTTCTACAAAGAAGGTTTAAGGCAATTGCAATCCTATAATGCTCGGGTAGCAAATGGCGATGCTGTTTTTGAACGCCGTAGTGATAATTTATTGGCAACATTAGAACGAATTGCCAGTGACCTAGGGGCGTCTTCAGCGGCTCAAGATCAATATATTGAAGAAAATGCGGGTGGTTTTTTACCTGACTTTGGTGTTGATAATGAATTTTATCAAATCAAAGGGCAAGTGTATGCCTATGCAATGATTTTAACAGCCCTTCAAGACGACTTTAGTAAAGTTTTGAAGGATCGAGAATTGGAAAGTCTTTATCGTCAACTGTTGATCTCTATGCGCAATGCCGCAAATTTAGACCCTCTTGTTGTAACAAACGGTAGTCCTTCCGGTATCGTTCAAAATCACCTTTCAATTCAGGGGTTTTATCTTTTGAGAGCGAGAACGCAATTGAAAGAAATCACTAATGTATTACTAAAGTAACAAGGAAGAAGCACATTTTCTTGGAAAGTGACAATCACCTAGCAATGGCAAGCGGGAAATTTCCTGCTTGTCAAATAGCTTTCCCCGTGTCAGGCTATTCCAATGGTAGAAATGAAATTAAAAGATCAATCAGATAAGAGTGTCCGGCCTATATCGGCTCGGTCAAGAACCTTTATTGTTGTCGTGGATGGCTCTGACGAGTCTAGAGCCGCTCTTCGCTTTGCTGCTGCTCGGGCTGTTCATGTTGAAGGGGGACGATTAACATTATTTCATGCCATCCAACCAGGAGAATTTCAACATTGGGTCGCTGTTGCAGACCGCATGCGGGAAGAAGCCTATGAAGAAGCTGTTGAGATGATGAATGATGTTGCGGATCGGGTTGAAGATTACTGCGGTGCGCATCCTGAATATGTCATTGTTGAAGGAGATCCTAAGGAGGCTCTTAGGACATTCATTGAGAAAACCGAAGATTTGTTTGGCTTGGTTCTCGCCTCTAATCCTGATGGCAACCCAGGCCCGTTGGTTGATTACTTCTCAGGCCCCTTAGTCGCTGACCTTAAGTGCCCTTTGATTATTATTCCTGGGAATTTAACAGATGACGAAATTGATAGCCTTGCTTAGGCGCAGTCTTCTATAAATCAAAAAACCGTTTCAACCTTCTTTAGAAAGACCAGCGGGTTCCGATGAAGAAAGATTGAGATGCTTCTAGCGGTTGAGCGCTGAGATTATAGAGAGGTTGTCCATAAATTGAATATCTGACCCCTCCAGTAAGACGCCAGTTTGATTTTAGTCGGTATGCCGCTTGCAATTCTAGTGAATTTTTATCAGCTACCTGAGTATTGACAGCATCATAGATGTAAGAAGGAACTGTATAGCCGTCGGCTTTCATGTCTTTATAGCCAAGCCGTGCCCAGAGTTTACTTCCGCTATAAGACACACCTACGCCAAAGCCTGTATAGGCCTGTTCTATCTCGCTTGTTTGCTCAAGAACAGAAGCATCAACATTAAAACCGCTGTAGCCCAAGCTTAATCCTAAAGAATATTCTCTATCTTTATAAAGATCAGAAAGGCCGAGCGTATTATTCACAGTTAAATGCATACTTCCCTGCAAAGCGACTTCAAAGCCAGTGCCAAACGGCTTTTCTTTATCTTTAGGAGAAAAAATAAGACCCAGTCGACTGCTGTTAAACCCTAATGAGTTGCCATAAGAGAAAAGACCATTATCGGTTTCTGAATGATCTTTCAGATATACGAAGTTTTTCCCAACTTTTTGACCTTTAACCCGTAAACTTAAACCAGGTTCGCCATAGGCAGCTTTTTCATCAGGGGATGGTAGTGCATAGCCTTTTGAGGGCAAAACTTTATCACGAACAATAATAAGATTTAGTCGGTTTAAAAGATCCTTTGCAGAATCTTGAGAAGTTTCTGCATTGTCAGATTTTTCATCTACCTTTTTAATAGCGGGCTTTTTATCGTCAGTGTCAGCAAAAGTCGGGGTTGTGAAGGCAAGAGCCGCAAAAACAGCAAAACCGACAGGTTTGAGTAAACCGCCGTCTTTTCTGTTTTGTGTTTGCTTTTCTGTTCCCATTTGTCCCTGCTGTTGGTTTTGCCATTAAATTGTATACGACGTTACCTTCTACGATCATGCGGCTAAGTTAGACTTTTTTATGTCTATAGTGCCTTCCTAGTATAATAGTATTACAAAATCCCTAACAGCAAGAGATAGACTCAAATTTTAATCAGATGTGACCATAATGACACGAATATATTAGGAAGAATTACGACTAAAGTGTTAATTGAAGGGGAAAGAATAGAAAATTGTCTCTTTTAAGCCATGTTTGATCATTATTTCCTATAGTCAGATGCTAAAGAGGGCGTTATAACAATTTCAGAAAAAGACTCGAGTCTCTCGTAAAGGGCTTGGTGAGTTTGTGTTTTTATGTGAATGGCTCTATGGAGCCTGTAGGGGTTTGGGATGAAAAATCTGATCAAAACAGCAATGATCGTCGCTGTCGGCTTAACATTGGGTGCGTGTAGTATTTTTGGTGGCGATAAAGGCGGCAAAAATATTGAACCAAAAACAACGGCGCTGGGTGTAAATGGTTATTTATGGCAAGCGACTCTTGATACATTAGACTTTATGTCTGTAAGCAGTAGTGATCCTAGCGCGGGTTTTATTGTGACAGAATGGCATACAGACCCTAACTCGAAAGATGAGCGTATCAAGGTGACAGTACGCTTCCTGACAGAGCAATTGCGGTCTGATGGGTTGAAAGTTATTGTCGTCCGTCAGAAGAATATGGATGGCTCTTGGGTTAATCAGGATGTAGCGGCTGGCACTGAGTTAAGAATTCAAGATGCTATTCTCCTCGCTGCACGTAATCTCAAGCAAGGGATTAATAACTAAAGCCCATCTCATGAATTGAGAGAGAGAACGGGGCGGTTTTTCGCTCCGTTTCGCATTTAAGAGTATAGAATTAATAAAGTTCGGACCAATATTATGTCTCGCTATAACGCAAAAAAAACTGAATCAAAATGGCAAAAAATCTGGGAGAAAAACCAGTGCTTTAAAACAGACACTTCGTCTGAAAAGCCAAAATATTATGTCCTAGAAATGTTTCCTTACCCTAGTGGTCGTATTCATATGGGACATGTCAGGAATTATACACTCGGCGATGTAGTGGCCCGCTATAGAAAAGCCCAAGGGTTTGAAGTTTTGCATCCAATGGGATGGGATGCTTTTGGCATGCCTGCAGAGAATGCTGCAATGGAACATGGGGGACATCCGGCAGATTGGACATATGATAATATTGATAATATGAGGGCTCAGTTGAAGCAGGTTGGTCTTTCAATCGATTGGGACCGTGAATTTGCCACATGCGACGCAGACTATTATGGTAAAGAGCAAGAATTATTTATTAAATTTTATGAAGCGGGTCTTTTGTACAGAAAAGAAAGCTGGGTAAACTGGGATCCTGTTGATCATACGGTCCTTGCGAATGAGCAGGTCATTGACGGATGTGGTTGGCGATCAGGCGCCCCTGTTGAGCGACGCAAGTTATCCCAGTGGTTTTTCAAAATTACAGATTTTGCCGATGAATTGCTTGAGGCGCTCCAAACACTTGATCGTTGGCCAGAAAAAGTACGATTGATGCAAGAGAATTGGATCGGTCGCTCTGAGGGGTTAGAATTTACGTTTGAAGTTGTCGGCCGGGATGAAGGGATTACAGTGTATACCACGCGTCCTGACACTATATTTGGGGCCAGCTTCTGTGCTATTTCAGCAGACCATCCCATTGCCAATGAGCTGGCAGAAAAGAATGAGAACTTGAAGGCTTTTTGTGAAGAGTGTCGCCAATTGGGCACTACTGAAGAAGCTATAGAGAAAGCTGAGAAAAAAGGTTTTGATACAGGCTTAAAGGTTCGACATCCTTTCACAGGAAAAGAGATGCCTGTATACGTGGCAAATTTCGTCTTGATGGATTACGGGACAGGCGCTGTCTTTGCGTGTCCAGCACATGATCAACGTGACCTTGATTTTGCCCTTAAATATAACCTCCCTGTCTTACCTGTGGTCTTGCCTCAAGGTGAGGAAGGTGAAGGGTTTTCAGTCGAAACTGAAGCCTACACGGGGCCTGGAAAGTTAGCGAATTCTGATTTTCTTGATGGATTAACCATCGAAGAAGGTAAAAAGGCTGTAATTGACCGCGCTGAAGAAGCAGGGTGGGGGCAAAGAAATATCAATTTTCGTCTAAGAGATTGGGGGCTTTCCCGTCAGAGATATTGGGGAACGCCTATCCCGATGGTTCATTGTGATGACTGTGGTGTTGTGCCTGTAAAAATATCTGAATTGCCTGTTAAATTACCAGCGGATGTGTCTTTTGATAAGCCGGGCAATCCTTTGGATCACCATCCCAACTGGAAAGATACGGCGTGCCCCTCGTGCGGCAAGCCGGCGCGCCGCGAAACAGATACGATGGATACCTTTGTGGATAGTTCCTGGTATTTCTTGAGATTTTGCTCTCCGCATGCTGCGGAGCCTTTTGAAAAAGAAGCATCAAATGATTGGTTGCCAGTTAACCAGTATATCGGCGGGATTGAGCACGCTATTTTGCATCTTTTATACGCACGATTTTTCACGCGTGCTCTAAATCATATTGGATTAACCGATGTGAAGGAACCTTTTGAAGGGCTCTTTACGCAAGGGATGGTCAATCATATGACCTATAAAGACAGTAATGATAAATGGGTCTTTCCTGAATCTGTAAGAACCCGCGAGGATGGTAGCCTTTTTGCCTCAGATACTGGACTTGATGTCGCGGAAGGACGCATCGAGAAAATGTCTAAATCTAAGAAAAATGTTGTCGATCCCGATGATATTATCGAACAATACGGCGCGGATACTGCCCGTTGGTTTATGCTTTCTGACAGCCCTCCGGAACGTGACCTTCTTTGGTCAGAGTCTGGAATTGAAGGGGCTTGGCGTTTTAGTCAGCGGGTTAATCGCTTAATCACCTCCACTGAAGGGTTGTGTGCCGTGACGAGCGTTATGCCTGAAGGTCTTTCTGAAAGCGCTTTAGAGTTAAGAAAAAACACCCATAAAGCCATTAAAGATGTGACATATAGTGTTGAAAACCTTCACTTTAATAAGGCTGTTGCCCGTCTCTATGATTTTGTTAATCAGTTGGGCGGAAAAGTTACGGGAACGGGCGCTGAAGAAGCTAAGCGAGAGAGCTTAGAAACACTTGTTTTATTGCTGGGCCCAATGATGCCGCATTTAGCAGAAGAAATGTGGGCATTTCTTGGTCATACGACCTTGGTAGCAGAAACCCCATGGCCGCAAGCCATTGAAGCACTTACGGTGGATAGTTCTGTCAAGCAAGCCGTTCAGGTGAATGGAAAAGTAAGAGATGTTATTGATGTCCCCAAAGACGCTGGTAAGGATGAAGTTGAAGCTCTTGCTATGGCCTCAGTGAAGGTACAGAAATTTATTGAGGATAAAACAATTCGCAAAGTCATTGTTGTTCCTGGAAAAATTGTTAATATTGTAGCGAATTAAAAATACCAGTAAGGGAGTGTGTCTTGAAGATCGGTCGATTGCTTATTGCTTGTGCCTTTATGGGCTCTCTTTCAGCCTGTGGGTTTGCGCCGTTGTATAAAGAAACAGCACAGTCTCAGCGAGCTCATCAGTCTTTAGCATCAATTGAAATTATGCCAAAGAAAGATCGAACTCATCAATTGATGCGGAATAAACTTCTTTACTTAATGGGTGAGAATAGGGCGCCTCTCTATCAATTAAACATCAGTCCTGTCGTCGAAAAGCTAGGGTTTGGTATTCGACAAGACGCCTCAGCCTCTCAGGAACGGTTGACATTAACTGTCGACTACTCGCTTGTTGATCTCTCCAGTTTGGAAAAAAAAGTAAAAATTCTTTCCGGACAACTTTCAAGGTCAACAAGTTATCAATTGGTTCAAAGTGATTATGCCACACTGGTGCGTCGGGAAGACAGTATTGAACGACTGGCAGAGAAAATCGCTGAAGACTTGCATCTTAAATTACTCCTTCATTTCAAGCAAGGTGAGTGATTTATGGTCAAAGCCTCCCCCCGTGACATTGCTGGATATGTGAATAAATTACCATCGCAGTTTAGAGTTGTCCTGATTTTTGGTCGAGATGAAGGCTTGGCCCGGGAATATGCAGAGAAAATAGGTAAACAGATAGTTGAAGATCTATCTGACCCTTTTTCGGTGGCACGTCCCACAATGGCACAAGTGAAAGAAAACCCTTCTCTTCTGCTGGATGAAGTTGCTGCAATCTCAATGATGGGCGGACGTAGATTAATTCGGTTTGAAGGTGTTGGGAACGACGCAAAGGCAGCTGTAAATCTTGTTCTTGAGAGTGAGCAAGGGGATGGGTTGCTTGTGATTACTGCGGGGGATCTCAAACCCACATCTGCATTAAGAAAGGCCGTAGAGGCCAGTAAAATTGGTCTCTCAATTGCTTGTTATGAAGACAGTGCTCAAGATGTTGCAGGTCTTGTTCATGAAGTATTGGTTTCAGCTGGATTACGGGCAAATCAAGATGCGATGGCATATCTGATAGACAATCTTGGAAGCGATCGAATGATCTCTCGATCAGAGCTTCAAAAGCTTATTCTTTATAAAGGTCAGGATAAGTCGGAAGTCAGCCTTGAAGAAGCAGAAGCTTGTGTTGGAGATACTGCAGCCCTTGGTCTCAATCAGATTGCGGAAGCAGTGACAGCGGGGGACTTGAAGAATTTGGAAAAATATATACAGCGAGCTTGGATTGCAGGAGAAAGTCCTATAGCCATCCTTCGTGTTGTACAAAGTCGTCTGGGGCGACTTCATCTAGCACGAGGCCATATGGACCAGGGCATGGGTGCTGGTGACGCTGTAAGCAAACTGAGGCCTCCTGTGTTTTTCAAGGAAAAGCCGGCCTTTACTTCTCAGTTGACTCGGTGGTCTTTGCCAAAATTGAATCGCGCTCTAGAGCTTGTTATGCAAGCTGAATTAGACTGTAAGACAACAGGTAATCCTGCAGAAACTTTATGCGCACGCCTTTTGTTATCTCTTGCAAAAGCCGCTTAAAGACAAACAAAAGACCAGACCCCTAGAGATCTAGTCTTTCTCAAAAACTGAATGTATCCGTTGATTAGTTCACAGTTACGTCCGCATCGCCAGCTGGTGCTGAAGCATTTGCATCAGCGGCCTGTGCTTCGGCTTGGGCTTGTTGCTGACGGAAAAGAGCTTCAAAATTAATTGGGTCAAGCATTAGAGGCGGATAACCACCATCTTGAGTTGCTGTTGCAATGATTTGACGCGCAAATGGGAACATCATTGTCGGTGCTTGGATAAGCAAGAAGGCTTTTGTTGCATCTTCTGGAATGCCGCGAAGACCGAAAAGGCCACCATAAGCAAGCTCAACAACGAATGCGACTGTGTCATTCTCAACTTTTGATGAAGCAGATATTTTTAATTCTACTTCATACACTTCGTCATTAATTTGTGTAACACCAACATTTACGTTCACATCAATTGCTGGGTTTTGACCAGAATTATTCTGTAAACTTTGCGGTGCATTTGGGTTTTCAAAAGACAAGTCTTTAATGTATTGTGTGATCATACCTGCAGTTGGGCCTGTATTTTCTTCGCCACCAACTGGTGCATTTCCTTGGTTATTTTCTTCAGCCATTTTAAGTCACTCTCTAAAATTACGTCACCTGATCAAATACTGATCAGAAATATCTTTGAGCCCAACCTTATAAACCCGTGTTACAAGATTGGATAAATTTGGGTCCCTCTCGAAAGCAGTCCCCTGCCAGAGTGGATAAATTCAATCCCTATGGCTCTAGCTCAGTCGGCAGACTGGCTAGCATGCTTTAGCCCTTGGTGCAACCCTAAAAAGCGCTGATTTCCAAGGGTTACCCCCTTTACGGGATATCTGTGTTATTCTTGCCATCCTTGCTTGAAATGACTTGATAGTCGGGTGTCGCTTCTTTGACCTCTTCCCCTTCTATATCAATGACGGTCGTCTCCTCGTTATTATATCTATATGTGTGAGACCCTTCATTTTTGAATGTACCTCTTTTGCCAATAATTACTTGGGCAATTCCGAATTTCCCAATGGCGGACCGTACGAAAGGGATTAGTAATAGTCCCCCAAGAGAATCTGTAATAAACCCCGGAAACATTAGTAGCAAGCCTGCAAAAAGAAGAAAAAAGCCATGAATTAACTCGTGTCCAAATGGCTCACCTGCGGCCATAGCGTCTTGCATGCGTTTCATAACGCCCATCCCTTGTGCACGCACAAGAGAGAGGCCAACAAAGGCTGTCATGATACAGAGAGCCACTGTATTAAACCCTCCAAGTTGACCTCCTACATCAATCAAAAGTGACAGTTCCAACAATGGTGTCCCAATTAAAATGATTAAGATTATCCAGCCCATAACGCTTTTCCTCTATGACAAAAGACTAAAGATCATTCATTAGTCTTGTCCTTTATATCAAAAACTCTTATCTATAAGGGGATAATTGAGCGCATTTTCAACAGGGCGATGAAAAAAAAGCCTGAATCTCAGCAGAGAGCCTGAAATTCAGTGGAAAAAGAGCCGTGTATTTAGAATGAAAAACGCAGATTTTGTGAGGAATGATCTTATGGGTATCGATATTTTAATTTTGGCTTTGATTGCCGCCTTTATTTTACTGAGATTGCGGAGCGAACTTGGACGTGAAGATGAGATGGATGATGACCCTAGCCAGCACAATACTGGTTTTAAAAGTCGGTTTGACCCCTCTCGATCGAAAGGCGCTCAAGACAATCGTCCTCAAAAATTAGTGGATCAACGCCAGGCTCCCGTCGGAGATCAGGATCATATTCTTCATGATGTGAACCAAAATATGTCAAAGCAGACATCCCCACAAGACTATAGCGGTGCCATTCTGCAAGGGTTAAAAGCTATTGCCGCGAAGGACAGGAATTTCAACCCTGATCAGTTCACAGCAGGGGCGCGAAGTGCTTACCCTATGATTTTAGAAGCTTTCTGGAAGGGCGATAAGGAAACTTTAGAGACGTTTCTTTCTCCAGAAGTTTATTCTCAATTCGCGGGCGCTGTCGATGCCAGAGAAGCAAGCAATTTAACCATTGGGAATCAATTTATTGATATTGATTCAGCGGTGATTATTGAGGCTGTATTGCAGAACAAGCAGGCTGAAATTACATTAAAATTCAAGGCTGAAATCATCGCAGTGACTAAAGATAGCGAAGGTCGCATTGTTGAGGGTGATCCATCTGATGAGATTGAAGTCAATGACATTTGGACTTTCTCTAGAGATGTGAAGAGCAAGGACCCTAATTGGCAGCTGGTAGCGACACGGACTGAATAAAAGGCGGCCTTAAGGTGGGACAGAAAATTCACAATAATTCAGTTGTTTGGCTTAGTTTCGTCTTGGTGCTTATGGCGGCAGCCCTTTCTATTTTTCTCCTTAAAAAAGAAAGTAAAGGACTTAATTTCCATCCCGTAGCCTTCACTCAACTACAGGGATGGCAGGGCGATAAGCTAACCCCTGCCTTAAAGGCATTCCAAACCAGCTGTAAAAAATTAATACTCAGACCTGCCAAACGGTCAATGGGGGCTGGCATCGGCGGCACCGTAGGGGATTGGCACCCAGCCTGTAAAGAAGCGCTTATACTGAACAGCAGTTCGTCGGAAGAGGCGCGGTCTTTCTTTGAGAAGAATTTTCAACCCTTTTCTGTTGCGTATGATGACCGGACAGAAGGTGTTTTTACAGGGTATTATGAACCCCTTCTTCAAGGCAGTTATAAACAGAGTAAACGCTATTCAACCCCTTTGCTTGCCCGCCCTCAAGAACTTGTCATGGTAGATCTAGGGACGTTTAGACACGACCTTAAAGGGCGTCGAATTGCGGGCCGAGTTGAAAAAGGGAGGTTGGTGCCTTATCCCGATAGAAAAGCCATAGATGCAGGAGCTTTGAACAACAAAACAGAAGCACTGCTTTGGGTAGATGATCCTGTTATGGCTTTTTCTCTCCATATTCAAGGGTCTGGACGAGTTCAAATGGAAGATGGGTCAATTGTTCGTATTGGTTATGCAGCTCAGAACGGTCATCCATATCGTGCGATTGGCCGTGTCATGGTTCAACAAGGCCTGCTCGAGCGATCCCAGGTTTCCATGCCGGCTATACAAAACTGGTTAAGAGAGAATCCGGCGCGTGCTAATGAGATTATGCATACAAACCCATCCTATGTCTTTCTTCGTCTCATAGGGGGAGACGGCCCTTATGGTTCCGCAGGTGTCGTATTAACCCCGCGACGATCTCTTGCTGTGGACCGTAAACATTTGCCGTTAAATGTGCCTATGTATCTTGATGCTTCTCATCCAGATCCAACTGATCGCAATGCCCCAAGCCTGCCCTTTCAGCGCTTGATGATAACTCAAGACACAGGCGGGGCCATTCGCGGCGGTATTCGCGGTGATGTCTTTTGGGGTTTTGGCGGGGATGCGGAGGAAATCGCAGGCCGGATGGCGAACAAAGGGCGCTATTATATTTTGTTACCGAAAGCTTTGGCACAACAGGTTAATACTCCATGAGCAGGAAAAAGCTTTCTCCTGAAGATGATAGACTATGGCAGGCTGTGACCAATACAGTGACACCGCTTGAGGATAGGCCTGAGGGGGCTGATCTTCCAAAGCGGCGGTTCTTTGAAAAATCATTAGATACCACGGCGCTTCCTTCAGAGTGGTATGAGGGGATGGCCCATCCTCCAAAACCAATGTTGGATAAACATATTAAACGTCAGATTAAACGTAAAAAGCGAACCATAGACCGGACCCTTGATTTGCATGGCATGAATCAAGATCAAGCCTATACGGCCTTGAAAGCGGCTGTAGAAAATGCCGTAAAGTCAGAGATTCGCACGCTAATTGTCGTAACCGGCAAAGGCGGGAGGCGCTGGACTCAAAGCGAATCTGCATCTTTATGGTCCCGAAAGCGCGAAGAATTTGATCAGTTTGGTGGTGTGTTGAAGCGAATGGTTCCTCTATGGTTAGCCAGTCAAGACCTGGCACCCTTTGTTCACAGTTATAGTGAAGCCAGTAAAGATCACGGCGGTGCTGGAGCACTCTATGTTGTCTTACGCTCTAAACCTTCTGGAAAAAGGGGAGGAGACCGATGACACCTTTTGGTGAAAAGATGCGCGAATTAAGGGCCCATAAAAATGTCAGTCAAGCGATTATGGCGCGTGCCCTAGACGTGAGTCCGGCCTATGTTTCTGCGCTGGAACATGGAAAACGTGGGAAGCCAAGTTTTTCTTTCATTCAAAAAGTCATTCAATATTTTGACCTCATCTGGGATGACGCAGAGGAAATCTGGGACCTGGCTCAAATTTCTTCTCCGCGCGTGACGATTGATACTGCAGGACTGAGCGAACAAGCTACCCGTGTCAGCAATCGTTTAGCACAGAAAATATCCTATCTTTCTTCTGAAGAATTAGAAGTAATTCTCTCGGTTCTTGAGAATGAATAAGCCCCTAGACGGCCGCTATAATTATCTATAGTATTATTATACACTTTAAAGTGTATAGTTTTGAGGTCGTCCATGGTATCCATAATTAAAACAGTTGCGTTTCAGGGCATCGACGCTTTGCCAGTAGACGTGCAAGTTCAACTCTCTAGCGGTCTTCCTGCTTTTACAATCGTGGGCTTGCCTGATAAGGCAGTCAGTGAGGCCAGAGAAAGAGTACGGGCTGCGCTTACAGCCCTTGGTCTTTCGCTTCCTGTACAGCGAATAACAATCAATTTATCTCCAGCAGACTTACCAAAGGAGGGCAGCCATTATGATTTGCCCATAGCGCTGGGTTTGTTAGTGGCGATGGACATTCTCCCTGGCGAAGAATTGGAGCAAACCATCGTGATGGGGGAGTTAGGCCTAGACGGCTCAATTCGCCGGGTGAGCGGTGTTCTTCCTGCTGCTGTAACAGCACTGACACTGAAGGCGAGTATCGTTTGTCCTGCCGACTGTGGGCCAGAAGCTGCATGGGCTGGCGAAGAGCTGCCTATTCTTGCGCCAGATAGTTTAATTGCTTTATTGAATCATTTTAGAGGACACTTCAGTCTTAACCGACCAGAACCGATCGCAATGCAGCCAAAAGAGGTTTTACATGATTTTAAAGATGTGAAAGGCCAGGAGACTGCAAAACGTGTCCTAGAATTGGCCGCGGCAGGTGGACATACAGTTTTAATGACAGGCCCCCCAGGCTCGGGAAAATCTATGTTGGCGTCTAGATTGCCTTCAATTCTCCCTTCCTTGCGGGCACCTGAAATTTTGGAAGTCAGTATGATTGCTTCAATTGCTGGTGAGCTTGGGGAAGAGGGAATAACCAATCGCAGGCCTTATCGAGACCCGCATCACAGTGCCAGCATGCCTGCCTTAATTGGCGGAGGCCAAAGGGCGCAACCGGGGGAGATCTCACTTTCTCATTGCGGTATATTATTCTTAGACGAGTTACCAGAATTTAACCGTGTTGCTTTGGAAGGGTTAAGGCAACCCTTAGAAACAGGGCAGGTGATGATTGCACGCGCGCAGGCCCGGGTCACATATCCTGCACAGTTTCAATTAATTGCGGCGATGAATCCCTGTCGCTGCGGATATTTAGATGATCCAAGTCGGGCATGTAGCAGAGCTCCTAAATGTGCCTTGGACTATCAAAAAAAAATCTCGGGTCCTTTATTGGACCGAATTGATCTCTATATTGATGTCTCAGAATTATCAGCACAAGAATTGCTTAATCCAGGGGAGGCAGAGAGATCGTCCACAATAGCAAAACGAGTGGCAATTTGCCGAGACCGACAAAGAGAGCGGTTTAAGCGGTTAAACGCCCCACATAGGATGAACGCGGAAGCCAATGGAGAAATATTGGAATTGATTGCGCCCCTAGATGCTGCATGTCACTCTTTGTTGAAAACGGCAATACAGGATTTTAAATTTTCAGCGCGGGCCTATCATAGGGTCTTGAAAGTTGCGAGAACTATTGCTGATTTAGCTTTTTCAGAAGCGATTAAAGAGCACCATATCGCAGAAGCGCTCAGCTATAGAAAATTAACGTATTAAGAGGTAGTTTAGGAACAAGATGTTAGCGTAAACGGCCTATATAAATTTCGCTAATCAGGTCAGAGACAGCCATTTTTACGTCTATTGTTTCCGCATCATCTCTGCCCATGAGAGAGGCAATCATTTGATTAGATCGAGTGTCTTTTAAAGACTGGCACAATCCACTAAAAGCACACCATGTTGCAAAAGAAAGGCTTTCGGCGGAGACTTTAAAATCCCATTTGCTCACACGTGCTTGGTTTATGCCAAGGAGGATGGCATATTGTGATTTAATGATATTCATATAGTCTTGATAAGGAAAAAACTCTTCGACTTCTTCATTGTCTAACATCAAGCTATATAAATGCGCATGATCGAGAGAAAATCGAACTAAGGCCATGCCATACTGTTTAATTTTTTCATCTGGATCTTCAATGTCTTGAATGGCCTTTAGGATGGTCTCTTCTAGTTGTGTAAAGCCTTTCTTGGCAATATTTACAAGGAGGTCAGATCGATTTTTAAAATGATGGTAAACAGCAGCAGGCGTAACTCCTACATCTTTAGCTAAGCCTCGAATTGACAGTGCGGAAGCCCCTTCTTTTTCTAGAAGGGAAGCTGCCTTATCAAGAAGACTCTGAGATAAGTTTCCATGATGATAGGACTTCTTGTTTTGGTTTGTATCCTTTTGCATCACATTCATTGAAAAATTCCTAAAAGATTTCGCTTTTCATAGAGAGAATGATGGACAATAATTATTGACAATGGCCGCTAACATTCTATCTTAACAGTGTTAAATTCTAGGCCCACCCCATAGCCTGCGGATTTAACGAATTGAGTGTACATTTATGTACATGAGATTTGCCCCAGCTAATCTTTGCCCCCATGAAGGTTAGTTGGGGTTATTCTCTTAAGGGGTCTCTGTCTCTTTTACTTTAGATATCAGGTATTTATTAACGAAATATCTACAAGATGATATTTGGTTAATTTTTACTCAGCTTTGCGGCTGTTTTTTTCATCCAGCCCCGAGATTCCCATGCGCTGACTTAAGATGGTTGTGACAGCTCTCAGAGAACTGTCTTTGCTTGCCAAAAGAAGCTGCAGGTGGAAAAGAAGGTCTGCCGCTTCATTTTCGAGGTCTTCTTTGGTTTCAGCTACGGCAGCAATTGCAACTTCAGTCGCTTCTTCACCCACCTTTTGAGCAATCTTTTTTGGACCCTTGTTAAGCATTTTTGCCACATAGCTAGTGTCAGGGTCGTTCGCATGGCGTCGTTCTTGGATGAGCGACTCTAAGATCTCTAATTGTTCAAGGATGGTCTTCTCTGTCATGGTTTACTCAATTCTTACGGCAAGTCCGGCTGCATTCATATAGGCTTTGGCTTCTTGGATAGTATAGGTGCCAAAATGGAAAATACTAGCGGCAAGTACAGCACTGGCATGGCCCTCCTTCACGCCCTCAACCAGATGATCAAGTGAACCAACTCCCCCAGAAGCAATAACAGGAACTGATACTCTATCAGAAACAGCTCTTGTCAGCTCAACATTAAACCCTGATTTTGTGCCGTCTCTATCCATACTTGTGAGTAGAATTTCACCAGCCCCTAGGGTTGCCACTTGAGCTGCATAATCGACGGCATTTAAGCCCGTAGGGTTTCTACCTCCGTGGGTAAAGACTTCAAAAACACCTGGGGATGTTTCCTTTGCATCAATGGCGACAACGATGCACTGAGCCCCAAATTTTTCTGCTAACTCTTTGACAAGCTCTGGACGATTGACAGCGGATGTCATGAGGGAGACTTTATCAGCGCCCGCCAACAGAAGTTTTCGAACATCTTCTTCTGTTCGGACGCCGCCGCCCACGGTTAACGGCATAAAACATTCTTCTGCGGTACGCTTTACAACGTCATAGAGAATGCCTCTATCCTCACTGCTTGCAGTAATGTCTAGAAAGGTGAGTTCATCAGCACCCGCTTGATCATATATTTTTGCTTGGGCAACAGGATCACCAGCATCTATTAAATCAACAAAATTGACCCCTTTAACAACACGCCCATCTTTTACATCTAGACAGGGTATGATCCGTGTTTTTAGCATGAGAGGCTTCCTTTGGCTGTCTTAATCGCATCTCCAAGGTTTAGGCTGCCATCATAGAGTGCACGGCCAGTAATCACCCCGTCTAAGTTTCCTGCCCTAACAACACCGTGTATATCACTAATATCTTTAACGCCGCCACTTGCGATGACGGGAATGGAGACAGCTGACGCTAAGGTACTGCTGGCTTCAGCATTCACACCTGCTAATGTCCCATCACGGTCGATATCTGTATGAATGAGTGCGGCAACGCCAACATCTTCGAATTTTTTTGCCAGTTCGACGACTTGTAATTCACTAGCCTCTGCCCATCCTTCAACCGCAACAAAGCCCTTTAAGGCATCAATGCCGACAGCAATCTTTCCGGGAAAGGTTTTACAAGCCTCAATGACCAATTTTGGATTTTTTACAGCTAAAGTGCCCAAAATTAAACGAGAAATGCCTTGATCAATCCAATATTCCATGGTTTCTAGCGTTCTTATCCCTCCCCCTAATTGGACAGGCACATCGCATGTTTTAATAATCTCTCTCACAGGAAAGGCATTCACAGGCTCCCCTGCAAAGGCTCCATTTAAATCAACAAGATGAAGCCATTCACAGCCGGCTTTGACAAATTCTTGAGCTTGAGCTGCTGGACTATCGTTAAAGACAGTCGCTTGATCCATATCACCTTTATAAAGGCGGACACATTGACCATCTTTTAGATCGATCGCAGGATAGATGGTGATTGATTGACTCATTACACACTCCATTTCAGGAAAGCTGCGAGGAATTTTAACCCTGCAGTTTGACTTTTTTCAGGATGAAACTGGGAGCCGATTACATTGTCGCGGCCAACGACTGCTGTAATAGGCTGACCATAATCAACAGTCGCCAAAGGCGTTTCACCCGCGTCCATTTCCATATGATAACTGTGAACAAAATAGACATGATCGCCAGAGTTGAGGGCACCAACAACGGGATGTTCATGTCCTGCAGTTGAAAGCTGGAGATTATTCCAGCCCATGTGGGGGACTTTAAACTGAGGGGGTAAGGCTAAGGGCTTCACTGTGCTATTCACCCAGTGCATTCCTTTATGGACGCCAAATTCATGGCCTTCCGCAGCCATTAATTGCATCCCGACGCATATCCCTAAAAACGGGCGTCCCTGCACTCTAACAACTTCATCGAGAGCGTCTTTCATGCCATCGATTGAGAGAAGCCCTTTTCGGCAATCAGCAAAAGCACCAACACCAGGTAAGATAACACGATCTGCCTTACAGACTCTTTCTGGATCATTTGTTACAACAATATCTCGCTGAAGGCCCGCGTCAGAGGCTGCCCGTATGAGAGCTTTTTCAGCAGAGCGTAAGTTGCCCGAGCCATAATCAATTAGAACACATTTCTCTGCCATGTGGGGCCTCTTATAAGGATCCGCCCAAAGTGCCTTTAGTGCTTGGAACACTATCTGCTTTTCTTGGATCTATCTCAATGGATGCACGGAGTGCACGGGCTAGGGCTTTGAAGCTGCTCTCAATAATATGATGATTATTTTTGCCGTATAAATTTTCCATATGTAGAGTCGCACCCGCTGCAAAGGCAAACCCACGGAACCATTCTTCAAACAATTCTGTGTCCATGTCACCGATCTTGTCCCGGTCAAAGGAAATATTGAATATAAGGAAAGGACGCCCTGAAATATCAAGAGCAGCGCGTGTTAATGTTTCATCCATTGGGATGTAAGCATGAGCATACCGAGTGATCCCTTTAAGGTCGCCAAGCGCTTCTTTGACAGCAGTTCCAAGAGCAATGCCAACATCTTCTGTGGTGTGATGACCGTCAATGTGAAGATCTCCATCGCAGCGCACTGTGAGATCGATAAGAGAGTGACGCGAGAGTTGCTCAAGCATATGATCAAGGAAACCAATGCCTGTTTTCACGTCATAAATTCCTGATCCATCTAAATTCAGATCAACTTGAATATTTGTCTCATTCGTTTTCCGATTGATAGAGGCTTTCCGCATCTTGTCATCCATTTCTCTCAAATTAAGGCATCACTTGACTTTGGGTACGTTTATAAGGGCAAAGCTGGATCATACAATAGTTACTTTTGAGACTAATTTATTCTTTCTAAACCCTTGTATCAGGCTAAGCTTCTATCTATATGCTGACTTATGCAAACAAAAAAGCAGGAATGTGAGAATAAGTATGGCCCATGATGATCGGACCTTGAACGGTGAAAACTGGCGTGGAACTACAATCTGCGCAGTCAGGAAAAATGGCAAAATTGTTGTGGCGGGCGATGGCCAAGTTTCGGTTGGTGATACAGTGATGAAAGCGAATGCTAGAAAGGTTCGCAAGCTTTCTGGCGGAAAAGTCGTGGCTGGCTTTGCAGGCGCCACTGCAGATGCCTTCACCTTGTTCGAGCGTTTAGAAGCAAAGCTTGAGCGCCATCCTGGTCAATTGACGCGTGCCTGCGTTGAGCTGGCAAAAGATTGGCGAACAGATAAATACCTTAGACAATTACAAGCCATGCTGATCGTTGCAGACAAAGCAGTTACATTGGTGGTGACAGGCAACGGTGACGTTCTAGAGCCCGAGCATGACATTGTCGCCATAGGTTCTGGGGGAAATTATGCTCTGGCCGCAGGTCTAGCCTTGCAAGATCAAGAAATGGCTGCAGAAGACATGGCGCGCCGGTCTTTAAAGATTGCCTCAGACATTTGTGTTTATACTAACAATAATTTGACTGTCGAGACTTTGGACTCAGAAGAATAAGTTAAGAAAGAATATTCCCATGGTAAGTTTTTCTCCTAGAGAGATCGTTTCAGAACTCGATCGTTATATTATCGGCCAATCTGACGCTAAGCGTGCGGTTGCTGTTGCTTTAAGAAATAGGTGGCGCCGTCAACAATTAGATGGACAAATGCGGGATGAGGTGCTCCCGAAAAACATCCTAATGATTGGACCGACAGGCGTTGGTAAAACTGAAATCTCCCGTCGCCTTGCTAAACTCGCGAATGCCCCCTTTATTAAAGTGGAGGCAACGAAATTTACAGAAGTAGGCTATGTAGGCCGTGATGTAGAAAGCATCATTCGTGATATGGTGGAAAATGCTATTCTCATGACAAAAGAAAAAGGCAGAAAAGACGTTGCTGCCCGCGCTGAGTTAGATGCTGAAAATCGTGTCCTCTCTGCTCTTGTTGGGGAGAACGCCTCTGACGCCACGCAGGATAAGTTCCGTAAAATGCTTAGAAGCGGAGAGTTGGCTGATAAGGAAATTGAACTTGAAGTGAATGACACCAGCAGTCCATTCCCGCAAATGGATATTCCAGGGATGCCTGGAGCGTCTATGGGCATGATTAATTTAAATGATATGCTGGGTGGAGCGCTGGGTGATCGCAAAGTCAAAAAGAAACTCAAAGTAAAAGATGCCTATGAGATTTTAATGGGGGAAGAAGCAGATAAGCTGATCGATGATGAATCAGCAACACGGGATGCTCTTCAGCTCGTTGAAAATAGCGGCATTGTCTTTTTGGATGAGGTAGATAAAATTTGCACACGTGAAGATGCCCGAGGCGGGGATGTGAGTAGAGAAGGTGTTCAGCGAGATCTGTTGCCACTGATTGAAGGAACCACCGTATCGACAAAATATGGCCCTGTAAAAACAGATCATATTCTTTTTATTGCTTCAGGGGCTTTTCACTTGGCCAAACCAGCTGATTTGTTGCCAGAACTGCAAGGAAGATTGCCCATTCGAGTAGAATTAAGGGATCTTACGGAGGCTGATTTCAAACGGATTCTGACAGAACCAGATTATAGTCTCCTCAAACAATATACAGCCCTCATGGGGACGGAAGAGGTTTCGTTAACCTTCACAGAGGACGGTATTGATGAAATCGCCAGAGTATCGGCATATTTTAATGAAACAGTCGAAAATATTGGCGCTCGGCGCTTACATACGGTTCTAGAAAAAGTGCTTGAAGATATTAGCTTTGATGCATCAGACAAGTCTGGTCTAGAGCTGAGTATTGACGGTGCCTATGTCAAGAAAGCAATGGGCGATTTGGAAGCTGTTGACGCAGACCTGAGTAAATTTATTTTATAGTTTACTGGCATTAAGTGCTTTTTGAGGGCCTGTCCAAAAGGATGGGCCCTTTTGCGTTGTTTCCTAAAATGTCATCGGGGTTATAGATGGGGCATTTTTCCATAGAAAGACAGCCGCACCCTATACAGCCGGTTATGGTGTTTCTAAGGCGCGAGAGGGCCTCAATTCGCTCATCTAGCATAGAATGCCACTGAGTAGACATTTTTTCCCAATCGCCTTTGGTTGGGGTGCGTTTATTTGGTAGAAGATCCAGCGATTCTTTAATTTTTTCTAAGCTAACCCCCATTTTTTGAGCGGCTTTAATAATTGAAACGCGTCGGATAGTGTCCGGATAATATCGTCGCTGATTGCCTGCATTTCTTAGGCTGTAGATGAGGGCCTTATCTTCATAAAAATGCAGCGTAGAGACTTTCACACCGCAGCGCGCCGCAATCTGGCCGACGGTCCATTTAGGGAAAGTTTGAGCCGACATGATTTTTTCCTTTACCTCAAGTTAACTTGAGGTTTTAGAGTAGGGCGACTCGACACCAATAACAAGGAAAAAATGATGCTACATATTCAGAAAACACCGGCCCCAGCACGACACCTTGGCCAACAAAGGAGAGGCGCAAGTTATGTGTCCTTCTATGAAACTAATCAGATGATTGATAGGGCCTCGGTGACACAGACGGCCTTTTGGCAGAGATTATTAGGCCTGCTGAGAGACACATTAAGTAAAAAATAGAGACCCTGAAAAGGGATAATAAAAATTTTACCGAACGATCGGTAGAAAAATATTACTATAGGAGATTAAGAAATGGTTCGTTTAGAGCATGTAAATTTTGTCGTAAAAAATATGGAGAAAACACTCGATTTTTATCAAGCGGCTTTTCCCCACTGGCAGGTGAGAACAACGGGAGAAGCTGAATGGTATGGAGTTCCTCGTACATGGCTTCACTTTGGTGATGATGTCACTTACTTAGCTTTTAATAGTCCGGGTAAGGGAGTGCCCAGAGATTTGAAAACATTGTCAGTGGGCTTAATGCATATCGCGTTTGAAGTCACAGGCCTTCACTCTTTAATCCAACGTCTCATCGATGCAGGATATCCTGTTGACAGTGATGGAAGTCACACAGAGTACCGTCGGAATGTCTATTTCATAGATCCGGACGGGGTTGAAGTAGAATTTGTAGAATATCTTACAGATGACCCGCGCCTGAGAAATGGAGAGTAAGCCAAGACAAAAGAGGGTGATTAAGGCATAAACTCATAAGAAAGGGTGTAATGATGCACCCCTTCTTTTATATCTATTTCAAGGGTTCCTGTGATGCCCGTAAGGTCGTCGGTGCCTGAATTAGGGACGATAGAAACAGAGAGTTGTTGGTCGCCTGCCTGCATTGTACCTAGGTGCATGAGATGAAAACCCCCTCGCTTCCCATCAAGAGAGCCCTCAAGTCTTTCTAGGGCCACATATCCCGCGGAACCCTCTACACTGCTGCGATGACTAAGCATCTGGCCGACACTTATGCCGGTAAAATCCCCGGAAAATATTTTATCAAATGTTAAACGTCCCATAGAGTGAGTTTCATCATCTTGAGGGGTCATGCTGATGGTAAAAGTACCGCAAGATCGTATCATTTGTGAGCTCCAAATGTGTAATTATTGTACTTGTTCAACTGGGATACCAGCCTTTTTGAGAAGATCAATCACACTTTTCTCTCCGGCGAGGTGACCCGCGCCCACAGCAATAAAGACTGTCCCTGGCTTGGCCATCATTTGATCAATTTGACCTATCCAGTTGGCATTGCGGGTATAAAGCATGGTTTCCATGGCTGCGGGAAACTCAGCCATTTCTTCATTCATAATGACAGCAAGTTTGTCCATATCGCCTTGCATCCATGCGTCTTTCATTTGATTGATTTGAGTTGTTATGGCGGGTAAGTCTTCAAGCATTTCCTTTAGCATGCCGCTTTTAATTATGTTGCCCATTGAGGCGAGGGCCTTCATTTGATACTCAGCGGTTTCCAGCGATATCACATTTTTACCGGCCGTAATGGCTAGTCCCTCTAACACTTTGTCAACGCCAGAATTGGGGTCAAAACCGCTCTGTACCATTTGACCAGCAGAGATAGTGACGCCCAATAACCAAGGCTGCATTCTGTTTACCTGTGCCCATGCCTGAGCATTGGATCCATAAAGGTTTTTGATCATAGCATAGACATCGGCATCCAAGACGGACTCTAATGTTGCACCATTCGGAAGAAGGCCGTATTTCATAATGAGAGGCTGCATGTCTGCGGGAGTCATGGTGGATTGACTCACTTCTACAACGAGCGAATCTGAAGCGTCAAATGCCTCTTGAATGGCGTTTGTTTGCCAATTTGTCCCTTTTGGAAGGATGTGTATGGTTCCCATCAAGTAGATGGTTGTGTCACTATCTTTTATTTTATAGAGAGCAACATCGGCAGTGGCAGACAAGCTTAAGCCACAAGACGCTAAAAGAAATAAATATATAAAAGTTATTTTTTTCAATGGGTTAGTTAATTTAGACATGTCTTTACCTTTTGTCTATCGTGAGGAGGAAAATTATTATTGCTCTTGTAAAAAACTTTCCTTTAAAAAAGCAGTCAGGTCAAGGTGAAAAAGGCTTGCAAACTCAGATGCCAAGCGTTATAAGCCCGACTTCCATCGGGTGTACCGGCCAGTAAGGGCTGCCGTGTGTACTCAAAAGCAGACGATGTATCTCGGTGAAAACTGAGACTCAGGTAAATTGTAAAGGACTGCAAATGCCCAAAATGAAGACGAAGTCCAGCGTGAAGAAACGCTTTAAACTTACCGCTTCCGGTAAGGTGCGTTCAGCTCAGGCTGGTAAGCAGCACGGTATGATCAAACGTACCAATAAGCAAATCCGTAACCAGCGTGGTACTACAATCCTTAAAGATTGTGATGCCAACATCGTGAAAAAGTTCATGCCCTACGGCTAGGCCGGGCTTGAATACGATTTCTTTGAAGATTAGGAGATAAGAAAATGGCTCGCGTAAAACGTGGTGTTACTTCACATGCTAAACATAAAAAGGTAATTTCGGAAGCTAAGGGCTACCGTGGTCGCCGTAAAAATACAATTAAAGTTGCTCGTCAAGCTGTAGAAAAAGCTGGCCAGTACGCATACCGCGATCGTAAAGCGAAGAAGCGTACATTCCGTGCTTTGTGGATTCAGCGTATCAATGCTGGTTCACGCGCTCTAGGCTTGAACTATGGTAACTTCATGCACGGCCTCTCTTTGGCTGGAATTGAAGTTGACCGTAAAGTGCTTTCTGACCTTGCTATCAACGAACCTCAAGCTTTTGAGGCATTGGTTGAACAAGCCAAGGCTGCACTTGCTGCAAAATAATTACTGATTACATGATCAGTTATTGATTTTAGGGGAGTTCCGCCTTGCGCGTGGCTCCCCTTTTATTTATACGAATTTGATGTAAAGAATTTGTTGGTTTTCCGAATAGCCTACGGGAAGAGGGAGGCCATTTTAACACAGGAAGTTAAAATGCAGGATCAAATTACGGCTCTTGAAGCTGAAATTACAGAAGCCATCGAGGCCGCCTCTGACCTGAACACTCTTGAAGAAGTGCGTGTCTCAGCTCTTGGTAAAAAAGGCCGTGTCTCTGGTCTAATGAAGGGGCTCGGTAAAATGGACCCTGAAGAACGTAAAGTGATGGGTCCAGCGCTCAATGGATTGAAAAATGCCATTGCAGCTAAGCTTGATGGTGCAAAAGGGGTCTTAGAATCGGCTGCGCTTGAAGCACGCCTTGCTACAGAGACATTAGATGTGTCCTTGCCCAGCAAGCCAGATACGTTAGGGTCCATTCACCCGATCAGTCAAGTGATGGACGAGATTGCTGAAATCTTTGCAACCATGGGCTTCGATGTTGCAGAAGGTCCTGATCTTGAAGATGACTTCCACAATTTTACAGCCCTCAATATTCCTGAGCATCATCCAGCTCGTCAGATGCACGATACATTTTATCTAAAGCCAGATGATCAGGGAGAGCGAAAAGTTCTTCGTACCCATACAAGCCCTGTTCAAATCAGAACCATGGAAAATAAAAAACCTCCGATCCGCATTATTGCGCCAGGGCGTACCTATCGGAGCGATAGTGATGCAACACATACCCCCATGTTCCATCAAGTTGAAGGCTTGGTGATCGACAAGGATACGCACCTCGGGCATCTCAAGGGAACATTGGAAGCCTTTTTGAAAGCCTTCTTTGAGGTTGATGCGGTGACGCTGCGCCTCAGACCTTCATATTTCCCTTTCACAGAGCCAAGTATGGAAGTTGATGTTCAGTGTGAATTTAAAGATGGTTCTGTGAAAATTGGTGATGGCAATGATTGGCTAGAAATTTTAGGGTCAGGCATGGTGAATCCTCGTGTTCTCGAGGCCTGTGATCTGGACCCGACCCTCTATCAAGGGTTTGCTTTTGGGTGCGGCATCGACCGGTTGGCGATGTTGAAATACGGCATGAACGATTTGCGTGCTTTCTTTGATGCAGACTTAAGATGGCTCAAGCATTATGGCTTTAGAGCATTGGGTCTCCCGTCTCTTGCAAGCGGTATTAATGGAGGGCTCAGCTAATGAAATTCACTCTCTCATGGCTTAAAGACCACCTGGAAACAGAGGCTAGCCTTACAGAAATCCTTGATATACTGAATGCCATCGGGCTTGAAGTTGAAGAGGTTGTAGATCCTTCTGAGACATTAGGCGCCTTTAAGATTGGTTATGTAAAAGCAGCCGAAAAACATCCGGATGCTGATAAACTTCAAGTCTGTATTGTTGATACTGGATCTGAAGAAATTACGGTTGTTTGCGGGGCACCAAATGCTCGGGCTGATATGAAAGTTGTGCTTGGACGACCTGGCGACTATGTCCCGGGCCTTGATGTAACTTTGGCACTGCGTCCTGTGCGCGGTGTTGAGAGTAATGGCATGATGTGCTCAAGCGCTGAATTAAACCTTGGTGAAGACAGTGACGGCATTATGGATTTGCCTGCTGATGCACCTGTGGGTGAAAGTTACATAGATTACGCAGGCCTTAATGACCCAGTTATTGAAATCGCCATCACCCCTAACAGACAAGATTGCTTGGGGGTTTACGGTATCGCGCGCGACCTTGCTGCGGCCGGTCTTGGACGGTTAAAGCCTTACCAAATACCTGAAATTAAAGGATCTTTTGAAAGCCCTGTTTCTGTTTCAGTTCAAGGTGAGGGGTGCCCAGCCTATATTGGCTATTCCTTTAGAGGGGTCAAAAACGATCAGAGCCCACTTTGGCTTCAGAACAGGTTGACATCTGTTGGGGTTAAAGTGATCAGCAAGCTTGTGGACGTCACCAATTATATTTCATATGAATTTGGACGCCCTTTGCATGTTTATGATGCAGCAAAAGTGACTGGCAATATTGTCACGCGTGTGGCAACAGAAGGTGAAAGTTTCACAGCCCTTGATGATAATGAATATACTTGTATTGGGGGCGAGAGTGTGATTGCAGATGAGGCTGGTATATTAGGATTTGCCGGTATTATCGGGGGCAGTGCAAGTGGCGTTTCTGAAGAGACGACAGATGTTATTTTAGAGATTGGATATTTTGACCCAATCCGCGCAGCAACCACAGGTCGCCATCATGGTATTTTAACCGATGCACGCTATCGCAGTGAGCGGGGGCTAGATGCTGGCTTTATGGAGGCGGGCGCTAAAATTGCTGTGCAAATGATCTTAGATTTATGCGGTGGGGACGTCTCACAGCCATTCAGCGATGGCACAGCCCCAATTCTTGATAAGACGGTGAGCTTTAGAAGTGACCGTGTGATGACCCTTGGCGGCGTAGACCTTCCTGCAGAAAAGAGTATTGAAATTCTTTCAAGTCTTGGCTTTACAGTGCAAGAAAGTAATCCATATATGGTTACAATACCCTCTTGGCGTACAGATGTGGACGGAGAGGCGGATCTGGTCGAGGAAGTTCTGCGTATATATGGGTATGATAATATTCCGTCTGTGCAGCTTGATGTAACAAACCATAAAGCCGGCACAACCTTGTCTGATAATCAAAAGCGGGCCCGAGCTACAAAACGGGGTCTAGCCAGCTCTGGTATGCATGAAGCGGTCACTTGGTCCTTCATGTCCCAGGCTGATGCTGTCGCTTTTGGTGGTGGAGATTCGAAGCTCACAGTAGATAATCCAATCTCTAGTGATTTGGATCAGATGCGTCCGTCGATTTTACCAAACTTGTTGAAGGCGGCGCAAAGAAACAAAGACCGCGGTAACGGCAACATGGCCCTCTTTGAAGTTGGGCCTGTTTATCTAGATGATACAAACAAGGGTCAACTGCTTGTCGCAAGCGGTATACGAACGGGTCAAACCAATGAGCGTCACTGGGCGGTTGCGTCTGATGATGTCAGTGTTTTTGAGGCAAAAGCAGATGCATTGAGAGCCTTGGAAGCGGCTGGGGCACCTGTACAAAATTTACAGGTCTTTACAGAGGCCCCTGAGTATTATCATCCAGGTCGTAAAGGAACACTGCGGTTGGGACCAAAGAATATTCTTGCAAGCTTTGGTGAATTGCACCCCTCTGCTCTGAAGGCATTGGATGTTGACGGGCCTGCAGTTGGATTTGAAGTTTATTTAGACCGCATTCCGGCTGCGCGCAACAAAACAGCGAATAAGGGCGCATTGGATGTATCAAACCTTCAGAGCGTTGAGCGAGATTTTGCTTTCCTTGTCGATCAAAATAAAGCAGCAGGAGATTTATTACGCGCTGTGAAAGGGGCAGATAAGAAATATATTTCTTCGGTCTCACTCTTTGATGTTTATGAAGGAAAGGGTGTACCAGAAGGCCAAAAGTCTTTGGCTCTCTGTGTTACTCTGACACCGGATACAACAACCTTTGCTGATTCTGATATTGAACAGATTTCTGCTAAGATCATACAGGCGGCACATAAGTCTGTGGGTGCAGAGCTACGCGGATAACGGGTCTTTCTGCCTCAGTCCCACAAAGTTAAAGGGTTTAAGCCAAAAAAAATGGACAATTATTAGAGATTGTCCATTTTCTATTTGGCAAATGAGAAAAACTTTGTTTACAAATATTAGGTCGGCGGCGACCAACGGGCCCGCTGATTTTTTTGACCGGTAATCTGGGGAGGTTATCGTCAAAGTGTAACGTTAGAGTAAACCAGAAAGTTGGTGCATGGCCGGGAAAAAGGGAAATAAGAAATTACCATTAACACTGCGATTAAAATCATGGTGGGAAGGGTATGATTCTGAAGAAGTTGAAAAGCGCTATGTTGAAGCGTTGCCTGAAGAGGTGCCTGAAACCGCTCCAGAGCCAGAAGAAGATAAAAATAAACCGAAAGAAACTCAATCTGGCCTTGCGGTAGATCCTTGGGATGAAAAATCAATTGATATCGCTCAATATATCTGGGGCGAGGGCTATTGTGGTCCAGGTGGCCCAGAATATATTGTGAGTTTGTCTAAGCTTCTTGCCTTGTCGCCTGAAATGTCGATGATTCAATTGGGTGCAGATATCGGCGGTCCCGCTCGGACGCTGTGTGACCGATTTGGAGTATGGATCACTGGCTATGAACGCGATGAAAATCTAGTTAATGCTGGTAATGAGCTTTCAAAAATGCAAGGCCTGGGTAAAAAAGCTGAACTTGAATATTATGAACCTGAGAGTGAAGAGTTTAAAGGGTTTGATAGAAAATTTGACCGAGCTATGGCAAAAGAAGCTCTTTGCTTTCTTCAAAATAAAGAAGAAGTCATTCATGCTGTGTCTGAAAAGTTGAAGCCTGGTGGGCTTTTCTTAATTACAGATTATGTGCTTGGCCATGATGCGGCGACGGCTAAAGATAATTATAAAAATTGGAAGGTTGGAGAACGGGATAATCCTTATCCAGTCATGGCAGAGGACCTTACGGAACTCTTAAAGAAAGCCAATTTGCAGGTCAGGGTTTCTGAAGATATTTCTATTCAGTATGTTGAGATGATTAATCAGGCTTGGCGGGGAGCTGATAAAATTGCTACTCAACTTGCTCAACAAGAAGACGGTGCGCAGATGATCCAAATTTTGATGCGTGAAGCAGAATATTGGACGAGACGCAAAAAATTACTCGAGCATGGAGACTTGAAGTTATGGCGGATTGTTGCGAACCAAAAATCTGGTGGCCCGTCAATGATGTCTGATTGGTAAAGTCACCCTTTTTTACAGATATAAATACCTGTTAAGATCATCACTCCCCCAGTGAGGTGATAGATCACAAGCTGCTCGTCGAAAATTAGTGCCGCAAGAAGGGTAGCGATGACAGGCTGTATCAGGAGGCTGACAGATCCTAGAGTCGCAGAAATGTGGGCAAGACCATACATTATCATGCTTTGACCTAACAAATGGGATACCCAAGACAGCGACAAGAGTGGCCACCAATTCAACAGGACTTCTGGTGTGAAAGCTTTATCTTCTAACAGGCCTACAGGAAAAAGTAACAGCGCTGTAAAAACCCCGCTATAAAACATGAGATCTAGTGTAGACCAGCGTTTACGTGCCTTGTTTGTGGCAATGATATAACTTGCATAACAAAGCGCTGTGAGGATACCCAAGATATCACCCTTGAAATTCTCTGGACTGGCCTCAAGACTATGTCCCATTAGTGTTATTGCACCAATAATCGCTAAGACAAGGCCGCCGATGAAGGTCCGGCTAAACCTTTCTTTAAAAAAGAAATAGCCAATAATGGCTGTAAAAGAAGAGGCCAAGTTAGCGAGCAACGTTGCATTCGCTACCGTTGTATATGCAATCGACCAATGCCAAAAAGCGAGATCCCCAGCGAAGAAAAGGCCGATCAGAAAGAAATCTTTATTTAGAAAATTTTTAGGCCGCGCAAAGGTTAATGATTTTTTTTGCCACACCATCAATAGAAAAAGTATAGGCAAAGCAAGGCTAACACGCCAAAAGGCAGCTGCACTTGGGCTGACATCAGATATATTGAGTGAAAAGCGCATAAATATGGGAGAAAAGGCAATAAGAAGGCCGCCAATAATCATGGCGAAGAATGCTGTTGCTTTTAGATTGGTATCAATCATAGTCCCTCTCTTGATAGTAAAAATAAGCCTTATCACTCCATCCTGCTTTGGGCAAGGGAGTGTCTATATCTCATGACCAAACCTAAAATACTGGGAATGCGGTTCTATCTACGAGGAGTAAGAGCAGCGAGAGCGATTTCATCAGGTTGAAGCTAAGAGTATGAAAGTATAAATAGACTAGACTTTCCATTCAAATGTCATATATGGATGATAGCAGAATTAAAAAGCAATGTTATGGGAGAGAAGAATGAAGAATTTTAAGAAATATACAGCGACGTTACTTGTAGGGTTAACTCTGGGCTTGCCATCGGTATCAGCTGGCGACTCAGTAAAAATGGCTGTAGAGAAAAATGGTCACAGAGTAGAGGGTCAATCAGCGCGTGATAGTCAGCGCCATCCAGAGCAAGTTCTAAAGTTTTTCGGGATCGATGAGAAATCGACTGTGATTGAAGTGAACCCAGGTGGCATGTGGTACAGCCGAATTCTTGGACCCCTTCTTAAGCAGGAAGGGCTTTACATTGGATTAGAGCATCATCCAGCATCCTATTCAGCCTATGCACGGTATATGTCAAACCTCAAAAAATATCGCTCCAAAATGAAAGACATGAACGATGTGTTTGGAGATAAGGCGATTGCAGGACATCTTTTCCAACTGGATAGCCCTGTAAAACCGGGTTCTGTTGATACAGCAATGGTCGTGCGGGCAATGCATAATTGGGAGCGCAGGAACTTTATGGCCGCTGGACTGAATGAACTGCACGGATTTTTGAAAGAGGGCGGTACTCTGGGTGTGGTTCAACACCGGGAGCCAGAATCAAGTGCTGCAGAGACAAAAGACAGTGTACAACGCGGGCGCTGGAAACAGTCAGAATTGATCAAAGTAATTGAAGCTCATGGCTTTAAGTTGGTGGAAGCAAGTGAAATAAATGCGAACCCTAAAGACAAAGAGGCTGTGTCAGTATGGACATTACCTCCTCGCCTAGCCGGTGACGAAGAAGGTAAGGCTGCAAGAAAAGCAATTGGTGAAAGCGATCGCATGACCCTTAAGTTTGTCAAAGTAGCGAAATAACGAAAAGTTATTTCTTTTAAAAGAACCTTATTAAGGAAGCCTCGTGGGCTTCCTTTTTTTGATTTCTAAAAATATGCACCAAAGTTTAGTAGCTATTCCTTGATCTTATCTTGAATGGGGTTAAAACAGATAGATGAAAGTAATGTTTTTGTGATTCTAATTGTTGGGGTTGTGTTTTGTGAGGTCAATACTGACACTCTTTATGGCTGTGGCCTTTCTTTTGCTCTCAGGATGTTCTGAACCCAAGAACACTGACGCTATTCACTTGCCTACTGTCGGAACACGCGCCATCATAAAACAATATAGCTATGAAATTATAGCTGAAGTCACTAACGTTCAGGACAATCTCGTCAAACTTGATTATTTTTGGCATGGTGAAAAAGCCTATAGTCAAAAATTTTATAAAGGATTGCTCCCTGTTTGGTCTGAAGAAGACGGCAACATAAAAGAATTAGACTTCCAAGAATCTAAAGTCGATGAGATTTTCCCGCTTGTTACTGGGAATGAGGTAAGTTTCACAGCAACAATGACGCGTCTTGATGACGGGTTAAGTCAAAATATCAGCGTCACTCTTTCTGTACTGAAAGAAACCGTAATGACCATCACAGGTGAAGATCATAAAGTCTTTATGATTGATATCGCCCGGATTGGCGAGAATGACTACTCCAGCTATGAAACCATCTATTATGCGCCAGACAGTGGGATGATTTTAAAAGCCGTGAAGCGAGAACGTAACAGTCAGACATTTTGGCGAATACTTAAGCTTGAAAAACCTGAAAATGATGATCGCAGTACGATCAGAAAAAGACAACGTCGTTCAGGAACAATTGCGATCTAACGCGGTACGAATTGAAGGTACGGCCATAATTCTCTTTTCACGCAGGCAAAGACGATTATAATGGCGTCTAATTTTGTCATTCCAAATGAACAGGGAAACCATCTATGACCATACACTTCCACGAGGGGGATTTACCAGAAGGCTTGGATTTCGGCTCAAGCGTTGCTGTTGATAGCGAAACCATGGGATTAAACCCTCATCGGGACCGTCTTTGTGTTGTTCAACTTTCCAGCGGGGATGGGCATGCTCATTTGGTGCGGTTTAAAAAAGGTGCATATGAGGCCCCGCGTCTCAGTGCTTTAATGGCAGACACCTCGGTTGAGAAAATTTTTCATTTTGCCCGATTTGATGTGGCAATCATTGAAAAATATTTGGGGGTGACTTGTGAACCCGTTTTTTGCACTAAGATCGCTTCAAAACTTGTAAGGACATATACAGACCGTCATGGTTTACGGGATCTTTGTTTGGAATTAATAGGGGTAAATCTCGATAAGCAGCAACAATCTAGTGATTGGGGGGCTGATGTGATCTCAGAGCCACAAAAGGCCTATGCAGCAAGCGATGTACTCTATCTCCATAAATTGCGGGATCAATTGATCATGATGCTAGAGCGGGAAGGGCGCATGGCTTTTGCACAGGATGCTTTCGCTTTTTTACCAACACGGGCGCGTCTCGATTTAGCAGGCTATGAACCTATGGATATTTTTGCTCATAAATAAGCCATAGTTCTCTTGTAGGAATGAACGCTTAGAGTATGTTTAGAAAGCCGATAATATGGTAGATCACCCAGATCATAACGAGGCTCCCCTCCGGGAAAAAGAGGTTGCAAGAGCAGCGCTCTTACCTATTTCCAGAGGGTCTGTCGTTTCGAATTGGGATAAATTTGTTTACCTTATGCGACGATTCTTACCTGTTTCAGCATTTATCGCTGCTCTCGTCACCATCGGATGGCCGCTCTTGAATGAAAATGAAGTAAGTTTTACCCTTTCGACGGATGATGTTTTGCGCGGTGATGATACTGTTCACATGAAGTCTCTACGATATCGAGGAACGGATGCAATCGATCGCTTGTTTACTATTACAGCGGGTAGTGGACTGCAAAAAGATCCAAACGCACCGACAGTAAGATTGACAGATATTATGGCAAGCATACAACTCAAGGAAGCTGGACTTGCTTTGGTGACTGCAAGAACAGGCGTTTATCATAGACCGGATGCAATTCTTCAACTTGCCGGCGGAGTTAATCTGGAAACTGGTAATGGCTATTCCCTAGAAGTTGCGGGGGCGGAAATCAGATTAAAAGAGCGTTTAACCCTTGGCCAAGGAACGGTTAAAGGTGCGACTCCCCTTGGCACCTTAAGCGCAGATCGTTTCAAGGTGGATGTCGACCAGTCAGCGGCTGTCTTTGAGGGACGTGTTAGTCTTAAAATAATTCCAAAAAAATCTTCTAATCAGTAGAAAGAATAGAGATGAAATATATTACAGCAGCCATCGCTTTATTATTGTCCATAGGATTGATGAGTGGTCCTTCCTCGGTCACTGCGCAATCTTCTTTGAAGGGGCATGATACAGAGCAACCTTTTGATGTGACAGCTGATACGCTTGAAGTCCGTCAAAAGGAAGGGTGGGCTTTATTTAAGGGCTTGGTTCAAGTGACACAAGGCGGGTTGCTGATGAAAGCTGATGAAATTCGCGTTTTTTACGATAAAGAATCGCTTGAAGATAATCCTGAAATCAATCGCTTGGATGCGAAAGGCCGTATTCAGTTCACGAGTGCTTCAGAAAGCATTGCTGCTGAACGCGCTATATACGACGTAGAGAAAAGACTGGTCACCATGCTTGGGAATATTGTCATCAAGAGGGGTGAAAGCGTGCTCCAAGGAAGCCGACTGGAGCTTGACCTTGTCTCTGGCTTGACCAAATTAGATGGTCAAGCTAACGATCAAAAAGGGCGTGTTAAAGGAACATTTAAGCTACCTGAATCTGATCAGAAACAGAAATGACCCTAATCAAAGAAAAAGAGGCGCTTTCAGCCTCTTTTGGTCCTTAAATCATATTTTTAGCAAAATTCACTGGAACAGTATGAGAAATCATGATTGTATACTGTTCTGTATGCATAATTTACGCCAGATTGTATTAGAATTGTTGATACAGGGTGTTACAGCTTGGAAGTCTGGGAATATCAAGACGAATGACTGCGTGAGATGGCTGCATAGAGTTGAGAGGAAAAACGATGATGGATTTAGAATCCATGCCGCAACAATCAATTGAAGAAGAAGGATCGACTTTGACTGCGCCGCCTCTTGAGAAAGGCGCGCTTAAAGCAGAAGGAATCGGTAAATCTTATAGCGGCCGTCAGATTTTACGAGATATCTCTATTACGGTGAACCGCGGTGAAGTGGTCGGACTGCTTGGTCCTAATGGGGCGGGTAAAACAACCTGTTTTTATACATTAACAGGCTTGGTTGAACCTGATCATGGATCCATTCAACTGAACGAAGATGATATTACGCATCTCCCCATGTATCGCCGTGCCCAAATGGGCATTGGATATCTTCCTCAGGAGACATCCATTTTCAGAGGCATGACAGTCAGTGAAAATATTAACGCAGTTTTAGAAGTAGTAGAAAGCAATAAAAAAATCCGCCAGGCAATGCTCGAAGAATTATTAGAAGAGTTTTCGATCACGCATCTGCGCGATACTCAAGCCCTTGCTTTATCAGGAGGAGAGCGTCGTCGCTGTGAGATTGCGAGAGCGTTGGCGGCACGACCGGCCTTTGTTCTTTTAGATGAACCCTTTGCGGGCATTGATCCCATTGCAATTGCGGATATCCGAGATTTAACTGCACATCTCAAAGACAGAGGGATTGGTGTGTTGATCACCGACCATAATGTGCGAGAAACACTCGACATTATTGACCGTGCCTATATCATTTATGATGGCCATGTTCTCTTTGAAGGAAATAGTGATCAAGTTCTTGAAAGCCCTGACGTCAGACGGGTTTATTTAGGGGATGATTTCACACTGTAATCAATCATTTATGTTTTGAGCATCCATCAGAGGTCTGATGAAGTAAAGTGAGGGGTTTATGGCATTAACGCCGAGATTAGATTTAAAACAATCACAACAGCTTGTGATGACGCCGCAATTGCAGCAGGCGATCAAGCTGTTACAATTGTCTAATCTTGAACTGGCAGACTTTGTTGCCGCTGAAGTGGAACGGAATCCCATGCTTGAAGTGGGGGACCCAAATGACTTTTCTGCAGGGGAAGTAGACCGTCCACAAGATAGCGGGACAGCTGAATTACTGACAGAGGGTGGCTCGGATGGCGGCGATGGCAGTGATGGTTTAATCGCAGCGGATAATGCTCTGAATGGGGCTGTCGATACGATGAGCAGCGCTGAAGGCGCGCTTGATGCTAATATGTCGCTGAATATTTATAACAATGATTCTGTATCGGATCGCGTTGAAAAGACAGATACGGCCGGTGAAATCGGTGCGTCGGGGTCTCTTAGCTATGACGGAGGCGGTGCAGTACAAACCAGCGGTGGCTATTCGGGCGAAAATAACTTCGAAGCAATGTTGGCAGACGGTGAGAATCTTCACGATTCTCTAACCAGCCAAATGATGGTGACCTTGAAAGACCCCATTGATCGATTGATAGCTACCCATTTGATCGACCTTGTGGATGAGTCTGGCTATATCAATGGTGAACTTGCTGATGAAGTGGCCGAGCGCCTCGGTGCCGCTTCAGAAGATATTGATCGCATCCTTGAAGGCCTGCAGACACTTGAACCTGCTGGTGTATGTGCCCGAAATTTGGAAGAATGTTTGGCCATTCAATTAAAGGACTTGGATCGATATGACCCCGCCATGCAGGCTTTGGTAGAAAACCTTCCTCTTCTTGCGCGACGAGAAATGACAAAATTGAAAAAGCTCTGCGGCGTTGGCCAGGATGATTTGACGGATATGATTCGTGAAATCAGACAATTGAATCCAAAGCCTGGGTTAGCATTTGGCGGAGAAAGTGTGCAACCTGTTGTCCCGGACATTTTTGTCTTTAAAAATAAAGCGGGCCTTTGGTCTGTTGAATTAAATACAGACACTCTGCCAAAAGTATTGGTGAATAACAGTTATGTTTCTGAACTGAGTGAAACAGCTACAGGGAAAGAGGCCAAAGCATTTATATCTGATTGTGTTTCTGGAGCCAATTGGTTGGTAAAAGCATTGGATCAAAGAGCTCGGACGATTTTGAAAGTTGCATCAGCCTTGATTAAACATCAGGAGAGTTTTTTCCAGCACGGCATTCGATTTCTTAAACCTTTAACATTGAAGGATATTGCTGAAGAAATCGACATGCATGAAAGTACAGTCTCTCGCGTGACCAATAATAAATTTATGTCTTGCCCAAGAGGAATGTTTGAACTGAAATATTTTTTCACGTCATCAATTGCTGCTGGAGATGGCGGGGATGCTCATTCATCCGAGTCGGTAAAATTCCGCATTAAAGAATTAATTGATGCAGAGGATCCGAAGAAAATTTTATCTGATGATAAATTGGTCGATATTCTTAAAAAAGAAGGCATTGATATCGCAAGGCGCACGGTAGCAAAATATCGAGAGGCGCTTAAAATTCCTTCCTCAGTTCAACGACGTCGACAAAAAAATATTTAACCCCAGTACCTTACAACATTTGCGATTTGTGCTCATAAAGAGGGCCAGTTCGCTGGGTTTTTATGTCTGTGTTAATATTGTCGCAAAATATTCATATATTGCAACGAATACCAGCCTCTTGAAATATAAGTTTAAAATAACTACATGACAGGTAAGATAAATATGCTAATATTTTCTTGTAGCGCTTCTCGCTATTTCTTAAAGGGGTGAAAGGAGAGTTCACATAGTCCACAACGCATCCCCCGTATGCATAACCCTTATGGTTAATTTTGTATCAATGGCAGTCTCAATCTGTACTGCCCTATTTGTAGAGGGAAAAAATAATTATGGAAATTCGTGTATCTGGAAAAAATATGAACGTTGGTGAAGCTTTTTCAATTCACATCCAGGAACGACTCAATACAATAGCAGACAAATATTTCTCTCGATCGATTGACGCACATACCAATGTCAGTAAAGAAGGTCACCTATATAGGATAGACGTCTCGATGCACGCTAATCAGGGCATCAATCTTCAAAGTCGAGGGGAAGGTAGTGAACCCTACGGTGCCTTTGAAGTTGCCGCTGAAAAAGTTGAAAAACAGCTTCGGCGTTATAAGAGGCGCCTGAAAAATCATCATCATAACGGCCCTAGTGAAGCAGAGATAGAGCGTATGGCTTATACCGTACTGGCTCCTGAGCCTGAGGCTGAGGATGAGGGGGTAAATGAAGAAGGTAGAGACGATCAGCCAATCATTATTGCCGAAACTCATAAAGAGGTTCCAACAGTGGTTGTAGGCGATGCGGTGATGCTGATGGATCTGGCGGATACCAATGCTTTCTTGTTTAGAAATTCAAAAACGAAGACCCTTGAGGTGGTATATAAACGGCCTGATGGTAATATAGGGTGGATTTCTACAGATTAACCGTGTATGTAGCAGCCGACGCAGCGTTTTGCTGCAGCGCAAAAAATCAGAAAAGGCCCTTTAAGCGGGCCTTTTTATATGGTTTGAATAGAAAGTAATCGGTATTAGTCATGTCTGTCTTATCCCTCTTTACAGAAGAGACGATCTTTAATCCTTTAAAGGTGCGCAGTAAAAAACAATTGCTCGTAAAATTATCTGATTTAGCTGCCGTGAAAACAGGTCTCAAGAGTAGCGATATTTTTCAAGCCTTGATTGATCGAGAAAAATTAGGCTCTACAGCTCTAGGACATGGTGTGGCAATACCTCATCTTAGCGTCAAGGACTGTCCGAGTGTTTCTGTCTTTTTAGCCATCTTGGACAAGCCAATATCTTTTGATGCAATCGATGGTCAACCTATAGATGTTGTGGTTTTTTTGCTCGCACCTGAAGATAAAAACGGCCTGCATCTCAGAACGATGTCTAAGATATCGCGGTTGCTGCGCGATGAGGATTTTTGTTTACGCTTAAGGGGTGCTGGGGATCCAGCTGCAACTTTAGCCGTCTTATTTGATCGTGAAGAACAAAACAAATCTTTCAAACTGAGAGCTTAATAATCTACTTTTCTAAAGTAGAGCCCGTCCGGCGGTGCATTCAGGCCAAGTCTCGATCGATCACAAGCTTGCAAAGCTATTTTTACATCTTCGGGCGCCCATTGTCCGTGTCCGACCATAGATAATGTCCCTGTGATGGATCTGATTTGATGATGCAGAAAGGAGCGAGCCCCGGCATGAATATGTATTTCATCACTGCCGTTAAGACGTTCTACTTTTAAATAATCAAGAGTTTTTACAGGGCTATCTGATTGACAGTGCACATGTCTGAAAGTTGTGAAATCGTGCATTCCAATCAAATGATTTGCCCCTGCTTGCATGGCGTCCACATCAAGCCGTTTTGGCACGTGCCAAACCAGCCCCTTTTGAAAGGTCAGTCTTGGTCTTCGGTTGAGAATTTTATAGGTATAATGACGTTGGACAGCATCAAAGCGAGCATGGAAATCATCCTGGACCTTTTCGGCCATTAAAATGGCCACAGGATATGGTTTGAGGTGGAAATTCAAGGCCCCAACGACACCGTCAGTCTCTATATCTTTTTCTATAGAGAAATGAGCCACCTGTCCTAACCCATGAACACCAGCATCTGTACGGCCTGAACCATAGAGCGTGGTTTTGACACCGGTGAACTTTTCTATTGCTTCTTCAATCACTTGTTGAACAGACAAATGTTCTTTCTGTCTTTGCCATCCAACAAAGGGTCTGCCGTCATATTCAATAATGATCTTAAATCGTTGCATACTTATTAACAATCCACTTGGGATCCCATTTCTATTGGAAACCCTCTCAAGAATTCTTCTCGATGCATTGGCCCTTTGCCTGCACGTTGAATCTTTTGGATCTGATAAGCCCCGTCCCCACAGGCAATTGTTAAGGCATTATCGAGGAATGTCCCTGCCGGTTTCTGTTTATTATTCCTATGAGGCATAACAGTGCCTGACAAAACTTTAAAACGATGGCCCTCAACTTCAAACCAAGCGCCTGGAAAGGGAAAGAGGCCTCTGACCAGTTGATCTACCTGTTGAGCAGACTGATTCCAACGTATTTTAGCCTCGGATTTTTCAATTTTCCGCGCATAGGTTATCCCGTCTTCCGCTTGGGCTTGGGGTGTTATATTTCCTTCTGCAAAGGCGGTAATTGTTTCATGAATAAGGTCAGCCCCCATTTGAGCGAGACGATCATGCATATCAGCCGTGGTTTCTGTTTCTCCGATTGTCGTTTTCGCTTCTGCAAGAATAGGGCCTGTGTCTAAGCCTGCTTCCATAACCATAATATCGACACCAGTTTCTGAATCTCCTGCCATAATAGCCCGATGTATAGGTGCTGCGCCGCGCCATCGGGGCAGTAGGCTGGCATGGACATTCACACAGCCATATTGTGGGGCGTCTAGTACAGGAACTGGCAAAATCTGGCCAAAAGCGACAACGACGGCCATTTCGAGATTGAGATCTTTAAATTCTTGTATTGCGGCTTCAGTTTTCATGGATTGCGGTGTCAAAACAGGCAGTGCGTGCAGATCAGCCAATTGATGAACAGCACTTTTACGCAGTTGTTTACCGCGTCCTGCGCGTGCAGGGGGTTGCGTATAAACGGCTGCAATCTCGTGCCCTTCTTCAATAAGGGCTTTTAGTGTATAGGTCGCGAAGTCAGGTGTGCCCATAAATGCGAGACGCATAGCAATATCCTAGAGTACTGTTGTTGACTTTGTGGCTTTTGCAACTTTCTTGATAATCATATTGCGCTTTAAGCGCGAAAGATAGTCAATGAAGACGACGCCGTTAAGGTGATCAATCTCATGTTGGACACATGTGGCGGCTAGACCGTCAAACATGGTTTCTTGTTGCTTACCATCATAATCGAGATAACGGACTTTGACGGAGTCTGGTCTTTCTACTTCCGCATAATGTTCAGGGACTGACAAACACCCTTCGTTATATATATTAAACTCAGGGCTTTCCCAAATAACCTCTGGATTAACAAGAAATAGGGGTTTCTTTTCTTCTTCAGTCCCCTCTGTATCCATTACAAGCAAACGCTTTGGCACCCCAACTTGAATTGCGGCAAGGCCAATCCCCGGCGCATCATACATTGTTTCAAGCATGTCATCCATAAGTCGACGGAGGTCATTGTCTACCTGCCCGAGCTCTGTTGAGTTGGTTTTTAATAAAGGATCAGGAACTGATATAATATCAAGCTTTGCCATTTCTACTCTCATTCATCGTCATATTCTGTGAGCACTCTTAGGACTAAGGAGGCCTTGCGTCAAGGAAATGGCGCACTTTTCCAATAGTGAAAGTGATTCTAAAGGTCTTTGTCGATTTTTTCTGAATGATGATAAAGGTTTTTAGGATCTTCAATTTCTACCACCCATACATCAGGATCGTAACGTCTTTCTTTTGAAATTTTTTCGTCGATTTCTTTTTCTGAAAGATTTTGATCAGAGGGGGGATTATCCTGCATATGAGAAGGTGTTCGTCGCCAAACGCGGTTGCCCTCAAAATCGGTAGCTTGTTGTAAGAGATAAGCAGTTCCATCCATCAAACAGACTTTTATGAGGATTGTGCCGCGCTCCCGATCGCCGCGTATCACTTGAAATGCCATAAGTCCTGCGACTTGGCACTGTCTGATGAGGGCTTGTACCCATAATTCTGAGTTGAGGCGGCTACGCCCTTCGGAGGAAAACATATATTTATTCACTTAAGCCCAAGGTTTGCAAACTGTCTTTGAATATTCGCTTAATTTCCGAATCTGGGACCATGAAGAGCAGTCCGCACGATTCTTCGTCCTGCCAAGCGATGCGTGCCTTAACACTGCTGTTGTTTTTCTTAGGGAGAGATAGCGTGACGTCGGTTCCTTCTTTAAAGGGGAGATCCACTCGGATGCGCGCCCCGCCAAGGGATAGATTCCATATTTGACAAGGAAATTCATGGCCGTTTACTGTTAAGAGGGCAGGCCAAAGGACTGAGCGTCGATTGTGCTGACGCTGACTTTGAGACTGAGAGTCGTTCTTTTGTTTAGAAAGATTCGGCATAGGTTTCAAATTATCCGTTAAATAAGCACACAGAGTATGCCTTTTAATCTATTCAATGTCATTATTTCCCTAAAAAATAGCTAAAATTTAAGGGAACTTGCAACATGCATTGTCGTACAGCTGAATCTGTTGCATCTTGCAACAGTTCTGGTACTTTAAACTAATTCTGCGTTTAAGAGGTCTTGACTAAGTCATATAGAGGGAGTCGGCGAAGCGTAAGAGTGAGAGGGAAGACGTTAGTGACAGGGGGGGATGTGACAAAACCTGCATCAATATTGATCGTCGAAGACAGTCGTTCTTTGGCGCTGACCTATGTGGTTTATCTTCAGGATCAGTCCTTTTCGGTTTCAACCGTCGAAACGGGGCAGGAGGCGAAGAAAGCAATTTTAAAAAATCGTCCAAAAATAATATTACTAGATTTAAAACTTCCAGATATGGATGGTTTAGATATTTTGAAATGGATGAATTCTAATAAAATTACGGCTCAAGTGATCGTTATTACAGCCCATGGTTCAGTCTCTATTGCTGTGGATGCTATGCAGGCTGGGGCTTTTGATTTCTTGTTGAAACCTTTTTCCAAGGAACGCCTTGTTACCACAGTACGCAATGCTTCTAAACTTATTGAATTAGAAACAATTGTTGAACATTACAGAGACAATTCCAATAGTAAAGCAGTGGGGGATTTTATAGGAGAAAGTGCCCCTATGAAGGCTGTCTATCGCATGATAAGTGATGCGGCTCCTTCTCGCGCCAGCACCTTTATCATGGGAGAATCTGGGACTGGGAAAGAATTATGTGCGGAAGCTATTCATCTTCATAGCCCAAGAAAAGAAAAACCTTTCGTCGCATTAAACTGTGCTGCCATTCCTGCGAATCTGATCGAAAGTGAAATTTTTGGTCATAAGAAAGGGGCGTTCACCGGAGCCTCAGAGGATCGAGACGGGGCGGCGGTAAAGGCGGATGGAGGCACGCTTTTTCTTGATGAGATTTGTGAAATGCCGATGGATTTACAGGCGAAGCTTCTTAGATTTGTCCAAAATGGGACCGTCATGCCCTTGGGCAGTACAGACGAGGTTAAAGTGAATGTGCGCTTTGTCTGTGCCACCAATAGAACGCCGTGGGAGGAAGTGGAAAGAGGAACTTTTAGAGAAGACCTCTATTATCGGTTGCATGTAATCCCCATTCATTTACCGCCGCTTAGAGATCGGGGAAATGATATCATTCGAATTGCTGAATATTTACTCCATCGCTATGCAAAGGAGGAAGGAAAAGACTTTGAGAAGATTGGTCCTTCTGCAATTTCTGCCTTAATGGCGCATGATTGGCCTGGAAATGTGCGAGAGTTGTCCAATGTTATTCAGTCTGCTGTTGTGTTGAATGAGGGGCCAGATCTTAAAGGAACAATGATTGCTGATTTAGTGGGCCGGGGTCGCCGTCGGCGAGACCAGTTAAGTCACGCTCAGACAGAGTCCAAACAAAGAATGACTGTTCATCAAGATGATCAAGAGGTTGAAAGTATAAGGCCCCTTGATCAAGTTGAAAGGGAGGCCATAGAGCATGCTATTGCCTTGATGGATGGGAAAGTTCGGAAGGCAGCAAAAGCATTGAATGTGAATGCTTCAACGCTATATAGGAAAATGAAATCATGGGGTGTCGATCCGGTTTGATGTCATAAGCTATGACCAGCCAACTCCCCATAACTAACTATTAAAGAAATATAACAGCAGGAGATCAAAATGCGTGCACAGTCTATTCTAGATTTAATTGGCAACACGGCGCATGTGAGAGTGTCAAATTTATTTCCAGATCATGAGGTTTGGATCAAGCAAGAGCGTTCTAACCCTGGGGGCTCAATCAAAGACAGAATTGCTCTGGCTATGATTACAGCCGCTGAAGAAAAGGGCGATTTGAAACCGGGGGGTACAATCATCGAGCCGACTAGTGGGAATACTGGGATCGGTCTTGCCATGGTTGCAGCCGTGCGCGGGTATCGGATCATTCTCGTGATGCCTGAAAGTATGTCCATTGAACGACGTCGTTTGATGCTGGCTTATGGAGCAGAATTTGACCTCACGCCTAAAGAGCTTGGCATGAAGGGGGCTATTGCACGCGCTGAGGCACTTGTAGCGGAGAATGAAGGGGCCTGGATGCCGGCTCAATTTGAAAATCCTGCTAATATTGCTATTCATGAAGCAACAACCGCTCAGGAGATTGCAGCAGATTTTCCTGAGGGATTGGACTATATGGTTACGGGCGTTGGCACTGGCGGGCATTTTTCAGGTGTGTCAAAAGTGTTGAAAGAAAAGTGGCCTGCAATGAAAGCATTTGCTGTTGAGCCAGACTTATCGCCAGTTCTGTCGGGTGGTGATCCCAGTCCACATCCGATTCAAGGTATCGGTGCAGGCTTTGTCCCCAAAAATATGAATTTAAACATTGCAGATCAAATTGTGACAGTGGCCGCAGAAGATGCCAAGGAATGGGCCCGTCGAGCCGCGTCAAAAGAAGCGATGTTGGTTGGAATTTCTTCTGGTGCAACGCTTGCAGCCATTCACAAAATATTACCAGACCTTCCAAAAGGTAGTCGGATATTAGGGTTTAATTACGATACTGGGGAGCGCTATTTGTCTATTCCTGATTTTTTACCAACACCGGAATAGAACAATCAACCAACAACTAAAAAAGGCCAGCTTCCCGCTGGCCTTCCTTTCAATAGAGTAAAAGGTTCCTGTTACTAGGGACAGGAACCCACCTTATTCAGAATTGTCATCTTTCAGTTTTTCCAGAACGATTGAGGTGTGACAGGCTAGTCCTGCCATTGTGACAAGATCCGTCGCCGTAGAGGTCATCCGTGCAATCTGAACAGACTCACTCATGCCAAGCAGCATGGGTCCAATAATACGTCCCCCTCCCAGCTCTGCTAGAAGTTTATAACTGATATTGGCAGAGAAAAGGCCTGGCATGATTAAGACATTGGCAGGGCCTGAAAGATTCATGAATGGATACTCTTTCATCAAATCTGGGTTCAGGGCCACATCAGCTTGCATTTCGCCATCAAATTCAAAATTTACATTGCGGTCTTGTAGGATACGCACGGCTTGCTGCATCGCTTCTGTCTTACTTGATGGCGGGTTTCCAAAATTCGAGAAAGAAAGGAAAGCCACGCGAGGTTCGTGCCCCATACGGCGTACAAAATGGGCAGCATTAATTGCAATATCAGCCATTTCTTCAGCATTTGGTCTTTTGTTAACCGTAGTATCTGCCATAAAGACAGTTCTATTTTTGGTAACAATCACTGACATCCCAAAAGGTTTTATGCCAGGCAATGGATCAATCACTTTCTTGATGTTTTTCATGGCCCGCCAATATTGTCGAGTTACCCCTGTAATAACAGCATCCGCATGGCCCTGTGCAACCATAAGACTGGAGAAGACGTTTCGATCACGTTTCACTAACCGCTTCACATCACGGAGAAGGTATCCGCGGCGATTGAGACGCTCGTAGAGATATTCTGTATATTCAGCTGTGTGTGGGCTGTTGCCTGCGTTAACAATTTCAAATTGTGTGTCATCCACACCCATTTCTTTGAGCTTTTCGCGAATAGGCGCCTCATATCCTACCAGTATAGGAATGCCGTAGCCACTTGATTTAAAGCCAACGGCTGCTCTTAGAACCTTGTCTTCTTCAGCTTCAGCAAAGACGACTTTGCGCGGCTTGCGGCGTTTTAATTCTTCGAACATTGTTGAGAGAGTATCAACGGTTGGATCTAGTCTCGCAGCGAGCGCTTCTTCGTAAGCCTCCATGTCATCAATGGCAAGACGTGCCACGCCTGTTTCCATTGCAGCTTGGGCAACTTTAGGAGGAATATATTTAATGAGTCGCGGATCAAAAGGGGCTGGTATGATATAGTCTGGTCCATAATGAGGTTGTTCGCCGCCGTATGCTGCTGCTACTTCGTCGGGGACATCTTCACGAGCCAATTCAGCCAGAGCCATCGCACAGGCAATTTTCATCTCATCATTGATTGTACGAGCCCGCACATCGAGAGCCCCTCGAAAAATATAAGGGAATCCAAGGACATTATTCACCTGGTTAGGGTAGTCACTGCGGCCTGTGGCCATAATCGCATCGGGGCGTACTGCTTTCACGTCCTCAGGTGTAATTTCAGGATCAGGGTTTGCCATAGCAAAAACGATCGGCTTTTCAGCCATAGATTTCACCATATCCTGACTGATGGCGCCTGCTGCCGCTAGACCGAGCACCACATCGGCCCCTACCATGGCCTCTGAAAGTGTGCGATGCTCCGTATCAATTGCGTGAGCAGATTTCCATTGATTCATACCTTCAGTTCGGCCTGAATAAATGACACCATCACGGTCAACCATTGTCACATTTTCATGGGGCATGCCCATCGCCTTGATGAGTTCAATACATGCGATACAGGCAGCACCAGCACCCACGGCGACCAATTTTGTATTTTTGATATCTCTGTTGGTGAGATCAAGTGCGTTAATCAAACCAGCTGCTGCGATAATCGCTGTGCCATGCTGGTCATCATGGAAGACAGGGATATCCATTAATTCTCTGAGGCGTTGCTCAATAATAAAACAAGCGGGCGAACCGATGTCTTCAAGATTAATGCCTCCAAATGAAGGGCCAAGCAATTTTACACAGTTTACGAATTCGTCGATGTCTTCACTATCAACTTCTAGATCGATGCTATCAACATCAGCAAATCTTTTGAAAAGAACAGACTTTCCTTCCATGACAGGTTTACTGGCTGCAGCCCCCAAATTCCCCAGACCGAGGATCGCAGTTCCGTTCGAAATGACAGCCACTAAATTGCCTTTAGTGGTATAGTCATACGCTGTGTCAGGGTTCTTTGCTATTTCGAGCACAGGAACCGCTACACCTGGACTATAAGCGAGAGAGAGATCGCGCTGAGTAGCCATAGGTTTTGTTGGTGTAATTTCTAATTTGCCTGGACGACCGTGTGAGTGAAAACGCAACGCCTCGTCATCTGTAAACTTACTGTTTTTGATTGGCATGAAAGGAGCCTCTTTTTTTGTTCTTTCAGTTGATCTATTGATCAGCTCTTTTATAGTGGGACCATGTAAGGGATTTAAACCTAATGCTCTGTAAGGGGCCTATATTACTGCAGTCATAAAAATAATAAAGACTTAATCGATATAAAAGGACCTTGGGGTGCTGGATAAAGTAAATAAAAATAATAAGATAGACATTTCTCCCCGTCAAAAGTGGCTAGATGCTGCGGCTCAGCCGGACGTCACACCCATGATGAAACAATTTCTCGAGATAAAAGCAGACCATAGCGAGAGTCTACTCTTTTATCGGATGGGTGATTTTTATGAACTGTTTTTTGATGACGCCGTTCAGGCTTCAGAGGCGTTAGATATTACGTTAACAAAGCGAGGGAAGCATTCTGGGGACGATATCCCCATGTGCGGGGTTCCTTATCATGCCTCTGAAATGTATTTAGCGCGCCTCATAAAAAAAGGGTTTAAAGTTGCTGTTTGTGAACAAACTGAATCCCCGGAAGAAGCAAAAAAAAGAGGCTATAAAGCTGTTGTTCGGCGGGAAGTCGTTCGTCTTGTAACACCAGGAACTCTCACTGAAGATAATTTATTAGAGGCTCGGGCTCATAATTATCTTGTCGCCCTTGGTCAGGCTAAAAGCGGTCTTTCTTTAGCAGTCTGCGATATTTCAACAGGTGAGTTCACCGTCATCCCAACGGCAATAAACCGTCTCGATGCTGACCTCGCCAGAATCCAGCCAGGCGAATTATTAATCACTGATAAGCTTCATGAGGATGATGGCATCGCGCCTGCCCTATTCGATTGGCGTCATATTTTGTCCAAGGTTGATAAAGCTTTTTTTGATAGCGTCCGGGCTGAATCTCGTTTGATGGGTCTTTTTGATGTAGCCACTCTGGATGGATTTGGTGATTTATCCCGCTCTGATTTGGCAGCGAGTGGGGCTTTGGTCGCATATCTTGAAGAAACGCAGAAGGGCCAAATGCCGCTCTTGAAACCGCTGCGGCGACAGCGCAGTGATGCCACGATGATGATTGATGCCGCTACTCGAAAGTCTCTTGAACTTGCTCATACGCAAACGGGTCAATTTCAAGGGTCTCTTCTATCTGTCGTTGATAAGACTGTAACAGGGGCAGGGGCAAGATTGCTAGCAAAGCGGCTGTCTTCTCCTTTACTGGACCCTGTTGCGGTTAATGCGCGTCTAGATAGCGTTCAGTTTTTTCTAGAACGCTCGGCTATCCGCACAGATGTGAGGGCTGCCCTGAAGGAAGCGCCAGATATGGAGCGTGCAATTTCCCGCATCGCCATGAATCGTGCCGGTCCGAGAGACTTGGCGGCCATTCGATCAGGACTGCTCGCGGCGCGTGATATTCGAAGCTTGTTGATGGGGGCATTAGATGCCTTTGGTGATATTCCGGATCTCATTAAAGAGGGAGCGGCGCTGCTTGAGGGGCACCATGCTGTCATCGAAGAATTATCAAATGCGCTCATCGATGAACCGCCTCTTATTATTCGTGATGGGGGTTTTATCAGGCCTAAATATAATGCTGCGCTTGATGAATTTCGCATGCTGAAAGATGAAAGTCGTCGTTTAATTGCGGGCCTCGAACTTGAGTATAGAACCCTGACAGAGATAAACAGCTTGAAGATTAAGCACAATAATGTACTTGGATATCATATTGATGTCTCTGCAAAAAATGCTGATATATTGATGCAAGCACCGCTTAATGAAACATTTATCCACCGTCAAACATTGGCGAATAATGTTCGATTTTCTACCAGCGACCTTTCTAAACTTGCAGGGAAAATCTCTGAGGCAGGCGATCGATCTCTTGCACTAGAGCATGAAATTTTTGACGCTTTATCCCATCAAATTATGCGGCAAGCTGATACCATCGGTCTCGCAGCTGCCTCTCTTGCAGGATTGGATTTTTTATCTGCCCTGTCGGAACTGGCCAGTCTCTCAAATTTATCACGCCCAATTGTAGATGATAGTTTAGATTTTGTCATTACCGGTGGTCGTCATATGGTTGTTGAAAAAGCCATAAAAGAACAATCTGATGCACAGTTTGTCGCCAATGATTGTAACTTGTGTGAAGAGCAGCGTTTATGGCTTATCACAGGGCCTAATATGGCTGGTAAATCGACCTTCCTCCGTCAGAATGCCCTCATTGCTATTCTGGCACAGATAGGCTCTTATGTGCCTGCGAAGTCAGCGACAATCGGTGTGGTTGATCGTCTCTTTAGTCGGGTAGGGGCAAGTGATGATTTGGCCCATGGGCGGTCTACTTTTATGGTAGAAATGGTTGAAACTGCTGCCATTTTAAATCAAGCAGGACCAAAATCATTGGTTATTTTGGATGAAATTGGTCGTGGGACAGCGACCTATGATGGATTATCTATCGCATGGGCAGCTGTGGAAAATTTACATAATATCAATCAGTCGCGTGCTTTATTCGCAACGCATTACCACGAGCTTACTGTCTTAAAAGAAAGTTTAGAGCTCATGTCGTTGCGGTCCATGAAAGTGCGAGAATGGAAAGGCGATGTCATTTTTCTTCACGAAGTCGGAGAAGGGGCAGCTGATCGGTCTTATGGTATTCAAGTGGCGAAACTGGCAGGTTTGCCAGGGCGAGTCATTAACCGTGCACGTCAAGTTTTAGATCATCTTGAGAATGCAGATAAGGGAGATAAAATAACAGGGCTAATTGATGACTTACCCCTGTTCCAATCTCTTCCAGAGACAGCCCCCCCTTCGGGCGCTGGGCGTGAAGAAGCCAGTCCTATGGATCTTTATTTATCAGATATAATCGCGGATGATTTAACGCCAAGAGATGCATTAGAAGTGGTTTATAAACTTAAGGAATTGGCCCGCGATGCTGAGTAATGATCAACGAAAAATTCCTCAAAAGAAAGCGATCTTTAATCGTCGCGATATCACGGAAAAACTTGAAAGTATTGCTGAAAATACGCCTCTAGATCATAGGCGCTCAAAACTTTTCACCCTTTTAAATGAGGCCTATAAAGCAGGATGGTTAGAAGTGAAGCGCCGCCACCGTGCCTGTCGATCAATCTCTGAAGCTGCGCTCACTCCGGTTGCCAATTGCTATTTGATGGATATGATTCTTAAGACATTGTTGGATTTTACAGCAACTCACATCTACCCTAACCCTAACCCAACAGAGTCAGAGCATATAACTTTGATTGCCACAGGGGGATATGGGCGCGGTGAAATGGCGCCTTATTCTGATGTGGATCTTACATTCTTGATCCCCTATAAAGTCACGCCTTGGGTAGAAAATGTCGTAGAATTCATCCTTTACTTTTTGTGGGATATGGGACTGAAAGTTGGTCATGCGACCCGGAACCCGGATGAAATCGTGCGGATGGCAAAAGAAGACCTAACAATCTGCACATCTTTACTTGAATCTCGGATGATTTGGGGAAGTGCAACCGCTTTTAAACAAGCTCGGAAACTTTTTGTCTCAAAAGTTATTAAAGGCAATGAATCATGGTTTATCAATGGTAAACTTGAAGAACGGGACAGCCGCCACAAAAAACTGGGCGACTCGCGCTATGTGGTTGAACCAAACTTGAAAGAGGGCAAGGGGGGGCTTAGAGACTTACAAACAACATGGTGGATTGCCCGCTTTACATATATCGCTAAATCAGCGGAAGAATTGATGGAAGAAGGTGTTTTTAGTCGCCATGAACTTCAGCAATTTAAACGAGTAGAGCAGTTTTTATGGAGCGTGAGGTGCAGTTTGCATTATATGACAGATCGCGCTGAAGAACGCCTAAGTTTCGACATGCAGCGCCAATTATCGCAATTCATGAAATATCAAGATAAAGCAGGAAGCCTAGCGGTTGAGCGCTTCATGAAGCATTATTTCTTGATCGCCAAAACAGTGGGTGATCTTACGCGTATTCTTTGTGCAGCTCTCGAGCAGGGCAATCAAAAGAAGAGTCTATTAGACAGGATTAGACCAGCGCGAAAAGTGGGAGGGTTTAAGTCTGAACAGGGACGCTTGAAACTCATGGATAAAGATGATTTTAAGACGAATCCTATATTTATGCTTAAGATTTTTCATATCGCAGACAAACATAATTATGATATCCATCCCGAGACGTTACGTCAGCTTAGCAAAGATTTAGCGCTTATAGATGACACTCTCAGAGAAGATTCTGAAGCAAACAAATTATTCCTCGATATTTTAACATCTAAAAATAACAATGAATTGGCGCTCAAGCGATTGAATGAAGCAGGGGTCTTTGGAAAATTTATCCCTGATTTTGGTCGCGTCGTGGCTCAGATGCAATATGATATGTATCATCACTATACAGTGGATGAGCATACGATCCGAGCGCTAGGACTATTAAGCAAAGTTGAAAAAGGCGACTTGGATCAGGAGCACCCAGTTAGTTCTAAAGTGGTGCATCACATCTCAAGTCGAAAAGTACTTTACACGGCTGTTTTGCTTCATGATGTGGCAAAAGGGCGTAAGGGTGATCACAGTATTTTGGGCGCAGAGGTCGCAGAAGAATTATGTCCCAAGATGGGTTTCACCCCGGGAGAGACAAAAACCATATCCTGGTTGGTGCGCCAGCATTTGTTAATGAGTGAGACTGCGTTTAAGCGAGATTTGTCAGATCCAAAAACCATTCAAGATTTTTGTGATGAAGTGAAGAGTATGGAGCGCCTAAGGCTGCTTATGCTATTAACTGTGGTAGATATAAAAGCTGTTGGTCCCGGTGTTTGGAATGGCTGGAAAGGTCAACTACTCAGGAATTTATATTTCTCATCAGAAGAAAAATTATTGGCGGGACATGTAAGATTTGGTCGGGCTGAGCGGGTTCAGGAAAGGCAGACTGAACTGAAAGAGAAACTTTCCTTAAAAAAGACACCCGCATCAAAACTATTTGGCCGTTTATATGATAGTTATTGGCTAGCTGAAGAACTTGAAATTCAAGCCATGAATATGGAGCTTATTCAAACAACCGATAAATTGGGTGAAATTTTAGGTGTTGCAGCACGTGTAGACGAGTTTCAGGCCATGACCCACGTGACCGTTTATGCTCAAGATCACCCAGGTTTATTTGCACGCATTGTTGGGGCTTTAGGTGTTGCCGGAGCGACCATTGCTGGGGCAAAAATTCATACAACGCGTGACGGCATGGCCCTTGATAATTTTTTAATACAAGACGCAGACCGCCAAGCATATAATGATCCAATAAAATTGGAAAAATTAGAGCGCACGATTCACGAAACACTTCTTGGAAAAGTGAAAATTACAGAGCGTTTGAAAAAACGTAAGATTATTGGCGATAAATCAGCACATTTTCATATTAACCCCGTTGTCTCTATTGACAATAATGCATCTAGCAAAAGCACAGTCATTGAAGTGAGTGCTAAAGATCGCCAAGGTCTTCTTCATGATTTATCTTTTGTGTTATATCGATTAAAACTGTCGCTTATTTCTGCACATGTGGCAACATGGGGCGAGCATGCTGTTGATACCTTCTATGTCTCTGACCTGACTGGGGGTAAAATTACAAATAAGGTGCGGCTCAGAAATATTGAACAAAAACTATTGCTAGCCTCTGAGGGGAAGTCTCCCTGGGGAGAGGCGTTGGATAAGTAGGACAATCGAGAGACATGACGTTAGGAAAGGGCATATCATTGGTTGGAGGGCTAACGTTGGTTAGTCGCCTCTTTGGGTTTGTTCGAGATTTGTTAATGGCTCGCTATTTAGGGGCAGGCATGGCAGCGGATGCATTTTTCATTGCCTTCAAGTTACCTAACTTCTTCCGCCGGCTTTTTGCAGAAGGCGCTTTCTCAGTTGCTTTTATTCCTATGTTCTCGAGAATTTTAGGGAAGGATATCACTGAAGAGTCTCAGGCAAATGCCCGAGTTTTTGCTGAGAAGGTCTTGGCTGTTTTCTTGCCTATTCTCTTGCTGCTTTTACTGATTATGGAACTGGCTATGGTGCCTGTGATGTTTGGGCTAACGGGTGGCTTTGAAGGAAATCAGGAAAAGTTTAACTTAGCAGTAGAGTTGGGTCGCTATACTTTCCCCTATTTGGTGCTTGTGTCTCTGGTTACTTTGTGGGCCGGGATGTTAAATGCGTTCGGTCGATTTGCCGCTGCTGCCTTTGCGCCAGTTTTGCTAAATATTTCTATGATAGCTGCGATGCTTATGGCTCCTGAGACAGATGTTATTGTTGCGCGATATTTGGCAGTTGGTATTTCTGTCGCCGGAGTTTTGCAATTGGTGCTGCTCATGTATGCAGCAAAAAAAAATAACCTGTCCCTCAGATTACGGCTCCCAAGGCTTTCACCAGACGTGAAGCAACTGCTTATATTAATTGGCCCCGCAGCGGTGGGCGCCGGCGCCATGCAATTGAACTTACTCATTGATGTTTTTCTGGCTGCGCGCTACTTGCCGGAAGGGTCTGTCAGTTGGCTCTTCTATGCTGATCGTCTTAACCAATTGCCCATTGGGGTTATTGGTGTTGCTGTAGGGACGGTTCTTTTGCCTGACATTGCTCGCAGACTAGGCAGTGGTGATGAGACAGGGGCCTTGCACCAGCAGAATCAAGCGCTGGTTTTTTCCATGATGCTCACAATCCCTGCTGCCCTGGCTTTAGCAACGATTGCGCAGCCTCTAATAGCCAGCCTTTTTGAGCGAGAAGCCTTTAGTAGTGCAGATAGTTTTCAGACGTCAGCAGCGCTTGTTGCCTATGCGCTTGGCCTACCGGCATATGTATTAACCAAAGTTCTTGCGCCCGGATTCTATGCGCGCGGTGATACGAAGACACCGGTTAAATTTGGGATTATTACACTTGTGGTTAATACGTCGGCTAATCTGTTGCTTATTGGCCCTTTTGGTCATGTAGGGCTTGCCTTAGGTACAGCAATTGCAGCCTGGGTTAATGTTCTTTTACTCTATGGTAGCCTTCATCTCAGAGGACATTTCTCATTGATTAAGGGGGTGCGTTTAAAGTTGGTGAAATTCTTACTCTCGGCTGTTGTCATGGCCTATGGGTTGATGGTAGCGAGTGCTTACTTGAGGCCATTTTTTGCTGAGGACACGCTGGGCCGCGTTGGCGCGCTAGCAGCCTTGATCGTTGGCGGCGGTCTTCTCTATTTTATAGTTCTCCTTTTGATACGGGGCATAGGCCTTTCAGAATTTCGCGCTATTTTCTCTCGAAAAGCTTGACCCTTTCGTGCTTGCTTGTCATAAGCGTTGCCGTGGGTTAGCCCTGACAATGGAGAATTAAGGTGACAAACACTCAAGTAAAAAATCGCGTCTTTTCCGGCGCACAGCCTTCGGGGAAAATGACTCTAGGTAATTATCTTGGAGCTTTTAAAAACTGGGTTGCTTTGCAGCAGGATTATGAGTGTTTATATTGTGTCGTAGATATGCATGCCATTACGGTTTGGCAGGACCCGGCTGATCTGGCTGCTCAAACCCGTGAAGCTGCCGCTGCATATCTTGCTTGCGGCGTTAATCCAAAAGAATCGATCTTATTTAATCAGTCACAAGTGTCTGGACATGCTGAGCTGAGCTGGATTTTTAACTGTATTGCACGGTTGGGATGGCTAAACCGTATGACACAGTTTAAGGATAAAGCTGGGAAAAATAGCCAAAATGCTTCTACAGGTCTCTATGTATATCCAAACCTTATGGCAGCGGATATTTTACTTTATCAAGCTACCCATGTGCCTGTTGGAGATGATCAAAAGCAACACCTAGAATTGACCCGTGACATTGCTGCTAAATTTAATCATGATTATAACACAGAAATTTTCCCTGAAGTTCATCCGATCATCATGGGAGAGGGCGCTCGTATCATGAGTTTGCGCGATGGCTCCAAGAAAATGTCCAAATCTGACCCTTCAGAGGCATCACGTATAAATTTGAACGATACATCAGATATATTGGCGAAAAAAATTCGTAAAGCAAAGACTGACCCTGAATTGATTCCAGCCAAAGCAGAGCTGCTTGAGGGCCGACCAGAAGCACAAAATCTTATTGGCATTATGGCTGCACTTGCAGAGCGATCACGGGATGATATTTGCGCAGAATACGAAGGCAAAGGCTTTGGTGACTTTAAAAAGGGCCTCACTGAGGTGGTGATTGATAAATTAGCGCCCATCACGGAAGAAATGGCCAGATTGCAAAATGAACCTGCTTACATAGATCAAGTATTAAGAGATGGTAGTGAACGAGCGTCCGCTCTCTCGGAGCCTATCCTAAAAGAAGTTAAGAAAATTGTGGGCTTTATTCAGTAAGGTTTAAAATCATTGGAATAGACAAAAAAGGCAGCTTCGGATTTCTCTAAGCTGTCTTTTTATGCCGAATAAATAGCTTTCTCAGTGACTTTGATTGCCACAGATCTTAGATATTCCCCTTTGCAGGGGCCAGCGATGCAATAGCCTGTCTCTGGCTCAAATCGTGCGCCATGAGTTTGGCATAAAAGATAGCGATCTGTTATATCCATAAAGCGATCTCCAAATAAATTGAGAGGAACACGGGCATGGGGACAACTGTTAATATAGGCTTTTATACCTTTGACTGTGCAGTGTAACAAGACTTGCAGTTGCTTATCTTCTTTCTTGAAGATGACATTTTTACTGCCAGTTTTTTGAAGATCACTGAGGGTAGCCATCAGCGTACCAACTGCAGGCCCCGCGGGATAATCAGCAAGATATGCTGGGCTGGGAGCTTGTGAGACGGCCCCGCTCTTCATCAAAGCCCGCCCATAGCTATGATTTTTGAATAGGCTTTCTCGGTAATTGGCATCACCGAAAGACGGGGTTGACGCACAAGGGCCAGATCCGCAAAGTTTGAATCTGCTTTGATGGCCGTTAGCGTAACGGGCTCGCGAAGGGCCTGTTTGGCTTTCAAGTCGACAAGGCACCAGCGCCCGGTTTCATCGCTCGGGTCAGGGTATTCAGCGCGTGAGACAGTGCATATACCAACGATTTCGCGAGTTTTTCCAGAATGGTAAAAAAGAACGTTATCGCCTTTAGCCATGGACCGCATATGATTTTGGGCCTGGTAATTGCGGACCCCTGTCCAAGGCTCTGATTCTACAGAATTTTGATCGGACCAAGACCAGTCATGGGGTTCAGATTTCACGAGCCAGTAGCGCATGGTCAGTCTTGAGGAACCCAAGCACCGAGTGCTGCGGCGTAAGGTTCTATGGTAACTTGTTCAAATAAGCCCGCTTGATTATAGGGATCATGTTCTGCAAAAAGTTTTGCAGCCGCTTCACTATCTGCATCAATAATGATGACACTGCCAATAGGCTTTGGGTCTTCGCCAGGGGTCAGCTTAGGTCCAGCGAGCTTTAGTCGGTCTCCTGCGTCCTTAAGATATTGAATATGGTTGGGGCGCGTCGCCATTCTGAGATCAACGCTATTCGGATTGTCTGTACAAGTGATTATAAAAAGCATGCGCTCATCCTTTCAGGAGTTTATTCATCTTCGCGGGTGAAGGGTCTGTTCACAAGTTCATCAAAAACGTCTGATACAGGCTCTCCGTCGACTATTATTCGGTAAACAGCCTCAGTTATTGGCATACTGATTTTACGGTCTACAGCAATTTTATGGAGGATTTTTACAGTGTGGGCGCCTTCGGCGACTGAAAGCTTGTCAGCCATATAATCAGAAAATGTCTGGCCTTCCCCTAGGGCTTTCCCAAGCGACATGTTGCGGGACTGGGTACTGGAACAGGTCAGCAGCAAATCCCCCAAGCCTGATAAGCCCATAAGGGTGTCATTTTCTGCCCCGTAACTGGCGGCGAAACGGACCATCTCGGCTAAGCCACGGGTGATGACAGCAGCGCGGGTATTCTCACCCATATCCAAGCCTGCGGCGATCCCTGTGGCGATTGCAAGAACATTTTTAACTGCACCGCCTATTTGAGAGCCAATGACATCCGTTGATAAATAGGGTCTGAAGTTAACAGTCCCTATGGCATCCATTAGGTCATTACCAAGTTTTTCATCTTCACAGGCCAGGGTTATTGCGGAAAATTGTCCGCGCACAACTTCGGCGGCAAATGTAGGGCCAGACAGGATTGCAAAGGGCTGTTTCGGAGCAACTTCGGCCATGACATCACTCATAAGCTTTCCTGTGGTTACTTCGATCCCTTTACTACAAATGATAAGCGGGCAGTCGGTTTTGAGATAGGGTTTTAAGGAGATAACACTTGAACGTAAGTGCTGTGCTGGGGACACCATTAAAATTGCATCGCATTCACTTAGGTCTTCAAGAAGGCCTGTGGCTTTTAACTTAGGATCTAAGGCAACCCCTTTTAGAAAAAGTGTATTCTCATGATGTGTGTTGATCGTTTCGACAACCTCTTCTTCACGCGCCCAAAGAAGGGTTTCTCTGTTAGCGCGAACCATTGCAGCAGCCAGGGCCGTACCCCATGCTCCTGCACCGAGGACACCTACTTTTTCATAAGTTACTGATGACACAACTCTTCTCCTCCACTCAAGTCACTCATCAGGCATACAATTTTGCAGGCTGGAGTGCAACTGTTGTTAGGCCTTTGCACCCTTTTTACCGCGGCCAACACGCGGTTCAGCTTTTTGATCAAGAGGCCATCGAGGGCGCGCAGGTTGATTGATCTCATTGATCTCAGGTGTCTTTAAAAAGCGTTCCATCCCTGCCCAGGCAATCATAGCACCATTGTCTGTACAAAGAGCCAAAGGCGGTGCTGATAGAGTGAAATTATGCTCACAGGCAAGGGATTCAAGGGCATTGCGCAAATAGGTATTCGCAGCAACGCCGCCGGCAATAATTAAACGCCGACCCCCTTTAGAGTGGCGAGATGTATAGTCTTTCATAGCTCGACCGAGGCGATCCATAAGACATTTTGCCATAGTATCTTGGAAGCAAGCACATAAATCATTAATCTCAATTTCTCGGAGGTAGCCATGTTCAGCGACACATTTTTCGGCTTCTCGACGAACAGCTGTTTTCAGTCCAGAAAAGGAAAAATCAAAACCAGCCTTACCTTTCATTGGTTGAGGTAGTGGAAAGCGGGTTTTATCCCCTTTGAGTGCAGCTTGTTCTACCTGAGGCCCCCCGGGATACCCGAGACCTAAAAGCTTTGCTGTCTTATCGAAAGCTTCGCCAGTGGCATCATCCAAAGTGGTGCCTAAGCGCTTAAAGTCATCTACATCTAACACTTCCAAAATTTGGCAGTGTCCGCCTGACATCAATAGCATTAAATAGGGAAAGGCTGTTTTTGACCCGTCAGGATCAGTCAAGCGTGGTGTGAGTGCGTGAGCAGCAAGATGGTTAACTGCAATGAAAGGCAGGCCGCTTGACTGGGCCATTGCCTTAGCAGTCATCATGCCAACCATAAGCCCTCCAATGAGCCCTGGACCTGTTGTTGCCGCTATAGCATTCATGTCTTGAAGGGCTAAGTCCGCCGAAGAAAGACAGTTTTCAACGAGGCTATCTAAATGAGTGATATGGCTGCGTGCAGCAATTTCTGGCACGACACCGCCATAGACCGCGTGTTCTTCAATTTGTGATAGAATTTTATGTGCAATTATCTCTTTATCGCTACTTACAATAGCAACAGCAGTTTCATCGCAACTGGTTTCTATGCCTAGAACATATTTAGGTGTTATTTTGTCTTTCGCATTCATAAAGACCATTCTATAAAGGCCTTAGCTTAAAAATAAAAGGAATAGCTGTGAGTATCCGGATAAAAATTGGCACCAGAGGCAGTCCTCTTGCTCTCGCACAAGCAAAAGATGTGAAACAACGGTTGATCAATACCCATGACGAATTGACATCAGAGGGGGTTGAAATTGTGGTCATCAAGACCACAGGGGATCGTATCCTTGACCGTCACTTGATGTCTGCGGGAGGCAAAGGCCTTTTTACCAAAGAAATTGAAGAGGCGCTTTTGTCAGGGGACATCGACTGTGCCGTGCACAGTTGTAAAGATATGCCTACACAGCTCCCTGATGGATTGACTCTTTCTACGTTTCTTCCGCGAGAGGATAATCGTGATGTGTTTATTTCTCCAGTCGCCAAGAGCCTAAACGATTTGCCTGAAGGGTCTCTTCTAGGGACAGCTTCCTTAAGAAGACGAGCGTTGGCATTAAGACAACGCCCAGACTTAAAAGTTGTTACATTCAGAGGGAATGTTCAATCACGGCTTAGAAAGTTAGAAGCTGGCGAAGCTGCGGCTACTTTCTTGGCTCTTGCAGGATTAAATCGAATGGAGATGGCAGATGTTGCTACAGAAAGGCTAGATCTTGAACGATTTCCACCGGCACCTGCCCAGGGAGCTGTCACTATAGAGATTCGAGACGATGATCAAAAAATGCACAGTTTTCTAGCCCCATTGCACTGTTCTATCACAACGGAACAAGTGACTGCTGAACGCTCTTTTCTAGCAGCATTAGATGGATCATGTCGTACGCCGATAGCAGCATATGCTATCCAAGAGGGCGCAGATCTCGTGCTGCGCGGCATGTTATTATCCTTAGATGGACAAACTGTTTTTGAGCGGAGTATGAGACGTCCAAGGGAGCAGGCAGAAGAGTTGGGCACTGCCGTTGGCGAAGCCATCAAAGAGGATGCAGGCGCTGCATTTTTTGACCAATTAAAACAGGATATTGAGGCAGCAATCGAATAATGCGAAAGAGAGTTGGAATCCTCAAATGACAGGCAAAACTGGAAAAAATTCTATTATTGTCACGCGGCCTGAAACCACAGCAAGGTCAATGATAGACAGACTGAAATGCAAGAAGCTTGACGTTATCCATGTGCCACTTCACCATAATATTCCCGTCGATTTTACAGTAAAATCTAACCCTTTTGGCATAATTTTTACCTCTGTCAACGGTGTGTTGTACGGCTCTCAAGCCGTTGTCGATAAAAATAGGGTACAAGTTTTTGCTGTTGGGGCTGTGACAGCACAAGCAGCCAGAGAGGCTGGTTTTTCTTCCATCATAACAGGAGAAGGAACAGCAACAAGTTTGTTGTCAAAAATAAAGAATGAAGCTCGCATTTCAACACAAGAAGCTCTTGTGCACTTAGGAGGGAAGCATCTCTCAGTTGATCTTGCTCAGGCGCTTAACGATGAAGGCTTTGATGCAGAGCATGTGGTCTGCTATGAGGCAAAGAAGGTTGAAAGTGCATCTGATTTTTTAAGAGAACAAATTGCACTAAAAGGTCGCTATGTCTTGTTTTTTTCTAAACGAGCTGCCGAAAGTTTTGAAAAACTTTACATGGATGACCATATGAAAGACTATACTCACCAGATGGTTGCTGTATGTTTGTCAGAACGTATTGCAGAAGGGTTGACAGCCAAGTGGCAATCCGTCGAGATTGCAGCGGAGAAGTCTGAGGATTCACTATTAAAAACACTAGAGCATCTGATCACACGATCATGATCACTTAGGGGGAGCTATGAGCAAGGATAAAAAACAGGGGTCGCATGAGAAGAAACCCATCATTCTTGAAGCTGAAGTCGTTGAAGAAGAGAGGGAGGCTTCATCTGAAACTACAGAAAACCGTTCCCATACTGCTTATGGAGGCGATCAGGGAACCCGAGCTGACGGCGAAGTGAAATCTATGAAAAGTAAAAAGTCGTTCGGCACAATAAAAGTGAGTTTTCCTTGGATGATTGTCGTGATACTGACAGCATTTATAGGGGGGCTGTATTTCTTCCCAAAGTTTGAAAAAAGTCTTATTTCTCTTGGTGTTATGGAAAGCCCTGGGCAGCAAAAAATCCTAGTTCCCGTTGATAAAGGGTATGATATCCCCTTGATCTCTCAACAAGATATCGATGCGATTAAGGCTGATTTACAGAGGATAGACGCCCATGTTCAGGGAATGAATGAGCAGTCAAATCAGACTGCCCCAGACCTGGTGAAGTATAATGAAAGACTTATGGGCTTAGAAAGATCGATCAAGCAAATTGTGGCTGATCTCTCCATTCTAGCGCAAAAAAATGAATCAGTCGGTCAAACGCTCCCTTCTGCTTCAGAAGATATTCCGGCTCTGAAGCAACAAGTTACTCAGCTCATGAATGATTATAGTCGTTTGGCACAACTTATTGATCAAGGTGAGATGTCTTCCTCTTCGTCAAACCAAACAGTGACAGAATTACAAGGTTCTCTTGCCTTAGCCCGTGCTGAAAATCAACAAATACGCTCTGCATTGGAAGTGATGCAACAACAAATGAATACCCTTCAGTATTCTTCTGTTCAATCCAATCCTAGAGGGCGGTTGATATTGATGGTGTCGACCCTTCGGAGACAGATTTTAAGAGGGGATGATTATAGCCTCACTCTGAAAGCTTTGCGCCCAGATATTCAGACTTTGCAGACCGTAGATCAAGTGGCAGCTCTACAAGTCATCACTGCCATTGAGCAGAATGAAATGAAAGTCAAAACTGTGGCTGATTTGAAAGAAAGCTTTCTCGGCATGGCAGTAGCTATAAAGAAACGCCAAGCTGACACAGAAGGCAGTTTCTTCGGGGATTTGTTGACCATTAGAAAGACAGGCAGCTCGGCCGAGGGTGTTGATAAAATTCTCAATCGAGCCGAGCTTGCTCTCTATGGCGGTGACTTAGACTCTGCCATGAAGATTCTTAACGAGGATATGCCGGCTGATATTCTAGGTGCAGCAGCTCCATGGTTGGCCGAGGCAGAGGCACATCATAGAATTAACAAGCAGGTTAATGCGTTAGTGACTATTATTGCAGGCCGTGTTTCTACTGCCATAGAGGAATGAATGAATGATTAGAGTTCTGCTATATATTGCTGGTATTCTTATCCTAGCTTACGGGGCTTCGTGGATGGCGGATCATCCTGGTGCTGTGACGATAACTTTTGTCGAGTGGCAAGTTACGACGACTTTTGCTTTTCTTGGCCTTCTTGTGGCTTTACTCATGGCATTCGCTGCTTTTCTTATATGGATGGTCGGATATTTGGCGCGTGAATTGCCCCTTGTTGGAAGCAACAGGGTGATTAAAAGACAGAGCCGCGGACTTGTTTTACTTAACCGGTCTTTAATTGCCCTATCCACAGGAGAACCTGCCTTGGCCAGACGATTGGTAGAGGAAGCAGAGATTTTACTCCCGCCGCAGCCCATGGTTTTGATGATTGCTGCTGAAGCAGCGACACGTTTGGGGGATAAACGTGAAGCGGCTAAAAGATTTGAAGCACTTAGATCGTCTGAGGATGGCAAAGTTTTAGGGCTAAGGGGCTTAGTACAGCAGGCTGAAAAAGCGGGTCATTCCAAAGAGGCCTTGCTGCTTGCACGAGAAGCTTTAGCAGAAAGCTCATCTAACCCATGGGCTTTGAAGGCCATCTTTAGCTTAGAAGTGAAAGCGGCGGAGTGGGATAACGCCCTTAAGACGCTGAAAACTCTTGAGATGAAAAAATTGTCTGAGACTGATGAGGTTCTTCATCATCGGTCTGCACTCTATTATGCTCGGGCTGTTGAACAGAAAGTCGAAGGGCAAAATGAGAAAGCGCGGAAAGATTTTCAGGAAGCTTTAAAAACCCGGCCTAGTTTCACAGAAGCACATGTTGCCAGCGCTCGCCTGGATTTTGAAGCTGGCAAATCGGCTGTGGCTCTAAAACAATTGAAAGCTGCCTGGACGGTGCGTCCCCATAAAGCTTTGAGAGATCAACTTCTTGCATTTAATCCAACTGCGACAACGGCCGCTTCTCTTGTTTCTGTGCGTGATTTAACCGTAGGAAACCCCCAACACCTCTTATCCCAACTTGTGATATCTGAGGCCCTAGACAGAGATGGGCAAGGGGAGGCTGCAGAAGACATGCTCGGTCGTGTAAAGGAAAAAATGGGGTTGAAGCCTTATGAAGTTGTGCCGGACGATAGTTCCTTCCAATGCCTGAATTGTGGGCACCGACAAGAACATTGGTCGCTATCATGTGAAAGCTGTGCAGATTTTAACAGTCTTCGATGGTTTGATGCTTTTGATGCTGACTTAACGACGCTAAAAACAGTGCGTCAAGAAAGAGAAGAGCATTCAGTATTATTGATGAGCGAGTAAGAAAAACGAGGGACTAGATTTTTTTTGCTGTCCAAATGGCCAATTTGCACCCCGCTTTAATGACACCCGAAAGAAGGCCGTAGCCTGGTGTATCTTCTGCGCCATGCTCGAGAGCGATTTCTCGGTGCTCAATTTCCTCTGCTTGAAATTGTTTGATTGTCTTTTCAAAAGCCGGTTCACTGCCCTCTAATTTTTGTAGCTGTTCTTCGTAATGTTCGTCGATAACTTCTTCCACTGCGGCCGTGCAAGCCATGGCTGCTTTCTCGCCCATTAGCGCTGTCCCAGCCCCTAAAGCAAATCCAGCGGCATGCCAAAAAGGGCTAAGAAGTGTCGGACGGACGCCTTCCTCGCTTAAAAGTTTATTGAAGGTAGCTAGGTGGACTTTTTCTTGCTCTTGCATATGGCGGATCATAGCTGATTTCGGGTGCTTATCGCCGAGCACAGCCAATTGCCCTTCATAAATTCTTACTGCGCCAAATTCCCCTGCGTGATCAACGCGCATCATACGGTGAAAATCGTCCTTTGTAGCACGATTCCCTGGTAAAGGGTTCGAGGGTTGCTGTTTTTCTGAAACAGGGGGATGAGTTTTTTCAGTCATGCCGGTGTCTCCTAAGAAAAGAGTGGCCACAAAAGACAGTGAGAGATAAAGCAATCAAGAAATTATAGCCTGCCATTGAGATTCCTAAAAGAGAAAATTGAATCTCATCGCACCGAATAAGGGGTGCATTTTGGATGGATTCTAGGGTTATTTGCCCAGCAGATCCAGCACAGGTCGTGATGCCTTCCCACCACTTTTCTTCAACACCTACATGAAAAAATGCAAGGCTAGTGTTGACCATAAAGATCAGCATTAAGAGAAGGAGGAGGCTCTTATGCTGTGTTTTACCTGTACTTGCAAAAGCAAGGAATAGGCTCCCTGCAACCATATAGGGATAGCGTTGCCACCAGCACATTTCACAGGGGTGATATCCAAAGCCATATTCGCTGATGAAAGCGGCAAGTAACGTCAGCAGGCCCGCTCCTGTCGCCGCGAGGGCAGGCTGATCTGTTAGGAATGTTACTAGTGTCTTTTTCATAATCATTATCTCTAGATATATTTAATACCTATAATACCGCCCACAAGAACAACGACAAATAGGGTGAACATTAACACAAGTCTTTTTTCTACAAATTCTCTAATAGGCTCTCCGAAATACCATAGGAGGATGGCTTCAATATAAAATCGGGGGAGCCGTGCAGGAATAAGGCTGAGCAGGAAAATCAAGGGATTCATCCCAATGACACCACAAGAGATGGCGACAACTTTAAAAGGAATGGGTGTTAACCCGCCGGCAAGAACGATCAATATGCCATATTCTTCAAACAAAGTTGAAAACCGTTTAAATTCTTCTTCATAGTGATAGGCTTCAATCAGCGGCTGAGCAACAGCTTCATAAAAATACGCCCCTAGGATATAGCCAATGATAGCGCCAATTATACTTGTGATGGTAACGATAGCTGCTAGACGCCATGTTTTGCTGCGATCCGCAATAATCATGGGCATGAGCATGATGTCAGGCGGGATAGGGAGGAAAATACTATCAGCAAATGACACAGCAGCTAACCAGCGCTCGGCATATTTGCTGGCTGCTTTTTCTAGAAAAAAGTCATAGAGTTTTCTGATCATCACAAGAGCCCTTTTTTATTCTTCTAGGATGTGGCTGCTCCGTTGGCAAGTGGAAAGCCAACTGTTGTGCGAGAAACCCTCAGGAGACATAAGATATTCTCTTGACGCGGCAAACTTTCTGGCTATAGTGCGCTCACCAATTCGCACGGAAGACCTTTTCTGTGATTCATGTGTGCCGCTGTGGCGGAATTGGTAGACGCGTCGGATTCAAAATCCGATGTCTTCGGACGTGCCGGTTCGATTCCGGCCAGCGGTACCATTAAAAAGCCCCCTGTTATTTCAGGCGGGCTTTTTTATTTGCTGCCACAATGACTCTGTTATGAGCATGAGAAGTGGTCTATAGTGATCTTAGTGTAGAATTATAACTGGGCGATTTAGTCATGGAACCGAAAGAAGTCCTGTGCCTCTGGGTTGAGGCTTTCAACGAAGGCGATGTTGATAAATTAGCGGCACTTTATGCGAAAGATGCAATAAACCATCAAGTCGCGCAGGAACCGATAACGGGAAAACATGCGATAAGAGATGCTTTTACTGCAGAGTTTGAAAATGCAGAGATGGTTTGCATTGTTGAGAATATTTTTCAGGAAGGCGAATGGGCGATTATGGAATGGAAAGATCCTAAAGGATTCAGAGGCTGTGGGTTTTTTCATATTGTAAAGGGGCTAATTGTTTTTCAGCGAGGTTACTGGGACAAATTAAGCTTCCTCAAAGCCAATAATTTACCAATCCCCCAATGAGGAACAAATCCCCAAATGGTTTAGATATTTTTCAGAGAGTGAATAGAACCACGGTGACTTAAGAAAAAGGTTCGTCTTTTTCGCTTTTTAATAATGGTTTTGCTTCGGGCATATATTTTCTAAGTTCTGCCACCAGATCTTCATAGATAATAGGTTTGGTTAAAAATCCATCAACGCCGGCCTCCCGACACATCTCTTCAGAATCCACTTGAGCATCCGCAGTGAGCATCACGATTGGCAATGAATTAACCTCGGGTTCTTCTCGTGCTTTTAAGGACTTGGTTAACATGAGTCCATCCATCTTAGGCATATGAAAATCAGTGAGAAGGATGCTGTAATAGGTGTTATGAAGCTGGGCTATGGCTTCCTCACCGTTATCGACCATGTCGAAATGTAGCCCAATATTTTCAAAGATTTTTGCGATAATTTTCTGGTTCATCACATTGTCTTCAGCAATCAATACAATTTCACCGCGTTCTTCTGCAGCGTCTCTTGTATAGATGTCTGATTCTTGGTGATCTGCTTTTTCTTTATCTTTGACGGGATCAAAATTGTCCAAGATTGTATCGTGCAGTTCTTTGATATTAAGGGGCTTTGCGATAGCCCCATGCAGCCACTGGCCTTCAGCTTGGTCAAGATACTCAAAGTGCGCGCGCGGGCACAAGACCATAGATATACAAGCGTTAGCATCACTGAATTCTTTGAGATTTGCCTGACGATCATCATCCAGACAAGGTTTGTCAATCAGCAGATGGACGGTGTCTGACCGTATTTTCTTTATTGAACAATCCCATTCCGCAGGCTTCCTAGGATCCAAGATCACGATATCCTCTGCAAATGGCATCAACTCTTTAGAGAGAAGGTCCGTTGTGCGAGAATTATAGGACACAAGAATAAAATCGCCGAGTTTAGCTATCGTCTCTGGAATGGGGTCAGCTTTCTGTGTCGGGCCGTCAACAGGCAACGTAAAGAAGAATTGAGAGCCAGTGCCAAGAGTACTGTTGTGGGTGATTGTTCCGTCCATCATTTCTGCAAGGCGTTTGCTAATACTCAGGCCTAGACCTGACCCGCCAAATTTTCTCACGGTCGAACTGTCTGCCTGTTCAAAGGCCTGAAAGAGGCGATTGGATGCTTCTTGGCTGATGCCAATCCCCGTATCGGTGACTGTAAAAAGTAATGTTGGATTTTGAGCCTCTTTCGCCCAAGTAACAGTAATGTCTACCTGTCCCTGCTCTGTGAATTTTACAGCATTAGAGGTCAAATTCAAAAGCACCTGTCTAATGCGTGTGGAATCGCCAATAAGCGTATCAGGAATAGATTCATCAAGTTTATAATATAGCTCTAAATTCTTTGCATAGGCATCGGCACCGCAGAGAGCAGCGACACCTGAGACAAGATCATTCAGGTTATAGTCTGCTTTTTCTATTTCTAATTTACCCGCTTCAATACGTGAGAAATCAAGGACATCGTTAATGATCGTTAAGAGAGAGTTTGCCGATTGATGGACGATGGTTGCCAGTTCACGTTGCTTTGAATTTAAGGGTGTTTTTTTCAACATTTCAGTCATGGTTATCACCCCATTCATGGGGGTGCGGATTTCATGACTCATTGTTGCTAAGAATTCTGATTTACTTTGTGCCGCACTTTCCGCACGGACTTTGGCTCTGATGAGGGCCTCTTGTTGTGTTTCAATTTCTTCAATAAAATTATGAATAGAGTGGGAAATATCGGAAATTTCATCAATTCCGGATACAGTAATTTTTTGGTCGTCGCCTTGGCTATAAGATTTGACTTCATCATTCAGTCGATTCAATCTTAAAACAACGGTTTTATGCAGGTAAATGCCCAGTAAAATGGTTGTGATGAGCAATCCAAGACCAGCAAGCAGTGTGTAATTGATCTGATAGAGAACCCCTTCTTTAACTGCAAGCGCATCAGTGATGACTTGTTCTGTCGCGCGCTCAAATATTTCTGCAGAGAGTTTGGTAATTTCTTCATTTAAGGTGAGGACTTGATTTTCTACCCCGCGCACCCGAACTGTTATTCTTAGGCCTTTTATGAGAGTGTCGACATAGCCGTCTTTTTGAAAGAATAGGCTTTTTATCTTTTCTTCTTCGAGGGCTAAGGCTTCACTTATTTGTTGATCAAGAGGGCCTCGAAGGATTTTAGCTCTTCTAAACTCTGCCTTTAATTGACGCTCAAGTAAGCGGGCTTCTCTTAATTTTGTGAGTGACTTATTCTCAATCGCCATTGTAATGATCGCCGATAGTTGGCCGCGCCATTTGAGAACGCTGAGATCCTCTGCCATGGTGATATCGATCATTTCTACAAAGTCTGAGTTATTAAATGCGATAAGCTGACTAGTAATATCTGTCGTTCTGTTGGTTAACCGTATGCGTTCCATTATATGGGAATCTAGTCGTGAAACTGATTGGTTAATGGTGGCGAGTACATTGGTAAAAGTCTCAAAATCAGGTGTGTTTCTTAAGTCGGGGTGTAGGGCTTCAATTCGGTCTAATTCAGTTTGAATTTCTTTCATGATGAGACGCCTTTTCACCTGTGTGTCCACCTGTGAAAATTGTCGCACTTTTCCCGCTAGAGCAGTGGTTTCCACTGCAAGTTTTGCACTATTTTCTGCAGTGGGTAGGGTTGTTCTCGTGAGGGTTTCTATAGAGTTTTGAAAGGATGATAGATAGACTAACCCAAAAATATTAATAATCACGGCTGCGGCAAACCATGTCATTAAACCAAGGGTGAATTTCCCCGCAACACTGGTAAAAATGCGCGCAGACCCCCATGATTTACTGTCAATTTTGCCTCTCTTACTCAATCTATTGTCTCCAGCCTATCCCCATTGCTTACCCGTTTATTCATCAACATAAATTAGTCTACCCTCAACTTTAGGTGCGATTGTTTGACGTAGGGAAATATATTTTGAAAAAATTTCCCGTGTTAATTGACCTGATCCTGGACTTTTTAAGCGCGAGCCGGATTTAAACATTGAATAGCCGTCTCCGCCCTTCGCAAGAAACTCTGTGGTCGCCAAACTATAGGATGCTGAAAGATCCACAGCCTGTCCCTTAATTTTTAAGGATATAATTTTTTTTGTTTCAAGGGAATATTCGATATTCATATTGGAGATTTGTGGGAAACAACCATCATAATCAAACCGGCACGCAATACCAAATTCCAGAGCATCCCATAGCTGTTGTCCAGTAACAGATAGTTTAGCGATTGAATTTCTGAAGGGCAGTTCTTCCTGCAGATCATTTCGTGTTAGAAAACTGTTGGCGGTATATATTTTATTGCCTCTAATGCTGCCGCCATTAATTAAAGCGACATCTGCATCCACAGCATCTCTCATGCTGTCAGCGAGAATATTTGAGAAAGAATTTTCTTGGCTGCGTACAAGATTTCTAAGAGTAGACAGCCTTACAGAAGTTTGACCGAGTTGGACTTCTAAAAGATTTTTAAGCGGTGCGACATGTTCTTCAATAAGCGAGACAATAGAAGCCTGAGGTGTGTAGTCGAATAAATTTGGATTTGAGACGCTTAAATTAGTTATTTTATATGTGGCGGCTTCCTTTTTTAAAGTGATTTTAATATCGCTCAGGTTGGAATCCGATCCCCATTCTTTTAGATAATAAAGGGTCCCTTTTTTTGTGACATCCCCCGTTTTTCTACTGGATTGTAGAATAACGTTAAAGACAGTAGGATCAAGCAACTCAGGGCTTGAGGATAAGTCATAATCGGCAACGAGAATAATAATATCTGCTCCCTGACTTTTAAGGACTTCTGCCTGATTTTTTGCGGCGCTAAGGGCAGGCAACACTCCCGTTCTCTCTGTTGCATATTCTGAGACAAGTTGCGGAGAAGTAAGGACTACGATGCCAATTTGAACATTGGCCACATCAAATAGCTCTGATGGGGAGATGGTCTCAAAAGCTTGATCAGTTCTTAAGTCAAAAGTATTTGATGAGACGAAAGGGAAAAGCGCTTCCCCAGCTCGGGCAATCAAAACATCTTCTCCGTAAGCAAATTCTCTTTTTGCAATAGATAAGGCATCTGGCTCTATGGAATTTAAAATATCGATCATATGAGCTCCGCGGTCCAAGGAAGATAGAACTGCAGGGGAAAGAGAATCGCCTCCATGGATGACCAGATGGTTGTCCGTTTGTTCGCGTACCGTATTAATATAGGCCGCAACCCTGGCTAGCCCCGGTCTCTCTTTGCTCGCCTCAACTTCAGGCATATTGGAAAAGAAGATTATCCTTATTTCTGCAGTGGTGTCTTGCAAGGATACGGCCCTCGAAGAAAGCAGGAGGGCTGCAAAAAGAGAAAGCACCATGAATACAAAGGATTTTTGCTTTAGAATCGCCATAACAAAATACACTTTTAAAATAGAAGGAACGCGAAGAGAAGACTATCTTATTTTGAAGGTAAATTACTATAGCAAAAAGAAGGAACAAAGACCTGAGTGTGGAAAACACCCGAAAACATTGCAAAAAGGGGACAAAATTATAGGGGTTTAGGTGCGCCAAAACCGACATCAAAATACTGATAGTCCAGTAATTCAATGTCCCCCACATAGGTCTCTGTATCAGTTAAGGCTGTTGTGAAGTCCTTGGATTCTACCACAATAAGCGCAGCATTAAGCTGAAGTGATGTGTCCCTTTTTGATTGAAGAGGAAAGGCTAAGGATTTCATACTGAGTTTGATTTTATCTTTTTGAATAAGATTATACTGTGCAAAACCACCACATTTTTGAGTGATGACCGTTTTATGAAAAAGCTTTACGCCAGTATACGAATTACTGTTTAAGATATCAAGATGCGGGGTCTGTGTGATGTCTTTATTCATGGCTTCATCGATCGAAGCCCCACTCAAACGAATAGTCAGGCTGTCCTTAGGGTCTAACTCTAAAATCAGAATATTGTGTACCAAGGCGCGCAGGCTTCTTGGGCTAAGTTGGTGCTTGTAAGGGATGTCGCCTTCATTTTCTTCCTTCAAGGATAACCATGTCTGTGCATACTCTTCTAGAAGAGGGTTGTTTAAGTTTGGCAATAAACGCGATAGTGACATTTTGTTTCTACTTTTATGAATATTCAGGCGGGTGCCTGAGCGCAGCCTTCTTGACGTATTTTTAATGAAAAAGCAATTCTTTAGCGCCTCACACGATTGAAGCATGTTTATTTTCCCTAGGTAATAAGAAAGAGGATAATACAAAGTTGACATTTTATGCACTTAATGTAAATTCCGTCAAACGAATCGATCTATGAGTAGGATGAGGCTATTTTCTGCTTTTTGGATCTAAATTTCCTGCTCCCTTTAATCTGATTTGAAGGGCGAGTTAAGATTGAGAGTGTATCCCAATGAATGATAAGAGAATGGAAGCAGCCCTTGATGTGTTTCTACAATATGGATTCAAGAAGACATCCATGGAAGATATAGCCCGAGGCATGGGAATATCTCGACAGGCCGTCTATAAAAATTATAAATCGAAGCAGGATGTTCTTATCAATGTGATCATTTATTTTTCAGAGAAATCCATCGCAGAAAGTTTCGCCATTCTTCAACAACAAGAAGAATGCCTCTATGAGCGTCTCTTGAAAATGTATTGGCTAGTGGGTGGGCAATTTATTGAGCGCTTACGAAGCAGCCCTCACAGCCATGAAGTGATGTTCCAGGTGGAAGAAAACCACGATAAAGTAAATTATCATGATCATTTTGAAAATATGCTGAAAACGGTGCTAACCGCCAGCAACTTTAAGCCTGTGCGAGGCGCCCTTGATGATGTTGTGGCGACGATCCGTATTACAATGGACGGCTTGATTCACGGGGCAAAAAACGAAGAAGAATTTATGGAAGGTGCAAAACATATCCTGAATGCACTCATTCCAAGTGAAAGGTAATGTTATGCACTTAAAAACAAAAATTGAGGCGTTGAAGGTCCCCCTAATCAGTGCTGGAATAATGCTGGGAGGGTTCTTATATTTTTCCAGCCAATCCGAGACAGTAGAAGCAACGGGAGAATCGACAAATGTTGTTCAAAAAGGAGAGTTGGTTGCTGCTTATAGGCCGACACATCCTCTTCATGAATATCGCATCCGTGCAACCGGTCGTTTACAGGCCCAGAACACGCTTTCCGTTGTTGGCGAAGTCACAGGGAAAGTCACTTATGTCAGCCCGGAACTAAGAGCGGGAAAACGATTTAAAGAAGGGGACCTCCTTTTTACAATCAATGACGCTATTTATAAAAGCGACTTGCTTCAGGCTGAAGCAGCTCTCGCCTCAGCACATGTGCAATTGAAACAAGCGGCAGCCGATTTTAATCGTGCAAAAGAGTTGAGGACTCGCGGGAATACCTCGGCCTCCTTTTATGATACAGCTGAAACTCAATGGCTTGTTGCTCAAGCATCCGTTAAGCAAGCAGAAGCTCAGAAGACCAGGGCGAAGGAACTTCTAAGCCGTACGCGTATTTCCGCACCGTTTGAAGCAATCGTGGTTAACGAAAGCTTATCACTTGGCAGCTATGTAACACCTGGTCAACAACTGGCAGAGTTAATGGATGCAAGCCAAGCGGAAATTTCCATCAGTCTTCAAAAGAAACAAATGGCTCAAGTTGCTGCCACATATGAACATGGCGGTGAGCAACCATTGAAAGTGACAGCTTTTCCCAGCGATGGATCAGTGGGTAGTAAATCCATTGATGGTGTTATAAATCGGATTGAATCCAGAGTTGATCCCCTGTCTCGGACAGCCACAATCATCGCAGAATTTAAAGAGGTATTCAGTGAGCAGAACACGGGTCTTCTCTTTGCAGATGATTTTATGGCAATCGCCATCAATATTTATAGCGAGCAGCCTGTTTGGAAAGTGCCAGCCGGTGTGGTTCGAGATAATGGCTATGTTTGGATCATAGATGAGGGGCTAAAGATGAGAAAACTGTCTGTTGAGGTAGTGAGCGTAGAGAAGGGTCAGGCACTGATCAAAGCCCCTCGTTTGTTAACTGGTGTTAAAGTGATGAAAACGATGTTGCCCAATGAGATTGAAGGCAAACGTGTCCGTCTCTATGAAGATAGGTCTTAGGAAGGACTTCCCATGAAAAGCATGATTGAGTTTTTCCTCAGAAATCGAGTGGCGGCTAATTTGTTGGCCTTTATGATTTTGATTACAGGGTTTATGTCTATTCAGGTTTTAGACGTGCGTTTATTCCCGCCTATCAATTTGAACATGATTTCAATCACAGTGCCTTACCCCGGTGCAACACCTCAGGAGGTGGAAACGTCTATTGTAAAGCCCATTGAAGAGCAGATTGACGGATTAGAGGGTGTTGACAAAGTGACGTCACTGGCGGCTGCAGGGGTTGCTAATATTCTTGTGAAGCTTGAAGATAATGTATCTTTATCAAAGTTAAAGGATGACATTCAATCCCAAGTTGACACCATAACTGTCTTTCCGCGCCGATCAGAACGACCCGTTATTAAAATTATGGAGCAAGAAGAGCTTGTGTCACGGATTATTCTATACGGTCAGGCGGATGCCAAAACACTGAAGAAAACAGCGGATCGAATTAGAAGCGATTTGACAGATTTGCCAAATGTTTCCCGGGCCAACATCCGGGGAGTGGCAGCCTATCTTGTTGATGTCACAGTGCCATTAGAAACATTGCAAGCTATGGGCATGTCGCTGGAAGATATAGCTGAGGCCATAACAAAGCAAAGTATGGATTTGTCAGGCGGTCTCATCGAAGGCGCTGAGCAAAAATTGTTAATCCGAGCGACAGGTGAACGCCGTACAGAAGAAGGTTTTCGAGATATTGTTGTCGGAACATCGGTGAACGGTGCTCCTGTATACTTGAAGGATATTGCTACCATCAAAGACACCATCACAGAAGATCCGGTGATCGCAAGTTTTAAAAACCAACCGGCTTCATTTGTCACAGTATTCCGAGTGGGGGATGAGCAAGTTCTAGATTTAGCTGAAGACGTCCGTGGCTATTTTAACGGGGACCTGCAAGATCGCTTACCAGAAGGAATTCAAGCAGAATTATGGCGAGACGAGTCGACCATGCTTGAAAACCGTCTTTCACTTTTGAGTGAAAACGCCTTGATCGGCCTTTTCCTGGTGGGTATATTATTGATGGCCTTTTTGGATATTCGCATCGCCCTTTGGGTCGCTTTTGGTGTGGCTGTTTCTTTCATCGGTAGCTTTGTATTAATGGCTGTCACAGACGTATCCATTGATCAGATGTCGGCCTTTGCATTTATCTTGGCAATTGGAATCGTTGTTGATGATGCCATTGTTGTGGGTGAAAATATTCATACTCAAAGAAAGCATTCGACTCTGAGTGGCCTTGAAGCGGCACGCGTAGGAGTGACCTCTATATCAACGCCGGTTATTTTTTCTGTCATAACAACCATTGTCGCTTTTGTCCCCTTGATGAATTTACCGGGAACCATGGGTGACTTTCTAGGGCCTTTAGCGGCAGTTGTCATCAGCGTCTTAATCTTTTCCCTCGTTGAAAGTCTTTTGATGCTGCCACGGCACCTCTCGCATTTGCAAGAAGAGAGAAAAACCAAGTTTCAGTTGAAAGTGGCAGACCCTTTCCGAGATTATTTTGCTTTTCATCTTAACCGCTTTATTCATGGGCCACTCAAGCGAGTCCTGACCTTTGTAATTGGACATCCTGGGTCAGTTTTGATGACTTCTTTTGGCTTTTTTATGTTGAGTTTATCCCTTATTTCTAGTGGGACGGTGAAATCTGTCTTCTTTCCTCAAGTGGAAGGGGATTATATTAATGCCCAGGTGGAATTTTCTGAGGCGACTTCACAACAACAAACTGTCTATTATACGAAAAAAATTGCTGAAGCGGCAGAAGCCACGGCCCGCGAATTTGAAAAGCGGGAGGCAGGTCCTCTCGAAGGGATTTTTTGGATTTTGGGCAGCTCGCCCGCAGCTGATATGTCAATGCCAACAACGCAAGGAGGGGCCGCGTCTAACAAAGCCTTTCTTGTGGCCCGGTTGAAAGGAGCCTCTGCGCGGAATTTTACAGCCGATGAATTTGGTAAAGAATGGGAAAAAAGAGTTGGTGAAATTCCTGGGGCTCAGAAATTACGGTTTAGTGCTGATTTGATCACTCAAGCGGATCCTGTCTATTTCGAAGTGAGCACGCAATATGCCGTGGATAGTCATAAAGCCGTCGCCGCAATCCGTGCGGCAATGGAGCGCATGCCAGGTGTGATTAACATTAAAGACGATCGTTTTAATGTGACATCAGAGGTGCAGATTTCATTAAAACCGCTTGCCCGTGATTACGGGCTAACACAAGAAGGATTAGCTAATCAAATCCGGGCGTCTTTCTTTGGGGCAGAAGCAACACGTATTCAGCGTGACCGCGAAGAAATTCAAGTCAGAGTGCGATTGCCGAAAGAGGAGCGTCTTTCAGTGGAGGCTCTTAAGACTTTACGACTTAAAGTCGGAGAGGGTTTCATTCCACTTGAGAATTTGGCTAATGTTTCTATTGTTCCTGCCGCAGCAAATATCAACCGTATTGATGGACGGCGCATTAATGTGATTTCTTCAGAGATTGACCGGCAATTAACCACAGCAGGTCAAGTGACAAATTATGTGATCAATAGCCTTCAAACTGATTTGGCAGCTGACTTCCAAGGGCTGAAAATCACCCTTTCTGGTGAACAAGAAGAGCAGGCGCAAACGGCGCCGGTCATTGGAATGAACTATTTGATTGCTTTGATGGTCATTTATACAATTTTAGCACTTGGATTTAAATCTTACACTCAGCCCCTTATTGTCATGGTGGCCATACCTTTTGGTTTTATGGGGGCGCTGGTTGGTCATGGGATGATGGGGTTAGAGATGACTTTGTTGAGTATTTTTGGGATCATCGGACTTTCTGGAGTGATTGTGAATAATTCTCTGATGGTGATCTCTGTAACCAACGAGAAATTGGATGCTGGCATGGCTTATCAGCAAGCCATATTAGAGGGCGCAATGCAGCGGTTTCGACCAATATTATTGACAACGCTAACCACTTTCTTGGGGGTAACGCCGATTATTCTTGAAACCAGTATTCAAGCACAATTTCTTGTTCCAACAGCCGTATCGCTTGGTTTTGGGATTGTAATTGGAACCAGTTTTCTTGTTTTTGTCACACCGGCAATGACGGTTATTCATTATAGAATGTTCGGCCGTGAACCAGATCCGGAAGCGACGGCCTCGGCAACATAATTTCTAGAAAGGGAGCCTCACTGTAGGCTCTCTTTTATAAAAAAGGTTTTAAATCATCCATTAGGTCATGAGGATGAATATCTTCAGAAATCAGGGTGAGGATACTCTTTGCCTTTTCAAGAAAGCTCTTTTCTGCCGCTGTGAAAGCACGGACCTTATGGACTTTTTTGAGTGTGTAGAGGCGGTCATAAATGAGGTCACGCGCTGTTTCCGGTCGTTCACCTTCCTTGATCCAATTATAGTGCAATTCATCGGGGCTAGCCTCTTCTGGCTGTTCTTCGAAAATATCTTCTAGGGTTTCAAAAAACCAGGCGGCCTCTTCTTTCACTTTAAAGACGGTCTGCAGGGCGTCTTCTGGGGAAATCTCCCCTTCTTTTATGCCGTTGATGAGATAACAATTATACACTTTACAGCCCTGAGGTCGATCTTGGTATATGGTGCAACATCCTTCTTTCAGCTTAGGGCAGGGTTGCTCAAATTGTCGCTCCCCTTCTTGGTTGATTTCCGTTTTGAACCCAAGAGATTGAAGGGTGTTTTCTTCTTTCTCAGTGATTTCAACATAGCTAAACAAAGATCCATTACAGCAAAGGCTGCAACTGGTGCAGACATCGCTAATTGTGAGGGGAGCTGGCTGGGTCATGGCATTTTCATCTTATTGTGCTTTTTCACATGCAGATGCATACGATAATTTATCCCTTGATCAAAGAAAAATTGCAGCTTACAAAAGTCTAACGCTTTAAAAGCGCCGCTGTAGCTCAGTTGGTAGAGCACGTCATTCGTAATGATGGGGTCGCAGGTTCAAGTCCTGTCAGCGGCACCAGTCTTTGAAGATTTATTAGTTTTATTGCAGAAAGCTCACCCCAAATCCAAAATACTCTATTTTGGTTTTCTTTTGCCTTTGCCTCAGTTTATATTAGATAGAACCATAAGAAGGCAGAGACAATCGTGGGGCGTGATGTGGTAAAAGACTCCAAAAAGTATAAAGCTCTTATCGGGCGGCTTGAAACTTGTTTTGGAGCGCCAAAAGTGCTGGCTGTAGAGACAGCAGATTCTGCCATCCAAAAGCTTTATGCTTACTACACCACTCTTAAAGAAAGAGGGGTAAATCCTCAGCGTTCTGATTTCTCTTTGCTCAAATTAAAAGCAGCTTCGGCAAATTTTTTTGTTTTAGACGTTATTTCTGACCTGCCAGAATTTAAGGTGGCTTATATGGGGTCCACACTCGACGATATGTATGGCTATTTGACCAATCAATCCTATAAAGATGTGGTGCCAGAAGAAATTTATGAACGGACAACAGTTTTCTTTGAAATTATTGCTTTTACAGAGGAACCTCTCATCATTGCAACGAACAATCTTTCTGAAAGGAAAGAGTATATTTCTAGCCAAACTCTTATCATTCCTTTGTTTGACGAGGCAGGCCAGCTTACGAAAGCCATTGGTTTGGTTGTGCGTCATGGGTAAAGAAGTTTTTCATTCTCTTATTTATGACGATAAGTGGCGCCGGCGTTTTTTTTCCCGCAGGCCTTGCACCGAAAGCGTGTAGCAATCTCACTGACACGGTCGTATTTGCTGATTTTTGGATGGGCTTTTATATCGGAGGGCGTGAATCTGAGGGCCCGGCCACAGGTATAGCATTTGACGTCGATCCAGAAGGACCAGTCATCCATATCCAAAAGTTGTATTTCTTTTTGTTCATTGTTTTGCGACATGATCCTTTCATAGCTGATTCTCAAAAAGAACAAAAGTAGAACATTTGTATATTTAGAAAACCCATCAAATAGGCAATCTTCAATTAAAATTATCGATTAATTAAGTTACCTATATAAAACAGGGGGTTATGTAAAATATGTTACATAGCCTGATCTAATCAAGCCTGTGGAGACTATAATAAATAGGGGGATTATCGTTTTAGAAATATATTCTAAAACGAAGTACAATTTATTTTGATCGTGTATCAATTTAAACTAAAGTTTTATTGGGTCGTGATAAGGGAAGATGTTTATGGAAAAGATGCTAAATCACCTAAGTTTAAGACAGCGCATGGTCCTGCTTATTCTTATACCACTTTTGTTGCTTTTCTATTTCATGGCTGTAGAAGCTCGATTGGCTCTTGAAAAATCAGAGTCTTCACAAACGATTGTGAATTTAACAGATTTTGCCCCGGCAATTTCCGGCTTGGTCCATGAATTACAAAAAGAACGTGGTCGATCCGCCGGGTTTATTGCGTCAAAAGGGAGTATAAATCTGAAGAATATCTTAGATGGCCAGCGTCGTGAAACAGATAAAGCCTATAAGAAATTTTTCGAGGAGAAGGATGTTTTCACCTCTGTTATTTTTGATGAAGGGCTTGTAGGGGCTTTAAATAAAGCCGTCACAGATGTCCGTCAGCTGCAGTCTAAACGGCGCAATGTGGATGATTTAAGTTACTCTGTCCCTCAAATGGCCGGCTATTATACGCCAGCAATCCGGAAGCTTCTGCTGATTATTGAAGACATGGCGATTTTTAGCCAAGATAACAATATCACGAAAAAAATCATTGGTTATTCAGGACTTTTGCAAGCAAAAGAGCGTATGGGTGTTGAACGTGCTATGGGTAATGCTGGTTTTGCGACAGGGAAATTCCCCCCTAATGTCTATAATAATTTTGTTGGATTGATCGGACAGCAAGCGGCTTTCTTAGATATTTTTGAGCTTTATTCTGATCAAACCTTAGTATCGAATTACAGAAATACGGTGAAAGGTGCCTCTGTCGATAATGTAGAGGAAATGCGTCAGCACGTCCGGGAAACACTAGGTTCTGTTGAAGAAGGCCGCTATTCAAGCACTTTCTGGTTTGCTCAGATCACTGATAAGATCAATTTGGTAAAGCGGGTTGAAGACCGCGTCAACAATGCCATTCTTAATTTAGCGCATGAAAGCTATGAAGAGGCAAATAGAAGCTTAACAGTCTTAACAACCTCTCTTGTGCTTTTGGCAATTGTGCTGTCAGTTCTTTTGTATGTTGTCTTCAACAGCTTCTACAAACCATTGATGAGTTTGCTGGATACGATGGGTCATCTCACCAAAGGCGATATTAGCCTTAAAGTCCCTTATACAGACTATGGGACTGAACTTGGTCTTGTTGCGACTTCATTGGATGCGTTTAAGCGCTCGAATGAAGAGCGCTTGCTCTTAGAAGAAAAAGCAAGAGACGCTCAGGAAAAGGCTCTGGTAGAAGAGCAAGAACGAGAGCGTGTAAAATTAGAACTGGCGAAACAACGTGAAGAAGAAAAGCGTGACTTAGAGCTGAAAGCGACTGAGTCTCAGATAAGGGCACGTCGTAAAGTGGCAGATAGTTTTGAATCGGCGGTTATGTCTATTATTACTGATTTAACGTTGAAAGCAGATCTGCTCAAGCAATCAGCCTTATTAGTGAAGACATCTGCAGATGATACAGCTAACCAGTCAGAGCAATGTACACAAAGTTCGCAAGAAGCCGGGCAAAGTGTTCAGACAGTTGCCGCTGCTACGGAAGAATTAAGTGCGTCAATCCATAGCATTACAGGCCGTATCAATGAAGCGTCCGGCATGAGTGCCACTGCGAATGAAGAGGCGGCTCATGTTGTTGCAAAAGTCAATGAACTGGGTATTGTCGCGGATAAAGTGGGTGATGTTGTGCAATTGATTAATGATATTGCTGAGCAGACTAATCTTTTGGCACTGAATGCGACCATTGAGGCGGCAAGGGCTGGGGAAGCAGGAAAAGGCTTTGCCGTTGTGGCGAGTGAGGTTAAGAACCTTGCGGCTCAGACGGCTAATGCGACCAGTGAAATTGAAACGCAAATGCAGCAAATTCAAAGTATGACGAAAGAGTCGATTGGTGCAGTACAGAGCGTGACAGAACGGATAAGCGAAATTAATAATGTTTCTGTAGAAATTGAGCATGCTATTAACGAGCAGTCGGATGCAACCACAGAGATTGGACATGCGACTGCCGTCGCGGCGCAAATGACAGAACAAACATCAGATAGTATTGATGCTGTTGGTTTGGCAGCGAAGTCAAACGCCTTAACCATGCATTCCGTGGAAGATGCGGCCAATGAAGTCTTACAATTGACTGTTATTCTCGAAGATCAAACGAAAAATGCAGTGAGTGAAATGAGGGCTTAACTAATGGCAATTTTGATGAAAAAGAGTGTTGGAATTGTTGGTGTGCTTTTGGTGCTGATTATGGCGCGCCCTAGTGCAGCTAGCGAGGTTCTCGAAGAGGTATTTGTTAAAGGAACACCTGTTGTTAACATTCGCTACCGTATGGAATCGGTTGATCAAGAAGGCATAGACAGAAATGCTCTTGCATCAACACTGCGAACGAAGCTTGGCTATAAAACCGGTGCCTATAAAGGGTTTAGCGGCTATATCGAACTTGAAAATAGTTTCGTTATTGGTGCAGAGAAGTATAATGATACTCTGAATGGGAAAAGCCAATATCCAGTCGTCGCGGATCCTGCTTCAACAGAAATGAATCAGATTTATCTACAGTATAAAGGGGCCCAAGGACTTTGGGCGAGAGTTGGGCGTCAAGGGATCAATATAGGAACTCAGAGGTATGTCGGGACTGTTGGTTGGCGCCAGAATGATCAAACTTTTGATGCCGTTGGATTTGGTTATAAAAAAGCTAAGGTATCCGCCAGTTATTATTATGTTTGGAATGTGAACCGTATTTTTTCTAGTGATAGCCCTGTCGGTGATTTTAAGACAAAAACCCAAATTGCCAATGCTTCTTATAGCTTTTCTCCGCTCGTAAAAGCAGAGGTGAATGCCTTATTCATTGATTTAGATACAGATATTGCAAATGTGAACAGAGGATTATCTTCTAAAACTTATACAGTAGGTCTCTCAGGGGCTGGAGATTTCTCAAGCTCAGTGAAAGCTGGCTATGTCATTGAAGTTGGATCACAGTCTGACTATGCAACATCCCAATTTGAGTATAAAGCCAGCTATTCAAACATAGAATTTTTTGCAAAGTCCAACGGGGTGACTGTCAAAATTGGCCAAGAGGTTCTGGGCAGCGATAACGGGAAATCTTTTGCGACACCGCTCGCAACGCTGCATAAATTTAATGGCTTTTCAGATAAATTTCTCAGCACCCCAGCATCAGGTTTGAAGGATCGATATGTCAAGATTGATTATATATTGTCGGCAAATTCAGGATGGTTAAAAGGGACCAAACTGATTGCGACCTATCATGATTTTAAATCAGATGTAAATGAGATCGATTACGGCAGTGAGTGGAATTTTGTGGCGAATAAAAAGCTCTCTACTTCGTTTGGATTGAATCTCAAAGCAGCCTTTTATAATTCAAAGGGACACGCGACCGATACTACGAAACTTTGGGCGACGCTTTCTTATTCATTGTGATCTGAAAATAGTGTCTGTGGTCCTTCGCCGCCATAAAAAGTAGCGAACAAATCAACGGCGAGTCCCATGCCAGCGCCGACAATCAGGATCCATGCAGTGTCTATCGTTGAGGCCCATTCTGAGCTCTGTGTCATGAGGGTTAGTTCATCTTCGATAAAGACATAGAAAGTAAGCATGAGACTGAATCCCATGAAAGGGCCTCGCACATACCATTGTAGAGGTTTTTTCAGGGAGGGAATCCAAACCATCACGCCCATCAACGCAACACAAGCACTTAAAGTATGAATAAGCAAGGCCGTCTTAAGCAGAAGGCCGTTTGAAAAGGGCTGAAAGAAATTTGGGAATAAGATCAGGCATAAGCCCGTGACACCCATACTATAAAGAAGGGCAATTATCTGTCGAGTGCGCATTGAAGGATAGTGAAGCATAATTTACTCTTAACAGCTTAGGTTAAATCGCATCGCCTTTTTGATCGGCGAGGGCACAGGCAGCGCCTTCACCAGCATAGCGTGTGGCAAGATAGTCTATGAGGAGTCCAAAGACAGCGCCTTCAAGGAGAAGCCAATAGGGGGAGGTTAGACCAATATCCATTGTCGTAAAAATTCGGGTGACCACATCTGGAGCAAAAAGGACAAGGAGGAAATTCATCCAAACACCCATAAGTGTGCCCCTAAACCACCATGGTAGTGAAAGTTTGAGCAAAGGATGATAGGTATAAACGCCCATCATAGCGACAATCGCTCCTAGAGTTGTATACCAGAGGACAAACCCCACTTGAAAACGCATCGCGATCGTTGGGTCTAGCATCAGATAAGCAAGTGTGCCAATCAATCCAAAGAGAAACCCTAAAGATTTGCCGATAATGATTCGTTTCATTAAAGATGAGGTTTTTGTCATCTGTCCCTCCACAAGCATGATGATGGGGTGGAGTGTAGCCGAAAAGTAGAGAAGAGACAATTTTTCATCGAATGAGGTTAAAAAAACAGTATACCCGATTTTATTAATTAAAATTTTATACTTTTGGTGAATTTTAAGGGCATTGATTGTATAAGATTCATCAAAATAATCCCCTTGCTGTGTTTTAAGAGTGGTTGAGGGATTGTGTGAAAGTAAAGAGTAATAAGATCGGCTTGTCCAAAGTTTCGGCAAGGTGTTCATGTGTTTGGAGTATACTATGGGTGATGTGGCAACAATTGTCCGATCATGGCATGATAAAATCAACGAGAAAGATTTACCATGTCGATCAACATTTAGTCCTATGAAAATGGGACGTTTTCTTGGATATACATATATCCTTGAGCAAAATGACGAAGGAATTTTCTTTCGTCTGGCAGGGTCTGATCTAGAGACAATCTGGGGACAGAGTCTTGCTAGCGAAAATATAACAGCTCTTCTGTCCAGTATTGAAAGCTATAATATATATCATGGGCTGATCAAATATGCTTTCGATCAAAAGATTGGATTGATTTTCACTGGGTTGTTGAAAGACAAGCATTCAAATTTTAGATCTATTGAAGAAGTTGTGCTTCCTTATGATAAAAAGGGCAGGACTGAGATGATTGGCGTTCAATTTGTGGGAAATGGGAAGTCCGGCCTGACATCCTTTTCAGAGAATGCTTATATTATTACAAATATAAAAATGATCGTTCCGTCAGGCATGCAAGAAACGCGGGCGCTTCCCTTAGAATTAGAAGATTTGATTAAGTCGCGAAGCATTCCCATTGAGATTGCTGAGAAAGAAATGTGACCATAAAAAAGGCCTGACAGTAAGTTCAGGCCTTTTTAGATTTTATTGGGATTTATCAGTTAAACCATAAAGCTTTCACCGCATCCACATCTGCCTTTTTCGTTAGGGTTTGTAAAGGTAAAGCCTGTAGAGAACATGCTGTCTTCCCAACCAATTTCGGTGCCAAATAAATGCAGCAGTGCTGTGCGGGGAACAAACAGGCTAAACCCTGCGTCGGTTTCTATAACCTCGTCTGTAGGATCCGCTTTTGTGACATAATCAATATCATAGCCTAGACCAGAGCAGCCTTTAACGGCTGTACCAAGGCGAATGCCAATCGCGTCTGGTTGTTTTGCCATAAGAGCACGCATATGATCAATTGCTTCAGGTTTTACAGTGATAACAGACATTCTACTTCTCCGAATCTTTATAAGAGACCTAATTCTAGGCGCGCTTCGTCACTCATTAAGGACATATCCCAGGCCGGTTCCCAGACAAGTTGGACACCACAGTCTTTAACGCCTTTGACAGATTTTACCTTCATTTCCACTTCGCCAGGCATGGTTTCGGCTACGGGGCAATGGGGTGTGGTGAGTGTCATAACGATATCGACGGAGAAATCACCGGCTACATTCACTTCGTAAATGAGACCCATTTCGTATATATTCACTGGAATTTCAGGGTCGTAAATTTCACGCAGAGCTTCAACGATTGTGCGCTTCAATGCGTCAGCATTTTCTGGCATCGGACGATCGTCAACAAGAGGCGCAGTGTCTGCCTCGTCATCTGATCCCGTGTCTGCCGCTTCTTCTTCCGTATTCTTTTCCATAAACCGGTTCAGAAAATAACTATCTCTGGTCTGGTCATAGGCATCAGGATCCACAACAGGACGCTCACTGGTTTCAGCTGTCTGATTGTCGGTTTCTGCAGGACGACTTAAGTCCAATATATCTCTTTCGCGATTTGTCATTAGCCAAATAAATCCATTACTTTTTGTAGGCCCGCTATGAAGCGATCTACATCTTCTTTTGTATTATATATACCAAAACTTGCTCTGACAGTGCCAGGAATTTCAAAAAAATCCATAGCGGGCTGTGCACAGTGATGTCCCGCGCGAACCGCAACTCCTTGGCGATCTAAAATTGTGCCAATATCATGGGGATGTGCAGTTTCCATGACAAAACTTATCAGAGCAGTTTTGTGAGCGCTTGTTCCAATGAAACGCACGCTATTCAGGCCAGCCATTTTCTCCATAGCATAGTCTCGTAACATGTCTTCATGAGCTTGAATGGCTTCATACCCAATATCCAACAGGTAATCAATGGCAGCGCCCATTGCAATACCCCCTGCAATATTGGGCGTGCCAGCTTCAAACTTGTAGGGCAAATCATTCCATGTACTGCCTTCAAATGAAACCGTGGAAATCATATCGCCGCCGCCGTGCCACGGGGGCATCGCATCCAGCAATGCTTCTTTGCCGTAAAGAATGCCAACGCCCGTTGGGCCATACATTTTATGGGCTGAAAAAACATAGAAATCTGCATCAAGCGCTTGTACATCAATTTGCATATGGGGCGCTGCTTGGCACCCATCAATGAGGGTTAGAGCGCCGTGTGCGTGGGCAAGGTCAATGATCTCTTTCACTGGGTTAATTGTCCCCACGCTATTTGAGATATGGCCTACAGCAACCATTTTTGTCTTATCTGAGAGCAGGCGACGATAAGCATCCATATCAAGTGTCGCTGTTTCGTCCACAGGAATGACTTTAATGACAGCCCCTTTTTCAGCTGCCAAAATCTGCCATGGAACAATATTAGAATGATGTTCTATGGTAGTAAGAATAATCTCGTCCCCAGCTTGAAGGGTAGACCTACCCCAGGCCTGAGAGACCAAATTTATACCTTCTGTCGCACCACGTACAAAAATACACTCCTTATGACTAGACGCATTAATAAATTTCTGTACTTTAAGGCGTGTTTCCTCATAGGCTTCCGTAGCATCTTGAGAGAATTTATACACCCCCCGGTGGATATTTGCATAGGTGGTTTCATAGACAGCTTTTTCTGCTTCTATAACCACAGATGGTTTTTGCGCGCTTGCTGCACTGTCCAAGAAAGTCAATGGTTTGCCATAAACAGTTTGCTCAAAAATAGGGAAATCTTTCCGAATTTTTTCTGCATCAAGACGAGGGGCTGATTCTTCAGTAACTGTCATGTTATGCCTCGCGTCTTGCTGACATCCAGTTGAGGATGCGGTCGTTAATCATGTCGCGCATCTCAGCATCTTCTACAAACTCTAAAGCGTCTGCGGCAAAGGCCTCGACCAATATCTGACGGGCACTGGCTGGATCAATACCGCGAGAAACAAGATAGAAATAGGCCTTTTCGTCGAGCTCTCCGACCGTTGCTCCGTGTGAGCATTTTACGTCATCGGCATAAATCTCAAGCTCAGGTTTGGCATTGGCCTCGGCTGTTCTATCTAAAAGAAGAGCACGACAGCTCTGATCGGCCAATGTTTTTTGGGCGTCTACTGCGACGGTTACTTTACCCTGAAAGGCTGATTTTCCCTTTTTATCAAGAACAGCTCTAAAAATTTGATCACTCACAGCGTTGGGTACTGTGTGATCAACATGGGTGCGAATGTCCAATGTTTGACCGGCAGCTGCGAGATTGGCGCCGTCTATGCGAACATCTGCTTCTTCGCTTAATACTCGAACATGATGTTCCATGCGGCCATAAAGAGCGCCTGTTTGAAGGTTAAAGCCTTGATAGCGTGCTTCCGCGCCGCAGTCTACATAGACACTGCTGGTGTGGGTCGCATTTGGCCCCTCTTCTTGCAATTTATAATGTGTTAATTTTGTGCCTTCACTCAGCCGTGATTGCATAACAGTATTTGTCCAATAATCAGCATCATCCCCAATGAAGCGCTCAATGATCGTTGCTTCAGCATGCTCACCCATTTGCACAAGAAGGCGGGTTTGAAGGCTTTGCTCAGAGGCTGCAGAAGCCACATGAAGAATTTCGATGGGTGCTTCCAGTTTTGTTCCAGCCTTTACGGTCAGAACATAACCAGCATTCATCAGAGCAGCATTCAAATGGACAAGCGCGCCATCGCCCATCTCAAGAGATACTGTGCGATCTTCCTCATTGGCCGCGAAGTGGTTGTTCAGATGGGTCATCGTTAAACCTGTCTGAGAGTCGGGCATTTTGCTATGGTCTTCGCTCAGGGATCCGTTCACAAAGACAAGCGTCGCACTTGCTTCGTTTATAAGCAAGTCCGGTTGATCAATGGTAACAGCCATGGGAAGGCCATATGCCTTTTCCCGTATTGCTTTTAAGTTACTATAACGCCAGTCTTCATGGCGATGCGTGGGAATGCCATACTTTTTAGCTTGATGAAAGACTTCTCGCTTGAGCGTGTCCACAACTTCACTGGCCCCTTCGCGGGCTTTGAGTTGTTCTTCGTAAATATCAAAAATTGCGTTTGTCATATGTGTTATCCACCGGCTTTATGCAACGTCTGCATAGCCCTTCTCTTCCAATTCCAAAGCGAGTTCTGGTCCACCGGATTTTACAATCCGACCACCAGCAAGTACATGAATAACGTCAGGCTTTACGTAATCAAGAAGACGTTGATAATGGGTGATCAACAGAATAGATGTGTCACTGCGGCGTTGACGGTTAATGCCTTCAGAGACAATTCTTAGGGCGTCAATATCAAGGCCAGAGTCTGTTTCATCAAGAACGGCAAGTTTTGGATCAAGGATAGACATTTGAAGCATTTCATTACGCTTCTTCTCTCCGCCTGAGAATCCGACATTCACAAAGCGCTTGAGCATTTCCATATCCATTTGAAGTTCGTTCGCTTTCGCTCGGACAAGTTTCATGAATTCTGCTGCAGACATATCTTCTTTACCCTGATAGCCGCGGATACTGTTCAAGGCAGTGCGCATGAAATTGAGGTTCGAAACGCCTGGAATTTCCACAGGATATTGAAAGCCAAGAAAAATGCCTTCTCCGACACGCTCGTGGGGCTCAAGATCCAGCAGGTCTTTTCCATTGAATGTAATCGATCCAGATGTCACTTCATAATCATCGCGCCCAGCGATGGTAGAGGATAGGGTTGATTTTCCTGCCCCATTTGGGCCCATGATGGCATGCACTTCACCGGCTTTAATTTCTAGGTTCAAGCCTTTGATAATTTCAGTCCCGTTTTCTTCAACGGCAACATGGAGATTTTCAATTTTAATCATAATAAGTCCTATCCAACACTGCCTTCTAGGCTAATGCCCAGCAGCTTTTGTGCTTCAACTGCGAATTCCATCGGCAGATGTTGCATTACTTCTTTACAAAATCCATTCACGATCATCGCGACCGCTTCTTCTTCATCCAAACCCCGTGATCGGCAATAGAACATTTGATCTTCAGAGATCTTAGAGGTGGTTGCCTCATGCTCGATTTGTGCTGTCGGGTTTTTCACTTCAATATAAGGGACTGTGTGAGCCCCTGATGTTGAAGAGACAAGCAAACTATCACATTGGGTATAATTTCTAACATTGTCAGCACCCGCCATAACTTTCACCAATCCGCGGTAGGTGTTTTGGCTTTTCCCGGCAGATATTCCCTTGGAGATAATAGTGGATCGACTGCCTTTGCCTTGGTGTATCATTTTTGTTCCTGTGTCAGCCTGTTGATAGTTATTGGTCACAGCCACAGAATAAAATTCACCGACACTATTTTCTCCAGCTAGGATACAGCTTGGGTATTTCCATGTGACCGCAGATCCTGTTTCAACTTGCGTCCAACTGATCTTACTATTCTTGCCTTTACAGATGCCGCGCTTGGTTACAAAATTATAAATACCACCCTTCCCGTCTTTATCACCGGGATACCAGTTTTGAACTGTCGAATATTTAATTTCAGCATCACCTAAGGCGACAAGTTCTACCACTGCGGCATGAAGTTGATTTTCATCGCGCTGAGGAGCAGTACAGCCCTCAAGGTATGAAACGTATGAGCCTTCGTCAGCAATAATTAACGTACGCTCAAATTGGCCTGTATTTTCAGCATTAATTCTGAAATAGGTGGACAGCTCCATGGGACAACGCACCCCCTTTGGAATATAGACAAAAGTCCCGTCTGTGAAGACAGCGCAGTTTAAAGCAGCAAAGTAGTTATCTCGGACAGGCACAACAGTTGCGAGATATTTTTTGATCATATCAGGATATTCTTTGATGGCTTCAGAGATAGACATAAAGATGACCCCGGCTTTTGTAAGCTCTTCTCTGAAGGTTGTCGCAACAGAAACACTATCAAAGACCGCATCGACAGCTACTTTCCGAGCGCCTTCCACTCCAGCGAGGACTTTTTGTTCCTCTAGGGGAATGCCAAGCTTGGCATATGTCTCTAACAAATAGGGATCTACCTCATCCAGAGATTTAGGCTTATCCGCTGTTTTCGGCGCCGCAAAATAGTAGGCATCCTGATAGTCAATTGGCGGATAATTCAGCTTTGCCCAATCAGGATCTTCCATCTTGAGCCATTTTTGATAGGCATCCAGGCGCCATTCAAGCATCCACTCTGGCTCATCTTTTTTTGCAGAAATAAATCGAATGATATCTTCATTCAGCCCTTTTGGGGCGAACTCTTGTTCGATATCTGTCACAAAGCCATGCTTATATTCGCCTGTGACTTCTTCGACCTGCTTGCGGGCTTCAGCGGTGCCTGCCATATTCTGTACTCCTTACCTGAGAACGCCTCTACGGCGAGTTCGCTCTGCTTTCCGAGATTACTCTGCGGCGGTTTCCATGGTTTCATCCAGTAGCGCGTTTAAAGCGAGACCAGCTTTTGGGGTTTCGATTGATGCGAGAGAGATTTTATCAAGACCTTCTCTAATCGTTTGATTAATCATAACCCAGTGAGGGCGCATGCCGCACATCTCTTCATAGCTGCAATCATGCTTTGTCGTACTGACACAGTGAGTTAGAGAGATTGGACCATCAATAGCTTCAATAATATCGGTCATTGAAATTTCGTCTTTCGAGCGCGCCAGTGTAAATCCACCTTTTAACCCACGGGTAGAGATTAACAGATCAGCTTTGCCTAAAAGATTCAAAATCTTTGAAACAGTTGTGGCAGGAATTTTTGTGACATTACTCAATCCTTGCGCACTATAGAGATTTTTTTCTTCAAAGCCTTTAGCGATTTCGGCCATCAATAAGACAGCATAATCCGCTAAATTGGTTAACCTGATCATCTTTAACTCCTGCACACCTAAAATAGTAAGTCTGGATTCATGGGCCATTATTTACTTTAGGCATTAGCTTTTCTATAGTCGACCTACTCATCCAGCGATGCGGAAGGGTAGTTTATTATATATGACTATTTTGGTAAAGTTTAACTAGTGTGGCTTAACCGACTTGTCAACCATTCAAAGTAGATATCTGAAGATTGAGGGCGATTCTGTCGCTTAGATAGACTAAACTGCAGGCGGACTCAATAAAAAGGACAAAAAAGTGTCGATGATTGAAGACTATCAAAAGATGCTGACCATTAGACTCATAGAGCAAAAGCTTACAGAGTTATATGATGCAGGTCGCGTGCCTGGCTTGATCCATCCTGCTCTAGGCGGCGAGGCGCTTGCTGTGGGTGTTGCTCATCTGTTGACACCAGGAATAGATATGATCTTTTCTTCTCACCGATGTCATGGGCATGCCTTGGCTGGAGGCATAGATATCAAAGGAATGATCCGTGAGATTTTAGGGCGATCTGATGGCATTAATAAAGGCCGTGCTGGCACCCAGCATCTGAATGATCCTAGGGCACCTGAAAACGGTTCTTTATTTGTCTCGGGCAATGGCATTGTCGGCGGGCAGGTGCCGCTAGCGCTTGGCGCAGCACTCAGTGCTAAGCGAAGGCAGACAGGTGGTATGGCAGTGGTGTTTTTTGGAGACGGCGCAGTGAATCAAGGCGGTGTGCTAGAGAGTCTGAATTTAGCAATGATGCAAAAGCTGCCAGTGCTCTTTATCTGTGAAAATAATGGCGTTGCCCTCAGCACAGCATCGTCGCATGCAGCCGCAGAACAAGATTTTTCTGCTCGAGCTCAGGCCGTTGGGATGCAAAGTTTGAAAATTAATGGTCGGGATCTAGGGGCAGTCAAGTCTGGACTTGCTGATCGACTGTCTTTCATTAGAGGTGGCGCGCCCCTTTTCCTTGAAGCATCCGTTGATCGCCTTTGTGGTCATTTTCATCAAGATGAGGAACGCTATAGACAGACTAAGCCAATGATTAATAGCCCTGATGACCCTTTGGTGATCATGAAGGATTATCTCATGTCAGAGGGCTTGGATGAGGATGAAATATATCACATAACCGACTCGCAGACGGCCCTGATTTCTACTCTTTTGAAGGAGGCTGTTCAATGACGACTGTAAGATCTGCCCTCAATGATACATTAAGAGATTTAATGCGCAATGACGCCTTGGTTATCCTACTTGGAGAAGACATTGCTGGCGGCCAAGACCCAGCTGGAGACGGAGCTCTGGGAGGTTGTTTCGGTGTGACAGCAGGCTTATATCGTGAATTTGGCTCAAGCCGCGTCATGGATATGCCCATTTCAGAGACAGCCTTTGTTGGGATGGCTGTCGGGGCGGCCATGACTGGGTTGAAGCCGATTGTGGAAATTATGTTCTGTGATTTTATGGGTGTCTGCTTCGATCAAATTATCAATCAAGCAGCGAAAAAGCATTATCTTTCAGGAGGTCAGCGCGACCTTCCCTTAGTCATAAGAACGACTTATGGAGCGGGGGAGAGTAGCGCAGCGATGCATAGTCAAAGCTTATATGGGTTATTGATGCAAATCGCAGGGCTTTCCGTGGCTGTGCCTTCAACCCCAATAGAGGCAGAAATGGTGTTACGACAGGCGGTTGATCACACGGAACCAACAGTGATATTTGAACATAAAAACCTTTATGATCAAGGGGATATTGATTGGACCCCCAAAAAAGAACAGAAGCCAGACTATACGGTCGTTGCTCTGGGTGCGATGGCGCATAAGGTCAAGGCTGTTCAGGAGAAATTGGCTGAAGAAGGGATGAGAATTGACTTGATTAAACCTGTGTGGATCTCTCCTTTAGATTGTGCGCCCATTCTTGAAAGCCTTGGTCAGACAGGACGCTTATTTGTTGTAGATGAAGGTACCCATCAAGCTGGTTTTGCAGACGCTGTGATCGCTGAAGTGTCAAGGCGCGGCTTTGATTTATTGACTGAAGCACCAATTTCAATCACACCGCCAGCTTATCCGATCCCATATGCAAGTGATCAGGAAGCAGACTGGCTGCCCTCAGAAGAGGATATTTTCAGTGCGATAAAAGAGGAGTTAAAGCATGCAGGGTAAAGTTTGGGATCTGGCAACACGCTTATTTCACTGGCTATTGGTCATTGCTTTTGCTGTGGCTTGTTACAGTGGTTTTCAAGATAAAATAGTTGGGAATTACGGTGATATACATCGTCGGGCAGGGATTTTTATTCTGATTCTCGTTCTCTTTCGCTTTATCTGGGGAGTCGTAGGTAGTGATACCAGTCGATTCTCTAGATTCGTAAAAGGTCCAAGATCGATTCTTCACTATGTTCGCGGCGAGTCTCAAGACTCGGGCGACTCAATCGGGCATAGTCCCCTTGGTGCTCTGAGCGTTATGGCGATGTTAGTGTTACTTTTGACACAGGCAACATTAGGATTATTTGGCACGGATGGTATTCTCTTTGAAGGGCCTTTGGCACATCTTGTAGACAATAGTGAGCGCATAACTCTCATTCATCGCTGGATCGGTTATAGTTTGATGGGATTGGTTGGGCTCCATCTGGCGGCTATCTTATTTTATAAACTGGTTAAGAAAAAAGCATTGGTTTGGCCAATGATTTCAGGCAATGCTGAGGTTCAAGGGACACCGCCTATAATGCGATCCCAGTGGCGAGCTATAACGGTGTTTTTTGTAAGCGGTGGTCTTGTCTGTAGCGTGATTTTTATATGGCTTCAGTAGACTGAGAAAACTGTCTCGAGAGGGATAAATAAAGACCAACTCAGGCTGGTCTTTATTCTTTTTTCAGGATTGGTATTAAGCCACTAAAGTCGCTTCTGTAGCACTTTCAATATCGCTTAAAGTAACACCGTCAGCCATTTCAACCACTTTAATTCCGCCGTCAACGATATCGAAAACACCGAGATTCGTTACAATGCGATCTACACATTTTTGGCCCGTAAGGGGCAGGGTACAGGCCTTAAGCAATTTACTCTCGCCCTTTTTGTTGGTGTGATCCATAATGACAACCACGCGTTGGACACCAGCAACAAGGTCCATAGCGCCGCCCATACCTTTCACCATTTTGCCTGGAATCATCCAATTGGCAATATCACCGTTTTCAGCGATTTCCATGGCACCTAGAATAGACAAATTGATGTGACCCCCTCGGATCATGCCGAAGCTGTCTGCACTCGAAAAATAACTTGTGGTATCGAGTTCAGTAATAGTTTGCTTTCCCGCATTGATGAGATCTGAGTCAACCTCATCATCATACGGAAAAGGGCCCATGCCCAGCATACCGTTTTCACTTTGCAAGGTGACATTGATGCCGTCAGGAATATGGTTTGCAACAAGCGTTGGAATGCCAATGCCTAAATTACAGTAAAAACCGTCCTTGAGTTCTAGAGCAGCTCTGGCTGCCATTTGATTACGATCCCACATATCAGTTCTCCTCACGCGCTCTAACGGTGCGCTGTTCAATGCGCTTTTCATGATTGCCTTGAATTATCCGCTGAACGAAAATCCCTGGGGTGTGAATGTGATCAGGGTCGAGACTACCCGCAGGAACAATTTCTTCCACCTCAGCAACAGTGACTTTGCCTGCTGTCGCCATCATTGGATTAAAGTTGCGTGCCGTTTTTCTATAGATCAAATTGCCTTCTGTGTCGGCCTTCCATGCTTTTACGATAGAGAGGTCTGCAGTCAAGCCGGTTTCCATGATATAAGTTTCGCCTTGAAATTCTTTATGTTCTTTTCCGTCTGCGACAACAGTTCCAACTCCGGTCTTTGTGAAGAAGCCAGGAATGCCTGCCCCTCCTGCACGAATGCGTTCTGCGAGAGTTCCTTGCGGATTAAACTCTAATTCAAGTTCGCCCTCAAGATATTGGCGCTCGAATTCTTTGTTTTCCCCTACATAAGAGCTGTACATTTTTTTAATTTGTTTCGCATCTAGAAGAATACCAAGGCCGAATCCATCAACACCGCAATTATTAGAGACAATTGAAATGTCTTTCGTCCCAGCAGTGTGAATGGCTTGAATTAAATTTTCAGGAATGCCGCAGAGACCAAAACCCCCTGCCATCATTTCCATGCCGTCGAACAACAAACCGTCAAGGGCATGCTCGGCATTTTTATAGACTTTTGTCATGGAACCAATTTCCTCCTCAGAATTATACTCCTATTTAGGTACAGGATGATCTTTTGAAATTCAATATTTTATTGCAGCGCACAATAATAAAGAGTATTTTCCAAGTTCCTTCTCAACAGGTTTCCTGCGAACAGGAATCGATAGGCTTCTTGTAATTTCCTTTTCATTGCTTATGTTTAATAAAAATAGATAAACCTAGGGAAACGCCATGACAGATTTTGTAAACGATCCTGTAGAGACGGATTTTTTGCCGAAAGCGGATGCTTTGATTTTTTCGACACTTAGTCCAAAATATACAAAAAGTGCTCGGATATTAATGTTTTTATGGCTTGCCCTGCCTTTCATTCCCACAATCATTATTATGCTGATTTCCAACAGTGATAAATGGCTGATCACTCAGTGGTGGTCGCCGTTCATGTATTTATTACCTGTTCTTGTGATGCAGCTTCTTCTCGGTCCGATTATGCGAGCAAAAGGCTATGCTATTCGGGATCATGACATTCATTATCAGTCTGGGTTAATTTGGCGCAAAGTTGTGACCCTGCCGTTTAATCGAATTCAACATGTGGAAATTGAAAGTGGCCCTGTGGATCGTCTTTTTAAATTATCAGAAGTGAAGATTTTTACGGCAGGCGGGGGGAAAACCGACATGGCCATCCCTGGCCTTGAATTTGCTAAGGCGACTGAATTAAGAGATTACATCGTCCATAAAGCCAGCGAGGCCCGGAACCTACCAGCAGATGATCAGGAGGTCTAAGATGTCTGACTCTGAGCTCAGCATAGAATCCTCTCCAGAGCAGGAAGGCTATGAACTTCAAAATTGGCAGAAAGTATCTCCGCTCTCAATTTTGCATTTCACCATTGGCCAAATTTTTAAATTTTTCACGCAGGGTATCCAAGGCCTTTTGCCGCTGTTGGCTGTTGGGGTTGGGGCAGGTGAGAAGCGCTGGCTTGTTTTAGGAATTATCGCCCTCGTAGGTGGGGCCGTCTTAATCATTGGTGCGATCCTAACATATATGAAATTTCGCTATCGCTTACATGCGGATCAAGTACACATTCAGAAGGGTGTATTGACAAGAAAACGGCTACATCTGGATTATGATCGCATTCAAAATGTCGCGCTAGAAGAGCCCCTTTATTTCCGACCTTTCAACATGGTTGTTGTAAAAATTGAAAGTGCTGGCTCTAGCGGGGAAGAAGTTGCCTTGGCGGGAATTCCTCGAGAGAAGGCCGCTGAAATTCGTTCAACCGTGATGAATTATAAACCTCAGAACTCTCTCAAAAAAGAAGCAGTTACACAAGAGAGTGCGCCCATAGATCTGCCTGCAGAAACAGAGTTGCTCCGCCTGTCTATTGATGAATTGATCCGTTATGGACTGTCTAACAATAATGTCTGGATCATGATGGGCTTTTTTGGGGGTATCATGCCCCAGATTGATGACATGCTCTCATCTTATATAAAACCAATGTTCGAGGCTGGACAAGAAGCAGTGAACGGCATTGAATACGGAGTTGCTATTCTGTTAGTGTTTTTCTTGCTGACAGTTTTTATTGTGATGATGCTTTTTTCAATCTTAGGCGCCATTATCACACAGTATAACTTTCGGTTAAGTCGAGGAACTGATGGACGATTTCATCGCAGCAAAGGATTGTTTGAGCGGCAAGAAACGAGCCTAAAGGAAAGTAAAATCCAAGCAGTGGTTTTTAAGCAGGGTTGGGTCGCAAAACTCCTTAATCGATGGCATATTTACCTGAAGCAAGTCAGCTTCAAAGGCCAACAGCATCAGCCGGGTCAAAAGGGGGATGTCAATTTACTAATCCCGAGCAGTACCGATGCATTTATGGACCGTATGATGGGGATTACCTTCCCTACTTATAAACCTCAAGAAGCATTTAGCCCAATTAACAAGCGATTCATCTATAAGACTGTTGGTTTATACGTATTGCCGATCGCAACTCTGGTGGCGGCACTCAATTGGTTTATTCATGGTAAATTGATCGCCTTGGTGCCTTTTCTTGCACCGGTCATAGCCCTGCCTCTTCTTTACTTAGTCTGGTATCGCTATGGCTACCAAAGAGATGATACGCATGGGTATATCCGGTCCGGCTTCATAGGGCAGAAACGCACGCTTTTTGCCTTTTATAAAGTGCAAACAGTTGAGGTCACTCAGTCTTATGGTCAAAGAAAAACAGGGCATGCTGAGCTAAAGATTAAATTAGCAGGTACCTCTTTGACAATTCCTTATATGCCGATCGAGGACGCCTATGAATGGCGAGATAGGATATTATATGAAGTTGAGACAACAGAGAAAAGCTTCATGTAAGAAAAAGCCCCACATTTAGCGGGGCTTCCTTATCTTTTATTTATTCAGATCGTAATCTGCGGCAACACCATAGTTAGGATCTTCTATGGTTGAGACCTCAACCATATTCTTTGCACGTGTCAAAAGGCGTACACAGTCTGGGCTAAGATGACAGAGGTGTAATTCTTTGCCAGCTTTTCTATATTTGTCAGCCAGCTTATCAATAGCCTCAATGGCGCTACTATCCCAAACTCGACTATGCATGAAATCTATTACGACGTCGTCCGTATCATTTTCTGGATCAAAAATTTCCATGAAGCTTTCTGTAGAACCAAAGAAAAGAGGGCCGTAAAGCGTGTAAATCTTATTTCCCTCTCCTGTTTTAGACGTGCGAATGTCTAAGTGAGTTGAGCTGTTCCAACTGTAAACAAGCGCACTGACGATGACACCAACGATAACAGCGATGGCCAAATCTTGCCAAACCGTTACGGCGGTAACGAGAATGACCACAAAAGCATCTGATTTGCGCATTTTTCGCAGAGCTGCAATTGACTGCCAGGCAAAAGTTCCTATCACGACCATGAACATTACACCGACGAGAGCGGCGAGCGGAATCATCTCAATAAGGCTTGACCCAAAAAGAATAAAGGCCAGCAAAAAGAGGGCAGCTGAAATACCAGAAAGACGATTAAGGCCGCCGGATTTAACATTGATCATACTTTGACCAATCATTGCACATCCCCCCATGCCACCGAAGAAACCTGTTATAAGGTTAGATGCGCCCTGGGCGACACATTCTCGGCTCGCACCGCCTTTTTCATTTTTGATTTCTGATACCAGATTCAAGGTGAGCAAAGACTCGATTAAGCCAATGGCAGCGAGAATGACGGCGTAGGGTAAGATGATTTTCAAGGTTTCTCCAGTTAAGGGAACCATTGGAATGTGGAAATCAGGTAACCCGCCTGCGATGGACGCCAGATCGCCAACTGTTGAGACTTCAAGGCCGAGTCCAATTGCAAGTGCAGTGGTGATGAGAATTCCAGCCAAAGGGGCAGGGATTGCTTTGGTCATTTTTGGAAAGAAATGAATGACTGCCATTGTTAAAGCCGTTAAGCCAAGCATGAGCATCAAACCATTCCCCATAAGCCACGTGCCCTCTGGCGTTTTAAACTGAGTTAATTGTGCCATCCCAATAACGATTGCAAGGCCGTTCACGAAACCAAGCATAACAGGATAGGGGATCATGCGGATAAACTTACCCCAACGCATAATGCCTGCAATAATTTGAATAATTCCCATCAGAACCACTGTTGCAAAAAGATATTCAACACCGTGTTGGGCCACAAGGGAGACCATAACAACAGCGAGAGCGCCTGTTGCCCCTGAGATCATGCCAGGACGGCCGCCAAAGACCGCTGTGATCAGGCCCACAAGAAAGGCTGCATACAACCCAACCAATGGATTGACTTGCGCCACAAAGGCAAAGGCCACAGCTTCAGGCACAAGGGCCAGAGCAACTGTTAAGCCAGATAATAACTCATTTTTAGCAGTAGTCGGAGACTGGACACCCAGCTCTGTATACCAATTTTTCAAGGCTGCAATCATGGGGATGATCCTTATTCATCAAGGGATATACTCAAAAATATTGCACTGCAATAGCATCTTGAGTGCTGTTTGACCATGTTTTATTTGCCCAAAGAGTCGGGACCTTGACGATTGTCAAGTTTTTGATCTGGCCATGAGCTTATAACCATTGTTCAAGGGGCAAGAGACAGGTCTAATCAAAGGGTCACCTATGACTGAAGAAATGATCAATGACGAAATTAGGTATCTCGAAGACTATTTACTTCTTTGTAATCAAGTCCTGAGGCAGAATGGGGATCGTTTTCCTTATAAGGAGATCTGGCGCGCATGTGCCTGTGAAATGCAGGACCAGGAATTGGTCCTTGGACTTAGGGAAGGTGCACGGAATAGGGTGATGAGTGTTTGCTTTCATTTGGATCAATTTCATTGGACACCCTTGCACCTTAAATTAACTACAAAGACACCCTTCTATCTTTCAAAAAAAGATATTGAACTCTTGCTAGAGTCGCCAGAAAAATTCTGTAAGAAACCATTTTTAATGAATTGGGAGTGGCTGCAAGTCAAATCAAATACCCTTAAAGCATAAGGGATTATGTCATTAAGTCATTGCAGGGATACTCATTAGAACAGGCGCTGCATGAAAAAACGGATAGGCTCTCAATTGTTGGGACTTTGACAATGTCACCTTCAATATGAATATCTGTTTGCTGTTTTAATTTTTTAAGGGCTCGTGAAAAGGTTTCAGGTCGCATCCCGAGACGCGCAGCGATCATCGATTTATCATAGGGCAGTTGCAAGACAACGGGCTCGAGAACATCAATGCGACACAGTCGAAGCAAATAGCATCCAATCCGCTGTGATGCATTTTGAAGAGTTAAACTTTCAATCTCACGTGTCTGTTGTTTTCTATATCTCGAGATGGTTTTGAGCATGGCATAAGCCATTTTGCTGTCGTCTTTAATGGCTGTGTTAAGAATAGATGCAGGAATTTTCAAGCAGACAATATCTTCAACTACTGTTGCGCTAAAGCTATAGTCATCCCCGTCTAAAATGGCTGTTTCGCCGCAGAGTTGACTGACTGTGAGCATATCAAAAACACTATCATTGCCATCTTGTGTTGTTCTATATAATTTGACCCAACCAGAGAGAATGACATAAAAACTTTCAATAGGATCATCTTGGAAAAACAAACTTTCGCCAGTCTCATATTTTTTTGAAATGGCTTGATCGGCAAAGCTCATAATGAGGCTTTTCTCTATTCCTGAAAATAGCGGTAAACTCTGGAGATATGATGATATCTCGCCTTTATCCTGAGGTGCAGGTGTAAGGTCGACCATGATTGTTTCTTTCCCTTTTTAGTAAGATAGAAATTAAAGCAAAAAGGTTAATAAATCTAGAAAGAAAAATGAACGGCCTGTATATTTTTAGGCAGGCCCCTCTGCCATAGCGCTTGAGTGCTGAGAGAGAGGGGCAAAAATAGTTTTGATTAGAAGGTGAAACGAAGGTTAAGTTTCATTCTCCGTCCTGGTTCGGCGAAATAGGCTAAATCATCGCTCGATGCATGACCTGCAACATTACTAAAGTGGATATACTCCTTGTTGAAGAGATTTTGCACGGTTCCTGTGAGAGCAAGCGCTTCTGCTAATTGATAGGTAGCTGCTAGATCAAGAACGGCATAGCCGTCTGTTCTTGTGGCGCCTTCATTGACTTTTTTCATATCATCTGCCCAGCGGAGAGTGAGGGCGCCCGAGAAATCTTCAGTATCGTATGAGAGACCAATCGTGCCAGAAAGGGGTGTGATTGACGTAATATAGTCACCTGTTGTGTCATCTCGTCCTGTTTGCCAAGCTGCGTTTGCAAAGAGAGAAACACCGGATTCTGAGCGCCAATTTAACCCTGCCTCTGCGCCTTTAATAGTCACGCTATCAATATTTTCATAGCGATAAAATTCATGCAGGCTTGCAAAGGTACCAGTGGAATCAAAGTTCATCACACTGTCCACAAGTGTGGTGGTTAAGAAATTATCATAGCTATTATAATAGTAGGCCGCTGAATAACTGAGTCCTTCTGCAGATCCTCTTAAACCAATTTCAAATGTATTACTCGTTTCAGGGTCTAGATTATCACTGGGAATGATCTGATAGATATAGGTGGATGAAGGTTGATTATAATGTTCAGCATACGCTAGATCATATGAAGGAGCTTTAAATCCTTGTCCAAGCTGAGCAAAGACTGAAAGGGTCTCGCTGACATGGTACAAGGCGCCTACATTTAAAGAGAGGTTTTCTTCAGAAATGACAGAAAAAGGTTGGCCGTCAGTCTTTAAGGCTCCGCTAGGGTCCATCTTATAATGGTCAAAGCGTACACCAGGCGTAATGAGTAATTTCTCGTCTAGGAAGCTGATCTCATCATTCATAAAAAGGCCGACTCGGAAAACATCATTTTCAGGGAATTTTTGTGTAGAGTCATCACGCGTAACGGCCCCGTCCCCTTCCCGGTATTCATGCACAGACCTTAAACTTTTTGTGGATTCTATGTCGATGCCATATCCGAGGGTTTGCCGATCTGATATTTTCTTTACGGCACTTGATAAAAGTCCATAAGTTTCTTGATCATAAAGAGAAGTCTTCCACATTTCGCGGTAGGTTTCAGATGTGAAGAAACTGTTTATCTCAAGTTCGCCGTATTCTTCATCGCTTTGCTGTGTACTATTTCGGTAAAGAGCTACATTGAGCGAGTCGTATAGGGCTGTTTCATTAGTGCTCTCGTATGTAAATTTGAAAGAGTTGGTTTTTTTGTCGGAGGTTGATTGTTCGTCTGTAATAGCATAGCCGTATGCGGCAAGACCTCTAAAGTAGTAAAGAAGCCCATCAGCACGGTCTCCCTTTTGATCTTGCCGCCACAGATCAATCGTTAAGCTCAAGCTTTCAGTCTCATTCCAGCGATAGCGCCCTTTATAGAGAAAGCTCTGTGAGTCAATAGAAAAGGGGCTGCGACTTTTCTCGTAATTCTGCTGTTCTTGCCCTTCTCTAAAAGTCAAAGATAAGAGGTTTTCAACATTCCCTCTGACATGGGCAAGTGTTGCACCACCAGTCCACTGATTAGAATAATCAGAATACCCACCGCGAAATTGACCACCAAATCCTTGACCATTGACATAGTCTGAGGCGTCCTTTGTTGTGAAGACGACAACGCCCCCTAGTGCGTCAGATCCATAAAGAGAAGATCCAGCACCTTTAGCCACTTCAACTTGTTTGAGTGTGTCTGTTTCTATGAATCCGCGCCCAACAATATCGTTGGCCCCATCTGCCCCATACCCTTCATTCATCCGCATGCCATCTTTAATCATTAGAATGCGATCACTGCCCATGCCCCGAACTATAATATTCTGAGCTCCCCCTACAGATCCTGTTATTTGCACAGAAGGATCATATTTAAAGAGTTCATTGAGATCTGTTGCCCCTTCTTTTTCAATATCCTGAGCCGTCATGACAGAGAGACTACCCGCAACATCCTTTAGTTTTTTTGGACGTCGTGTGGCTGTAACGATGATGGTTTCAAGTTCTTTGACAGTAGGCTCATCCTTTGTTTCTAAGGCAGTTGATGGAGATGAAAGAGCCGCAACTAAGGCTAAAGACGAAACGGTCTTTACGTGGTGGTTATACATTTTATTCCCTTTTCTCAAGTATAGTAGGAGGCTAAATTATTAATAATGCGAATCATTATCATTTTATAGGAAGTGTATTTTTTTATTGCAACTAATAATTATTATTAATGAGAAATAACGCCCACCCCCCTTCTTGACAAAGTGAGTAGCGAAGAAGCGGCTATGATTAGGTCATACGCCTTAAGATAGGCACGCCATTTTTGTGATGGATAAGAACAGCGAGTATGTGCAAAGCAATAAGGGCTACCAGAGTATACCACCCAATTGAATGAAGTGTTTCCATCGTATGATGGAGAGGGATATCACGGGCAAGAGGAGAGGGGATTTCAAAAAGACCAAAGAAATAGAGAGCCCTTCCAACGGTGTAGATACTGAGCATCCCCAAGATGACTTGAGCACCCATCAAGCCATAAAATGTAAAATGGACAAGTTTCGAAAGGGTAATTGTTTGCGATGAGAGGCCCGCAGATGGAAGAGGCTGAGGAGATGAAAGGCGCCACAATACGCGACAAATTGTAATGAAGAGTAATAGAAACCCTAGCGCCCCATGCAAATCAATGAGGTCTAATTTTTCTGGCCCTCGCGGCATATCCGCCATCGCTAAGCCAGTAACACTTAAGACAATAATCAAGATGAAGGTCACCCAGTGAAAGGTTTTGCTGAGGAGGTTATACTGGTTGTCTAGGCTTGGTTTCATCGTCACGAGTATCCTTTTGATAATAATTCTTAATTTCATTATTGACTTTTATAGAAGGAGCAACATAATGCAAGTTAATAATAATTATTAATATCATAATCTATTTTTCTATAGGAGACTATCGTGACCCTTTCCCCTCTTAAGACCATTGGCGTGGCTCTTACACTTGCCTTAGGATTAACAGCCTGTGAGTCGGCTTCTTCTTCATCTCTTTTTACATCCACAGAACGCTCTGTCCCTTCGGCCGCTGATAAAACAGCGATATTGGCCATGGCGGGGGATTATCGCGTGACTTTTGATTTTACTGAAAAAGTCGCTTTTAAAGACGGTTATACGCTGAAGCCTCAAAAGCTTTCCTATGCGAGAGAAGTTGTGCGCGTAATTGATGAGAGACCAGGCTTTGTCAGTTTACAGCATATCCTGGTGGCAAGTGCTGGACCCAACAGTAAAGTTTTCTTCCCTATTAAACATTGGCGCCAAGACTGGCAGTGGCAGCCAAATGCGTATCTTGAGTTCAAAGGGGGTAATGCTTGGCAAATGACAGATATATCTGAGGAGGAGCGCAAAGGCGCATGGTCTCAAACAGTGTATCAAGTGGACGATGCACCACGGTATAGTGGGTACGGCAAGTGGAAACATACCAATGGAATAAGCGTCTGGGAAGCAGCGCCATCTTGGCGACCCTTGCCACGTCGCGATGCTACCAAACGGGATGACTATGATGTTATTGAAGCCGTTAACCGCCATGCGATTACGCCCAACGGCTGGGTTCATGAGCAAGATAATGCTAAACTCATTTTGCGCGGAGAGACTCCTCAGGTCCTCGCGGTAGAAGTGGGGGTGAATACCTATGTCAAAGCGCGCGATTATCCCGTAGAAGTTGCCGAAGATTATTGGTTAAAAACAGAGGCTTTTTGGGCGGGCATTCGCACGAAATGGACAGCTTTGGAACAGGGTGATACAGGCTTTTTTGCTCTGACAATTCAAGGCGAACCCGAAGAACTTTATATGCAAGTCTTAGGGATTGCTTCTGCTGTGGCAGACGGTGAGCTGACTGCGGATCAAGCAATCCAAGATGCAGTGAAAGTGATTGATGACTATACAATGACAGAGCCCTCATCGCTGAGAGCGCGACTTACTCCGACAACAGACGTAAAAAAATCCCGCTAAACTAGCAGTGAAAATAGAACTTTCCCCTTTCCAAAGGATTTCTGGACTGATACGCTTCAGCCTGATCCTTGGGGAGGGGTATTTTTTTGTCTGATCAATCACAGGATAATCAAGCTAAAGCCATAGGCTTCTGGAGAGGTTGGGGCATTGCTGTCGGCTGTTCAATCGGTTCTGGAATATTCATGATGCCAACTTTACTGGCCCCTTACGGCCAGCTTGGGCTACTAAGTTGGGCCGTCGCCGGTATTGGGTCGCTCTTCATCATTCTTTCGCTTTCTCGCATGGCTAAACGGGTTCCAAAAATCGGCGGTCCTTATGCTTATGCCTATGCGGGACTTGGTAAATTTGCTGCTTTTATGATTGCGTGGACTTATTGGATTGCCTGCGTCAGTGCGATAGCGGCAATCTCTGTCGCTTTTACGGGTTATTTAGGCGTGTTTGTTCCTGGACTTGCTGAGTCAACACTAGGGCAGTTGTTTGTCTCGCTTGCTCTCGTTTGGCTTTTAACGCTGATTAATTTGCGAAGTGTTGCAGAAAGTAATGGTCTGACACTGCTGACAACCTTTATAAAAATTATTCCGCTTGTCTTGATGATTGGGATGGGATTTGCCTTTATGGATAGGTCAGTCTTTCCTCAATGGAATCCAACAGAGATGAATGACTTTCAAGTGATTGCTCTGGCTACTACTGTTGTGATGTGGTCCTTCCTTGGATTAGAAACTGCGACGATCCCTGCTGACAATATGGAAAACCCCAGTAAAACCATTCCCCGCGTTTTAATTTCGTCGGTTGTGACGATTCTCTTTCTGTATATGGCAGTTAGCTATGCCATTGCATATATTGTACCTGCAGAAGAGCTGACTGCATCGCAAGCACCGTTTGCCCTTGCCGCTTCTAAATTGATGGGGCCAGTAGGGGCTGCGATTGTAACATTTGGAGCCTTGGTGGCGACATTCAGTGCGTCTAACGGCAATCTATTTGTAACTCCTCACACGCTTGTCGCAGCTGCTAAAGATAAAGTGATGCCCGGAATTTTTGGCTCGCTCAATTCGGCAGGTATTCCAAAATTTGCCCTGCTATTTTCATCTAGCGCAATCAGTATCTTATTGGTCCTGAACTATACAAAAGGCTTGGTAGGGGCCTTTACTTTCATGGTTCTGATTTCTACGCTTGCAACGTTAATGGCTTATGCTTTTACGGCCATTTCTGAATTTCATTTCTTTAAAAAAGAACATCATTCTCCGCTACGTACGCGGGAAATGATCATGTCAGGATTGGCGCTTGCCTATAGTTTATTTGTCATTTGGGGTGCCGGCGCAGAAGCTGTGATGTATGGGTTTTTACTCATATTGGTAGGCGCGCCGCTTTTTGCTTTTATTCGGGAGGATACAGATGCCTAAAGGGAAATTTGATGAGGTGAGCCCGATCAAGTTAGTGGGCGTCAGGGACAGTCTTGCTGCTTTTAAAGATGAAGAACGCTTAGACCGAGAATGGCAACCGTTAAGATTTCATAAGCGTCCATCCCTAGCAGAAGCGATTGTTGAACATCAGACTTTTACTGATCTAATAAAAGAGACGGGGGCTCAGTTGGTGCAACTGCCTGCGGACGATTCGTTGACGTTAGATAGTATTTACACGCGAGATAATATCCTTGTTAGCCCTAAGGGCTTGATTTTATGCACCATGGGTCGCAGTAGTCGTACACCTGAAGCAGCGGTTAATTTGGCGGCCTATAAAACTCATGGGTTCGAAGTCGCTGGGCAAATAACAGCGCCAGGCACCCTTGAGGGCGGAGATTTTATTTGGATTAACGAGACAGCGGCAGCAGTTGGCCTTGGTCCACGGACCAATGAAGAGGGAATTCGCCAATTAAAGGTACTTCTTGGCGATGAGGTGGATTTACATGTTGTCCCTCTTCCTGAGCCTGATCATCCGGATGATGTCCTGCATTTGATGTCAATTATCTCGCCGCTCGATCATGATTTAGCGCTGGTCTATCAGCCTTTCTTGTCAGATGATTTTGCAGCGTGGTTAGGCCGCTATGGCCTTGAGCTTCTGCCCTTGCCAGTGGATGAGTATATTCCCATGGGCTGTAATGTTTTAGCCACTGCTCCGCGGCAAGTTATCATGCTAGATAAATTACCTAAAACCAAGAACCTGTTAGAAAAAGCAGGGTGCCGTGTTTCGCTTTATAGAGGCGATGAAATCAGCAGAAAAGGGGAAGGCGGCCCCACTTGTTTAACAAGACCACTTATAAGGGACTAATAGGATGAAAGTCAGAAATTTTCTTGTATTTCTTTGTATGGGACTCACAAGCCTATCTTTACAAGCCAACGATTTTATCACAACGATTCAAGGCCTTGAGAAGAAAACAGGCTTAGCAGATGTCTATGTGGATCATGCGAAAGGCAAAGTCTATCTCGCCCTTGATAAAGCCAATGATAAAGGTGTTTCTGCTCGGTACATCTATGCAGGCTATATGGCAGCAGGTTTGGGTTCTAATCCAGTTGGACTTGATCGAAGTGCTCCCACAAAGAGTATGATAATTCGGTTTGAGAGGATCGCTGATAAAATAGTCGTTTTTGTTGAGAATATGGACTTCAGAGCATCAAGTCCGTCTCATACGGAAAAAGAGGCCGTTGAAAACAGCTTTGCTACAAGTATTATTTGGAGTGGAAAAGTCATTGCTGAGGACCCTGAAACTGGTAAGCAGCTTATAGATTTCAGTTCCTTCTTGATGAGAGATGCTGTGGGTGTCACCGCTCGGCTTGCCAGCCGCAGGCAAGGCAATTTCAGGCAAGACATGAAGCGCTCTTTTGTCATGACAAAAGAAGCGCATGCCTTCCCCATTAATCTAGAATTCGACTCATGGGTCACCTTTACAAGCGCTAAACCAGGTCCAGAAGTGCGCGCGACGACGCCGGTACCGTCTGTGGTCACTTTAAAAGCCCACACCACCCTTATGAAATTACCAGAAGAAGGGTATAAAAAGCGCATTGCCGATCACAGAGCGCCCCTGATTACTGTCAATTATACGGATATGTCCGCCTCACTTTCTGAGGATACTGTTGTCCGTATGGCACGCCGGTTTAGACTAGAGAAGGATGCTGCAGGTAAAGTGGTAAAACCAATTGTTTTCTACGTGGATAACGGCGCCCCAGAACCCATTAGATCTGCTCTTGTTGAAGGAGCCAACTGGTGGGCAAAGTCTTTTGAAAAGGCCGGCTACCCTGGAGGTTTTAGAGCAGAAGTTCTTCCGGAAGGGGTGCATCCCATGGATGCCAGATATAACGTGATCAATTGGGTACACCGCGCAACGCGTGGCTGGTCATATGGAGCAGCTGTCTATGATCCCAGAACGGGAGAAACATTACGCGGCGTGGTGCTTCTCGGTTCCTTGCGAGTGCGTCAAGACATCAAGATTTTTGAAGCACTAGCAGGTGCAGGGAAAACAGGGACGGGGGACGCTGAGGATCCTGTTGAAATGGCCTTAATGCGTATAAGACAATTATCGGCCCATGAGGTAGGGCATCCGCTTGGTTTCGCACATAATATGGCAGCGAGCAGTTACGGCGATAGAGAAAGTGTGATGGATTATCCTGCGCCTTATGTGGTTTTAGACAAAGAAGGTCATTTAGACTTTTCAAAGGTTTATGGTGTTGGGACCGGCAAATGGGATGATTGGTCTGTTAAATTTTTATATGGAGACTATCCAAAAGATAAGAGCCAAAAGGAAGCGCAGGCTTCCTTGATAAAAGAGGCTGACCTTGGGGGTCTTCTTTATGTACAAGACGGGGATAGCCGATCGATTGCCAGTGCCCATCCCCGTGGAGCCGTTTGGGATAACGGTCAAAATGCCATTGATCATTTAAATGAAGTGATGGCAGTAAGGGCTAAGGCAATCTCAACTTTTGGTGAGGCCAATCTTCGCAAAGGGGAAAGGGCATCTGCACTTCAAACAAAATTTGTACCCCTTTATCTCTATCATCGATATCAGATGGCCGCAGCTGCGAAATCTTTGGGGGGTATTCACTTTGTTTATCGGTCTGAAGGGGATGGCCGCAAACAGCCTGTTGATGTAAAATGGCAGGAGCAAAAACGAGCTCTGATAGCTTTGTTAAATACTATGAAACCTGAGGTATTGGATCTTGATGATTCTACTCTAATGGCCTTGTCCCCTACAGGTATTGATTGGGCGGATCCTCAGTTTAATCGTGAAAAATTTAGTGGCAAGACACATGCACTCTTTGATCATCTTCAAGCGGCTACAGTCGCAGCAGATATGACTCTTGCTGCTCTTCTTCAGCCAGCACGACTAAATCGTATTCACCAGCAGTCTACACGGTTAATGGGGCACCCAGGCATCTTCGCTGTCCTACAAGACGTGAATAATTCTGTTTTCAAAATCATGAGGCGTCAAGAAAAGCGTAAAATTCAAATTCAATTGGCTGTAGCTGATCGGTTTATTAATCGATTAGCAGATTTGGTTTATAATGATGCAGTTCATCAACCAATCAGAGCAGCCGCCCGTCTTGTTTTGGTGAATATCCAGATGCGGTTGACCAACATCAACACGATCGAATCAAAATATATGAATACTCAGATCAGTGATTTACTCTCACGGGCACGGACGCCCGCTGTTTCGATGCCGTCAGCGCCGTCAGTACCACCAGGGAGTCCTATCGGTATGGACGGCATGTTTGATATAGGGGTGCATCAAGCATGCGAGTATCAAAGGGACAATGTTTTGAACTAAAGTTTATAAATTTATAGAAAAACCCTGAATTTTGCAGTTTTTGGGCTATTGGGAATTGTAATTCCCTCATACACATAGTATGCGAAAAGCGACTATTGAGCCTGTGGGGGATAACAGGTTCGTCAGACAATCGAGATTGTCTCAATTCAACGAAGGAAGAAATAGATGAAAAGAAAATTAATTTTGGCAGTAATGGCTCCTTTTGCCTTGGCAGCTTGCATGGATGCATCAGCGCCGAAGAAGATGACAGAGTCAGATCTGCCCGACATAAGTGCTGACCGTATTAGAGCTCACTTAGAATTTTTAGCAGATGACGTCATGCAGGGCAGAAATACAGGCTCTGATGAATACATGATTGCTGCAAATTATGTTGCAACTCATTATAAAATGATGGGACTAAAACCCGGCGGTGAGAATGGCAGCTATATGCAGCATGTTGCATTTTCAAGTTTTCAGCCTTCATCTAAAGAGTCTTCTCTTGTGATGTCTGCTGGCGGTAAAGATATGGACTTGGCTCACGGCAAAGATTTTGCTTTCATCCCTTCAATTGTCAAGCCTGTGAAAGCAGTTTCAGCGACAAAAGTCACCTTTGTTGGTTATGGTACAACAAAAGAAGTTGAAGGCCTTGATCTCACGGATAAGGTTGTCGTTTACTTGTCTGGTAAGCGCTCTGATATAAAAGGGGCCTCTGCAAAGATTATGCTGAAAACAGCAGCCCATGAGAAGAGATCAGCCTATGCAGGATATGCTGGATATTATGGTCGAAAAAGTTTGAGTATGCTGAAGCCAGATGGCTCACCTTTTGGAGGGGATGATGGAAGTTTATCAACTGTATTCCTAAGCCTTGATGCAACAAATAAACTTTTGGCTGCAGCCGGTCAAAAAATGGAAGATCTAGAAAAAGCAGCCAAGGCTGATGTTTTCAAAGCTTCCACCTTTGACGTGAATATTGACTTGAAAACAAAAGTAGATGTTGCCGAGACAGTTAAGAGTCCGAATGTTGTAGGAATTCTTGAGGGCAGTGATCCTGTTTTAAAAGACGAATATGTGGTGATCACAGCGCACCTTGACCACGTTGGTGAAGGCAAAGGTAACTGTGCAAAGCGCGCTCAAGATACATCCAAAGAAGGCGATATGATCTGTAATGGTGCGATGGATAATGCGTCAGGCATATCTACAATGCTTGAAGCAGCCCGTGCTTTTTCAAATGATGAGAAAGCCCCAAAACGATCTGTAATGTTCATTGCCTTAACAGCGGAAGAAAAAGGTCTTCTTGGTGCACAATATTATGTGAATTATCCAACAGTCCCTCTAAAATCTCTTGTTGCGAATGTGAATTTGGATATGCCAATTCTTCTGTATGATTTTGCAGATGTTGTGGCTTTCGGCGGCGAGCATTCTACAATGGGTGAAATCGCAAGTAAGGCACTGAGTAAACTGGGTGTGACTTTGGCTGAAGATCCTATGCCTGAAGAGCGTCTTTTCACACGCTCTGATCATTATCGTTTTGTTCAGAAGGGCATTCCTTCTGTTTTCTTAATGTCTGGCCCTAATGAAGTTGGTAAGCCTGAAGGCGAAGGTCTTAAGACGTTCCGCAAATTCTTAGCGACAAACTATCACAGCCCTGCGGATGATTTATTTCAGCCAATCAGATGGGATGTGGCTGCAAAATTCTCGATGGCAAAATATTTAATTATTAAAGCTGTCGCTAATGCAGACCAAAAGCCACTTTGGTATAAGGACAGTGAATTTGGGACACGCTTTGCTCCTGATGCAGAGAAAGCTGAGAACCCTGCGAAAGTAGAAAAAGCAGAAAAAGAATAAGTCACTTAAAAATTCAAGTGATTGCCCGCCTAGGTTCGCCTTGGCGGGTTTTTTATGAAAGGCCTAAATCGTTGAGGTCTTGATGATATAGGCTGTGCAATTTTTCTTTGCTCTTTGGATCTAACTGAGCCTTTGAACCGGGATAAAGGCGTTCAATCACGGGGAATTGTTTTTCTCTAAGATGACGTTGGATTTTGTGCCTTGTCTCTTGAGAGCGGGAAAAAAGAAAATCCATGACCTTATTGTAATGACGCATAACAGTTAAGGCTAAATGAGAAGGACTGCTGTTTGCATGACGTTTTTCGTTTTTTAGATGAAAGTTAGAGAGCTCAGGATAGAGTATTTTAATAGTCGTTTCTGGATTCTGGACATAGTCTTGAAAAGTATTGATACGGATGTTTTCTGCTCCAAAAAAGGCCATAAGGCTGTTCAGGAACGGAGCCCATCGTATCTTGTCCAAGTCAAATTGACCACAATAGTCAGAGAGGGAGAGAGAGAGACCTTGGCGCACACGCTGAGTATAATAGGACGGAAGATGATCAGCTTGATTTCGAATGACAAAACAAATAATCAACTCATATCCCTCAAACATTTCTTTCAAAATAGGGAAAAGCCCTTCCGCCTTAGGATAAAGCTGGGAGACTCCTTCGATTAAAGGGTCATGCAATAGAGACTCGTTTGAAATGATTATAGTGTGGGCGCCTGTTCTTTTAAATTCTTCTTTCACACAGTCTTGAGCTTTACGGACAGCAGCAGCGACTTTGCCATTTTTTGCATGGACAAAGGCTTCATGCACAGCATATTTTTCCCCTTTAAAGGGATAGCGTTGTAGATAATGGATGCCTGACTTTCGAAAGTCATCTTCCATAGAGTTGAAGATGGATTGCAGACTGGTGGTTGCTGTTTTTGGAGCGCCGCAGTGGAGGATGATTTTCTTACGCATAATGACGAATTATCTCATGAACAATCATTTGGGCTGTCTCCTTTTTTGTCGCTTCGGGCAGAGAGATTACATCCTTATCTGATATAATGTGCACTTGATTCTGGTTTCCTCCCATAACGCCTTTATCCATAACGTCTTTATCAACGACACCCTTTTGGATCTGGTCAGTGTGCGAGACATTATTCGCAATGATCCATTCACAGCCTTTGCGTAGACGCTTTTTCTTCCCGTGTTCAATTACATTTTCAGTTTCAGCGGCAAAGCCGATGACAACCTCAGGTCGGTTCTCTTTGAGATGTGCGACTGAGGCCAGAATGTCAGGGTTTTCAGCCATCTTTAATGTGGGTATGCCGCCTTTTTCTTTCTTCATTTTCTGCGTTGACGACTCTTCTGTGCGCCAATCAGCAACGGCAGCGACAAATATTGCAAAATCAGCAGGAAGTTGTGCGTGAACGGCCTCATGCATGTCTCTGGCAGATTCTACATTAATTCGGTGCACGCCCATTGGAGTCTCTAAAGAAACTGGACCAGTTATCAAGGTGACGGCAGCACCAGCTTCGGTTAGAGCGGATGCTAGGGCAAAGCCTTGTTTCCCTGAAGAGCGGTTGGCAATGTAGCGAACAGGATCGATGATTTCGTGGGTTGGACCTGCTGTAAGGATGATTGTTTTTCCTGTTAGAGGCTGTGCCTTAGGGTGAAAGAAAGCGCCGACAGCCCTCACAATATCCATCACGTCAGCGAGTTTTCCGGGGCCTGTTTCACCGCATGCTAGAAGACCATTCGCAGGGTCTATAATATGCAAGCCGTCTTCTTTTAATCGTCTTAGGTTGCGTTGAGTGGCAGGGTGTGCCCACATCTGGCTATTCATAGCAGGTGCTAGCATGACAGGTTTATCCGTTGCCAGCAGGAGAGTACTCGCCAAATCATTGGCAAGCCCAGCAACCATTTTTGCCATCATATCGGCTGTTGCCGGCGCAATGAGAATGAGATCGTTATCACGGGAGAGTTTAATATGACCCATTTCGCTTTCTTCTTTTAAGTCGAAAAGGTCTATATAACATTGATTACCAGTCAAGCTTGCGACAGAGAGCGGCGTGATAAATTCAGAAGCCCCTGCTGTCATCACACCTGTCACATCCGCCCCACAATCTTGTAAGCGTCTAATGAGATCTAAAGATTTATAGGCCGCGATTCCGCCTGTGATGATCAAAAGAATACGTTTTCCGGTTAAAGACGGAAAAGTAAAAGAAGAAGGCGTGCCGTGGGGGTAACTGTGATCGTTGCGACCACTAAAAAGGGCAGCCTCTAGCTTTTGCAAGGTCTCTAAGGAGGGATTCCAATCGTCTTCCCAAAATTTCTTTAAGGTGTTTGGGGCAAGTCCAGCTTTGCACGCAAGTGCGTTTTTGCTAAGCGATGTTGCGTTTACATGCGCATGTATTTGCGAAATAATGTCTGATATACGGGTCATAGTGGCAATATAGTGCAAAAATTAAGAAAATTAAAGAAAGAATATCTTTAAGAGTGCAGCTCCGGCAATTAACCCTAAGGTGAAGGAGACCCAAGCGGTGATTGGATTTCCTTTCTGAGGCATGTCAGTGTTAGGCGCCTGTGTTTGATCCATCGTCTCTAACAGATCAAGAAGACGTTCCAGTGAAGCGGGCAATTTTCGTATGAGCTTAGGTAAGGCTGTAATAAAGTCTGCCAAAATGATTTCTGGCGACAGATTGTCCCGCATCCATGCTTCAAGAATCGGGCGCGATATCTCCCACATATTTGCCTCAGGATTAAGATGAAGGGCCATACCTTCTGCCATGACCATGGTGCGCTGTAAGAGAATAAGTTGGGGCTGAGTTTGCATCGAGAAGCGCTCTGTTGTGGCAAAAAGTTGGGCAAGCAATTTGCCAGCCGAAATTTCCGATACTGGTAAATCCATGATTGGATCTGCAATAGCTTTTAAGGCTTGGGCAAATTCATGGACATTTTCAGAACGGGGCACATAACCTGCTTCAAAATGAACTTCAGCGACGCGTTCATAATCTCTAAGAATGAAGCCATATAAAATTTCGGCAAGGAATTGTTGCTCCTTTTTGGTGATATGCCCCATGATGCCAAAATCTATGGCAGCGATGGTGCCATCGGCTTCAACAATTAAATTACCTTGATGCAAGTCAGCATGAAAATATCCATCCCGCATCGCTTGCTTTAAAAATATTTGAACAATACGTTGGGATAGCTCGTTTAAATCATGGCCTGCCTCAACCAACTGATCGCGGTCTATGAGACGAATGCCATCTACCCATTCAATGGTCATCATTTTCTCGAAGGTGAGGTCAAAATCAATGGACGGAATTCTGTAGCCATGTTCCCCTTCCATATTGGCCGCAAGTTCGGCACAAGAAGCCGCTTCTTTTCTAAAGTCCATCTCATTGAGGGTTGTGTCTTCAACTGTTTTGACAACATCAGTGAGCCTTAGCCTTCTCGCTTTTGCAGAATGATTTTCCGCTAAAGCGGCAATCCACGAGAAGAGTGATAAATCCTTCTGAAATCGACGAATAATATCGGGTCTTCGGATCTTAACGGCGACAGACTGCCCATCTAGGGTTGTCGCTTTATGGACTTGGGCGATTGAAGCCGCCGCAATTGGTGTTTCATCGAAAGCACTGAAATGATCTGTATAAACCGTCCCTAATTCGCTTTCCATAATGCTTTTTGCTGCTTTCCATTCAAAGGCTGGGAGGCGATCTTGGAGGGTTAAAAGGCCCTCTGCTAAGGGACGTCCTATCACATCTGGTCGAGTTGCGAGCGTTTGGCCAAGTTTAATATAAGCTGGCCCCATTTTTGAGAGCGCTAATGCAAGGCGTGCACCAGAGTTTTCTGGTAAACGGCGTTTCCTAGGGATGAAAAAGGTGGTCGCTCTTAGCAATGAAGGCAGTAGGGCAGGCATGACTGGCATGGCGTTCAGCGTCTCTATAGCATGATGGCGCCGTAAGTTGAGCGCTAACCGATATAATCCCCCAATATGCCAAATGGTTTTAAACATAGACGTCTTTATATCTTATATCCTGAATGGAGAGCAACCACACCGGCACTCATGGTTCGATATTCAACTTTTTCGAAGCCCTCTGCGGCGATCATATCAGCAAATTTTTCTTTTGTAGGAAAGCGGCGAATTGATTCAGCTAAATATTGATAACTTTCTTTGTCCCCAGCGACCAGCGACCCCATTTGGGGAATGAATTTGAAGCTGTACTTGTCATAAGCTTGTTGGAGAAGCGGTACAATTTGCGGACTAAATTCTAGCACTAAAAATCTTCCACCCCGTTTGAGGACTCTATAGGCTTCTCTTATAGCTTGATCAATATGCGTGACATTGCGAATGCCGAATGAAATAGTATACGCGTCCACGCTCTTGTCCTCGACAGGTAAGTTCATTGCATCACCGCATATGAAATCACTGCGGTCTTTGTAGCCTTTTTTTTCAGCTCTATCTTTGCCAACTCGTAGCATTTCAGCATTAATATCTGCGACAGTTACTGTGCTTTTTGGGCTGGCATCAAGAAAACGGAAAGCAATATCGCCCGTTCCGCCAGCCACATCAAGAAGGTGCATAGACGGCCGAGGATTAAGGGAGTTGATCAGGGAATCTTTCCACAGACGATGGACACCAGCGCTCATGACATCATTCATAACGTCATACTGATCGGCAACACTATTAAAGACTTTCCTGACTTGATATGTTTTTTCTTCTACAGGAACTTCTTTGTAACCAAAATGTGTTGTTTCTTGACTCTCTTCGTTCATTCTTTATCTCTCATAGCTGATAGAGCGGATATAGCTTACTGAAACCCTTTTGACCATAGGAAACTCGATAAATGCCTGAACTTCCAGAAGTAGAAACAGTAATGCGAGGAATTGATCCAGTCCTGACTGGGAAACGACTTGTCATGGCTCAAAAGCGGCGCCCCACTTTACGGTTCCCTATTCCTGAGGATTTTGAAGCTGCTCTTACAGGGAAAAGAGTCATTGGTATGAGACGGCGTTCTAAATATATTCTTATGGAGATGGAAGGCGATCTGACCGTCTTAATTCATCTAGGAATGAGTGGGCGCATACGACTCTTTAAAGGACAAGATAGTGAAACTTATGAAGCAGAAAAACATGATCATATTCTCTTAAAAACCGAGGAGGGTACGTTACTTGCCTATAATGATCCGCGTCGTTTTGGTATGTGGCTCTTTATTGATAGCAACTCAGTCGATGAGCATGATTTGATCAAAAATATAGGGCCTGAGCCGCTTGGTAATCACTTTAATGCAGATTATCTGTCCTCAAGGTTTGAAGGAAAAAAGACACCAATTAAATCAGCCCTTTTGGATCAGCGTTTGATTGCAGGCTTAGGAAATATCTATGTCTGTGAAGCCTTGTGGCGCACAGGCATTCATCCAAAAAGGCAGGCAGGAAAAATTGCAGAAAAACGATTGTCGAAACTTGTGCCCGCCATTCGAGATATCTTGCAAGATGCTATTATATCTGGCGGATCTACATTGAAAGATCATGCGCAGGTCGACGGTGAGTTGGGATATTTTCAACATAAATTTAATGCCTATGGCCGAGAGAATGCGCCTTGCTTGAGAGATAGCTGCTCTGGTACGATTAAACGAATTATACAGAGCGGCCGTTCAACTTTTTACTGTGATTCGTGTCAAAAATAAGTAACATTGTCTCGTGTAGGGAAGGAAGAAGAGGGCATATTGATGATCTATCCAGTTAAATTATCTCATACGAGAAAAATAATCCTGTCTCTAGCTCTATTCACTTATTTTATTAGTCTGACCTCTGTCACAGCAGATGAAGAGACGCCCTTCATTGATGGATTTAGTGACGTTCCTTTATTGCCAGGTTTTTCTTTAGTTGCGGATCGAACGATGATTTATGATGCGCCCTCTGGAACCATAGCGATCGCAGCCATAGCAAGCGATCTAACCCCTTTTGAGGGATTTAAACGTTACCGCCAAAGTCTGCTTTCTCTTGGGTGGGAATGTCGCCAAGAGAAGAATAAAATGCGCTGTAAAAATGCCTCATCAATTCTTGAAATCACAGCAGAAAAAAACAAGAAGTTGCAGCAGTATTTTTCTTTAAAATCAGTCCCTCTGAAAGAGTAAGTTTCATGGTTCTCTCAGAAAGGTCAGAAAAAATGTTTTGCAATCATGGCTGAATTTATGACAAATAGCCTCAGTTGAAATATAGAACAGGGTCCCTTCATGAGTTACAATACAATTCTTTTGGATAAGCATGACAATGTAGCAGTGATCACATTGAACAGACCAGAAGCTCTGAATGCATTGAATGCAGAACTTCTAGGAGAGGTGGTTTCGGCGCTAAAAGAAATGGAAGCTGACAGTGAAATCGGCTGTATGATCATTACGGGTAGTGATAAAGCTTTTGCTGCAGGCGCTGACATTAAAGAAATGGCCGAACAGTCTATGACAGATATGATGGCTGCTGATGTTTTCGGTCACACCCAAAAAGCTTTCATGCATGATATTAAAAAGCCTGTCATCGCAGCCGTCAATGGCTATGCTCTTGGTGGGGGCTGTGAACTGGCGATGCTCTGCGATTTTATCCTAGCAGGTGAGACAGCGAAATTTGGTCAGCCTGAAATAAATTTAGGTGTTATACCAGGGATTGGTGGTTCTCAAAGATTAACCAAGCTTATTGGTAAATCAAAAGCGATGGACATGATGCTAACGGGTCGGATGATGGACGCCAATGAAGCGGAACGGGCCGGCTTAGCATCGCGAATTTTCCCAACGGATGATTTAGTCGATGAAGCCATTAAAGTTGCTGGCGTCATTGCTGGAAAATCTTTGCCAAGTGTTGTTATGGCAAAGGAAACTGTTATTAAGGCTGTTGACATTCCAACACAAGACGGTGTGGATTTTGAAAAACGGTGTTTCTATAGTCTGTTTTCTACAGAAGATCAGAAAGAGGGCATGGCTGCTTTCGTCGAAAAGCGCCAACCAAATTTCAAAAACAAATAGTCAGAAGCCGCAGTAATTTTTTGAAAAGAGTGTCCTAGAGCACTCTTTTTTCATATTTATGTCAAAAAGTTGGGTGGTTTCACTCAATTGATGCTTTTCTATATTGACCTACAAGGCGGGGAGCGCTATAGACGCCCCGAAATGAACAGAAAGCTGATTCTCGAAAGAGCAGCAAAATCTGTAAGAAATTTAACAGTGGCAGCATCCTTCATTATAATGAAGTTAGCGCCAACAGGCAGCTTCCCCTTGATCGAAAAATCAAGTCAGCGCCAATTGAAAATAGGTTTGATATAACATGGCAAATACACCACAAGCTAAAAAGCGTGTTCGTCGCAATGAGCGTCGTGCAGAAATCAACAAAGCCCGCGTAAGCCGTATGCGTACATTCATTCGTAAGGTTGAAGAAGCAATCGAAGGCGGCGACAAAGCAGTTGCAGCGGATGCTCTTAAAGCAGCACAGCCAGAAATCATGCGCGGTGCAACCAAAGGCGTTCTTCACAAGAAAACAGCGTCACGCAAAGTGTCTCGCTTGTCTGCTCGTGTGAAGGCAATGGCATAAGCCTCTCAGTTTTTCTAAGACTGATTCGCTTAATTGCGACATATAATTTCAAAAAGCTGTACAGATTCTGTGCAGCTTTTTTTTATTCTTGGTCTGGAATGCGAACAAAGAAAGTACAGGAGAGGGACGGTAAAAGTCGTCTACACTATATCTTGTGTCTGGAAATCTGATGCATACTAGGAGGGCAAAAAAATGGACAAAATTGACTCTTTTTATTGTCCCCGCTGCTGAGCAGGTGTAGTTTTGAGTCTCGCACTTCAAGGCATTGTTTGAGGGTGATTGTTACAACTTTCGTAACATCAATTGAAAACAGGCAATCGAATCTCGTGGACTGGCTTTTTATGGTCACCACCCACGCTTTCGAGTCACATATTTCGATATTTTTATTTAAATTATCGGTCAGTGTAATGCCAAAGCTGTAGAAAACGCAGTTGAAAGATAGGCCTCTTATATTCATTGTTGGTTCATGGATAAGGGTGGAGATAGTTTGACACTGTGAAGAGACAGTCTTTTGATTTGAAGCGATGTCTGGGATTGTGCGCGGGGTTGATACCAGATGGCAGAGTGTAAAGTACTGTATGTAGTTGTGAGCTGGAAAACTTAATGAATAACGAGAGGGAAAAAGTGGGAATGTCATTATCAGCAGGGAATGCACAACAGACTTCATCTCAAGATTTGAGTGGTAAAGACCAAGAAGTCCATATGGCTATTTGGGGGTCTGTGTGTGATAAATTCTGTCGAGAATTTGGCCAAAACGCTTATGATACATGGGTTTCTCATTTGATCTTTTCCTCATTCGAAGGGGGCGTTGTTTCTCTTGCAGCGCCGACCCGCTTTGTGCGCGATTATATTCAGTCTCATTATGCCACACGGTTGAATGATTTTTTTAAAGCTGACCTTGTCGGTATGCATGAGCTCGTCATTCGCTTAGATTCCAGTTTACAAAGCAAGCATCGTGAAGAGCAGGCAGAAAGTAAAGCGGACGCTCAGTCAGGTGATTCTGCTGTTGTGACGTCTGCAAACTTTGAAGGGTCTGCGCTGGATCAACGGTATACTTTTGATAGCTTTGTAGTCGGAAAGTCTAATGAACTTGCTTATGCGGCCGCAAAGAGAATTGCCGAAAGTGATGAAATCGCCTTTAACCCTCTCTTCATTCATGGAGGGGTGGGTCTTGGTAAAACACATTTAATGCATGCGATTGCTCACGAGATAAGACGGAAGGCGCCACAAAAGAAGGTCGTATATGTGTCGGCTGAAAAATTTATGCTGGAATTCATCGCTGCCCTTCGTTTTAAAGATACCCACGCATTCAAGCAGAAATTTAGAAATGTTGATATTCTGATGGTTGATGATGTGCAGTTCATTGCGAACAAGGACAGCACCCAAGAAGAATTCTTTCATACCTTCAACGCATTGGTGGATAATCGGTGTCAGTTGATTATTACAGCAGATCGTTCGCCTACAGAATTAGAGGGCATTGAAGAGCGTATTGTCTCTCGTCTTGGGTGGGGTCTTGTAGCAGACATCCATCCCACAGATTACGAATTGAGACTGGGTATCTTACAGTCCAAGGCAGAAGCGAATGATAAAGTGATTGTGCCTCAAGATGTGTTGGAATTTTTAGCCAAGAGGATTACCTCTAATGTGCGCCACTTAGAGGGTGCTCTGACGCGGGTCATGGCTTTTGCTGAGCTTGTTGGTCGTCCAATTACAATGGAAATGACACGGAATGTGCTTCAGGATCTCATACGTGCAAATGACCGTAAAGTAACGATTGATGAAATCCAGCGTACTGTAGCGGATTATTTCTCTATTCGATTGTCAGAGCTTTTATCTGATCGACGTGCTCGGAATATTGCACGGCCTCGTCAATTTGCTATGTATCTTTGTAAGCAATTGACTAATAGAAGCTTACCTGAAATTGGCCGTAAGTTCGGCGGTCGTGATCATACCACTGTCATGCACGCCGTGAGAAAAGTTGAAGAATTGAAAGAGCAAGATAGCCAGATCGAAGATGATATAGGGCGCTTGATGCGTCAGCTTGAAGGCTAGACTGACTGCGCTCATTGATGGTTGTAGGGGCTTGGCTTGATTGCGTTCTATGTCTTTACAGTCCCTGACTCTCTAAATTTACAATAAATAATAGATTGGATATGATCCCCCTCTTGCTCTTGGGAAGGTCCTTTTTATGTTACTTCGCACATTTACACATCATTTTAGGGAGCAAAATTGGTTTGCCGTGGGATTAGATGTCCTTGTAGCGGTCATTGGTATCTTTTTGGGGTTGCAGGTCACAGATTGGAACCAGACGCGTCAGCAGTAAGATATGGAAGAAGTTTACCTAACTTTGCTGTATGAAGATTTTTCAGAGAATGTCAAAGAAGCAAATAAACGCTCCGAGACTCATCAGGACGTTTAAATTGGATAAGGGATCAAGCGCTTCGACAGGCCTTGCAAGAATTTGCGGCACGGAAAAAGCGCATTGACGATCAACTTGAGTATTTCAGGTAGCTTCGTTTGGTTTCTGAACCAATTTTTGCATAGATCCAGAATAATATCCTGAAAGAAGACGGGAAAATCATAAAATAAAGAAATTTCAATCAGGCGTTCGGCAACTCTGACTTTCTTAATGCTCTGATGGAAACGTCCCAGTCACACACTCTCCTTGCCATATACCGCAAAGGCGAAATGGAGAATGCTGAGCGGGTCTCGTACATGATAGCCTGTCGATTATAAAAGCCCGCCTGTTAGGCTGTAGAAAGCCCTCATGATAGGCAAAAATAGTCTCTGTAGTAGGTCGGTGAATCGATGGATTTTTCTGTGAAAAATTGCCACAGAATCAATTAGAATCGAATCGTGGGGCGACTCGCCACTTAATTCAGTAAAAAAATAGGGAATTCATACTCTTTTTTGTTGGAATTGGCTAGAAAATCGCTATTGTTAAGAATGAGTTTGGATCAAAAAAAATGGGTGTGATTTTTATCGGCTCAGCCTTGAGTAAAACAGCGGGAATGCTGGCTCATTTTGAGAATTTCAAGGGTTTTTTTGGTCCGTGGGAGAACCTTTCAATAAAGAAGATATAATCCATGAAAGTTACCATAGAACGCAATACTCTTTTAAAAACGTTGGGTCATGTTCAAAGCGTCGTTGAGCGCCGCAATACAATTCCAATTCTTTCCAATGTGATGCTTGAAGCTGACGGCAGTAATCTAGCGATGACTGCCACAGACTTGGATATTGCAATTGTTGAAAATGTAGGGGTAATGGTTGAGGTTGCGGGCTCTACCACAGTGCCGGCGCATATGCTTTTTGACATTGTTCGGAAGTTGCCAGATGGTTCTGAAGTTCAGCTTACTCTTGAAGAGGGAGAGCGCTTGATTGTTCAAAGTGGACGTTCTCGCTTTACACTGGCGTGTCTGCCTAAAGAAGATTTTCCCGTGATGAGTGAAGGCGATTTGCCCCATCGTTTTGAAATCGCTGCAGAAGAGTTGAAGCGACTTGTTGATAAAGCCCGTTTCGCGATCTCTACAGAAGAGACGCGTTATTACCTGAATGGCATTTACCTTCATGTGGCCGACGCTGAAGAAGGGCCGCGCTTGCGGGCGGTCGCTACGGATGGTCACCGCCTCGCCCAGGTTGAGCAAGATTTGCCAGAAGGGGCTATGGGGATGCCAGGTATTATTGTGCCTCGTAAAACTGTTGCTGAAATTCGCAAGCTCATCGATGAATGTGAGACGGCTATCCATGTGGCTTTGTCTGATACAAAAATTAGATTCAGCTACGGGGGCACGACGGTTACCTCAAAATTAATCGACGGCACATTCCCTGATTATACACGGGTTATTCCTGAGGGGAATGATAAGATATTGGAAATTGACGCCAAGACTTTCGCAGAAGCTGTGGACCGTGTATCGACAATTTCTAGTGATAAGACCCGTAGCGTGAAAATGTCGTTAGGCGTTGATATGCTGACGTTGACAGTTAATAGTCCAGATAGTGGTACGGCCACTGAAGAGTTGGCGGCAAGTTATCAGGCAGATAGTTTTGATGTTGGTTTTAACAGTCGATATCTCTTGGATATTTTGCAGCAAATCGAGTCAGATACGGCGCAGGTATATTTAGCTGATCCTGCTGCACCGACAGTCTTGCGCGATATCCTTGATGAAGGTGCTCTTTACGTATTGATGCCAATGCGTGTTTAAGATGAATTGGGTTCTGGTAAAAAGGTATCTTTTGCCAGAATTCATTATTTGGGGCCTTGCGTGTTTGACGGAATGACAAAAAACTCAAAAGTTAAAAGAGCTATTCTCTCGTCGAGCGATGTGGAGGAAGGGGTGTTGCCGTCCAAAGTTACCCGATTGGTTCTTTCAAACTATCGATCTTATGCGCAGGCTGAAATGGTTGTGCAAGACGAATGGTTGATGGTTGTCTTGACGGGCGAAAACGGCGCTGGCAAAACGAATATTTTAGAGGCGGTGAGTTATTTTTCGCCTGGTCGCGGAATGCGTCATGCTGCACTGGGCGATGTTTGCCGGGTAAACAGTGGTCTGCCGTGGGCGGTATCTGCAGATTTCCTTCTGGGAACTGAAAAAGAGCAGATTGGCACAGGTCTAGATCCCGAAGCTTTTCGTAGCGAAGGGATGGCGCATAAGAGAGTTGTTCGAATAGAGGGTGAGAGCGAAAGTACGACAGCCCTAGCTGGACGGTTTGCTGTCAGTTGGCTCACACCCCAAATGGACCGTCTTTTTGCAGAGGCGCCGAGCAGTCGGCGTTCTTTCTTGGATCGTATGGTTTTGGGGTTATATCCTGATCATGGTCGTCAGGTGAGCGCCTATGAACGCCTTATGCGAGAGAGAAATAAAATTCTGCAGGATCACGGTGTGCACGCAGACCACTCGTGGGTGTCAGTCATAGAGCGACAGATGGCAGAGCATGCCACAGTGATTGCCGTGGCGCGCTTGGATTTTACGGGTCAGCTTGCTGGGTTAATTGAGGCAACCTCAACGCAAGATAGCGCTTTTCCTAAAGCGCTCTTAGCATTGGACGGCGACCTTGAAGGTCTATTGAATGAAGGTATTACGGCGACAGATGTGGAAGAGACCTATCGTTGTAAACTGGAGGCGTCCAGAGGCGTTGATGCTGGAAAAGGACGCACCAGTTTCGGTCCACACAAGACGGATTTGATAGTGACGCACGCACCGAAATCAATGCCGGCTACTCTCTGTTCAACAGGTGAACAGAAGGCGTTATTGATAAATTTAATATTGGCCAATGCTCGATTAACTAAAGCTCTGACAGGCAAGGCTCCGATTCTTTTATTAGATGAGGTTGCGGCGCATCTTGACGAATATAGGCGTGCATCTCTTTTTGACGCGCTTGTGGAATTGAATGGTCAATGTTGGCTTACAGGAACTGACGCTAGTATGTTTGAGGCCCTTAAAGGGCGCGCAGCATTTTTCACTGTAACGCCGGGCAAGATTAGAGCAGTTGCAGAGGCTGATAAAGAAAATAATAAGAACGATACAGAAAAGAAAGGATCCGCAGGATCATGAGTGAAGATATGCAAAACCTAGAAAATGGTGCAGAAGAGTACGGCGCAGATAGCATTAAAGTCTTGAAGGGCTTAGACGCTGTCCGTAAGCGTCCCGGTATGTATATTGGGGATACTGAGGATGGTTCAGGTTTGCATCATATGGTCTTTGAGGTGTCTGATAATGCCATTGATGAAGCGCTAGCAGGGCACTGTGATATTGTGACCATGTCTCTCAATTCTGATGGGTCTTGCTCAATCCTTGATAATGGACGCGGTATCCCTACAGATATTCACGAAGAAGAAGGTGTTTCGGCTGCTCAGGTGATTATGACTCAGCTGCATGCTGGTGGTAAATTTGATAACAATAGTTATAAAGTTTCAGGCGGCTTGCATGGGGTTGGTGTATCGGTGGTTAATGCTCTTTCTGATTGGCTTGAGTTGAGAATTTGGCGCGACGGTAAAGAGCATCATATGCGCTTTGAACACGGCGAGCCAATTGATGATTTAGCTGTGGTCGGGGATGCCAAGCCAGGTCAAAAAGGTACAGAAGTTACCTTTATGCCTGCGATTGAAACTTTTAAAAACATTACATTCAGCTTTGATAAGCTTGTCCATCGTTTCCGTGAGTTAGCCTTTTTGAACTCAGGGGTGCGTATTCTACTGAAAGATAAGCGTCACGCAGATGTTGAGGATGTTGAGCTCTTTTATGAGGGCGGCATTACGGCTTTTGTTAACTATCTAGATCGAAGTAAAGATTCCATTATCGGCGAGCCGGTAACAGTTGCTGGTGAAAAAGATGGAATCGTTACAGAAGTTTCCATGCAGTGGAATGACAGCTACCATGAGAATGTTCTTTGTTTTACGAATAATATTCCCCAGCGCGATGGCGGCACGCATTTGGCAGCATTTCGAGCAGCGTTGACACGCACCATTAACAGCTATCTGAATGATAGTGGGATAGCAAAAAAAGCCAAAGTGTCTGTTTCCGGGGATGATGCCCGTGAAGGCTTAACGGCAGTTGTGTCTGTAAAAGTCCCTGATCCGAAATTCTCTTCTCAGACTAAAGACAAACTGGTTTCTTCCGAGGTGCGCCCTGCTGTTGAAGGCATGATGAATGAAAAATTGGCAGAATGGTTTGCGGAACATCCCAATGAAGCTCGTATTGTGGTGCAGAAAATTATTGATGCAGCCACAGCCCGTGAAGCAGCGCGCAAAGCACGCGAATTAACCCGAAGAAAGGGTGTTCTTGATGTGGCCTCGCTGCCAGGCAAATTAGCAGACTGTCAAGAAAAGGACGCATCCCTCTCTGAACTCTTTATCGTGGAGGGTGATTCTGCTGGTGGTTCTGCAAAGCAGGGTCGAAATCGCAAAAACCAAGCCATTTTACCGCTCAAAGGAAAGATTTTGAATGTAGAGCGAGCCCGCTTTGATCGGATGCTTGGATCGCAAGAAATTGGGACGCTGATCACTGCTCTTGGTACAGGGATTGGTCGAGAAGACTTTAATCTTGAGAAATTACGCTATCATAAAATTGTCATCATGACTGATGCGGATGTGGATGGAGCACACATTCGAACCTTGCTGCTGACTTTCTTCTATCGCCAGATGCCAGAAATTGTTGAGAACGGTTACCTTTATATTGCGCAGCCGCCTCTCTATAAAGTCGGTCGAGGCAAGTCCGAGGTCTATTTGAAGGATGAAGCGGCGATGGATGACTATCTTCTAAATAATGGGGTTCAAGATGTTGTGATTACTGATGCAACAGGGGCTCAACATGCGGGTGAAGAAATTCGCCATCTAGCGAGTGAAGCTCAAACCATAAATTCATATTTACGCGCTTTCCCACAAGGTACCAACCTTGAATTGGCAGAGTTAATCGGCCTGCTCGGTGGATTTAATACTGACCTTCAGGGTAAGTTGGAAGACCGATCAAAAGTGGCTCAAGAAGTTTGTGCTCGTTTGAACAATTTAGATGATGTTGGTAAATGGGAAGGACAAGGCGCTGACAGTGGCGGCTATAAATTTACCTATCATATTCGAGGGATTTCAGACAGTTATACCTTTAATGCAGATTTCTGTGACAGTCAGGAAGCTAGGGGTTTGGATCATCATATGAAAACGGTTAGAGAACTGTTTGCTGAACCTGTTACGATGGAGCGAAAAGAAGTTGAAGTTATTGTCTCTCGACCGACTGAACTTCTTGCTGCTCTTTTAGCTCAAGGGAAAAAGGGTCTCTCAATGCAACGCTATAAAGGATTGGGCGAAATGAATCCGGACCAATTATGGGAGACAACATTAGATCCTGAAGCTAGAACATTGTTGCAGGTAAAGGTTGACCATGTGGATACTGCTGACGAAATCTTCACAAAATTGATGGGAGATATTGTTGAAGACCGTCGGGCTTTCATTCAAGACAATGCGCTCTCGGTGACAAATTTGGATGCTTAGAAGAGGATAGGATTACTATAATTTTAAGCGACTACTAGGATAGCCTCTGACGAAAGTCAGGGGCTTTTTTTTCTAATAAAACTATAGTGTGACATTTTATTGCATAATAAAAATGGCAGTTTTATTGATGTTGTTATAATATACAAAATATATTTGCCTTGATTTGTATAGTTATTTCACGCATAGTCATGCCTGTGTTCTGGCGATTCTAGGGAGAAGAATTGTGATTAAAAAAATCGCGCTATTCGTACTATCAGTCTTTATTGTTGTATCCTCTGCACAGGCTCAAAGCTCTTTGAAAAGAGTAGAGCCCTTAAATTGGTGGGTAGGGATGAAACATCAGGACCTTCAACTTCTTATTTATGGGGAGAAGATTGGTCACTTGTATCCTACGTTTTCATACGAAGGGGTTTCTCTTACTAAAGTCGTTAGGACAGAAAATCCCAATTATATTTTCGCCTATCTTTCAATCGGCTCTCAAGCGAAAGCGGGCACAATGAAAGTTGATCTTCTTGATGAAAAAGGCGTGGCACAGCATTCTTTTGCATATGAATTGAAGGAGCGCGATGCGGGTTCTGCTGACCGTGAAGGGTTTAATACCTCAGATGTAATGTATTTGGTGACTCCGGACCGTTTTGTGAATGGGGACCCGACAAATGATCAGATTGAGGGCATGCGAGAACAAAGCTTAGATCGAACAGCGGGCTATAAACGTCACGGCGGTGATATTCAGGGCCTAGAGGATAGCTTAGACTATATTAAAGACATGGGCTTTACTGCAATCTGGCTAAACCCGGTGCTTGAAAACGATCAACCAGATGCTTCTTATCATGGGTATGCGGCGACTGATTTTTATAAAGTTGATCGACGGTTTGGCACCAATGAGCACTATCGTCGATTCGTGAAGAAGGCTAAGAAGCAGGGCATTAAGACCATCATGGATATGATTTTAAATCATAGTGGGCATAAGCATTGGTTTGTTGAAGATAAGCCAACAAAAGACTGGGTAAATTTTGGAGGGTCTTATGTGAATACGTCCCATCGGAGACAAGCAAATATTGATGCCTATGCTTCGGACTATGATCGAAAAATGTTCACAGATGGCTGGTTTGTGGCTTCCATGCCTGATTTGAATCAGCGGAACGAATTAATGAGTGATTATCTTATTCAAAACACCATCTGGTGGGTTGAGTATGCTGACTTGTCAGGCATTCGTATGGATACCTATCCATATCCGGATAAACATTTCATGACAGAGTGGACGTGCCGACTGGCCGAGGAATATCCATCTTTTAATGTGGTTGGGGAAGAATGGTTTAATGACCCTGCTATTGTAAGTTATTGGCAGCGGGGTAAGAAGAATCACGATGGTTATACAAGCTGCTTAAGGTCTTTAATGGACTTTCCAATTCAAGAAGCTTTCCGAGACGCCCTTAAAACCGATGATAAACATTGGGGTCAGGGTTTGATGAAATTATATGATAAATTGGTTCTAGATTTCCAATATCCAGAACCAGAAGAATTGGTTGTTTTTCCAGACAATCACGACATGGATCGCATTCATACTCAAATGGGGGAGGATGCTGACTTTACCCGCATGTCGCTGGCCTATTTTGCAACCATGCGCGGTGTGCCGCAATTTTATTACGGTACTGAAATATTAATGGAAAACAGTGCTAAACCGGGAGATCACGGTTTGATTCGCACAGATTTCCCTGGCGGATGGGCCGGTGATGCTGTGAATGCTTTTACAGGTAAGGGCTTGACAGCTGAGCAGAAAAAAACTCAGGTTTATTTGAAAAAGCTATTGCAGTGGCGGAAAAATGCGAAAGTGATTCATACTGGTGATTTGATGCATTTTGTGCCCGAAAACGGTGTCTATGTTTTCTTCAGATATATGAAATCTGGTGAAAAAGTCATGGTGGTTCTCAATAAAAATGATGCTGAAACAAGATTACCTCTTGCGCGCTATGCAGAGATGTTGTCCGGCCGCATAGGTGTTGTAGATGTAATCTCTCAGGAGAAGCAGGACTTAAGTCAGGGTGTTTTGCTCTTGGATGCAAAAACAACTCATATTTTTGAGGTACAGTAGAGCGTTGGCTCACACTGTTTTTGGTTGAATCGGGAAAGGCTCTTGCACTGAATGCAAAAGGCCTTTTCTATATATAAAAGCTTTCTTTTGGTCGGTTATGGTTGTATAATTCTCTTTATCCTAAATTAGTTTGGAGTAAAAGGATGAATTATTTAACTGTATTTGTGAGCAGTCTGCTCATTTTAGTCGTATCTTCAATGGCATCTGCACAGTCAATGGATTTTTTTGATAGAACTGTCGAAAAGAAATTCGATGGTATCGCAGCGGGCTTAGATTTTGGCTATACTCATTACAAGACTGAAAATGCCCAGTCTACAGCCCTTATAGGCCGTAGTAATAATGAGACATTTAATTGGGGGTTTCATGGAAAATGGCGATTTCAGCATGACATTGGATTGATGCTAGGCTTTACCTTAAATCATATGTATCTGGGTGATAAATCAGGTGCAGAATCGCGGACTAAATATACTGAAGAGGATGTGACATATTATACAACACAGAATGTTCACTCAAAAACAGATTTGTCTGTATCGGTTGGGTATACATTAGGTGCGGAGTATGAATGGCTTTTATATTCAGAAATTGGATTGGCCTCAGCGCGTCTAAAGATGCGTGATTTTTCTAGAGATGTGGGAGAGCGTGCATTGAATACTGATGTGAGGTCCTCATTTAGTAAAAGTGGTTTGTTATTAGGCCTTGGTGTGGAATATGCCTTTTCAGAGCGGATCCTGTTTCATACAAAACTTAATCGAACAAAATTATACCAAAAAACAGGCGTTAATGAAATCAATATGGTTTCGACAGGCTTTAGTTATCGATTCTAAAGGTGCAAATAGAAGTCTTAGGGCAAGCCCCTGAGTAAGCTCAGTGTAAGTCCCAGGCATGATGTCTGGGACTTATTGTTTTCAAGACTTGTCCAAGCATCAGTTATAGGGATTGTAAGTGCCAAACTAATGATATTGATAGGACTAAAAAACTTATAATAGTCGAAAGCATTCCAAAAATTCTTGGCTTAAGTGACCCATTTTCCGCCATGCCTAGAGCGTGCGATATGCGGGCTAGAGGAAAGAGAAGTGCGAAAAAAGTCACGACTAAAGTGGGGCCTCCCGTCCCTTCCAGTAATCCAAGAAGGATCAGGAAAATTGGGGTCGTCTCGATAAAATTTCCATGCCGTCTTATCTTATAAAGTAATTCTTGATTACCACCGTCGCCGATAGAAATGCTTGCTTTGCGACGTGCAATGCCTGTTGTTACAGTTAAGATGATTTGGATGAGTCCCAGTGCAGCAGCTGCATAGGCTGTCATTATTGGTAAAGTCATTTGCTAAGCCTTTCTTATTCTTGAACCTCCCTGTCCTTAAACTAGTTATATGGTGCAATAAATAGGCATTAATGATATAGTCTGGTGCATAAATGAACCATACAAGCGTTATGAAATATCTTAGGTTACGGATATGAATTGGAATGATTTAAAAATATTTTTGGCGGTCTCTGATGCGTCCTCTATTCGTGAGGCTGCAAAGAAGCTAAAAGTGAGCCACAGTAAAGTATCGCGTCATATAGATGCTCTAGAGGCAGCCAGTGGGGTGAAGCTTTTTGATCGATTATCAATTGGGTATCGTCTTACAGCCGCCGGTGAAGAATTAATCCCTATAGCACGGGATATGGAAACCCGTGTGCATAGCTATTGTCGTATGGTTGCGGGTCGGGATGATATCTTATCTGGCGTTGTGACAGTGACATGTCCTGAAGTGTTGGTGACTCCCTTACTGTTGGACTACTTTTTGGCCTTCATGAGAGAATATCCCGCGATTCAGGTAAAAATTAGCACGTCTTATGAATTATTTGATCTATCCAAGCGGGAAGCTGATGTTGCCTTTCGCATTACGCACTCTCCGCCAGAGCATTTAATTGGCCGAAAAATAGGCGATTTTAATGAAGCGGTCTATGCTATGGAAAGCTATATGATGAGCCATAGGCCTACGAGCAAAGAGTCATCCGCACGGTGGATTGGATGGGGAGAACCTGAAGAGCATCCATCATGGATCGCTTCGTCCCCTTTCCCCCATTTGCCTATCATGGGACATTTTAATAATCCAAGCATTCAATGCGAAATTGCTGAGAGAGGAGAAGGCTTAGGGTTTTTCCCCTGCTGCTTTGTGAAGCCTGATTCCCGTTTGAAAAAACTTTCAACGCCTAAAAATATTTCTGAATTGTGGATGCTGTCCCATAAGGACTTGCGGTCTAGCAAGCGTCTTCGAGCCTTTAAAGATTTTATGACCCGCCATATTCCCGAAATTAAATCTAAATTAGAAGGGCACTCCCTTTAATGTGCCTCTTCCCAGTCATCGCCGACCCCTACATCAACAACTAGAGGAACGGCCATTTCTAAAATCGGTTCACATGCAGCTTCCATTGTAGATTTAATTACTGCAGAGGCTTCCGTGACCCGGGCTTCAGGAATTTCAAAGACCAGTTCATCATGTACTTGCAGTAGCATTTTTACATCGGGGAGGAGGCCTGCTCTCTCAAGGGCAGGAGGCATTTGAATCATTGCCCGCCGGATCACATCAGCGGCAGTCCCTTGGATAGGGGCATTAATCGCTGCGCGCTCACCAAATTGACGCCGCATAGGATTCTTTTCTTGGATAGCGCCGATGTGGACTTTCCGTCCAAATAGGGTTTCAACGTGCCCTTTCTCTTTTGCGAATTCTATGGTTTCATCCATATAGGCCCGAATGCCGGGGAAGCGTGCAAAATAAGCGTCAATAAAACCTTGAGCTTCTTTACGACTGATCCCTAATTGACGGGCAAGTCCAAAGGCCGAAATGCCGTAAATAATACCAAAGTTAATTGCTTTGGCATTCCGCCGCACCATAGGGTCCATGCCCTCTACAGGGACGCCGAACACTTGTGAGGCGGTCATGGCATGAATATCAATTCCTTCATGAAAGGCGTCTTTAAGAGCTTGAATATCCGCCATATGGGCCAAGATGCGTAGCTCGATTTGGCTGTAATCTGCGGCGACGAGCTTATGGCCTTCTTCGGGGATAAAAGCTCTTCGAATTTTGCGGCCTTCACTGGTTCTGATTGGAATATTCTGTAAGTTTGGATCATTACTGGATAGGCGGCCTGTGGTGGTGCTGGCCAGTGAATAACTTGTGTGAACACGACCTGTTGCAGGATTTATTTGTCCCACCAGCGCGTCAGTATAGGTGCTTTTCAGTTTTGCAAATTGACGGTATTCGATAACCTTTTGTGCAATATCTACGCCTTCACCAGCAAGTTTTTCTAAAACATCAACATTGGTAGAGAAGGCCCCTGTCTTAGATTTCTTACCCCCTTTTAAGCCCATATCCTCAAATAGGATTTCGCCAAGTTGTTTGGGAGAGGCAATATTAAAGGGGCGCCCTGCCAGATCATGAATATCAATTTCTAAGCGCTGTATACCCTCAGCAAATTCATTACTGAGGCGTCTTAGTTCCGCGCCGTCTACCTTTATTCCAGCCTGTTCCATATCCGAGAGGACTTTCACAAGTGGGCGCTCAAGCGTTTCATAAACGGTTCTGACCTTTTCAGCAGCAAGTCGAGGCTTCAGAATGCGAGCAAGACGTCCTGTTAGATCTGCATCTTCAGCAGCATAATGGGTGGCTTCTTTCAGTGGGATAAGGTCGAATGTTTTTTGATTTTTACCTGTGCCCGCTATCTCTTTAAAGGCAACGGGAGTTATGTCTAAATTTATGCCTGATAGTTCATCCATCCCGTGACCATGACGACCGGCATCGAGGGCGTAAGACATAAGCATCGTATCATCGATCGGAGAGACAGCGATACCTTCTCGGGCGAGAATCGTCATATCGTATTTCATGTTTTGGCCAATTTTTAAAACGCTCTCATCTTCAAAGAGAGGTTTCAAGGCCGCGAGGGCTTTGGCTTTATCAATTTGTGTTGGAGGCACTGCAAACATATCATCACTATCCCCCTTATGGGCAAGAGGAATATAGCAAGCCTTGCCTGCGTCTATGGATAGACTAATCCCAACTAAATCGACCGCAGTAGCATCTAAGCCTGTAGTCTCTGTATCAACAGCTATAACGCCCGCTGAATAAGCAGCTTCAATCCACAACGAGAGGTCATCAAGAGTGGTGATGCAGCTATAGTCAGTCTCGATTTTTTCAATTTCATTGTCTGCGGCTTGATGTGCCGTGTCTTCAAGATCAGCGCCGTAATGATTAATCACTTTTGTGCGTAAACTTCTAAAAGATTGGGTGTCAATGAATGAGAGCAGGTCTTCGGCCACTGGGTTTTTTACAGCCATTGTTTCGAGATCATCAGTGATCGGGCAATCGACCTTTAAAGTCACAAGATCGCGGCTGATGCGCGCTTGGTCAGCAAATTCTAGAAGGTTCTCTCTGCGCTTATTCTGTTTAATTTCTGCAGCACGATCTAGAAGTGTATCTAAATCCCCATAGTCATTGATAAGTTGGGCTGCTGTTTTGACGCCGATACCAGGTACGCCAGGCACATTATCAGCACTGTCACCGGCAAGCGCCTGAACATCAATCACTTTTTCCGGGCCTACACCAAATTTTTCATGAACTCCATCAATCCCGATCCGTTTGTTCTTCATGCTGTCAAACATGGTCGTCCCCTGATCAACAAGCTGCATCAAATCTTTGTCACTTGAAACGATTGTCACATCCCAGCCTTTTTTGCGGGCTTGCACAGCATAAGTTGCAATCAGATCATCAGCTTCGTAGCCTGGCATTTCTAAAGATTTAACCCCAAAGGCTTCAACGGCTTCACGAATGATAGAAAACTGTGGCACTAAATCTTCGGGTGCAGGTGGGCGGTGGGCTTTATATTCTGGATAGATATCATTTCTAAAAGTTTTTTTTGCCGCATCAAAGATCACGGCTAAGTGAGAGGGACGCTCTCCATCTCTTAAATCTTGTAGCAGTTTAAACAGCATGCTTGAAAAGCCATATACAGCATTCACAGGAGTTCCGTCCGGTCTGTTCATACTGCCCGGTCTTATGGCGTGATAGGCTCGGAAGATAAATCCAGATCCATCTACAAGATAGAGATGCGGTGTCGCGTCTGTCATGAAAATTCTCCCGTCATGCGTTGAGAGCTATATAAGGAAGGCTTGGCGGTAAGGGCCAAGCCTGATGGATCAGAGGGAAGAGTAAACCGCGTTAGGTATCCGCAGGGCCACCTTCTAAAATATATTGTCGATCACAATAAGGACAGTCAATTTTTCCATCTTTATCTAAGGTAAGATAGACACGTGGATGACCCAGTGCGCCTTCGCCACCATCACATGCAACACGATGTTCTTTAGTCTTCACCACTTCAGGAGCTTCAATAGTCATTGATTAATCCCTTTCTTTTCTTATGTAGGGTATGTATTTCTTTAAATTCTTTATACAAAAGGCTACTGTACGTGGCAAGCCAAAGACTAATATAAAAGTGGATTACTTATGACCCAAAATGCAATCGAGATTAAAGGCCTAGATAAAGTTTATAAAGGCAGCAAAAATGCCCCAGATAAGCATGCGCTCAAGTCGATCGATTTGAATATTAAACGTGGCTCAATGTTTGGCCTCCTGGGGCCCAATGGGGCCGGTAAATCCACAACCATTAATATCCTAGCAGGGTTGGTTAATAAAACGGGGGGTAGCGCGTCCATTTGGGGCTTTGATATTGCTGAAAATCCGCGCAATGCCAAAGCATCAATCGGAATTGTTCCCCAAGAGCTTGTCTTTGATGCCTTTTTCACCCCAAGAGAAATGCTGGAGGTTCAAGCGGGTATGTATGGGGTGGCACCTGAAGATCGTATTACCGATGAGTTGCTAAGAGCAGTGCGCCTTGAAGACAAAGCAAATGCCTATAGTCGGACCTTATCAGGTGGGATGAAACGCAGGTTGTTGATCGCGAAAGCCATGGTGCATCAACCGCCGATTCTTGTACTTGATGAGCCAACTGCTGGTGTGGATATTGAACTTCGACAACAGCTCTGGGAATATGTGCGTGAATTGCATGCAAAAGGCACAACCATTGTTCTGACCACGCATTATCTTGAAGAAGCAGAAGAATTATGTGATGAAATTGCCATCATCAACCACGGAGAGGTTGTGGCTTGTGAGCCAACACCTCAGTTGCTCTCGCGCATTGAAGAAAAAGAAATATTAATAACTGTCTCTGAAAGCCTGACAGAAATGCCAAAGGCGCTGCAAGACTTCCATAGTGAAATAAAAAGCGATCACCTCTTGGCCGTTAAAATCAGCAAAGAGAAATATACAGTCGGTGAAGTATTAAATGCATGTAGTGATGCAAAACTAACCATTACAGACATTTCTACAGCTGAATCCGATCTAGAGGATATTTTCTTGCAACTGACATCCAGCACCGCTGGGAGTAAGAGTGATGCGGCGTAATTACGATGTTCTTATCATTGGTTCAGGCGCTGCGGGCTTAACCTTAGCGCTTCAACTTCCTGATTCATTCCGAGTTGCTGTTCTTTCAAAGGCAAAGATTGGCGCTGGCTCTACTAAATGGGCACAGGGCGGTATAGCGGCGGTTCTCGAATCGACAGACAGTCTCGAGTCGCATGTTGATGACACACTTGTGGCGGGAGCAGGGCTTTGCAATGAATCAGCTGTCAGATATGTTGTGGAACGGGGTCCTGAGGCCATTGAAAATCTCATTTCACTCGGAGTAGATTTTGACCGTGCTGATAAACAGGCTGAGGATGGTTATGGCTATCATCTAACCCGTGAGGGAGGGCATAGTCACCGCCGAATTATTCATGCTGCAGATGCAACAGGTCGGGCCGTACAACATACACTGAACGACCAAGTCAGGGCGGCAAAGAATATTGATGTTTTTACAGATTATATGGCAATTGATCTTATTATAAACCGTCATTTGAAAGAAGCAAAGCCCGACCAGGATCAAGTTCACGGTGCTTATGTTTTTAATAGGAAACTAGATCGAGTAGAAACGCTTCATGCTAAAGCAACAGTTCTTGCAACGGGCGGGGCAAGTCGCGTTTATCAATATTCATCCAATCCTGATGCCGCGACCGGTGATGGAATAGCGATGGCATGGCGGGCAGGATGCCGTATTTCGAATATGGAATTTAATCAGTTCCATCCGACATGTTTGTATAATCCCCAAGCAAAAACCTATTTGATCACTGAAGCTATGCGCGGCGAGGGGGCAATTCTTAGATTGCCGGATGGTGATGCTTTTATGGAGCGTTATGATAGTCGCGCTGAATTGGCTCCTAGAGATATTGTTGCACGGGCAATTGATGCTGAAATGAAGCGCTTAGGCGCCCCGCATCTCTTTTTAGACATAACGCACAGAGACCCTGATTTTGTCATTTCTCATTTTCCAAATATCTACAGACATTGTCTTGAGCTAGGCATTGATATTACAAAAGACCCAATTCCCGTAGTCCCTGCAGCCCATTACACATGCGGCGGAATTCTTGTGGATACAGTTGGGCGGACAGATATGAGCAGACTTTATGCGATCGGGGAATGTTCGAGTACTGGCCTGCACGGTGCAAATAGAATGGCGTCAAACAGCCTTTTAGAATGTTTAGTCTATGGTCAAAGTGCCGCGCGGCATATCGTGGACTTGTTAAAAGACATACCTCAGCAATCTCTTGCCAGAGATTGGGATGAGAGCCAGGTTACAAATTCTGATGAAGAGGTCGTGGTGACTCATAATTGGCATGAGGTTAGGCGTTTTATGTGGGATTATGTTGGAATCGTGCGAACAAATAAACGATTGGCTCGGGCAAAAAATAGAGTAGATCTGCTTTCCAAAGAAATTGCAGAATATTATGGGAATTTCCGCGTCACGGCAGACTTGCTTGAGTTGCGTAATATTGTCACTGTTGCGGATTTAATTATTCGTTCTGCTCAAGCCCGAAAAGAATCACGAGGTCTTCATTATACTTCTGACTATCCAGGACTGGCACAGGAAGCCACCAATACAATTTTAACGCCTTTTAGGCAGGATGTACTTGATCGACTTTAAAGAAAAAAGCCCAGCAAAATCGCAGGGCTTTTGATCGATAATGTTGATAGGCTTGACTTAGCCAAGGAGCCAAGTGAAAGGCACTTTTAGAGAATAAGTTTCTTTACCGTCTGGAAGTTGCGGCATCTTCAGTTTATTGACAACTTTAGGAATTTCCCGGTCTAAAACTTTTGCGCCAGTCGATTCTAGAACTTCATGGCTTGCAACAGATCCATCAGCATTAAAGACGATGCGAACGATTGCGCGTCCTTCAATTTCACGGTTCATTGCTGACCGTGGATATTTTTGATATTTGGATATTTGTTTCACGAGTTTTGTCTGCCACTGTTTTACTTCAGAAGCTTGAACATCGACCGTGGTCATTAGAAATAGGGCTAATAGTGCGATGATACTGTTTTTAATCATTGTTACCTCTTTACAAAATTAAATCACCATTACTCAAGTGATACCGCAGGATAGCGAAAGTCTATCTTTAGTGCGCAGGAAAATACCTTACAAACGTTAATAGAGTGTTAGCATGTACAAGAATATTTTCCGCACTGCAACATTTGTTTAAACTGTTTAACAATTCAAATAAAATTATTATCTTTCAGTAGTTTATGGAGGAAATTTTAAAATTCTACTAACAATAAAAAAAAGCGCTTCAAGAGAAACGCTTTTTAAAATATCTTTAAGTCAACTAAACTTAACCAAGGGCCCAAGTGAAAGGAATTTTAATTGCGAGTTCTTTCCCTGTTGGTAAGGCCGGCATTTTAAGCTTGCCGATAACTTTTGGGATTTCCCGGTCCAGCACTTTCGCGCCTGTTGATTGAAGGACTTCGTGGCTGGCAACTGAGCCATCAGGATTAAAGATAACTCTAACCACAGCCCGTCCTTCGATTTCACGGTTCATTGCTGACCGTGGATATTTTTTATACTTAGAAATTTGCTTAACAAGCGATCTTTTCCATTTATTCATGTCAGCAGCGTCAACACTTGTAGAAAGTGGCATCATCAAAAAGGCTGCAGCAAATAATATTTTCAAAGCTTTCATCATTTTTCCCGTTTACCTAGTCTATCATATAGTAAGGTATATACCCGTTTTTAGTGTTCGAAGTTATGCTTGCCATAAGAAATAGCATGAAAATCTTAACGACAGGTTTACATAAACTCCCATTCCCCGTAAAAATCATAGCGATAAAAGTGAACTGCATTCAAGCTACAATTTTCAAAAATTTTACAATCTGGTATAAACCATTGTTATATATGTAATATTTTTGTAATTTAAGAATATACTTGCCATAAAAAAAGTCCAACCGAAGATAATATTAATGAATTTTTTTCATTTTGATTTGTGTGATTTGGTTGCGACGACGGCCAGTGACTTCAAATGTGAATCCGTGAAAGGTAAATTTTTGACCCACAATCGGAATGGATTCGGCCTCATAAATAACAAGCCCTGCAATTGAAGTTGCTTCTGTATCAGGCAGCGTCCAATCTTTCAGGCGATTCAAATCACGGATAGGAACATTTCCTTCTGTTAAGAGCCAGCCTTCTTCAATCTCTTGTACTCCTGAGACAACGAAATCATGTTCGTCAGCAATATCTCCGACAATTTCCTCCAAGATATCCTCAAGAGTGATAAGGCCTTGAAGGTCGCCGTATTCATCAACCACAAGGGCAAAGTGAGACTTCTTTTCAAGGAAAGCATTTAATTGTTCACGAAGTGTTGTCGTCTCTGGAACAAACCAGGGCTTTGTCATAATTCGTTCCACATTAAAGCGATGCATTTGTGTGCCGGCACGCCTGAGTGCTCTGAGAACATCCTTAGCATGAAGAATACCCACAATATTATCTGGACTGCCACGATAGAGAGGTAATCTTGTATAGGTGCTCAACACAATTTTTTTGATGAGATCATCAAGTGGGGCATCAATGTCAAGAATTTGCATTAGCCGGCGGTGAATCATAACGTCTTCGACACTGATTTCATCAAAGTCCAAAATTGAGCCGAGCATATGGCGATCAGACTTTTGCAGATCTCCTTCTTCACTGTGAAGGTCAATCGCCCCCCTTAATTCTTCCTGTGAAGACAGGGTGACATTCACATCATTTACGCCAAATATTTTTAACGTAAGGCGCACAATCATCTGAATTAATTTAATCAGGGGTGAGAAAATTACCACCATGGCTCGGATCAGGCCAGAGACTCTCAGCGCCATAGGCTCGGCATTTGAGATGGCATAACTTTTTGGTAAGACTTCTGCAAAAATCAATACCAAAATCGTCATGACGATGGTTGCGATGGCAACGCCATTCACGCCAAATAGATTCAGAAAGAGACTCGTGGTCAACGATGTTGCTAAGATATTGACCAGATTGTTCCCTAGCAGAATAGCGCCAATGAACCCTTCTCGGTCATTCAGTAAATTTTTGACTCGAGTGGCTCTTTGCTCCCCGTCCTTTTCCATCTGCCGAATGCGGGCCTTACTTGTAGCCGTCAGAGCTGTTTCTGAACCAGAGAATAATCCAGATAGAAGAAGAAGAAGAAAAATAGAGCCAATGATAATCCAGACTTCTGTCTCTAAGCTTTCTAAAAGAGGCGCGCTTTCCATAAGGGTCCTATAAAATTATTGAGTGTTCTTTTCTAAATACGTGGTCAGTTCATGAACTACAAGGACAAATGTGTTGAGGGATCGAAATGCTAAAGCCCGCTTTCTGGGTAGGAAAGCGGGCTATGGGTTCCAGGGCGGGTATCCCTGGAAGCCGGCAGGAGCATTGGGTGCCGGGTGCTGAAAAG